>CAZSUU010000093.1:0-3533 GCA_964610105.1 uncultured Verrucomicrobiota bacterium | reverse complement strand
GGGTCGTACTGCTTCAGGTGCCGCCACAGGGCGCAGGCATGGCGGAAGGCTTCGTAGAGACCGGGCAGATCCTCGTGCTTACAGACCTCCATCCGCCCGGGCTCGGTGGTGGAGATGTAGACGTTGGCGGCGAGGACGCGCGGCAGGGCCTCGACGCCGTAGAACGCCGCGGCGTAGGCGGCAAGCTGCATCCCCTGCCCGTCGTACGGCGTCACCCGCTCGCCGACCCTCGTCTTGCGGGTCTTGTAGTCGAGGATCCCGATCCCGCGCCGGCCATACCGGAAGAACACGTCCGCCCGGCCGGCGTAGCCCTCGTGCAGGTTCGTGACGAGCGTCTCGCGCTCGGCGATCTCGATGCCGGTCTCGGAGAGCCAGGCGAGGACCGGCTGGACGTGCGGCCGGTACTCGTCGGCGACCGGCTGCCCGTCCATGACCGCGTCGAGCGCGGCGTGGATGGCGCTGCCCTTCTCGGCGGCGTCCTCGACCTGCTGGAACGCGGCGTCGTAGACGCGCTGGACCCAGTACTCCTCCGACTCCGCCTCTTGCCGCGGGTTCTTGCCGGCGGCGAGGATGCCCTGGGAGACCTTCCACTTCTCGAGCTGGGGCTTCCCGATGATGCCGAGGATCGTGGTGACCGACGGCACCAGGCCGAGGCGGCGGGCGTCGGCGATGGTGGTCGGGCGCTCGCCCGCGCCGCCGGCCTTCGGCTGCGCGTGCGCGGGCTGGCCGTCGCGCGTGTACCAGTGCGAGGCCACGATCTGCTTGCCTTTGGTGAGGATGGCCATGGATTCCTTTCAGCCGCAGGACCGGCGGGTCGGACGCCGGCCCCGCGGCGTCGGGGGATCAGAACGGCAACGGCTCGTCGGTGTCCTCGACCGCGGGGGGCACCACAGCACGGGGCGGCGCGACCGAAGCGGGCGGCGTCCGGGGGCTGGAAGCCACCGAAGGCCGGCTGTCCGGAGATTGGACAGGCGGAGCGGCCGGGGCGCCGAATCCCTCGGGCACGGGCGAGATCGTCACGATGTCCGCGTAGATGACGCCGGCGTACTTCCGGCTCGGCGTGTGGTCCACCGTGATCAGGGCCTTCTGCCCCTTGAGCTCGCAGTAGTCCCAGCCGTACTGCGGCGCCCGCCCCAGCCACGACTTCAGGAATGCGAACAGGTTCGAGTTCTCCTTCGCGGAGATTCGCATCGTCTTCGACGCGATCTTGTACGGCCGCCCCTCGCGATCCCGGAATCCGAACAGAAACGCGGTCAGGTCGACCTTCTCCATCTCGGATGGGTTCTCGTACTTCGGTCGCTCGACACCGAACATGTCTTTGATGTCGATGCACGTCGCCACGTAGGTCCCGCGCGGCGGGGTCTCTTCCCCCGTATCGAACACGCGGTTGACGGTCGGCTCTTTCAGGATGGCCATGGTCATTGCCCTTTCTGGTTGGTGTTGTGCTTGGCCTTCTCTTCTCCCGGCGCTCCACCCGGAGGCCGGAAATCGGGGTTGCTGTGGTGCGGGAGGCTCACCGGGACCGTCCCGCGGCGAGGGCTTCCACGTCCAGGCGCCGCAGCCGGAAGCTGCCGGTGTAGATCTCCACCCGCGTGAGGCGCCCCTCCTTCACGATTCGCCGCACGGTGTTCCGGCTGAGGTTCAGCCGCCGGGCGGCTTCGCTGAGGGTCAGGAGGAGGGGACGGTCGTCCCCCGTCGTCGGCAGGACTTCGCCCGTCAGGACGCGCATCGCGCCCGCGATCCGGTCGGGCGAGGCCGCGAGGGCGGCGGCAAGGAAGTCCGCGGCAATATGTCGTTCAGTTCCGTTCATCGTGCTCGTCTCCGCTCGCCGCACGACGCGGGCCGAAACACAAAGGCCCACGCCGTGTCGACGTGGGCCATTTCAGAGGATCGGGAAACCGGAGCCGAGGTGTCTTAGTGTGGATTAAGGTGGCATGGCGAAAACCAGCGGAAATACAGGGGTTTTCGGGCTTCGTGGCTTAAGATGGCATTCGGTGGCTTAAGGTGGCATCGCCAAATGCCACTATATGTCGATCCAATACCGCCCATGCCGCGCGACGTTGCGGATGAGCATTTCGTAGGCCGGCAGCGTCACCCGTCGCCCGAGGTCGCGGGTCTGGAAATAATGCAACAGCGTCATCGTCGCCGCCGCCCGGCGGTGTTCGGCCTCGCGCACCGCCTTCAGATGGTCCTCGATTTCCGTCTTCGACTTCGCGTTCTTCTCGCCCCGCGCGAAGGCAAGGAGCACGCGGACCGCGAAACGGGCGTTCTCCGTTTCGATGGCGTACTCGCACCCGTCGCGCTTGTCGTAGAATGCGCGGTAGTCCTTCGCGATCGCGAACCGCTGTCCCTCCTGCCCCACGGGCCAGGCCGGACCGATCGCCTCCGCGCCGGACTGGTCGTCCGGCTTGAGGATCGCCGACTTCGGCACGCTGTAGACCGGCATGTCCCACGCCATCCTCACCAGGCGGACCTTGTCCTCGCCGGCCGGGCCGATGTCCAGCCGCCCGTTGCGCGAACAGATTTCCACCGGGATGCGCTGCACCGCCGGCAGGTCGGCCCCGGCGATCCAGTATCGGAGTTCGTGCTGCGAGACGCGCCGGTCCGGCGTGTCGTCCGGGCGGATCAGCGCGAGCGTCCGCTGGAAGCAGATCCCGGCTCGGCGCAACACGCGGCGGATGGTGGCGAGGTTTCCCTCGACGAGCGGCGGCGGATCGCTGAGCACACCGTATCCTGCGGGCGAGATGCCGGTGCAGTTCGGCAGCGAGTCGAGCCGCTCCGCGTACATGTGCTCGCGGATCGCGTAGAGGTAGTGCTCCCGGGCGACACCGATGAACTGGATGCGGTGCTTGAGGACCGTCTGGATGATCTTGTGCGGCCAGTCGACGCGTGCGCGGAGGATGTTCTCCGCCGCATCGGCCGCGAGGAAGAACGCGACCTCGGCGTAGTCGTAGGTCGGCGACGGAACGGCGAGAAGATCGGGGAGTTTCTCGATGAGTCGCCCCGGCAGTGCGGTGGAGGTGAGACCCCGTGCGCGCAGGTTCAGCAGGCGCGCCTCGAACGAAGCCGGGGATTCGACCCCCGTGAAATCGAACGCCAGATCGACCGACAACAACCCATCCATCGAACACCGTCCCGGGCGCCCCTCGTGCGCCGTTGCGGTGGGCAGGCCCCGGCCGGTCCAGGGCGCACCCCGCCTGCCGCGGCATCGGTAGAGGGAGCCGGCGCTTCCACGCCCTCGCGGTCTCGCCTCACGCGCCGGCCTCCGTGGCGCGTGCGTCCGACCTCGTTCGGATGACCCAAGACGCCGGGGCCTAGCCCGGCTTCACCTGCTGGGGAAGCGGGTTCATGGGCTCCGGACGCGTGTTCAAGATGGCGTTCATGCTTCGATCACACTCAAGTCCTGTTCCGCGGCTATCACCGCACAGTGCCACGCTATCACGGAACGCGAGAGCGTCAATCGAATGTTGTGCACCCAATGGGTGTGAGACGGATTTCTGCATCAGGCGGCTGAGCGAAGGGTTTGCCGCGAG
>CAZSUU010000092.1:0-6243 GCA_964610105.1 uncultured Verrucomicrobiota bacterium | reverse complement strand
ACCGAATCCGCTGGACAGCTTGGACCGAAACGGGTGGACAGCTTGACCGAAATAGACAAGAATCATGAAGACTCGTGAACTCCCACCACTGGGCGACCCTGTGGTCGCTATTGCGCGGCTCGTTGACCAATCGCCGCAGATCGGGAAACCGCAGGGCGCGACGTGGTCGGTGCCCAGCAGGGCGCGAAGGCTCAGGTCCCGAGGGCTGAGCCCGTAGTACCTGTAGACGGCACTCAGGGCGAAGTAACCGCACCCGCAGTCGTCGGACTGAGGCACGGCGCGGATCCGCGGCTTGAGGCTTGTCGTTCTCATGGTCGTTGTCCTTTCGAAGAGGGTGTTCGTGCTGAGCCCGGCGAATCTGTCACGATTGGGGCAACCCACGGGCGCTGAGGCTCAACAGGGAATCCCAGGTTCAAGGCCGACATATGCTTGCCCCAACGTGAAACGGGCGGAATACCTTCTCGCCCCCGCATTGCTCGACAGTGAGGGGTGGCCATGAGTACAGTCCGCCTTGGCACTCCGGAGGATTCTGCGCCTCCGGTGAACGATGTCGTGCTGCATGGCATGGCTATGCGGCCCAAGCTATTGGAAGAGTTGGCGCATGAATCTGGGGAAGACAGCATGAAGCGGATTCGTCTGGGGCGATTGATGTCGGCGACCGCACTGCTGCTGCTGGCGGGCACAGAATCGGGATGGGCCGGGGATCTCACCATCCAGTCGCTCGCCCCCGACGGGAGGCTCGTGTTTAGGACGCCCGATGCGGGTACGGCGGAGCACGCCTATTGGGTCGAGTGCGCGACGTCGCTATCTTCGGCCGCGTGGGCAACCGTTCGCATGACCGTTGGCGTCGGGGGCGGGGAGTCCGTGACTAACCCGGTGACGCCGCCGGCGGATGTTGCCTTCCATCGTGTCGTCTCGACATCGAACTCGGCGAGTTTCGTGGATGGCCCGTACATGATCATCGACGTCTCAGCAGGACCGACCGCTACAAACTACCCGGTGACATACTACGGTTCCTCTGTTCTTGTTCCATACGGCACGACGAGCGGCGTCTATAAGGGGGATAGTATCCTCCTGCGCCGCATCCCGGCGGGGACATTCACCATGGGCTCGCCCACCAACGAACTCGGGCGCGAATCCGATGAGACGCAGCATCAGGTGACACTGACCAAGGACTTCTATATCGGGGTCTTCGAGGTGACGCAGAGACAGTGGGAGCGGGTGATGGGCGCTTGGCCGAGCCACTTCAACAACGCGACTTATCGCGACTCTCGGCCCGTTGAGTGGGTGAGTTACTACGACATCCGGGAGGATCCGACGAACGGCCCGATCAGTCCGCATTGGCCGGAGTCCAGTCAGGTTCACCCGAACTCTTTCATGGGCAAGCTGCGTGCGAAGACGGGGCTGACGACCTTGGACCTGCCGACGGAGTCGCAGTGGGAGTACGCCTGCCGGGCGGGGACGGGGACGGCGCTGAACTCGTGCAAGAATCTGACAGACATAGACGAGTGTCCGAGCATGGCTGAGGTAGGGCGGTACTGGTACAACGGCGGAGCGGGCTACACCCAGAGCGGCGACACTTCGGTAGCGACGGCGAAGGTCGGGTCGTATCTGCCGAATCAGTGGGGCTTGTACGATATGCACGGCAACGTGTGGGAGTGGTGTTCGGACTGGTATGGAACGTATCCTGGTACGGTGACGGACCCTGGAGGTGCGGCGTCGGGGTCGTACCGGGTGCTACGGGGCGGGAGCTGGTACAGCAACCGCGCCAGGCGCTGCCGTTCCGCGTATCGGAACTACAATTGCCCGTCGCGCCGGGCCTACAGCTACGGCTTCCGCCTCTCCAGGACCCTGCCATGAGGGGGAAGGGACGCCGTTGGGGCACCCCACTGGTCGCAGGGCCTGCGGCGGGACGGATCCGCACCGCAGGCCCCTTGATTTGAATTGCACTCACATCGCCGACGACACCCAGCGTTCCCGCCGGCAGGCCGTGCGCTCCCGAACGGTCCGGATATCACGTTCCTTTCAAGCGGGTTCGCCCGTCGCGTCCAAGAGCGCGGTCTGTCAATGGCCTTGAGAAACTCCCCAGAAGTGGCCTTTGAAAAGTCCCCACTTTTGTGGCCCTCGAAAACTCCCCAGGGTTGCGGCCCTGAAGATTCCCCACCCCTTTGAAGATCCTGTTCCGTGACCTCGGGTGGTCGAACACGAAGGACCTCAAGGCTAACGGATTCCAGCAGTGGCGGGCCGCCCGGACGTCGAAGCTGGGCGCGAAGACGATCAATGAGTACCTGAACTCGCTGAACGTGTTCTGCAACTGGATGGTGAAGAACGGGCGTTTGCCCGAGAACCCTTTCCGCTTGGTGTCCAGGCTGCAGACCGCGGGCCAGGAACGCTGCGTTCGTCGTGCGCTCACCCCGGAGGAATCCCGCAAGCTGCTGGCCGTGGCGGGTGAGCGGAAAGCGTGCCTCACCGCCAGCCTCACCGGATGACTCACTGCCAGCCTCACCTCCCGTAGTCAAAACGGGGCTTTGCGAGTCATGGGCTGTCACAGGCAGCGACGGGAGGGAGGATGCAGCAAACCCGCATAAACAGGGCTCGGAGTCGCGGTCTGGCACGGGGAGTCACGCGGAGTCAGAGAATGCGAAATGGCGGAGAGGGGGGGATTCGAACCCCCGATACCGGCTTAAACCAGTATAACGGTTTAGCAAACCGTCGCCTTCAGCCACTCGGCCACCTCTCCGCGTGGAGCCCGAAACAGGGTGGTTCGGCTTCGCAGGCGATACCTTAGAGAACGATTTCCCCCCGTGGCAAGACTATTCCCCTCTTTACAAGTCGCGGGAGCGACGCTAACTTCCCGCAGCGGGCGAACGGTTGATGCGGGTCATGGCAAAACCGAAAAAGAACCTGTCGAGAACGGTCCGGATTGACCTGATCCCCCAGGGTCAGCCGCCACCGGCGCCGATCCACGAAGCCGCGGCGCGGCCTACCGAGCCCCCCTCGGGGGCGTTCATTGCGCCCACCACGCCGGTGCAGGAGCTCCTGCAGCATCTCTACGACGCCGCCCTCATTACGAATCTCCGCGGGCGGATCCGCGAGGCGAATCCCCGCGCCGTGGAGTTCCTCCGCTACACGCCCGACGAGATCTGCGGTCTGCACACCTCCGACATCCTGCACGGTGCGGACCAGGCGCTGATCGAGTCGTTTGTGGAACGGCTCGAGCAGGGCGATTTCGCCCTGATCCAGGGATACTGCCTGCGCAAGGACGGCACGACCTTCCCCGCCGAGGTGGCGGTGAACATGCTCCGGATCGGCGAGAAACGGCTCTGTTTCTTCCTGCGCGACATCACCGTCCGCAAGCGCGCGGAAGACCTGATGCGCACGGCGTTCGACGCGATCAAGAATGCGGCGGTCGGCATCGCGATGCTGGATCTCGAGGGCGTCCTGACGTATGCCAATCCCGCGCTGCACCGGCTGTGGGGCGCGCACGAGAAGGACGCCCTGGTGGGCCAGCACGCGCTGAAACTCTTCTCGGATGAGGGCGCTGCGCGCTCGATGCTGCGCCGGGTGCTCGACCTCGAGCAGGAGTGGACCGGGCTGCTGGGGGCCCGGCGGGCGAACGGCGACGAGTTCCAGGTGCAGGTCACGGCGGCGATGAACCGCGACTCCGAAGGCGATCCGGCGGGCGCGGTGCTTTCGGTGCTCGACATGACCGACGCCCACCGTGCCGAGGAGGCCCTGCGGGAGACCGAGCGGCAGAACGCCATGCTGGCCAGCCTCAACGCCGCCTCCCATCACCTCGCCCAGCCCGCCACCGTGCTGGTGGGCAACCTGAGCCTGTTGCAGAGCGTGGCGGGCGAGCTGCCCGCGAACGTGCGCGACATCGTGCGGGCGAGCTCCGAGGCGGCCCAGGAGCTTGCGCGCATCCTTCAACGCCTGTTGTTGGTGACCAAATATCGCACACAGCCCTATCTGGCCACGCTGCCCGAGGCGCCGGACAACCGGATGCTCAGGATCGATCCTCTAACGTCCGGCGGCAGGGGCGAGGATGCGAAGTCGAAGAAGCCCCGGGGCACTCCTGCCCCGTGACACGACGGACAGGTTGTTTCCCGATGCGGCGTTTCCCGGCGGTATTCGTCTGCCGTGAAGGCACGCCATTCCGCTGAAAGACGACGACGCGCCGGCGCGCACGGGATCTTCCGCGAGGTTTCTCCGCGACGAAGGGCGGGGGGAGTCATCCCTGAAGGAGGCGCCGTTGCGCGAAGGAACGAAGAGGGGAGATGAGCGGCCAGGACCCCTCCGGCCGCGGATCGCCGCCTCGGGGTCAGGAAGGGGATTCCCCGGCGAGCCGTCGCACGGCGGCAGCCGTCACGCCGCGCACGACAACGCGCTTGTGGCGCGAGGCTCCTCCCGAGAGGATCTCGATCCGGGACCGTGGAACGTCGAGAGCGCGCCCGAGGAAATCCGCGAGGGCCCGGTTGGCCTGCTGGTCCACCGGCGGCGCCCGCAGGCGGATCCGCAGGGCCTCGCCGTGCCGCCCCGCCACCTCGTCGCGGCTCGCGCGCGGCACGATCTTCAGGGTGAGCAGCGCGCCGCCGGCCGTGTCGATCACCCAGGAGGCTGGCGGCGCGTTCGTCATGCGGTCCAGTTCGGTGTTCCGGCGAGGAGGGTCCGCAGCTCGCCGTCAATGTCGCGGCGATCGAGCTCGGCCAGCCGGCGCTGCTGCGAAGCGAGAATCTCCTCGCGCAGGGCCCTGTCCTTCATCACCCGCCGCAGCAGAACCGCGAGTTCCGCGGGGCTGGCCTCGTCGAACAGGACGCCGGCGTCGCCGAGCGCCTCGGGCATGCCGCCGGCGTGGCGCGCCACGACCGGCACCCCGGCCCGCATGGCCTCCACGAGGGGAAGGCAGAATCCCTCGTGGCGGCTGGCGGTGACGAACACGTCCGCCCGCGCATAGGCGGCGGCCAGGCCGCCGGGCGACAGGTAATGAACGAAGAGCACGTTCGGGCACTCCAGCTCGGCCGTGAGCATGCGCAGCATGGCGACATAGCGCGGCGCCGTGTCCGGCGAGCCCACCAGCACCAGGCGGCTGAACGGATCGAGACAGCGGTGGTACCAGGCGAAGGCTCGGATCAGATCCTCCACACACTTGTTGGGGGCGAGGCGGCCGACGAACAGCAGGTTGGCCAGCGGCCCTTCCCAGCGCTGTACCTCAAGCGGGTCGGGCGGCGGCAGCACGGTGCCATCCGAGGCGGAGGCAAGAGGGAACACGTGCACCGGCCCCACGCCGCCGGCCTCGAGCTCGGAGGCATTGAACCGGGACACCGCCCAGACCGAGTCCGCCGCGCGGGCCGTGGCCCGCGCGGCGGTCCGGGCCTCTTCGAGCTGCCGGCACACCGCCGCATCGTAGGGAGCGAAGAAGGAAGCGGGGGTCACGTTGTGGTAGAAGAAGATCTTGCGGCCGCGCTTGCGCCGCCATGCCTCCACGGCGGGCGAGGCGATGGAGTAATGCAGGATCAACGCGTCCGAGGCCCGCGTGGCGAGCGTCTCCAGCGCCCGCACCTCGTCGCGAACCGACGGCGCGATGCGCTCCGCCACGGCGAAGATCTCCGCGCTGGCCCCGAGGGCGCGCAGCCGGTGCTGGAGACTTCGGGCTTCGATGGAGATCGCGTCGCCCTCCGCGTACCCGTCCACCAGTTGGTCGACGACGGGGCGGCTCACGGTCTGCCCTCCCCGGCGCCGCGGCGAAGCTCCCCGAGTTCCGCCGCCAGCCGCCGGTTCTCTTCGGCGAGCTCCCGCACCGCCTCGACGAGAAGGGTGTTGACGGTGTTCTGCTGAAAGAACATCCGGTCGTGCTGATAGCGCAGCAGCCGCCAGGCGATGAGGCGGCCGGCTCCGAACAGGCGGCCCAGCACGCCGGGGCGGCGCGGCACGCGAAAGGCGTCCGTCCGCACCGCCGTGCGCAGCCGCAGCAGCCGGAGATACGTGTCCAGGAACTCACCCGGATCGCGGCAGTCGCGCAGGCGGAGGGCCGAATCGCTCTCGCCGTACGCGCGCGCAGCCGGCGGCAGGCGGCCGGCCTCTGCCGTGACGTGCGCGCCGAGTTCGACCGAGCGGTCGCGCCCGCAGACGAAAAGTCTCATGGACATAGAATGCCGGATGCGGACGACCGGATGCAAGCGGCGGAATCGCGCCTGGGTGCATGACGGATTTCTGCAGAAGCGAAGAAAGAGGTTGTGATTGGGA
>CAZSUU010000091.1:0-7920 GCA_964610105.1 uncultured Verrucomicrobiota bacterium | reverse complement strand
TGCCAATTCAGCGATGCCAATCACATTCGGTCGCAAGATGTTCATGCGTCTGTGACTGGACACTCTGTGGAAGCTCCGGGCGACCTTGGAACGCGTAGATGTCCACATTATGTCCACCCCGAATCATGATTCGCCTCTTTCCAGCATACTTCTGAATAGTGGTCAAGATTGTCGATCTGGGTGTTGCGGGTTCGAGTCCCGTCGTCCCCGCCAGCCGTTTTCCCCCCAGGGCAGCGAGCCGCCCGCGACCACGTCGCCGATGGTCGCGCCGTGCCGGAGCGCTGCGAGAGCGGGCCGCGGGGGGAGGGTCATTCGGAGGCGGGTCCAGTCGGGGCTTGCGTCATTCCCGCGCTGTCGCAAGAATGCCCCTCGCATGATCACCGGACGGGTGAGCCTTCTGGGGTGTATCGCGGCGGCGTGGCTCCGTGCCTCCGCCGCCCCCGGTGCGGCCGATGGCTCTCCGCCGCCGCCGGCCCCCTCGGTCACCGCATCCTCCGCACACGCCGGTCCGTACGACGCGGAACGGGCCGTCGACGGGAACCCCGGCACGCGCTGGGCCAGTCGCGGCGCCGAGGGGCCGCAGTGGCTGCACATCGATTTCGGCGCCCCCGCGGCCGTGTCGGGACTGACGATCGCGTGGGAGGCCGCCTACGCGGTGGAATACGAGATCCAGGGCTCGGAAGACGGACGGACGTGGCGTTCCATGGCCCGGAAGACCGACGGGCAAGGCGGCCGGGAGTCCTTCTCGGGGTTCGCCGGCGCGACGCGGCATCTGCGCATCCTCTGTCTGAAGCCCGCCCCCTTCAACCTCTATTCCATCTGGGAGATCGAGTTCGCGGGCGGGGGCGCCGCCGCCCGTTTCGCCGAGGCGCGCCGACAGGCCGAGCAGACCGCGCGCGCCGCCGCGCTGGAGCCGCTCGCATCGCGGGGCGTGACGCAGATCGTCTTCGCCGTGCGGAAGGCGATCCCGGAGCATTGGTACGCCAACTTCTCCTACCTCTCCTTTGACCACAGCGGCTCGCCCGACGGCGACAGCCGCAAGCTCTACCGGGACGGGGGCCGCCTCTGCCGGCTGGATCCGCGGTCGGGCGAGGTCACAACGATCCTCGACGATCCGCTCGGCGGCGTCCGCGATCCCCAGGTGGATTACGACGGCCGGCGCATCCTCTTCTCCTACCGCCGGGGCGGGACGGAGCACTACCACCTCTGCGAGGTGAATGCGGACGGCTCGGGGCTGCGCGAGCTCACCACCGGTCCGTGGGACGACATCGAGCCCACCTATGTCTCCGACGGCGGGATCGTCTTCGTCTCGAGCCGGGGGAAGCGGTGGGTGAACTGCTGGCTCTCCCAGGTCGCGATTCTGTACCGGTGCGCCGCGGACGGCTCCAACATCCGCCCGCTCTCGAGCAACAACGAGCACGACAACACGCCGTGGCCCCTGCCGGACGGGCGGCTCCTGTACACGCGATGGGAATACGTCAACCGCAGCCAGGTGGATTACCACCACCTCTGGACGGCCAACCCCGACGGCACGGCGCAGACGGTGTTCTTCGGCAACCTGCATCCGGGCACGGTCTACATCGATGCCAAGCCCGTGCCGGGCTCGGATACGATCGTGGCCTCGTTCTCCCCCGGCCACGGGCGCACGGAACACGAGGGGCGGATCGGACTGATCGATCCGCGCGGCGGCCCCGACGCGCAGACGCACGCGCGGGCGATCACGGCCGACGACGACTACCGCGATCCGTGGGCGTTCTCGGAGGACTGCTTCCTGGCGGCGCGCGGCGCGGAGGTCGTCCTGGTCGACAGCCGCGGACGCGCGCGGGTCATCCACCGCCTGTCCGACCCGGACGCGAAGGACGGCTACTGGTGCCACGAGCCCCGGCCGCTCGCGCCCCGGCCGCGCGAGGCGCGGATCGCCGCCCGCACGCGGCTGGAGGAACCGACCGGCCGCATGATGCTCGCCAATGTCTACCAGGGCCGGAACATGGCCGGCGTGAAGCCCGGCGAGATCCAACACCTGCTGGTCCTCGAAACCCTGCCCAAGCCGGTGAACTTCACCGGGGGCATGGATCCGCTGAGCTACGTCGGCACCTTCACCCTCGCGCGCGCGCTGGGGACCGTGCCGGTCGAGCCGGACGGATCGGCGTTCTTCGAGGTCCCCGCGCTCCGCAGCGTGTTCTTCGTCGCGCTCGACGCCCGGGGGCTGGCCGTGAAACACATGCAGAGCTTCGCCATGGTCATGCCGGGCGAGACGACCGGCTGCGTCGGCTGCCACGAACCGCGCACGCAGGTCGCCGCCACCCGCACGCCGCCGCGGGCGGCGCGCGGGGCGCCCCGCCGCATCGAGCCCGTCGCCGGCGCGCCGGACGTCCTCGACTTCCCGCGCGACATCCAGCCGATCCTCGACCGGCACTGCCGGCGGTGCCACGACACCGATCCGCGCCAGGGCGGCGTGATCCTCGCCGGCGACCGCGGGCCCATGTTCTCGCACAGCTACTACACGCTCAGCGTGCGGCGGCAGCTCGGCGACAACCGCAACCAGCCCCGCAGCAACTACGCGCCGTATGGGCTCGGGAGCGGCGCCGCCCCCCTGATGAAGAAGCTCACCCCGGCGCACCACGACGTGCAGGCGACCGACCGGGAACGGCGCACGGTGGCCCTCTGGCTCGACTCCGGCGCCCCCTATCCGGGCACCTACGCGTCGCTCGGCACCGGCATGATCGGCGGCTACCAGGAGAACCAGCAGGTGCTGCACAACGACGCCGAGTGGCCGGAGACGAAGGCGGCGGTCGAGGCCTTCGAACGGCGTTGCGCGGCGTGCCACGGCGAGGGGCCGATGCAGGTGGCCCGCTCGCTGAGCGACGAGAACGGCCTGAGCTTCTGGCGACCGGACCTGGACGACCCGCGCCTGCTCCGCAGCCGGCATGCCGTCTTCAACCTGACGCGCCCCGACCGATCGATGGTCCTGCTCGCGCCGCTCGCCCGCGACGCCGGGGGCCTCGGCCTCTGTCATCCGCCGGGATCGGCATCGAACGCGACCCGCGCTGCCGTGTTCGCGAACCGGAACGATCCCGACTACGGGAAGATCCTCGCGATGTGCGAGGCCGGCCGCCGCCGGCTGGAGGACATCGGCCGGTTCGACATGCCCGGATTCCGGCCGCGCAGGGAATGGATTCGCGAGATGCAGCGCTATGGCGTGCTCCCCGCCCCCCTTCCGGCGGACGCGCCGATCGACTGCTACGCGGTCGAGCAGGACTACTGGCGCTCGCTCTGGCACCGGCCCGAGACGGCGAACCGCATGCCGCTCGCGCGGACGCCCTGAGCGCAAGCCGGCCGCTTCGCTCGGGTGCGCGGTTCGAAGCCGGATGCGTCTGCATCGCCGAGGCACCGCATGAGGATTTGCTTGCGCTCGCGGTCCTTCCGGCTTAGAAGGCCGGCCATGAAAGAGGTATCCACGAGCAGGAAAGCGGCGCGGCTCTGCACCATCATCGCACTGGCCCTGTTTTCATCGCCGGCCCTGGCCGATGGCCTTCTGAACGGAAGCTTCGAAGACTCGGCGAACAACTGGAATCCCAGCGGGAATCTCGCGGTCATCGGGAATCAGGGAGAGACGGACGGCGCCTTCGCACTGGCGTTCAGCTGGGGAAACCTGCCGTCGGATGGCGAGATCTGGCAGAGCTTCGCGACGGTCGCCGGCCTGACCTACCGGTTGAGTTTCGATTTTGGCAAGTACTCGATCAACCAGCCGAACCAGGTGGCGCGCCTGGATGTCGATGTCTACGACGGCGCGGACTTCGCGGGGACGGTTCTTCTCGATACGACGGTGACCGACAGTACGCCCGGGCCGGGCGACCCCAATTCCACCGACTCCCCCGCCGTCTACGATCCCTACGCGTTCGATTTCAGCGCTCCTGGCACGACGGCGACGCTGCGATTCAGGGATACCTCAGACGCCCAGGTTTCCGGCGGCGGGTTCGATGCGATGTTGGACCACGTCGGGGTTGCCGTGGTGCCTGAACCCGCCACCTCCGCCCTCTTCATCGGCGCCGCCGGCGCCCTGGCGTGGATCATCGCCCGCATGCGGCGGATCTGATCGCCGCTACTCCACCCGCAGTTCGAGAATCCCGCCCGAGAATCCCGCCTGCAGCCGCGCGTTCAGCCGCAGCGCGGACGTCTCGACGGGCGTGAACACGATCCGGTTGGGCCGGTCTTTCTCCGTCCCGTAGGCCCCGTCCGCTTTCACCGGCTTCCAGTCGCCGCCGTCCCGGTACACCAGCTCCCATGAGGCCGGCACGCGACACTGCCCCTTTCCGGTGTCGTCGAACCAGTAGACCTCGACCGCCGAGACCTTGCGCGCCTTGCCGAGATCGACCTCCACCCACTCCGCCGTGCCCTTGTGATCCCACCAGGTGAAGCGGGGGATGCCCTGATCGTCGGAGGCCTTGGGGAGCACACCGTCGGTGACGGCATCGGTCGTGTCGGCTTCGAAGCAGTGCGACGCGGTGACGCGAAAGGCGGGCTTCGGGGCCTCGGGCCATTCCTTCGCCTCCGGACCGTCGCCGATCACGGGAAACGCCGCGATGCGCAGGCGGGCGGCGCCCATCGGGATCAGCGTGATCTCCTCCTCCGCCTCGGCCGAGCGGACGGGGCCCTGGATCACCTCGTGCACCAGGCCCTTCGAGTCGAGCGTCCAGTTCGGAATCCGTTTCCCGCGCGCCGTGAGCCGCACGGGGGCCGCCTCGTTCCTGAACGGCTGATCGTCCTCCGGCCACGTTCCCGCGCTGAAACGGATCTGCGTGGCCGGATCCCCCTTCCCCAGCACGAGCCCGTAGTTCCAGGGCGAGGCCGGAAAGATGTCCCACGCCGGCCAGGCGTCGGTGCCGCCGTGGCGCCGGTACTCTTCGCGGATCTGCAGCGAGTAGGTCAGCGGACCGCGGTCGACGGAGGCGAAGCCGCGGTTCTCGGACCAGACCTTCACGCGGACCTTCATCGGCAGGGAGAGCGTCAGGCGGTCGCCGTCCTTCCACGCGCGCTCGACCCGGGCCAGCCGGCCCGCGGGCAGGGCGGTCCTTACCTCCTCGCCGTTCACCGCGATCCGCGCCTCCTCGCACCAGGCCGGGATGCGCAGGAACAGGGGAAATCGGGCGGGGGCCTTGAGCGAGAGGGCGAAATCGATCCGCTCCTCGAACGGATACCGGGTGGTCACCGCGAGGGTCGCCTCGACGCCGTCGGCGCCGACCTTCGCGCGCACCTGGCACGGGGCGTAGTGGATGGCCGCCAGGCCGTTGCCGGGCGCGGCATACCAGAGGTGGGCGGTGAAGTACGGCCACGCGTGGCCGCAGTTGTGCTGGCAGCAGCGGTGGCTGTGGGGATTCATGTGGTACATGTCGCCGCCGTTCTGAATGCCCGGCGCCTTGCTCACATGGTCGCTCTGCGGCTGGTTCGGCGCGGTCAGGTAGCGGAGCGCCTTGAGGTCGGCGGTCATCGACGCCGGGTAGCTGTTGAACGCCACCGCCTCGCAGCGGTCGGCCCAGACGGGATGGCCCGTGATCGCGACGAGGATCTCGTCGCTCAGCATCTCCTCGGCCATGCCGCAGGTCTCCACCGCCTGGCGCGGGCCGTCGTAGCCCGGGCGGGCGTTCTCGTCGGCGCCGAACATCCCGCCGGGGACCCGGCCGTACATCGCGCGGACCTTGGTCCAGACGCGCTCCGTGGCGGCCAGATGCGCCTCCTCCTTCGAGAGCTGCCAGAACGTGGCGGGTTCGCGAACCCCCTGCGGGATGTTCACGTTGTGCCAGTTGATGACGTCGGTGTCCCAGCGGGCGGTGCGGCGGTGAGTCTTGCGGGCGAGATCCAGAAGCCAGTCGCCGCCGGTGCGGTTGTACAGCCACAGGATGGAATAGAGCTGGTCGCCCCCGCGCATGGACGGCCAGTAGCCGACGAGGAACTTCGATTCCGGGAGCTCGGCCAGGTACCTGAAGTAGCCGGTCATCAGGTCCAGCACGCGCGGGTCGCCCGTGCGATCGTGATAGGTCTGGAGGCAGAAGAGCATGATCATGTTCGGCCAGAGGTCCTCGCGGCCCTTGAGGTCGGTCGCCTGGCCGGTGCGGCCCTTGTCGGGACCGAACCACCCGTCGGGCTTCTGGCTGGCGAGGGCGGCCTCGATCCAGACGTGCGCCTCGTCGATCATGCGACGATCCTCGAGCAGGTACGCGCACCCGATGAAGCCCTTGAGCCAGTACGGCGGCTCCTCCCAGCCGTGATCGCCGGTCCCCTCCTTCGACAGCCATGCGTTGTTCGGCTTCCGGAGGAAGCGGCTGATCTCCGTCAGGCGTCCGTGAAAACCCTCGGCCTGCAGTTCAAGCTGCCGGCGGAGCCAGCCGGCCGGCTGGACGGCGCCGAAGGGCAGCTCCGCGAAGAAACTGGCCTGCAGCGGCGCGCAGTTGGCGGCGTAGTGGGCGATGCCCCCCGAGGGGTCCGGACGCTCGACCGCCGAAACCGCCAGAGGCTCGGCGGCCCGGGCCGCCGAGCCGCCCGCAAGAACACCCAGGGTCATGGCCGATGTGCGCATAACGGACCGTTTCCATGTTGTCATCCTGTGATCCCTCCTGGAAGTCCACCGCGGAAACCGGGGCCGCCATCCCCTCTTCCATCGCCCGGGCGGATCGCCCGTCCCGGTCGCGATCGCCGTCTCACGGCTGCCGGAAGCGACTATGGGTCCGGCCACCGACCGCGTCAAGCCCTTCGGCGCTCGCCGCGGAGCGGGCCCGGAGGCGCGGGTGCACGGAGGAACGGAAGAAACGCCGTCGGCGCAATGAGCGACCAGGGCTCTTGGGGTGCGGCTCGCCGCCCTGGCGCACACGGTCACCGATACGGCGACGTGAGAGCGGCTCGAAGATGGGAGCTTGCCGGGAGTTGGCAAAGCGGCGAACATGAGGCAGAGTAGAGTAGAGCGGAATAGAGGGATGCCTTATGAGCGTTAGACCAGCGATTTCGGCGGCGCGGAGGATCGGACTTCGGCGCGCGGCGGACGCCGTCCTGGCCTTCGCCTTCTCCGTGGCGCTCGGCGCCAGTCCCGTCCGCGGCGCGGTCGTCATCAACGAGTTCCTCGCGGACAACGACGGCGGACTGACGAACGCGTCGGGAGCGACGGCGGACTGGATCGAGCTGTACAACACCGGCGCCAGCGCCGTTGATCTCAGCGGCTGGTATCTCACCGACAGCAACTCTACCCCGACTGAGTGGCGCATCCCCGACGGCACCACCATCGCGAGCAACGGCTATCTCGTCATCTTCGCCGACAACTCCCCCGTTTCCCTCACCAACAACGAGCTGCATGCGAACTTCGGCCTCTCGAACGACGGAGAGTACCTCGGCCTGTTCCTGCCCGACGGCCTGACGGTCGCGGACGAATACGCCCCGGCCTTCCCGCCGCAGCTGGGCGACATCTCCTACGGCCGCGCCTCGATCGAGACCGAGCTGGTCGGCGCGGGCACCCCCGCCCTCTACCGCGTTCCGAACGAAGGCGACACGGCGCCCTGGACCAACGGCGTCGGTTCGCTGGGTTTCAGTTCGACGAACGGCGCCTTCACGGTGCGCTACTACGAGATGAACTCCACCGTGGACAACGTCAACGAAGCCGAGACCATGGTGGCCAACAGCGGCTACTGGAAGACCGATCGCACCTACCCCATCGTGGGACCGTACGACACCGTCGATTTTCACGCCAACGGATCGACGGGCTACTTCCAGAACAACGTGCTCTTCCCCGGCCATGACTACGCCGGCCAGGACAAGGAGGACTTCGTCGTCGTGGCCGTCACCGCGGTCTACATCCCCACCGCCGGTCAGTGGACCTTCTGCGTAGGAAGCGATGACGGCTTCCGGCTGCGCATCAGCGGCCACGGCCAGAATTTC
>CAZSUU010000090.1:0-8555 GCA_964610105.1 uncultured Verrucomicrobiota bacterium | reverse complement strand
CCGCATGAATCTTCTTGCTTCTTATGCACGCTACGGACCGCTAAGGCACTAAACCGTCCGGGCCTGAAGTCAACCGCCCGCGAGGGCGTCCTTGACGGCCTCCCTGAAACCCTGTAACAGGCACTGGCTCGATTTCCAGCAGCCTAATCGAAGGGAGCGACCATGAGTCTGAACGCGCTGATCATGCCCTGCCTGGACATGCAGAACGGCCGTGTGGTCAAGGGCGTCCAGTTCGTGGACATCCGCGATGCCGGCGATCCGGTCGAGTGCTGCCGCGCCTACTGCGCCGATGGCGCCAATGAGCTCGCGATGCTCGACATCACCGCCACGGTCGAGAACCGTCCCACGCTGATCGACGTGGTTCGGCACGTGGCGGCCGCCGCGACGGTCCCGCTGACGATCGGCGGCGGCATCCGCGACGTAGCCTCGGCCTCGGTCGTCCTGGAGGCGGGGGCCCGCAGGGTCTCGGTCAGCAGCTCCGCCTTCCGGAATCCCGCTGTCATCGGCGAGATGGTGAAGGAATTCGGGCGGGATCGGGTGACGGTGGCGATCGACGTAGCCCGGAATGCCGCCATGCCGTCGGGATACGAGGTCTGGATCGACGGCGGGCGGACGGCGACCGGCGCGGACGCGGTCGAATGGGCAAGACGCGTCGACGGGTATGGCGCGGCCACCATCCTGCCCACGAGCAAGTCCACCGACGGGGTGCGGACCGGATACGATCTCCCGCTGCTGCGGGCCCTGCGGGCGGCGACCGGCGCCACCCTGGTGGCGTCAGGCGGGGCGGGCGCGCTTGAGCATTTTCACGAGGCCGTGCTGGCCGGTGCGACCGTGCTGCTCGCGGCATCGGTCTTCCATTTCGGCGTCATCGGCATCCCGCAGCTCAAGGAATACCTGCGCGGCAAGGGCGTGAGCGTGCCGTGAAGCCATGAGATTCCACCGCATCCTCGCATGGATCGTCACCCTCGTGGCGGCAGGCACCGTCCACCCCGCGCCCGTCCGGGTGGTGTCGCCCGATGGGAACCTGTCCGTCGGCTTCGATCTGAGGGATCTGGGCGGGGAGGAGGGCTGCCCCGTATACCGTGTCGAGTGGAAGGGACGCCCCATCGTCACCGAATCGCGCCTCGGTCTCGAGATCGAGGGCGCGCCGCTGGTGGCCGGTCTCTCCATCGTGGGGCAGACGACCGCCCGATCCGACACGACGTGGAGACCGGTATGCGGCGAGCGCGCCGAGATCCGCGATCACTACAACGAAGTGGCCGTCGACCTGAAAGAGACGGCCGCGCCGGGCCGGCTGCTCCGGATCGTCTTCCGGGCCTACGACGAGGGCGCGGCCTTCTGCTACACGCTGCCGAGACAGTCCGGCATGGAGACGGTGAAGATCGCGCGGGAGGCGACCGAGTTCCGGTTCGCGGGCGACTTTCCCGCCTGGGCGACGTATTCCGGACAGGGGGCGTATGAGAGAGTCCCGCTGAGCGCAGTCAAGCCCGGCTGCGAGCGGCCGCTGGTGATCGAGGCGGATGCCGGCTGCTTCGCCGCTGTCGGCGAAGCACGGCTCGTGGACTACGCCCGGATGAAGTTCGAGCCGCTCAAGGGTGTGGCCGACGCCCTGGCGGCGAGGCTCGACGGCGCGGTCACCTCGGCGCTGCCGCTGACCACCCCGTGGCGCGTCGTCATGGCGGCCGAGAGCCCCGGCCGGCTGCTGGAGAACAACTACCTCTTCCTCAATCTGAACGACCCTTGCGCCCTCCGCGACACCTCCTGGATCAAGCCCGGCAAGGTGATCCGCGAGGTGACGTTGACGACGGCGGGCGGGAAGGCCTGCGTGGACTTCGCCGTGAAGCGAGGCCTGCAGTTCATCGAGTACGACGCCGGCTGGTACGGGGACGAGTACGACAACGCTTCCGATGCGACGACGGTGACCGTGGATCCGAAGCGGTCCAAGGGGCCGTTGGATCTGCAGGAGGTGATCCAGTACGCGAAGGCCAACGGGATCGGCGTGATCGTCTACGTCAACCGCCGCGCGCTCGAGCGGCAGCTCGATCAGATCCTGCCGCTCTATCGCGAATGGGGCATCGCCGGCATCAAGTACGGGTTCGTCAACGTCGGGTCGCAGCGATGGACGTCGTGGCTCCACGAGGCCGTCCGCAAGGCGGCGACGCATCGGTTCATGGTGGACGTGCACGACGAGTACCGCGCGACGGGATACAGCCGGACCTATCCGAACCTGATGACGGTCGAGGGGGTGCACGGCGACGAGTGCAGCCCGAGCAATCGCACCACGCTCGCCTACGCCTTCACCCGTTACCTCTCGGGTCCGGCCGACAACACCGTCTGCTACTACGACCCGCGCGTCGACCGCCTCGCCTCGCACGCCTACCAGCTCGCCAAACCGGTGTGCCTCTTCAGTCCGTGGCAGTTTCTCTTCTGGTACGACCGACCGCCGGACTCGCCTCCGAAGATCGGGGGGGCCGGGGGCGCCGAGACGCAGACGGGCGGGGATGCGGAATTGGAGTTCTGGAACCACATGCCGACCGTCTGGGACGACACAAAGGTGCTTCACGGCGCGATCGGCGAGTACGCGGTCATCGCGCGTCGGAAGGGCGATGAATGGTTCGTCGGCGCCATGAACGCCGACGCGCCGCACGGGTTCGACGTGCCGCTGACGTTTCTGACACCGGATCGCGACTACGCCGCGCACGTCTATCGCGATGACCCCAGCCTGACGACGCGAACGAAGGTCCGGATCGAGCGCCATCGCCTGACATCGGCCACGACGCTGCGGATCGATCTGGCCGCGCGGCAGGGGCAGGCCATCCGCCTCGCGCCCGCCGGAGAATCCGACCGCTATCCCCCGTACCAGCGGTGATCCGCCTTCGTCGTGATCGAAGAATGTGTTCCGAAGGCACTGGCCGCAAAGAACGCAGAAACGTGTTCAGTCCACTGTGCAGGTCCAGCGCATACAACCCGGCGTCGGGCACATGGCGCCCCCGCTCGTCGCGTGCGTATCAACTGTTCGATCGATGGGTTCTGTATCTGCACGGTGATCACGCGCGCCCCATACCAACATCAAAACCGGACACCGTTGGCATGCATGATGGGACTGCGCCCACCATCCAGACTCCCATTGGACAGGACGCGACCGAGAGAGCAGAGGACAGCAGCTTGGGTCTTGTCACCACCGCGCGGGACTCCATAATGCGGCCGTCGCGCCCCGCCGGCTGTCAGGGTCGGGCGCACCGGAGAGAGGATCATCATGAAACGCCTTGTCGTATCGTTGGCCTGCGGGATCATCGTGTTGCCATCGATCGCTCACGGTGCGCCGGCCGATGAGGGGTACCGCCTCACCGCCGATTCGCCGCGCCTCACGGTCCCGGCGACAAAGGAACTGGACCTCACGGACGAGGTCACCCTCGAGGCGTGGGTCCGCGCGGACGCGATGGAACAGGGCGGGGGTCGGATCCTCGACAAGACGATACCCGGCACCCAGCGGGGCTACATGCTCGACACTCATCCGGGCAATTCGCTCCGGCTGCTGAACGCCAAGGGCATGTGCTCGTTCAAGGCCCAGCTTCCGGGCGACCGCTGGACCCATGTGGCCGGCGTCTACAGCGCATCGAAACGGATCATGAAGCTCTACGTCGGAGGCCGCGAGGTGGCGGCCCTGGATCAGGGCGACTTCGTGCCCATGACCGTCAGTCCGGTGCCGCTCTGCATCGGCGGCGACCCGGAAGGCGGCAACCGTTTCCTGGGTCGCATCCTGCGCGCGGCCGTCTACGGCCGGGCGCTGACGGCGGCCGAGATCGCCGCCCGGGCCGCCGCGCCCGATGCCGCGCCCGTGGCCGGCGCGCTGGGAGACTGGAGACTGCCCTCCGCGCCGGGGCGGATCGTCGCGCCCGTCGCCGGCGCGCTTGCCCTTCGGCGCGGCGGCGCTTCCGCCGCGCGCGCGTTCGCGGGCGAGTATCGGGACGAGGCCGCGGCGCCCGCGGTGCCGTTGTGCCTCTGGTATCGGCGGCCGGCGAAGAACTGGTCCGAGGCGCTGCCGATCGGCAGCGGCCACATCGCGGGCATGGTCTTCGGCGATCCGCAGGCCGAACACATCCAGTTCAACGAACACACCGTCTGGACGGGCCAGCCGCACAGCTACGCGCGTACCAACGCCGTTCGGTTTCTGCCCGAGATCCGCCGGCTGCTGCAGGAAGGCCGCGCGCTGGAGCGGCCCGGCCTGGCGAGGCTTGCGGAGGCGGAGAAGCTCGATGCCGGCGGGAAGAAGGACGAGGCCCGCGCGGCGAAGAAGGAAGCCGACGATCTGCTCAAGGCGGCCCGCTCGAAGCAGGGCGAGGCGGATGGCCTCGCGATGCGGGAGTTCATGAGCGTGCCGCTGGGGCAGAAGGCCTACCAGCCGTGCGGCGACCTGTGGATCGAGCAGCCGGCCGCGGCGGCGGTGAGCGGCTACCGGCGGTGGCTCGATCTCGACACCGCGACCTGCATGTCCGAGTTCCGGATCGGCGACGTGACGTTCACGCGCGAGACCTTCGCCTCGCATCCCGACCGCGCGATTGTCACGCGCCTGCGGGCCGATCAACCGGGACGCGTCGATGGCCTCGTGCGGCTGTCGTCGATCCATCGCGACTCGTCCGTGGCGGTGGAAGGTCGCGATCGCCTCGTCCTGCGCGGACGGGTGGAGGAGGGCGGCATACGCTTCGAGGCCGTCGCGACGGTCGAGGCGAAAGGCGGACAGGCGGCGGCGGACGAGGACGGCATCCGCGTGACCGGCGCGGACGAGCTCGTCGTGCGGCTCGTCGCGGCGACCAACTTCAGGAACTTCCGCGACATCTCCGGCGATCCGGCCGTCCGGTGCGCCGGGTTGATGAAGGCGGCGGCCGCCAAGCCGTTCGAGGCCCTGCGGGCGGGTCACCTGGCCGATCACCAGTCGCTCTTCCGCCGCGTGACGCTGGACCTGGGCCGCACCGGGGCGGCCGAGAAGCCGACCGACGAGCGCATCGCCGCCTTCCGGCAGGGAGGCGATCCGCATCTGGCGGCCCTGGCCTTCCAGTATGGCCGTTACCTTCTCATCGGGTGCAGCCGGGCCGGTGGACAGCCCGCGAACCTGCAGGGCATCTGGAACGACCTCCTGCGCCCGCCGTGGGACAGCAAGTACACCTGCAACATCAACACCGAGATGAACTACTGGCCCGCGCTGCCCGCCAACCTCGCGGAATGCCAGGAACCGCTGTTCGATGCGCTGGACGACTTGGTGGTCTCAGGCCGGATCACGGCCAAGGAGCACTACGGCGCGCGCGGATGGGTCGTGCACCATAATTTCGACTTGTGGCGGGGAAGCGCGCCGATCAACGCCGCCAATCACGGCATCTGGGTCACCGGCGGCGCCTGGATGAGCACCCACCTGTGGGAGCACTACCGGTTCACGCAGGATCGCGAGTTCCTGCGGAAACGCGCCTACCCGGTAATGAAGGAGGCCGCGCTCTTCTTCGTCGACTTCCTGGTCGAGGACCCGCTGACCGGCTTCCTGATCAGCGGCCCGTCGAATTCCCCCGAGCAGGGCGGATTGGTGATGGGACCGACGATGGACCACCAGATCATCCGGGTGCTCTTCCGAGCGTGCATCGACTCGGCCCGGATCCTGGGCGCCGACGAGGCCTTCGCGAAGCAGCTTGAAACGCTGCTCCCTCGGATCGCGCCGAACCAGGTCGGGCGGCACGGGCAGCTGCAGGAATGGGTCGAGGACAAAGATGATCCGAGAAACACCCACCGCCACGTGTCGCATCTGTGGGGCGTCTATCCCGGCGACGACATCACGTGGTGCCATCCGAAGCTCCACGGCGCGGCGCGCCAGTCGCTGATCTACCGCGGCGACGCGGCGACCGGCTGGTCGATGGGCTGGAAGATCAACCTGTGGGCGCGGTTCCTCGACGGCGATCATGCGATGATCATCGTCGGCAACCTGCTCGAGCCCGTCGGCCGGGGGAAGGGCGGGATGTATCCGAATCTCTTCGATGCGCATCCGCCGTTCCAGATTGACGGCAATTTCGGTTACACCGCGGGCGTGGCGGAGATGCTGCTGCAGAGCCACGTGAGAATCGCGGATTGCGGATTGGAGATTGCGGATTCGCGGCCGGTGTCGGCGACCGCTATCCGGTCCATGCTCCGCGGGCCCCAGACCGCCATGGACGGCTTTGTTCTCCACCTTCTCCCCGCGCTGCCGTCGGTCTGGCCGGAGGGGTCGGTGAAGGGACTGAGGGCACGCGGCGGATTCGAGGTGGATCTTGTCTGGAAGGGCGGAAAGCTCACGGCGGCGGCGATCCGCTCGTCGGTCGGAGGACCGCTGGCCCTCCGTCTCGGCGAGCGGCAGGTCATGCTGGAGACGAAGAAAGGCGAAACGATCACCGTAGGGCCCGATCTTGTGCGGCGGTAAGAAGGGTGCGAAACAGGCTGATGGACCGCCGCCAAGGCGGGCTCTGCCGGCCACTGGCGTGGAGATGACCATGAGGACCATGATGCTTGTCCATGCTGCCCTGCTGGCCATGACGACAACCGTTCTCGCGGCGGCGGGTGCGACCGCCGTGAAGTCCGACCGGCCGAACATCGTCTTCTGTTTTGCCGATGACTGGGGTCGGTTCGCGGGGGCCTACGCCGCGGTGGAAGACCGACCGTCGCCGAGCCAGGTCGTGAAGACTCCGGTCATCGACCGCATTGCGCGCGAGGGCGTGCTTTTTCGGAACGCCTTTGTCACGGCGCCCAGCTGCACGCCGTGCCGCAGCTCACTGCTGTCGGGGCAGTACTTCTTCCGCACCGGGCGGGGCGCCATCCTGCAGGGCGCGGTGTGGGACGCCTCGATCCCCAGCTATCCGCTGCTCCTACGCGACGCCGGCTACCACATCGGCCAAACGTACAAGGTGTGGAGCCCGGGCACGCCCAACGACGCGCCCTACGGCGGCCGCGAGCACGAGTACGAGAAGGCCGGCGGCAAGTACAACAACTTCTCGGAAAACGCGACGGCCATGGTTCGCGACGGCCTGGGCTTCGAGGCGGCGAAGGAGAAGCTCCTGGCCGAGGTGCGGGGGAACCTCGACGCCTTCCTCGCCGACCGCAAGCCGGGCCAGCCATTCTGCTACTGGTTCGGTCCGACTCTGACGCACCGGGCGTGGGAGAAGGCATCAGGACGGGCGCTATGGGGGATTGATCCGGAGCGCCTCAAAGGCAAGCTGCCGAAGTTCATGCCGGACGTTCCCGAGGTGCGCGAGGATTTCGCCGACTACCTGGGCGAGATCCAGGCGTGGGACGCCGGGGTGGGGGTGGTGGTCCGGAGGTTGGAAGAGATCGGGGAACTCGACCGCACCGTGCTGGTGATCAGCGGCGATCACGGCATGCCCGGCGTGCCGGGCGGCAAGTGCAACCTGTACGACTTCGGTGTTGGCGTCGCCCTGATCGCGCGGGGACCGGCGATCCGCGGCGGACGGGTCGTCGACGACTTCGTGAACCTCATGGACCTGGCGCCGACGTTCCTCGAATTCGGCGGCCTGACACCGCCCGCGGTGATGACCGGCCGGAGTTTCAAGAACGTGTGGTGTTCGGAGAAGGCCGGGCAGGTGGACCCGGCGCGCACGTTCGTCGTCACCGGCCGCGAGCGCCACGTCGCGGCCGCGCGCGAGGGCAACCGGCCGTACCCCCACCGGGCCATCCGCACGGCGGATTTCCTGTATGTGCGGAACTTTGCCCCCGACCGGTGGCCGATGGGAAGTCCGAAGGCCGCGGCGGAGACGGGGGCGCTGGACGCCGAGGCCTTGGCGCGGAATACCTTCGCCGCGTTTGCGGACATGGACGCGAGTCCGACGAAGGCGTGGCTCATCGGGCAGCGGAACGAGGCGCAATGGCAGTGGCACTACAACTACGCCTTCGGACGCCGGCCGGCCGAGGAACTTTACCACCTGCGCGAGGATCCCGACCAGACGCGCAACCTGGCGGCCGAGCCGGCCTATGCGGAGAAGAGGCGCGAGCTCTCGGCGCGACTCATGAAGGTGCTCACGGAAGCCCATGACCCGCGCGTGACGGGCGACGGGCAGACCTTCGAGCGTCCGCCCTTCACCTCCGCGGTGGAAGACGCCCCGCGCACGCCGCGCCGCCCGGCGAAATAGCGGCGGAGCCGCAGGACGCAGGTTTCGTATTGCAGAGATGCCATATTTGTTATACGATCTCGCCATGAAAACGGTTGCATTTCGCCTGCCCGAGCATCTCATTGCGGTGATCGACGCGGAGGCGAGGGGCCGGCGTGTATCGCGATCGGATGTGGTTCGTGAATGCCTGGCAACCTACGCCGCGCGCCCCGCATCGTGCGCAGCACTTTCATTTCGCGAGCTGGCCGGGGAGATCATCGGGAGCGTAACCGGTGACGGGCTTCCGTCGGATCTCAGCGCGAGGAAGAAACACTATCTGAGAATGAGAGGATATGGCAAAGACCATAATCGTCGATAGTGGTTTCCAGCGATTCAGACAGTAGGGAGGCGGCGGGCGGCGCAGCCGTTGGGGCGGGCCGG
>CAZSUU010000089.1:0-8961 GCA_964610105.1 uncultured Verrucomicrobiota bacterium | reverse complement strand
TCCACCCGGATGAACCCCACCGCGTTGCCGCTGTACACGGAGTTCGTCTGCGCGAAGGCATAGAAGGCCGACGCCACCACCGCCGCACTCATCGCCGCCACCAATGTCTTTTTCATATTCAGGGCTCCCAAATGTCAACCTATCCTGTGGCTACGTTACTGACGCTCACCGCGCATGTCTACAAAAAAATGCCAAGTTTTTTTCGCGCCCGTTGACGCCTGCCATCAGGCGTTATACTGTGCATTGGGATACGACGTATGAAAAGCTTTTTCAAGTCTTTTTTTCTCGCGATTTTCGCGGCCCTGGCCGCGGCCGAGGCCGCGGTGGACCTGGCCCGCCCCGAGGCGATGCCGTCCTTCGACCACTACCAGATCATCCTTGACCGGAAGCCCTTCGGCGAAACGACCGTCGCGCCGCCCCCCACGAACGCCGCGCCGGTGACGGCGACGGCCCCGTTCGCGATGACGCTCACCATGACGTCCATCTGCGAGATGGAGCCGGGCAACGTGCGCGTGGGGCTGTTCGACACGAAGATCAAGCGGAGCTACCTGCTCAGCGTGGGTGCCGAACCGGAGGACGGCATCCAGCTCGTCTCGGCGGACGTGACCAAGGAGGAAGCGGTGCTGAGGCGCGGAACGGAAATGTCAATCATGAAATTGGCCACTCCGACGAATACCGTGCCGACCGCCATGGCGCCCGCGGGGGGCAGCGCGGGACGCCCGTCGTTCGATTTCCTGCGCAGGCAGCGCGAGAACCAGCCGCAGACGCAGCCGCAGACCCCGCCACCCGCCCCTCCCGCCCCCCCGGAGCCGAAGCTCAAGGGCGAGGAGCTGGAGAAGCACCTGCGCCAGTACAACCTCGAAGCCATCCGACAGGGCCTCCCGCCCCTGCCGATCCAGCTCTCCGCCGAGGAGGACAAGCAGTTGGTGACGGAAGGCGTCCTGCCCGCGGGGCGGTGACACGGGCTCTGCATTCGTAGGGGCGTCGCTTGCCGACGCCCGCCCCCGCAGTCGCTCGCCGACGCCCGCGGGATGGGGGAACCTCTTTCAGAAAGGCTTCGCAAGCGAAGCCCTTGCGCAGGAGGAGTACACCCTACTGCTGCGTGACGGTGGTCATGCGGGTGCTGGAGCCGTCGCTGAGGGTAATGGTCTGCGTGCCGGCCGCGGTCGCGGCGTAGGTCACGCTGGAGCCGGAGCCGGCGAGGGTGCCGATCTCCGTGTTGCTGCGGGTCCAGGTGTAGTTCCCCGTCCCCCCGCTGGCGCTGAACTGCCGCGAGCTTCCGACGGCCAGTGCGATCGAGCCCGACGGATTGATCGTCAGGCCGCCCCCGTTCGGCGCGTTGGTCGGCACGGTCGCCGTGGCGTACACGGAGCCGTACAGCGCGTCTTCCACCCACGTCCCCCGCATGGTCGAGGTCG
The DNA here is from genome assembly GCA_964610105.1 of uncultured Verrucomicrobiota bacterium. GTDB lineage: Bacteria > Verrucomicrobiota > Kiritimatiellia > PWTM01 > PWTM01 > CAZSUU01. The sequence goes on along the minus strand of CAZSUU010000089.1, from coordinate 7,543 downwards.
TGCCGGAGACATCGAACGATCCGGCGATCGTCACCGCGGCGCCGGCCGTGGTGCTGCCTTCCATCTGGAATCGCGCGGTGGCCTCGCTGGCCGAGCTGATGGATCCGCGGAAGATATTGCCGTTGTTGTCGACCCCCTGGAGCTGGTCGCCATCCTGCAGCACGTCCATCGAGGTCACCGGGGCGCCCGAGTTCTCCGTGGTGAGGCGGCCGTCGGCCTGGCCGGCATAGTACCCGGACACGATGATGCCCGTCTCGCGGTAGACCTCGTCCGGCGAGCCGACGTCGCATCCGGTCCACACCGCCAGCGCCAGCGCCGCCGCCCCCGCCGCCCCGCCCCATCGATCGATTCGCGTCTTCATGTGTCCGCTCCGGGCCGCCGCCGCAGCACGCACGCCGCCGGCGGGCGGTCATTCGGGGCAGCATAGAAGCCGCGGCGTGTCCTTGTCAAACACCGGCGATTGACATGCGAAACCGCATTCCCTAGCCTCCCCTCCGCCCCGCCCCCCGCCGGACGTCTTCGTCCGCCGGAACCCGGGAAGGAATGGCTGAAGAACTGGGAACCTGGCTGCCGGGATGCAGCCGCTTCGACCGCGATCGGAGGGATCGCGGCGGCGGGGTGGCGTTAAACTTCAAGTGGATCCACGTCGCATGGAGGAACTCATGAGCTGCGCCCGACCCCGGTCCGATGTCCAGTCGCCCGCTCCGCCGCCGCCTGCCGCGGGACCGGCCGCGGGGACTCCTCTCGCCTGGTTCGCCGAGATGGTCCAGCACGCGTACGACCACGCCGCGGCCGCCCGCGCGTCGGGCCGCCACGTGGTGGGCATCCTGTGCGAGTACACGCCCCGGGAGATCGTCCTCGCCGCGGACGGCGTCCCGGTCTGCCTGTGCGGCGGCGACGCGCGCAAGATCCCGCCGGCCGAGGAGATCCTGCCCTCGAACCTCTGCCCGCTCATCAAGTCGACCTTCGGCTACCACCTGCAGAAGGCCAATCCGTTCCTCGAGATGGCCGACCTCGTCGTCGCGGAGACCACCTGCGACGGGAAGAAGAAGATGTACGAGCTGCTGGCCGAGTCGCGGCCCATGCACGTGCTCGAACTGCCGCAGCGAGCGGGGGACCCCGCCGGACTGGAGCACTGGACCGCCGAACTCCGGGGGCTGCGCGCGGAGCTGGAGCGGCGGTTCGGCGCCGCGATCACCGACGAGGGGCTGCGCGAGGCGATCCGCCTGATGAACCGCGACCGCGGGTTGCGCCGGCGGCTGGCCGCGCTGATGAAGGGCGATCCGCCGCCGCTCACCGGCCGCGAGCTGCTGGAGTTCAAGAGCCTGATCTCGGGCCTGCCCGACGACCTGGCCCAATATGAGCGCGCCCTGGCGGAATGGGAAGGCCGACCGGGGCGCGCCGACCTGGCCGGACGCGTACGGGTGCTGATGACCGGGGTCCCCGTCGTCCACATGGCGGAGAAGGTCGTCGATCTGATCGAGGACCACGGCGGTCTCATCGTGGCGATGGAGAATTGCACGGGGCTCAAGCCGATCCTCGACGACGTGGACGAGACCGCGGACGATCCGCTCCGCGCCATCGCCGCCAAGTATCACCCCCTGCCCTGCTCGGTGATGACGCCCAACCGCGCGCGGCTCGACCTGCTGCGGCGACTTGCCTCCGAGTACCGGGCGGAATGCGTGGTGGAGCTGGTCTGGCAGGCCTGCCTGACGTACGACGTGGAATCCCATCTCGTGCGACGCCTGGCGGAGGAGGAGCTGCGGCTTCCCTATCTGCGCATCGAGACCGACTACTCCCCGTCCGATTCGGCCCGCATCGCCCTGCGGCTGGAGGCGCTCGTCGAGACGGTGCGGAGCCGGCGCGTCGTCCCGGCATGAAGTCCGCCGGCTACATCTCGCCCTTCGTGCCGTCGGAGTGGATCGCCGCCCATGGCGTGCGACCGGTCCGCGTGGTCCCCGAGGCGGAGGATCGCGGAAGCCCGGCCGCGCCTGAAGGCCTCTGCCCGTTTGCCGCCGCCGTGCGTTCCTTCCGGGAAACGGCGGGGGTCGATGTCCTCATTCTCGCCACCACCTGCGACCAGATGCGGCGCCTCGCCGATGTCATGGACCCCGGCGGCCCGCCGGTCTTCCTGCTCGACGTTCCGGCCACCTGGCAGCGCGCGGCCTCGCACCGCCTGTACCGATCGGAACTCGTCCGGCTCGGGGTCTGGCTCGTCGAGCACGGGGCGGTCTGCCCGCCGGCCGGGCGGCTGGTGGAGGCGATGGAGGAGGCGGAGGCCGCCCGGATGCGCGGTCTGGCGGAGGCGCGCGCAGGCCTGAGGCGCTCCGCGGGCGGCGGCGCGGGGGGCGTGCCGCTGATGCTGCTGGGCGGCCCGCTCACCCGCCTGGACGAGCGCATCGTCGCACGGGTGGAGGCGGCGGGCGGCGCGATCGTCGTGGACGGCACCGAGCAGGGCGAACGGACCTGGCCCCGCCGTTTCGACCGTCGCCGCCTGCGCCGCGAGCCGTTCGAGGAGCTGGCCGACGCGTACTTCGGCTCGATCCCCGACATCTTCCGACGCCCTAACGCGCCCCTCTTCGACTGGGTCCGGCAGGCGGTGCGCACCCACGGCATACGGGGCGCGCTGACGATCGCGCATCGCTGGTGCGACCTGTGGCGCGCGGAGATCCCGCGGCTGCGCGAGGCCGCCGGCGTGCCGCTGCTGGCGCTTGACCCGGGCGCGCCGGACGCCGCGGGCCCGTCGCTGGCCACCCGGATCGAGGCCTTCCTGGAGGTGGTGCGGTGACCGCGCCGATCCGCCGGCTTTCGCTGGAGGAATGGGACCGCGCCTGGCCGCGGCTCGAGGCGGACGGACTCGAGGAACCGGCCTACGGGGGGCCGCTCGGACGCCATCTGGCCGACGGCGATTACCGCCTGCGGCATCTGCTCTTCGACCCGTCGCCCGCCGCCCTGCGGCTCTGGAACTTCCTCCTGACGGAGGAGGACCGGCTGCACGACGCCCGTGCGGCCGGACGGCGGCTGGTGGGCGCCATGAAGGACCTGGGCACCGTCCCCGTCCTCGCCTACAGCCTGCCGGGGCTGACGGCCTTTTATCCGGACGGCGCGTGGTGGACCCCCTGCGTGATGGAGATGAGCGACGAGCTGCTGCGCGAGGCCGACGCGCTGGGCATCGACGAGACCTTCTGCCCGGTGCGCGCGATGCTCGGCGCCTTCCTCACGCGGCGCCACTTCCCGATCCCCGACCTGCTCGTGTGCAGCGCGGGCGCCGTGTGCGACGACTTCTCCGCCATCGCCCAGCGGCTGGAGGGTCTCGGCCACCCGATCCACTGGTGGGAAATGCCCCACCGGCGCCCGCCGTCCCCCGGCGAGGAGGCGGTCCGCCTGCCCGATGGCACGGCGGCGCCGCGGATCCTGGTGGACTTCGTGGCGTCGGAGCTGCGCGAGGTTGGTCGCGCGCTGGAGCGGCTCTCCGGTCGCTCCCTCGATGCCGGACTCCTGGCCGCCGGCATCGGGCGCGCGAACGAACTCCGACGGCTGATCCGGGAACTCCGACGCACCGTCTTCGCCGCGCCCGCCGCCCCGCTGCCCGCGCTGGAAATGCTCATCGCCGAGATGCTCGCCATCCATTTCTGCTCCGATGCCGACGAGGCGCCGCGCGTGATCGACGACCTCCTGGCCGTCGCCCGCGCCCGCGTCGCGGCGGGCGACGGCGTTCTGCCGCCGGACGCGGTGCGGATCTGCTGGGTCAATCCGCCCGCGGACCTGCGCGTCATGAACCTGCTGGAGGAATGCGGCGGCCGGCTGTGCGGGACGGAGTTCCTCTTCGGACACGCGCTTGATCCGATCGCGACGGACGCTCCGCCGTACGAGGCCCTTGCGCGAACCGCTCTCGCGGACCCGATGGCGGGGCCCGCGCGCGACCGGGCGGCGCGGGTCGTGCGCGAGGCGGCGGCGTTCGGGGCGGAGGCCGTCCTGGTCTCGCGCATCCCCGGCGCCAGCCATTGCGCCACGGAGGGCGCGGCGATCGCCGCCGCCGTCCGCGCCCAACTGGACCTTCCCTGCGCGGAGATCGAGGCGCCGCCGATCAGCGAGCCGATGGCGGCGGCCCTGCGAACACGACTGGAGGCGTTGTGCGAGACCGCGCGAAGCCGCAGGAGGACCGCATGTGGTATGCCGGCATAGACGCGGGATCGAGGGCCATCAAGGTCGTGCTCTGGGATTCGGGGCGCGGCGCGGTCGCGGCGCGGGCCGTGTGCGACCAGGGCATCCGGCAGGCGGACCTCGCGGCCGGACTGCTGGAGCGGGCGCTGGCGGAGGCGAGGCTCCGAACCTCCGACCTCGCGCGCTCCGTCGCCACCGGCTACGGCCGCGCCAGCGTCGACGTGGCCGATGCGGCGGTCACGGAAATCACCTGCCATGCGCGCGGCGTGCGGGCCCTGCGGCCCGACGCCCGCCTGGTCATCGACATCGGCGGCCAGGACAGCAAGGTCATCTGGATCGACGACCGCGGGAACGTGCGCGACTTCGTGATGAACGACCGCTGCGCCGCCGGGACCGGCCGCTTCCTCGAGGTCGTCGCGGGCCGACTAGAGACCGACATCGCGGGGCTCGGCGCCATGGCCGCCGCCAGCCGCGCGCCGGTCCCGATCAGCAGCACCTGCGTAGTCTTCGCGGAGACGGAGATCATCGGCCTGCTCGCCTCGCATGCCCAGCCCGAGGACCTCGCCGCGGGTGTGCAGCACGCGATTGCCGCGCGGATCGCCGCCATGGTCGGCCGCCGGACGACCGCGCCCGTGCTCTTCGCGGGCGGCGTCGCCCTGGCGCCCGGCATGGCCGCGGCGCTCTCTGGCGCCCTCGGCCAGCCGGTCGAGACCGCCGGCGACCCGCAATATACCGGCGCCCTGGGCGCGGCCCTGATCGCGAGCGAGACCGCCCCCCGTTCCCGCACCGGGTGACCTGCCTGCGGCGCCGAGCCTCCACCTCACCGGCAGGAACACCGACGATGGGAGGGACCGCGGCCTCGCGGTCCGTCCGTCTCGCTCTCTGTCATGTCAGCCGCTTCCACGCAGACGCGCATGGAGATCGCGGCATGAATCTTCATTGCCTTTCATGCACGCTACGGACCGCTAAGGCATTGAGGCCCTACCGCAGGGCCTCAAGCACCGTGGCGGCGACGGTGCGATGCCCTTCAGGACCCAGGTGGACCTTGTCCCTGCAGTAGAGTCGCTCGCGATGCTCGCGCCCCGCGGCGCACATGGCCGCTTCAACGTCCGCCAGGCCCGTCTGCTTCTCAGCCGCGACCTCGCGGGCGCCATCGCTCAATTCCCTCATTTCCTCCCATCGCCCCACGGCCGGACAGGTGGTCATCAGCAGCACGTCCGCCCGGCTCTGCGTCAGGCGGCGGATCCGGTCGACGGCGAAGCGCAGGTACTTGGCCCATTGCGCCTTTCGCATGCCGCCGTCGTAGTCGTTGTAGCCGAAACACACCGTCACCAGGTCCGGATTGTGCGGGAGCACGTTCTGCTCCATGAGGATCAGGTTCTGGCTCAGTTGCGTCCCGCCGAGCGCCGGGTTGTGCAGGGTCACCTCGCTGGCCGGGTGCCGTTTCTTCAGCTCCTCGACCAGAAGCTTGGGCCAGGCGACGGGCTGGTTCGCCCAGTGGTTGAAGTCGGTCAGGCTGTCGCCCATCGTGACGATCGTCACCGGTTTCCCGGCCTTGAGCTTCGCCACGAAGTGGGCTACGCCGGGTTGTTCCGGCGCGTGGTGCGTCACGTCAACGGGGATGGCCTTCTCCAGCCGGATCTCGTCGATGCAGAACGATTGCGGCGGGAACTCCCGCCAATAGTAGAACTTCCCGAACCAGAGATTCCTGAACGCGGACGGTCTGAAGCCCTCCGTGGGATCGACGAGGTCGCCCTTGGGCAGCTCGGGAATGACATCGCACCAGGGCACGAGGACCTTGTGCCACTCGGTGTCGCGGAGCGGGAACGCCACGCCGTAACGCTTTCCGTAGTCCTCCCCGTCGATCAGCTCCATGCAGCCGAAGGTCTTCGAACCGTCGCCCTTGACCCAGAAGCTGAGGCCCGCGTAGTCGTCCCAGTTCACCGTTGGATTGTGCCAACCTGTGAAGAACGTGCCGCCCGTCGGCGTGATGAACTCGAACCGCGTGGCCTTGCCGACCTTGCCGTCCACGAGTGTCACCGTGCCCTTCGGCGCCTTCGTCGTGTCGTCCACGGGGGCCTTGTGGAAGAGGGTGTCCATGTCGGCGATGAGGGGTCCTTCCGCCGCCGCCGCCGCCAGCGCGCCCAAGGCCATCGCCGCGGCGGCGCATCCGCGCCCCACCGACCTGAGGAGGCGCCGCCCGGCGCCCACGGTTACCGTGTGAAGAAAGGGTCTCATGCAGAAAGGCGTGCCAGAATCGGGCGCCGAGCGCAAGCGGGACGTGGCCGCGCGCTTGACGCAGACGGAAGACCGGTTCGATACTGCGGGCACGGAGTCGGGGCGAGCGAAGGAGTGCGACCGCGCGCGGGAGTCCGGCCGGAGTCCGTCGCTCCAGAACAGATGCAGCGGGACGCCGGTCTTGTGCGGATGGCGGATGCGAGATGAAGGGGATCTTTCAGAGGTGGAAGACAGAACCGATGAAAGACATCCTCCTGGCGTGGCTCAGGCGATGGTGGCACTTCCCGGCGAAGCCGGATCCCTGGCCGGAAGAGGTTGAGCGAGCGATTTGGGAACCCGATGCGGTGGAGGTCTGTCACCACTGTTTCGCGCCGCAGTCTGAGCCACGGTGGTTCTGCCCGGAATGCGGCGCGGCGGTGGGGCAGTACAACAATTGGATGCACTACATTCACATCTTCTCTGTCGGCGAGGTGCTCCGCTCCGGGATGGGCCCTGAGGCCCGGTTCTCCCGCCTGACGGTGCCAGGTTATGTTGTCTTCGGACTGCTCGAGTTCGGCATCTTCGCCCCAGTGTACTATGTCCAACTCTTCCGGAACTGGCGAAGACACGCGAGGAAGCCGGCCCAGCCGCCGGAGCCGGACCCGGGAAGCTGACGCACCTCGGCACGACGCACACTGGATGGAACGTCTGCCGCTTCCTTCGTTCCGCGCTCCCGTGCCGATCCGTCGCTTGGAGCGGAATGGCATAGCCCGCCTTCGCTCTCCGCCTTGGCCGCCATAGCGCTTCGCGCGACGGTGGCTGCGCTCCGAGCGAAGTATGGGCGGGGTGACTGGCGCTCGTTTGAACCGTACCCCCAGTTGGTCCTTCCGATCGTTGAGATCTTCTCCCAAGACTGGCTTGCCATACGTAGCTCGGAGCGGGATCTGCCAGGCAGGCCCTACTTCGCCCGGCGCTCTGCTTGGGCTACGTAGGGCATACTTCGCTCTCCGCCTTGGCCGCCATAGCGCTTCGCGCGACGGTGGCTGCGCTCCGAGCGAAGTATGGGCGGGGTGACTGGCGCTCGTTTGAACCGTACCCCCAGTTGGTCGCGCCTATCGTGACCCTCTTCGAGGGGCCAACGCTGCCGTGGATGCTGACGGTC
>CAZSUU010000088.1:0-9354 GCA_964610105.1 uncultured Verrucomicrobiota bacterium | reverse complement strand
GGGCAAGCTGAAGGAAGCGTTCCTGGGAGCGTAGACGGCGATGCTGGCCCTGGCGGTGCGGCATGACCTGTACCGGAGGAGCGCGGATTGGAAGGCGCCGCAACCCGAGCATCTCACCCGAACTGCGGTGCGCACCGCCCGCACGGTCATTTGCTCGCCGTTCTTTGTCCGGGTGTGCGACGTGGCGAGAGTGCCGTTCACCGCGGAAGAGATCGTGCGGGAGATTGAGCGGGGCGCTCGGCCGGCGGAATGCGACGCCAGCGCTGGGCCAGGTCCGGGCGACCCCGGCAGGCCGCCATTTCCGAAATCACCTCTTCGTACTCCCGAACGATCTCGGCAGAGGCAATCAGTTCGATCCGACCGTCGACCCACAACTGGAGCACGCGACCCGGGGTTCCCGCCCAGAAGACGCCCGAGGCCAGGATGTTCGCATCAACCACGACGCGCACGGCGCACCTTCCGGATCGCGCTGGCGACGTCGGAGGGCTTGAGGCCCACCTTCCGAGCCCACGCCCGGCTCTCGGCAAGCAAGGACTCGAAGGCAGACGCCTTCGGCGGCTCAAGCGGCCGGAGCAGGACATTGGTGCCGTCCGTGATGATCGCCAGTTTGCGACCGGGCTCCAATCCCAGTTCGCGACGGATGGCGGTGGGAATCACGACCTGGCCCTTGGTCGACATGCTTGTCACTTCCATCACGCTCATGAGTGTCCCGTAAGATTTACTTACGTGCAGAATACGCCGTTCGGGACGGAAAGCAATCATAGATCCTCGAGTCGGAATGGATCGGCGCGGCCATCCGCGTCGCCAGCCGGGTCGAACGCCCGGGGTGTGGCGAGCGCTTGTTGAGTGATCGGCAGGAAACGCCGGAACCTCTGCAGTTGCGACCATATCCGGTTCCATGTGGAAACCGCCGGGGTCGCCAGTAGGCTGAGCATCCAACGTTTGTGCGTGTTTTCCGTGCATCCGTGCGGCCCGGAATGGTCGACCTGCTGACGCAGACTGCTAACCCGGCCAAGCATGTTCGGGGCACTTGACCGCCGCCCAAAGGATGCTCTCGATGTAGCGCGCAAGTGGGCCAATGGAGAAGGGAAGACACGAGCAGCCATGAAGGCCTCCCCGATACCGATACCGATACCGACCATCCCCTTGGCGATCTTCGCGGCCCTGCGCGAGACCGCCGATCCCCTCAGCCGTGGCGCCAGAGGGCGAGGCCGGTGACGAGATGGATGATCATGCCCAGCGTGACCAGGACTTTGACGAGGAGGACGAACACGCGGGCGAGGATAACGCCGGTGGCGACGTGCAGGGCGTGGTCCCTGCGCTTCATCCGGCCGTACTCGACCCAGTACGCCGCGCCGAATCCGCAGGCGGTCATGCCGATCAGGCTCCCGACGATGGGGATCGGGATGACGCCTCCAACGAACAGCCCCGCGATGCCGCCGGCCATCGCGGCCAGCCCGGCCCAGGTGGAGCCGCCCCGCCGCCTCACGCCGAAGTGGCCCGCCACCGCTTCGAGCACCTCTACGCCGGCGGCGAGCAGCGCATACGTCGCGAGGGTCCAGGCGCCGGGGAATTCCTCTCCCCATGCGACCGCAGCGATCGCGGCGGCCGCGAGCACCAGCCAGGTGCCGGAGAGGGAGACCACGGAGAGCACCAGACCGCCCAGGCAGAGCAGACTGATGGACAGGACAACAAGCGTGGCCAGATACCAGGACATCTTGTCGTTGAGATGATCGGGGGATGAGGGCTATATTTCAACTCAATCTGCGGGGCGCGCAGCGGGCAGGCGGCGCGCATCGGCGACCGTGCGTATCGGATGGCTGGCCACACCCGGCGGCGTCCGCGGTGCGGCCGCGACGGGTCGGAGCGGCGGGGGACCTCGGGCGCGGGAACGCCGTGGCGCCTCGCGGGCGGAAAGAACCCCGCCGGCCGGTGGGAGCGTGTGGTGAGAACCGACGTGAGCTTGTTCCTGGTGTTCGCGGCCCTGACGGGCGCGGCCGGGGCCGCGGTGCCGCTGCCGGCAGGGGCGAGACCGCTCGATGAACTGGCGCGGGTGCAGCAGGAGGCGAAGGAGAAGACCCGGGGCGTGGCCTTTCTGATCGTCGAGGAGACCGGGACAAATGCCGTACGGGCGTCGGCCATCGGACGGGTGGCATCGGAACTGGGCAGCCAGTGTCTCCTGGCGGGCGTCGATCCTTCCCAGGACAAGGACCGCCTGCCGGGTCCCGTCAAGTCGGCCCTCCGCGCTGGCGAGACGATCGCGGTCGTGACGGATCCCGAGTGCGCGAAGCTCTGGGCGACGATACGCATGAGCGGCCCCGGCGACCTCGGCCGCCGGATCGACGAGGCGCGTGCGGAGATCCGGAAGGCGATCGCGGCGATCCGAGACGCCGGCAAGCCCAAGGCGCCGGCCAAGAAGAAGAAGAAGGACGACGGGAACTTCCGACGGAAGGCGCAGCGGATCATCCGGCGGATGCAGAAGGCGCAGGGCGCGAACTAGCGGATGGACTACATGGGCGACCAACCAGAGGCAAGGGCGACGGCCGCCCGAAACGTGTACGAACGCATATCCGCCAACGTGCGTGGCGTGATGCGGGGCCAGGATGCCGCGATCCGGCGGCTGCTGGCGGCGCTCGCGGGGCGGGGACACGTGTTGCTGGAGGATTACCCCGGCACCGGCAAGACCACCCTGGCCAAGGCGCTCGCCCTCTCCGTCGAAGCCCGGTTCCGGCGGCTGCAATTCACACCCGACCTCCTGCCCTCCGACATCCTGGGGGTTTCCATCTACGACCCCGGCGAGCGGGTGTTTCGCTTTCACGAGGGTCCCGTGTTCACGCACATCCTGCTGGCCGACGAGATCAATCGCGCGTCGCCGCGCACGCAGTCGGCGCTGCTGGAAGCGATGGCGGAGGGACAGGTCACCGTCGACGGCGAGCGGCGGGCGCTGGCGGAGGTCTTCTTCGTCATCGCCACGCAGAACCCGATCGAGTTCCGGGGCACGTATCCGCTGCCCGAGGCCCAGATGGACCGTTTCGCGATGCAGTTCGACCTGGGATACCTGTCGCCCGAAGACGAAATGGCGGTGATCAACGACCACGCGTGGGCGGCCCCGATCGATCGCCTGCAGCCCTGCGCCTCGCTGGCCGACATCACCGTGCTGCGCGAGGCCGTGCGGGCGGTCCGCGTGAGCGAGGCGATACGGCGCTACGCCGTCGACCTGGCCGGGGCGACCCGCAAGGCCCCGGGGGTGCAGCTCGGCGCCAGCCCGCGGGCGTCGCTGACGCTGGTGCGGCTCGGCCAGGCCCTCGCCCTTTTCGACGGCCTGGAATTCGTGACGCCGGACCACCTCCAGGAGCTCGCCGTGGCCGTGCTGGCGCATCGCCTGGTGCTGGAGCCCCAAGCCCGTTTCTCGGGGCTCACGGCGAGGCGTGTGGCCGAGGACGTCGTGGGTCGAACGCCGGTGCCCGCGTGAAGCGCGCCATCCGCCGCTATCTCCTGCTCAACTTCCGCTCGCTCCATGCCTTCGGGGCGGCCTGGCGGAGGCGCCTGACGCCGTCGGGAACGATGGCGCTGCCCGGCCTGCTGCTGGCCGCGGTGATCGGGGTGGACACCACCACCACGCTGGCGTACCAGGCCTTTGCCCTCCTGGGGGCGGTCGGGATCGCCGCCTGGGCGTTCAGCCGCCTGCAACGGCCGCGGCTGGAGGTACAGCGATCCCCCCCGCGGCACGCCTCGGTGGGCGTGACCGCCTCGTGCCGGTTGGAGCTTCGAAATCCGGGGCGGCACACGCGCGCCGGCCTCCTGCTCCGGGAGTCCTGGCCCGACCCGCGGCCGACGCTGGAGGAATTCCGCGCTCACCGTGAACCGGGCGAGGAGCGACGGAACTGGTTTGACCGGCGCATGGGCTACTACCGGTGGGCGTGGCTGGTCGACCGCAACCGGCGGGCGGACAGCCCGGTGACCGCCGTGCCGCGCCTGGCGCCCGGCGCAAGCGCCTCCGTCGACGTGCCGTTCACGCCGCGCCGGCGGGGGCCGCTGCATTTTGAGGCGGTGGAGGTGCTCTGTCCCGATCCCTTCGGCCTGATGTACGGCATCCGCGTGCAGTCCGCGGCCGGCCGGGTCATGGTTCTGCCGCGCCGCTATCCGGTGCCGGCGACGGCCATGCCCGGGACCATGCAGTACCAGCCCGGCGGGGTGGCGCTGGCCTCGTCGGTGGGCGAGTCGGAGGAGTTCGTTTCCGTGCGCGACTATCGTCCCGGCGATCCGCGCCGGCACATCCACTGGCGGAGCTGGGCGCGCGCCGGCCGCCCCATCGTCCGCGAGTTCCAGAACGAGTACTTCGTCCGGCACGCGCTGGTGCTGGACACGTTCGCCGGACCGGAACTGGACGCCGTGTTCGAAGAGGCGGTCTCGGTCGCCGCCTCGTTCGCCTGCACGCTGCCCGCGCAGGACAGTCTGCTCGATCTGCTGTTTGTCGGCACCCGCGCCTTCTGCTTCACGGCCGGCCGCGGGCTGGCGCACACGGAACACCTGCTGGAGATCATCGCCTCGGTCGAACGGTGCGAGGACCAGCCGTTCAGCGCCCTGACGGACCTCGTGCGCGATCACGTGGCCCATGTTTCGGGCTGCATCTGCGTCCTGCTCGGGTGGGACGAGGAACGCCGCAAACTGGCCGGTCTGCTGCGGAAGTCGGGCGTGCCCACGCGGGTATATGTGGTCCGTGCGCCGGGCGACCGCGCGCCCCTCGATGCGGGCCCCCTGGGCGATGATCCCGGCGCCCTGCGCGCACTGGAGTGCGGACGAATCGCGGAGGGACTTGCGGCGCCATGAGACCTCCCACGGGGCTGATGGGGGCGACTTGGCTGTTCTGGGGCTGGCAGACCGGCCACCTCGTGCCCGGCGTCGCGATCGGCGCGGCGGTGGAGGCGGCCCGCCGGATACCCGTGCACTGGGCCCTGGAGGACGACGACTACAACCGGCTCTGGGACATTCTCGGTGTCGTCTTCATCGCGGTCGCCCTTATCTTCTTGAACGCGGCCGAGGGCAGCGACCGCATCGGATTTCTCCACTGGATCCCCGTCATCTACCTGCCCATGCTGGCCGCCCAATGGTGGGGGCCGCGGGAACAGATTTCCTACCGGACGATTTCCTGGACGGCGCGGTGGTGGAGCCGCGCCCGACCGGCCGGGACGCCGCCGGGGGAGTTCGACATCACGTGGCCCTGCTGGGCCCTGTGCCTGGTCGGGGCCTCGTCGGCAGGCGGGGCGGCCGGGGGCTTCTACGCCGGATTCGGCATCCTCACCGGTTGGGCGCTGTGGAGCACCCGCCCCCGCCGCTGGCCCTGGCCGGTCTGGATCGCGCTGTTCGCCGCCGTCTGGGGGATCGGCCTGGCGGGGCACATCCGCCTGCACCAGTGGCAGTCGTACGTGGAGAGGTCCGTGGCCCGGTGGATCGGCCGGTGGCTGACCGGCTCGCGCATGGAGGGCACGACCGCCATCGGTCGAATCGGAGAGATCAAGCCGTCCCGCCGCATCGTTTACCGCGTGAAGGTGCAGGGGGGTGTCGCCCCGCGGTTGATCCGACAGGCGGCCTACCTGACCTATCACAGCGGCGTCTGGTACGGGGCGGAGGGGGGGTACCGGCCCATGGCGCAGGGCGCGACAAACGAGTGGCTGGTGACGCGCACCCCTCTTACCCGCACGGGCTCGGTCGTCCGCATCGAAGGCCGTCTGCCACGGGGCGCGGGATACCTCGGGGTGCCGCCGGGGACGGTTCAGGTGTGCGGCCTTGACGACGCCCTGCTCAGTACCAATCGGACGGGAACCATCCGGGTCGACTCCGCCCCGACGTTCGTGCACTACACCACCCTCGCCGGGGAGGAAACCGACATCGGATGGGGAGGGGAGACGGCCGATCTGGCCCCGGCTCCCATGCCCGAGCGGCGGGTGTTCGCGGATGTCGCCGGCGAACTCGGCCTGGCGGGATTGGACACCGACGGCAAACTGGCGGCCGTCAGGCGTTTCTTTCTCAAGAACTTCCGTTACACGCTCTGGCAACGGGATCCGGGCTGGCGCGAGTGGCGAATGCGCGCGCCGCTCGACCGGTTCCTGCGGGTCACGAAGGCCGGCCATTGCGAGTACTTCGCCACCGCCACCGTGCTGCTGCTCCGGCAGGCGGGAGTGCCCGCGCGGTATGTCACCGGCTACGTCGTGGAGGAGTCCGTGCGGCGCGGGGAATACCTCGTCCGCGACTGCCACGCCCATGCCTGGTGCATGGTCCGGCGGAACGGGGCGTGGGAGGATTTCGATACCACGCCCTCGGTGTGGCTGGACGAGGAGGAGGCCGCGAGGGCCTCGCCGTTCGGCGGGTTGAAGGACGCCTGGGCCTGGCTTCGATTCAGCTTCGCCGCGCTCAGCGAGAGCGAGGAGTTCTCTCGCCGGTATGTCTGGTGGATACTGGGCCTGGCCGTGCTCTGGCTCGGCCGGCGCCTGCTCTTCCGCCGACGCGGGGGCCGAAAGCCGGGCAAGGAGGGGGCCGCCCAAACCGACATGGCCGTGCGCCGTCCCTCGCCGCTCCAGCCGGCCGAGGAGTGGCTGGCGCACCTGGGTTTCGCACGGGAGGCCTGCGAGACGCCCGCGCGATGGCTTGAGCGCATCGCGCCGGCGGCCCCGGTCTCCGTGGCCCCCCTGCGGTCGTTGCTGCCGGAGGCGTACCGATGCCTCTACGATCCCGGCGATGAGATCGCGCGTCTCCAGGACCAGGTCCGCGCGAGGGTGGGAGACTGGGTACGATCGCATCGGGGTCGGCTGCGGCACCCGCGCTCATAGTCCGCCAGAGGTCGGCCCCTCACTCCTCCGTTGAGACCCTCCAGAACTTCATCCGGAGGTCATTCGCGGAGTCGGTGTATGTGTTCACGGGCGGCGCGCTTCGCGCCGTACCGTGCGACGCCGCGTTCGGCGCTTCGTCCTCTTGGGTGCTCCCGGCTTCCGCGCCACGGCGATCAGGCGTTCCGCGTCTGGCCCATACTGGTCGCCAGCCAGCGACCCGTACAGTTTCACATCGACGAAGCCGACTTGCTCCAACCTGTCTTTCAGCTCCTGCCCCGAGTAGAGCGTGAGGTGGAACTTGAAACTCCTGGCCCTGCCTTTGCGAAGCAGTATCCATTCGCTGAGAATCCGAGTCCAGTCCTGGAGTACCTCGTGGCGCTGCACGAGCATGGTCCCGTCCGGCTGCAGCTCGGACGTCGTCGGCTGGAGTATCTTCGCAATACGTTCCTTCCCCATGACATCGATGAGGAATACGCCAGCCGGTCGCAGCGAGGTGAAGACGTTACGCACAACGTCAATGTCTTGAGTCTTGTCGTCGAAGTAACCGAAGGAGGTGAACATGCTCAACGCCAGGTCGAATGAGTCTGGACGGACAACATCGCGCATGTCCGCCTCAACCCACTCCACCTTGACCTTGGCGGCGCGTGCCCTGGCGCGGGCCTTGTCCAGCAGGAACCGAGTCCTGTCCACCCCCGTGACGGCAAATCCCTTCTTAGCCAGCGCAATACTGCACCTTCCCGGTCCGCAGCACAGGTCAAGGGCGGCCTTGCCAATAGGGCGAGTCAACGCGAGGACCTTTTCGATCTGGTCAGGCGTGTCGGCGAACCGCTTCTCTGGAAACATGAACGGGTACAGATCACGCCAGAACGCCTCGTCGTCGAACCACTCTCGTTTCCGTGTCGCCATCGTCATCTCCTGCCGAACGATCCGCTCACCGATGGCGGCCCCTCCGTGACCCTCGAATTGCCAAGCTGCGCGGCGGGGTCGCCATTCGGTGCAGCGTCTTGTGCGCGCCCAGCATGGGCGCAGTCCTGATGGGGTTCAAGTCCCCAGTGCGAGAGTCGAACATGAAGCGAGAGCATCATGGCAAGCACCAGCCGAAGTCAAGGTCGGGCGGGCAACCGTCCGGCTGGAGGAAGACTAGGCAAGAGCCGCGAGCGGATGAACAAGAACCCCATGGAAGGCCGACCGGGCGAGGCGATCTGGCACCACACAGCGAAGCCGTTCGACGCAGTCCGGGAGGTAAATGGGGCCGTGGTGCGGCGGAGGGCTGCGTTCTTACCTGAGGCGTTTGGCCTGATTGCCCCTCGTTCCCGTTCTCGTTTACGTACCCGTACACGATGTCTTCTTCGCGAACCTGGATTCCTCGCTCGATCATCCGCGTCAGCATCGCCACGATCCGAACGAGAAGCTCCTTGCCTTTGCGCGCGCCCTCGTGGTCGAGGACTCCGCACCTTTCTCGTGATCGAGTTCCATTCTCATCCTCGTGTACGGGAACGTGTACCGCTTTGCTGTGAACGGGTACGGTTGCCGGGCCGACGCGCCCAATCAGGCGTTCGAGACCCGCGCCGCGCGGGTGGAGAATCGCCTGGATTTGGTTGGGCCGGTCCTTGTTCCGTGGAGGGCGTCGAGGACTGCCGAGGGATTGCGGGAGGCTATTGTTAGAAGTGCCTTGGCCGGTCCCTCCGGATGGCGTCGCCCCTGCTCCCAGTTCTGCAAGGTCCGGGTGCTTACGCCGATCATGACGGCAAACTCACCTTGCGACACGTCCAGACGCTCCCGAACCATGCGGATTTCAGGTGGGCGGATCTCGTAGACCCGACTCGGCGTCCGATGGCCTGCCTTGATCTCACCGGCTTCCTTGACGCTGGCGACCAACTTGGCAAACACTTCCTTTTTCATATCAACCACTCCTTAACCATCGACCGGAGGAACTTCAGTTGCTCCGGCGTGAGCTCGTCTTGATCCGTCTTTCTGTAGGGCAGGAGCATGTAGACAGTGTTCGGTGGGTCCCAGAAGTAGATGACCCGCAGAGCCCCTCGCTTGCCCCTGCCGGGAAGGTTCCACCGAACCTTCCGCAACCCGCCTCCGCCACGGATGATGTCGCCTGCATCCGGTCTGTGCATGAGCGCCGTCTGTAACATGCGATACGCCTCATCCGGCAAGAGGTCTCTGATCTCTCTCGTGAAGACCGACGTCTCGATGAAGATCATGAAGGAAGTATACGCCATTGGCGTATGGCATCAACTTGATTGTTCATTTCGTTCCGACTGGCCCAACGCCCCAGATCAGGCGCGGCTTTAGCCGTCGCCTGAAGCCAGTGGGCGGCTTCTCCTCTTCCCATCGGCGTCGGGGGCGGGGTCGGTATCGGGGTCGATTCCGCTTGTCCCGTACTCCGCCGATTCCTCGTGAACCGCGTATCCCCGTTGCCCAAGCTCTGTGAGCATCGCCACGATGCGGTCACGCAGGGCCTTGGTCTTCTCGTTCTCCTCCGCGGTCAGCGCCTCGCCGAACCGGTACGCCCAGC
>CAZSUU010000087.1:0-10380 GCA_964610105.1 uncultured Verrucomicrobiota bacterium | reverse complement strand
AACGCCCGCTCTACGCCCTCCTACGCAGCCGCCTCCCCACTGTCTGAATTACAGGTGGAAGATACCCGCGATCTGAATCTGGTGCTTGATTACGGTGGCGAGAAGGAGCCGCCGGTATCCGGGGTAGAGGGGCGAGAGGATGTGGCGGGCGGCCTCGCCGCAGCAGAAGAGGACGCATTCGGCGTAGCGGAACGAAGGTTCCCTTTTACAAAGTACATGGGGCAGATGCTTCGTGAGGCCCCAGGGAAACTGCGCGGCGGTGGGGACGTTGGCTGCCCAGCGTCCGATGCGACGCCGGATGTCGAGAGAGGAACCGTTCTCGGGGAAGGGGAACCGGAGCCCCGCCTGAAATGTCGCCTGCCGCATCGCCGCCTCGCTTCCTGTGTCCAGCGGACACGCTCAGCGGGCTTCCCCTCGGCCGGTCGGACCCGGGATCCATGCACGGATCGGTTGTCGGGCGCCTGAATGTGGCCAGATGCCACCGGCGTTCCGCAACCGACGTTTGCGGAGCGACGCGCGACGCCTCAGCTCGAGGAGGTGCGCTTCATCGTGATGTTCTGCCGTGCGATCAAGACTCCTACCCAATAAAGATGGTTCTTCGACACCGTTGTCCTACCAAACCAGCCCCGGTCGGAAACCCACAGGCTGAACGATACGGACAGGCCCGCGATTGGAAAGAAGAAAACGCGAACATTTTTGTAGCGCGCACCTCACACGACCGGAACCATCAACGGCCGGGGGGACGCTCGCTGCAGTTCCTGGCGGGCGTGGAGCGGAGAGCGGAGGCCAGCGAAGCTCGGGCCTTCGTTCGAGAACAGCCTGCTCTGCCGTTCATTCACAGGCTGGAGAGCAGTTCCAAAGCGCGCTCGACATCCTTTCGCCATGTCTTCGCTTTCGCGGCGCGCAGTACGGCAATGGCTTCGTCCTTGGGGTTGCGCGTGCCGTTGGAGAGCAGTGCCGGCATCTTGGCCTGGAGGACCTGGCGGAATTGCTCGCGGCCTGGCTGGAAGTAGTTCGCAAGGACGATATCCGCCGTGCGATGCCCCGTGACTTTGCGGACGAGGTCGAGCGGCACACCCGCGGTCAACGCCAGCGTGACCCAGGTCGTGCGGAAGCTGTGAAAGCCGTGAACATTGGTCTTTCGAAGGCCGTTCTCCCGTGTGATGCACATGTCGTCACGATGGGGGACGGAGGGTGGGGGAGGGGGAGCAAGCTGGCGGACGATGGCGAAGCCCGCCAGTTCTTCAACCTGACGAAGGTGGTTGGAGACGGTTCCCTTGCAGATGCCCGTCGCCGCAGCAATGGCGGGAATGGTCTGGCCGGCGGTGTAGAGTTCGAGCGCCCGCAGGAGTTGGGCCTTGCGCTTCTCTTTCAGATCGGCGGCACGGATGGCGGCCTTGGCGGTCGCGTGCCAGTTCTCGGGAAGATCCGGGAGCGTGAGGCGTCGCGCATTGGTGTCCCTGTCATAGAAGCCAGCGGCGGCAAACACGCTCTGCAAGCGGCGGTTGATGACATCAGGGCGGGTGCGGTATATCGCAGCCGCCTCGGGGAAGACATCATGGCTCGCGCACGGGAGGGCTGCGAGGGCATCGTACAGCATGGGGAACATCGGTATCGAGACCTTGGCGCCCGTTTTCCCGGTCTTCACCGTAATGAAGCGACTCCTCATGTCCACGTCGGCCCACTTGAGCGTGCAGACGTCGCCGAGGCGCATGGCGGTGCACATGCCTGTCACGACAAGCGGGCGCACGAGGTCATCTGTCTGCGCCGCCCGGAGAATGGCTTGAAGATCATCGGGGGTAAACGGGCGACGGTGAAGCGGCTCGTCCTCCTTGGTCGGGATGTCGTCGAAGGGATTCTCGTGCATTCCGGCCTCCTTGCGGAGGTGCTTGAATGCGCTTCGCAGGAGAATCAGTTCGGCGTTCCACGTGCGCGCGGAGACGCCGCGCTCCTGGGTATGTGAGAGGAACGCCAGGGCGTCATCTTCGTTGATGTCGCTCATCTCCTTCTTGTCGGGATGCGTGGCGCGGATGAAAGCCGCGAAGTTCTTGATGACGGACTGTGCCCATCTCACGTACGTCGCGGCGGGTTGGCGGCGGCGGGGGCGGGCGATCCACCGTTCGGCGATCTTGTCGAGCGGGAGAGAACCGACGCGGTGGCCGGTGCGCGCCTCATGTATGGCCTGTAGCAGTTCCACCGTGCGCGCCTTCTGTTGCGATTCCCGACGCAGTTCATCGAGCTTCGCCTCGGCGCGTCCGCGGGACGCCTGGTAATCCGGATCGCCATCGGGGTAGGAGGGGCATGGCCGGATGCCGGCGACCGCGATGTCGAGGTTCCGGAGTCTGCGTTTGCCTTTGGCGACGACGGTGCCGTACCACCATCGGCTGTGCGGTCGAGTCTCCACGTTGGCCATGATTCACCCCCGTGCTCGCGGGCAGACAAGCACCCGCAATGCTGGACAAGGGTATATCACAGTCCGGCCGACCTTGCCAAACAAACGCCAAACATTTTGGTCCGAGAGGGCGTTTTTGGACTCAAAAAGCAGAGACAAACAAGGGTGTCAGACGCTCCAAAAATCGCGTTTTTGGCTGGAAATCTGCAAATTCAGAGGAGTTTGAAAAGTGGTCGGGGCGGTGAGATTTGAACTCACGACCTTTTGGTCCCGAACCAAACGCGCTACCAGTCTGCGCTACGCCCCGGAGAATCCGACCGAAAAAGCCGCGATACTTTATCGGAATCCCACGCAAGCGCAAGCCTGAATCGGAGGCCGGCGAAGGCAAACCCCGCGGAGTGGCGCCGCGGGGTCTGTCCTCGTTCGAATCGCCGGCGGAATCAGATGCGCGAGCCGTAGCACGCGCTGCCGTAGATCGCCTCGCTGCCCAGGTCGTCCGCGATGCGGAGGAGCTGGTTGTACTTGCAGATGCGATCGGTGCGGCTCATCGATCCCGTCTTGATCTGACCGGCATTCGTCGCCACGGCGATATCCGCGATCGTGCTGTCCTCGGTCTCGCCGGAGCGATGACTGATCACCGCGGTGTAGCCGGCGCGCTTGGCCATCTCAATGGCATCGAGCGTCTCGGTCAGGGTGCCGATCTGGTTCACCTTGATCAGGATCGAGTTCGCCACGCCAAGGTCGATGCCTTTCTTGAGGAACTTCATGTTGGTCACGAAGACGTCGTCGCCGACCAGCTGGATCTTCTTTCCCAGGCGCTCCGTCATCAACTTCCACCCGTCCCAGTCGCCTTCCGCCATGCCGTCCTCGATGCTGACGATGGGGTAGTTGTTGACCCATTTCTCCCAGAAGTCGACCATCTGCTCCGGGGTCTTCTCGGACTTGTCGCTCTTCTTGAAGACATATTTCTTCTTCTTGGTGTCGAAGAACTCGCTCGCCGCCGGATCGAGGCAGATGAAGACATCCCGGCCCGCCTTGTAACCGGCGGCGCCGATCGCCTCCATGATCGCGTCCAACGCCGCGACATTGCTGGGCAGGTTGGGCGCGAAGCCGCCCTCGTCGCCGACCGCCGTGCTCAGGCCCTGTTTCTTGAGGACGCCTTTCAGGGCATGGAAGACCTCGGCGCCCATGCGGATCGCCTCGGCGAAGTTGACGGCGCCCTTGGGGCAGATCATGAATTCCTGGACGTCGACGGGCGCATCGGAGTGGGCGCCACCGTTGAGGACGTTCATCATGGGCACCGGGAGGACCTTGGCGTTGACGCCCCCGATGTACCGGAAGAGCGGGATGCCCAGCATGTCGGCCGCCGCCCGTGCCGACGCCAGGGAAACGCCGAGGATCGCGTTGGCGCCGAGCTTGGATTTGGTCTCGGTTCCGTCCAGCTCCAGCAGGAGCGCATCCAGCCCGTTCTGGTCCAGCGCATCGTAGCCGAGGAGCTTCGGCGCGATGATCTCATTCACGTTGGCGACCGCCTTGCGAACGCCCTTGCCGAGATACCGTTTCTTGTCGCCGTCGCGCAGCTCGATGGCCTCGTTCTCGCCGGTCGATGCGCCGGAGGGAACCGCGGCGCGGCCGTGGGAACCGTCGGCGAGAGACACTTCGACCTCCACGGTCGGGTTGCCGCGCGAGTCGATGATCTCGCGTCCAAATACATCGATGATCTCTGACATGGTATGCTCCTTCACTGGCCGAACGATTCGGCCGATTCGGGCGTAGAATATACGGAGAAAGCGGGCGGCGGGCAAGGAGGAATGACGCCGGACGCCGGGCATTCGATGCGGAGCGGAGGGCCGCCTCAACGCGTGATGGGGGCGCCGAACACCGGCCCATATAACGTCGCATAATATATCTTATGTCTAGAACCGGATCTCGCGGCGCACCATATGTTGTTGTGGAGGGTTATGAACAAGGATGTTCAGGCCCTATGATAACTCGGGCCGGTCGTGGTGAGTAAGCCGCCGACTGCCGCCGGCGCCCATCGCGGCGCCGCGGGCCTGCCCGGTCGGCTCAGTGGTCGGCGGCGAGCACCGACGCGTAGAGGTCGCGGTACTCCGAGGCCGACCGATCCCAGGAATGATCCTCGGCCATGATCCGCCGCTGAATGATCCGCCACGTGTCGCGATCGGCGAAGAGCAGCAGCGCCTTCGACAGCGCCCCCAGCATCTCCTCGGCGCGATAGGATTCAAACCGCAACCCATTGCCCGACGATCCGTCGGGGGCCAGCTCGGTGACCGCGTCGTTGAGGCCGCCGACGGCGTGAACCAGGGGAACCGTTCCGTAGCGCATGGCATACAACTGGCTCAGCCCGCACGGCTCGTAGCGGGACGGCATCAGGAGAATGTCCGCACCGCCCTGGATCAGGTGGGCCAGTTGCTGGTCGTAGCCGATCGTCGCGTGGAATCGGCCCGGCCACCGGGACTGCCATTCGTGGCAGAGGTGATGGTACTCCTCCTGGCCGCTGCCCAGCAGGACAAAGACGATGTCCCTTTCCATGATGGCCGGCATCGCCTCGGCCAGGATATCCATGCCCTTCTGCGCCACCAGCCGGGTGATCATGCCGATCACCGCGGTCCCCGGAGACGCCGCCGCCGCGCCCATGCGAGCCAGCAGCGCCTGGCGGCACGGCTCCTTGCCCTCCAGGCGGTCGGCATCATAGCGCGTGGGCAGATACCGGTCGGTCGACGGATTCCAGACCGAGTAATCCGCCCCGTTCTGAATCCCCACCATCCGGTCGCCCATCTGCGTGAGGACGCCGTCCAGCCCGTACCCCATCTCGCGCGTGCGGATCTCCCGCGCGTAGCTGCGGCTGACCGTGGTCGACAGCGCGGAGGTGGTGAGACCGGCCTTCAGGCAGTTGATGTTGCCGAAGAACTCCATGCACTGAATCGAGAAGCAGGAATACGGGAGGTTCGTGAGCGGGAATTCCGATGACGGGAAGAGCCCCTGGTAGGCCAGGTTGTGCAGCGTGAAAACCGCCCTCTCGCGCGCCGGGCGGCCGGCGCCGTTGTTCCCGTGGCGCAGGAACAGCGGGATCAGGCCGCAGACCCAGTCGTTGCCGTGAACCAGGTCCGGCTTGAGATCGAGGGCGTCGATGAGGGCGACGACGGATTTCTGGAAGAACACGAACCGCTCGAAGTTGTCGGCATAGTCCCGCTCCGGCAACGCATAGATCTCGCGGCGGTCGAAGTACTCGTCGCGCCGGATGAAGTAGGTGTCGACCTCGGCCTCGCGGTCCCGCCAGACCTCGGCGGGATGCACCCGGAAGCCCACCGGTATCCGGAGGCGCAGACCGGTGTCCTCGACCGCGTACCCGTCCTCCATCACGCGGCGATGCATCGGCATCACGCGCCACACGGCGCAGCCCAGCCGGCGCAGCGCCGCGGGCAGCGACCGGCACACCTCCCCCAACCCGCCGGTGGAGGCATAGGGCGCTATCTCACTGCTGGCGAAAACCACCTTCATCGATACCGCGCTGGTCAAACAGGTCCCTCGCTGCTAGAGTGCCGCGAATTCCGGCGCCTGCTATGGAAGAGTATCTACCATCCCTCGAATCGCGCATCAAACAATTACTGGATGCGCCCGGATACCGGCCGCTCAACCGGCGCGAGATCGCCGCCCGGCTCGGGCTGGAGGGCGAGGGACGGCGCGACCTCCGCCGCGCCCTGCGCAGCATGGAAACGCGGGGAGAGGCGGTCTGCCTTCGCAAGAATCGCTGGAGCGGGCCCGCCCCGTCGAGACAGGTCACGGGTGTGTTCGAGGTCAACCGGCAGGGGCTCGGCCGGGTGCGGTCGGACGAGACGCCCGCGCGGGTGTTTCTCGTGGCGCCCGCCGACTGGCGCCATGCGGTTCACGGCGACCGCGTGGTCGTGATCCCCCAGGGTGTCCGGACGCGCCGGCGGGCGGGCGGCGCGGCGGGGACTCCCGAGGATGTTCCGGCCGGACACATTGCGCGCGTGCTCGACCGCCCCCATGATGTGGTGGCGGGGACGCTGAAACGGACCCCGTATTACTGGTACCTCATTCCGGACGATCCCCGGTTTCCCTTCACGGTGCGCCTGCGCGCGGATGACCCGCTGGCCGGCCGGTTCGTCGACGGCCACATCGCGACCGTGCGCCTGGACGCATGGGACCCGCGGGCCGCGCACCTCTCGGGCACGGCCACCGAAATCCTGGGCGCCCCGGACCGGCCGGGGGCCGACGTGCTCTGCGTCATGCGGCGCCATGGGATCGACGAATCGTTCGACCGCGCGGCCCTGGCCGAGCAGGACCGGTTCGCCACGGTCCCGTCGGATGCGGATCGGGAGGGACGGCGGGACCTGCGCGACACGACGACCTTCACGATCGACCCCGCGGACGCCAGGGATTTCGATGACGCGGTTTCCCTTCGCCCGCTGCCGGGGGGCGGTTGGGAGGCGGGCATTCACATCGCCGACGTGAGCCATTATGTCCGGCCGGGCTCTGCCCTCGACGGCGAGGCGGCCCACCGCGGCACCAGCGTGTACCTGGTGGACCGCACGATCACGATGCTCCCGCCGCATCTGACCGCGGACGTCTGCAGCCTGCGTCCCGGAATCGACCGCCTTTGCCACAGCGTGCTCCTGAACCTGGATGCCGGGGGATGCGCGACCGAGGTGGCGACGACGCCCTCCGTCATCCGTTCACGGGCCCGGCTGAACTACGAGGAGGTTCAGTCCCTGATCGACGGCACGCCGTCCGCCGTCCTGCCGCTGGAACTGCGGCCGGTCCTCCTGTCCATGCACCGGATGGCGCAGCGGTGGCGGCGGCGGCGCCTGGAGGCGGGGGCGCTCGAGTTCGACGTGCCGGAGGTTCGGTGCCGTCTGGACGCGACGGGGAATGTGATCGCGGTGGAACGCCGCGGCAGCCGGGAGGCCTATCGTCTCATCGAGGAGTTCATGCTGCAGGCCAACCGGGCGGTGGCCCTGCGCCTGGCCCGAAGCCGCTACCCCGCGTTGTACCGGATTCACGAGGCGCCGGACGACGAACAGTGGAGCCGCATGAAGACCGAGCTGGCGGAGATCGGCGTGTCGCTGAGGGGATGCACCGGCCCGGCGGTCAACGCCGCTGTCGAGTCGGTCGCGGGATCGCCGATCGAGTATCCCGTTTCGCTCATCATCCTGCGGTGCCTCAAGCGCGCGCTCTACTCCCCGCGGTGCCTTCCCCATTTCGGCCTCGCGTTCCAGCCGTATACGCACTTCACCTCGCCCATACGGCGGTATCCCGACCTGGTGGTGCATCGCCTGCTGAAGAGCGTCGAGGGGTCGCGGCCCCCACCCTACAGCCACGCGGAGGTCGAGGCGATCGCCCGCGCCACCTCGCGCCGCGAGCAGGAGGCGGACGAGGCGGAACGCGAGAGTGTGGAGGTGAAACGGATCGCCTACTATCGCCGGCTCATGGACGCCCGCCAGGCGTCGCCGATGAAGGCGGTGGTCGTCGGCCGGATTCCGAAAGGCTGGCTGGTCGAAGTGCCCGACACCCTTCAACGCGGCCTGGTCGCCTTCACGGGGCTCGATGCATGCGGAGGCGGCCGTCGCGGCGCCTCCCGGCGGTCACGACGGGCATGGGCGGTCGGAAGCACGGTCGAGGTGGAGCTGGCCCGGGTGGATGCCTACCGGCGGCTCGTCGACTTCAAGCCGGCGCGCATGGAGGCCGCTGGCGGCGGCCGCCGGGCGCATCGGCGCCGTCACGGAATGAGATAGATGAGTTTCCGCGGCTCGCCGTCCCGCTCGATGTCGAGCACCACCGCGCCGAGGCGCTCCTTGACGAACTCGCCGATGAAGAACTCGGCCCGCGACTGGCTGGTCATGTTCATTGAGTTCACCTTCCGCACCACGTCGCCTTCACGGAGACCGACGCCCTCCAGGAAGTCCTTTTCGCCCTCGATGCCCAGCCGGTAGCCCGAGACCTTGCCCTCGGCATAGTCGGGTTTGAACGTCTCGTAGAGCTTCGCGATCCGTTCGGGATGGTCCAGCATCTCGCGGTAGAAGGACATGAGGGCCTCGCGCTTCATGATCCAGCGCGTGTCGCCCACCCGCCGCCCGTACTTCGACACCTCCAGCGGTTCGGGCTCGGCGTCGCCCGCCGGCGCGACCGCCGCCGCGCCGGCCCCGGCCAGGGCGGCCCGGTCCTTTCCGGCAAAGGTGAGCCACAGCTCGCGGGTGTGGCCCTCGTACTGGATCAGGACGTGGTTGTTGAAGATCCGCAGCACGCGCGCGGGGCCGGCCATCTCCTGTTCGCCGACGAGATACTGGCGGCGCGCGACCAGGTCGTCGATGATCGCCTTCCGGAAGGCGGAGAGGCCCGCCGCTCCCGTCTCTTCCATGGCGACGAAGATGCCGGCGAGGCGCAGCGGACAGTTCGTCGCGTTCCCGCCGGGAAGGACGCCCGCGGAGGATGCGGGATCCGTTCTGAAGGCGCTCCAGTGCCGGGGAGGCACCGCGCGAGCGGCGGGCCATTCCAGCGGTTCCGCCGCCTCGACGCCCTCTCCCGCCGCTGGAACGGAAGGAAGCCGCTGGTACGTCCACCACCCCCACCCCGCGAACGCGACGATCAACACGCCGACGGCGAACGCGGTCAGTCGAAGCCACGAGATGCCTCGCCCCTCCCATCGGGTGTCCGCGGCGCGGGTCATGGGCCACGCCATCCACCGAAGAGAGCCGGGGTGGCCGGGGCCGTAAGCCGGATTCTGTTCATTGCGGTCATTTATCTGCGCGACTCACCCGAAGCCGCGCCCCCGCGAACGGGAGCATGAGACGGGCCGCCTCCGGCTTCCTATTTGGTCTTGCTCCGGATGGGGTTTGCCCTGCGCCCCGTCCTCGCGGACCGGGCCGGTGGTCTCTTACACCGCCTTTTCACCCTTACCCCGGTTGCCCGGGGCGGTATGTTTTCTGTGGCACTTTCCGTTCCTTCCGATCACCGGAAGGCCTCCCCCGCCTGCGCGGGGGACATCCCGCCCTGTGGAGTCCGGACTTTCCTCCCTCCCGCCCCGGAAGGCGGGAGAGCGACCGCCCACCCCGGCACACCACCGACTCTCAGTCTTTCCAATATAGCATGCGCCCGCAATATGTACAGGCGCACACGTCCTGGCTGCGCTTGGTGTCCTGGATGACCTGCGGGGTGAGCTTCATGTGGCATCCGCCGCAGGCGCCGTTCTCCACCGGCACCACCGCGAAGTCGCCGCGGTGTTTCAGGATGCGGTCGTATCGCGCGAGCCATTCGGCCTCGATCGCGGCGGCCTGCTTCTGCCGCTCCGCTTCCGCCTCCGCCATCTCCCCCGTGACGACCTCCGCACGGCGGTCGAGGTCGGCGCAGTCCTTCTCCACCTGCGTGCGCTCCTCCTCCATCTCCCGCCGGGCAACCGCCATCTTGTCGTGGAATTGCTCGGCCAGCTCCATCTCGTCCAGCTCGCGGTCCTCCAGCGATTTGATCTTGCCCTGCTCGTTGGCGATCTCGTGCTCGAGCGTCCGGTAGTCGGCGTTGGTCTTGACCTCGAACTGCTGCTTGCGGTACCGCGCGATTCGCTCCTTGGCCGCCTCGGTCTCGTTGTCGAGTTCCTTCATGGCGGCCGCGTGCTTCTTCCAGGCATCCTCCGCCTGCTTGAAGGCGCTCTCGCGGTCGATCGCCCTCCGCCGGACGAGTTCCTTGCGCGCGGGTATTTCCGTCAGATCGTTCCGCAGCTGGATGAGTCGGCGGTCGTACTCCTGAAGCCGGACTAGCTCCTCGATCACTTTATGCACGGGCCACTTCCTCCGGAGATCGCGAAATGGGAACGATAGCGGGCGACGCCGGTCAAGTCAAAGACGTTCTCGGGCGGTGTTTCGACGCGGGTGCATGACGGATTTCTGCAGAAGCGAAAAAAGAGGTTGTGATTGGGATGCGGAGGGCCTAGGATGCTAGGCCATGAGTACACA
>CAZSUU010000086.1:0-10724 GCA_964610105.1 uncultured Verrucomicrobiota bacterium | reverse complement strand
CCGCCCGCCCCAACGGCTGCGCCGCCCGCCGCCTCCCTACTGTCTGAATCGCTGTATCTTCCACGAACACCTGCGCTATCGCGTGGAGGAGTTCCTCCTGCAGCACGAACTCGAAGAATGGCCCGAGTGCGAGGGTCTCTCTCCGCTGAACTTCGGGGACCGCGACATCTCGCCGGCCGAAATCGAGGCGAACCGCCGCGATCTTCTGCGCGTCATCGAAGTCGCCGCGCGCTGGTACGAACGCACCGTCGCAACCATCGCCGTGCGCGCGAATCTCGACGGACGCGTCAGCGGACACGAGTTGCACCACTGGATCGCGGGCGCCGGAATGCCTGATCCCGTGTCCGTCCCCGTCACCGTCGACGAACAGGACGGCCGCCTCCTCATCAGCCCCGACAAGGAAGAAGCCATGCCCATCATTTCGATGGGATGGGATCTTCCGGAGTATCCCGTCGAGGCGGCGGACCTTTACTTCCTGCCCGAGCCCGCGCCTTCTCACCCGCCGCCGACCCCCGTCGGCCATCCCCTGCCCGTCTCCCCCACCCTCCCGCCTGCCCGTCCCGTCTCGCCGCCCGCAGATCCGCAGACCACACAGGACATTCGTTCGACCGCTGCGCAGGCTCTCGCACTCGCGGCGCACCTCGACGACAATCCGAAGGTCAAGGCCCCGAACCACCTCACGGTCTTCCGTCTGTATTGCGTCGAGGGTCTCCCGGTGCGCGAGATCGCGCGGCGCTGTCAGTGCTCGCCCGCGACGATCGTCAATCGCAAGGCGGCTCTCGAATGCAAACTCCGCCTTCCGCTCGACAGCTTCCGGTCCATCCGCGACGACGTGCGCCCCTTGATCGGCGCCGCCGAGTACGCGAAAGCCCGCCTCGTCCGCCGCAGCGACCTCGTATCTTGAACACCGCAGGGTGTTCAACTTGAACAGTCGTTGAACACTGGCCATCGCGTTCAAACCCGCTCCCACAGCGGGTGAAACAGCGTTCACCACCTCACCCCTCTGAACACCATCGGGATAGATGAGACGCGGGCTCGCCGTCCGCGCAGACCGGTGAACCGATGGTCAATGCATCCAGTCTGACGAACGAGATTCTGCAAGCGTTGGTGGCTGCAGACGATGATCGCAAGCACGCCGCCTTGCGCGCCCTGCGCGGGGAACGTCTTTCCCCGCCCCCGCCGGCGCTGGAGCCACTACTCACCCTCGCGGACCTTGCGCGCGCCATGAAGTTCCATCCCGCCACGCTCTGGCGATGGCGCGTGCCCGGCCACAGGCTCGGGGGCCGGCGACGCTACCGCGTCACCGAGGTCGAGGCATATCTCTCCTCACCCGCGTTCTCCGTCCGTGCCGCGGAGATTCGTCAGGAGCGCCGCGGTCACGCAGGAGTCCAGCCATGAAGCAGCTTCTCACCGCATCCCGCATGGCGTGCCTGCTCGCGTGTCCGCGGCGGCACTTCTGGCGCTACGAGATCGGGCTCACGCGCACGGTCGGAGCGCCGGCGCTGCGCTTCGGCTCCGCCTGGCATCGCGCGATGGAGGCGCGGTGGCGCGGCGACGCGTACGAGTTCGCCCTTGCCGCGGCGGTCGGCATCGCGCCCGAGGTCGACGAGCTCCAGGCCGCGACGCTCGCCGGACTCCTCTCCGCCTACTACGCCCGCTACGCCGACGATCCCGTCCGCGACCTCCAGCCCGAGATCGAGTTCTCCGAGCCCATCCGCTACAGCCGCGACTTCCGCGCGGCTGGCAAAATCGACGGACTCGGCGCCCACCGCGACGGCCGTGCCGTGCTCGTCGAACACAAGACCACCAGCGAGAACGTCGCCCCCGACAGCGACTACTGGCTCCGGCTCCGCGCCGACAAGCAGATCGCGCAGTACGTTCTCGCGGCGCGCGGACTCGGCCGCGACGTCGAGCTCGTCCTCTACGACGTCGTCCGCAAGCCCGCCATCCGGCCGAAACAGAACGAGACCGACGAGGACTTCGGCCGGCGCCTCGCCGACGACGCCAAGGCGCGGCCCGAGTTCTACTTCGCCCGCCGTGAAGTCCCCGTCATCGACCAGGACCTCGCCGAGTTCGCCATCGAGCGGCGGCAAATCGGCCGGCTCATCGCGCGGCTCCGGCGCGAGGAGCGCGCGCTCGAGCGCCGCGAGCACGCCTGGCCGCGCAACATCGGCTCCCTCTCGTGCGCCCGCTGCGACTTCGAGTCCTTCTGCCTCCAGAACCTTTCCGTCGATCCCGCCCACCCGCCGGCGGGATTCACGGTCGGGCCGGTTCATCCCGAACTGGCCGGCCAGAGCGGCGGGGAATGAGGAGATGCCCATGACCGACAAGCCCCCGATCACTCCACCGCCGCCCTCGAAGACGGCCCGCCCCGGATCGCCGGCCCCCGTGCGCCGGGCCGCGGCCTTCGGCCCCATCCCCCGCACGTGCACCGGCCACCGCACGCTGCTCTACGGCCCCGGCGGGATCGGCAAGACCACGCTCGCCGCCCAGGCGCCGGGCCCCGTCGTCTTCCTCGACCTCGACGACAGCCTCCAGCGCCTCCGTTCCCAACTCGAAGCCCAGGGCGTCGCCGACCGCGTGCGCGTCGCCGGCGGCGTCGCCGCGTGGACCGACCTGCGGGAGATCCTGCAGGCCGACGGGTGGGACGGCGTCGGGACGCTCGTCATCGACACCGCCACGCGCGCGGAGGAGCTGTGCGCCGCGCACGTCATCGCCACCGTGCCGCACGAGAAGGGCCACCGCGTCCAGCGCCTGGAGGACTACGGTTACGGAAAGGGAGTCGGGCATGTCTTCGACTCGTTTCTGCCGCTCCTGGGCGACCTCGACCGACACTGCCGCGCCGGCCGGCACGTGATCCTCGTCGCCCACGACTGCACCGCCACCGTCCCGAACCCCGCGGGCGAGGACTGGCTCCGCTACGAACCGCGGCTCCAGTCGCCCGCCTCCGGCAAGGCCTCGATCCGCCTGCGCGTCCGCGAGTGGGCGGACCACGTCCTCTTCATGGGCTACGACGTCAACGTCAAGGACGGCAAGGGCCAGGGCGCCGGCACGCGCACCCTGTACCCCGCCGAGTTGCCCCACTGCATGGCCAAGAGCCGCACCTGCCAGGCGCCCATCCCCGTGTCCGGGGACGCCTCCGCGCTCTGGCGCACCCTGTTCGACCTGTCCGAGTGAGCCCGCAACCGAGAGGAGATCGACCATGAACCTGCCCGAACCGGGAACCCATCCCGCCCGCGCCCTTGCGGCCGCGGTCTACGAGAACGACAACCAGACGCTCGTGCTGTGCCTCCAGGTGGAGACGCTCTCCGACCCGCCGGCCCGGCTGCGCGCGTACCAGTCGCTGACCACGAAAGACGGCGCGATCAACACCCGCTGCATCGCCAATCTGCGGAGTGCCTTCCCCGGCTGGGACGGCACCGATCCGTTCTGGTTCGAGACCGCGGACCTCGGCGCGTACGAGGTCGACATCGTGGTCGAGCATGAGGACGGCCGCGACGGGAACACCTACGCGAAGGTCGCGTGGATCAACCCCCGCGGCGGCCGCGGCGCCGCGCTGCCGAAGAGCGGCGACCGCAACGCGATCCTCGCCAAGTACGGCAGCCGCTTCCGCGCGCTGGCCGGTGGTGCCGCCGCGCCCGCCCCGAAACCGCCCCCGCCGCCCGCACCGCCGGCTGCCGATCCGCCGGCCGACGCGCCGGAGGACGCCCCGCCGCAAGCCGAACCTCCGCGCACGGCGGAGATGCAGGACTGCTGGCGGAAGCTCTGCGAGAAGAATCCCGGCAAGGACCGCGCGGCCCTGACGCAGATCTGGTGGCAGGTCATCAAGAGCGTCGGCGGCGAGAAGCCGCAGGGCGACTTCACCGCCGAGGACTGGGGCCGCGTCCTGACGGCCGTCGAGGACGACCTGCCGTTCTGACCGCAAACCGCACCGGGGGGCGCGCATCCGTCACCACGCGCCGGAGAGATCCCCATGGCCACCACGCTTCCCCTGACCTCGATCCGGATTGACGGCGGCACGCAGAGCCGGGTGCGGATCGACGAGGACACCGTCCGCGACTACGCCGAAGAGTACCGCGCGAAGACCGCCATGCCGCCACTCGTGGTGTACTACGACGGCAAGGACTACTGGCTTGCCGACGGATTCCACCGGTTCAAGGCGGCCGACCGCGCCGGACTTCTGACGCTGCGCTGTGATGTTAGGAAGGGAACGCGCAAAGACGCCGCCTGGCACAGTGTCGGCGCGAACCGGTCCCACGGCCTCCGGCGCTCGAACGCCGACAAGCAGAACGCCGTCCGCATGGCCCTAGAACTGCACCCGGAAAGGAGCAATCGTGGCATCGCGTTGCACGTCGGAGTGAGTGAATTCATGGTGCGCGACGCCCGGCCCAGGTGCGAGAAAATCGCACCTGAAGTCCACGTCGGCATCGACGGCAAGAACTACCCCCCGCACCGTCCAATCACCGGAACCCGAGAGCCTTGCGACGTCCCAGCCTCGGACCTCCCGCCTCCCCCTTGCCCTGCAAAGCTCGACGAGCGAAGCAGGGCGCCCGAGGATCCGCCCCCGCCGTGTCCTCCGACGCCTGACGAGCCGAACAGCGGCGCGCCGGAACCACCCCCGTCCGAACCCCCCGAGGCCGAGCCGTCGGACCGCGACGCCCGCGGCCGGGAGATCCCCGAGACCCGGCGCACCCTCTGGCGTCGCCGGCAGGAGGTGCAGGAAATGCTGACCGCACTCTCCCGGATCAAGGGCGCGCTCCAGCACGCCCAGGACGATGACGATCCGCTCTTCCGGCCGGTCAACTTCTCCACCGCCGTCGCGAACCTCTCGCAGGCCCGGGCCTCCATCGAGGTCGCGCTCCGCCGGTACGTCTGCCCCATGTGCCAGGGCGACGGCTGCCAACTCTGCCGCGACACGGGCCTCCTGGGGGAGTTCGCCTACGAGCGCTTCGTCCCGAAGGAATTCAAGCTGTGAGGCTCCGGCCCTATCAGCTTGATGCCGCCCGCGCCGTTCTGCGGGAGTGGGCGGCCGTCGTCTCCACCCTGGTCGTCCTTCCGACCGGCTGCGGGAAGACGATCCTCTTCGCCGATCTCATCCGCCGCATGTTCCCCCTGCGGGCGATGGTGCTCGCGCACCGCGAGGAGCTCATCTTCCAGGCGCGGGACAAGATCCGCGCCGTCACCGGGTTCGAGGTCGAAGTCGAGATGGCCGACGCCCGGGCCCTCCTCGGCGGGGGCCTCTTCGACGGCCCGCAGGCGATCGTCTCGACCATCCAGACCCAGACCGCCGGCGGCGACGGCGGCGGCCGCATGGGCAAGTTCGATCCCGCGGACTTCGGACTCCTGATCGTCGACGAAGCTCACCACGGTGTCGCCGACACCTACCGCCGCGCGATCGCCTACTACCGCACCAACCCGGAGCTGCGCGTGCTCGGCGTCACCGCCACGCCGGACCGCGCCGACGAGGAGGCGCTCGGGCAGGTGTACGACACCGTCGCCTACGACTACGAGATCCTCGACGCCATCCGCGACGGCTGGCTCGTGCCGATCCACCAGCAGGTCGTCGAGGTCGAGGGCCTTGACTTCAGCGGCGTGCGGACCACGGCCGGCGACCTCAACGGCGCGGATCTCGCGAAGGTGATGGAGTACGAGAAGAACCTCCACGGCATCGCCGACCCGACGCTGGAGATCATCGGCGACCGCCGGGCCCTGGTGTTCGCCGCGAGCGTCGCCCACGCCGAGCGTCTGGCGGACATCTTCAACCGCCACCGCCCGGGCGCCGCCGACTGGGTGTGCGGCAAGACTGACAAGGAGGACCGCCGCCGCATCCTCTCCGAGTTCTCCGCGGGCCGCCTGCGCATAGTGGTCAACGTTGGCGTGTTGACCGAAGGCTTCGACGATCCCGGCGTCGAGGTCATCGTCATGGGCCGGCCGACCAAGAGCCGCAGCCTCTACGCCCAGATGGTCGGCCGCGCCACCCGGCCGCTGCCGGGGCTCGTGGACGGCTTGGAGACCGCGGCGGCCCGTGCGAGCGCGATCTCCACCAGCGCCAAGCCCGGCTGCCTGGTCGTCGACTTCGTCGGCAACGCCGGCCGGCACAAGCTCGTCTCGACGGCGGACATCCTCGGCGGCAAGGCGAGCGAGGAGGCGGTCCTCCGCGCGGTCGAGGGCGCCCGCAAGCGCGGCGGCCCGGTCCGCATGGACGAGGAACTCGCGGCGATCGAAGCGGAGATCGAGAAGAACCGCCAGCTCGAACTCGCGCGCCGCGCGAACCTCGTCGCCAAGGCCCGCTACACGGTTGCCTCGCTCTCCCCCTTCGACATCCTCGGCCTCCAGCCGGTTCGCGAGCGCGGCTGGGACACGGGGAAGCAGCTCTCGGAGAAACAGCGGGCGCTCCTGCAGCGCCAGGGGATCGACCCGGACCAGATGACCTACACCCAGGCCCGGCAGATCATCGGCGAGCTCTTCCGCCGCTGGGACGGCGAGCTCTGCTCGTTCAAGCAGGCGAAGCTCCTCCGGCGGTTCGGTTACGGCGCGAACGTCAGCCGCGAGGAGGCGAAGGCGCTGATCGACCGCATCGCGGCGGCCGGCTGGAAGCGGCCCGCGGAGGAGGCGATCGCATGACGGCCGACACATGGCGTCGAGTCACGCGCGCGGAGCCCTGCCCCATCTGCGGCAAGCCCGACTGGTGCGGCCGCTCGCCCGACGGCTCGGCTGCGGTCTGCATGCGCGTGGAGTCGCCGTATCCGACGCGCAACGGCGGCTGGCTGCACCACCTGCAGGAGCATCCGCCCCCGCCGCGACCGGCGCCCAGGCGACCAGCCCCGGCGTCGAGCGCCCCGGACGTCGAAATCCTCTGGCGGAAGTGGCGCGATGCGACCACGGCCGAGCGCCGGACCCGCCTGGCGGCGAGCCTCGGCATCGGCCCCGCGGCGATCGAGGCTCTCCGGGCGGCGTGGGCGCCTCCCCATCTCGCCTGGGCCTTCCCGATGCAGGATGCGGCGGGCCGCACGGTCGGGATCCGCCTCCGGGCGGAGGACGGCCGCAAGTGGTCCGTCCGCGGCGGCCGCGAGGGGCTCTTCGTGCCCGACCGGCCGCCGTCGCCCTGCGTCACGGTCTGCGAGGGACCGACCGACACCGCCGCCGCGGTCGAGCTGGGGCTCTTCGCCATCGGCCGGCCGTCCTGCACGGGGGCCGTGGACCTGACCGTCGCCTTCCTCCGCGCCGGCCGCTTCGCCCGGGCGGTGATCGTCGCCGACGCCGATGCGCCGGGCCGCGCCGGGGCCGCCCGCCTCGCCGGCAAGATCCCGATCCCCCACGCGGTGATCGTCCCCCCGGCGAAGGATCTCCGCGCGTGGGTGGCCGCGGGCGCCGGGCGCGCCGCGTTCGACACGTTGCTCCGCCACGCCCGGTGGAGGTGTACCTGATGCAGACCTGGATCAAGTGGACCAAGGGCCTCACCCGCAAGCGGGAGGTGCTGCTGATCGCCCAGCGGCTCGGCGTCCCGCCCACCCTGGCGGCCGCCCTCTGCATGCTGGTCTGGGAATGGGCGGACGACAACACGGCCGACGGCTGCCTGCGGGGCTTCGCGCCGGCGATGATCTCCGCCGCTGTGGGCGCCCCCGGGATCGCCGAGGCGATGGCCGACGCCGACGTCGGCTGGCTCCTGGACACGGGGGACGCCTGCATCTTCGCCAACTACGAGCGCCACAACGGACAGAGCGCCAAGAAACGGGACCTCGCCGCCCGTCGGAAGCGCCGGGAACGGGATCCGGCCGGGGAGGCCGCATGAGATGTCACGCTCGCAGCGTGACAAAGGCGTGACCAGAGAAGAGGAAGATATGAAATCACAGGGAGAAGTAATCACGGAAGGTGGACACCAGGGTAATCACCCTCCACCCGGTAACCACTGGATCGAGCTGACCACGACGCGGGTGAGGTCCACGCACCGGGGACCGGACGTCCACCTGGCCGCCCCGGCGGAAATCCCGAGCGACACCCGGCTATCGCTCCGAGGCTGTCCCCGGTGTGACGGCATCCCGTTCGGCCGGCGCACGGGCCGGATGCTGCCCGGCGCCTGCCCGGTCTGCTGGCACCGGTGGGGCCGGTTCACGCCGCTTCAAGAAACCGAACCCGCGAGGATCACCGCATGACGCCCCTGCAGTTCGCCCGTGAGGAATGTGCCAACCACCAGCCCGACGGCTCGTGCCTCGGCGCGTGGATCAACGAGGACCTGTCGATCGCGCGCTCGGCGCCCAAGCCCCGGTGCCTGCTGGGCGGGGGCGAGCGCTGCCGCTACTTCGAGGCGTGCGTGGCGCCGATGGCCCGGATGGTCAGCGACCCCCGCCGGGCCGTCGCGTTGAGCGAGGCAGTCTCGCTGTACCACCTGACGGCGAAACGGGCGGCCGAAACGAACCGCGGGGCGTCGACGGGGATGTCCGACGCCGGAAAAGACCGCCACAAAGGCCGGGAAGGCATCCCGGCGCCCGTTCTGACGGTCGACCGTTCGGACGCTATGGAGGATAGCCGTAACCATGACCGCATTGAAGATCGGCCCCTCACGGGCCGCGGAGCGTGAACTCATGAACCCCCTCCTCGCCATCGACCCCGGCGCTGCCGGGGGGCTCGCTTGGACCGACCGGCACGGGGCGACCCATGCCGAGCCGATGCCTGACGGCATGACGGCCACGGTCGACCGGATCCGAACCCTTGCGGCGGAACTGCCGGGCCTGTCGGCGGTCGTCGAGAAGGTCGGCTTCTGGATGCCGGGGGACCACCCGAACAGCGCCGCCAAGTTCGCCCGGCACTGCGGGCAGATCGAGGCGGCGCTCTACGCCCTGGGGATCCCGTTCTACGCCGTCGCGCCGCAGGTCTGGATGAAGGCCCTCGGCGCGCTGCCGAAGGGCAAGCAGGACCGCAAGAGGGCCATTCGCGAGCTTATGGCCCGACGCTTCCCGTCGCTGGCGGTCACCCTGGCGACGGCCGACGCCCTCGGCATTCTGACCTGGCGGCTCCGGCAACCGGACGGATGACCGCATGTCCCGCCCCCGTCCCAAACAAGTCGACGGTCCGAAGCTGTTCCTCACCGCCTTCGCGGTTCGGACGATCATCGACTACCGCCTGGCGGTGCGCCACAACCTCTACCGCCAGAGCGTGAACTGGAACGACCACCAGACGCAGCATCTCACCCTGAGCGAGGTCCTCTCCGCTCGCTCCGTCATCCGCTCGCCCTTCTTCGCCCACGTGTGCGAGGCGGTCGGGATGCCGTTCACGGCAGAGGAGATCGTCGCGGAGATCGAGAAACCGTCTGGGAGATAGCGTCGTGCGCCCGAGGCAACCTGATGCGCGAGATGTCCGCGACTTCGCTTCGTAACCGCTCCCTGCCAGCGCTCCATTCTTCTCCTGTGACATTCGTGAGTCTTCGATAGCTTGCCACAACCGCCGTTGCGCCTTGTCCTCCCCGGCCTTTCGTGCTACTCACGAACGTAGATTGCGAGGTCGCGGGCCGATGGGCCGCTTTCCCTGCGGACGGGCGGGAATTGATGAAGCGAAAAGGGTGACACTTATGAACAGGCACAGGATCTTGCTGGTTGCGCTTCTCCTCGCCGTCTCTACCCTCGCATCCAGCGCAATGGGCGTCACACGTTACGTCTCTCGCGACAACGCTTCGCCGGCGCCGCCTTACACCAGCTGGTCGACGGCGGCGACGAGCATTCAGGATGCCATCGACGCTGCAACCGACGGCGACACCATCCTGGTGACCGACGGCGTCTACGATACGGGTGGGCGAGTGGTTTATGGGGCGATGACCAACCGGGTGGCCATCACGAAGACCATCACCGTCCGGAGCGTCAATGGTCCAGGCGTAACGGTGATCAAGGGGAACGGCCCGCGAGGAAACGCGGCCGTGCGCTGCGTGTACGTCGGCACCAACGCGACGCTCGCGGGATTCCTGTTGACCAACGGCAACACGAAGACAAGTGGCGACTACGACAGGGAGCGAAGGGGCGGCGGGGCATGGTGCGAGGCTTCGGGGGTGGTCAGCAACTGTACGCTCTCGGGCAACTCGGCTTCCGAATCCGGCGGCGGAGCATGCGACGGCACGTTGAACAACTGCACGCTCTCAGGCAACTCGGCGTACTGGGGCGGCGGGGCGTCTGAAAGCATGCTGAACAACTGCACGCTCTCGGGCAACTCGGCTGGCGACTCCGGCGGCGGAGCATGCGACGGCACGCTGAACAACTGCACGCTCTCCGGTAACTCGGCCCTCTATGGCGGCGGGGCGCTCAGCTGCACGCTGAACAACTGCACGCTCTCGGGCAACTCGGCGTCCCACTATGGCGGCGGGGCGTACTACGGCGAACTGAACAACTGCACGCTCTCCGGCAACTCTGCGGACTCTGGCGGCGGGGCACTCTACGGCACGCTGAACAACTGCACGCTCTATGGCAACACTGCGGACTCTGGCGGCGGGGCGACCAGCTGCACGCTGAACAACTGCATCGTGTACTACAATACGTCACCGGTGGGACCGAACTACTACGGCGGCAGCTTGTCCTACTGCTGCACAACACCTCTCCCGGCCGGGACCGGAAACATCACCAACGAGCCCGCGCTGGCGAGTCTTTCTCATTTGAGCGCCGGATCCCCCTGCATCGGCGTCGGAAGCGGCAGTTATGTCACCGGCGTGGACATTGATGGCGAGGCTTGGCGCAATCCGCCGT
>CAZSUU010000085.1:0-12679 GCA_964610105.1 uncultured Verrucomicrobiota bacterium | reverse complement strand
T
Source organism: uncultured Verrucomicrobiota bacterium (assembly GCA_964610105.1). Taxonomy (GTDB): domain Bacteria; phylum Verrucomicrobiota; class Kiritimatiellia; order PWTM01; family PWTM01; genus CAZSUU01. Next base: position 12,678 of record CAZSUU010000085.1, on the reverse strand, counting down.
CGGGGGAGGGGCCGGCGGGAAACCGGGATTGCCGCGCCTGCCGCCCGCCGCCGTGAACATCCCCGTCATCGGGGCTTGGGGCAACAGCCCGCGGAACGTGCGAGCGCATCGAGCCGTGGAGCGGGCTTCCGCTTGTGCGGCACCGGGGGCGCCGGGCGGGTGGGCAACGAGCTGGCGGGGCATCCCCTGGAGGCGGTGGAGATTGGGCGGGCAGCCGAGGGGCCCGCCGCCAGGCGGCGCCCCGAGGTCTCCGGCCCGCGCCTTCCTCCCCGCCCTGGACATGGAGAAGCGCGGGCCGCGGGGTGCGGCGGCAGAGCCCCGCATAGACCGCAGCCGGATCTCCGTCACGAGGAGACCGGTGCGGGCGTAGCAACCGGGAAGGGCGGAGGGCAACCCTCCGCAGAGCCGGCGGTCGACGAGCCAGGCGCTTGCGCGATCTCGGCGACCGGCCGGCGTAGCGCGGTTGGGGTGTCCAGCGGGGGCGTCGCTGCTGGTCGGCGCGTCGAGGATATGAGCGGGCGAGTATCGGAGCGCGACCGAGGGGATGGCTCCGGAAGGGGCAAGACACGCGGCCCCTTCCGGACCGGACCGGCGGTCCCCCGCCCCCGGCGGCCGCTGGCCAGTGTGTGAGGCCGCATCTTCAATCCACCGGGGGCGGGTTCAATCGGTCACGCGTTCGCCAGCGCGGGCGCGTCGATGGGCTCCTCGCCGTAGTATTCGCGGGGGTCGTGCCGCTTGTTCGCGGGTCTCCAGACTCCGCCCGGGTGCTGCCACGCGCCGCGGGTCCGGTTCCACGCAAAGCCGAGGGCCTTCAGCGTGGCGCGGGTCTCGGTCGTGGGTACGGTCGGGAATTCAATCCAAATCCACGCGCCCACCTTGCGGGCGTGCGGCACCGCCTCGGGGGCCTTGTCGCGCAGGGCGGCGGCTATGGTGTCGGCGTCCAGCCAGCGGTTGCGGGCGCGCTCTTCTCGGGCGCGGGCGTCGGCGTCCTCGGCCGTCGCGGGGTTCGGGTCTGCGTGTGCGTTCATGGTCTTCCTCTCCTTCTGCCGGGTCGTCCGGCGTCAATCGTGGTTCGGGCCAGCGTCGGCAAAGACAAGGGCGTCACCGTAGCCAAGCGCGGCCACGGCGGCGGCGAGGGTCGCGCCGGTCGTGGTCACGTTGTCGATGAGGTACAGCGGCCAAAGCGGCAGCATCGGGCCGACGCGCCGGAAGTCGTGCTCGGCGGCGGTCAGGCCGGCCAGTCCACGGCGGCGGCGTTGGCATGAGGATTCGACCGGGGTCCGGCGTTCAAGGGCGGCGATCACGCGGCCGGTGCCGTTCATGCGGCGGGCGATCTCGTTCGCAAGCGTCCGGTTCGGGGCCGTGTCTCCCTTGCTGGTCGGTATCGGCACCAGCACGGCGCGGGGCTCATCGGCGATCAAAAGCGCCATCTCCTCGGCGGCGATCTCCACCGCCTCGGGGAAGCGCCGGGGCTCTTTCAGCGCATAGGCGATATTCCGCGTCCAGACTTCCTCCGGCGTCAACGGCCGGGTGCGCGGGCTCACGTAGCGGCGGGCATAGAGCAAGTTCATGCGCTCAACTCCTCGGCGCGGGGTTCGGGGTCCAGTGCCAGCGCAAGCTGCGTCGCGGGGTCGGGCGCGGGCTTCGGGTCCGGCCGCGATCTGGCGCACCGGGTCACGAGGGGCGGCAATTCGCAATTCGGGGCGATATTCAGGCTGTGCGCCTTGGCATAGATCGTCCGGCGTATGTCGTGCAGGCGGCTGGTGATGTCGCGCCGGCTGCGGAATAGCGGGTCCAGCCGTGCGCGGCAGTCGTTCAGCATGCCCACCCGATACGGCCGGCCGTAGTACAGATACGCGCGGCCTTGCTGAATCTTCTCGGGCTTCGGTGTTCGGGGGTGCTTCATGGTCGGGGCTCCTCGTCAATCGGGCATGGCGGTTGCTTCGAGTTCGTGAAGGGCGCGGATGGCGTATGCGATGGCCTCGCGTCGGAACAACGGGCGGCGGCTGTGGTGGGCGTTCAACACTCGGGAAAGGCGGCGTTGAACCTGCTCCCATTGTTCGGGGAAGGTGTACGGGGGCGGCGTCGGGTGGGTCGCGGCGTACTCGTCGGCGAGCGTGTAAGTCAGGGTGTCGCCGTCGTAGAGGTCCACAAGTCCAGCCTGCACCAGCGGGGCAAGCTCGGTCAGGATGTCACCGGGGGTCGCTTGGCCGTCCACGGTGCTGCGGACGGCGTCCAGCAAGCGGAACACTGCGCAACGGGTTTCGGTTCGGAGGGTCCGGTAAATGATCTCGCGTGTGGTCATGGTCATTTCTCCTGCGGTTCAACGGCGTCGAAGTAATCGGGCCGGGGGTTCGCGTGGCGGTAGTCGTCCTCGGTCATGGCGTCGAAGGCGGTGCGTTCAATCGGGAACCGGGCCAGCGGTGACAGGGCAACCACAATCGCGGGCTGCTGGTAATGCTCGGCCAGCGCGGCGGCTTTCTGGTAGGCGTGAAACATCGGAAGCGCGGTCATGGCGGGGCTCCTCAAGCGGCTTTCGCCTTGCGGGTGCGGCGGGCCTTCTTCACAACGGGGGCCGCGATGTACTCGGCCACCGCCTCGGCCGTCGTGCGGACGTTCTCGGCGTAACGGTTGCCGTCCAGCCATCCGCGCCCCAGCACCGGCGCCAGCGCCAGCGAGAAGAAATCCAAGCGGACACCGGCGAAACCGCGCCGGAAGGCGGCGGCGTAGGCGGCGGGGTTGTCTACTCCCTCGGGGATATTCACCTTGCCCGAAAACACCCTGCTAGAGTGGTGAGTGTTTGGTTCATTGCGGACGCTGTTGGTCGTAGTCTGGGGCGTGAGGTTCTCTTTCATCTGCGGACCCTTTCTTTCGGTTTCTGTTTTCATCGTCTTTCCTGCCGTCGCGGAGCCGTGTCTCGGTTCGCCTTTAGAGCGACGCCGCGCGGGCGCCTTGGGGGATTCCCTTTAGGGGGGCACCAGTAGGGAGGAGTCGGCGACGAGCGAGGCCCCGCGCATAGGCGGCGCGTGCGACCGAGACACGGAGACGCGATGGAGGGGAAAGGCGATGTGTTGAAAACTGAAACCCAGAAAGAAAGGGGCGCGTGCGAGCAGATGAAAAGAACCGGAACGCTCGGCCCCAGACGGAGACCGATGGCGCCCATGCAATGACTTGCTTTGGGAGCGCGCGGAGCGCGCACCATTGGGGACGCTGTCCAGGCGGCCCCACCGCGAGCCCTCGGCGAGCCGCGTCGCCGGCCCCCCGGCCGGCGGTCCTGTCTTCGTCTGGAGTGGCAAAAGGGGGAAGGCCCCCTTACCCCGTGAAGTCCACCATCCCCGATTCGCGGATGCTGAAGAACGTCGGGTTCGGTTCCCGGCCCAGGATGACGTGGTCCAGCACCGGGATGCCCAGGATCCGCCCGGCCTCTACGAGCTTGCGGGTGATGGCCAAGTCGTCGGAACTGGGAGCAGGGTCTCCCGAAGGATGCTGATGGGCAACGATGACGGCCGCGGCCAGGTCTACGATTGCCGGCCGGAAGACAATGGCAGCGCTGACGAGAGACGCGTCAACCAGCCCCAGTGAAACCAGGTGCCGGTCGAGAACGCGGTTCTTTTTGGAAAGCGTCAGCACAGTGAACGCCTCCTGCGCCAGGTGGGCCTGATCGTCGAGCACCCCGCGCACGTCGGCGGGCGTACGGCACTGCTCGGCGGTGTTTTCGCGGACGCACGGGAGGGACAGGTTGAATGAGAAGGACTTCATGGCAGGGCCTTTCTTGAGCCCCCCAGACGCTCCGGGGGATGCCATCCCCCGTGCCGGACCAGTCAAGGTGGAACGGGCCGGACAAGGCGCCGGCCAGCGAAGCGTTTCCGGCGCCCCGGTCCCGCGGGGCGAGCAGGCGCGGCCCTGCCAGTCGCAGCGGCGACGTTTCAGACCGCGCCGCGCAGCCCCTGGAGCTTGACCCGGCACACAATTGGAATCCCACGGAGCAAAGGGGTCCTTGGAGAGGGAGGCGGTGCGCGCGACATCGGAGCGCGTCCCGCCGTCGCTAAAGTTCGGCGCGAGTCTTCGAGCGCCGCTTGGCGGTTCGGCGTGTTGCGTGAGGAACGCGAGGAGCGGCGTCAGCCGGCTCGTCCCGTTCGCGGGACAGCGACCGGCACGGACGACGAGCACTCCGACGCAGAGTCAACAAGGCGGCACGCCGGAGTACGGTGTCGGATCTGTGGAGTCGACCCGATGCCGTTCGCTATTTAGCGAGACCTGACCCCAGACGTTTCTTCATTGCGTTTGAATGACCGACCGCGACAACGGGCAAACAGAGGCCGTCCCGGGCATTCTGACGCCCACATTTCTGGTTGGACATGGTCGCCGGCCTAGGACTATTACACCCCTGTGAAGACCGTGTTTCCAACCGGTTCGTTGAGCGCATATCATGCCGCAGTAGAAGTCCGGCTGGAATATTCGCTTAAGCGCCATACCAGGTTCAACGAGCATCAGAGGAACTAGATGAGAAGCGTCCTAATCCATTATGCACTTGTCACTATGCTGACAATGGTCGCATCGATTGCGTCCACAGAACCGAAGGCCCCGATTGAACCCTCTGCGGCCGGAGTAGCTGACGTCACCCCACTGCCCGCCAGCTTGCCAGGCGGTCCTGTATTCTTGAATTCGGTCACTCCAATCCGAAACACATACGTACCGATATCTCAGCAGCAGGCCGTTCTTGGCGAGACAATACCGCTCGCCACATATGCCTTAGCCGCAGAGGCAGAGAATGGATATATCATCCTCTATCACCCATCTAATCGCCCTCCCACTCTTGGCTATCTCACGAAGAGAAACCGCCTAGGAAATCCAACAGCTACTGTACGACTCGGCGAAATTCAGGTGCAGGGAATGGTTAATGAACCTATTGTCAGCGGGTATATCCCGCTGCTCACCAACGAATGCTATCGTATTTGTTCAGACGCAGGCGCCGAATACGGTATTCACTACGCATTCCGATCATACTATACCAATTTGAGCTTAGCTAAGACCAATTTCATCATGAAGTCTTCTGCACAGTTACATAGCGAATACCTTGCGCAGAAGAGCAGAGAGGAACTCGTCGTAGCAGAGCATGCTCAGTACCAGGCCAAGAGAGAAGAAGAAGAGAAGCACTTCCAAAATGCATTAATAGAGGCTGGGCAAGCAAGGACCGACGATGATGCAATGGCTCTTCTGCAATCAGCGGTAGCAAAGTATCCATTATCGTCCTATGCCTATCTCGCAAGGAACAGAATCCTTCAAATTACTGCTGCAGAGGCGAGAAGAGCCGAGAGTGAAAGACAGAAAGTTCTCGAGAACGAGGCGATGAACTCTGCCATCGCAGGTATTCCGCGAGCTGTCAATGGACTGCTGACCGAACAATCTCGCGATCAATCCGGCGAGCAATACTGGGCTCCCGGCGCAAGCATATCTAAACTCTTTGCAGTGACATCATGGGAAATTGTCAAACAGGACGTCGTTGGGACTAGAGCTTTGGTCAGGGTTCGGGTTGACTCAAGCAACAAGGGCGGACAACCAATTAGACAGATCTGGAAGATTGTCATGGTCTACGAGGGAGAATGGAAGGTACTGGCAATCAGTGATTAGGTGTTCAGGCGATTGCAGACTATCACAGCGGATCGCAACGTGCCGCCTGTTCTTTATCGTGCTATCCTGTTGCGCCTCGTTGCCTGACTGCTTGTTCATTCCTAATGTGAACGTGCTGCGTGCTGAGGCGTTCCTCACGTATAGTGGCGATCATCCCCGGCCCAGCGTAAGCGTCCGGCGAACCTCGTGGAGCGGTTTCGGACGGCGGTGGTGAATGGATCGAGCGGGGCCGGTCAGTTCGCGGTAGTGTCCAGGATCTTTCGCACTCTCCTTCAGGGCAGCCTTCTCGTTGAGTAATGCATCTTCTCGTATTCGTCCGGTGTTCCCACGGATTCAGGTTCGACCAGGCGTTGCTGGAAAGCCACAGGATCTGTTTGTCGGCATCGCTGATGCAGGCGGCAGGATCAAAACTCGGACGGTTCGGGTCGGCGCAATGGCCCATCGGTGTCCCGGTCCCCTCTCCCCATTTCGACATGGTCAGTCCCTTTCGTTGTTTCGCGTTTCTCGATCTCTTCGAGGATTTCTTCCGCGGTGAACGGGAAATGGAGCGCTTCGCAGACGTGGGCAAAGAACTTCGAGTGAATGACCTGGTCGGCGGTGCGCACGTCATACCGGCGGATCTGCAGCGGCTTCTGCAGGTGCCAGTCGTGATGGCCGGCGTGGAACCGGTGCCGGACGGACAGGCGATAGTCCGCGATCGTTCGATGAGCGAACGCCAGGAGCAGCAGCCGGGGACCGTCGATGGGCTTGCGGGTAAGCGGCGCCATGGCATCATCCGTCCGGCTGGCGGAGTTTCCACGTCAGTATTCCAAGCGCATCGGCTGTCGCCAGCGTGACCTGCAGGTGTGGGTATCGCCGAGCCATTAGCTCTCGGATCACCCGCTTTCGCTCCGGCTTGTCCTTCGGCAGCGTGCCGAGGGCTTTCATCCAGACCGCCGGCGCCACGTCGTGGAATGGGATGCCGAGGGCGTAGAGCGCCGCCTCGATCTGCCCGCAGTGCCGGGCGAACTTGGCCGCGCTGTTCGGATGGTCCCCCGGCATCCAGTAGCCGACTTTCTCGACGATGGCGGAGAGGCCGGGAAGTTCGGCAACCAGCGCCCGGAGCCGGTCGACGATGGCGGTCATGCCCTCGGGCATCGCCTCGGCGTGCGTGACGCCCGCGGCGTCGGTCCAGGCGAGCCCCCCGGAGGCGCCGGGGTCAATGGCGAGAAGCGGTGTCATGGCTGGCTCCCCGCCAAGGGGCGAGTGTCCACAGAAGTTGGGTCGTTTTGAGGGGGGTGGCTATCCTCTATCGCGTTTTGCGAAACCGCCGAGAAACCACTCGAAAAGCCCAATGTTTTCGGGGGGTATTTTTGAACTTCTGTCGTTAGGTCAACCGGCATGGCGCCGCGGGTGGAATTGTGGCGGCGGTGGGTCGCCTTCCGCCGGGTATCGGCGCACCGCGGACAGTACTGCTTGCCCTTGAGCATGGGCGCGCCGCAGTCGGGACACGGCCGGGCCTTTGGCGCCTTCTGGTTCGTGATCTGCCGGTACTCGGCCACCGCCTCCTGGAGTTCCGCCGCGCGCCGGGGATCGCTCGCCATGTCCGCCATGGGCGCCACGCACTCCTCGAAGTACCGGCAGCGCTTGCCCTCGGCCAGCAGACACCGGGGCTTGGGCGCCGAGCGGGTGATGGACAGGTCCTCGTTGATCCACGCGCCGAGGCAGGAGCCGTCGGGCTGGTGGTTGGCACACTCGTCACGGGCGAATTGCAGGGGCGTCATCGCAGGGTCCTTTCGGTTGGGGTTCATGCGCGGGGTTTAGAGCCGCCGAGGAAAGGGGCACGGGTTGAGTGAGGAGCCAGGAGTTTAGAGCAAGAGCCGCCGCCGCCTCTAAGAAGGGCGGCGGCCGCTCTAACTCTTTAGACTCGCTAGAAGCGCCAAGAGGCCTTTTGGCGAGTCTAGCGGTTCTAGCTGTTCTACTGCTGGAGGGTCGCATTGCTGATCCTGTCGATTTGCGCGGGCGTACCGAGCCAGACTTCGTGGCGACCGTGGGAACGAATCTCGTGCTCCTTCACGTACCCGGCCTCGAGAAGCCTGGCCCGCAGTTCGCGATACCGGGCGCGGGTCTCGGCGATCGGCGTGGCCAGGTCCTCGAAGATCCCGGCGCGGAGGGGGCCCTTCTTGAAGAGCGCCATCGCGCGCTCGAAGAGCGTGTCGACGGCCGGGCGCTCCTTCTTGCGCTGCTCCGGCTGGCGCAGGCTCTCCGGGTCGAGCGACGCGTCCCGGATCATCCGGGGGAAGCGCCAGCGGATGGCGAAGTCGTCCGGGGGCGGGAAGTTCCTCAGCACCATGTTGATGGTGAAGCAGTCCTCCTCCTCGTGCGGTGTGGCGGTGATGATCGTGTCGGGGTCGCGGGCGAAGACGCCCGAGCCGCTGATCCGGTCGATCGCCTGCTTGGCCGCCGCATTGCCCTTGGCGAAGTGGGCGCCGAAGGCGACCGCCGCCCCGGTCTGGACCGCCACCGCCTCGATCTCGTTGCAGACCGCGCCGATGTCGCCGGTGGCGTTCTCGTCCCGGCCCATGAGCGTCTTGTAGATCGGGTCGGGGACGATCAGGTCATAGCCCTCCCCCTCGATCCGGCGGAGCAGTTCCGGCAGGAGGCGCGTCAGCGGCACGGCGTGGCCGCGGAGGTTCCACAGGTGCAGCGCCTCCGGGGGATCGATCCGGCGGTCCTGAGAAATCGCGTGGATACGCCGATGGATGCCGAAGTCCTGCAGCTCGAAGTTGATGTAGAGCACCCGGCCGGCGGTCGTGCTGAACCCCAGCCAGTCGCCGCCGGTGGCGACGGCGAGTCCGAGGTCGAGAAGTGTCCAGGTCTTGAACGCCTTCGACGGGCCGCCGTAGATCCCCTTGGAGCCCTTGTGCAGGACGCCGTGGACCATCTCCGGCGGGGGCGGCAGCGGCTTGGCCGCGAACTCCCTGGCCGACACGATGTCGGGCAGGTCGGCGATGCCGGCCTCCTTCATCGCCTGATCGAGGTGGAGGTCCTTGCCCTCGTTGTTCCAGTCATGCGGCATGTTCGGGCTCCCAGAAGTAGATCTCCTGCCGGACGTTGACCGGCCGCAGGCCGCCGGGCATGCGGACGAGTTTGGAGAGGTCCCAGAGGGATGTGTCGCAGCCGAGGATCGCGCCCCGGCGGAAGAGGTAGAGCTTCTCGCGCGGCGTGAGGACGGACACGTTGAACCAGCCGTGGATGGACTTGCCCCCGCTGAAGACCGCCAGCGCAAGGGGCGCCGTGCGGGTGTGGAGCGAGGACAGAAGGCGGACCTGGGCGTCGAGCGGATCCCCCGTGTCGAACTCGATGACGAGGTAGCGCCGGCGCGACGGAGGGCAGGCGTTCTTGAGGCTGCGGGCGGAGACCTTGCCCTCCTGCGTCAGGCCCGTCGGGGCCGTCATGGGGTTGGCGACGACGAACTGCGTCCGGGGCGCCCACGCGATCGCCGTGTCCCGCGGGACGGTGAAGAACCGGTACGGACTCGGCGCGAGGCAGACGAGCTCCTCCCGCCGGAAGAGGACGGGCAGGACGTCCGCGGCCTCCAGGCCGGCGGGGGCGGGTTTGAAGAGCGGCCTCGCCTTCAGGGCGTCGGCGCGGGCCGCCTCGCTCCGCTCGGGCATCCACAGGCCGGGGAGCGGCTTCGCCCGGCCGCCGGCGATCTTGGCGACGGCGCGGTGGATGTCGGTCAGGCGGTCGCTCCAGCCGTCGGCCTTCGCGTTGGCGACGAGGAAGCGCTCGACCTCCTTCGGGTCCGCGCCCTGGCGGATGAGACTCGCGGCCACACGGAAGAGCCAGTGGTGCCGCCCCGCGCCCGGCGCGGGCGGGTTCGCCAGCATCGCAGCGAGGCGATGCGAGTAGCGGTAGATCCTGCTCACGGGATACGCAGTTGGAACGCGTGGTTGAGACCGTCGAGGAGCGGAAGGTAGGGGTCGGAATCGACGGCGGCGCCGATGCTGCAGGATTCGGACACGAACCACATGTCGCGCTGAAGGTGCTTGTCGGCGAAGCAGAGGAGCACCGTCTTCCCCCGGGCCTTCGCGTAGCCGATCTCGACCAGGGTGCCGAAGGCGGAGGGACTGGTGATGTAGGCGAAGAGGCAGTCCGAACGGTCGATGGCCTCAAGGGATCGCCGGAACACGGCCGCCCGGGGCCGGGTGAGCGGATTGACATCCACGTCCCGCGGGCACCCGGTGTTCACGTCCAGACCAACGCCGTGCGAGTGTTCGCCGTGGTAGCAGCCGTGGTCACAGGACGTGAAGAAGGGGCCCTGATACGTCAGCCTGTGAGGTCCGATGTTGAACTCGAAGGGCGCCTTGCTGTCGCGCAGTTTGCGCCAGTGGCCCGTTGCCCGGCTCAACAGGGAATGGCGCCAGTCGTAGATGCCGATCTTGCCGGCGAAGTATATGCCGATGCTCATTTTCCGTATCTCCCTGCGATGGCCGTCTCGACCTCCAGCGGCAGGATCTCCGCATCGGGCCAGGGCGGCGGGGTTTGCATGATCCGCCGGACAGCTTTTGCCGCTTCCGCGGCGGCGGCCTCCGGCACTTCGAACACGAGCTCGTCATGGATGGAGAGGACCGGCACCCAGCCGGCGTCCGCGCAACGGGCCCACGCGTCGGCCAGGATGTCCCGCGCGGTCGCCTGCACGGCGTTCTCGACGAGAAGACCGGGATGCAGCCGGATGCGCTCTGCGCCCTTCTCCTGGGCGCACTCCATCCCGCCGTTGCAGACCGGCTCCCAGTAGTGGAGCGGCCGGCCGGAGGGCAGAACGTGCCGGTAGTAGGGCCTGCCGGCGCGGGCCTGGAAGGCGTCCGCGAGCCGGTTCCAGTAGTCGATGATCCGCGGGTTGGTGCGACGGAAGGTCGCGACGTGGCGCTTGCACTCCTCGAAGGAGAGGTCGAGCCCGGCCAGGATCTTCGCCGCGCTGACGAACTTCCCCGCGCCCATGCCGAACCCGAGGCCGAGCGTCATTCCCTTGGCGAGTTGGCGCAGGCCGGGGTTCACGGTTTTGATCGGCCGGGGGTCCGCGTATCCGAGCATCTTGCGGGCGGCCGCCTCGTAGAGATCCATGCCGCCGCGGAGTTGGTCGAGCATCTCGCGGTCGCCGGCCAGCCACAGCAGGACGCGCGCCTCGATCTGGGCGTAGTCGGCGATGACGAAGCGATGACCCTCGGCCGGGACGATCAGGCCGCGGAGGTTCACCCCGGCCCCGTCCTGCCGGTTGAAGTTCTGCATGTTGAGTCCGCCGCTGCCGGACCAGCGGCCGGTGGGGACCGCGCCGAAGTACTTGAGGTCATACGCCATGCGGCCGGTGTCGAGGTTCACCCGGTCGAGCATGGAGGCGATGACCGCGCGGGTGCGGTTCGCCTTGCGCCACGTCTGGACGTTTCGCACCCACCGCGCGGCGTCGTGCCCGGTGTAGATGCGGAGCCACTGCTCGAGCGCCGGGTCGCTGGTCCGGGTTCCCGGGGGACGGGCCGCGCCGGCGGCAGCACAGGCTTCCTCGAGGGCCTGGTGGGATGCGATCGGGCGGAACGGGGTCGCCGCCTCCAGTCCGGCGATGGCGGCGGTCAGTTCATCGACGGCCGTCGTCGCCGCGGCGGTGTCGATGCACACCCCGCGGTCGCCCATCTCGCGGGTGAGATCGAGAAGGCGGCGCTCCTCGACGGGCCACTTGCCGCCGACGCGCTCCCACAGCCGCCACGCCCAGTAGGCATCCCCTGCGGCGTAAGCGCCTGTGTCATCGAAGAGATCCGGCTGCACACCGGCCATGCGGTCGCGGATGCTCTTGTCGAGGGTGACGCCGAAGAGCTCCTTCACCGCGCCGGCCAGGTCGCGCGGGAGGCCGAGATAGGCACACGCGGCCGAGGAGTCGAGCCAGCCGGCCGGCTGCACGTCGGGCGGGCAGAGGCCCAGCTCGCGGGCCCGCTCGAACACGGCGCGGTCGAAGCCCGCGTTGTGGGCGATAACCTCCTGCCCGTGGAGGACTCGCCAGTCGAAGGTCGACGGCCCCGCCACCTGCGCGCCGGCCGGCGAGTAGACAGCACACTGCAGGAGGCGGAACCGTGGGTCGCGGCAGTAGCGCCTGTTGCCCAGCGCTTTCACGCTGTAGCGGCCGTCGTAGTGCGTCTCGGTGTCGAACGCGATCATGTCACGCGGCTCGCGGGTCGTAGTTCTTCAGGTGCCGCCAGAGGGCGCAGGCGTTGCGGAAGGCCTCGTAGAGCCCCGGCAGGTCCTCGTGCTTGCAGACCTCCATCCGGCCGGGCTCGGTGGTGCTGATATAGACGTTCGCCGCCAGCACCCGCGGCAGGGCGTCGACGCCGTAGAACGCGGCGGCGTAGGCGGCGAGCTGCATGCCCTGCCCGTCGTACGGCGTCACCCGCTCGCCGACCTTCGTCTTGCGGGTCTTGTAGTCGAGGATCCCGATCCCGCGCTTGCCGTAGCGGAAGAACACGTCGGCCCGGCCGGCGTAGCCCTCCTGCAGGTTCGTGACCAGCGTCTCGCGCTCGGCGACCTCGATGCCCGTGGCCGACATCCAGTCGAGCACGGGCTGGACGTGGACGCGGCACTCATCCGGCACGGGCTCGCCGCCCATCGCGGCGTCGAGGGCGGCGTGGATGGCGCTGCCCTTCTCGGCGGCGTCCTCGACCTGCTGGAAGGCGGAGTCGTAGACGCGCTGGACCCAGTACTCCTCGGACTCCGCCTCCTGCCGCGGGCTCCTCCCGGCGGCGAGGATGCCCTGCGTGACCTTCCACTTCTCAAGCTGCGGTTTGCCGATGATGCCGAGGATCGTGGTGACCGACGGCACCAGGCCGAGGCGGCGGGCGTCGGCGATGGTGGTCGGGCGCTCGCCCGCGCCGCCGGCCTTCGGCTGCGCGTGCGCGGGCTGGCCGTCGCGCGTGTACCAGTGCGAGGCCACGATCTGCTTGCCTTTGGTGAGGATGGCCATGGATTCCTTTCAGCCGCAGGACCGGCGGGTCGGACGCCGGCCCCGCGGCGCGGGGGTCAGAA
>CAZSUU010000084.1:0-13566 GCA_964610105.1 uncultured Verrucomicrobiota bacterium | reverse complement strand
CGATGCCCGTGACGGCCTTGAACTTCGGCTGGAAGCTGGTGCGGACGACCTTCGGTTCGCAGGACAGTACCGACGCCGTTCCTTCGGCGTCTGGACGGCGCGGACGATCTTGCCGCAGCGGTCGCACCGCTCGACGTATTGCGGCGCGGGCTTGCCGCGTTCGAGCGCCTTGATCTGCTTGTCGGCGTTACCGACGAAATGATGACGCACTCTCTTCTTCACGGTCTGGCTCCTTTCGTTGATTCAGTCTGCGAACAACCGCTTTCACCATTACAAGGTTCCGCTGTCGCTCCACCTTGAAGGTGAAGCGGAGCGATCGACCTTGATCTCGGGCAGCGAGATGTTCGAGGGCTTCGCGGCGGCCAGGCGCGGCATGACCGCCGGCCGGCTGGAGCTCCGCTGGCGCTTGGAGACCTTGACCTTGTGCTCCAGCTTCCGCGGCTCGTAGGTCTTCATCGGCGGCGGGGTGGTGAAGACCGTGCGTTCCTCGAGGATCAGGCGGGTCACGACGACGCCGCCGAAGATCGCGAGGCCGATCAGGTGCAGCAGCACGGCCACGCCCACGGCCGTCGCCATCATGCGCTGACGCTGGGTGGCGCCGGGCCGGTAGCCGATCCACCCGAGCACTTTCTCCAGCAGGATGTCCATGGCGATACCTTAACCTTAAGCTACGCCCCTTCGGAGGCAAAGGTCACGTTCTTAATGCCGGCCCGCGCGCAGGCGTTCATCACGTCGATGACCCGCTGGTGCTTCGCCTCGTCGGCCGCCCAGATGGTCACCATCGGTTCGTTCTTCGAGGCCAGCGCGGCCAGCTTGTAGCGCTGCAGCAGGGCGGTCAGCTCGGGCAGCTCGGTCGACCGCGGGTCGTCGAACTGCTGTCCGTTGAGGCTGATCGAGCCGTTCTCGCCCACCTCGATCGTCTGCTCGTCGGGCATGTCCACCTGTTGCGCGGCGGCGAGCATGCCGGGCAGCCGGATCCCGAGATCCGCCTCGGGCCGGATGAGCGAGGCGGCGACCATGAAGTACACGAGCATCAGGAAGGTCATGTCGATCAACGAGGCGACGTTGATGTCCGGATCCTCGAGGTCGGAGCGCGGGATCTTCACGGCGCCGCTCCTTCCGGCCGGTCGATGGTCGGGGTGTATACGCCGAAGATCAGGTCGTCGATGCCCGCCTCGGCCATGGCGGCCATGACCTTCTTCACCTCGCGGTGCCGCGCCTCGGCGTCGGCGCGGATGTACACCTTGGTGCTGGGATTCTCCTTCACGCGCGCGGCGAGCTGGCCGCGGAGCTCCTCGATCGACACCGCCTTGGGGCCGCTGTAGATGGTCCCGTTGGTGTCGATGTTCACCACCCACCGATCCGGCCTCTCCTTGGGGATCACGCCTTTCGACGCGGTGGGGATCTCGAGGGTGAGCCGCTCGCTCTGGCTCAGGTGCGAGGCGCACATGAAGAACACGAGCAGCAGGAACACCATGTCGATCATCGGCGCCATGGCGAACTTGGCTTCCTCGGGTTCCTGATAGGGCGGGCGCATGGGCGTCGGCTCCTCGTCAGGCCTGCGGGGTGGCAGGCGCGGGCACCGGTGCAGGCATGGCCGGGGCCGTGCCCGGCACAGTGGCCTCCACCACGAGCTCGCCCGACTCGACCAGCTTCAGCGTCTCCTGCAGGCGGTGCGTGATGTTGCCGAGCAGGCGCGCGATCTTGGCCATCCGGGCCTGGTAGTCGCTCTTGAGCCAGAAGTACAGGAACATGGTTGGGATGCCGACCACGAGGCCGAACCAGGTGGTGATCATCGCCTCGCCGATGTCGCCGGCCAGCGCCTCGGGGTCGCCCATCTTGCCGAGGCCGATCTTGTTGAAGGCCTTGATCATGCCGTCGACGGTGCCCAGCAGGCCGAACATGGGCGAGATCGAGGCGCAGACGGAGATCCCGGTGATCGGCTTCAGCCCCGCCGTGTTCTCCTCGATGGCCATCTCCTCCATGCCCCGCTCGAGCGCCTCGACGCGGATGCCCGCGGCGGGGGTGATGCGCATGAGGCCGGCGTTGAGGATGTTCGTCAGCACGCCGGGCTGGCCGACGCAGACGGAGCTGGCGGTGGCGAAGTCGAGCTTGCCAACCGCGTCCTGCAGCGGCGGAACGAGGTGATCCTGGGTCATCTTCTGCTGCCGCATGGCGAGCCAGGCGTAGACGGCCAGGCCCGACGCGATGCCGGAAAGCAGCAGGATCGGGTACATGCACCACCCGCCGGTCTTCCAGTAGTCCCAGAGGGTCATCTTCTTCTGCTTCGGCGCGTCCGCGCCCGGGGCGCCCGCGGCGGGCGGGGCGGCGGGTTCCTGGGCGAGGGTGAGGCTGAGCGAGCCGGCGGCGAGCGCAGCCATCAGCAGAAGCGTAGCGGTGGGTCTCTTCATGGTTTCTTTTCCTCTTCCGGCCTGGCGGCGGGTGCGTTGGTGACAGCGGCAGGGACAGCATTGGGGACGGCGGCCTCGGGCGCGGGCCTCGCCGTCGCCTTCAGGAAATCCGTGGCCTTGGCGTTCATGTCTTCCTCCGTCCCGAAGAAGACGCCGGCGACGTTGGCCTCCTCGGCCCTGGCCGTGAGGCCGTTCTCCATGATGAACCGCAGGCGGCCGTGGGCGTCGTCGCCCCAGACCGTGCCCCTGAACAGGCGGGCGACCTCGTAGTACACGTCGCGCGCGCGGTGGATCTCGTTGATGTCCTCGTAGCAGATGCCCGAGAGGATCAGGGCGTCGGGGAAGGTGTCGACGTCCTTGTTCTCGAAATCGATCGACCGCACCACGGCCGCCAACGCGTTGCGCGGATCGTCCCGCGCGTACAGATAGCGCGCCCGCGCGAGCCAGTAGGCCCCGTAGGAGGCGTCGCCGATCTCCGGCGGGCGCGCCTGGGCCAGCCGCCGCTCCGCCTCGTCCAGGCGCCCCAGCCGGATCATGCACATCAGCGCCCGCAGCCCCGCCGTCTCGGCGTAGATGTGCCAGTCCGCCCGGGACAGCGCCTCGTAGATGCTCACGGCGGCCTCGTAGTACTTCCTCACCTCGGGGTCGGACTCCTCCGCGCCCAGCCGCACGCGCTGCTCGGCGGCCCGCACGAGGCAGCGGGCGGCCGTGGTGGCGGGGTCGATCGCGTTGTTCTCGGGAAGGTCCAGGTAGGGCAGGGTGGGAGTCACCCAGGGCAGGAGCAGCTGGGCGGCCTCGATGTACTGGCGCCGGACGATCAGGGTGTAGACGCGGAACTCGTCGTACGCGAGCGCGAACTCGGCCTCCTGGACGGACTCCGGCTTGAAGGACGCCTGCACTCCGACCGGGGCGTCGGGGAGGCGGAAGAAGAGGTCGTCCTCCCGCCGGCGCATCAGGCGGATGTCGCGCTGGCCCTGCTCGGTGATGATCCGGACGGCCAGCCCCTCGGCCGCCACCGCGGCGGCCGACGGCGGGACCGGCGGCGGGGGCGTCTGGGCGCGCACCGCCCCCGCGACCGCCAGCGCGGCCAGCGCGACGGGGAGTCGCGTGTTCCGCCGTGACATGACACGCACATGGGCGGGATGTTTCTCGGCGGGTTCCTCCGTTGGAGACGGCGGCGGAACCATCTCAGAAGGCGGCGCGGTTGCACGGAGGAACCGAAGGAAGGCACCAGGCGCATTGAGCGGCCAACGCCGTTGGGTTGCGGCTCGCCGCCTTAGGATGGACGGGACGGGGCGCATGGTCAGATCACCTGCTTCTGATAGGTCTCCAGGAGTTTGCGGGCCTCCTCCGCCTCGGCGGTCTTGGCCAGGTCCTCGTTCTTGAGCATCTCGGAGAGCGTCTCGATCGCCTTGCGGTGCTGGTTCAGCCGCGCCAGGCACCTGGCCCGCGCCACGTAGGCCCTGGCCGACCAGTCCTTGTGCGCGCCGTACAGGAGATAGATGCGCTCGTAGTAGGCGGCCGCCACGTCGTACTGGCGCTTGCCGATCGCGATGTCGCCCCGCCCGAAGAGGGCCTCCGGCCAGAGGTCCTTCCACTCCTTCACGCCCAGCAGGTCGCGGTAGGCCGCGTCGGCGAGGTCGTACTGCTCCTTCGCCATGTAGAGCCGGCCGAGCGCCAGCAGGGCGTCCGCCGCCTCCGGGCTCGTGGCATAGACCTCGCGGATGATGTTCAGGTGGAGCAGGGCCTCGTCCCAGTCCTTGCGCGCCATGGCGTCGTCGGCCAGCGCCTTGCGCGCGGCGAGGGCGTAGTCGGTCTCGGGGAACTCGAACACGATGGCGCGGGCGGTTTGCAGCGACAGCTCGCGGTGGCCGGCCCTGGCCGCCTCGTCGATCATCAGCTCCATCACGCCGGGGCTGGCGAACCGCAGGTTCTCCGGCCGCAGCATGAACTTCAGCATCGCCTGCTTCTCGACGTCGGAGGTGCCCGGGTCGAAAAGCAGGATGCGCTCCGCCCGCAGGGCCAGCGTGTACTGCCGCTCCGTCAGCGCCTTCTTGAGGATCTCCCGCAGGTCCGCCCACGCCTGCCGCGTCAACGCCTTATCCGCCGCCCGCGTGCGGTCGACGAATTTCTCCAGGATCAGGTCCACCCCCAGCTCCTTGCGATCGCCGCCGTACTTGCGCAGAGCCTCGAGGAACAGCTGCAGGGCCTCGGCCGGACGGCCGAGCTCCCACTGGGCGTCGCCGATCCAGAAAATGGCCAGCGGCCGGTTCGATTCGGGCACGTCGCGCTGCAGGTAGGCGTTGAAGTGCTCGATGACGCCCGCGAAGTCCTTCAGCTCCTTGAGGATCTCGCCGGTGCGGAAGGCGGCGTGGTTGTAGAGCTCGACGTTGAGCTCGCGGGTCATCGCCTCGCGGTAGCGCCGGACGGCCTCCTGCAGCTCGCCCACCGTGCCGGAGATGTCGCCGAGCATCAGGTACGCCTCGCCGATCAGCTTGCTCTGCGGGTAGCGTTGGATGAAGACCAGGAGCTTCTTCTCGGCGTCGTAGTACTGGCTCAGGCCGAAGTCGCAGGTGGGGCTGCGGAAAGCGGCATCCTCGGCGAAGGGACACTCGGGGAACTCGCTCGTCACACGGTCGAAGAACGGCCGGGCCTCCTCGTACCGCTTGTCGAAGAGCAGCGCCATGCCCGCCCAGTAGGCCGCGTCCGGCGCCCGGTCGTTGCCGGGGAAGTCGGCGTTGATCCGCTTCATGTGGGCGGCGGCATCGGGGAAGCGCTCGAGCATGAACTCCGCGTAGCCGAGCAGGTAAAGCACCTCGACGATCTGCTCGTGCTTCGGGCGGGCCTCGAGCGCCCCGCCCAGGATCTCGATCACCTTGTACCAGTTCTGGACGTTGGCGTAGAGCTCGCCGACGGTCAGCGACACGGTGTCGTAGTATTGCCCGCTCGGGTAGTCCTTCATGTACTCCAGGCCGCGCTGGATCGCCAGGTCCATCGGGCGCACCTTGGAGGCGGCGAAGAAGCTGAGGTAGAGGCAGTCCTCCTTCTTCTCCGTCAACCCCTCGGAGTACAGGAAGTGGAAGAGATCGGACGCCTCGCGGTAGCGGCGGACCTCCAGGTAGGAACGGGCGATGCGGAAGAAGAGCTCCGGGTCGTAGACGGGGATCTCCTCCAGCGCCTTCAGCTCGCCCTCGATCTCCGCCACCTGCTCCTGCGCGCGCAGCAGCTCCCGGGGCCGGTTGGGGATGCGGCGGTAGCGCTCCACGCGGCGCTGCTGCCGCTCGAGCTGCATCTGGCAGTTCATCGCCAGCGTGTCGTGCGGGTAGACCATGCGGTAGATCCACAGGGCGTCGCGGTACTTCTCCTCCGCGAACAGGTCGTCGCCGGCCTCCAGGGCGGACATGTTCAACGCCACGCTCCGGGCGGCGAAGGATTCGGGCGTCAGCAGGAGGGGCATCATGTCGTAGACCGGATCCACCTTCATGTCTTTCAGGTAGGACACGGTCAGCATCGCGCCCGCCCAGTTGCGCCGGTTGTGGTCGGGGGCGGTGCGGAAGACCTCGTTCAGCACCGGCACCGCGTCGGCCCACTTCTCCTCGGCCAGGTAGCAGCGCGCCACGGAGCAGAGGATGTCGGTCCGGAGGTCGGAGCTGTAGTCGTACGTGTCCAGGGCCGACTTGTAGGCCTTCAGCGCCTCGGCCAGCTTGGACTCGTACCGCAGGGTGTCCGCCACGAAGATCGCCACGAGCGGCGCGCGCGCGTAGCGGGCGTACTTCTTGAGGTAGACCTGGTAGGCCTCGCGGCACGGCCCGAACTGCGCCAGGAACAGGTGGGAGAGGCCGAGGCTGTAGTAGATCTCCTCCATCTCGGCGATGGTGCCCTCCTTCGTGCTGCTGCCGAACCACTCGACGAGCTGCTGGAGGGGGGGGATGGCGTCCTCGAACGCCCCCATCGCCAGGGCCGCCAGGGCCTTGGCCTTGACCTCTTTCGGGGTGTCCTGCGCGACGGCGGGGAAGAACGCCGCGATCAGCAGGAGCGACACCGCCGCCGCCCCCGCCCTTCGCCGGATCGAAACCCGGTTTGGTACGCCGCAGATCAAATGCCTATGCCCGCCCCCACCGATTGCGCTTGAAGGCCCGACCGGGCTCGGCATAATAGCAAGTCCGCTTTGGGATCAAAGCCCTTTTTCCTGATCCCCCGCCGGACGGTGGATGTAGCTCAGTTGGCAGAGCGTCAGGTTGTGGCCCTGAATGTCGCGGGTTCGAGCCCCGTCATCCACCCCATCCGGTTTCTCAACGCTTGGATCCTTGGCCGTTGGGTTGCGGCTCGCCGCCTTAGGGTTGAATGATCTGGCGATCCTGGGGACAGGCAACGTACGAACACGCCATGCAACCGTTCTCCCGTGCGACGGCGCGTCAGGGATGCCGCGCTCTACCCGCCGTCGGTTTCATTCGCAAGGTAGAGCGGGGCCTCCGGACCCGCCGTTTTCGCTGGCGTCGTCCGCGGATTCTCCTCACTACGGCCCGCAGGCCCGCGCCGGAGCCCCGAAGTAGCGTTTGAACGCGCGGCTGAAGTCGTTCGGGTGCCGGTAACCGAGACCGTAGGCGACCTCCTTCACCGGTCGGCCGGCGGCGAGCCGCTCGCGCGCCAGACGCATGCGCTGCTCCAGCGCGAAGGCGCGCGGGCTGCGCCCGGCCTCCGCATGAAAGAGCTTCTTCAGGGTGGCGGGCGACACCTGCAGGTACTCGCACAGTCCGCCGACCGGGTCCAGTTTCGCGGGATTGTGCCGCAGGTACTGCACGGCCAGGTTCATGCGGAATTGCGCAATGGCCGGCCCGCCGCGCCCGGCCGCCGCCGCGAGGTGCAGGTCGAGCTCCAGCCGCGCCTTGCGCAGCGCGAGCACGCCCGTCTCGCCGGGCGCGGCAACGGCTTCGCGACAGTGTGTATGGATGGCCACGAGATGGGCGAGCTGCGGGCGGTCGAGCAGAAACGACTGGCACCCGCCCGCGGGCGGCACGAGCGCGGAATGGGCGGGCGGCGTGCGCCACAGCCAGGTCAGCGTGCGGCAGGCGCGATGGGGGCGGTCCAACCACCCGTAGGCGCAGTCGGGGTGGAAGAGGAACACGCGCCCCACGCGCGTCGGCCGGCCGCGGCCGTTGATCATCGCGCGCGGCGCGCCCTCCAGCACGGCGCAATACGCCCATCCCTCATGCATGGCCGGAAGAATCGGATGATCGCCGAACCAACGCAGGCCCCACGACAGGTACAGCAATTCCCACCCCGACGACCTCGGCGGCTGCCAGCGGGGCCGGCCCGGCGGCGGCAGGTAGATGCGGCGCGGAAAGGCCTTTTCCGTCATGGCCCCGAAGTAGCAGAATCGCCACCTTCGCTCAAGTGCTACCTCTTTCCCCTTGGCGCGGCTTGCCGAAAGCGCTTTTCATGCGCGGGCGTGAAGACCCGACGAACCAGCCGGGCGGGGCCCCAGGGGCGGACCGTTCTCGGCGCCCTGGCGGCGACGCTCTCGCTCGCCGGCGCGGCCGCGGCCGCCCCCGGATGGCCGTTCTTCGCCTTCGACAACGGCGTCGGCCGCGGGCAGTGGCCCCCCCCGCAGCAGGCGGCGGTCCTGAAGGAGCTGGGCTACGACGGCATCAGCTACAACTACACGAACAACAAGGACCTCGAGACCTGGATCCGCGTGTATCGCGAGGCGGGCCTGAAGATCTTCGGCCTCTACATCCACACCTTCCCCGAGAAGAAGGAGGAGCCGTGGAGTCCCGCCCTTCGCGAGGCGATCGCGATGCTCAAGGGCTCCGGCACCGTGCTCTGGATCACCTTCCGCGAGGCGAAGGTCAAGGGCGACTACGACGACGCCTGCGTCAGGATCGCCCGTGAGCTCGGCGACCTGGCGAAGGCGGCGGACCTCCGCGTCGCCATCTATCCGCACGCCGGCTTCTACGTCGCCACGGCCGCCGACGCGCAGCGCATCGCCCGCAAGGCGGCCCACCCGGCGGTCGGCGCCTCCTACAACCTCTGCCACGAGTTCATGACCGGCGGCGGCGACCGGGCGCTGGAGGCCCTGCGGACGGTCGCGCCGGACGCGACGCTGGTCTCGATCAACGGGGTTGACCGCGCGGGGAAGAAGTACATCCGCACGCTCGACGAGGGCGACTTCGACCTCGCCGCCTTCCTCGCCGAGCTGCGGAAGACCGGCTACAAGGGCCCCGTGGGCCTCCAGTGCTACAGCCTGACCGGCGACGTCAAGGAGAACCTCGCGAAATCCATGAAGGCGTGGCGGGCAGCACAGCCGTAAGAGAAACTCGAAACCCGAATGTCGAATTCGAAGGAAACCCGAATGCGCGACGAGAACAAATCGCAATCTCGCGGGGCTTTCGACCATTTCCCCCATTCGTTTCTCATGCCATTCCTTCGGATTTCGGATTTCGAGTTTCGGATTTTCGCCGTGATGGCCCGAGAGCGAATGTGTACGAGTAAGGAGCCGATATGAAGACCACTCGACGCCAATTCCTGGTGCGCGCCGCCTCCACGGCGGCCGTTGCACCGCTGATCATCCCGTCGCGGTTGTTGGGCGCGGACGCACCCGGCGGCAGGATCGCGATCGGCATGATCGGCATGGGCCGGCAGGCCATGGCCGCCAACCTGCCGCCGTTCCTCAAGTCACGCGACTGCGTGGTCGTCGCCGTGTGCGACGTCGACGCCTGGCGGCTGGAGCAGGGACGGCTGGCCGTCGAGAAGCACTACGCGAAGCAGAGCGCCTCGGGTGCGTACAAGGGCTGCACGGCCCACAAGGATTTCCGCGAACTGGTCGCGCGGCCGGATATCGACGCGGTGATGATCTCCACGCCGGATCACTGGCACGCGCCGATGACGCTCGCCGCGCTGAAGGCGGGCAAGGACGTCTCGCTGGAGAAGCCGATCACCCGGACGGTCGAGGAGGGGCGGCGGATCGCCGACGCCGCCGCGACGTACAAGCGGGTGTTCCGGGTGGACAGCGAATTCCGGTCGCTGGAGCCGATGCACCGCGCGGCGGAACTCGTGCGCAACGGCCGCATCGGCACGCTGAAGGTCATGCGCACGGGTTCGCCGAAAGAGGTGTTCCCGAACGAGCCGGAGACCGTGACCGATCCGCCCGCGGACCTCGACTATGACCTCTGGCTCGGTCCGGCGCCGAAGGCGCCCTACATCCAGAAGCGGGTGCACACGCCCCGCGACCTCAAGAGCCGCCCGGGCTGGATGCGGAACCTCGACTACTGCGACGGCATGATCACGAACTGGGGCACGCACCTCAACGACATCGCCCAGTGGGGCGCGGGCACGGAGCGCACGGGCCCGGTCGAGGTCAAGGCGACGGGCGCCTTCCACGCCGGCCAGGTGTGGAACGTGCTGGAGCAGTTCGACGCGTGGTACCGCTTCGCCAACGGCGTCGAGCTCTTCTACCAGATGGGCTCGCCACACGTGCGGTTCGAGGGCGAGAAGGGCTGGATCCAGGTCAACTACATCCAGGACGCGCTGCACCCGGACAAACTGGAGGCGAGCGATCCGGCGATCCTGAAGGAGAAGATCGGCGAGGACGAGATCCGCTTCCCGCTGCGCAGTGAGAAGGAGGATTTCATCGAGTGCGTCAAGACGCGCGGCCGGACGCTGGAGGATGAGGAGGTCGGGCAGCGCACGACCTCGCTCTGCCACCTCGCGCACATCTCGGTCAAGCTCGGCGGGCGGAAGCTGCGATGGGACCCCGACAAGGAGCGATTCCCGGGCGACGACGAGGCGAACCGGCTGCTGAAAGGCCCGGAATGGCGGGCCCCATGGACGGTCGACCGGTTGTGAGGAGGCGGGCATGAGCGCGACAGCCGGGCTCCGCGGATCGCGAGGGTGGTCCCGCCGCCGTTTCCTGCGCGCGGGCGGTCTGCTCGCCGGCGCCGGCCCCCTGGTGTTGCCGGGCCGCCTGTTCGGGCAGGGCGCGCCTTCGAAGCAGGTTGCGGTCGGCTTGATCGGCCTCGGCCGCCAGGCCTATCACAGCAATCTGCCGGCGTTGCTGGCCATGGACGACGTGCGGGTGGTGGCGGTGTGCGACGTCGACGCGTGGCGGCTCGCGGAAGGGCGGAAACGGGTGGACGCCCACTACGCGGACGGCGCGCCCGCGCCGCGCGGATGCGCGGCCTTCCGGGATTTCCGCGCGCTGCTGGCGCGGGCGGACATCGACGCGGTGATGATCTCCACGCCCGACCACTGGCACGTGCCCATCGCGCTGGCGGCCGTGAAGGCGGGCAAGGACGTGAGCTGCGAGAAGCCGCTGACGCTGAGCATCCGCGAGGGCCGCGCGCTGGCGGACGCCGTGAAGAAGCGCGCGCGGGTGTTCCGAACCGACAGCGAATTCCGGTCGCTGAAGAACTTCCACCGGATCGTCGAGCTCGTCCGCAACGGCCGGATCGGGCGCCTGCGCCGCATCCGCACCGGCGTGCCGAAGACCGACACTACGCTGCCGCCGCAGCCCGCGATGCCCGTGCCCGAAGAGCTCGACTACGAGATCTGGACCGGTCCCGCGCCGATGTCGCCTTACACGGTCGAACGGGTGCACCCGCGGCGCGATCTCGCCGGCCGGCCGGGCTGGATGCGCGTGCGTGACTACTGCGAGGGTTTGATCGCCAACTGGGGGACGCACCTCAACGACATCGCACAGTGGGGCAACGGGACGGACCGCACCGGCCCGGTCGAGGTGGAGGCGAGGGGCACGTACCCGCCGCGGGAGAACCTCTGGAACGTGCTCGTCGATTTCGAGGCGCACTACCGATACGCGAACGGCGTCACCCTCGAATACCGCATGGAACGGCCGTTCATCCGCTTCGAGGGCGACGAGGGCTGGGTCGAGACGGAGTTCGGGAAGCCGGGCATCCGGGCGTCGAAGGACTCGATTCTCGACGCCGCGAAGGCACCGGGCTGGATGTCGCTGCCGCGCCGCCCGGATAAGGAGGACTTCATCGAAGCGGTGAAGACGCGCGGCGGGACGATGGAAGACGCGGAAGTGGGCCACCGCACATGTTCCCTTTGCCAGATCGCGCATATCGCCATCCAGCTCGGCGGACGGAAGCTCCGCTGGGATCCGGCGGCGGAACGGTTTGAGGAGACCGCGGCCAATGCGCTGCTGGACCGACCCTCGTGGCGCGCGCCGTGGGGAAGGGAGCCGGCATGAGCGCGGAGGGCGGAACGGC
Source organism: uncultured Verrucomicrobiota bacterium (assembly GCA_964610105.1). Lineage (GTDB taxonomy): Bacteria > Verrucomicrobiota > Kiritimatiellia > PWTM01 > PWTM01 > CAZSUU01. The sequence goes on along the minus strand of CAZSUU010000084.1, from coordinate 1,928 downwards.
GCCGCGGGGCGGCTATCGCTGGATCGTCGTCGTCCTGCTGTTCTTCGCGATCACCATCAACTACATCGACCGCGCCATGCGGAGCGTGATGGGGCTCGCGCAGGGCGGCAGCTTCCCGGCGGCCATCAAGATCTACCGGATCCCGGATTTTCTGAACCAGAAGTTCGCCCTGAATCTGACGCAGAGCAGCCTTCCGCTGGTGACCATCCCGGGGGCGGGCGTTCGGATCCGCCGACGAACGGACCGAGGCGGTCGGGCGGCTCGTCACGCCCGATGTCGCGAAGGATCTCCGGCAGGTCCTCGCCGGCGGAGCGGAGATTCGAGGGAAAGAGAACCATGGGCATGACCAGTCGGGAGCGGGTGCGAATCGCGCTGAATCACGAGGAGCCGGACCGGGTGCCGGTGGACTTCGGCGGCACGCGCGTCAGCGGGGTCGCCGCCACGACCTACCGCCGTCTGCTCGACCACCTCGGCATGCGCGAGGACGTGCGGATCTACGACATCAAACAGCAGCTCGCCGAACCGTCGCTCGCCATGATCGAGCGGATGGGCGCCGACGTGGTGCAGCTTCCGCGCCTTGGACCGACCACGGGCATGCCGTTCCTGGCCCTGGACGAGTGGAAACCGGGCCGCATGACCGACGGAGCGCCCTGCCTCGTGCCCGCGGCCTACGACCCCCGGATCCTCGACGACGGCACGATCGAGATCTGGCGCGACGGCCTTCTGTACGCGCGACGGACGCCGGCGTCGCTCTACTTCGACGTCTGCCCGCTCCCGCTGGCGAACGCGGAGACGGCGGAGGACATCGACCGGTTCGTCTGGCCGGATCCCTGGACCGACCGCGAGGAGCGATGGCTCCGGGCGCGGGTGAAGGAGTTGTGGGAAGGCACGGACAAGGCCCTCTTCGCCGGCCTGCCGATGTTCTGCAACTCGTTCTTCGAGATCGGGGCCGTACTCTTCGGCTACGAGCGGTTCATGGAGAACCTGCTGGTCAATCGCGACATGATGGAGCACTGGCTCGATGTGAAGCTCGCCCACGACTGCGCGATCCTCGAGAAGTTCCTGGCGGTGGCGGGGACGTACATCGAGGTCATCCAGACCAACGACGACTTCGGCGCCCAGGAGGCGCTGCAGATCCGGCCGCAGCTCTACCGCGAGATGTTCAAGCCCCGGCAGCGGAAGTGGATCGAGTTCGTCAAGGCGCGCACGCGGGCGAAGGTGTTCCTGCACTGCGACGGCGCGGTCGCGGAGATCCTGCCGGACTTCATCGAGATCGGCATCGATATCCTCAACCCCCTGCAGACCTCGGCGCGGGGCATGGACCCCGCGAGGCTCAAGCGCGAGTACGGCCGGCGCCTGTCGTTCTGGGGCGGCGGGGTGGACACGCAGTCGACGCTGCCCTTCGGCGCGCTCGACGACATCCGCCGCGAAGTCCGCGAGCGCGTCGCCCTTCTCGCGCCCGGCGGGGGGTTCGTCTTCGCCACCATCCACAACATCCAGCCCGACATCCCCCCCGAGAAGATCAGCGCGGTGTTCGACACGGTCCGCGCGTGCGGCTCGACCGCGCGGTGAGACGTGAAGCGTGGAGTTGGTCGGGCTGACGCGCCATCATCCGGCTTGCCTAACGGACGGCGCCGGCGCTATCTTCGCACGCTCTTTGACCGGCCCTTTTCGGAGGGGTGGCTGAGTGGTTTAAGGCACTCGACTCGAAATCGAGAGAGCGCTTAACCGTGCTCCGTGGGTTCAAATCCCACCCCCTCCGCCATCCTACGCTCTGCGGGCTATCGCCCTTGAGCTTCGGATGGCAGGCCATCCGCAGAGCGTAGGATGCCCTCCGAAGCACCCGGCGAAGCCGGAGGGCGCAGGAGGGCAAGAACGGCAGGAACCTTGCGCACCAGGGGAGTCAAGGACGTGCATGGGAGATGAAG
>CAZSUU010000083.1:0-13789 GCA_964610105.1 uncultured Verrucomicrobiota bacterium | reverse complement strand
GAATCCGCTGGACAGCTTGGACCGAAACGGGTGGACAGCTTGACCGAAATAGGCACGGAATGAACGGGATCCAAAGGCGTAGCCGCAAAGACACAGAAACACGCAAGAAATGCCCGCGACTCTCTTTGCGTCTCTTTGCGTTTCTTGCGGCTATTTGGGTTGTCTGGGGCACAGTCGTATGCCCTTCCGGGCACGCTGCGAACGGTACCCCTGCGATGTCCGTCGCGACGTGGAGCCGCGCTGCCCTCAGCGCGGAGCGACAATCGCCTCCACCCCGACCTACGGGCACGGTCTCGCGCAAAGCCGCAAAGTCCGCCAAGGGAAGGCCGGGCGCTGCTCTCTGTTCGACCTTGGCGCCTTGGCGTCTTGGCGCGAGACAACACGAAGTGCCTGTCCCCATCGGCACCATCGGTCACACCCGGCCCCCACAGAGGGCTCGCGCTCGGCGAGGCCTGCCCTGCGTAGCTTCTTAGCGAAGCAGGGTGGAGCGGCGTGGCCCCACGACGCTCCGTCGGCGCCGAAGGCAATGGCCGCAAGAAACTCAAAATGACGCAAAAACGGCAAAACGGAACCGATACCCATTCGTCGTAAAGGCCAAGGTGTGTTTCTTGCGTTTTCTTGCGTTTCTTGCGGCGATTGTCCTCAAGCTCCATCAGCGGGATCACCAACGGCATGGGCGAACGGCAAGCAGTCCCACGACCTCCTGCGCAAGCGGCTTCCAGGCCTCGGATCACCGGCCCCACGCCCATCTGCTGCTGGCGCCGACTGCGCACCATCACAACCTGAGTTACCTGCTCGGCGAGAAGTCAGCGGCCGTACCGATGCTGCCTTCGCAGGATCGGCCTCCGCCATCGAGCCACTGCCGCTGCTCAGCCGCGGAAACCGGCCATTCTGCCCGGATCTTCCCTCCACGAACCCTGCCGCTACGTTCCAGCGACACATCCAACGCCCGCCGCCTCCTGCTTCGCCATTGCAGCGTCACAGATTACCTGTCTGTGTCCCCCACGCCCATGCCCTCAATGCCAGTGCTCCCCCAATACCGAAAGCCGGTCCTCGCGGTCCTCAGTTTCTTTAAATCTCCTCGGAGATAGTCTCCCCATTCCTTTCGCGCATCTCGATTCGTTACCGTCGAGAGGTCAACACAAACGGGCAGAGGCATGTTGGTCCAACTCTGCTCCGTGTCGAACTCTTGCACGATGGCCTCCATAATCGACACCATGGTGGCTCTATTCGTGATCAGCCAAAGCGCCTCGTCATCCCCCGATGTGCCCCATGGCAAATCCACTCGGTGTCCTGAAATATGATCCATAGTCACGCAATACTGCTTCGACACAGCGCAGTTGCTCGTACTGAAGACCAACAGGTCAAGCAAGTGGCTTGCCGACTGTATGAATCCATATCGCAATGTGTACTTGAACTCTCCCGATTCCGCCTCGGACAGAATACGCTTCACACGATTGCTGTCGACAACCGCAGAATACAGTCGGAAGGTCGCGTTCGTTCCTGGATAGCTCGGCGGGACAACACGCCCACAAAGGACAACATCACCCCCGGAACACACAAGCGTAGCAAGCGTGACGCCGAGAGCGGTGAGTGCGCGAATCGGACTTACTCTTCCTTGGGGCACTTGACAGATCCTCCAGGAACGTTCGCGGGCAGCCTGCTTTCATCACGCCCGCAACAACGACCGTTACGAATCAGCTTTCTTGCCTTGTCGATGTTCTCTTGCATATGCGGGACGATCTCCAAATTGACCGGCATGCTGCCCGCGCTCGCGCCGGAGGAAGCGGTCGTGTTGCCGAAGGGATCGTATTCGTAGTGAGCGGCGATGGCGCCGTCGGAGGCGACGTACTCGCCGATGTTGCCGTTGGCGTCGTAGCAGGCGGTGAGGAGACTGGAATCCGAGGCCAGCGTGCCGAGCAGGCCGCCGACGCCGCCCGCCGTCGCTCGTTGAGCTTTGGCGGGCAAGCCCGCGCCTTGCAGCGTGCCGGAAAGATCCAAGCCCCACACATGGCTCCGGATGACGGCGCTGCCGTTCCTTGCATCGAGTTTCCGAATCATGTTCCACCCATCGTACACGAACGTGATCGACGACTGAAGCACGTACTGGGAGACCTCGTGGACGTACACCTTCTTCGAGTAACGACGTGACATGTAATCGTAGGCGAAGGTGAGTTTCTTCGAGTCGCTCTAAACGGGAGTCTGTACCGCTTCGATCAAACGGTTCTCGGCATCCCACTGGTAGGTCCAGCCGCCCTGCTTGTCCTGCGGTGTCCATTGCGACGTGGAGCCGCGCTGCCCTCAGCGCGGAGGAACAGACGCCTTCGGTTGGACCTGAGGGCATGGTCTCGCGCAAAGCCGCCAAGTCCGCCAAGGGGATCGCGATATGCGGCAGGAACTGGCGACATGCGTCGAGTGGTACAACGCGCGCCGGCCGCATCAGCCGCTCGGAGGCCGAACACCGCTCGACGCCTGCCGCCCTGCGCGATCGCCTCCGCGGCAACGGGTGAGGGCGAACTCCGAGTTGCCGGAGATGATCCTGCGAGTTGAAGGCCTCCTCGGTCGCAGACATCTGCCCCTCGTCACACTGAAGCGGGCGGCATAGTTCATCAGCCCCTCGCTCGCACTCGTGGACATACATGCACAGGTGGAGTCTGCCCGCGCGCCGTCGTTTCAGGGTTCCGGTGATGGACCGCATTCACTCCAGCCCGCCCACTCGCCCCAGAACCCGAGAGACTCATCCATTCCGACCGCGCAACGCCCGCCGCAACGCGCTGCGAAATGCCCCGCCGAGACTCGCTGGACCGCCACACCGCCGCAGGGCGGCGCGACCGCGATGAGGGCGAAAGACCGAGAAACGAGTCTCGAAACTACCCGGAAGCGCGCATGACGTCGGGGAGGATGTCAGCGTTTGTATTGCGGCCGCGGGCGGTATCTCGTGTGCAGCAGTTGGTGTGCTTTCTGGCTGCCGGGGGCGCCGAGGAATTCCGCGTAGATCTTCTGGATGTAGGGGTTCTGGTGCGAGCAGCGCTTGGCGCTCGTGGCATCATCCTGGTAAATGCCCGCCGCGCGCTTGCGGCGAACCTCGTCATCCGCGCCATACGGCTGGCCGCCGCCGCCCACGCAGCCGCCGCGGCACGCCATGACCTCGATGAAGTGGTAGGGCGTTTCCTGCCCCTTCGCCCGCGCCTCGCGGACGCGGTCGAGGACGGTCTCGATGTTGCACATCCAGTGCGCGACGGCGACCCGGATCTCGTGTTTCCCAATCTTGACCGTCGCCTCCTTCACGCCGTCCAATCCCCGGATGGCGGTGAAGTTCACGTCCTCGAGCTCGCGCTTCGTGATCAGGAAATGGGCCGTGCGCAGCGCCGCCTCCATCACGCCGCCGGTCGCGCCGAAGATCGTGCCCGCGCCTGAATAGTTGCCGAGGATCGAGTCGCAGTCTTCGTCGGGCAGGTTGGCGAAGTCGATGCCGCACGCCTTGAGCATCCGCGCGAGCTCGCGCGTCGTGATCGCGACGTCGACCCAGGGCAGGCCGTGGTCGAACATCTCCTCCGACCGCCCGATCTCGAACTTCTTCGCCGTGCAGGGCATGACCGAGACCATGAAGATCTTCTTCGGGTCGATGCCCATCTTCTGCGCGTAGTAGGTCTTCGCCATCGCGCCGCACATGGCGTGGGGCGACTTGGCCGTGGAGAAGTTGGGGATGAAGTCCGGCGCATACTTCTCCATGTAGTCGGTCCAGGCCGGACAGCAGCTCGTGATCAGGGGAAGCCGGTCCTTCTTCTCCGTGAACCGGTGCACGAACTCCGTCCCCTCCTCCATGATCGTGAGGTCGGCGGCGAAGTTGGTGTCGAACACGCCCTCGAAGCCCAGGCGCCGCAGGGCGGCATAGGTCTTGCCGGTCAACAGCGTGCCGGGCTCGAAGCCGAAGGCCTCGCCGATCGCCACGCGCACGGCGGGCGCGATCTGGACGACGGTGTGCAGGTCGGTATTCTGCAGCGCCGTCCACACCTTGTCGGTCTCGTCCTTCTCGTAGATCGCGCCGACGGGGCAGTGCGCCGAGCACTGGCCGCACTTGATGCACGGGCTCTCGTCGAGCTTGATGTCGCCGGTCGGCGCGAGGCGGGTGTTCTCGCCGCGGCCGACGAACTCCAGCGCCCAGACGTTCTGCATCTGCTGACACACGATCGCGCAGCGCCCGCACTTCACGCACTTCTCGGGATTCAGCACGATCGACGTGGTCGACGTGTCCGGCGGGATGTCCCCCACCCGCTTCTCGAAGCGCACCTCGCGGATGCCGAAATCCGCCGCCAGCTTCTGCAGCTCGCAGTTCTGGTTGCGCGGGCACTGCAGGCAGTCGTTCGGGTGCGTGGAGAGGATCAGCTCGATCACCGACCGGCGGATCCTGACGATCTCCGGGTCGTGAGTGGTGATCTTCATGCCCGGCCCGACCGCGGTCGCGCAGGCGCGGAGCATCTTCGGCGTGCCTTCCACCTTGACCACGCATACGCCGCACGCCGCCCACGCCGGAAGGTCGGGGTGATAGCAGAGCCGCGGGATCCTGACGTTGACCATCTCGGCGGCCTTGAGGATCGTCGTCCCCGGCTCCACCGCGCAGTCGATCCCGTTGATCGTCAGGTTGAACTTGTTCATCACACATTCCTTCCCAAAGAAACCGCAGCCCAGTCCCCGGTTCACCGCCTAAGCGCATCCGATGATGGCATGTGTCATTTCATTGATACGTTCCCTGTTCTTCTCTGCGTCCATCGGCGTTCCTCTGCGGTTTCGCCCTTCTACCCTCGCGACACCGCTTCGAACTTGCAGACGGTGTAGCACTCGCCGCACTTGATGCAGCGGGCGGCGTCGATGACGTGCACGGTGCGCTTGCCGCCGCTGATGCAGTTGACGGGGCAGCGCCGCGCGCACAGGCCGCAGCCGATGCACTTGTCGGGCAGGATCGCGTACGTCACGAGGTCCTTGCACTTGCCCGCCGGGCATTTCCGGTCGCGGATGTGCGCCTCGTACTCGTGCGCGAAGTATTTCAGCGTCGACATCACCGGGTTCGGCGCGGTCTGACCGAGACCGCAGAGCGAGGCCTTCTGCATCGCGGCGCCGATCTCGCGGAGCTGCGCGACGTCCTCCTCCGTGCCGTTGCCCTTGGTGATCTTCGCGAGCAGGTTGTACATCGAGCGGCCGCCGACGCGGCACGGGGCGCACTTGCCGCACGATTCGTCGACGGTGAACTCAAGATAGAATTTGTTCACGTCCACCATGCAGTCGTCCTCGTCCATGACGATCATGCCGCCCGAACCCATGATCGAGCCGAGGGCCGCGAGGGACTCGTAGTCGATCGGCGTGTCCAGGAACTGGGCGGGGATCACGCCGCCCGACGGGCCGCCGGTCTGGACGGCCTTGAACTGCCGCCCGTCCTTGATGCCGCCGCCGATATCGAAGACGATCTGGCGCAGGGTGGTGCCCATGGGCACCTCGATGAGGCCGGAGTTGTTGATCTTGCCGGTGAGGGCGAAGACCTTGGTGCCCTTCGAGCTGGCCGTGCCGATCCGGCCGAACCAGTCGCCGCCCCGCAGGACGATCACCGGGATGTTGGCGAGCGTCTCCACGTTGTTGATCACGGTCGGCTTGCCCCACAGCCCGCGGACGGCCGGGAAGGGAGGGCGCGGGATCGGCATGCCGCGCCGGCCCTCGATGGAGGCGATGAGCGCGGTCTCCTCGCCGCAGACGAAGGCGCCGGCGCCGAGCCGCAGCTCGATGTCGAAGTCCAAGCCGCTGCCGAGGATGTCCCTGCCGAGCAGGCCGTACTCGCGGGCCTGCGCGATCGCGATCTCCAGACGCTTGATGGCCAGGGGGTACTCGGCGCGGATGTAGACGAAGCCCTGCTTCGCGCCCACGGTGTAGCCGGCGATGGTCATCGCCTCGAGGATGGAGTGCGGGTCGCCTTCCAGCGTGCTGCGATCCATGTACGCGCCGGGGTCGCCCTCGTCGGCGTTGCAGATGATGTACTTGGTGTCGCTGCGGACGTCCTTGGAGAAGATCCACTTGCGCCACGTCGGGAAGCCGGCGCCGCCCCGGCCGCGGAGGCCGGACGTGCGGAGCTCCTCGACCACGTCGTCCGGCTTCATCTGGAAGAGGACCTTCTCCAGCGCCGCGTAGCCGTCGCGCGCGATGTACTCGTCGATGCGTTCCGGATCGATGACGCCGCAGTTGCGCAGCACGATCCGCACCTGCTTCTGCCCCGGCGCCGCCCCGGCCGCCCCGGCGACGGGCCCGAGCCGCGCCACCGGCCGGCCGTTCAGGATCTGCTCGCTCACCAGTTCGCGAACGTCCTCCGGCTTCACCCCCGCATACTCAATCCCGTCGGGATACACACGGACGGTAGGCCCCCGCCCTCCGCACGCGAAGCAGCGGACCCGCACGACCTGGGCCGCGGATTCGGCCCCCAGCTCGCGCAGCGCCTTCACCAGGCTCCCGTGCAGCTCGGCGCTCCCGTCCTTGTGGCAGGCCGCCCCGCTGCACACCATCACATAGTGCTTCATGGCCATGGGGTTCAGCTCACTTCCTTTCCGCGCGCGGATCTTCCACCAGGTCCGCCGCGGGCTTGTCGTAGATGTGGTCGTCCACCAGCCGTCCGCCGATGATGTGTTCCTGCACGATGCGCCGCGCGACCTCCGCGCTCACGCGGCCGTAGACCACGTCGGGCATGCCGGGGACCACGACCTCCACCGTCGGCTCGGAGAAACACAGCCCCATGCAGCCGGTCTGCTTGACCGCCACATGGCCCTGGTTCTGCTTGTCGAGCTCATCCACGAAGGCCTGGAAGGCCCCCCGGGCCCCGGCGGCGATGCCGCAGGTGCCCATGCCGATGATCACGGTAGCGGTCTTGCCCACCGTGTCGCGCCAGTGCAAGTCGCGGCGCTTCTCTTCGCGCAGGGCGCGGAGTTCATCCAACGAAAGCTTTCTCGTCATCGTCTCTCATCTCCCGACTTCCGCTCTTCCGCCGACGGAGCCGCCTCTGCCCGGTGGCTACGGCGGCCAGGCCGGCGGAACGGCCACGCCGAGGGTCACGCGCTTCATTTCCCGCGGTATTTCGCCAGGATGGACGCCAGCTGGTCCTTCTCCACCCGCCCATAGACCTCCCCGTCCACGGTCAGCACCGGCGCCAGCCCGCAGCAGCCGACGCAGCGCACGGCCTCGAGCGAGAAGAGACCGTCGGCCGTCACCGTGTTCAGCCCCGTCCCCAGCAGCGTCTCGAACTCCTGGATGATGTCCTCTCCGCCCTTGAGGTAGCAGGCGGTCCCCATGCACACCGCGATCTGGTGCTTGCCCGGCTTCCGCAGCTTGAACAGGTGGTAGAAGGTCACCACGCCGTAGATCTTCGCCAGCGGCACGTCCAGCCGGCCGGCCACCTCGAAGGCGACCTCGCGGGGGATGTACCCGTAGTGCTCCTGGACCTTGTGCAGGATCATGATCAGGTTCCCCGGCCGGCCCTTCCACCGGTCGATGAAGGCCGCCAGGTGTTCCGGCAGCTCTACCTTCGCCGTCGTCGCCACGCTGTCTGCTTCTGCTGTCATCACATCGCCCTCGCAAAGCAATACGCCCGCCCGTCCGGTCCTGTTGGGTCATGTCTGCTGGTCGGGACTCCCGTGTTCCTCACAACACTTGCCCGTCCTGGAAGGAATCGGCCTACTGGTAACAAACCACAAGGTTGGCGTGCGGAGGGGACCCTAGCGGAGCGAGGCCTCCGGCGCAAGACAATCCTGATCCGAATGTCGCGTGGCCCTCCGTCATTCGTGCACGGAAACGCGTGCTCCGCAGCCCGCGGTGCGATGCGGATGGGGCGGACGCATACGAACCTCGGACTTCAAATCCCGGACTCCAGCTCCCTGCCGGGGCCTGAAGCCCCTCCTGCAGTCGTACGAAGGATGCTATCGCTTCGGTGCGACAGGCGGCATCTCCAGCACCTGCCCGTCGGCCCGAAGGCGTTCGCGCAGTCGCCCGTAGTCCACTTCCTGCACGGCGATCCCCTCCGCGAGGGCCATCGAGGCGGCGGTGGCGGCGCTCTGGCCGAGGATCATGAACACCGGCTCCATGCGGATCGACCCGTAGGCGATATGCGAACTCGAGGCGCAGACCGGCACCAGCAGGTTGCCGCATTCCTGCCGTTTGGGCACGAGCGAGCCGTAGGAGATCTTGTACGGCTTGATCCCCACGCCGATGTCACCCTCGTTCTGCACCGTGCCCTCGGGCGTGACGTAGCGCCAGACGTTGTGGGAATCCATCGCGTACGAACCCATGCCCACCGACCGGGGAACCTCGCGTTTGCCGAGGAGATGCTGGTCGGTCATGACGAACTCGCCGACCATGCGGCGCGCCTCGCGAATGTAGAGCTGCCGCGGCCAGTGGGCGTTGTCCGCGAACTCGTCCTTCGCCAATCCCCACCGGCTCATGGGAACGCGCACGTCGTCCGGCACCCGCGGGTCGTTGGCGAGGAAGTACATCAGGCCCTTCTGATAGCGCTCGTGCTCGCGGACGATCTCGCGTCGGCGCTCGTAGCCGGCCTCGGGATAGTCATGGTTCTGCCCGATGCAGTCGGTGCTGAACGGCCCATGGTTGTTGGTGTCGGTCTTCCTGTTCGGAACGGGATCGAACTTCTCGAAGACCTCGCGCCAGCCCGTCGCCAGCACGCGCAGCGCCAGCTCGTACCGCTTCGGATCGTATCCCTCGGGTTTCGGGAACGGGACGCGGTTCCCGGGACAGTCGGTGAGGCACATGCGGAAGCAGTACGCCTGCACGCCGCGGTCGCCGCTGCCGTTTTCTCCCGGCGGGTCCTTCGCGATGCCCGGCAGGAGCCCGCTCGACGGATCGCCGGGCACGACCCAGGGATCGACCGGCTTCTTGAAGTAGTGGCCGTGCTGGAAGACGCCCTTCTGGACGCCGTTCCACTGCTCGCCGTAGAGCGCGTTCGCCTCGCGGCCGATATGGTAGCTCACGCCCGCGGCGGCCATCAGATCGCCTTCGTACGTCGCATCGATGAACACCCTGCCCGCATACGTCGCCCCGCTCAGCGTACGGAGGCCGCGGATCCGGTCGCCCTCCTTCCTGACGCCCGCCTCCCGGTCGAGCCATTCGTCGCGATGGACAGGGATCCTGAACTCGGCGATGAACTCCTCGAAGACGGCCTCGGCGACGTGCGGCTCGAAGATCCACATCGTCCGATGAGCGCCGTCGATGGCCGCCGTGCCCTGCCCCTGGTTGCCGTACTCCTCCCTCTTCTGCCAGCGCCACGCGTCGTCGCGGTCATACCGCTTCCAGACGCGGTGATAGAACTCGCGCGCCAGGCCGCCGATCACCGCCTTGTTGCCGGTGTCGGTCCACCCAAGCCCGCCGGACGAGAGCCCGCCCAGGTGGCGCTCCGGGCAGACGAGAAGGACCGTGCGGCCCATCTTCGCGGCTTGGACGGCGGCCATCACACCCGCCGACGTTCCGCCGTAGACGATCACGTCCGCTTCGTTCGCCGCCCCGGCTGCGCCCGCCGATACCAGCGCGCACGCCACCGTCGTCGCCCATCGCATCCGTTTCATGGCCGCGGCTCCACCCGTGCGCCGGCGCCCTCCACCATGACCTTGAGGCGCCCCAGCTCGCCGCCGAACCGGAATTCCCCCTGGTAATCGCCCACCTCGTGACGGCCGTCGAAACCCGCATCGAGGCCGTCCGCCGGCGTCTGCGCGAGCGGCCCCTCCGCCGCGGCGGAGGCGGCCTCGCGTCCGTCGACCGCCAGGACCATCCGCCCGTCCGCCGCCAGCGAGCCGGCCGCGCGGCAGGCGCCGGCCGGCAGGGGCTCCGTTGCCGTGGCGGCGTACAGGCGGCCCCGGTTGCGGACCTGGAACACCGGCCGTCCCTCCCGCACCAGGAGCGCGTAGCCGAACGAGCGGCCGCCCTGGGCGAGGACGACCCCGTCGCCGCGCTTCACGATCTCCGCCTCGACGCGGAAGGGCCGTCCTCCCACGTCGGGCGCCGCATCCCGGGTCAACGTCTCGCCGGCCTTGAGCTCGAAGACGGTCCGTCCGTCGGCGGTGATTCCACGCGATTTGGCCGGAGACGGTTTCTCCCCGTAGGCCGGCTTCCAGATCCACGGCAGCACGCCCTGCGCGCGGGCCATCGTTTCCCAACGCTCCGCCATCGCCTTGACACGCTCCGGCTGCGCGGCGGCGAGGTTGTGCATCTCCGTGCGGTCCTTCTCCATGTCGTACAGCTCCCAGGGGCCCGCCGGCCCCTTCGCGACCAGCTTCCACCTGCCGTCGCGCAGCGCCCGGTTGCCCTCGTGCTCCCAGAAGAGGGGGCTCTTCCGCGCCAGGGGCTCGCCCCGGAAGGCCGGCGCGAGGCTCACGCCCTCCATCGGCGGGACCGGAGCGCCGTCCCGCTCGGCGGGGTAGACCGCCTTCGCGAGGTCCACGCAGGTGGCCATGATGTCCACCAGGTGTCCCGGCTGGTGCTCCAGGGCTCCGCGTCGCGTGATGCCGGCCGGCCAGAAGGCGATGAGGGGCGTCGAGATGCCGCCCTCGTGGACCCAGTGCTTGAACTCGCGGAACGGCGTGTTGGAGACGTTGGCCCATTCCCGGCCGTAGCCGAGGTAGGTGTCCGCCGGGCCGGCCATGGTCTGCGGCCCGCCCCTCAGGGGCCGCCCGTCGCGCGCGTGCATCGGCGGCCAGATGCTCGGCTGCGGCTCGTCGGGCGCCATCGGCGCGCGCGGCTTGAGCTCCGCCCACGCCCGCGGTTCGTCGCGGCCCATGCCCTCGGCGCAGCCGCCGTTGTCCTGGAGGAAGAGGATCAGCGTGTGGTCGAGAATCCCGTCGGTCTTCAGCTGCGCGACGATCCGGCCGATGCCGGCATCCATGACCGAGATCATCGCGGCGTAGACCTCCATGTTCCGCACCTCCCACGCCTTGTGCGGCATCGCGTCCCACGAGCCGGAGGCCGGCGTCAGGCCCCAGGCGGGGTCCACCAGCCCGAGTTCCTTCACGCGCTCGAACCGGCGCGCGCGCACGGGACCGTAGCCGGCGTCATAGCGTCCGCGATACCGCGCGATCGCCTCCTCCGGCGCGTGCATCGGCCAGTGGGCCGCCGTGTAGGCGACATAGAGGAAGAACGGCGCGCCGGGTTTCCGATCCTTGTGCTCGCGGATGAACCGCGCGGCCTGGTCGCTGATCGCATCGGTGTAGTAGAAGCGCGCGGGCCGATACTCCGGATCGTTCTCCGGGGTGATCATCGTGTGGTCGCGCGTCAGGGTCGTCGGGTCGTAGAAGCTGCCGGCCCCCGTGATCGTGCCGTAGAACCGGTCGAAGCCGCGCTGGCGGGGCCAGTTGTCGCCCGCCCGGTTCCCGGCCTTTTCCGTCTTCGTCACGTGCCACTTTCCGCACATGTAGGTCCCGTAACCGGCCCCTTGGAGCACCTCGGCGATCGTCGCCGCCCGCCGGTTGAGCTCGCCGGCATAGGGCTCAGGAACGTCCTTCGACGCGGTCGTCATGTGGCCCATGCTCGCCTGATGCGGGTAGAGTCCGGTCATCAGGCTCGCGCGCGTCGGGCAACAGCGGGCGGTGTTGTAGAACTGCGTGAAGCGCAGTCCGTCCTTCGCGAGGCCGTCGAGCACCGGCGTCTCGATCTCGCCGCCATAGCAGCCGAGATCGGAGAAACCCATGTCGTCGGACATGATCAGGATGATGTTCGGTCGGGGCGCCACTGCCGCCGCACCCGACTGACCGGCGGCGCCGGCAGCCGCGCCGGCCAAGAAGGCGGAAACGACGGCCAGGCACGGTCGGACCGCGTTCCGTGGGAGGTTCCGAACCGCTCGCTCGTTCGTGGACATATCGGGCTCCTTCGGAGAAGCGGGCGCGGGAACACTCCGCGGCCCGCCCGCCGCGCCCCATCGCTATCCGTTTCGGGCTTGCCTTGTCAATCCCTGAGGCCCTGCGTCCGCGGCCGCGAGGGACCGCGGCCTCGCGGTCCGTTTGCTTCCCCTGCCGGACGGCGCGTCAGGGATGCCGTGCCCTTCTACCCGCCGTCGGTTCGATTGGCAGGTGGGGCGGGGCCTCCGGACCCGCCGCCCTGCCGACCCATGGCGCACGGGGAACGCGGGCAGGATTGCCCGCGGTACGGGTCCTGGGCGTACCCTGGGCGTACCGCGCGCAATCCTGCGCGCGATCAGTCCGACGGCGCGTCAGGGATGCCGCGCTCTACCCGCCACGTGTCATGGGGGACGGGCAGGAAGATGCCGCGCAGACCGAGGGCGACTTTTTTTCGCAGAAAAAGATCGCAACGCGGCCCGAGGTTTGCTTCCATTCGCACGGTGATGGTGGTTTCCGAGTTTCAGTTGCCGATGACAACGAGATGGGTCAGCTCGTTTGGTGTCTCCGGAAGTCGGACGCCGATTTCGGCAACGAGAGCATCGATTCTCCACCCGGTTCCCCTCCGTGCCCTGTACGGCGGGGGACTACGGAATCACGTGCTTTGAATCTTCGCGCGGACTTGCACATTCATTCGTGCCTGTCCCCGTGTGCTTCGCTGGCGATGGCACCGGGGATTATTGCACGCCGCGCCAGGGCCGCGGGCCTGCAGGCCCTGGCCCTGACGGATCACAACTCGGCGGGCAATGCGCCGGCCTTCGCGGAGGCGTGCCGGGAGACGGGCCTTCACGCGATCTTCGGCATGGAGGCCACGACGGCCGAGGCGGTGCACGTGCTGTGCCTCTTCGACGACCTTGACGCGGCCATGGATTTCAGCGGGTGGATCTACTGCCGGCTGCCCGACATTCCGCACCGGCCGGAGAAGATGGGCGACCAGGTGGTGGTGAACGCGCAGGAGGAGGTGGAGGATCTGCCCGAGAAGTTCCTGGGCAGCGCCACCGATGTCGCGCTGAGCGACTTGCTCTCGGAGGTCCATGGCCGCGGCGGGCTGTTCGTTCCTTCGCACATCGACCGCGGCTACCACAGCCTGATGTCGCAGCTCGGCCATGTCCCCCCCCTGCCCTACGATGCCGTGGAGGTCTCCGCGATGTACGATCGGCGCCGCGATCCGGCGCGCGTCGTCGGACGTTACGCGCTGGTGGCGAATTCCGATGCCCACTATCCCGACCAGATTGGAAGCCGGTGCTCGGATATCGAGGTCGAAGGATTCGACGTGCCTTCGCTGCGCGCCGCCTGGAGCCGCCGGGTCGAGGCCGAGGCGGCCGGCGCGCAGGGTTCGGCGGGCTGGCGCATGTCCTTCCGCCGCTGGTTCCCCTGCTTCTGACCCTCCGCCGCCGAATTCCATCTCTCAGGTTTCAAGTCTCAAGCCTCGACACGGTGAGCCGGCTTCGACCGAAGAACCCCGCGTTGGAGGATTCGACACTGGGCGGCGGGAGGGCGGTGCCGCGGCCTGGCGGGGATGGCTAAAGACCCGCTGCGACCCTTTACTGTAATCTCCTGTCGGATACGCTATTGCCCTTGTTGCGGGCTCGACTTGCAGCAGAGAATGGCAGACAACCGCCCAGTGGGCGACGGTGCTGAGGCGCGAAACCGACCGCCATGATATGGCGCCCTGCTGCGCTTCAGTTTGCCCGAGCATTGGAGATCCATCCGATGTCAAGTCCGGTCGCGACGCCGCTGAATCGCGGGCAAGCGGGGGGTAGCCTGATGGCGCATCCGTCCGGCCATTCGAAGCGGCACCGGGGAGGCGGAACGTGAACGTGCCTTCTTCGAGCGGCCGCGCGCGAGGAAGGCGACTCCGGCGCGCC
>CAZSUU010000082.1:0-14769 GCA_964610105.1 uncultured Verrucomicrobiota bacterium | reverse complement strand
GCTCGCGGCAAACCCTTCGCTCAGCCGCCTGATGCAGAAATCCGTCTCACACCCCAGCTACTGGCAGGGCGACGGCTTCTGCGCCGAGAACGACGTGCGCAACCTCGCCTTCATCAACTGCGCCTCGTTCGACAACGCCGACGGCGGATGGGACGTAAAGGCGCGCAACGTGGTGTACGTCAATTGCATCGGCCTCCGCAGCAAGATGAACTTCCGCATCTGGCAGCAGGCGTTTCTCTACAACTGTCTCAGCGCCTATTCCTTCAAGCGGGGCGGTTCGTGGACCACCGCCGGCCTGTGGACCATCGGCGATGTCCATGCCTCCCGGTGCACGTTCCACAACAACAACAGCCAGCAGATTCTCGCCGACAAGAAAGAGACGGGCGAGGCCCGGATCGCCCTCGATCGCTGCCTGGTCACGTGCGACGGCGCCCACGCCCAGGCCGGACCGCTCTACAGCGACGAATCGCGCGTCGTCCGATCCGACACGATCGAGTGGCGGCCTCCGGGAGGCACGAATCCGGAGTACGCGGCCGCGGCGGAGAATCGGGCATGGACAGGCGAACCGCCCGAGGCCTTCGACAGCCGTCGGTTCGGTCCCTCCCGGGGCTTCCACTCGTCCGTCAGCGCACAGTGGCGCGGCCAGTCCGCCGATCGACTCGTTCGCGCCGCGCGGGATCTTCTCAAGGCCGAAGGTTGGGCGGACTTCACCAGCCGGGTCGCGCGCGTCGTCGCGCCCGGCGAGCATTGATCCGGTTCACCCGTGCTCTTCGCGCGGCCTCCCGTGGTCGATCCGGACCACGGCGTCATCGCCCTGGCGCCCGTCCATTCCGCCCGCGTGAAGCGCCTCCCGACCTGCCCGCCGATCCCGCGCCCCGTCCCCTCCCGAGCATCATGTCCTCTTTGACTCGTCAAGCCGTCCGCGATGGCGGGGAAATGAATCATGGCCCTACACCTTCAGAAGATGCATCCGTCGGTTGCACGGGCTCGCCGGGATCATCCGCGCGCACGCCGGCCGGCCATGACGGCCTGGAGTGCGGGGTTGCCACTCGCGGCGCGGGGGCGTTACCATCGCGGCATGAAAACGAACGGCGCAACCCTCCGCAGCCGCGCGGCGCCGTGCCTGGCGTCCGCGCTCGTGCTCTGCGGCGCGGGACTCACGGCGCTCGGCCAGACGGTCACGCTGGTCGGCGACGACCCGCCTAATCAGTCGTCCTTCAACACGGGGTTGAACTGGAGCGACGGTCTGCCGCCTTCCGCCGCCAAGCACTACGCGGCCGGGCGGATCCTGCGCAGCCCGCCGTCGGCCGGGGAGCACGCCTTCGGCGGCGCGTCGCTGACGGTGTCTGCCGGCGGCGAGCTGCGCCTGGCACGGGCCGGCACCAATACCGTCGACGACCTGCGCTTCACCGGCGGCCACCTTGTGCATGACGCGGCCGACTCCGCGTACGCGCACCTGGCGGGCAACGTGACCGTCTCCAACCGCGTCGTGGTCGACTGCGACGCGGGGGTCGGGCCGCTCGAAATCGGCGCTGTCATCTCCGGTCCCGGCGAAGTGCTTATCCGCGGCACCGTGCCCGGCCTGGTCGCGGTCTACAACGGCGCCGCCAAGCAGTATCAGGGGGCAACGATCGTGGAGGCGGGAGCGACGCTGCGCCTGGGACTTGCCGACGCCCTGCCGTCCGGCGCCGGCAAGGGCAACGTTGCGGTCGGTCCTGGCGGCGTGCTCGACCTGTACGGCCACGCGCTCACGATCAACGCCCTCGACAATAGCATGGCAGGCGGTGGAAGCGTGGACACGACGTCCGGCGCCGGCACGACGCTGCTCACCCTGGGCGCGGGCGACGCGAGCGGCGATTTCAGCGGCGACATCGGCAATTCCAGCGGCACGCTGGCGCTGGACAAGATCGGCGCAGGCACACAGGGGCTGGGCGGCGCGAACACCTTCGGCGGCCCGGTGTGCCTGCGCGGTGGACGCCTGCGGCTCAGAGCCGCCCCTGCGCTCGCCGGCGGGGGCCAAATATCCTTCGAAGGCGGCGCGCTGGTGTTCAGTTCCGGCAACACAAACGACTACTCGAGCCGCTTCAGCACGGCGCCCGGCCAGCAGTACCACATCGATACCGGCGGCCAGCGGGTGACATTCTCCACCCCGCTGACCAGCGCGGGGGGATCGCTAACCAAACGGGGCATCGGCACGCTGGCGCTGCAGGGCGCCGCGCACACCTTCGACGGCGAACTGCGGATCGGCTGGGGCACGCTGGAGGTGGAGAGCCTGGGCGACAGCGGCCCGGGCTCCATGGGCACCGGCGACATCATGATGGGCGATCCCGCCCTGTGGGGCGGCGGCGTGCTGCGCTACGTGGGCGGCGGCGCGAGCACCTCGCGCCGGGTCAACCACTACGGAACGACGGATTCGCTGGAAGGCTTTGCCGTGGATGCCTCCGGAAGCGGCCCGCTGACGATCGGCGGCGCCACGATCTCCGGCGGCGTCTCGGCGTCGCTGACGCTGACCGGAACCAGCAAGCACAGCAATACCGTCAGCGGCGTCATGGACGACGGCAACGCGGCCGTGGGCGGCTTGGGTTTGATCAAGGACGGTTCCGGAACCTGGGTGCTGGCGGCATCCAACACCTACTCCGGCGCCACGACCGTCAAGGCGGGCCGGCTGGCGCTGACCGGCCCGGGATACGTCGGGGGAAACTCGGTCTGGATTTACGGGGGGGCGATGCTCGACGTCAGCGGCACATCCGGCGCCTATGTCATGAACACCAACCAGTTCCTGATCGGCAAGGGCGCGGTCCGCGGCGATCTTGCGGTGTGTGGCGGCGTCTGGCCCTACTATCCCGGCCCAGGCGTGATGACTTTCGAGAACGACCTGACGCTGGACGGCGCCACGCTGGAGATCGAGGTCTGGGGCATGGGCGGGGCCGGTCATCCGGAAGGACACAGCCAGATCGTGCTCGATGGCGGGGTGCTGAGCCTCGCCAACAGCCCGCCGATCGTACCAAGCTTGAACTTCACACACGATCCCGGTCTGGGCAGCCGCTTTGTCTTCGCAAGGGGATACGGCAGCCTCAACGGCCTTTTTCAATCCGAGAGCTTCGTGCCGGCCATCAACGTTCCGGACTCATGGAACGCGAAAGTCAAGTTCTTCAGGGTGGACCGGAGCGTTCCCGGCGAGCTGGCGCTGGTCGTGTGGAGCCCGCTGCCCGGGAGCAGCCACCTCATCATCACGGACGCCGGGCCGGGCGGTTCGATCTCTCCGATCAACCCGTTTGTGGACCACGGGGACAGCGTGCTCTTCACGATCAAGCCGGATCCCTGGTTCGATGTTGCGGACGTGGTCGTGAACGGCGGATCGGTGGGGGCTGTCACCAACTACTTCTGGGCGAACGTAACGGCGCCGGGGACGATCGCGGCGGCGTTCGCGGCGCAGATGGTCACGTCCGCGCCGGTGGCCGTGCCCAAGTGGTGGCTGGCGGCGCACGGTCTGACCAACGCGATGGACGCGGCCGTCTGGGCGGATCAGGACGGCGACGGCGCGCCTGCCTGGCGGGAGTACACCGCCGAGACGGACCCGACCAACCGCGCGTCCGTGTTTCGCGTCACCGGCATCGGGTGGAACGCGCCGATCGAGATCGGCTTCGCCCCCGGCTCAACCGGCCGTTACTACACCCTGCAGACGGCGACCAACCTTGCGCCGGGCGCATGGACGAACGTGCCCGGCCAGGGACCGCGCCCCGGCGCGGGCGGCCCCGACGCGATGGTGCACACCAACGCCGCCGGCGACCGGCGGTTCTACCGTGTTCTCGTCGAGATGCCCTGACCGGGCGGATCTTCCCATTGCTCGCCCCTGCTCCGGCCGGCCGAGGGGTGTGGCGCGCGGAGGGTCGCCTACCCCTGCGAGGCGAAGAAGGGGCAGAGGTCCGTCAGGGGGCAGCGCGGACACTCCGGCTTGCGGGCGGAGCAGCAGTAGCGGCCATGGAAGACCATCGCGTGGGACCAGTCGGTCCAGTGCTCCTCCGGCACCAGCGCCCGCAGGTCGAGCTCGATCTTGACGGGGTCGTCATGCTTCGTGAAGCCCAGCCGCCGCGAGAGGCGCGTGCAATGGGTGTCGACGATCACGCCGGGCCGGCCGAAGGCGGTGGCCACCAGAAGATTCGCCGTCTTGCGGCCTATGCCGGGAAGTTCGCAGAGGGTGTCGAAATCGTCGGGCAGATGTCCCCCGTGCTTCTCCACGAGCACCTGCATCAGCGCCCGGATGTTCCGCGCCTTGTTGCGAAAGAAGCCCGTGGGACGGATCTTCGCCTCCAGCACGTCCTGCGGCGCGGCCGCCCAGTCCGCGGCGGTCCGGTACTTGGCGAACAGGGCCGGGGTGATCAGATTCACCCGCTTGTCGGTGCACTGGGCCGACAGGATCGCGGCGACGGCGAGCTGGATCGGCGTCGACCAGTCGAGCTCGCACCGGGCGAGCGGATAGGCCTTCCGCAGTCGCCGGAGCACCTCGGCCGCCCGTTCACGCTGCCTGCCCTGCGCCTTCGTCGTCATGCACACCTCGCGTGCCCGACAGGTGGAACCGCCTGGCCGGGAAGCACACGCTTCCAGCGGCAAGCTCCAAAACGAAAGGCGGTGTCCCGAGACTCACCTCATCGGTTTGCCTGCCCGCCCACCGCGAAGGATGGTCGTCCGATCAGCGTCGGAAGCCGCCGCCTCCACCGCGACTGCCGCCGCCGCGACCGCCACCACCTCCGCCGCGGCCGCCGCCCCGGGGACCGCCTCCGTGGCCTCCCCCGCGGTGCCCGGCATAGCCGCCCCCGCGGCTGTCGCCGCGGTCATGCCCGCCGCCCTCGGCCGCGGGTTGACCTTCGGCCCCCGCCGGAGGCGCCTCGCCCTCCGCGGGCGGAGCCCCCCCGTCCTTCTCCTCCAATGCCGCGCGCCGGCTCAGACGGATCTTGCCATTCTCGTCGATGTTCAGGCACTTGACCCACATGAGATCGGCGAGCTTGCAGATGTCGTCCACGGACCGGACGCGGAAGTTGGCGAGCTCGCTGATGTGCACGAGGCCCTCGATGCCGGGCAGGATCTCGACGAAGGCGCCGAAGTCCTTGATGCCCGTCACCCTGCCCTGGTAGGTCTTCCCCACCTCGGCCTCGGCCGTCATCATCGACACCTCGCGCACCGCGGCGTCCATGCCTTCCTTGCTGACGCTGTAGACGTGGACGGTGCCGTCGTCCTCGATGTCGATCTGCACCTTGTAGGTATCGGTGATGCGCCGCACGTTCTTGCCGCCCGGGCCGATCAGGGCGCCGATCTTGTCGACGGGGATCTTCAGCACTTCCACGCGCGGGGCATAGGGGGAAAGATCCGGCCGCGGTTCGGCGATGATGCCCTGCATGAAATCGAGGATCTTCATGCGCGCGTCATGGGCCTTGCCCAGCGCGCCCTCGACGTGCCGCCAGTCCAGCCCGTGCACCTTGAGATCGACCTGGAACCCGGTGATGCCGTCGCGGGTGCCGGCGATCTTGAAATCCATGTCGCCGCAGTGATCCTCGGCGCCGAGGATGTCGGTGACCAGGATCGCCTTCGCCGCGTCGCTGAACAGCCCGATCGAGATGCCCGCGACGGGCTTCCTGATCTTCACGCCGGCGTCCATCAGGGCGAGCGTTCCGGCGCAGATGCTGGCCATCGAGGAGCTGCCGTTGGAACCCATGATCTCGGAGACCACGCGCACGGTGTACGGGTAGTCCGTGGGCATCATCGGGCGGATGCTGCGCTCGGCGAGCGCCCCGTGGCCGACCTCCCGGCGGTTCGTGCCTCCCAGCCGGCCGACCTCGCCGACGGAGTACGGGGGGAAGTTGTAGTGCAGCAGGAAGCGCTTCTCCTCCGCGCCGCCGGCGATGGCGTCCAGTTCCTGGGCGTCGTCGTGCGTGCCCAGCGTGACCACGGCCAGCGCCTGCGTGTCGCCGCGCATGAAAAGGCCCGAACCGTGCGTGCGCGGCAGCATGCCCACCTGCCCGTGCAGCGGGCGCAGCTCGTCAAACCCGCGACCGCCGATGCGCAGGCCCTTCTCCAGGACCTGCCGGCGGACGACCTCGATCTCCAGCGCATCGAAAACGGCGGCGAACTGACTGTCCGTCATGTCCGGCAGGGCCGCCAGGAGCTTCTCCTTCAGGTCCGTCTTGATGGCGGTCACCCGGTCCTGCCGTTCGATCTTGCCGACGATCGCCATGGCCTCCGACATCGCCGCGCCGGCGATCTCGCGGGCCCGGGCCAGCGTCGCGGCATCCACCGCCGACACGTCGGGCACGACCTTGTCCGCCTTGCCCAGCGCCCGGCGGAGCTCGGTCTGCGCGTCGATGATCTTCACGACCGCCTCGTGTCCGAACTTCATCGCGGCCAGGAAGTCGGCCTCGCTGATTTCCTGCGCCGTGCCTTCCATCATGAGGAACTTCTCGCGGGTGCCGGCGTAGATCAGGTCGAGGTCGCTCTGCGGGAGCTGCGAGTGGCCGGGATTCAGCACGAACTGCCCCTCGATGCGACCGACGCGGACGGCGCCGATGGGCCCGATGAACGGGATGTCGGACAACGTCAGCGCGGCGCTGGCGCCGATGATGCTGAGCACGTCCGACTCGTTCTCGCCGTCGGCGCACAGCAGGGCGTTGTTGATCTGGATCTCGTTCTTGAAGCCCTCGGGGAACAGCGCCCGGATGGGCCGGTCGGTCATCCGGGCGACGAGGATCTCGCGCTCGGTTGGCCGCGCCTCGCGCTTGAAGTAGCCGCCCGGCATCTTGCCGGCGGCATAGAATTTCTCGCGGTACTCCACCTGCATGGGAAAGAAGTCCACGCCCTCGCGCGGCTTCCCGGTGGTGGTGACAGCGGAGATGACGACGGTATCGCCCATGCGGACGGTGACCGAGCCGGCCGCCTGTTGGGCGAGCAGTCCGGTTTCGAGGGTGACCTTCTTGCCCCCGACTTCGATTTCCACGGATTTCGTGTTGTTCATGTTTCCTTTGTCGAACGGAATGCAGGCGGGACCGCCTCCTCATGCGAGGTGGGGGTATGCGTCGCAACCGGCGGAGGGGATGACCCGACAGCCCGGGGGCCGCCTCCGTGCGCCCCGTCCGGACCTCCGATGTACGGCCGGTGGCGCGACCCGCTCCTCAGTGGCGCAGGCCCAGTTTCTCGACGACCTTCTGATAGCACTCACGGTCGGTGCGCCGGAGGTAATCCAGCAGGCGGCGGCGCTTGCTCACCATCATGATCAACCCGCGCCGGGAGCTGTGGTCCTTTCGGTAGACCTTGAGATGCTCCGTCAGCTCGTTGATTCGGGAGGTCAGCAAAGCCACCTGGACTTCCGACGAGCCCGTATCCCGGGCGTGACGCTGGTAGTCCTGCTTGATCGCCGTCTTTGAAGCGCTATCCATACCCTCTATACACCTTTATTCCTGTCTCTTGCCTTTCTCTCTCGTTTTTCCGGGCGGGACGGTACGCGCGGACCGGCCGGTTGTAAAGAACGGATTCATGGCATTCTTTCTGCTTCCCTCTATGCGAGGGCCGCGGGAGGCCCGGGCAGCGGCGGCGGGAAGCGATGCGAGGCCGTCGCGGCCTTCCGTCCAGGGGTTCGGATGTTGTGACTGTAATCTACTCGCGATAAGGGTGTTATGAAGATCGTACGCGTGGTCGGTTCCGCGGCGTCCTTGGGCCTGTTGCTCGCATCCCCCGCCCTGCTGTCCCCGGCGGCGGGCCAGGCGCTCATCATTGACCATGCCTGTGCGGACATCCGGCAGATTCCCGAAAGTGCGATCACCAACGCCAAGCAGTCCCTCCACATCGCCTACGGCCACACCTCGCACGGCAGCCAGCTCACCACGGGGATGAGCGGTCTGGTCGGGTTCATGAACGGCCTGGGCTACCCCACCAACCTGTACGCCTGGAACAGCGGCGGCTCGGGCGGGGCGCTGGACCTGCGCGATTCGCCGTTCTCCGGGGCCGAGGACCTCGGCAACCCGGACCGGACGGCCTGGGCCGCGGCCACCCGCGCGTACCTGGACAGCCACCCGACGGTGAACGTCATCATCTGGTCGTGGTGCGGGCAGGTCTCCTCGGCGACGGAGGCGGACATCAACACCTACCTGTCCCTGATGAATGCGCTGGAGACGGACTATCCCGCCGTCCGGTTCGTCTACATGACCGGCCACCTCGACGGCAGCGGTCCGGCGGAGAACCTGCACCTGCGCAACGAGCAGATCCGCGCCTACTGCGTGGCGAACGGGAAGACGCTCTACGATTTCGCCGACATCGAGAGTTACGACCCCGACGGCGCCGTGAACTACATGAACCTGAGGGCCGACGACAACTGCGACTACGACGGCGACGGCAACGGTTCCCGCGAGAGCAACTGGGCCATCGGCTGGCAGACCAACCATACCCTCAACGTCGACTGGTACGCCTGCTCCGCGGCCCACAGCCAGCCGCTGAACGGAAACCGGAAGGCCTACGCCGCGTGGTGGCTCTGGGCGCGCCTGGGCGGCTGGGCCGGGCCGAATCCCGACACGACCCCCCCCTCCCCGCCCGACGGCCTGTACGCGACGACCGTCACCCCCGTGCGCGTGAGCCTCGCCTGGCAGGCCGGCGCGGATGCGGAGTCGGGCATCTCGCATTATCGCGTGTACCGCGACGGCGCCTACCGCGGGCAGACCGCCGGTCTGTCCTACAACGACACGACGGTGGCGCCGGGCACCGGCTACGCCTACCGGGTCTCCGCCGTGAACGGCGCGGGACTGGAGTCGGCGGCCACGGACGAGCTGACGGTGAACACGCCGGCCGACCCGGAGCCGCCCGCGCCCCCGACCGGCCTGCAGGCCCAGACGCTCTCGAGCGCCTCGATCGGCCTCCAGTGGCAGGCGGCGACCGACAATGTGGCCGTGGCGTACTACCGGATCTACCGGAATGGCGCCCTGGTCGGGCAGACCAACGCGACCGCCTTCACCGACACGGGACTCGATCCGTCCACCGACTACACCTACCGCGTCTCGGCCGTCGACGCGGCCGGCCACGAATCGCCCCCGTCCGATTCCGCCACCGCGCGCACCTCGGACCCGTCCGTCGAGACCCACACGGTCCGGCTCGAGGGCACCACGCCGATCGTCGACGCCTTCCTGTCGTCGTCGAGTCCGAACACCAACTACGGAAGCACGCAGTACCTGTCCACCTTCGAGCGCTTCCTTCTCCAGTTCAGCCTGCCTCCGGAGGTCCTGAACCGGCGGATCGTCAGCGCCCGGATCGGCCTGTACGTGTGGAACCAGACCGACTACCAGGCCGGCCAGTTCCTGGATTTCTACCGCGTGACGAGGGCATGGGTCGAAGGCGAGACGACGTGGGCGCGCGCCACGGCCGCGACCAACTGGACCACCCCCGGCGGCGACTTCGCCGAGCGGGTGGCGCGGATCGAGCACCAGACGACCTGGGACCATGTCTACTACCCGCCGGCCGATGTCACGCTGCTCGTTCAGAAATGGGCCTGCGGCACCGTTCCCAACTATGGGGTGATGGTCGTGCGGAGTCCGATCACCGACATCGGCCTGAAGGCGTCCGAGTATAGTCACGGCCCCTATCTCGAGATCTCGTACACCGATGAACCGGCGCCGAATCTCTACGAGATGTGGCAACACGCCCACTTCACCGACGTTGAACTGGCGAACCCCGCGCTCGAAGGCACCGTCTGGGGTCGCGGGGCGGATCCGGACAATGACGGTCTGTGCAACCTCTTCGAGTACGCGCTGAAGATGCCGCCTCGCACCGGCGACTTGGCCGGAATCCGTATCGGCGGCAACGAAGGGTCGGCCGGGCTCCCCGGCCTCGGCTACACCCGCGCGTGCGGCGCTCTGGGGGTCGGCTTCGGCATCGACCATAGCTCCAACCTCACCGATTGGATGCCAATCGACCCCCAGTCTCTTGTCCAGCGGGTGACCAACCTGGGCGGTGGCGTTGAGCGAGTGGACATCGACATCACCCCCCTCCCCGGCCAATCGGTCGATTTCTTCCGCCTGCATCTCGATGCGCTCTGATCGCGGCATTGTGGGGAAGCTCTTCGCGGCATAAAGCCGCTCCCACAATAAGAGAGGCCACCGGTGCGGCAGTGTAGGAGGGGCTTTATGCCCCGATCTCCCAGGAGAGTGCGGGAGCGCGACCAGACTGGACAAGGATTGGCACTGTGACTGACAGCACAGAAGTCCGCAAGCCCGGATCTCAGGCTCTGCGAAAAGGGCGATGGTCGGGTGCCGGCGCTTCGTACTTCATCACTCTCTGCACGCGTGGTCGCCAGATCGGCTTGACGGATCCCGGCCTGTCTCAGGCGCTGCTCTCAATGGCCAAATCGCTTGAAGCAGACGCGTGGCTTGGACTGCGGGTGCTGACCTTGATGCCGGATCACCTCCACGCGATCCTCACCCTCGGCGAACAGGGTGACCTGTCAGAGACCATCCGCCGCTTCAAAGGGCGCGGAGCCGTCGCGCTGCGACGCAAGAACCTCGCCTGGCAAAGCGGTTTCTTCGACCATCGTCTTCGCCCCGATGAGCCGCTCCTGCCCGTGTTCCACTACATCTATATGAATCCGTACAGGAAGCATCTCCTGAGGGGTGACGAGGTATGGCCCTACTTCTTCTGCCGTGATGAGGATCGCATCTGGTATCAGCCCGGGCGCGCCGACGGAACACCGTATCCCGAGTGGCTGCAACCATGAGGATCGGGGCAGTGTGGGAGAAGCTCCCCGCGGCATTGTGGGAGGGGCTTTATGCCCCGATCTCCCAGGGCATTGTGGGGGAGATCCTCGCGGCGTTGTGGGAGGGGCTTTATGCCCCGATCTCCCGGGGCATTGGGGGGAAGATCCTCGCGGCGTAAAGCCGCTCCCACAATAAGAGAGGCGTCCCGATGAGCTGCTTGACAACAGGAGGCAGTGCGAGTTTCATCGCGTGCATCGATCCGGCGGCCGGCCGCCGGATCGGCGAAACCGATCGGAGGTTCTCATGAGCGGAAGAGAAAGCCGTCGCCTTGTTGCTGTACCCGCCGCGTGCCTGGGTCTCGCGGCCGCCACGCTCGCCCTCGCGGAA
The DNA here is from genome assembly GCA_964610105.1 of uncultured Verrucomicrobiota bacterium. Classification (GTDB taxonomy): domain Bacteria; phylum Verrucomicrobiota; class Kiritimatiellia; order PWTM01; family PWTM01; genus CAZSUU01. Next base: position 3,661 of record CAZSUU010000082.1, on the reverse strand, counting down.
CCGAACTACGGCTTCCTCGACCCCAATGGGGCGGTCGAGAAGCAGGCCGGCGAGCTGCTGGCGAAGATGACGCTCGAGGAGAAGATCGGCCAGATGGTTCAGGCCGATATCCTCGCCCTCGCGAAGAAGGAGGACATCGCCACCCACGCCATGGGCTCGCTCCTCAGCGGCGGCGGCTCGGACCCGAAGGACATCACGCCCAAGGGTTGGGCGGACACGTACGACGAGTACCAGACCTGCGCGCTCCAGACCCGGCTCAAGATCCCCCTCATCTACGGCATCGACGCCGTCCACGGGCACAACAACGTCAACGGCGCCGTGATCTTCCCCCACAATGTCGGCCTCGGCGCCACGCGCAACGCGGACCTGGTCGAACGCGCCGCCCGCGCGATCGCCGCCGAGGTGGCGGGCACCGGCATCGACTGGACCTTCGCGCCCTGCGTCGCCGTCCCGCGCGACGAGCGCTGGGGGCGGACGTACGAGGGCTTCGGCGAGACACCGGAGCTGGCGGCGCAGATGGGCGCCGCCTTCGTGCGCGGCCTGCAGGGCGAACGCCTGTCCGATCCCGCGTCCATCCTCGCCTGCGCCAAGCACTACCTCGGCGACGGCGGCACCACCGGCGGCAAGGACCAGGGCAACACGGAATGCGACGAGGCGACGCTGCGCAGGATCCACCTGCCGGGCTATGTGGCCGCGATCAAGGCGGGCGCCGGCTCGATCATGGTCTCCTACAACAGTTGGAATGGCGCCAAGATGCACGGACACAAGCGCCTGCTGACCGACGTGCTCAAAGGCGAGCTGGGATTCCGCGGATTCCTGGTGTCCGACTGGGCGGCGATCGACCAGCTCCCCGGCGACTACAAGAGCGACATCGAGACCTCGATCAACGCCGGCCTCGACATGATCATGATCCCCAACGGACCGGGCAAAGCAAACAACTATGCCGAGTTCGCCACCCTCCTGAAGCAGCTCGTGACCGAGGGCAAGGTGCCGCAGGCGCGCGTCGACGACGCGGTGCGGCGGATCCTGCGGATCAAGATCGAGATGGGGCTCTCCGAGCGGCCGATGACCGACCGCGGTCTTCTCGCGAAGGTCGGATCGGCGGAACACCGCGCGGTCGCCCGCGAGTGCGTCCGGCAGTCGCTCGTCCTGCTGAAGAACGCGAATCGCGCCCTGCCGCTGGCCAGGGGGCTCAAGCGCCTCCACGTCGTCGGCCGCGCCGCGGACGACCTGGGCATGCAATGCGGCGGGTGGACCATCGAATGGCAGGGAAAGAAGGGGCGCGTCGTCGAGGGCGGCACCACCGTGCTCGCGGCGCTGAAGCAGGCCCTCGGGGCGGAGAAGGTCACCTTCGCGGCGGATGGCACAGGCGCGGCCGGCGCGGACGCGGTCGTGGCGGTGATCGGCGAGGAGCCGTACGCGGAGATGAAGGGCGACCGACCGGACCTGGCCCTGGCGGCGGAGGACCTGGCGGCCCTGCGTGCGGCGAAGGCCGCCGGCAAACCACTCGTGGTCGTGCTGTTCTCCGGCCGGCCGATGATCCTCGGCGAGGCCCTGGAGATGGCCGATGCGTTCCTCGCCGCGTGGTTGCCGGGCACCGAAGGCGCGGGCGTGACGGACGTCCTGCTCGGCGACGCGAAGCCGGTCGGGAAACTGCCGCACACGTGGCCGAGATCCATGGCCCAGGTTCCGATCAACCAGGGCGACGCCGCCTACGAGCCCTTGTTCCCCTACGGCTTCGGCCTGACGTACGAATGAGGATGTGGGCTGCCAGCCCAAGATCGGGGCATAAAGCCCCTCCTACATGCGCTGACCTGATATGACGACGTGGAGACGCGACCGGCCGGCCCAGATGCACGTGTCGCGCCGAAGCCTCCGGGCGAAGGCGGAAGGCGGAGCGGGGGCCGCTGGACTCGTGTCCGCGGCCTCGCGGACTGTTGTGCATTGTCGATGGAGCTGAGTGAACACCATGAATCGAGCTTGGATCTCCGATCTGAAAAGGCGCGCGGGCGAAGAGGTCCGTCTGCAGGGCTGGCTGTACGGCAAGCGCACGGGCGGCAAGCTGATCTTCCTGCTGGTGCGCGACGGCACGGGGCTCTGCCAGTGCGTGGTGGAAGCGGCGCGCCCTGACGCCTTCGCCGCGGCGACGGCCGCGGGCCAGGAGTCTTCGCTGCGCGTCGACGGCACCGTTCGCCTCGACGAACGCGCCCCCGGCGGCGCGGAGCTGGCCGTGACGGCGGTGGAGATCGTCCAGAACGTCGCCGACTACCCGATCGCCCGCAAGGAGCACGGCGTCGACTTCCTGATGACCCACCGGCATCTCTGGCTTCGTTCGCTCAGGCAGGTGGCGATCCTGCGCATCCGCGATACGGTCATCACCTCGATCCACGAGTTCTTTCACGAACGGGGCTATCTCCGCATCGACACCCCGATCTTCTCCCCCGGCGCCGCGGAGGGCGCCGGGACGCTGTTCGGCGTGGACTACTTCGGCGAGAAGGTGTCGCTCGCCCAGACCGGCCAGCTCTATCTGGAGGCCGCGGCGATGGCGCTGGGGCGCGTGTACTGCTTCGGCCCCACCTTCCGCGCCGAGAAGTCCAAGACCCGCCGCCACCTGACCGAGTTCTGGATGCTCGAGCCCGAGGTGGCATGGGCCGAGCTGCCGGAGCTGATGGACCTGGCGGAATCGATGGTCTGCCGGATCGTCGCCGACGTCCTCGCCCGTCACCGGGACGACCTGAAGACCCTCGAACGCGATCCGGCGCCGCTGGAGAAGATCGCCCCGCCCTTCCCGCGCCTGACCTACTCGGACGCCGTCGACCTGCTGCACAGTCCGGCGACGCAGGCGGCGCTGCTGGCTCAACTCGAAGCCGACCGCGCGCGTCTCCGCGGCATGCAGGAGGAGATGGAGGGACTGGAGCAGCAGAAGGCGGAGGCGAAGAAGGCCTGGCAGCAGGAGAAGATCGAACAGCAGATCGTCCGGCTCCGCGAACAGCATCACGAACTCGAGGCGGACCTGCAGAACCGGCCCGCGCACATCGAGGGCGCGAAGAAGTTCCAGTGGGGCGACGACCTGGGCGGCGACGAGGAGACGATCCTGACGCGCCAGTTCGACCGGCCGATCATCGTCAGCCGCTACCCCCGCGGCGTGAAGGCCTTCTACATGAAGCCGGCGCCCGACGATCCGCGCGTGGTGCTGAACATGGACATGCTCGCGCCGGAGGGCTATGGCGAGATCATCGGGGGCAGTCAGCGCGAGGACCGCCTCGATGCCCTGCAGGAGCGCCTGCACGAGGAGGGCATGGACCCCGCGCCGTACGAGTGGTATCTCGACCTGCGGCGGTACGGCACCGTGCCCCACGGCGGCTACGGCCTCGGCCTCGAGCGCACCCTCGCGTGGATCTGCGGCCTGCGGCACATCCGCGAGACCATCCCCTTCCCGCGGCTCATGGGGCGGATCTATCCGTAACGCGCTGAGGGCACCGCGTCCCCATCGGCCGCGCGTCCCCGACTGGGGCCGCGCCGATGAAAGCCGGGGGGCATTGAACACGGAGGCGCAAAGGGCGCAGAGAAGACGTGCTTGAATAGTGGAACACTGGGGGCAATGTATGACCCATCTTCTACAGTTTCAAGATTCGGGCTGTTCATAAGCAACGAGTTGTGA
>CAZSUU010000081.1:0-15485 GCA_964610105.1 uncultured Verrucomicrobiota bacterium | reverse complement strand
CCGCCCGCCCCAACGGCTGCGCCGCCCGCCGCCTCCCTACTGTCTGAATCGCTGTTCGGGGCAACTCGGAGCTTGTATTATGACCGGCGCTGCTTAGACTCGACGCGTAGCGGAGCCTTGCGCTCCACACAAAGGAGTCCGCTTGGCGTCATGCGGTCGAACAGTGAGGGAGCCATGAGCATAAACCTGCTGAAAGGATTCGCCGCACTGGCCTGCGGCGTGGTCGCCGTGGTGCAGACGGCGCGGGGGGAGGATTTGGTCATCCAGTCCTTCGATTCGACCGGCCGGGTGGTGTTCAACGCGCTGGTGGGCGGGACGAACTACAATTATCGCGTCGAGTGGGCGCCGTCGGCGGACGGGCCGTGGAGCGCGTTCGATGGAGCGGCTGCAGTGTTGGATGCCATCCAGGCGGCCCAGGGCAGCAGCGTGACCGGCGCCGTGCCGATGTGCTACCGGGTGGTGGCGACGCCGGGGGAGTACATGGTCATCGATGTCTCGGGCGGGCCGGAGGCCGAAAGTTACCCGGCGACCTACTACCGGACGCTGGCCGACGTGCCCGGCGGTCCGAACAGTGACGCCTACAAGACGACCAACATCCTGATGCGGCTGATCTCCAAGGGCGGTTACACCATGGGCTCGCCCACCAGCGAACTCGGGCGCGACAGCGACGAGACGCAGCACCAGGTGACGTTGACGAAGGATTTCTACATCGGGGTCTTCGAAGTCACCCAAAAGCAGTGGGAGCGGGTGATGGGCGCTTGGCCGAGCTACTTCAACAACGCAACGTATCGCGATGCCCGGCCGGTGGAACAGGTGAGCTATTACGACATTCGGGAGAACCCGGCCAACAGCGCGATCGATCCGCACTGGCCGCAGTCGTCGCAGGTGCACGCGGATTCCTTCATGGGCAAGCTGCGGGCGAAGACGGGGCTAGCGACCCTGGATCTTCCGACCGAGTCGCAGTGGGAGTACGCGTGCCGGGCGGGGACGGCGACGGCGCTGAACTCGGGCAAGAACCTGACGAATACGGGATCCTGCCCGAATATGTCGGAGGTGGGGCGGTACTGGTACAACGGTGGGTCTGGGTACACCCAGAACGGCGACACCTCGGTGGCGACGGCGAAGGTGGGCTCGTACCTGCCGAACGCCTGGGGGCTCTACGACATGCACGGCAACGTGTGGGAGTGGTGCCTGGACTGGTATGCCTCATCGTATCCCGGGACGGTGACGGACCCGTCGGGTGCGGCGTCGGGGTCGTCCCGGGTGCTACGGGGCGGGGGCTGGGGCAGCAGCGCCAGGTACTGCCGTTCCGCGTATCGGAGCGGCTACAACCCGTCCTACCGGAACTACTACGACGGCTTCCGCATTTCCAGGACCCTGCCATGAAAAAAACGGGGGAGCGCAAGTAGGGTCTGCCCCATCCGCGGCAGCGGAGATGGGGCAGACACGACAGGCGTTGCGTCAACTACCGACAGGTAAGCCCACCAGCAACGCGCCGTCTCACTCCAGCACGTCGTCGAACAGCCCCGGCAACCTCGGCTGCAGCGCCTCGAACTCGTCCTTGAAGAACTGCTTGCGCGTCGCCCCCCGCGCCCGCCCGCGCGATGTGTGCACGTCGAACGCATAGTCGGGGATCGCCGGCCGCTCCTTCCGCGCCGCGTCCGGTGCCGCCTCGATTGCCGCGTGCGAATCGGCGGCCTGGATTCGCTCGCAGGACGACGTTCGACCCCGCGGGCGAGAGCTCCATGCGGACGGACCAAGGTGGCAAGGCATGGGATCGGCTGAGGAATGGCACGGAAGGAACGACAGCGATCGCGTCGGTGGCCCGAGAACTCGCCCCGGGCCCTGGCCTGCGGGGGCGGTTCAGCGCAGCCAACGGTCGGACTTGTCCGCCGTCATTCCGTCCATCTCAGGCGGTAGAAATGCGCGCCGGACGGGTCCGCGGGCGCGTGGGAGATGGGGAGGGGACCGGTCGCAAGGGTGTACGGCTGGAGCGTCGCCCAGGTCACCAGGTCCGTGGAGTACTCCAGGTGGAACTCCATGCCGGGTGTGCCCACGACGTCGAACTGATGCCCGAGGCCGCTGGAATAGCGCAATGTGCCTCCGAGAAACGCAGCGGCGCGCACCGTCGCCAGATCGAGATCGAGCTTGGCGTTCTCGCCGGCGCGATGGACCGTGCGAGAGACCGGCGCGACCAGCGGAGAGCCGGAGAACGTCACCCCGACGGGTCCGGCGCCGGCGGGATACGGCAGGGCATAACCCCCGGAGGGGGAGGTCACGGCGAAGAAGTCTCCCTGCTCCGGCGCCACGGCAATGCCCGGGACGCCCTCCCCGGGGTCGTAGAAACGGTCGCCGTCCGCGTCGGCAAAGACCACGCCGGTCAGCAGCGGGCCGGGCGTGGAGCCGGACTTGGCGAAGTCCTGCGTCGCCATCAGGGCATTATAGGATTCCGTGGTGGTGAACACCCCTTGGACCACTCCAAGTCCGACCTCGTCGAATCCGGCGGTGCAGAGGTTGTTGCGGTGGCCCGCGCTGCGGAAGAGCGCGTCGTGAAGGGCCACGGTGTATTGTCCCACGTCAAAGGGGCCGGTCGTGCCGCGCCACGCGATGTTCTCGCCCAACGCCCAGGCGCCGGAAAAGACGTAGCCCGCGCTGCCCATGCGATCCTTGGGCGTCGTGCCGCCCTCCCCGGTGTGCGAGAAGATGTCGTTGTCCAACATCCACTGGCTGTGCGCGCGAGCGGCCGCGATGAGCAGGGGGTGGAAGGCGAGAGGCTGTTTCGGCGTATCCTGGATCGTGCCCGGCGCGAGCCCCTCGTTGAGGTCGATGCCGAGGCGCGCGGCTTCGGCGCCCGGGTTTGCCCGGGCGCGGTTGACCAGCTCAAGCATCAACTGCTCGTACGCCGTCGGGTTTCCGTGGTCATACCGGGTGGCGGCCAGCACGGAAGCGCGAGCCTTCGGATCGCCGCCGACCGTGCGAGGAGCGAAGCCTGAATCCGCAACCGGCGCGCCGAGATCGCCGACTTCATCGGCGATGAGGGAGGACGGAACGAGGAGGCCGAGAGCGAGACAGGCCAGGGTCCTCGATGTCCGTCCGACGGCGCCGGTCCGGGGACCGGGACATGGCCATCGCCGCGCGAGGACCTCCGGCCCGCCCTCGGATCCGGGACGCGCCGTCCTTGCCGCAGATCGAGCCTTCGTGTCGGTGCCGCCGTTCATCAACCGTGTGCGTTGAGATGCCTCGCGGCGTCATCCGCGTCAAGCATATTGGTCTGCCTGCGGCACACGCGCGAGCTTCCCGTCACGCCGGTCCCGGAGCAGAAATCGGTCTTTGTTCGGTCTTTGTTCTTGACAGGGCATCGAGCGAGAATACGCTGGCCGGATCGCAGGAGGTCAGGGCGGTGCCGTTGGACGGGTGAGCGGGGGTGCGCACGGTGGTGCGAGGGGTGAGCGACAGGGTCAGTGGGGAAGGGGGAGGTCTACCGGAATGCCAAACAGGATCATAATGGGCCTGACTCCCGTGCGAAGCTATGGCTTCGAAAGGCGCTACTACCGATACGTGTTCGTCATCGTCACGTGGCCCCTGATACTGCGGTTCCGCGAAATGGAGAACGGCGCGTACTACGGGAGAATCAGCACCATACACCCGTACATGGATCTGCCGGGCAAGGACGGCCGGAGGGACTTCGGCGAGAATCCCGAGGAGCAGAAGGCGGGCGCCGTGGTCAATCTCTGCCCCGTCCCGGCGAGCCACCAAGACGACGCCGATCCCAGCCTGGTCTACCTCGAGGGGACTTTCCTGGACTACCGACAGGCCGTGGATGAGGACAAGAGAATGCGGGGGATGGAAGGGAACACCCTGACCCTCCGGTTCTGCTCGCGGGACGACCCCTTCAAGCCCTCCACCCATTTCGACATGCGCCTGCATGATCTCCGTGACTTCCTGGACCTGGAGGATCTGGCCGAGCAGGGATACGCCTTCAACGTGAACGTCCCGGCGATCAGGGCCCTGCCCGATGACTTCTTCAGGACGAACGGGAAGCCGGCGCTGCGCACGACGCACCGCGGCGCCGAGACCGGCCGAGTCGCCATGCACGTGGCGTAGACGGCGCGCCGGTAGAGCGATGGGGCGGAGCGTCTTCGGACAGCCGCTGACCCTCGCATGGACGACAGAGCAGACCCCGCGGCATGCGGCCGCGGGGTCCGTTCATCAGAATCGGGATCGTTCGGGGGGCCCGACCACCGGCTTACTTGGCGGCGCCTTCGCCGCCCGCGGGCTTGTCGCCCCCGCCTCTGCCGCCGGGACCGCGCCGATCGCCGGCCGGCCGGCCGGCCGCAACCTCTTCCTTGGTGAGCTTCCCGTCGTTGTCCTTGTCGAGTTTCTTGAACGCATCCTCGGGATTGGGAACCCTCGATGCATCGAACTTGTCGCCCATCCGCTCCTTCATGGCGGCGATCCGCTTCTCGTGAGCGGCCTTCCACTCGGCCAGGGAGATGGAACCGTTGCCATCGGTGTCCATCGCCTTGAAGCGTTCGCCGGCATCGGGCCTTTTCCCCGGCGCCCGGCGTGCCTCGCCGCCCGCCTTCTCGTCAGCCGCCGAGGCGGCCAGCGAGGCCGCCAGGCAGCACGCGACCGCCAGGATCATTGTCCAACCGAACTTCTTCATCGTCGCGACTCCTTCCCGTCACACGATGTCGCAGGGTCCACGTTGGACCCTCTTCAACATTAGCCATGACAACGTTCCGCCTCCTGCTTTATTGCACCGGCAAACACGGCAAGAAGGAAGCGGAACGCCGCGTCGCCGATGCCGGGGCTGGCCGCTTCGCTTGGCCCCGCGACATTCAGCGTACGAACAGCGTGTTCCGCCAGCCATCGGCCGACAGCGTCCGCTGCCCGCGGAGCGTCCGGATCGCAGGTGAGCAACGGGCGTTGGTATCGCGCCGCGCATCGTGCGGTCCAGTCCGTACCCGGGTCATCGGTCTCGCGGCCGGACCCCGGCCGGATGATCAAGGTCGCATCCGAGTCTCTCACGTTCCATTCCGTGCGCAAGGACCGCGGAATGCCGGGAGCATCGGGACTGCACTCCATCGGTGCTTCCTTCAAAGGGAGGGAGGCCGGAATCCTCCCGGATTCGCAGGCGCGCCCCGGCGGACACCATCCGCCGCGCTTAAGCCCGGCTCTTCGTGCGGCGCGCAGGGCGGCCTGATCCACGCCCGTCTGTCCTCCGGATATGACGCGGATGATCACGGGAGACCCCGTGTGAGGCGGCCGACGCGCCGCGTGGCGCCACCGCCGCGGACATGCTCGGGGCCGTTCATGAAGCCGAGAAGGAGCCTCATTTCGAGAACGAATAGGGCGCGTCGGCGGCGTCGGTGCCGCGCTTCGTGTTGGGTTCGGACGCCATATCGAGCTCGATCTGCGCGCCCCGTCTCAGCAGATCGGCCGGCAGGAAGTTCCGGGTGTAGTCCTGGCCGTTGACCTTCATGCTCCGGATGTAGCGGTTTGCGGCGCTGTTGCCCGAGGCCGTGATGACGACCTTCTTCCCGTCTTCGAGCGTGACGGTCGCCTTGGGGAAGAGCGGCGCCCCCAGCACGTACTCGCCGCTGCCGGGGCAGACGGGATAGAAGCCGAGGGCGGACCACACGTACCAGGCCGAGGTCTGCCCGTTGTCCTCGTCGCCGCAGTAGCCGTCCGACGTGGGCGTGTAGAGACGTTCCATCACTTCCCGAACCCAGTGCTGGGTCTTCCACGGTTCCCCCGCATAGGCGTAGAGGTAGATCATGTGCTGGATCGGCTGATTGCCGTGGGCGTACTGGCCGAAGTTCATGATCTGCATCTCGCGGATCTCGTGGATCACGCCGCGGTAGTAGCTCTCGTCAAACACGGGCGGCAGGGCGAACACCTCGTCCAGTTTCGCCGTGAAGGCTTGCCGTCCGCCCATGAGACCGATGAGCCCCCGGACGTCGTGGAACACCGACCACGAGTAGTGCCAGCTGCACCCCTCCGTGAAATCGCCGCCCCACTTGAAGGGGTTGAAGTCCTTGTCGAACGAGCCGTCCCTGTTCCTCCCGCTCATCAGCTTCTTCTCCGGATGGAAGAGCAGGCGGTAGTTCTGGCAGCGCTTCGCGAAGCGGTCTATTTCCTCCTGCGGGCGCTTCAGGTCGACAGCGAGGCGCCAGATGCACCAGTCGTCGTACGCGTACTCCAGGGTGCGCGCGGCGCTCTCGTTGATGCCGGCGTCGCGCGGGACGTAGCCGAGCTCCAGGTACTCCTTCGCCCCTTTGCGGCCGACCGAGCCGATCGTGGGGTGGGCATGCTCGGCGCCGTGCAGCACGGCCCGGTAGAGCGTCTCGATGTCGTAGCCGCCCCGCGCGCCGCTGAGCCATGCGTCGGCCACGATGGAGGCGGAGTTGTTCCCGACCATGCAGTCCCGGTGCCCCGGACTGGCCCACTCCGGCAACCAGCCGCTCTCGCGATAGCAGCTCTCCAGCCCGGCGGTCATCTTCGCGTTGACCGAGGGATAGAGGAAGTTCAGCAGGGGGAAGAGCGAGCGGAAGGTGTCCCAGAATCCGCTGTCGGTGAAGTACCAGCCCGGCTTCACCTCGCCCGTGTGCGGGCTGTAGTGCACGACCTCTCCCGCCGCGTCGGTCTCGTGGAACGAACGCGGGAAGAGCAGCGACCGGTAGAGGCAGGTGTAGAAGACGCGGCGCTGATCGAGCGTCCCGCCCTCGACCGCGATCCGTCCGAGCTCGCGGTTCCAGACCTGGCGTCCCTTCTCGCGCACGGTGTCGAAGTCGTCGTCGCCGAGCTCCCGGAGGTTGATCTCGGCCTGCTCCGGGCTGATGAACGACGACGCCACCCGGAAATGGACACGGTCCCCGCGCGCCCCGATCTGGAACTGGACCAGGGCGCCGACGTGGTTGTCCTGGATCTCGAGCTGCCCCTCCTTCAACTCCTTGTCCTTCCAGACATGCGCCGACCGGAAGGGCCGGTCGAACGCCAGGACGAAGTAGTTCCGGAAGTTCGCCGGCACGCCGCCGCTGTTCCGGCTGGACCAACCGACGATGCGGCGCGCCTCCGGCAGGATCTTCACCTGCGAACCCTTGTCGAACGCGTCGACCACGAGGTAGGCCTCGTCCGTCTTCGGATACGTCACGCGGAACAGGGCCGCGCGCTCGGTCGGGGTCATCTCCACCGTCGTGTCGTAGTCCGCCAGGTACACGCTGTAGTAGTGGGGGGCCGCCTTCTCCGCCTTGTGCGAGAACCAGCTCGGACGGTCGTCCTGGTGAAACACGCGCCGGCCGGCCACCGGCAGGACGGCCCACTGGCCGTAGTCGTTGATCCACGGACTCGGCTGGTGCGTCTGCTTGATGCCGGCGATCTTGTCGGCGTCGTACGAGTAGGTCCAGCCGTCGCCGATCTTGCCGGTCTGCGGGGTCCAGAAGTTCATGCCCCATGGCCGGGCGATGGCGGGATACACGTTGCCGGACGAGAGTTTGAAGCTGCTGTCCGTGCCCATCAACGGCAGCACGCACTCCACCGGCTCGTTCAGCGCGTCCGCCGCCCACGCGCACGACCCGCCCATCCCCGCCGCCACCCACGCCAGCATCGCCCTGTTCTTCATCTGCGGAACTCCTTCGATTTCGGGCGATCTTACCGCGATACGGCGAGAATCCGAAACACGAATGACGAACCCGAGGAGGCTTCGCAAAGCCGTGCAAAACGCCCGAAAAGGCGATATACATGGCGTCCGAAGCCCCGGGAGCGTCTGCGGGCGGGAGGAGTGGCGGGCATGAAGGCACTGGTGAAGCGCGAGGCGCGCGAGGGGCTGTGGCTCGAGGATATCCCCGAGCCGCAGATCGGCATCAACGACGTCCTCATCCGCGTGCGGCGCACGTCCATCTGCGGGACGGACGTGCATATCTACAACTGGGATGAATGGGCGCGGAAGACCATCCCCGTGCCGATGGCGGTCGGGCACGAGTTCATGGGCACGGTCGCCGCCGTCGGCTCGAACGCGGAGGGGTTCAAGGTGGGCGACCTGGTGTCGGGCGAGGGCCACCTGGTCTGCGGCCGCTGTCGCAACTGCCTGGCCGGGCGGCGGCATCTGTGCAAGGACACGCGCGGGGTGGGGGTCAACCGCCCGGGCTGTTTCGCCGAGTATCTCGCCCTTCCCGCGTCCAACGTGTGGCATGCGGACCCGCGCATCCCGGAGGACGTGCTCTCGTGCTTCGATCCGCTGGGCAACGCCGTCCATACCGCCCTCCAGTTCCCGGTGCTCGGGGAGGACGTCCTGATCACGGGCGCCGGGCCGATCGGCATCATGGCCGCGGCCGTCGTGCGGCACGCGGGCGCGCGGTACGTGGTGATCACCGACGTCAACCCGTACCGCATCGACCTCGCGCGCCGCCTGGGCGTCACGCGCGCGGTGAACGCGCGGGAGTCGTCGCTCGACGACGTCATGCGGGAGCTCGGCATGAAGGAGGGTTTCGATGTCGGGCTGGAGATGTCCGGCCAGCCGGAGGCCCTGTGCGACATGGTGGACCACATGTTCCACGGGGGCAAGATCGCCCTCCTCGGGATTCCGGGCCGGGATGTGCGGATCGACTGGCACAAGGTGATCTTCAACATGCTCACCCTGCGCGGGATCTACGGGCGTGAGATGTTCGAAACCTGGTATCTGATGACCTCGATGCTGCTCTCCGGGCTCGACATCCGGCCGGTGATCACCCACCGGCTCCACTTCACCGAGTTCGAGAAGGGCTTCGAGGTGATGCGCTCCGGCCGGTCGGGGAAGGTCGTGCTGGACTGGATCTGACACCCGCGGTCACGGCCGGCCGCCCAGGCGCCGCGAGACGCGGGCGGCGTGCTCCGCGACGACCGGGCCGACCCGACGAAAGAGGGTCTCGGGAAGACGTTCGGCCGGGCCGGTGATCCAGATCGCCGCCACCGGCTCGCCGCGGTGGTCGAGGATCGGCGATCCGACACAGTGGCAGCCCTCCAGGTTCTCGCCGCGGTCGGTCGCGTAGCGCCGGCGCCGCACCCGTTCCAGTTCCCGCGCCATCAGCGCGCGATCGGTGATGGTGCGGGGGGTCACGGCGGGCAGGGGCAGGCCGGCCAGGAGGGCGTCGCGCCTGCCCCGCGGCAGGAAGGCCCAGATGGCCTTGCCGGGGGCGTTGCTGTGAAACGGCGCATGCAGGCCGGGATCCACCGTGAACTTGAAGGGGTGTAGCGACGGCGCCTGCTCGAGACAGACCACCCCGTCCCCGCTCGGCACGCCGATCAGCACGGTCTCCTTCAGCCGGTCGCGCAGCTCGCGCATCACGTCGAGCGCGCGGTCGAGGAGGTTGCTCTCGCCGAGCCCGCGGTAGCCGATGGTGAGCAGGCGGTGAGTGAGCGAGAACCGCCGGCTGGTCGGGTCGCGCTGGGCGAAGCCGAGGGTGCAGAGCGTCAGGGCGATCCGCAGGACGCTGTTGACCGGCACGTGGAGCCGCCCGGCCAGATCCACCAGCCCCAGCCCCTCGGGATGGTCGGCGAGGATCTCCATCGCGCGCAGCCCCCTCGCCAGCGCCGGCACCCCGGTCGCCTGGCCGGGCTCCGCGGACGCCCCACGCCTTCCAGCCCTCGGATTTCTGCTTGACGAAATTTCCATAGATTGAAATAGTTACCATCTATGGAAACATGCAATGGGTGTCAACCGGAAAAGAGCGGGAGGCGTGACGGTATGAGCGGGCAGAGGACGGCCACGGGATGCGCGGGGGGGGTGAATCGCCGGCGGTTTCTCCGGGGGGGGTGCGCGGCCTGTCTCGGCGCCGCGGGCGCGATGTCGGGGTGCGCGGTCTTTCGACCGGCGCCGGCGGCGGAGCGAGTGAAGGTCCGGCTGGTGTACGCGCTGCACGCCGACGTGCAGGAACGCCCGGACTGGCCGAACAAGGGATTCGATTTCCGGCCGGCCATGGCGCGGTTCCGGGAGGAGCTCGCCCGGCGCTGCCCGGGATTCGACTTCGTCACGTCCACCGCCACGGGGCCGGAACAGGCGAAACAGGTGCTCGAGGCCGACACGGCCGCGCCGGTCGACGGCTATGTCGTGTTCCAGTTGAACTGCTGGAACCGGGTGGTGCAGACGATCGCCGAATCCGGCAAGCCGGTCCTCTACGTGGACTTCCAGTTCGGCGGCAGCGGCGGCTTCCTGGTGTACACCGCCGGATTCCTGCGGAAGGCGACGCCGAATGTCGGGTTCGTGGCCTCGTCGAACATCCGGGACGTCGCGGAGGCGGTGAAGTGCATCCGCGAAGCGAAAGCGGCGGGCGCCGCGGGGTTCGCGGCGCTTGCGGCGGCCGTTCGCACCTCCCGCACGCCGCGTCCGGATCGCCGCGGATCGGAGGCGGATCGGTGCCAGACCCTTTCGCCCGACGAGTGCGTCCGGCGAATGAAGGCGTCGAAGATCCTCGCCGTGCGGGACGAGAAGTCGGGGCCCGGCAAACCGATCATCGGCATCCCGCTCGAACACGTCGCGTTCGCCGAGGTGAACGAGGCCTGGAAGGCGGCCGATCCGGACGCGAGCCGCGCGCTGGCCAACCGCTGGCAGCAGGCCGCGGCGAAGGTGGAAGGGGTGAGCCGCGAGACGCTGGTGGCCTCCGCGGCCATGTATCTGGGCATGAAATCCGTGCTCCGGAAACACGGCGCCAATGCCATCACGATCAACTGCCTGGGCGGATTCTACGGCGGGCACATCCACGCGTACCCCTGCCTGGGTTTCCACGAGCTGGTGAACGAGGGACTCGTGGGCGCCTGCGAGTGCGACGTGCGGTCGACGGCGACCATGGTGGCGATCTCCGCCCTGACGCAGGGGCGACCGGGTTACATCTCCGATCCCGTGATCGACACGGCGAAACGCCAGATCATCTACGCGCACTGCGTGGCGTCCAATCGCGTCTTCGGTCCCGACGGTCGCCGGAATCCCTTCGAGATCCTCACGCACTCCGAAGACCGGCAGGGGGCCGCGGTCCGCTCCATCCTGCCGGTGGGCCACATGACGACGTCGCTGAAGTTCTCGGAAGACGGTCAGGTCGTCCTTCACCGCGCCTGGGCGGTGGCGAACGATCCGGACGACCGCGCCTGCCGCACGAAGCTCTGCGCGGAACCGGTCGGCGACATCGAGAAGCTGTTCACCGAGTGGGACCGGTGGGGCTGGCACCGGGTCACCTTCTACGGCGATCTGAAGGAGCCCGTCTACGCCCTGGCCGAGGCCCTCGGCTGCAAGGTGATCGAGGAGGCCTGAGGCGGCGGGCCGCAACCAGGGTGTTTCTGGCGTTCAACCGTGCTACGCAGACCCGCGCGTGCTCCCGTGCCACGGCGCCGCCTGCATGGCCCCGCCCGACGACGGGGAAGCCGAACGCCATACTTCTGCAGCCCTGATTCGCACCATTATCCGGCTCGAAAACGGGCTACGGCAGCGTGATCCGGAGGCGCGCAAAAACCCGCGGTTCGGGCGGGGTGGTGGCGAGGGTCGCCCGCACCAGGTCATACGTGCCGTCGCCCGTGATGAACATCTCCGTGAACACATGGTTCGCGTCCGCCGGGAACCACTCCTGCAGGTCCGTCGACCATTCGTACGCGTAGGTCAGATCGGGGATGTTCGTGCTGCGGCGGAATTCGAAGGTGATGGACGACGTCTCCGAGACCGCCGATTGAATGAGCTGCCCCTGCGCCGACGTCGGATCGGTGGCGGCGAAATACTCGACGAGATTCGGCTGCCCGTCACCTTCCGGATCCGCGTCCGGATCGCGCTGCTGCGGAAGGAGGCCGTGGAAGCGGGCGATCCAGGCCGCGTAACTGTTCGTCGCAAGGGTGCGGACCTGGATGTTGTCGAGATCCAGGGCGCACGTCTGGCCGCCGGTGCGGGCGGCGACTTCGACACGGTAGTCGTATCCGGCCAGTCCCAGGATGGTCATGTTGTCGATCACCACCAGCGGTGGCCCGGGCTGGACCAGCGAGTTGGAGGTCACCACCAGCGTCACGGCTGAGTCGGCCGCGCCCCAGTTGACCACCAGCTTCGCGTGATGGAAGAACCCGTCCGACAGCGAGACTTGCGTCGCCGGATCCAGCGTCACGTTCTGCATCTCCCATCCGTCCCAGTGCACCGACACGTCGTTCACGCCGGCCCTCTTGTCGTAGAGGTCCACGCCCACCGCGAGGGCGCCGATCAGGTTCGGCTCTTCCGGATCGGGGAAGCCGGACTGATAGAACGCGCCTTCGCCCGTTGGGCCGTACGTGGCGGTGGGAATGAGAAGGAAACCGAGGCCGTCGGCCGGGATGCCGTTGGTGTTGTACTCGGTCGCCCGGAAATCGAAGTCCAGAATCGTCACCTTGCCCGGCCCGGTGAGTCCGCCGTCGGGCGCGCGGTCAAACGAGATGGCATTCCGGCAGTTGGTCTGGTTGGTGGTGGTGAGGCGGAGGTAGTTCCCGTTGGCGGCGCCGTCGTTGAGGATCGCGAGCGGGGTCGTATTGGCGGCGGGTTGTTTCCATGCCTCGTAGTACGTGTGCCCGGTGTCGAAATCCTGGTACGTGTGGCCGAGGGACGTGTCCTTCGGACCCGGGACCGCGCCGATGTTGTCGACGTCCACGTTCATGTAGGAGCCGCCCGTCCGGGCGCCGAGCAGCGCGCGCCACTCGTAGGGACTCAGACCGGGGACGAACTGGTCCACGATGGCGGACACCGGCGTCCCGGGCGTTCCGTCGATGTCCGGCGTGAGGGCCACGCTGACCTTCATGCCGCCCGGGACAACCTCGTTGGTCACCACCGCCCGGTGCCATTGGCCGCTGTTGAGGTCGATCAGTGTCGGATCAACCCGCACGTTGGTGCGTTCGGCGCCGTTGTAGTGCACCGAGACGTCGTTCACCTGGTCGTACAGGTCGAGGCCGACCGCGAGGGTGTTCGCGAGATTGGGTTCCTCGAAGGCGTAATTGCCGAAGGTGGCGTTGTTCACCCCTCCCGCGACCCCGTGGGCGCGCGTGGGGAGGAAGAGGAATCCGAGGCCGTCGGCGGAGTTCCCCGCGGATTGCATGCGGAAGTCGAACGACGTGATCTGCGAGGGGGCCAGCGAAGGGCCGGCCTGGTGGAACGCGAGGCTGTTGCGCGAGCTGTTGACCAGATCGTGCACAAGGCGCGCATAGACGCCGCGGCCTGTTCCGCTGTCCATCGGGAGGACGCCCGGCCGGAACCAGGTCGTGTCCGAGCCCGTGTGCTGGCCCGCCGTGGCCTTGGTCGTCCCCAGGGTGTCGAAGTCCTGCAGCAGACGGTTGGTCACGAGGGTGGGGATCGACGCCATGGTGGGGGAATCCCAGGAGACGCTCAGGTTGTCGATGTCGACGCTCATGTCGCGCCCGCCCGTGCGCGCGCCGAGCTGAATGCGGTTCTCGTAGGGGAACATCAGCGGCAACATCTGCTGGAAGGCCACCCACGGCGCGCCCGCGACGCCGCTGACGTCGGGGGTCAGGGTAACCCTGGCGACCGAACTGTTGCCCACGCGCGTCAGTTCGATCTTCGCGTGGTGGAACTGCTGGTTGTCGAGCTTGATGGCGTTGGTGGGAGCGCGGTGGTTGACGTGCTCGTAGCCGTCCCAGTGGGCCGAGACGTCGTTGACCGGCGCTCCGCCGTCGGCGGGGTGGAAATCGAAACCCACGGCGAAGGCGTTGGTGATATTGGGTTCCTCCGCCGTCACGTTCGGACCGTCGCCGTAGACGTCGTAGTAGGCGGTCGGCACCAGCATGCAGTGGAAACCGTCGGCGCTCTGGTTGGTCATGGCGTCGATGCCGCGAAAGTCGAACTCCGTCGTGATGTTGTCGTACCCGCCGGGCGCGAGGCTCGGGTAGACCCAGTGATTGACCTGGCTCTGGATGCCGTCGGTGACCAGCCGAAGGTAGTTCCCGGCATAGGGATCGCCCGGCAGGATCACGGGCCCCGGCCCCGCATCGGCGCCGAGCTTGAAGCCCACGCCGGCGCTCAGATCGAAGTTGTCGGTGAGGGTGGTCTGCCCGTGGGCGGTTGAAACCGCGATCAAGAGAGCCGGCACCAGTCCTTTCATCGCGTTCCCCTTTCAGCAACCCTCTTCTTCTACCATCGGTCGCCTCCGCACTCAAACAAACAATGCGCCCGGGGCGGCGTGCCGTGACGTCCGGAGCGGGGACTTTCTCATGGCATCGCCGGCCGGGGTCGGCTATATGTCGGCGCGGCCAGGGCTGCCGGATGGCGGCTCGCCGCCCTGGGCGGACGATCACAATGAATGAACTTCTGGATACGATCACCTCTCTGTCGCACGAGTTCGGCGCGCCGGACTATGTCAAGGGCGGCGGCGGCAACACGTCCGCCAAGAGCGCCGACACGCTCTGGGTCAAGCCCTCGGGCACCACGCTGGCCGGCATGACCCCGGAGAACTTCGTGGCCATGGATCGCCGGGCGCTCGGCCGGCTGTATGGCGAGGCGCTCCCGGCTGACGCCGCGGCGCGCGAGGCGAAGGTGAAGGAACTCATGGCCGCCGCGGTCAGAGCGGGGCAGTCGGCCCGCCCGTCCGTGGAGGCGCCGCTGCACGATGTGCTCGCCGCGACCTACGTCGTTCACACGCATCCGGCGCTCGTCAACGGGCTCACGTGCGCCCGAAGCGGCGCGGCGGCCTGTTCCCGTCTCTTTCCCGACGCCCTGTGGATTCCCTACATCGACCCCGGCTACACGTTGTGCATGGATGTCCGCCGACGCGCGCAGGACTACGCGCGACGGCGCGGCACGCCCCCGGCGGTGCTGCTCCTCGAGAACCACGGCCTCTTCGTCACCGGCGATTCGGCCGACGACATCCGCCGCGCGTACCGGCGGGTCCTGGATGCGCTGCGGGCCGAATACGCCGGGGCCGGCGTGACGCCCGTGCTGCCGGCGGGTCCGATGCCGTCCGACGGGCGCGTGCGGGAGGTGCGCGCCCGGCTGGCCGATCTGCTCGGCGCGGAGGGGGCGGAGATGGCCGTCTCGGGGCCGTTCCCGGTGGCGCCCGGCCCCATCTCGCCCGATCACATCGTCTACGCGAAGTCGTATCCCTACGAGGGACCGTTGACGCGGGAGGGGATGGACGCCTTCCGCGCGCGCCGGGGGTATGCCCCGCGGGTCGTGGCGCAGCCGGACGGAATCTTCGGCATAGGCCCCACGCCGAAGGTGGCACGGCTGGCCCTGGAGCTGGCGCTCGATGGCGCGCTCGTGGCGCGCCTGGCCGCGGCCTTCGGGGGCATCCAGTTCATGACCGACCGCGCGCGCGATTTCATCGAGCATTGGGAGGTCGAGTCCTACCGCCAGAAGCAGATGCAATGACCGGACCGGGACCGCGCGCGAGATACCGGTGGGTCATCGGACTGGGTCATGCTCCGCCAGGGCGTGCAGAGCGCCGGGACCTAAACTCCCCGTCGCAATGATAGCCATGTAAGCGGGGTTGACTCCTGCTTTC
>CAZSUU010000080.1:0-15524 GCA_964610105.1 uncultured Verrucomicrobiota bacterium | reverse complement strand
GACTTGAAACTGCCCGCGCTTGCCTAGCTATCATGTCCGAAGGACTTTAGGTTGGGAAGGGCGCTATTTCTGCTTGATCCGCACCTGGGCGTGCTCGATCGTGACGAAGCTCGCCGGCGGCACGGAATGCGTGAGAAAGACGTTGCCCCCGATCGTCGAGCCGCGGCCGATGACCGTGTCGCCCCCGAGGATGGTCGCGTGGGCGTAGATGACCACCTCGTCCTCCACCGTCGGATGGCGCTTGATGTGCTTGATCGGGTGCCCATGCTCGTCCAGCGGGAAGCTCTTCGCGCCGAGCGTGACGCCCTGGTACAGCTTCACGTGCCCGCCGATGATCGTCGTCTCGCCGATGACCACCCCCGTCGCGTGGTCGATGAAAAAGGACGGGCCGATCTGGGCGCCGGGATGAATGTCCGCGCCCGTCTGGGCATGGGTCCACTCGCTCATTACGCGCGGCACCACCGGCACCTGCTGGCGATAGAGCTCATGGGCGAGGCGGTGCGAAGCGATGGCGAGAAGCCCGGGATAGGCGAGCTGGACCTCGGCATAGGTCAGGGCGGCGGGATCGCCGTTGTAGGCCGCCTCGACATCCGCCACCAGCAGACCGCGGACCCTGGGGAGCTCGTTGAAGATGTCGCGCAGGATGCGCGAGGATTCGGCGCGGGCGTCGGCCTCCGCCGCCACGTGTTCGGTGCGCCCGGCGGCCCCCTGCCATCGGAAGGGGATGGCCCGTTCGATCTCCGGTCGGAGGAGGCGCCAAGCGGCGCTGAGGCGCCGCATGAGAAAGATCCCCACCTCGTCGCCCTGGATATCGGCCGGAAACACGCGTCCGGGAAACATCGCGTCGATCAGCGACTTCAGTCCGTCGACGATCCGCGTGGCGTCGGGGTAGGCACGGAGCAGGCTGTCGGGCCGATCCCCGCCGACGTCGGCGTAGGAACTCCGGAGATGCGACACAACCCCGCACAGGCAGTGCTCCAGTTCATCCCCGATGCACGGGACGGGATTCTTTCGCGTCATGCTACGGCCTCCGCGGCCGCCCGCGTCCGGATCAGGCGGGCTGGCCCAGGTCAGATTCGACCATGTCTTCGGCGGCTTCCACCGCGGCGTCAAGCGCGGTCTGCTTCCGCTCTTCGTGGTCGCCGTAGGTCACGGCGGTCTGGCCGTCCGCCCACGCGACGGAGAAGTCGGTAATGCCGATGAACTCGAAGGCGGATCGTATCTCCGGGGTGAGGGCGTCGCGCGCGTCCTCTTCCCGGTAGACGCCGCCGGAGGAGACCAGCAGCATCAACTTCCTGATCTTGTGCAGGGGCGTGATCTTCAGTCCCTCCGGCTCCATGTCAAACCGGAAGGAGCGGTTGGGTGCGATCACCTGGTCGATCCATGCCTTCATGATCGCCGGAACCGAGAAGTTCCACATCGGCATGGTCAGCACGAGCACGTCCGCCTCGTTGAACATGGCGGCGTGCCGGTCGGCGTACTCGGTCGCCTTCAGTTCGTCCTTCGAGGGCTTGTAGGTCGGATCGAAGGCGGGCACCCACATCGCGCGGTAGGCCTTGTAATCCAGAAAGGGGGGAGGGTCCTGGTACAGATCAACATTGTTGATCTCCGCGTCCGCATTGCGCTCGATCACGGTCGAGATGAACGCGATCGACAGCTGCTTGGACACCGACTCCTCCGCCGGCTTGGGATTCGCACAGATGTGCAACACATTCATTCAACTAACCTTCTCTTTCTGTTTAACCAAAAAACCGGACCTGCTCAGGCCATGAGACCCTCCCAGTCCGGCGCGGCACCCACCGGCGGAAACAATTTCGCCAAGTAACTCTCCAGATCCCGGTCGTACTGCGAATCTTTCCCCAGCATTGTAAGCTGTTTGTGCAGCAAGGCAAGCCCGATGGTGCCCGTCTCCGCTTCCTGGGCGTTGGCAAAACGGTTGGCCGGATCGGGGTCCAGGAACTTCCGGAGGACGGCGACGAACTCGCCGTTGCGGCGGACATGCGCGGGGAGCATGTCCACCAGACGACCGGGCAGTTCCTCGGTCTTGAACCGCAGCAGCTCGGCCTCGTTCATGTGGCTGTAGTCCACGAGGGCCTCGCCCCGGAGCATCTCGAGACCGACCAGCCCGAGACTGTACAGGTCGGACCCGACGAGGTACCGCTCGCGCCGGTGGATCTCCGGGGCCATGTAGAGCGGGCTGCCGAGGAGGAACGAGATCTTCTCGCCGACCATGCTGGCCCGGCCGTAGTCCACCAGCTTGATGTACCCGAGGCGGTCGCACATCATGTTGGAGGGCTTGACGTCGCAATGGATGAACCCCGCGTCGTGCAGGGCCTCGAGGCCGCGCAGGGCCTGGCGCATGATGTACAGGGCGACCCCCGGCTGGATGCGGACTTTTCCTTCCTCGAACCGGTAGATCACGTCGGCGAACCGCGCCCATTCGTCGTTGGTGGACCGCGCCTTCACCCGGTCGAAATGGCGTCCGTAGATCAGTTGATGGATGTCGAGGCCGTCGATGGCCTCCATCTGGACGTACCCGACCCCGTTGGCCTCCTCGTAGATGTCGCGGCCCGCCAGATTGGGCGAATTCACGGTCTGAAGCCGGGAGATCTGGCTGGCGACGCGGCCCATGTCGTACCAGTACTTCTTGACCGTCCCGTAGATGGAGGGATCGAACAGCTTGATGGCGTGGCGCGTCACGCACCCGCGCGCCCCCTGGCGCAGACCCTGGAAAACGATGCCCTGGCGGCCCCGGCCGAATTCCCGCACGAAGCTGTAGGCCACGGGGTAGTAGATGGCCTTGGCCTGGATGATGGCCTGGTAGTTGCCCAGCAGGCGCTCCATCCCCCGCTCGACCCAGCGAGAGGACAGACGCTCCTCGTGAGCGGCCGCCGTGGTGGCGACGGTCTCCGCCTCCGGGCGGACCGCGGCCGCCCCTTCGTCTCCCATCTCCCAGACTTGTTTCACGAGCGCGACAGTGTACGTGTCGCGCCGTGTCCGATCAACCCCGATTCGAGGCGGATCGGCGCGCGCTTGAACCGCCGGCGTTTGTCGGGCATGATGGCGCGCGCCTTGAGTTCCGGAGGCGGGATCCGGCGGGAGCCGCCGGGCATCGGATCCGGATCCTGCGCCCGATGTCGGATGCAGGATGGCCGGGTATGAGGGTGCGCTATGTCTCACACGAATTTCTGGGCGGTGTCCGAGCAGGAGATCGCGGAGATGCTCGCGGCGGTGGGCGCCCGCGGTTTCGACGACCTTTTCTCGCATATCCCCCCCGGGCTGCAGACCGACGGGTTCTCGATCCCCGACGGCGTGTCGGAAGGGGAGATGCTGCAGGCCCTGCGAGCGCTGGCCGCGCGCAATTCCACGGAGCTCCTGAATTTCTGCGGCGGCGGTTTCTACGACCATTTCATCCCTGCCGCGGTGGACGCCCTGTCGTCGCGCGGCGAGTTCTTCACGGCGTACACGCCGTACCAGCCCGAGGCCTCGCAGGGCACGCTCCAGGCGATCTACGAGTACCAGACGGCCATCGTACGGCTGACCGGCATGGAGGTCTCCAACGCATCGCTCTACGACGGCGGCACGGCCCTGTTCGAGGCCGTGACGATGGCCATGCGGGCGACAAACCGCGAGACGGTGCTCGTGGACGAGGGCGTGAACCCGATCTACCGGGCCCTGCTGCGCTCCCATACGCGGAACCTGAACCTCGATTGCCGCGAGGTTCCTCTGGCGGAGGGTGTGGCGGACCGGGCCGCCTTCCGATCCCTGCTGGACGGGCGGGTCGCGGCGCTGGTGGCTCAGAACCCGAACTTCTTCGGGTGCGCGGACGATCTGAGCGATCTGGCCGCCCTTGCGCACGACGCGGGGGCGCTGATGCTGATCTCCACCTATCCCGTCGCCCTCGGCCTCCTCAAGACGCCGGGGGAGATGGGGGCCGACATCGCGACGGGGGAAGGGCAGAGCCTCGGCCTCCCGCTGGCCTTCGGCGGCCCCTACCTCGGCTTCATGGCGACCCTGAAGAAGCACGTGCGACGGATGCCGGGGCGCATCGTGGGCGCGACGCACGACGCGCAGGGACGGCGCGGCTTCGTCCTGACCCTGCAGGCCCGCGAACAGCACATCCGCCGGGAGAAGGCGACCTCGAACATCTGCACGAACGAGGCCCTGTGCGCCCTGCGGGCGTTGATCTTCCTCTCGCTTCTCGGGCGGCAGGGCTTCGTCGACCTCGCCCGCGCGTGCGCGGCGAATGCCGAGTACGCCTTCGGGAAGCTCGCCTCGCTCGACGGCGTGCGGCCGCGATTCGCCCGGCCCTTCTTCAACGAATTCGCGCTGGAGCTGCCCAGACCCGCTGACGACGTCGCGGGGTCGCTGATCGAGCGGGGCATCGCCGCCGGTTTCCCGCTCGGCCGGTACTTCAAGGGCATGGACAACGTCCTGCTCCTGGCCTTCACGGAGAAGCGCACGCAGACGGAGATCGACACCCTGGTGGCGCGGATAGCAGAGGCGGTGCGCTCATGAACCCGGTCGGACATGCACCTGTCTGAGGGGCCTGACGGCGCCCGCCAGCGTCCGCGCATGGTCGCCGCGATGCCGGTCGTGGCGATGCTGGTGGCCTTGCGGGCGTTCTTCGCCCTGTACCGCCTCTATCTGCCTGTCGCTCCCCCGGTGGTCCCCGGCACGGTGAACAGCAACGGCGTGGAGGTGGTCGCGACGGGATGGGCGACCAACGGATCGATGGCCCGCGTGACGACCGGCGCGGGCGAGGGGGCATATGATTTCAGGGTGCAGGCGACCGAGACTCAGGGAGGCGCCTGCCGACTGGTGGTGCGCGCATGGTCGGGGGTCGAGGCGTTTGTCGTCACCGGACGGGGCCGGGTGGACCGGATTCAGATGCGCGACATGCCCTACCAGCGGGGCAATGTCCTGTTCTTCTTCCGGGACGCGAATGGGCGCCCGCACTGGGATCTGCCGCATGCGGCGTTCTCCGGGTTCGGAAGCCGGCGATGGCGGTCGTTTCGCAAGTACTTCCCGATCCCCCGTTTCGCCGCCGGCGCCGAGGCCGTCGTGGCCAACCAGGGACGGTCGGGCGTGCTGGAGGTGAGCGATCTGCGCATCCTGCCGGTGCAGATCAATCCCTCGAACCGCGCGTGGTTCGCCGTGTGGGGACTCCTGTGGGCGGGCGCGATGGCCGTCTGGGTCCGGAGAGGGCGGCTGGGCGAGGGACCGCGCGGGAAGGCGGTGATGGCCGCCGCCCTGTTGATCGTTGCCGGCATGCTGATTCCGGAAAAATGGATCGCGAACGTCCATGACGCCGTAGGGGCGGCCCTGGCGCGATCCCCGCCGTCGCCCCCGGCCGCGCCGGCGCCGCCCCCGCGACCGCCCTCCGCCCCGGCCGCCGCGCCGAAACCCGCCGTGACAGCGGAGGCCTGGCCCGCCACCGGCCCCGTGGAGTGGGACATTCACTGGTACGGACACTTCGGCCTGTTCGTCCTGCTCGCCCTGCTGGCGTCGCGGGCCTACCTGCCGGCCATGCAGGCGGGCGTGGCCGGGATGGGGATGCTCCTGCTGGGGCTGTGCCTCTTCGCGCTGGCGGCGGAGCACCTGCAGTGGCTCACCCTGACCCGCCAGGCCTCAGTCCGCGACGTGGGCGTCAACCTCGCCGGGATCGCCGCCGGTCTCGCCCTCTACCTCTCCGCGCGCCTGCTCCGGTTCCGAAGCCCCGCCTGAATCCCCGGCCGGCGAGAGGATCACGACGAATTCGCCTCGCACCGCGCGTCCCGTCCAGGCCTGGCGCAGCTCCGCGGCGGTCCCCTCCCTGCACTCTTCGAAGACCTTCGTCAGCTCGCGGGCGACGAAGACGCGGCGCCGCGGCATGACCGATTCGATCTCGCCCAGGAGCTTGACGAAACGGAACGGGGACTCGAACAGGACGACGGGTTCCGGGCGCGCGCAGAGCTCCCTCAGCCGTCGCAGGCGGGCGCCGCTCTTGTGGGGCAGGAAACCCGCGAAGCAGAACGACCCGCCGCCGAGACCGCTGAGGGCCAGGGCGGAGGTGACGGCCGACGGACCGGGCACGACGGTCACGGGCGATCCGTCCCGCCGGCAGGCCTGCGCCACGCGCGATCCCGGATCGGAGATGCCGGGCATGCCGGAATCGCTGATCAATGCGACCGCCTCGCCCTGGCGAATGCGCCGCATGACCTGCTCCGCCCGCCCCGCCTCGTTATGCCGGTGGCAGCTGATCAGCGGCCGGTGGATGCCATGGCGATCCAGCAGCCGCCGCGAGATCCGGGTGTCCTCGGCGAGGATGACGTCCGCCTCGCCCAGGATCCGCAGGGCGCGAAGCGTGATATCCTCCAGGTTGCCGATCGGTGTGCCGACCAGGTACAGACCCGCCGGAAGCCGGCCGGCGCCGGCGCCGGAGACCGTCGCGTCCTGGGGATCGTGGTTCACGATCCCAGCCGGTGCGCCAGGCCGCCCACCTCATCCTGCAGACCCACGGGAAGACGGGTGCCGAATTTCCGGTAATGCTCCTCGATGTCCGGCAGTTCCCCCCGCCACGACGGAACGTCGACGCGCAGCAGCTCCGCGAGATCCTGGGGGGGGATGTCGAGGCCGCTGACATCCAGCGCGCCCGGCGCGGGCACCCGTCCGATTGGCGTGTCGACGGCGGCCCCTTCGCCCGTCACGCGATCGAACACCCACTTCAACACGCGGCTGTTCTCGCCGAACCCCGGCCAGAGCCACCGGTTGTCGGCGGACTTGCGGAACCAGTTCGCGTAGAAGATGCGCGGCAGCTTGCCTTGAGGGACGCGCGTCCCGATCCGGATCCAGTGCGCGAAGTAATCGCCCATGTGGTATCCGCAGAACGGGAGCATCGCCATCGGGTCGCGCCGCAGCTTGCCCACCTGCCCGAAGGCCGCGGCGGTCATCTCGCTGCCCATGATCGAGCCCATGAAGGTGCCGTGCTGCCAGTTGAAGGCCTCGGTGATCAGCGGGACGACCGAGGCGCGCCGGCCGCCGAACAGGATGGCGGAGATCGGCACCCCCCTGGGATCCTCCCATTCCGGGGCGATCACGGGGCACTGCCGGGCCGGGGCCGTGAAGCGGGCGTTGGGGTGGGCGCCCTTCGTGCCGGCCTCCGGCGTCCATGAATGGCCCTGCCAGTCGATGCCGCGGGGGGGGGGGACATCGGTCATGTCCTCCCACCACACGTCGCCCTCCGGCGTCAGCACGCAGTTGGTGAAGATGCTGTTGCGCGCCACGGTGCGCATGGCGTTGGGATTGCTCTTCATGCCGGTTCCCGGGGCCACGCCGAAGAAGCCGGCCTCGGGATTGATGGCGTGCAGCCGGCCGTCGGCGCCGAACTTCATCCAGCAGATGTCGTCGCCGACGGTGCGCACCTTCCAGCCGGGAAGGGTGGGCTCCATCATCGCCAGGTTGGTCTTGCCGCAGGCGGACGGGAAGGCCGCCGCGATGTAGATCGACCGATCGCGCGGGTCGGTGAGCTTGAGGATCAGCATGTGCTCGGCCAGCCAGCCTTCGTCGCGCGCCTGCACCGACGCGATGCGCAGGGCGTGGCATTTCTTGCCGAGAAGGGCGTTGCCGCCGTACCCCGAGCCATACGACCAGATCTCGCGCGTTTCCGGAAAGTGCGTGATGTATTTCTGCCGGAGATCGGGATTGCAGGGCCAGCTCGAATCCGGCTGCCCCGGCGGGAGCGGCGCGCCGACCGAGTGGATCCCGCGCACGAAGTCCCCGTCGGCCCCCAGCGCGTCGAGCACCGCGCGGCCCACCCGCGTCATGATGCACATGTTCGCCACCACATAGGGCGAATCGGTCAGTTCGACGCCGATGTTGGCGATCGGGCTTCCGATCGGCCCCATGCTGTACGGGATGACATAGAGCGTGCGCCCCTTCATGCAGCCGGTGTAGGCGCGGGTCATGGCCGCGCGGATCTCGGCCGGGTCGGCCCAGTAGTTCGTCGGCCCCGCGTCCTCCCGGTTGAGGGCGCAGATGAAGGTCCGGTCTTCCACCCGCGCCACGTCGCTGGGATCCGAGCGGAAGAGGTAGGAATCCGGCCGCAGGGCGGGATTGAGGGCGACGGCCGCGCCGGTCTCGGTCATGTGCCGCATGAGGCCGTCGTACTCGGCCGCCGAGCCGTCACACCAGTGGACGGCATCCGGCTGGCACATGGCCGCCACGTCCTTGACCCAGTCCATCAATGCCAGGTTGTTCGTCATATCGCCGTCCCCCGCTGATTCCGGTCCGCGTCCCCGTGCGCGCCGTATGGATGTCGGCGCCGGGAGTGCGCGGAAAATAGCGGCCCGAGGCCCGGCGCGCAAGTCGAATCTTGACTCCGCCGGAGGCATGCCCTAACGCTCTCCCGGAAACACCACGGCGAGGATGGCATGACCACGGGAAAAGGCGGACTGGGCAGGGGACTGGGCGCGCTGATGAAGGAGATGCCGCGGCCGGCCGCGGGCGCGGCACGGGCGCCGGCCGGCGTCCCGCCCGCCGCGGCGGCGCCCGCGGTCCCCCCGGAGGCGGTTCGCATCCCCGCGGCCCGCATCCGGACCGGCGGCCTGCAGCCCCGGCGGCATTTCCGCACCGAGCCCCTGGACGACCTGGTCCGCTCCATCCGGGAGCGCGGTATCCTGCAGCCGCTGCTGGTGCGGCCCGCGGGCGACGGATTCGAGCTGATTGCCGGCGAGCGCCGCCTGCGCGCCGCGCAGCAGGCGGGCCTGACCGAGGTGCCCGCCCGCATCATGCGGGTGGACGACCGGGAGGCCCTGGAGCTGGCCCTGATTGAGAACCTGCAGCGCGAGGACCTGGATCCGATCGAGGAGGCCGACGGGTACCGCCTGCTGGGCGAGCGCTTCCAGCTCACGCAGGAGCAGATCGCCGAACGGGTCGGCAAGGCGCGGGCGACAGTGGCAAACGCCCTGCGGCTCCTTTCGCTGCCGGACGGAGTCCGCCACCTGATCGAGGACCGCGCGCTCTCGGTCGGGCACGCGAAGGTCCTGCTCGGGCTGACGGCGCCTGCCGAGCAGGCGCTGCTGGCCGGACAGACCGTCGCGGCGGGATGGTCCGTGCGGGAGCTGGAGCGACGGGTGGCCCGCCTTCACCGCGCGGTCCGCACGCCGCGGGCCTCGCGCGCGGATGTTCCCGAGGCTCACCTGCACGACCTGGCGGACAAGCTCCGGCAGAAGCTGGGCACCGCCGTGCGCGTCCGCTCCTCCGCCACACGGGCGAACGGCAAGAAGACGCCGGGCGCGGTCGAGATCGAATACTACACGGCCGACGATCTCGATCGGCTCATGCTGATCCTGGGCATCTCGGAGGAGTTCTAGACGGTTCCGCCGCACCATGGCCGGCAATGCGCATCGTGTTCCCGCGTGAGGTTTCTCCGGGGGAAGGGCGGCGGAGCAACCTCGGAAGGCGGAGCGGGGGCGCGGAGGCGAGCACGGATGGGCGCGAAAGCGTCGGGCGGCCAGAGGCCGTGGGGCGCGGCTCGCCGCCCCGGGCCTACTCCTCCGGCACGTACAGGCCCACCACCGCGATATCGTCGTTGTACTTGTACCGCCGCAGGCCGAACTCGAGCGTCGCCTCGATGAGCATGGTGGCGATCTCCGGCCAGTAGTCCAGCTCCTCCGGCGGGATACGTTCGTGGGCGCGGGCCATGTGCTCGCCGAACCAGGCCTCGAGGTAATACTGCTCTTCGGTGATGCGATGCGCGCAGGCGTCCAGCAGCGCCCGCAGGTGGGGCATATAGAGGCCGTCGGTCGCCAGCAGCAGGCACTCGCCCGGCGCGAGGGTCACGTCCGTGAACTCGCGGCGGAGGGAATGCTCCACCAGGTCGACCTGCTGAATGCCCATGAAGCAGCCCAGGTGCTTGCTGAGATCGATCAGCTCGTTCCGGAAGAAGGACATGGTCTTCTCTTCCGCCATCTGGAAGCCCAGCGCGTTCTGGTCGCGGGTCAGGCATCGCACCTCGAAGCCGCCTTGGCGATCCGCCCGTGGGGTGAGGCGCCGGACATGGTAGGCCCGGCAGTCGCCGAGCCGGAAGACGCGGCAGCGCGCCCCGAGAACGGCCGCCCCGCTGAGGCAGAATCCGAAGGCATCCGCGTCGTGGCTGTCGCGCAGCCCGCTGATCTGGCGGCTGTGCCAGACCAGCTCGGAGGCGATGAGATCGTACAGCGAGTCGAAATCCGCGGGGTCTTCCTCCTTCAGCCGCTCGTGGAGCAGCCGCTCGGCGGTCTTCATGTAGTGCCGCCAGCGCAGGCCCATCGGGTGGTCGATCATGTCGGCGGCGGCGTAGACCCCGCACAGCCCGTCACGGGGCGGCGGCAGGACCGCCCGCAGGGCGTAGTCCGACGAACGGCGCGGATGCGTGTAGGTGAAGTACTCGAGGGCGTCGGGGTGCATGCGGGTGCTTTCAGCGCATTTCCTGGCCGCCGGTGACGTTGATGGCCTGGCCGGTCAGGTAGTCCGACTGCCCGCCCGCGAGAAACACCACGACATTCCCGATGTCCTCGTACGTGCAGCCGCGATGAAGGGGAACCTGGTTCACGTAGAAATCGCGCACGTCCCCGATGTGGCGCGCTCCCGGCACTTTGCCGGCGCGGAGGTACTGGGTGAACAGCCCGCGGTCGGGATCGGTCCAGAGCGGCGAGTCGAGGAGATTCCCGGGACAGACCGCGTTGCAGCGGACATTGAACTTCGCCATCTCCAGGGCCACGCTCTGCACGAGGCCGATGCCGCCGAACTTGCTGGCGGAGTAGGCCGAGTTGGCGGCGCTGCCCTTCTTGCCCGACTTGGAGTTGATCTGGATGATCGAACCGGCCCGCTGTTCCTTCATGATCCGGCAGGCGTGTTTGAAGGTGAGGAAGTTCCCGAACAGGTTGACCGTCATCACCGCCCGCCACCGTTCGGCATCCGCCTCGCAGATGGGTTCGGCGATGAGGATGGCCGCGTTGGCGACACAGATGTCGACGCGGC
The DNA here is from genome assembly GCA_964610105.1 of uncultured Verrucomicrobiota bacterium. Taxonomy (GTDB): domain Bacteria; phylum Verrucomicrobiota; class Kiritimatiellia; order PWTM01; family PWTM01; genus CAZSUU01. Next base: position 4,523 of record CAZSUU010000080.1, on the reverse strand, counting down.
CGAACTCCCGCGCCGCCGTCGCGAAGAGACGTTCCACGTCGGCCTCAACCGTCACGTCGCAGACGTGGGGGATCACGGGCCGGCCCGTCGCCGCGGCGGCGTCGGCCGCCGTCGCCCTGAGCGACTCCTCCTTCAGGTCCGCCACCACCACGCGACAGCCCTCCCGCGCGAGACGTTCCGTCAGCGCCTGGCCCAGTCCCTGCGCGCCGCCGGTGATGACCGCCACCCTGTCGTTCAGCAAACCCCGTGAACTCATGGACCGATGCGACTCCCTACTGTGGATAGCGGTTGAGAAGCGCCCGCTCCGCCTCCAGCGTCCACACGCCGTCCGGCATGCGCCGCGCCACCTCCGGCATGAGGGAGGCCAGATCCCCGAGGCGGGTCAGGGGCAGGCCGCGGCAGGCCGGATAGACCATGATCTTGCCCGGAATGGCCTGTTTCTCCACGGCCCGGATGCCGTCGATCGCCCCCTCCAGCCCGCAGACGGCGGCCACGGACACGTTGGTGTTGAGAAGGCCGCCTTCGACCTTCCGCAGCACGACCCGCATGTCCTCCATGCGCGATCCGCTCGTGCCGATGAAGAAGAGCCCCTTGTCGATGCAGGCGTCGAGATTCAACGGTCCGAACCTGTCCACGGGAATGCCCGCGAAGATGTTGATCACGCCGCGAGGCGCCGAGGTCGACACCGCCGCGGCCACCAGGGCGGGCACGGGCGCCATGATCACCGCGTAGTCAAAGGGACCGGCCCGCGGCGCCGCCGAGGAGTTGTAGCCTTCGTACCGCACCCCGTGGCGGCGGGCGACGGGCTCGGCCAGGCGCGCCAGCGCCGCCAGACGTTCGTCGCTGAGGTCCGCCGCCACCACGGTCACGCCCGCCACCCCCTGACAGAGGTTGCGAATGACGTGCATCACGCCCATCGGACCGCCGGCGCCGATCACGTGGATCGAGTCGCCGGTCCGTATGTCCCCGTCGTGCGGAATGCGCGCATACGCCTCCGCCGGGTCGTGCCCCGGCGTGCCGGTGAGGCGCAGACCCCGGTAGTGCAATGCCCCGATCGCCGTGTGGACCGGACGCCCGAATCGCCCCTCGCCCTGGATGATGGAGATGATCGCGCCCGAGCTGGCCAGCGCGAACAGACGGGTCACGGTCTCGGGATGGTGACCGAAATAGAGCACGTCGTCGTAGGACTCCGGTTCCGCCCCGTCGAGCGACGTCAGGTGCTTCGTCGAGCCCACCGGCAGGTGGGCCGGGGGCGGCATGTCCGCGACCCACACCATCCGGGAGGGCCGGGGCTGCGAAGCGAGGAACCGCCGCAGGGTCGCCCCGTCGAGGCCCGACTCGACGACGACCAGCAGACGGCCGTCCGGCAGGAGGGCACGGCGCTCGGGGGTGATGTAGGAGCACTCCACGCAGGCCCACGGCTCCACCAGGCCGAACGCCGCGGCCGAGCGCGCGCCCTCCGGGGCCGGCAGGAGCATCGAGTCGCCGTCGGGCGACACGATGATGCGCTCGTCCAACAGGACATACTCCTGCAGGGCGCCCTCGAAGTTGTAGCCGAAGGCGCCGTTCGATGCCGCGGTCTTCAGCCAGCGCCAGTCGGCCTGGATGAAGTACCGCTGGCCGGGCTTGACGCGGGTGACCTCGGCCCCCGCCTCCACGACCGTGACCACCGGCTCGTGGCCGGGGACCGTCGGCTTCGTGTCGGGGACATAGGCCGGGTATTCCGCAAGGACGTGGCGGTCGACGCCGGAGAGCACGGGCGACTTCCGCACGTGCTTCGAGAACTGCTTGAGGAGCTTCAGATCCGAGAAACAGAGCCCGACGACATCCACCTTGCACAGGAACTGACGCGGGCCCGGCCGCCAGACCGGTTTCCGTTCGCTCAAGACCAGTTCATCCGGTCCGACCAGTTCAACGGCGCGCTGGGCATCGGGTATGGAGAAAGCCATGGCGCGTGCCTCAGGTTTCGGGATTCATGCGCCGCACGGCCTCGTCCATGATCCGCGCGGCACACTGCGGCTTCGTCAGGCGCCCCCAGTCGGCCCACGCCCCCTGGGCGTCCCGGGCGAGGAAACGGAACGAGGCGGCCTCGGCGCCCATGCTGTCCGGTCCGTTCATCACGATCCCGTCGAGGTGCTTGGACTCCAGTTTGACGGCGGCTCGGCGCTCGCCGCCGGTGCCTTCGAGCGCGAAACCCACCGCCACCGCGCCGGCCTTGCGCGAGGGGGCGAGCGTCGCCGCGAGATCCGGCGTCGGCTCCAAGCGCAGATCGAACGGCGCCCCCGCCTTCGGGGCCTTCCCGTCGCCCTTCGCGGCGGGACGGTAATCCGCGACCGCCGCCGCGAACACGAGGAGGTCGGCCCGCGCGGCGGGGGCGCGGGCGGCGTCGAGCATCTCGGCCGCGCTCTCCACGCGGTGGACGCGGACCGCCGGACCGCCGGGGATCCGCGCTTCATCCACAGGCCCCGTGACGAACTCCACCGCCGCCCCGCGCCCCGCCGCCTCCTCGGCGAGGCACCGCCCCATGCGCCCGCTGCTGGCATTGCTGACGAACCGGACGGCGTCGAGATGCTCGCGCGTCGGGCCGGACAGGATCAGGACCGTCTTCCCCGCCATCGATGCCCCCTGGTCCAGGAGACGCCGCAGCACCGGGACGATCTCTTCCGGTTCCGACAGGCGGCCCTCGCCCGCGCGCCCGCAGGCCAGATCGCCGGTGGCGGGTCCCACGCGGATCCATCCCGCCTCCTCCAGCCGGCGCGCGTTCGCCTGCGTCGCCGCGCTCCGCCACATGCCGCTGTTCATCGCCGGGCAGAAGACCCGCCGGCAGGCGGACGGCAGGGCCAGCGCGGAGGCCGAGACCACGTCGTCGGCCATCCCCCCCGCCAGCTTCGCCATCATGTCGGCCGTCGCCGGGATCACCACAAAAAGATCGGCGCCGGAAGAGGGATAGAGATGGGGAAACAGGGCCTCGCCGTCATGATCGAACGGGGAGGGGAACATCTCCGCCAGCACCCGGCGGCGGGTGAGGGAGGCGAACGTCACCGCCGTGACGAACCTCTGTGCCGCGGCGGTCATCGCGACATGCACCGCGGCGCCGGATTTCGCCAGGGCGCTGACGACTTCGGCGGCCTTGTACGCGGCGATGCCGCCGCAGACCCCGAACAGGATGACCGGTGGACGATTCATCTCGAGACGACACGGCCCCCGTGGCCGAAGCGGACATCATACCGGCCGCGCGCAGTGAATCAACCAAACTCATCGATTTCGCGAAGGCCGTCTCCGCGGCGGCCGGGGGCTCCCCGGCACGCGTCTTCACCCCACGCACCCCGTGGATCCGCGGTCGCCCCCCCCCCCCCCGGACCCGCCTCCACAATGCCGACCGCAACACCCTCTTGCCGAACGACCCCGCCGTCACGGGCACGTGTCGACGCGCGGGGAAACCGCGGGCATCGGGATCGTGCCCCCGAGCAGCCGGCCGAGTTGCGTGAGGAAAACGCGTATGGCCTCGATGGAGAGAATCGTGAAGAGCGGAGTGTCCCCCATGATCTCCTGGGCGGCGAGATGGGCATGCCGGACCTGCTCCGCGAGGTTCCGCTGCCGATTCGCGTTCAGGTCGGTGCTCGTGTAGTTGAACCCTTCGCCGTGCCTGGGGCCTTCGCCCGCGGCGATGGTGCCCAGGTAGGTTCCCGTGTCCACGGGGTGGGCCAGGCGCTGCCGGATGTCCATGTTGCTCGACGCGTTCCTGACGCCCTGGATGAACTCGCCCCACGACAGGTCGACGGCCCTGGCAATGGCGTCCAACGGCATGCGGCAGGCCGTGCAGGCCAGATCGCTCAACTCGGCGTGGATCGCGGCGTCCCACCCCCGTGCCACGTCCGGTACGCGGGCTGCCGCCAGGTGAGTCAGCTCGTGGGCCAGGGCCAGGGCCGTCCGTTCACCCTCGGCCATGATCCGGCCGGCGACGAACACGCGGCTGCCCACGCAGCACGCCGGCATGCCGACGGAGTCGAGGAAGCGGTCTGCCTCCTTCCCGAGGCAGATCCGGATGTCGTGCAGGTCGGCGGCCCATGCGGCGGAAGCCGATGCCGCCAGCCCCGCCGGAAGGCGAATCCCCCGCACCGCCCGCGCCTGGCGGCGCTGTCTGGCGTTCAGCCCGATTCCGCGGCACGCGCTGTCTTCAACCAGCGCGCGCGCGACCGCGACGGCGAGACGGTGCGCCCGGTCGCCGATGTCGGTTGGATGTGCCGTCATGGTTCCACTCCTCCACTGGACAGATCCCTTGTCCGAAATGATGGGGGTTCGTGTTCACCTTGAGTGAACTCTAAGGCGGCGAGCCGCAACCCAACGGTCCTGGCCGCTCCATGCGCTCACTCCAATCCGTCCGTTCCTCCGTGCGACCGCGCCGCCTTCGGAGATTGTCCCGCCACCCTTTCCACGGAGGAACCTGACGGAAAACATCATACGCATTTGCGTATCATGACTGGGCGGAACAATTCAACGCGGGCTACGCCCACAACCCAAGG
>CAZSUU010000079.1:0-15671 GCA_964610105.1 uncultured Verrucomicrobiota bacterium | reverse complement strand
CCTGAATCAAGCAGGCCGGCGCCTTTTTCTGGCGGCAGGGGATAGGGTTCACGGCCTAGTCTGTGGTGAAAAGGGCGGGGCGCGCTATGCCATCCTGGTCAATCCGAGCGCGGCGCAGCTGGATGCCGTCGTCGAACTGTCCGAAGCAAAACCGGATTCGATCCTATCGGGAGCTTTCGGAACCGGCAGGGCCACCTTGCAGGGAACCCGGCTCAACGTCGTGTTGCCGCCATACAACGTTCGAGTCTACACTTGGCGCTGAAGGCTGCCAGTCTGTATTTGAACGAATGAAGCAAACTAGAACTAGGTAACGCAAGAACGTGGATGCAGGCAACCGACTGATCTTCCTCCCGGTCTTCACCTCCGCCCTCGACGTGGCGAACCGCGCCCGGCCCTGCGCCCACCGCCGGAGCCCCTCGATCTGCTCCATGAGGCGCGACAGCGGCACCGTCTCCGCCAGCACCCGCCCGACCGTGAGCATCCCGGGCTCCTGGCCAGGGATATGCCGGTGATCCAACCCAGCCAAGCAGCGAACGGAGGGGGCGCTTCCTCATACTCGTCACGGCTCGGGCGCGACGAGTCCGCGAGACATACCGGGCAGAGCATTGATAACACGATCGATGCCCGCGGCTTCAGATGCCGTTCCATATGGGTCGTCTGATGCGACAATGTCAACCGCTACGACCCGATAGGGTTCTGAGAAGGAGTTGCATCCTTCCATTACCTGTACATCCTCATGGTCGTCCAGGCTCTTGCGCAGAACTCCCTGTGCCATTCTGGGCTCTCGGTACTTCAGGCAAAGCAACCCCATCGCCCTGACCACTGGATTTGTGTTGGCTGACATGGTCCAAAAATCCTCTGTCTGCCCATGTCTGTACGTTGGAGCAAACAGCAGGTAGAACTCTCCTGGTCTGCCCTCAATGCCAACAGCATCTGACTCAATGATGTTCAGTCCGGTCAATCTGGCGTACGCCTCCCGAAACACCGGATTCGTATCTGGAGGAGCGTCGGTGCCATAGGTCGGGTGAGGCGCCACGCGGTTCCCGGAACACCGCCCGGCCATAAACGATACCAGCGCAATGCTCAGAATCGCCATCGATGCACATGCTACCCTAATGTTCATTGCACTACCCATGAGGCTCGAAGGTGCCGCAGCGACACCCCAGCAGCCTTAACCCACCGGCCTGATCCTCTTTCATTCCAGATACTGGGTGGCTGACTGACTCAAGCACCCCCAGCCGGTTGTGGTAGTGTCGCATATCATCGCCGAGCCGGTAAAGACGGTGGACGTGGAGGTTCTGGTGGAGGACCCCGACGACAAGGACACGACGGCCAAGATTGAGCTCTACGAAGACGGCGCCGTGGTCCAGACTCACCAGCCGAACAGCCGCACCTGCCGCTGGAAGACCACCTGCGCGCCCCGGCCCGGCAAGCATTACTACTTCGTCAAGGTCACCCAGGCCGACGGCAACACGCTCTGGTCGGCGCCGATCTGGGTGAGCGTGCTGCCGTCGGCCGCGGGCGAGCGCGCTCCGGGTGCGGGAGGGGTGACGGTGCGTGCGTCACGGGCGGCAAGGCGAGGCACGGGAAGGGCCCTGGCGGGCGCGTGGGGGGAAGGGCAGGGGCCGGCCGTCAGGGCTGGGCGGCTACCGACGCGGTGGCGAGAGCGAGCAGTTCGTTCTTCTTGTGGACCCAGTTCTTGGCAGTCATGCCGGCCGCGGTACGTTGGACCTCCACGTGCCAGTCATCTTACGCGGAGGGAAAAAGAGCTGGCGCGGTGGGCAGGTCGCCCATGACGGTAGGCAGAGCAGCCACGTTGGTGCCGGGGGAGATGTTGACACTTTGGCGGGCGAATGGAGCAGAACGGAAGAGAAGGGGGGGCGCATTATCGAGCTGTGTCGCGAGCGGACACAACTCTCAAACATGGGCCAAATCAGTTTATTTTGCTGGGGTTTCGGGGTGGTGCCGGAGGAGGGAGTCGAACCCACACGCCCTTGCGGGCGGCAGATTTTGAGTCTGCTGCGTCTGCCATTTCGCCACTCCGGCACGTCGAAGCGCGGGCGCGTATCTGTATCACGAACCGCCCCGGCCGCCAAGGGCCGATCGGGTCTCGATGTCCCGGAGTCTCTCCGCGTTCACCTTGCCCCCGCGCAGGAACGCGTCGAGCAGATCGCGCGTCTCCAGGTCCGTGAGCTCGAACCGGCTCTCCGGCCGCCGGATGAGCTGGCGCAGGCGGGGATACCGCCCGCCGCCCGAGGCGGCGACATAGCTGTTGAAGGCCGTGCGGAAACGGCGCTTGGAATGCGGAAGCGAGCCGTTCGGCAGACGCAGCGCCTTCACGCGCCGTCCGGCCGGGGCCGCGCGGTCGTATTCGCAGGTCAACCCCGTGAGGCCGAAGACATGCCGATCGGGCGCGCGCGCCGCGTCCTCTTCGAGGATCTCGCGGATCTCCTGAGCCGTCAGCAGCGCAAGGCCGATCCGGTTCTCGTAAGGACAGATGCGCCAGATGTCCCGACCCCGGACGGGCCCGGCGGCGAGTCCGGTATCCGACATGGGGCCGTGCAACACCACCTCCGCCTTCGCGCCCTGGGCGATCGCCGCGCGCAGCAGCGCAGCCACGCCCGGTTCGCCGGGACGGACCTCGACGGCGGGCAGCGCGATATCGGTGTGTCCGACCACCCGCTCGAGCTGCGCCGCCGCCTCGGCCAGCGGCTTCGCCGAAAGCCGGTCGATCGTCTCGTCCTTCGGCGTGTCGGGCGCGACGGGGATCAGCCGACCCTGCCGCCGCGTGACCCGGCCCTCGACGGTGTCGTACGTCAGGTCCACGCGCCCCAGACACCGGCCGTGCCACCCCGCCTGGGCGAACAGCGTATGCCCGTACATCTGCGCCGGGATCTCTTCATGGGTGTGGCCGCCCAGGATGACGTCGAACTCGGGGAAACGGCGCACCAGGGTGGTCACCTCGTTAATCCGCTCGGACGGCCCCATCCGGATGCCCTGGTGCACGAGCAGGATCAGCACGTCGGGGCGTTCCCGGCGCACGTCGGGCATCACGCGCTCCAAGGTGGGCGCCGAGGGATGAAACTGCAGATCGTCGAGATACTCGGGCGGCGACCACGAGGGAATGCCCGGCGTAGTCAGACCGACGACCGCGACGCGCACGCCGTCGAATTCGCGCGTGAGGAAAGGGCGCAGTCCCTCGATCGACGGAGGCCGGTCGGACCGCTGGGCGATGTTGGCCGCCAGGATGGGGCACGGGAACTTCCGGGTCAGGGCGGTCAGCTTGGGCAGTCCCCAATCGAACTCGTGATTGCCGACCACCCACGCGTCATAGCGCAGCGCCGCCATCGCGTCGCGAACGACGAATCCGCGGGTCAGGAGGCTCTCCGGCGAGCCCTGGAAGCTGTCCCCGCAGTCCACCAGCAGCGTGTTGGCGCCCGCCGCCTTCTCCTGGCGGATGAGCGTGGCCAGGCGCAGGAGACCGGTTTCCGGCAGATCGCCCGGGCGCTCGGGGACCAGGTTGACGATGCGGCCGTGGAGATCCGTCGTGTGAAGGATGACCAGCGGGACCTCTCGCGCTCCCGCCAGGGCCGCGAGGGCGAGGGCGAGAAGCGTTCCGACGCCCCCGCCGCCCAGGCCAGCGCGCCGGCCGGCGTCACGCGCAGTGGCGCTCCCCCGCGGTTTCCTCATCCGGGCTCTCGGTGCCTTCCATCTTCTCGATTTCCCGCTTCACGGTGGCGCGGGTGACGCGCAGGGCGCCGCGGGGCCCCTCCTCGGGCGCGCGGTACATGACGTCCAGCATGACCTGCTCCAGGAGTGAGCGCAGTCCGCGCGCCCCGGTGCCCTTGGCGGCGGCGCGGCGCGCCAGTTCCCGCAGCGCGGTGGCGGTGAAGTCCAGCTCGATGCCCTCCATCGCGAGCAGCTTCTTGTACTGCCGCACGATGGCGTTCTTGGGCTCCGTCAGGATGCGCAGCAGGTCGTCCTCGGCCAGGGGGTCGAGCATGGTCGTGATCGGCAGGCGCCCGATGAACTCGGGGATCAGGCCGTAGTGGCGCAGGTCCTCCGGCTCCACCCGCAGGTCCGACCGCCGGGCCCGGGTGCCGCGGTTCTCGGCGTGAAAGCCGACCGTGCCGCGCCCGAGCCGCTGCCGGATGATGTCCTCGATCCCCACGAACGCGCCTCCGCAGATGAACAGGATGTCGCGCGTGTTGATCTTGATGTACTCCTGCTGCGGGTGCTTGCGCCCGCCGTGCGGCGGGACGTTGGCGGTGGTGCCTTCGAGGATCTTCAGCAGCGCCTGCTGCACGCCTTCGCCCGAGACGTCGCGGGTGATCGAGACGTTCTCGGTCTTGCGGGCGATCTTGTCGATCTCGTCGATATAGACGATCCCGCGCTCGGCGCGCGCGATGTCGTGGTCGGCCGCCTGGATGAGCCGCAGCAGGATGTTCTCGACGTCTTCGCCGACGTAGCCCGCCTCGGTCAGCGTCGTCGCGTCGGAGATGCTGAACGGCACGCGCAGGAAACGCGCGAGCGTCTGGGCGATCAGCGTCTTGCCGCTGCCGGTGGGCCCGAGCAGCAGCACGTTGCTCTTGTCGAGCTCCACGTCGTCGTACCGGTCGTCGGCGACGCGCTGGCTGCGCGTGCGGATGCGCTTGTAGTGGTTGTGCACCGCCACGGCGAGGACCTTCTTGGCCTGATCCTGGCCGATGACATACTGGTTGAGGTAGTCGTGGATCTCGGAGGGACGCGGCACGCGCCCCGGCACCGCGTCCGCCACGGGCATGCGGCGCCGCGTGGCCTCGTCCTCGCGCTGAAGGATCTCTCCACACGTGAGGACGCACTGGTCGCAGATGTTGGCCGACGGACCCGCGAACAGGCGGCGGACCTGGGCGGACGGGCGTCCGCAGAACGAACAGCGGTCGGCGGCACGGGAACCGGGCATCTCACTTCTCCGTTTTGGCGGTCGCGAGGCGGCGCGGCGTGACGACCTCGTCAATCAGGCCGTATGCCTTCGCCTCTTCGGCGGACATGAAGAAGTCGCGGTCGGTGTCCTTCGAAATCGCCTCGAGCGGCTTGCCCGTGTGCGAGGCGAGGATCTCGTTCAGACGGTCGCGCATCCGCAGGATCTCCTTCGCCTGGATGCTGATGTCCGCGGCCTGGCCCTCCACGCCGCCCCAGGGCTGGTGGATCATGATGCGGGCGTTCGGCAGGGCGAACCGTTTGCCCTTGGTCCCGGCGGCCAGCAGGACCGCGCCCATGCTCGCCGCCTGCCCGATGCAGTAGGTGTGGACCTCGCATTTCAGGAACTGGATCGTGTCATAGAGCGCCATGCCCGCCGTCACCGAACCGCCGGGCGAGTTGATGTAGAGGCTGATCGGCTTCTCGGCGTCTTCGCTCTGCAGAAACAGCATCTGGGCCACGATCAGGTTGCTGATCTCGTCGGCGATGGCGGTGCAGAAGATGATCCGGTCCTTCAGCAGCCGGGAGTAGATGTCGTACGCCCGTTCGCCCCGTCCCGTCTGTTCGATCACCATCGGGACCAGGATCTGCGCGTGTTCGCTCATGGTCGTTCCTCCGCCGGCCGGGCCGGCTTCATCCGATCTTCGCCCTGGATTCGAGGAGGTCCAGCGCCTTGCCGGCCTTCAGATCCTCGATCAGGTCGGTGAGGCCGTTGTCCTCCTCGATCCGGGCCCGGGCCTGGTCCGGCCGCATGCGCCACCGGCCGGCGAGGTACTGGATCTCGGCGTCCACCTCGGCCGGGGTCACCTCGATCTTCTCCGCGTCGGCGATGCGGTGCAGGATGTAGCGCAGCTTCAACGAGTCCTCCGCCGACCGCTGGGCGCCCTGGAAGATGCGCTCCTTGTTGTCGCGGATGTCCTTCTCGGCCACGCCGCGGGAGGTGCTGTCGCGGACGAAGTTGTAGATGTTCCGCTGCGTCCGGCTCTGGACGAGCGACTGCGGCAGGTCCATCTTCGCGCGGTCGAGGAGGAAGCGGCTGATCTCGTTCCGCCGCCGGCGCGACTCGTCGGCCTTGGCCGCCCGCTCCATGTCCGCGCGGAGACGCTCCCGCAGCTCTTCGGCGGAGGACGCCTGCATCGACTTGAGGAACGCGGGATCGTCCGCGGCCGGCAGGATACGCACCCGGATGGTCTTGACCGTCGCGCGGAAGCGGCCGGTCTTGCCGACGAGCTCGGCGATGGGGAAGCCCTCGCGGAAGGGGACGTCGACCTCGCGGGCCTCCCCGATGGCGGCCCCCTTGAGCGACGTGCCGAGCGGGGCCAGGAAGGCGTCGTCCTCCACGGTGATCCAGAAATCCCTGGCCTTCCCGAGGCCGTGGCTCTGCGGCACGGCGTCCTCGAGAGGCTGGCCGTCGAGCGTGGCCTCGTAGTCGACCTGGACCATGTCATGCTCGGCGACCGGGCGATCCTTCACTTCCTCGTACCGGGCGACCTCCGCCCGGAGCCGCTCGATCACGGCGTTGACCTGTTCGTCGGAGACCGGTTTCAGCTCGTCCGTCAGCGGGATGCCCTGGTAGGTGGGCAGGTCGAAGACCGGCGGCACGTCGACCGTCACGGTGAACGACATCGACTGCCCCTTGACGATCGTGGGCTCCTCCAGGTCGAGGATGGACACCGCGTCGATCTTCTCCTGCTTCACGGCGTCGCGGTAGCCGCGCGGGACCAGCCGGTCGCGCAGATCGCCGAGAATCGACTTGCCGTACCGGCGCTCGATGATCTGGCGCGGGGCGCGGCCGGGACGGAAGCCCGGGACACTGGCCGTGCGGGCGAACTCCGTCACCACCGCCTCGTATTCCTTCGTCACCTCTTCCGCCGGCATCTCGATCCGCACCTTCTTGCGGCACGGGCCGGCATCCTCGATCAAGACCTTCATGTCCAGTTCCTTTCGCGAGGGCGCGGCGGGGCCGACCCCCTGGCGCCGCCGGACTCGTCAGGGAAGCCGGACCGGAGGCGCCGAAAGCGGTTGAATGTACGGGGCGCCGGCATACGGGTCAAGGTCGCAGTGGCCTTCGCGACAAGCGGGGGTTGACGCGGCGTGTAGATTCCGTATCGTATCCCTTCCCCCTGATCGGGGAAAAGGATTGCTCATGGCCAGGCACGAGACGGACAAACAGAAGACAGGCGCGGCCGGCGGCCCCGCCAACGGCTCGCCCGCGGACGCCGCGCCGGCCCCTGCGCCCGCCGCCGGACCGGCGGCGGCGGGGCAGGCCCCGGCGCCGTCCCCCCCCGCGCCGGCGGAGGCGGAGCTGGCGGCGCTGAGGGACCGGCTGCTGCGCCTGCAGGCGGATTTCGACAACTTCCGCAAGCGAACCCAGCGCGAGCGCGCGGATACGGCGGCGCGGGCGAACGAGGACCTCATGCTCGCCCTGCTGCCGGTCCTGGACCACTTCGAGATCGGCCTCAAGGCGGCGGCCGGGCACGGCGTGGACCCGGCCTCGCTGGACGGTTTTCGCATCGTGCGCGACCAGCTCCACGCGGCGCTGGCACGGTTCGGGCTGGAGCCGATCGAGGCCGCGGGGAAGCCGTTCGACCCGCACCAGCACGAGTCCGTCTCGACGATGTACTCGGATCGCGTGCCGCGCGACGAGGTGGCGGAGGAGCTCCGCCGCGGCTACCGCCTGGGGTCGCGCCTCCTGCGCGCGACCCAGGTGGTCGTGTCGGCCGGTCCCGCCGAAGCCACGGCGGGGGAGGGCTAGCAGACCATGGCCGATGCCAAGCAGGATTACTACGAGGTGCTCGGCGTCGCCAAGGACGCCTCGCCCGAGGACCTGAAGAAGGCCTATCGCAAGCTGGCGCTGCAGTACCACCCGGATCGCAATCCCGGCGACAAGTCCGCCGAGGAGAAGTTCAAGCACATCTCCGAGGCCTACGAGGTCCTCAGCGACCCGCAGAAACGGGCCCAGTACGACCAGTTCGGACATCGGGCGTTCGGCCCCGGGGCCGGCGGACCGGGCGGATTCGGCGGCGGGTTCCAGGGCATCGACCTCGAGGAGGCCCTCCGGACGTTCATGGGCGCGTTCGGGGGGGGCGGGAGCATCTTCGACGATTTCTTCGGCGGCGGCCTGCGCGGCGACGAGCGCCCCGACGGCGCCTCCCGCGGGGCGGATGTGCGGTTCGATCTGGAGATCGATTTCGAGGAGGCCGTGCTGGGCTCGGAACGGGAGATTGCGCTGCCGCTGCTCGACGAATGCGAACGCTGCCGCGGGAGCGGAGCGGAGCCGGGGAGCAAGCGCGAACAGTGCCGCCACTGCCACGGGCGGGGCGTGGTCACCGCCTCCCACGGCTTCATGCAGATCCGCCAGACCTGCCCGGTCTGCGGCGGAGGCGGCGAGGTCATCACCAAGCCGTGCCGCGACTGCGGCGGCGCCGGCCGCGTGAAGCGGCGGCGCACGCTCAATCTCAAGATCCCGGCCGGCGTCGAGACCGGCTCCCGCCTGCGCCTGCCGGGCAAGGGGCAGGGCGGGCTGCGCGGCGGGCCGGCGGGCGACCTCTACGTCGTGCTCCACGTCCGCCAGCACGATCTGTTCGAACGGCACGACGAGGACGTCTACTGCGAGGTCCCCGTGCCGTTCCAGATCGCCGCCCTCGGCGGCGAGATCGACGTGCCGACCGTGCAGGGCATGGCGAAGCTCCGCATCCCGCCGGGCACGGAGAGCGGCAAGGTCTTCCGCCTCCGCGGCAAGGGCGTGATCAACGCGCACAGCGGCATCCAGGGCGACCACCACGTGCGTGTCCGGGTCGAAGTGCCGCAGGGCCTGAGCTCGCGCCAGCGGAGGGCGTTGGAGGAGCTGGGCGGCTCGCTCGAACCCGCGAACTTCCCCGGCCAGGCGGATTTCTACCGGCGGGCCAAGGTCTTCTATGACCGGAAATCGGCCATGGGACGGTGAGGCCTCCCGCCGCGGGGACCCGCCTCCCCATCGTCCGCCCCGCTGCCATGCGAAGGCCCTCGATGGGCGGCGCGGGGAGGTCCTGCTGGGCGAGGAGGAATCCCATCACCTGCTGCGCGTCCTTCGCCTCGATGCGGGGGCTTCCGTCGAGCTCTTCGACGGAGAAGGCCACTGGGCCGAGGCGATGCTGGCCGGCCGCGCGGGGCGCCGCGCGCGCCTGACGATCGAGAAGGTACATGGCGAGCCGCCGGTCCGCGCGGAGCTCGTGCTGATCCAGTCGCTGCCGAAGGGCCAGAAGCAGGATCTCATCATCCAGAAAGCGGTCGAACTCGGCGTGTCGGGGCTCGTCTTCGTGGAGTCCGAACACGCGGTGGCCCGGCTGGGGGAATCCGCGGAGCGCAAGACCGCCCGATGGGAGCGGATCGCGGTCAATGCGGCCGCGCAGTGCGGCAGGAACCGTCTGCCTTTCCTCTTCGCCGCCCGTTCGTTTTCCGAGGCCCTGGCCGATCGGGGCGAACGGCCGCGGTGGCTGCTGCTGGCCGAGCCCGCCCCGCCGGCACGGCCGCTGCGCGATGTGTTTGGGGAGGCGCGCGAGGCCGGGGTCGACCGCATCGCCGCCTGCATCGGCCCCGAAGGCGGCTTCTCCGCCGGGGAGCGCGGGATTGCCCTGGCGGCGGGCGCCCGGCCCGTCAGCCTGGGGCCGCACATCCTGCGCACCGAGACGGCGGCGCTCTTCGTCATGGCGGCGTGGGCCTATGAGCGGTCCTGAGTCGGCGGACCGCAATCCCATCCCGGTTGAACGGAAGGGAACAGGAACCTGTCGCGCGGAGGTCTCTCCAGGGTCAGCGCCTGCGCGCCGGGGATGGAATCCCGGGACGCTGAACGTCGAGGACCAGGCGCGAGCCATGACGCGTCGCTTCCATCCGTCCGTTCTTCCGTGCAGCCGCGCCGTCTTCCGAGATGGGTCCGCCGCCCTGCCGGCCGCGCTGCTCAGGGCGCGGTCAGCAGGGGGAGCAGCCGCTCCGCCATCGCGTCGGCGAGCTCCGCATTCCCGATCTCGCTGAGATGGAAGAAGTCGATGAAGCGGGGATCCGCCACGCGGTCGAAGACATCGCTGAGATCATGGAGCCCGAGCCCGTTCGCCGCCGCCGCCTCGCCGCGCGCCCGCTCGTACGTGGCGGCGAACAGCGCCCGCAGGTCCGGCGCGGCCATGCTCCGCAGCCGCTCTTCAAAGGCCGTGACGGTGCGCTTTGTGTACGGCGTGGGCTGCCAGAAAAAGGCGGTCCGCACGCCGGCGGCCTGCGCGACGGTGCGCGTCAGATGGACGTTGTTGGTATAGCGCTGCCACGTGTCGCCGGAGAGGCGGTCGACGTCCACGGACGGCGGGGGAGCGGCCGGCGCGAGTCTCCGGCGCAGCCATCGCAGGATGTTCCAGCCGCGGGCGCCCCCGCTGACGGCGTATTTCAGGATGAGCCCCGTGCGACCGCTGAGGTTGAACTCCCGGATGCGGTTGGCCTCGTTCTGCGGAAGGCCCGCCTTCCCGTTCAGCCATGCGGAGCACACGTCGTTCATTCCGTCCAGGAACACCGCCAGGTCGGGCCGGTGGTCCTCGCGATGGAGCAGCAGGAACTTGATCATCTCCTGGGTGCTGACGAAGGCGCCCGCGCCATGGTTCTCCACGCGGGCATTCACGCCGCGCGCGCGCAGCGCCCTCTGGAGCTGGGACGGCAGGGTGTGGGCGTCCCGCACGCCGTAGCCCCACGTCGTGGAGCCGCCGAAGACGCTGATGTTCACGACACGCCCCGTGGCGGAAGGGGTCGCCGCCGACACGGTCCTGCGCAGTCCCCGCGCGTCGACGTTGATGTGGCGCCCCGTGACCGGGATGTGCTGCCAGTAGATGTACGGCGTCCATCGGACATCCACCCGCCGGTTCTCCTCGACATAGGCGGGCAGCCAGTCCGCATCCCGGTAACTGTCGCACTCGAGCCAGAAGGACTCGTCGGGCCGTTCCCAGTCGGTGGCGTACCGCATCTGGCGCTTGGCCCACAGCTCCAGGCCGAGGAACAGAGCCAGCGCCATGCCCAGCATGATCTGGAAGCGCACGATGGCCTGGCCGACGCGCCGGCTCAGGGGTTCGGGGGAGGCGGGCGCCTCGGGCTTTTCCGTCATCGCCGTCTCCGGAGTCGCAAGGTATCGGCCATGCCTGTGGCGCCTGGGTCGTGCATGCTCAGGGCATCCGGGGCGGGGGGGATGAGATCAGGGGGAGCAGCCGCTCCGCCATCGCCTCCGCCAGCTCGGCGTTGCCGGCCTCGTTCAGGTGGCAGTGGTCGATGAACCGCGGTGCCCGCGTGTCGGCGAAAAGCGCGCCCAGGTAGTGTGTGTCCCCTCCGGCGTCCCCCGCCAGGTGTTCCGCGGCGAGGGCGTCGACCCGCCGGTGCATCTCCGCCAGCCCCGGCGGGAAGAGCTTGAGGACGCCGTCCTCGAACGGCGTCGGATGCGCCTTGCCCGTCATCACCGGCTGCCAGAAGAAGACGGCCCGCGTGCCGGTGCCCTTCGTCACCCGCCGGACGATCTGCCGGTTTCCGTCGTAGAGGGTCCAGCACTCGCCGGCCAGGCGAGCGATACGCTCCGCGGCGTCGGGGCCGGCCGCGACGGGATGGTCGGAGTTCAGGATCCGCTTGCGCAACAGGCGCAGGACGCTCCATCCGCCCGACCCGCCGGTCAGGAGAAAGCCCGCCACCTTGCGCGTCTGCATGCTGAGCTGGAACTCCCGCCGGCGGTTCACCTCGTTCTGCGGAATGCCCGCCTCGCCGTTCTCCCACGTCGAGTAGATGTCGTTGAATCCGGTCAGGAAGACCGCGAAGTCGGGCGCGCGCCCCTCCCGCATCAGGAGCTCCAGCCGGATCATGTCCTGCGTGCTCACGAAGCCGCCGTCGCCGTGGTTCGCGACCCGGACGTTGAGGCCGCGGGCGCGCAGGGTGCGCTGCAGGTGCGAGGCCACGGTGCCTTCGTCGCGCACGCCGAATCCCCATACCGTCGAGCCGCCGAAGACGCAGACCGTCACCACCCGCCCCGTCGGCGCCGGCAGGTCCGGCGACACCGTGAGGCGGAGGCCGTTGGAGTCCACGTTCATGCACCGGCCCGACATGGGCACGGCCTTCCAGTAGACGTACGGGGACCACGCCACGCGCAGGCGGCGCATGTCGGCGACCAGGTCGTCGAGCCAGGGCGTGTCCCGGTACGTGTCCGATTCCATCCAGAACTCCTCCGCCGGACGGTCGAACGTGTTCTCCCTGCGCAATTGCCGCCCCGCCCACATCTCGACCAGGAGGAACAGGGCGAGCGTGATGCCCAGCATGATCTGGACCCGGACGATGCCGAGGCCGATGCGCTGGGCGGCGGTCAGGCGGGGCGGGGGCTTCGCGGGGAGGGCCGGTTTCTCGGGTGTATCCATGCCGGCGCCCTCAGAACAGGGTGTAGATGAAGGGCGCGGCGGTCTGGACGGCGATGATGCCCACGGCCAGCAGCAGGAGCAGCAGGACGAGGGGCACGATCCACCATGCCTTGTGCTTCCAGGCGAAGCCGAACAGGTCGCGAACCAGTCGGCCAAGATAGACGAAGAATCTCATGGGTCTCCCGCAACGGCGGCGCCGGCCGCTCAGTCCAGCACGTAGTCCTGCCTCCAGTTCGCCTTCTCCTGCCAGGGCGGCTGGGCCTTCTTGTCCAGCAGGCAGGACCCGAGGACGAGGTAGTCCATCTCCGTGCGCATGAAGCACGTGTAGGCGTGCCCGGGCGTACAGACGATGGGCTCGCCCCGGACGTTGAACGAGGTGTTGATGATCACCCCGCAGCCGGTCAGCCGCTCGAACGCCGAGATGAGGTCGTGAAAGCGCGGGTTGGTCGCGCGGCTGACCGTCTGCACCCGCGCGGAGTAATCCACGTGCGTGATGGCGGGGAGGTCCGACCGCACCTGGTGGATGCGTTCGCGGATGGGCAGCGGCGGCCCGTCCAGTCCCTTGCAGCGCGACCTCCTGACCGGCGCCACCAGCAGCATGTACGGCGAGGGGCGGTCGAGCTCGAAGTAGTCGCTCACGCGCTCCTCCAGGCACGCCGGCGCGAAGGGGCGGAAGGACTCGCGGTACTTGATCTTGAGATTCATGATCGACTGCATCTTCGGCGACCGCGCGTCGCCGATGATCGACCGCCCCCCAAGCGCGCGCGGGCCGAACTCCATGCGCCCCTGCACGAGCCCGACCACGCGCTCGTCGGCCAGCAGCCTCGCGATCGTGTCCGCCCATTCCCCCTCGGGCAGGCGCCGGTAGGGATAGCCGTGCGCGGTGAGGAACGCCTCGATCTCCTCGTCGCTGAAGGCCGGTCCCAGGAGGGCGCCCTGCATGGCGTCGTGCACGCCGTCCGCCTCGCGCGGCTGGTTCCGGCCCATGTGCCAGTACACCAGCGCCGCGCCCAGCGCGCCCCCGGCGTCGCCCGCCGCGGGCTGGATCCAGAGGTCCTCGTACGGCCCCTCCCGCAGCAGCCGGCCGTTCGCCACGCAGTTGAGGGCCACGCCGCCGGCGAGGCACAGTCTCTTCTCGCCCGTGCGCGCGTGCAGGTCCCGCGCGAGGCGGAGCACGATCTCCTCGGTCACCTTCTGCACCGAGGCCGCCATGTCCATCTCGCGCTGGGAGATTTCGCTCTCCGGCTTGCGGGGCGGCCCGTCGAACAGCGCGGCGAACCGCTCGTTCGTCATCGTCAGGCCGTCGAGGTAGCCGAAGTAGTCCAGGTTCAGGCGGAACGAGCCGTCGGGCCGGAGGTCCATCAGGCGATCCATGATCCGGTCGTAGTACTTCGGCTCGCCGTAGGGCGCCAGGCCCATGAGCTTGTATTCGCCCGAGTTGACCCGGAATCCGGTGAAATAGGTGAAGGCGGAATAGAACAGACCCAGCGAATGGGGGAAACGGATCTCGCGCAGGATCTCGATCCGGTTCCCTTCCCCGCGTCCCGCGGTGCTCGTCGCCCACTCGCCCACGCCGTCGAGCGTCAGGATGGCCGCCCGGGGGAAGGGCGAGGGGTAGAAGGCGCTGGCGGCGTGCGACTCGTGGTGCTCGGGGAAGAAGAGCGGCGGACGGCGCCGGATGCCGCACGACTCGAGCGCCGTCTCGATCTCGAGCGGGATCCACAGGCGTTTCCGCATCCAGAGCGGCAGGGCCATCATATAGGGGGACAGGCCCCGCGGCGCGACGGCGAAGAAGGTCTGCAGGATGCGGCTGAACTTGTTCAGCGGCTTCTCGTAGAACACCACCGCGTCGAGGTCTTCGGGGCCCACCTCGCCCTGCGCCAGGCAGAAGCGCACCGCCTGCAGCGGGAAACTGGAGTCGTGCTTCTTGCGGGTGAAGCGCTCTTCCTGGGCCGCCGCGAGGATGCGCCCGTCGCGGACGAGGGCGGCGGCGGAGTCGTGGTAGAAGGCGCTGATACCCAGGATGTTCATCAGTAGGGCCGCGACAGGTGGATGTCGGCGCGATCCGGCGCCGGGCGCTCGATCCAGTAGCTGGCCCGCGCCCGGTCGAATCGCAGGTGCAGAATGTCCCGCCGCCCCGCCGCCAGCAGCAGCCGCGCCGGCAGGAAGACGAGGTAGAAGAACGGAACCAGCAGCAGGTACGTGAAGGCGACGCCGACCCCCTGGCCGAAACGGGCGAGCCCCCGCTCGATGGCGTCGAAGACGCCCGGCGCCGCGGCGGCAAGCGCCAGCATCAGCGCCGCCATGCCCGCCACCACCCCCGCCATCACGGGCTTCCGCCCATACAGCAGGAACAGCAGCGCCACGCCGCCCATCACCGCGGCCTGTACGACCGCCTTCACGATCCGGCTCCGGCCCGTCGGAGCCCGCGGCGCCGCCGCGGGAATCCTCCACGGCCACACCACGTCGCTCACGGAGCCCTGCACGCCTTTTGGCATGCGCCTAGATAGCAGGGGGCGGGAGCGCCGTAAACAGAAAACCGCGCCGCTACTTGATCATCCGGATGCAGAGCGGATAGCGGTACGCCTTCCCGTTGGCCGCGTTCACGGCGGCGATGATGACGCACACCAGGCCGAAGATGGCGACGGCGGCCAGCAGGACGAAGCCCACGCCAAACACGCAGAACAGGGGTACGCACAGGATCTCGTAGATCAGTATGCTGATCTGGAAGTTCAGCGATTCCTTCCCGTTCACATCCACCACCGGCATTTCGTTCTTCTTGATCTGCCAGAGGATCAGGGGACCGAGCACGTTGGCGACAGGGATCGGCACAATATACCCCGCCAGCGAGATGAGGTGGCAGGCCATCGCCCACGTCTTCTCGTCGGTGCGCGGCGCGGCGGGAGGCGGGGCGGCGGGCGGGGTCGGCGCCGGGGCCGGGGCCGGGGCGGGCGGAGCCGCGGGGGGCGGCGTCGGAGCGGGTGCAGGTGACGGTTCCGCGGGAACCGGTGCCGGGGTCTCTTCACTCATGGATGTCTCTCCTCAAGGCGGCGAACGCCGCGGAGAATAGCCCACCGCGGTCCCGCACTCCCCATGCCGGAACACGGTCTTTCCCGCGCCGCCGCGCCGCCTTCATTGCTCGACTCGAGCACAGGGGAATCGAGCGATGTTCCTCTGCGGCTCATCGGGAATCCCCCGCGTCCGGCGCGATCATGCCCCAGGGCGGCGGGCACTGCAAGCCCAGGCTTGACCTGCGGACGCCCCGGAGCGTAGCTTCGGGCATCAGGCATGGACTTCGGGGGGGCTGGATGC
>CAZSUU010000078.1:0-16374 GCA_964610105.1 uncultured Verrucomicrobiota bacterium | reverse complement strand
GACGGCGCGTCAGGATGCCGCGCCCCACCCGTCGTCGGCTCGATGCGCAAGGTAGGACGGGGCCTCCGGACCCGCCAGGGACATTGGGGAGAGGCACACAAAAAGCACCCAGTGCCCGTCCCCCGTGCCGCCGGCGGGTCAGCTCACGATGCCAAGGGGCGGGGTCTTCTCCCACGCGCCGCGGGTGAAGTCGGGCACGTCGACGGACTGTCCCCGCTGGGCCGCCGACTTCTCGCTGAGGGGGCCGATGGCGCTCCACGCGGCCGCGTCGTACACGTCCTGGTCCAGCGCCTCGCCGTTGCGCAGGCAGTAGACGAGCCGCCAGTCCATGATGAAATCCATGCCGCCGTGGCCGCCGACCTTCTTGGCCTCCTCGCCCACCTTGCTCCAGAGCGGGTGACGGTACTTGTCGTAGTACTCCTGCAGCGCGGCGCCCTCGATCCACTCGTGCGCCTTCGGATCCAGCGCCAGCCGCGCGGGATAGTCCGCGAAGCACCCCTTCGTGCCCGAGATGAGGTTGAGCCGCGAGTAGGGACGGGGACTGGTGGTGTCGTGTTGCACCATGATCGTCCGTCCCTTCAGGGTGCGGATGAGGGTGGTGTTCATGTCGCCGCACTTGTAGGTCGTCTTCCGCCGCCAGTCGTCGGCGCCGTAATGCGACTCCGCCCAGAGCGTCAGACCGCGCTCGCGCGTGCTGATCGAGGTCAGGCAGTCGAAGCGGTCGCCGCGGTTGATGCCCATGTACTGCGCCACGGGGCCGAGGCCGTGGGTGGGATAGAGGTTGCCGTCGCGCCGGATGGAGTGTTTCAGCCTCCAGAACTCCCAGTACCCGTTCATCTTCAGACTGCGGAGATCGTGGATGTACGCCGCCTCGCCGTGCATCAGCTCGCCCAGGACGCCCTGCCGGCACATGTTCAGGACCGTCAGCTCGTTCTCGCCGTAACAGCAGTTCTCCAGCATCATGCAGTGGCGCTGCGTCTGCTCGGCGGTGTCGACGAGCTCCCAGCACTCCTCCTCCGTCACGGCCGCGGGAACCTCGGTGGCCGCGTGCTTGCCCGCCTTCATGGCCGCGACGGAGATCGGCGTATGCAAGTCCCACGGGGTGCAGTTGTACACTAGGTCGACATCGGGCAGATCGCAGAGCCGCCTCCAATCCTCCGGCGTGGCCCCGAACTCCTTCGCCTTGGGCTTGCCGGCGGCCTCGAGTGCCTTCTGTGCGGCCGCGACGCAGCCGGGACGCACATCGCAGAGGGCGACGATCTCGACGCCCTCGATCGTTTTGAGACGGCCCACCGCCCCCCCGCCACGCGCGCCCAGGCCGACGAGTCCAATGCGGACCTTGTCCATGGCGGGAAGCTTGAGCCCCATGACGCTCTTCCCCCTGCGGGCGGGCGCCTCCGCACGAGCCCCCCTCGCGCCGGAGAATCCGGCGGCGGCTCCCAGCAGCGCGGCGGCCTTGAGAAAACTGCGTCGCGACTCGTTCCGTACGTTCATGTCTCTTCTCCTCAGATGGATAATGTGGCAGGTAAAACTAATGGCGCCGATGTAGGCAAGCAGAAAACGCCTGGCCCATCCGAAAGCGGCGACCCGCAACCGGACGGCTGGGTTGCCCGACGCGCTCGCTCCGGATCCCGATCCCGATCCCAAACGACTCCGATACCGATTCCGCAGACATGGATATGCGCCTGCGTCGTGGCTCGCTGCCGTTCTGCTCGTTGGCATGCGCCTCGTCGAGGTGTAGCATGCGAGGCAGACAGGAGTGCCCCCATGCGTGCATTCGCGGCGATTCTCTTGGCGACGGCGGCCATGGCTATTCCTCCCGATGACGCGCTGCCTCCCGGCGTGCGCGCCGTGTGGGATCTCGATAAGGCGCACCGCGAAAAGACCGAGACGCGCGAACGGATCTGCCTCAACGGCCTCTGGCGCTGGCAGCCCTCCAGGGACGCGGGCGAGAAGGTCCCCTCCGACCGGTGGGGTTACTTCAAGGTCCCCGGGAGCTGGCCCGGCATCACGGATTACATGCAGAAGGACTGCCAGACGATCCATCCGCATCCGACGTGGAAGGCCGACCAGCCGGGCGATCTCCGCGCGGCATGGTATGAGCGCGAGTTCTTCGTCCCGGCGGAATGGGCCGGACGGCGCATCGCCGTGACGGCGGAAACGCTGAACTCCTTCGCGACCGTCTATGTCGACGGGAAGAAGATCGGCGAGATGCGGTTCCCGGCCGGAGAGGTCGACCTGACGGCCGCCTGCCGTCCCGGCGGCAGGCACACGCTCAGCATGCGGGTCCTCGCCCTTCCGCTGCAGGGGGTGATGGTCTCCTACACCGACACCAACGCCGCACGGGAATCGAAAGGGGAGGTCAGACGCCGCGGGCTCTGCGGCGACGTGTTCCTCGTCGGCGCGCCTTCCGGCCCCGGGATCGCCGATGTGAAGGTCGACACGTCGGTGCGGCGGGGCGAGCTCACGATCGACGCGGAGATCCAGGGCCTCGACGCGGCATCCTCCTGCACCCTCCGCGCGGAGGTCTCGGACGGGCGCCGCGCGGCGAAGGAGTTCCGGAGCGCGGCATTCACGGGCGGCGATCTCACGGACAGGCGGTTCCGCTTCACGGCCCGATGGAAGCCGCCGGACCTGTGGGATCTCCACACGCCCGGCCACCAGTTCAGTCTCCGGCTGTCATTGCTGGACGCCGGCGGGAAGGTCCTCGACACGGCCCTGCCGGTGCGGTCCGGTTTCCGCGAATTCCGGATCGAGGGCCGCGACTTCTTCCTGAACGGGACGCGGGTGTTTCTCTGCGCGGTGCCGCTCGACAATGCCCAGGTCGGCGCGGCGTGGGCCACGTACGAGGGGGCGAAGGAAAGCCTGGTCCGCCTCCGGAGCTTCGGCGTCAACCTCGTGTACACGCACAACTACGGCTGCGAACCGGGATCGCACCTGGGATTCGGCGAGATCCTCCGGGCCGCGGATGACACCGGGATGCTCGTGGCCCTTTCGCAGCCGCACTTCGCGCACTACGACTGGAAGGCGCCGGACGCCGACCGGTCGAACGGCTACGACCGCCATGCCCGGTTCTATGTCCGCACGGCGCAGAATCACCCGTCGGTGGTCTTCTACGCCATGAGCCACAACTCGACCGGATATGCCGACGACATGAATCCGGATCTGATCGACGGCCTCTACGACAAGCGATCGCGCTGGGCCATGGAGAATGTGAAGAAGGCCCTCCGCGCGGAGGCCATCGTCAGCCGGCTGGACCCCTCGCGCATCGTCTATCACCACTCGTCGGGCAACCTGGGGGCGATGCACACGAGCAACTTCTACCCCAACTTCGCGCCGGTCCAGGAGCTGTGCGACTGGTTCGAGACCTGGGCGACGAAGGGGGTGAAGCCGGTCTTCCTCTGCGAATACGGCGCGCCGTTCACGTGGGACTGGGCGATGTACCGCGGCTGGTACAAGGGGGTGCGGACCTTCGGCAGCGCGCGCGTGCCGTGGGAGTTCTGTCTGGCGGAGTGGAACGCGCAGTTCCTCGGCGACGCGGCCTACCGGGTGAGCGAGATGGAGAAACGCAACCTCCGCTGGGAGGCGCGGAAGTTCCGATCGAGCGACGGCTGGTTCCGGTGGGACTACCCTCACGCACTGGGCTCGAGCGATTTCGACGAGCGCTACCCGATCCTCGCCCGCTACACGGCGGAGAACTGGCGCGCCTTCCGCACCTGGGGCGTGTCGGCAACCTCGCCCTGGGAACACGGCGTCTTCTGGAAGCTGCGGGGCGGCATGGACCGGAACCGCCGCGAGGATCTCGCGGTCGACTGGGATCGCCTGCAGCGGCCCGGCTTCAGCGCGGACTACCTGCAGGAGCGGTACGAGCGCATGGACCTCGCCTATGCGCGCTCGGACTGGATCCCCACGGCGGCCGCGGACGCCCTGGTGCGGAACAACGGTCCGGTCCTGGCCTGGATCGCCGGCAAGCCCGCGCGTTTCACTTCGACGGACCACCTCTTCGTGCCGGGCGAAACGGTGGCGAAACAGGCGGTGATCCTCAACAACTCCCGCGAGACGGTGACGGCCGACGTCTCGTGGTCGTGCGATCTTCCCGAACGCGTGAACGGCCGGCGGAAGGTCGCCGTCGACACGGGCATGCAGGACCGGATTCCGCTGGAGCTCGATCTCCCGCGGACGCTGGCGCCGGGCACGTACCTCCTCCGGCTGACGGCGGCCTTCGGCGGCGGCGAGACGCAGGAGGATGCTTTCGAGTTCCACGTGCTCCCCCGCGCGCCGCCGCCGAAGCTGTCGGCCCGGCTGGCCCTGTTCGACCCGGCGGGAGAGACCGCGAAGGCCCTGGCCGTTCCCTTCACGGCGATCGGGGCCGACTCGGACCTGTCGCCCTTCGACGTGCTGGTCATCGGCAAGTCGGCGCTGACCGTGGACGGGCCGGGCCCCGACCTGGAGCGGGTGCGCGCGGGCCTCAAGGTCGTCGTCTTCGAGCAGACCGCGGAGGTCCTCGAAAAGCGCCTCGGATTCCGCGTGGCGGAGTACGGGCTGAGGCAGGTCTTTCCGAGAGTCGCCGGTCATGCGCTCCTGGCGGGTCTTGCGGTCGACCACCTGCGCGACTGGCGCGGGGAGGCGACGATCCTGCCGGCGCGACTGAAGTACGAGATGAGCGCCAGGCTGAACGAGGTGCCCGCCGTCCGCTGGTGCGACCTGGAGGTCTCGCGCCTCTGGCGCTGCGGGTGCCGGGGAAACGTGGCGTCGGTCCTGATCGAGAAGCCGGCGTGCGGCGACTTCCTTCCGATCGTCGAGGGCGGTTTCGGCCTGCAGTACAGCCCGCTGATGGAGTACCGCGAGGGGCGCGGAATGGTCCTCTTCTGCCAGATGGACGTCACGGGACGCACGGAGACCGACCCCGCCGCCGAGCGGTTGGTTCACAACATCCTCGCGTACGTGGACGAGTGGAAACCCGGCCCCGCCCGCAGAGTGGTGTACGCGGGTGAGGCGGCGGGGAAGGCGCACCTGGAGGCCGCGGGCTTCGCGCCGGGTTCGCCGGGCGACGCGGCGCTCGCCGCGGCGGACGTGCTCGTCGTCGGTCCCGGCGCCGCCGAGGCGATGGGGGCGCGGGCGGCCGGCGTGGGCGAATGGATCAAGTCCGGGGGATGCGCGCTGGCCGTGGCTCTCGACGAACGCGAGGCGAACACGCTCCTGCCCTGGGCGATCGCAACGAAGAAGGCCGAGCATATCGCGACGCACTTCGACGTCCCGGCGGCGGGCACGCCCCTGGCGGGGATCGGCCCGGCGGATGTCCACAACCGCGATCCGCGGGAGATTCCGGCGGTCACCGCCGGCGCCACGGTCCTGGGAGACGGCGTCCTGGCGCGCGCGGACGGCAGGAACGTCGTCTTCTGCCAGCTTGCTCCCTGGCAGTTCGAATACCGGGAGGGGCAGTTCAACATCAAGCGGACCTTCCGGCGGACGTCGTTTCTGCTGGCGCGACTGCTGGGCAACCTGGGGGCGCAGGGCTCCACGCCGCTGCTCGCGCGATTCCGGTCGCCCGTGGAGCCCGGCCGCCCGGAGAAGCGCTGGCGGACGGGCCTCTACCTCGATGTCCCCGAGGAATGGGACGATCCCTACCGCTTCTTCCGCTGGTAGGCGGTGCCGCATCTCCTGTTCTCCGGGCGGCGCCCCGGCGCGCAGGACTGCGCGCGATGCGGCGAGGGCCGCCTCCGGCCCGTTCTCCCCGCCTCGGTCGACAAAACCATGGACGACACGGCGAAAGCGATTACCATGCGCCCGTGAGGCAAGCCGCACATTGTCGTCCGGCCGGTCCCCGCGGGTTGCTCGTGGCTCTGATGGCGCTTCTAGGGGCGGGATGCACGGGCTCGCAACCGAGCAGCGACCGGTTGGACAAGCCGGGGGGGATCCACCGGGAGCCCGGTCTCGAATTGGGCACGCCGTGGACCGGCTGGGATGACGCCCGGCCTCCGTTCCTCGACTTCGACCACCCCGTGACCTGGCGTTCCTCCGTGGACGGCGTGCGGCTCGATCGCTGCGCCGACGACTTCAGTGGACAGACCTTCGCCGGCCGCCTTTCGGGTCCGCCTGCGGCCGCGGAGCTCGCCCTCGTGACCCTCACCCCGCCGGCGCCGGCGATCATCACCGATCCCTTCGACACGTTCGAGGTGTGGCTGGGCACGAATCCCGGCACCCATCCTCCGGCGGCATCGCCGGCCCGTCTTGCGTTCGTGGGGCGGGACGGCGCGGAGCGCCCGCTGCGGCTGGACGCCGGCGAATTCCCCTCGTCGGGGTGGATGCTCGTTCATCGCCGGATGGAGCATGACCATGCCCGGAAGGTCGTGCTGCCCGTCAGGATCACGGGCGCCGAGGTCGCCGATTGGAGGGGGCCGGCCGTCTGCGCCCTCTACTTCCGCGGTCCCTCGGTATTCACCGAGAGCCGGGCGCCCATCGTGCCGGCGTGGCGTCCGGGGTCCGGCCGGAAGTACCGCACTCCGCCGGATCGGATTCTGCACGGAGGAGGCGATCCGTTCGAGGACGCCGATCGGGACCTGTCGCCCGCGTCCGGGATGTCCACCTCCGCCCCCGCCCGCGTGATCGCGGGCGAGAATCCGGGCGTGTTCCGCATGGGTGCGACGCGCGGCCCGGAGGGCATCTCCTTCGAGATCTCTCCCGCCGCGTTCCGCGATCGCGGCCTCGACATCCGGTGGGGCGACCGGCCGGCCGCCCATTGGGAGGGATTCGACCTGCCGCCGAGCCCGCTGGTCCTTGACCGCATCGGGCCGGAGGAGATGCGCCTGGAGTATGAGGACGGACTCGCGCTGACGCTCAGGGCGGCGGGAGGCGTGCTGGTGATCGATGCCGTCGGCCGCGGCCGCGATCTGCCCGGACTCTCCGCCCTTCCGCTTTCGAGCGCCGGCGGCTTGCGCGTCATCCGCCCCCCGTTCCTGCCCGTGCCCGTGTTCATGTGGCGGGAGGCGGACCCGACGGCCGTCCCGTTGTTCGCGACGATGCTGTTCGAACCGCGGCGTTCGGCGGCTTCGGAGCTGCGGTTCATGACCCGCGAGGGGACGAACGTGGTCCCGGCGGCGGTCCGCTATGCCCCCGCCACGGATGGCGCGCGGCTGCGGCTCCGCGAGCGGTTCGTCCTGTCGGTCTCGCCCGACCCCGAGCAGGTCGTTCCCCGGCCGGCGCCCGGTCCGTCCGCGCCCTGTCGTCTCTGCGCAGAGGCGATGCCGGTCCGGTCGGAAGGGGATGCGGAGCAAAGGGGCGCGGGCATGGCGGCGCTGCAGCGACTGGGCGTGCGGGCGATCCAGGTCCGGGTGGGGCGGACGGGGGAGGGCAACGGGCACGCCAGCCTGCTGTCGCCGGACGACCTGGCGCCCGGCGAACCGGGCTGGACGCGCGACGCGCTCCGTCAGGCATCGGACGGCCAGTGGATTCCCGGCCTCGCCCCGAACCACTTCGCCCTGAAGCTTCCGTTTCTCCGGTTGTGGCTGGAGCGCGAGGTGGCGGCCGGCATGTGGCCGCGCGCGCCGGGGGTGGCGTATGTCGCCGACCTGACCCGCGCGTCGCCCTGGCGGTTCACCGATTATGACGGCCGCGTGCCCGAGGCCGCCGCCTTCCGGCCGGCCTACGATACCTGCGCGCAGATGATGCGGCGGGTGACCGAGGCGGCCGGTTCGCCGGTGCTGGCGCACGACGCGACGGCGTGGCTCTATGTCGGGTACGCGGGCGGGGGGTGGCTGAGCGCGTCCTCATGCGACGACATCCGCCGCCAGCCCATGCTGCCGCTCTATGCCTCGCCCCTTCTCGGCGCCCATCTTCCGCTGGCGGGCCTGATGGCGAAACGGCCGCCGGACGCGCGCGATCGCGAGGGACTGCACCGCGACCTCGTCCTGCAGAGCGCCTATCACCTCTGCCCGGTCATTTCCGCCGCGGAAACGAATCGCGGCCTCATCTGCCTCCAGGCATCGGTGGGGAGGTCCCTGCACGCCGTGATGACCACCAACCGGCTTCTGAAGACCGCCTGGTACGACGGGCGCAGGCTCCTGTCCGGCGCCGATGCCCTCGCCGCGGGCGCATGGCGGCGCTCGCATCTGTACATGAGGTTCTCCGGGGAAGTGGAATGCTGGCTCAACGGCGGGACCGAGTCCTGGGAGGTCCAGGTCGGCAGCGACCGGTGGCGCCTTCCGCCCGGGGGATGGGTGGCCCTGGGTCCCTCCATGCTCGCGCTCTCCGTCACGCATGAGGGGCGCCGGATCGACTATCTCAGCGACGGGAGCCAGCTCTTCTTCGACGGGAACGGGGTGGCCATCCCCTTCCGCGGCATTTCGTCCGAGGGCCCCCTCTGGCTCCGCCACGACCGGACCGCCGCGGGCATGCCCTTTGATATCGTGATCCCCGCCGGCGGCGGGACGATCCGCCTCCCGCTGGGCATCCTGGGCGGCCATCGCATCTCCGCCGCCCGGGCCGAGACCTTCGAGGGGGAACCCCTGGGAAGCCTGCCCTTCGCGCGCGAAGCCGACGGCTTCCGCCTCGACATCCCCGCCGCCGCCTGGCGCGTGACCCTGGTGGCGGACGGTGAGTAACGCCTCCGAGGGTCTGCATCGCGCAATCGGGTTGACGACCCCCGCGTTCGATGCTACCGGCTGGCTCGTGAGGGATCGAATGACGAGGCTACGCCATCTCGGGCTGGGCTTCGCCGCGGGCGTGGCGCTCATGGAGGCCGGCTTCTCCGCGGAGATCCCTCTCCGCCCCGTGGTGGAGGTCGAGGAGGTGGTGTACGCCTACACGCCGGCGGACAACGGCGCAGGGCCGATGTGGTGCCACGGCTCCACCTGCCTGACGCGGATCGGCGACACCGTCTTCGCAAGCGGCCTCGAGACCATCCCGGATGCCCCGCCGCTGAACAACTGCCGGTGGACGCTGTGGAGGCGCGGGGCGGCCGGGTGGACCCTTGTTCGCACCGACCCGGACGGACGGACGCGCGAGCCGTGTCCGCTGATCGCGTTTCCCGAGCCCGGACTCGTTCTTCTCTCCGCCAACCCGACACTCAATCCGCCCGGTCAGGCCGGCGGAGGCCCGGCACGCCCGGTCATCCTCGAGTTCCAGGCCGCCGATCCCGCCCGGGCGCCCGCGAGCTGCCACCCGGTGTGGAGGGACACGCCCGCGGCCCCGGCGTTCACGGAGCATTCCTACCGCAGTTTCGCGGCCGACGGACCCGGCCGCGAGCTGATCCTGTTTCAGAACATCGGCTACACGCATGCCGAATGGGCCTTCCGGGACCGCGAGGGCACGTGGCGCGCACAGGGCCAGCTCAAATGGCCCTCGGGCGCCGAGTACGACCAGCCGCAGCCCGTTCGCGTCTGCTATCCGAACGTGGCGCTCCGCGGGCGCGCGGTCCACTTCGTGGGCGTCAGCGACATCGTGGAGCCCTACGCCAAGTGGCGTCAGTTCAAGAAGGAGCTGACTGGGCGCGAGTGGGATTACGATTTCCGCCGCCTCTTCTACACCTGGTCGCCCGACATCGCCCGCGGCGGGTTCCGCGAGTGGGTCGAGATCGCCAGCCGTGACAAGACCTGCGGCTGGATCTCGCCGGGCGATCTTTGGGTCGCCCCTGACGGCGCCGTCCACATCGTCTGGATCGAGCGGGCGCTCGACGAACGGCTGCGGGCGAAGTTCTTCCCGGACGCAAAGCAGCGTCAGGAGCTCAACCACGCCATCCTGCGCGACGGGCGGGTGCAGTCTCGCCACACCCTCCTCGCCGCGGAAGAGGGTAAACCGGGATTGGTCGCGAACCAGCCGCGGTTCCAGGCGACGGCCGAAGGTCGGTTGTTCGTGGTCTTCTACGTGCAGGGCACGGGCGAGGACGGCAAGGCGGTGTCGGAGAATCGCGTGCTCCCTCTGCGCCCGGACGGTCTGCCGGGCGCGATGGCGACGGTTCCTCTCCGGCATCCGCTCACCAGCTTCTTCACCGCGACGCCGCGCGCCGGATCCGCCCCGTCCCGCACGATGGACCTGCTGGGCACGCGGGCGGATCACCCGAACGCCATCTGCTACGCGCGGGTGCGCATCGAGAGCGACACGCAATGATCGTCGTTTCCGTTCGGCGAGCAGGCCCGCATGTGTGGCCGCGCCCTCCGCAGCGTCCGCGCGCGGGAGGGGGGTGCGCGGAGGGCGGGCGAATCACCCGCCCTCGCCCGACTGTGCATTCAGTCTCCGTAGACCGATAGCGGGATGTGTTCGCTCAGAAGCGCAAAGTGCCTGTCGCGCGCAAGGAGTTGGAGGTCGTTCTGCATCGCATTCTGCGCGATCATGAGATCGGGAATGCCAATCCCGTGGATGCCGTTCTTGAGGCAGGTGATCTGCATCCGAACGAGGCCGTCCCAATCGGGAGCGATCGGACGTCGGTCCACTTCTCGGAGCAGCGCGATGAGGCGGTTCTGTCTGCGCAGATGGAGGGGGGGATCAGCTCGGTGAGAATCAGGTCATTCGTGACCACGAGATTCTCCTCAATCAGAAGTTCAACGGGATTCCCCTGACGAAAGGTGACGTTCCGAATCCGAGCATCGGGCGGATCCATGGAGAGCAGTAGGGGCATACGATGCGGAATGAAGCGATGGCGGCAGCCATGGAGGTTGCGATGAGCGCGACGAGCCGCGATGCGCCGACGGCCGCGTCGCGGTGTTCTTTGGGGATCGGAAAGCACACAGGATGCACCCAGATCGCGATGAGCAGCGGGATCGGCAGACGTCGCCCATGTCGTGATCGCTTCGCCAGTGCGGCTGTTTCGCCTGGCGATTCCAAGGCTCATCTCCGCGCCGCGCGCGCCTCCACGTTCGGCGCGCAGATCCCTGCCGGAATCCCCATAGTTCGTTCCGGAAGGCTCTGCGCATTGCGCGAATGTAATACAGTGCGGTCAGACACACCCCTGGCAATGCGACCAGATAGATCAGCACGTGCTCATCCCGCAGTCGATGGCTCCGATCTCGGGAAGGAACTTGGTCAACCCAGCCTTCTGGATGAGCGTCCCTGTCATGATCGTCAGAATTCATCCCAACACTGCGACGAGCAGAAGCGTGGGGAGGGCGGGCTGATCACCCGCCCTTACCCGATGGTGCCTGATCATTTCAACAGGCGGAAGAACGGCAGCGTTGCCGCTCCCTTGTCGAACGTGATGCCCGCCTCGCAACCA
Organism: uncultured Verrucomicrobiota bacterium; assembly: GCA_964610105.1. Classification (GTDB taxonomy): domain Bacteria; phylum Verrucomicrobiota; class Kiritimatiellia; order PWTM01; family PWTM01; genus CAZSUU01. The sequence goes on along the minus strand of CAZSUU010000078.1, from coordinate 5,168 downwards.
GTGGCTTCGGCCGCGTGGGCGATCAGGATGTCTGCCAGATCCGCTTTGCACTTCGGTCCGTCGCTCAGAAGACCTTCGACAGCGCTGTCCGCCTCGAAATCGAAGATGGGCATCTGTCGCATGTCCCGAATGGAATCCAGTATTTCGGACCTCGTCTTGTCGTAGGCACTCTCCAGAACCCAGATCGTCTCCATGACGACAAGCAACAGGATCTTCAAGCGCTCACGCCGCTCTTCCGCCTGCTTGAGACGTCGGCGAACGGCTTCTGCCTGTTTTTCATCGTCCCGAACAAGGAATCGTACAATGATGTTCGTATCCACGGCGATCATCCCTTGCGCTCCCTCATTCGCTTCGCGACGGCTTCGTTCATCTCCGCCACACTCTTTCGCAGCTGACCGGCGCTGTGAAGCCGTCCAAACACATCGTCCACGGACTTCGTCATCGGCTTCAGCACGGCCTCTGTATCATCGTGAAGAAGGAATGCGACACGGTCCCCGGCGCGAAGGTGCAGCGAGTCCCGCACCGCCTTCGGAATCGTGAGCTGCCCCTTGCTTGTCAATGTTGCTGTGACCATCTATCGCTCTCCTTACGCTATTCATACTCCTTACAGAATAGTAAGGAGATGGATGGCCGTCAATTCCTTCTGTGCGGCACAACGTCACGGCTCTCCCGCGCGAGAGCCGCCGCGGGTCTCGCGTACGAGAGCAGCCGATGGAAACTCGGATAAGCCCCTGGGTGGAGGAGCGAGGGCTCCTCCTGTTCCCATCGGCGTCGGGGTCGGTATCGGTAACCGCATAGAAGGCTCAGTCCTGGGGCGAGTCAGCACCCACCTTCGCGAGGACGTTACGGCGGGCAGGCAACATGACGACGTGCCGCGCCGAAGCGCACGGCGCGAAGGCGGGAGTCCCGTGATCCGGGGCAGGGTACATGCGGCGGTCGTGCGGGGGCCGTTCGGGGGCGTAGCCGGGGAGACCCGCGTCGCAACGCGGCGAAGGGCCGCAACCGGGCGGGATCCCCAAACCGGATGGTGGGCCGCGACCGCTGGGCATTCCCACGGTGCTGGACCGGATGATTCAACAAGCCATCGCCCAGGGGCGGGAGCCGATACCGAACGGTCGGATCCCGGTTGAAAAAATCGTAAGCGCTTACGATTTTCTTGGCGAACCGGCCGACTCGCATGTAATTCTCCGCGGTGGCTGCGGAATAGTGCACGTGCGGTTTCAGCCACCGCAGCCAGGCGGTCTTCGCCGGGGTCCGGTCGAGCACCTCTTTGACGGCGATCAGTTCGGCGCCGATCGCGGCGATGATGCTGCCCCGCTTGGCCCGCGTTTGCCGTTCCTCTTCCTGCAACGCCAGAATCCGCTCGGTATGACGTTGAATCTCGGGTCGGCCAACACGTCCGTCGATTTCAGCTTGTTCCTCGGCTCCTCTGTCCAACGTCGCGAGTCACCGGACCGTGGAAGACGCGCTCGGCGCGGCTTCCACGGGTTCGGTGGACTCGGCTTGTTGGGTCATCTTCCTTTGCTCCGGTGTCGGGCGAATCAGCTTGTGAAGGTGGTCTGTGTGCCAGACCGATTGCTTTTCAAGATCAAACCACTCGTGGTCCGCCTCGTACTTGTTGATCAGGGTCAAAGTGTGTCGACAACGTGACCCCTCGTGAAAGGTGAGTGTGCGACAGTCTTCCGACAGGGAGACTGTCTCCATCGTCATCCTTGGATAACCAGATCGGATGATGTCGAAGGCACGCCCGACATCGTTTATTACAATCCAGAATCCAGCGTCATTCTCCCAATGTCCAACCCAGGTGGCATGTTCAAATGGCGGCGCATCCCATGTGCCGCCATTCGATATAGCGACATCACCTTTCATTCGGGCGGTCGCATCTCCGACAAGGTCTCGGTAGTTCGCTCGGTTCTCATAGGTCGGGTGGTACTGTCGGTTGAGAGAGCGCAGGACGGTCATGACTCGATCGAATTGACCGTCCTCAATCTGATGGACCGTTGTGTCGATCAGGTCTTTCGTCACGCTGCCGTACCACGCGTTGTACCTCAGCTCTGAAAGCATGCCGATGATGCTGGCGACGCCGAAGCTGCACAGGATGGCTAACACGCCGAGCGTGATCCGGGCGGGACGCTTCCACCTGAACTCAGCAATCACCCACGCCACGGGTAGCCCGATGACGGCGAGAAGTATGAGCATCGCTGGCAATGTCATCATTCACTCTTCCTGACCCAACGTCACTCCTCAGGCGGCGCCTTTAGGCGATCGCCTGCAGGAGATTGTGTGCGCCCAGCATGGGCGCAGTCCTGATGGGGTTCAAGTCCCCAGTGCGAGAGTCGAACATGAAGCGAGAGCATCATGGCAAGCACCAGCCGAAGTCAAGGTCGGGCGGGCAACCGTCCGGCTGGAGGAAGACTAGGCAAGAGCCGCGAGCGGATGAACAAGAACTCCATGGAAGGCCGACCGGGCGAGGCGAGCTGGCACCACACAGCGAAGCCGTTCGACGCAGTCCGGGAGGTAAATGGGGCCGTGGTGCGGCGGAGGGCTGCGTTCTTGCCTGGGGAGACCCCGCAGGGGCAACCCGGAGGGGAGTCAGCAGAGGCCGTAGTACCCCGCCACGAGCGAAAGGCTCCGGCAGGGAAAGGGCCGAACCGGACAGGAACGTTCCGACCGTGCGGAGGACATCGCGTCCGAACACGCCGGTGGGCGAGGGCGGGATGAGCGCCGCCGCGACGGGAAGCATGGGGACGTTCAGGAGTGAACCATGATGGAGCAAGTCCTGGCTCCGGAGAACCTGCGGCGGGCTTGGCAGCGAGTCAAGACCAACGCCGGCGCTCCGGGTATCGACGGGATGACCGTCGACGAGTTCCCGGCGTTCTGTCGGGCACACTGGCCACGGATACGCTCCGCGCTCATGGAAGGGACGTATTGCCCGGCGCCCGTGCGCCGGGTGTTCATCCCGAAGCCCGACGGGTCGCAACGACCCCTGGGCGTGCCGACGGTGCTGGATCGGGTGATCCAGCAGGCGCTGGCGCAGGTGCTGAGCCCGCTCTTCGAAGCGGGTTCAGTGACCGCCGCTACGGCTTCCAATGCGCCTTCCTGGGATTCCAGATGGCGACACGCGGGCGAGTGGCGTGGACCGCCAAGGCCTGTGCACGCTTCAAGCAACGGGTGAGAGAGGTCACCCGACGCAACGCGCCCTGACCAATGGCTGGCTGCACGAACAAGGCGTGCCCGACATGCGCACGTTGTGGGTCACTCTTCACTACGGGCCAAACGCCCGTGTCTGATTGGAACCGCCCGGCTGCGTGCCGCCGAAGCCTCCGGCGAAAGCGCATGCGGACCTGACTTCGCTGAAGCTACGTCACGGCACGCCCGCACGCCGGGCTCGCGCTCCGTAGTGTACTCGCGAAGGAGGGTGGTGTGGGAGCCGGGGCCGGCCTACTGGGTCAGTCCCCGGCGACCCGATTGGGATTCATCCTTTCCGATCCATTTGGCGAACTGCGCGAAGTAGGGCGTGAGTCTCGATGTGAAGATCTGATACACGTCGAACTCGTTGAACGAGGCGTGCCATGTTCCGTTGGTGTGCAGCATGTCGCCTTCGCCGCCAAAATCCTTCAAGTATGCCTCACCGATTCCCTTGTCGGGAAAATCGTGGATGAGTTGCATCTCCGTTCCGTGTTGGCCCTCGCGAACCAGAGGAGGGCCCCGCAGCGTCCCGATGTCAGCCCGGAAGAGCGCGACTGTCGTGTCGGCCACCAGGGTCCGGAGTGTGTCCCACCACTGGAGTGACTTGGTATCGGAATCGCAAAGACTGTGGAGGTAGTTGCCAAGGCGTTTGCCCATGCTCTGAAGATTCCGTCCAACAGGAGTGTAGAGCAGCACGCAGACTCTGTGCGTGCGTGCGTTCTCGATTGTGAATCGCAGGATGTGGTCGCGACTCTTGAAGATGCGTTCGGCTCCCTTGCCGAGAACGCCGATCCGCCACCCTGTCTTCAACTTCTTCGGCAGGTCCTTCTGCGCGCTCAGGTAGTGCTTTAGCCTGGCCTCAATACCGCACCGCAGTTCGTAGGCCGCGTAGAAGTAGTTGCGCGGGGGGATATCCTTCTGGTTGAGCAACTCGATGACACGTCGAAGATGCCCGTATGACGTGCTATCGTACTCTGGTATGTCCGTGCTTCTCATCGTCCATCTGCAATCCCAACGTTGCCGTTCAGGATGGCCGAGCTTGCGAGGCAGATCCTGCGACGGCGTGTTGGACGCCTCCTGTTCCAATCCGCGCAACCACCATCGGCATCTCGAAAATCCGCTTCACACCGAACCCGTACGAGATGTAGATGCCGATTGCCCAGCGTCCGCCAAGTTCCGCCGTGTTGTCGCTTGAGCAGAGAAGCACACAGGCAGGATAGGAAAGGACTTCGCCTTCAGTTCTCCCCATCGACCTTGAGCAACGTCGATGGATTCATGCACGGCAGGGTGGCCGAAGACCCAAGTGACGGCATAGAGCATGATGACAATGGCGATAGCGATTCTGTGTCCTCGCTTCAGTTTCATTTCTTCCTGCTCGTTGCCCTTTCAGCGTACGTGTCGAGGTGATGGTTCGATCTTCCCTCTGCCACCAACGGGTACTTCTCCGGGTGTTCAAGCGAGTCGATGCTCAAGTCAATGTCGAGTGCTGGCCAGTAGAGGTGCACACCATGGTGCAATTCCAGGTTCAGGATATCCTCGACCTTGGCTTTCTTGAACCACGGAAACTCCTCATGGGGCAGGAAGTATTCCTTCTCGCCGACGAGAACCCAGATTCCATGGGTATCAACGTTGGTTACTTCTGCCGGGGAAGTACCGACGCCAAGCGTTGCTGATTTCATCCTTCCTCTCCCTTGCCACCGCCTCGATCTGGGAAACCTGTTTGGCCGTAAGATGGTGATTCTTCGCGACCTCCACGTCGGGCTCCAGCCAGAACTTCGCCTCGCCGTCCGCGGAGACAACGTGAACGTGCATCCGCGGCTCTTCCCGCGAGAAAAAGTAGAACCGGTAGCCTTTCCATTTGAATACCGTCGGACTCACGAGAATAACGTATCACCTGCCGGAAGCCCGGTCAATCGTGTCCTGATCGAACGAATAGCGTTTTAGCCCTCGTGCGGCGAGGATAGACCTTGGGCATGGAG
>CAZSUU010000077.1:0-17328 GCA_964610105.1 uncultured Verrucomicrobiota bacterium | reverse complement strand
CGCCCCAGTTGGAGCGGATGCCGACAACCAGCCCGCATCGCTACTTATCGTGTATAACACGGTGCCCGTGCCCGCATTCCAGACGCGGAAGGTCAACCCCGTTACATTCTGTCCTGCCAGCGTGACATTCGTGAATCCCGCCGGCAGTCTTCGTAGGGTGGGACCTTGACGGGCGTATGCCACGAGATCCACCCATGCGGCATCCAGTCCCGAGGTTGGCGAGGAGTCCTTGGAATAGGCCCAGTGGAGGTCTTGTCGCCCTTCCGCTACCCTGCAGGTAACGTATTGCCAGCCCGAGTCGCCGGACAACGAAGCTACGCCCGGCACGGAACACGAGAGATAGTGGGCATTGGTGGCGGAAGACACTTTCCACCAGAACGACAGATCACCCGGCCCAATCACAGGAGCGCTCAGAACCGTGAAACTTGAGGATCCGACAGGCCCGCTCCTTGCGGCATCCTGCCCGTCCTTCGAAACGGCAATCTGCCCGAACCACGGCTTGGAACTGGCGCTTGTCCACTCCAGTTGTTCGTTGTCCAGCGCCTCACCCAGTGAAAGGGTGACCGTCGCCGCGATTATGACATCCTGTGGCGAACTGTCCGCGCCTGGCGCAACCACGGTGACTCTTCCGGTGTGTGTTCCCAATCCAAGTCCGGCAGGATCCAGCAGAGCCAGCACGTTGTCGGTTTCGCCTGTCGAGGTGCCGGAATTCGGGGTGACCGATAACCATGGCACATTCGATGTGATGGAGTAATTGATTGAGCCGGCGCCATAATTGGCCACTTGAATCGCTTGTGTCACGATCGGTCCGCCATGGAGCAGAGAGCTCGAAATGACGGTTGGCGCGATATGGAGGATTGGGTTCATTGGATACTGCAGATCCACCTGATCAATAAAGAGAAGCTGCGAGGGACCGATGTCTGCGGGCGAAGATACAGCGCCCCAGGCCAGGTAGTGTGCCCCTGGTGGGAGATTCGTCGAGAACTGACTCCATGGGCTTCCAGAACAGGGAAGAATTACACTGTTGCTGTTAACATTTAACACGGCAGTGTCATAGTTGAGGAACCAGAAACTCAGATGCACGGGCCCAGTGATAGTGGCTTCCAGCCAGCCCGATCCGGGATATTGATTGTACGGAGGTATCCCTGTGGTTTCGGCAACTAGAACAGCGCAGTCAATGCCATCATGCCCGATGTTAGTATAGCACTCCCAATACGCGACACCGTCCACACGTGATGTCCAGACCAGCGTGGGCTGATCGACGGCTTCCCCAAGTTGCTGATCCAGCGTCTGGGCGTAGCCCCGTCCCGCAAATCCAAACAGAAGTGCCCCCCAAACGACCCACGTCCATCTTCTCATATCTGACCTCCACACACCGATGCTAACACTCAGCCGCACCGTGGACACTGAAACAGTGTACTAGATCGGTCAAGGATTTTCTCCTCCTGACGCTCCGGACCGGCTGACGAGTTGGGCGCCCCGGTCGGTCTCCGACCGGACCGCTTCCTCCTTCTGGGTATCCCGTCCGCCAGACGCTGCCGGCGCGTCGTTTCGCAGCATGAGGTTGGACGCATCCTCGACAGGGGGGCGGAAGCCAACGACTCAAAGGCCATGCCGAGGCTATGATGACCAGACTGCCCGCTTGGTCGCAAGTTTGACTTGCGCGGCTGGGAGGTGAAGCATAGGGTTCAGCCGGAGGTCGACACGGGTGTGAACTTCAACCTATCCAAATGTGTCGACCCCTTTGTCTTCATCCGTACGCCATCGCGATGGCTCCTGGGACGCCCGCCATGCCGCGATCATGTCATCGTTCAGACTTGCCGCTCCTACAGCCTCAACGTGGGACGCTCCAGTGCGCGCCATGGTGGGCCATCTACGCGTGTCACTGTACCGCCCGGTAACCGGGTCAATGCCCTCTCCGCTTGCGCCGTGATCCACTCGCCCTTCTTCGCCCACGTGTGCGAGGCGGTGGGGATGCCGTTCACGGCGGAGGAGATCGTGGGGGAGATCGAGAAACCCTCTGGGAGATAGCGTCGTGCGCCCGAGGCAACCTGATGCGCGAGATGTCCGCGACTTCGCTTCGTAACCGCTCCCTGCCAGCGCTCCATTCTTCTCCTGTGACATTCGTGAGTCTTCGATAGCTTGCCACAACCGCCGTTGCGCCTTGTCCTCCCCGGCCTTTCGTGCTACTCACGAACGTAGATTGCGAGGTCGCGGGCCGATGGGCCGCTTTCCCTGCGGACGGGCGGGAATTGATGAAGCGAAAAGGGTGACACTTATGAACAGGCACAGGATCTTGCTGGTTGCGCTTCTCCTCGCCGTCTCTATCCTCGCATCCAGCGCAATGGGTGTCACACGTTACGTCTCTCGCGACAACGCCTCGCCGGCGCCGCCTTACACCAACTGGGCAACCGCGGCCACCAGTATCCAGGATGCCATCGACGCTGCAACCGACGGCGACACCATCCTGGTGACCAACGGCGTCTACGATACGGGTGGGCGCGTGGTCTATGGGGCGATGACCAACCGCGTCGCGATCGCGAAGCCGGTCACCGTCCGCAGCATGAACGGGCCGGGTGTAACGGTGATCAAGGGGAACGGCCCGCGAGGAAACGCGGCCGTGCGCTGCGTGTACGTCGGCACCAACGCGACGCTCGCGGGATTCCTGTTGACCAACGGCAACACGAAGACAAGTGGCAACTACGACAGGGAGCAAAGCGGCGGCGGGGCATGGTGCGAGGATTCGGGGGTGCTCAGCAACTGCACGCTCTCGGGCAACTCGGCAGGCTGGGACGGCGGCGGGGCATACGAGGGCACACTGAACAACTGCACGCTCTCCGGCAACTCGGCGGACTTATTTGGCGGCGGGGCAGCATGGAGCACGCTGAACAACTGCACGCTCACAGGCAACTCAGCGGGCGGGGGCGGCGGGGGGGCATGCGGCGGAACGCTGAACAACTGCACGCTCTCGGGCAACTCGGCAGGCGACTCCGGCGGCGGGGCATGGGAGGGCACACTGAACAACTGCATTGTGTATTACAATACGTCACCGGTGGGACCGAACTACGACGGCGGCAGCTTGTCCTACTGCTGCACAACACCACATCCGGGCGGGACCGGAAACATCGCCAACGAACCCGCCCTGGCGAGTCTTTCTCATTTGAGCGCCGGATCCCCCTGCATCGGCATCGGAAATGGCAGTTATGTCACCGGCGTGGACATCGATGGCGAGGCTTGGCGCAATCCGCCCTCCATGGGCTGCGATGAAGTGAATGGGGGCTCCGTGACTGGGAATCTGCAGGTTTCGATTGGCGCCAACTACAACAACGTCGCGGCGGGATTCGCGGTGACGTTCACGGCCTACGTGGACGGGCGGACGACAGATAGCGTGTGGGACTTCGGGGATAGCGCGCTGGCGGTGAGCAACCGTCCGATCGTGGCCCATGCCTTCGCGGCGCCGGGCAGCTACGACGTGACGTTGCGGGCCTGCAACGAGTCCTATCCGGGGGGCATTGCGGCCACCGTGCGTATCGAGGTGGCGGGAACCGTTATCCATTATGTGCGGCTGGACAGTCCCGCTCCGGCGTCTCCGTATACAAGCTGGGCGACGGCAGCGACGAACATCCAGGACGCGATAGACGCCGCAAGCCAGGTCGGCGCCTTGGTTCTAGTCTCCAACGGCGTGTACGGCATCGGTGGGCGGGTGGTCTATGGGGGGATGACCAATCGGGTGGTCATCGACAAGCCCCTGACCGTCAGGAGCATGAACGGCCCCGAGGTAACGGCGATCAAGGGGAACGGCCCCCTGAGTGACATAGCCGTGCGCTGCGTGTACGTCGGAGCCAACGCGACGCTCGCGGGATTCCTGTTGACCAACGGCAACACGTACGGCTGGGGGACGGGCGATTCCGCCATGGAGCAGAGCGGTGGCGGGGCATGGTGCGAGGCTTCGGGGGTGCTCAGCAACTGCATACTCTCTGGCAACTCGGCGTCCGAAAATGGCGGCGGAGCATACTACGGCACGCTGAACAACTGCACGCTCTCCAGCAACTCTGCCTACTCGGGCGGCGGGGCGTATGGCGCCACGCTGAACAACTGCACGCTCTCGGGCAACTCGGCGTCCTCCGGCGCCGGGGCATTTTACGGGACACTGAGCAACTGCACGCTATCGGATAACGTGGCGGGCTACGGTGGCGGCGGGGCGTACTACGGCACACTGAACAACTGCACGCTCTCCGGGAACTCGGCGGGCGACTATGGCGGCGGGGCATACACCGGCACACTGAACAACTGCACGCTCTCCGGCAACTCGGCTGGCGACTCCGGCGGCGGGGCATTCCACGGCACGCTGAACAACTGCACACTCTCCGGCAACTCGGCTGGCGACTCCGGCGGCGGGGCGGAGCGGAGCACGCTGAACAACTGCACGCTCTCCGGCAACTCGGCGGGCGCCGGCGGCGGGGCATGCTACGGCACACTGAGCAACTGTGTGGTGTACTTCAATACGGCGTTTGAGGGCTCAAACTACCATTCTGGCCACTTGAGCTACTGCTGCACCATGCCGCGCCCGGTCGGGACCGGCAACATTACCAACGCGCCCGGCTTCATTGCTCCCAGTAGCGGATACGGCACGAATCACGTGTCGGGCAACTACCGACTGCTGGCCACATCGCCCTGTATCGACCGAGGCACCAACATCTGGACGGCGGGCGCGGTGGACCTCGACGGGAACCCGCGGGTCGTGAACTGGATCCCGGACATGGGCGCCTACGAGTACCAAGGCATCGTCAATCCGGACACCGATGGCGATGGCATTCCCAACGCCTGGGAAGGCCCGCACGGGCTGAATCCAGCGGTCTCGAACGCGCCGACGGCGAACGCGGACGGTGACTCGCACACCGACTGGCAGGAGTACGTGGCCGATACGCATCCGACCAACGCGCTCGACTACTTGCGGTTGCTCGACATCCGCGGCGAGCCGTCGCCGGCCATGACCGTGTCGTTCACGTCCTCCACGAACCGCTTCTACATGCTCCAGTACTCCACCAACCTTGTGTCCGAGGTTTGGACGAACGTCCCCGGCCAAGATCCCAGGCTTGGAGTTGGGGGCATCGACTACATGCAAGACACGAACGCTCCGCCCGAAGCGCCCGCGCGGTTCTATCGTATCGAAGCCACGCTGCCGTAGTCTGAGTCCGATCACCAAGCATCAATCCCTTCATGGCGTGTCCCCTCGCTGACTCGGCGTCAGAGTGCTCGCCGTCCCTGCCGGTCGCTGTCCCGCAGACGGGACGAGCCGGCTAACGCCGCTCCTCGCGCCTGCCCTGCATAGTGTGAAGCACGACGCAGGGTCCCTCACGCATCCCCACGCCGAACGGCCGGCCGGGGGCCCGGCCTGCGGGCGGACTGCCTGCCCTCCGAAGCTCCGGAGGAGCGTAGGAGGGAGGTCCACCCCTTCGCGCTGGGCCGCGCTGCGCGGTCGCGGGAGGTTCCCTTGCACTGAGGTCGCCCGCTGGCGCGGGTGGTTGAAGGGCTGGCGCCCGGTTCCGTGCGCGCCAGGGCGTCCAGGCTCGTGATCCCCCGTCGCGTTCGTCGCCGTCTTCTCGTTCCGACCGTGTCTCTTTCCTTCCCCTCGTGCCTTCCCGCCTGCTTGGTGCCTCATCTGCCTATCGCCCACCACGGCCCCTGATGCGGTGGGGGGCGCGTTCGTCGCCGACTCCTCGCTACTGGTGCCCCCCTAAAGGGAATCCCCCACGCCGCCCCACCGCGGGGCCTCTTTCGGGTGAGGCGATAGGCGAGATGGGCAGACGCAGACGGAAAACAGAAGGCCCGAGAGGGCAGGAAGGAAAGCGACACATGAAGACGACGACGAACGAGAACACGACGGGGGCCTCCACGCTCCCGGCCGCCCCGGCGCTTATAGAGGCTCCTGGACAAACAGGCACCGCAGTTCGGTTTTCGGGCAAGGTCAACATCCCCGAGGACATCGCCGCGCAGAACGAGCGCGCGGCCTACGCCGCCGCTTTCCGGCGCGGTTTCGCCGGTGTCCGGCTCGATTTCTTCTCGCTGGCGCTGGCCCCGGTGCTTGGCCGTGGGTGGCTGGATGGCAACCGCTACGCCGAGAACGCCCACACGACGGCCGAGGCGGTGGCCGAGTACATCGCCGCCCCGGTAGTCCGCAAGACCCGCCGCACTCGCAAGGCCGCTTGAGGAGGAGCCCCGACCATGACCGCACTCAGCATGCACGCCGCCTACCAGAAGGCCCTCGCGCTGGCCGAGCACTACCAGCAGCCGGCCTTTGTGGTCACCGCGTTCTCGTTCGACCGCGGACCGGCCGTGACGTTCGACGCCATGACGGAGGACGACTACCGCCACGCGAACCCCCGGCCCGAGTACTTCGACGCCGTAGAGCCCCGCGAGGACTGACCCCATGAAGACGAACCGCCCCCGCTTCTATTCCTTCGCGCTGACGTTGCCCTTGCCGACCGTGCGCGAGGAGAACGCGCCCGCCTGCCGCACGCCGGCCGACGTTGCCGCCGCGCTGGCCGACCTCCGCGACTTGCCGCAGGAAGCCTTTTGCCTGCTGACGCTGGACAAGAAGAACCGCGTCATCGACCGGCACCTTGTCACGCTTGGCTTGCTGGATTCATGCAGCATCGCCCCGCGCGAAGTGTACCGCCGCGCGATTCTGGACAACGCCGCGAGCATCATCGTCGCCCACAATCACCCGAGCGGAGACCCCGCCCCGAGCGCGGACGACTTGAGCATAACGCGGCAGCTTTGCGCGGCCGGTCGCACTGTCCAAATCCCCACGCTTGACCATGTGATTATCGGCCGCGACCCGGCCCCGTTTTTCTCCATCCGTGAATCCGGCATGGTGGACTTCACCGCGTGAGAGGAGCCCCCGCAATGAAACACCCCCGCACACCGAAGCCCGAGCGGATTCAGCAAGGCCGCGCATATCTGTACTACGGCCGGCCGTATCGGGTGGGCATGCTGAACGACTGCCGCGCGCGGCTGGACCCGCTATTCCGCCGACGGAAGCAGATCAAAAGCCGCCTGCACGACCTTGAACGCACCATCTATGCCAAGGCCCACAGTCTGAACATTGCCCCGAATTGCGAACTTCCGCCCCTCGTGACCCGCGCCGCGCGTATGCGGCCGGACCCGAGACCCGCGCCGGACCCTGTCACCCAGCTTGCCCTTGCGCTGGACCCCGAACCCCGCGCCGAGGAGTTGAGCGCATGAACCTTCTATACGCCCGCCGCTACGTGAGCCCGCGCACCCGACCGTTGACGCCCGAGGAGACCGGCACGCGGAATCTCGCCTACGCGTTGAAAGAGCCCCGGCGCTACCCCGAGGCGGTGGAGATCGCCGCCGAGGAGATGGCGCTATTGATCGCCGACGAGCCCCGCGCGGTGCTGGTGCCGATCCCGACCAGCAAGGGCGACATCGGCCCCAACCGGACGCTTGCGAACGAGATCGCCCGCCGCATGAACGGCACCGGCCGAGTGATCGCCGCCCTTGAACGCCGGACGCCGGTCGAATCGTCATGCCAACGCCGCCGCCGCGGACTGGCCGGCTTGACCGCCGCTGACCATGACTTCCGCCGCACCGGCCCCATGCTGCCGCTCTGGCCGCTGTACTTCATCGACAACGTAACCACCACCGGCGCGACGCTCGCCGCCGCCGTCGCGGCGCTTGGCTACGGAGACGCCCTTGTCTTTGCCGACGCCGGCCCGAACCACGATTGACGCGGGAGAACCCCGCAGAAGGAGAAGACCATGAACGCACACGCAGACACCAACCCGCCGGCCGACGATGCCGACGCCCGCGCCGTGTCCGGCGAAGCCGAGCGAAGCCGGACCCGCGAGGAGCGCGCCCGTAACCGATGGCTGGATGCCGACACCGTAGCCGCCGCCCTGCGCGACAAGGCCCCCGAGGCGGTGCCCCACGCGCGCAGGGTGGGCGCGTGGATCTGGATTGAGTTTCCGGCCGTGCCGACGGCCGAGACCCGCGCCGCGCTGAAGGCCCTCGGTTTCTCGTGGAACCGGACGCGCGGCGCGTGGCAGCACCCCGGTGGAGTCTGGCGACCCGCGAACAAGCGCCACGACCCCCGCGAGTACTACGGCGAGGAACCGCTGGAGACCGCCGCCGCCTTCGCATGACCGAATCCCGAACCCCCGGCGCCGGATTGAAAATGCGGCCTTGAACCAATGGCCTGCGGCCGGCGCCGGGGCGCCCGTCTGCCGGCCCCCCCGCGCTCGACCGCTGACGTTCTCGCGCGGGTCCCCCTTCGCGGCGACGCGCCTTGCGACCAGAGAACGCCCCAGGGCCGGCGCCCTCTGGACTCCCGGTCGCTCTTCTCCCTAAGCGGAAGCCCGCTCCACGGCTCATTGCACCTGCGCCCTCCATAGCCCCGTCATCGGGGCGACGGAGGGTCGCACGTTCCGCGGTCCTTTGCCCCAAGCCCCGAGGACGGGGATGTGGACGGCGGCGGGCGTCAGGCGCGGCAATCCCGGTTTCCCGCCGGCCCCTCCCCCGAAACCCCCAACCCCGCACCCTTTCCTCTGCGGTACCGTCTCGGGGGTGGGGCCTCAAAGGACACCGGGACGGCGACGACATAGGCGATCCCGTCCTGGTCGCGGTTCCCTCAACCGCGTCCTTACATGGGACGGGATCGGTCGCCGCCCTGCGGGTTGCCGCGCCATCACCGCCACGCCGTCTTCACCCCCTTGCGCCTTCCGCCCCTCGCGAGGGCGGGCGCGTTGGTCGCTGCGCTCGGCTGGCGACGCAAAGCACGGCACCGAATACCGTGCCGCTCGCCTCTTTGCGTCGCCGGCCGCTCTCCACTCCAAGGATGCGGCGCGGACGCGGCTCCGGTCGTCGGTCCCGATTCCTCCAGCGCAGGCCCGCCCGCCTCCAGATCCGCGCGGATCGTCGCGATCACGACGCGGAACTGTCGCCGGCACCGCTCGCACAGATCGCCTTAGGCCAGGGCGCCCGCCGCGAACTGTGCGCCGCAAGCGGCCGCTCCGTCCTGTTGGATCGGTCCCGCGCCTCCGTCCTCGCTCCGTCCGATCCTCGCCGCCACCACGCCGCTGAGGGCGCCGGGCGGTCAGCATGCCGCGCGCGCCCCAGAGTCGCCGACTCCTTCCATGTCGCGCCCGTCACGCTCACCGCCTTTTTCGGCGCCCCTCCCTCGGTTTCCATGACGGCGGGCCGGCTCGCTGCCGCTCCCACGGCCCGCCCCTTGACGCCTCGCCTTTCAGTGCGAGGCTGGCGTGCAGAAACCGAGCAGCTTCCACGATGCCAGGACATCCGCCATGGAAACCCGGCGAATCGGGCAACCCCGCGGGCAAGCCCAAGGGCACCGTTTCGCCCCGCACCCGCGCCGTCCAGATCCTCGAAAGCGTCCTCGCGAAGCCTGACGTGCAGGAGGCGATCCGCGTCGGCCTGCATGACTACTTCCTGAAAAAGCCCGTGCAGGCCTTCCGGCGCCTGGTCATGCCCCTCCTGCCGCGCACGCTGAAACTGGACAGCGACGGCCCGGTCGTGGTCGCGTGGAAATCCCTCCTTGAGATCCACCAGCAGGCCCTCGCCCAGTTGCCGGCGGACCGTCCCGAGACCATCGACATCGACGCCGTCGAGGTCCGGCCGCCGGACCCGGTCCCGGTGGACGCCTCGCCCAGACCACAGGGGGACCCTCCATGACCGTCTACGTCCAGAAGCGCGACGGGACCGAACTCTTCAGCTACTACGCGGCCAGCGCGCCGCACGTCGGCGAGCTTCTCGCCCTCGACCAGGAGCCGATCGTGTTCTACCCCGTCCTGCGCGTCGTTCACCCGATGCGCCCCACGGGCCTCCTTCCGCCGAGCCCCGAATGGAATCAATGGTACCTCGTCGCCATCGTCGGGCCCCCCCTTCCGCTCCCCGGCATCCCGCTGCCCACGCCGCCATGACCGCGGACCCACAGGCCGAGTCCCTCAATCGCCCCGTCACGTTCCCCTACACGCCGCACCCCGGCCAGTTGCAGATCCACGCCGCCCGCGACCGGCGCTTCCGCACCGTGTGCTGTGGCCGGCGGTGGGGCAAGACCATGTTCGCCGCGGCGGAGCTTCTCGACCGTGGGGGGAGCGAGGCGGCCGGCGACTACGGCTGGATCGCGCCGACCTACCTGATCGCCGACCGGGGGATCGACGCCATGCGCCAGTTCGGCGCGGGCTTCGTCACCTTCACCGGCAAGGCGCCGGTCGTGGCGACGTTCGACGGACTCCGCGGCCCGGTCCGCGTGTTCTTCCTCAGCACCGACAATCCCGACTCCATCCTCGGGTTCGGCTTCCACGGCCTGGTGCTGGACGAGGCGGCGCGGATCCCGTTCGAGGTCTGGACGCGGAACATCCGGCCGACCCTGAGCGATCATCGCGGCTGGTGCCTGCAGATCTCCACGCCGCTCGGGCGGAACTGGTTCTTCGACGAGTGGACGCGCGGCCGGTCGGGTGATCCGGAACACCGGAGCTGGACCTTCCCCAGCCACACCAACCCTCACTTCCCGCCCGACGAGTGGCGGCTGGCGAAGCAAACGCTGCCGGAGGACGTCTTCCGGCAGGAGTACGAGGCGGAGTTCCTGGAGGACTCAGCGGGGGTGTTCCGGGGCATCGAGAGTTGCCTCGTGCCCGCCGCTCCCACCGAGCCGACCGGCCCGGTGGTGGTGGGGGCGGACATCGCGAAGCATACGGACTACACGGTGCTGATCGCCATGGACAGCCTCACCGGCGCCTGCCTGGACAAGGAGCGGTTCAACACGCTCGACTGGCCCATCCAGAAGGAGCGCATCGTCGCTTTCGCGCGGAAGTGGGGCGCCCGGATCATCCTCGACGCCACGGGCAAGGGCGACCCGCTCTACGACGAGATCCTGCGCCTGCATCCGGCGGTGGAGCCGGTGGTCTTCACGAACCCGGTGAAGGTGGAGATGATCCAGCGCCTGTCGGTCGCGATCGAGCAGCGGCAGGTGACCTGGCCGCGGGCGTGGGCGGACGTGACGGACGAGCTCAAGCGCTACGAGTACGCGATCACCAGCCACGGCCGCATCACCTACAGCGCGCCATCGGGCTTCCACGACGACTGCGTGATCGCCCTGGCGCTCGCGAACTCCGCGAGGGTGAAACGCCTGCAGACCTGCCCCCCGATCCCATTCCCGGTCACCACGCACGAACGCATGCTCCGCACGCCGCTCCGACGGCTACCCCTCTGAGAGGCCCCAACCCTGCCCGCTCAAGCCGAACCGCCGCCCCGCCGCAGCGTCCATCCGCAACGCGTGTAGAAGGAGGCCCCCTTTCCCTCGACAGCCCACCGCGGCAGCGATAGAATATACAAGACCGATCAATGATCCGTTCGATGGAGAAACACATGAGCCGGACAACCGCCTGTCTTCTCCTGGCGCTCCTGGCGGCAGTCTTCGGCTGCCGAAGGAACAGCACCGAAGACTATCTGATTCAGGTGCGAAGGTTTGTTCCCAGTGCGCTTCAAGCCGAGATTGCTAAACGCGCATCTCCTTTGCTCTCAGACGAAGATCTCGGACAATTCTCACGTGATATCGCATTCATCATCTACGGGATTGACCCTAAACTCAGGATTCGGTCGGTCAAACCAATCGAAGGGAGCCCAATTGACGCCGAGGTCGTCTTGTTCAGTGAACGTGATGAAGGAACTTGTTTCCGATTCGTGTGGGATCGCCACGGTTTCCTGAGGAAACTCGAGTCCGTGCCTACAGACTGAATGATTCCGTTGAACAACAACGCAATTCGCAGGCGGAAACCGGCCTCCGAGTGCCCCCTCCCACGACGGAGGTGCCGGCATACACGACGCGTCACATATGCTCATAATAGCGGGCTTTTGCTTCATGAACCGGAGGGCCGACCCACGAGACAACCCCGGGCCTCCGCATCGCCGTCGCCGGCTCTAGATGTGGCATCCCTCCCTCACAACTCCTTGGCAACGCGCTTCCGAACTCCTGTCGAGAAACCGCTTGACCCCCTCCAGTCACGAGCGCAGCATCGCCAGCAAGATGAACCGATGGAGGAACGACAAGCCAGACCAGAGCGATGCTAACCCGTGAAAAGCGACGGGGCGTAGAATATATGTTGGCATTGGAAAATGATAACTGTGACGAGATCGGCGATCGGGGCGGTTGGAATTCTATGGTTGTTGGCGGGGTGTGCGACATCACTCGAGACCATGCCGACGCATCACACGAAGATCCGGCTTGACTCAACAATAGTTCCCTATGTTGAATTCAACGACGCTGGCCTTCGTGATGTGCTGATGTTCATGCAGGCCTGTTCCGTACAGTTCGGCGGAGACTCCAACGAGAGTAGGGAGGTGGAGATGTTTCTGCCGACGGACACGGCCGGGACCATAGAGGACAGGAGAATAGGCTGCACCGCACAGAACATCTCGCTTTTCGACCTAATTGCCAGAGTCGCCGACCTTGCCGATCTTCAATACGACGTTCGAACTGACCTGGTTGTCTTCTGGGCGAAGGGGACGAACCAACCAGATATTCCTGCATCTGGGTCTGGCATTGTTCAGTTGAGTCCCTCGGATATTCCACATGTCCTGAACGAGGAAGTCATGATCCACCATTTGAAAGAGAATCCTCCAAAGGGTCCACTCGCCTTGGTCAAGCGCATTGACTGGGACAAACGACTGATCGAAGAATTGCCTGCAATGGTACTCGAAAGGATCGTGAAGACTGCAAAGGTCCCTCTGGACAGACTTGTTCCGGCTGCGAACCTTCGGCTACCAGCTGAGAATGAGAGAGACCCAAGAGATCCAAGTGGTCGCACCTTTCGGGGAGTCGAGACGATGGATACACACAAACCTGTTTCTGTTCTGTACGTATCGAAGATCGAGAAGGTCAATGAGGGCCAATTTGAAGTACATTACACCTGCTATAGTGGTCCACTTGCTGCACACGGCGGGTCATATGTTGCGGTCAAGACGGAAATTGGCTGGCTCATCCGGCGTGGCAGAGCAGGGTGGATCTCATAGTGCCAACCACAGGCTGGTGGGTATTCTCGCTCGCGCTCGAAACCCACAGCCTGGACGTCCGCGAATGATCGAAGTGAAGATGAAGAACGGCTTCACGATACTTGAGTGTGCGCTCGTTGTCCTAGTGCTCATCTTGTGCAGTCTTCTTGTCATCCCCTATATTGCCCAGCAGCGTCGCGCGGCAGAACTGCGCAGACTCATGGCAAATGGGCGTATCCTTGCCACATTGCTTGTGGACGCGCCGGACTACGCGTCTGCTGAGCATGCAAAGCGACATTCGGAGTTTCTGCAGGCTGATCCCGAGGTCTTCCCGAACTCCACCGATTTCTTCCGCGAGTTCCTTCCGTGGCGATCGCCATCCGATCCGCACTTCTCCTGCCTCGGAGGTTGTGGCGTTCCAAAATGTGTGTCCTCAGCGCCCGAAGCGCTGCATGCAACGAACAATGCCTGGTGCCTCGTCACTCACATTGACCGCATCCGTTCTGACGTGGCCCCTTTGCTCTTTACGCGGAACGTTGTGCTAGGCCGCACCGGACCGAACGCCGTGGCCAAACTGAGCATCGATCAGCCGTTTGGCACAAACGGGTGGGCATTCATCACGATGGGTCTCTCCGCCCACTATGCAGAGGGAGGCTTCATTCCCTTCTGGAAGAGCGGGCATCAGGAGGAGACAGTGTTGAGACCCTAGGGGCGAACCACGGCCTTCTGGGTACGTTGCTTCGCGCCGCCCGCTGCAGCCCCGCCCCTGCCCCTTGACCCTGCACCCTCATGGGGCACCATGCACCCATGCACCAGCTTGTCCTTCCGACCTGGCGGGAGTACTACAACCCGCTCCGCGGGCTCAACATGGGGCGGATCCGCGCCATGGAGGACGCGGCCGACCGCGGCCAGTGGGCGGACCTCCAGTGGCTCTGGCACCACATGGAACAGACCGACGTCACCGTCCAGAGCGCCCTTGCCCGGCGGCTGGCCTTCCTGGACGCCCTGGCGTGGGAGGTCCACCCCATCGACGGCGCTGATCCGCAGCTCGCCGCCGAGCAGGTCGAGCTCCTCACCTGCGCCTACAACCGCATCGAGAACCTCGCCGACGCCACCCGCGACCTCGCCTCCGCCATCTTCCGCGGCTTCGCGCACCTGGACAAGATCCCCGATCCCGCCGACTCGCGCCTGGTCCGCCGCCTCGACCACATCCCGCAATACTATTGGATCAATCCCCGCGGCGGCCCGTGGCGCCTGAACCCCGAGACCGCCAGCGATGAACGCACCGGCGTCGCCGTCGACCCGAGCACCTACGTCGTCGCCGAGATGCCCGCCGCCAACCGCGCCATCGGCCGGCACTTCTTCTCCAAGACCCTGGCCCTCGCCGACTGGGACACCGCCCTCGAGGTCGGCTCGCTCCAGAACATCTTCTTCATCGGCCCTCCGGGCGCCACCGCCGAACAGAACACCGAATACGCCACCATCGCCCGGGAGATGGTCTCCAACGGCCGCGGCTACCTGCCCAACGGCAGCGACGTCAAGATGCTGGACCCCGCGGCCCGACAGCGTCTCCCGTTCTGCGAACGCATCGAATACTCCGACAAGCAGATCGTCATGGCCGCCACCGGGGGACTCCTGACCATGCTCGCCGAGAGCGGCACCGGCACCCTCGCCGGCGGGGCGCACTCGGAGTCGCTGCTCGCCCTGTCCCGCAGCGACGCCAACCGCCTGAGCGAGGTCTACCAGCGCAACCTCGACGCCCAGTGGCTGCACGCCTTCTTCCCCGACCAGCCCGTGGCCGCCTACTTCGAGTTCGCCCTCCCGCAGCAGGAGAACACGCCGGCCCTCCTGGAAGCCGTCGCCAACCTCTCGTGGGCCGGCTACCGCGTCGAGCGCGAGCAGCTCGAAGAGAAGACCGGCCTGCGCCTCCTGGAGATCCCGCAGCCGCCACCCGGAGCCTGACCATGATCGAACCCTATCGCCTGCCCGAAGACGGATGGTACCAACTGAGCGCCATCGGCCACTTCGCCCACACCCCCACCGGCCTCACCCAGGTGGTCGACGAGGACGCCTGCCGCGCCATCGTCGAGCGGTTCAACGCCGACGCGGCCCAGCCGAACTTCGCGGGGCTCCTGGTCGACTTCGACCACTTCTCGCTGGAGAAGGACAAGCCCAGCGAAGCGGCGGGCTGGATCACCGCCCTCGAACTCCGCCCCGGCTCCGGCCTGTGGGCGCAGATCCGGTGGACGGACAAGGGCGAGGAGGCGGTGGCCGGCGGGCGCTACCGGTTCATCTCGCCCGTCTGGCGGCGGGACGAGTGCGTCGACCTACAAGACGGAAAGGTCCGGCCCATGCGGCTCTGCAATGCCGGCCTGACCAACGACCCCAACATCGGCGGGGCGGTGCCGCTGTCGAACTCCGCGCCCGCCCCGGTCCGCGAGGCCGCGGACCCTCCCGCGCCCGATCCGTGCCGTGGGAGGGACGCCGGCCCCGGCGTCCGCTCTTCCCCCAGGCCCGCGCCGCCTCGGTGTTCCCCGCGCGACCTGCTCGCCAACGCCGGCTTCGTCTCTGACAAGCAGCGCCGGTACTTCTTCGCCCGACGCGCCGACGATGCCCGCCGTGCGAGCCAGAACGTCAACGCGGGGGAACCCACCACCCCCGCGCCGACCGTCGCGCCGCCGGTCGCCCGAAAGCCCGAGCTCACACCCGACCCCACCAGCTTCGGCCGCCTGCACTTCAAGAGCCCGAAGATCCCCGCCGCCCGGCGCCCCGTGGAGGGTGTGCCCATCGGCCGCGACGACTCGCGAAACCTCGAGAGGATGCCGAGTCCCGGCTCCGGCGGGTATCCGATCCAGATCGACCCAATCGAGAAGCGCATCATTCCGCCGGACATCCGACTCGACCCGATCGAGCAGAACCCGATCTACCGCCGCAACGGCGCCCAGGGCGCCACGGCCGCCGACGGCCTCAGCGCGGCTGAGAAGATCCTCGCCTCGCTGCAGCAGGACCGCCAGCCCGGCGATCCGCCGGTCATCAGCCTCCGCGACACCGCGCAGGACATCGCCGCCGAGAAGGCCAGGCTCAACACCGACGCCGCCCGCAAGGCCCTCGACACCCTCGACGCCATGGCGGCCAACCAGCCGCCCCCCAAGACGCGCGTCGCAGCCACCGCCGCGACTCCGAAGAAGATCGCCGCCGTCCCGAAAGCGTCCGGCGGCGGCAAAGTCAAGACCGCCACCCCCAAGAACGCCCCGGCAACGGGCGCGAAGGGCATGTGGAAGGAGAACGGTGTCATCTACATCAACGACCCCGAATGGTGGAAGGCGCACAGGCAGCCCGAACTCTCGAAGCCGGGACACCTCAGCGCTGCCGGACAATGGACCCCACTCAGCGCCCAGCGCAAGAAAGACAACCAGGCCGCCATGTCCTCGAAGGCCCGCCGCCAGGGCGGCATGCCCGGCATGAGCGGCCTCTACAACCGGCGCGTGCCGTCCGCCTTCGCGAAGACCCTCGCCAACGCCGCCGGCCCCATGACCGACGACCAGCGCAAAGCCATGTTCGCCAAGCTCTCGGGCGGCGGTGCGACCCGCCTCCCCAGCGAGGCCTACCAGCCGAAGAACTACGCGCCCACGCGCGACCACCGCGCGCGGCTGGAATCTCTGCAGCAGAAACGCAACGACCTCGCCGCCCTCGCGCCCGAGGCCCCGACCGCCCGCGACTTCACCATCACCGACACGCGCGCCCTGCGCGACGACCTGCTCCGCCAGGGTAAGCGACTCCCCGAAGTTCAAGCCGCGCTCCGCGAGGCCGAGGCCCGGAATCTCCGCGTCAGCCTCGAGCTCGACAAGATCAACCAGCGCCTCAAGGCCAGATATCCCGACGCCAGGAGCCGCAGAGCCGCACTCGCCGAGGAACTCGATAAGATCGCCGTCGCCGACGCGAAGGCGGCCGCAGCCTACGAGAAGGCGAACGCGGCGCACCTCGCCAAGCTCGCCAAGGTCGACGCCGAGATCCGCGCCGAGTCCATCCGCCGACAGGAGGACTGGAACAAGGCCGGCACCCGGGAGGAGAACGATCTCGCCCAGGTCGCCGAGAAGGACGCAGCCGCAGCCATCCGTGCCGCCGTCCAGCAGGACAAAGCGGCCGCCGTAAAGGCCCTCGCCGACGAGAAGGCCGCCACGGCGGTCGCCAAAGACCAGGACCCCGTGCGCGTCAACGCACGGGAGAAGGCCAACCGCACTGCCTACTGGGACGCCATCGAACGCGGCAACCTCGACCTCGCCGAGAAGATCGCCC
>CAZSUU010000076.1:0-18384 GCA_964610105.1 uncultured Verrucomicrobiota bacterium | reverse complement strand
AGTTTTCTAGGAAACTCGCGCATTCGCTCCGGCAAACTGTAGAAGATGGGCCTGACAGGAGGCCCGGCAAGGAAACGCGGTGGGGGCACCGCGCGGTTGGGGGATGTTGCGTCCGCGCCAGAGAAGGGAGATCCATCGTGGAGCCGCATCGCCCGTTGCGCTGCCTGGCGCGATGCGCGAAGGAGAGAGCGTATAGCAGGGAACGCCCATCGCGAAGCGGGGTCGGTGCGATCGGGCGCTGTGCTGGCACAGCGGAACGCGGCAGGGACGGCGCGCCCCCCCCCAGCGGAGAAACGCATTCCCGCCACCAGAGGAACATGAAGCGAAATGGAGTTCGCATCTCCGAGGGGGTGTTCGCGGGGGAGTTGGAGGGGGAGCAGAGGGATGTCTTAACGACGCCTGCCATCCTGGCTCGGACCATTCACGATGGCTCTCGTCGCGCCCGTCGTGAAACCGCCGTCGACAAACAGGACCTGGCCCGTGATGTAGGCCGACGCCTCGGAGGCGAGGAAGACAACCGCCCCGTCGAGATCCCCGGGCTGGCCGGGGCGACCGAGGGGGATGCGGTCCATGAGATAGTCCAGCCATTCCCGGTTCTCGTAGAGCGCGCGGGTCTGCGCGGTCCGGAACCAGCCCGGCGCGAGGCAGTTGACGTTGATCCCCGACCTCCCCCACTCCACCGCCATGCCGCGCGTCATCTGCAGGGTTCCGCCGCGGCTCGCCGTGTAGGGCACAATGCCGTGCATCCCGAACGCGCAGGTGCAGGAACCGATGTTGATGATCCGCCCGTACTGCCGTTCGGCCATCGCCCGCGCGGCCGCGCGCGCGCAGAAGAACGCGCCCTTGAGGTTCGTTTCGAGGACGGTGTCGTACTCGTCCCAGGTGAACTCCGCGACCGGCTTCCGGATGTTGAGGCCCGCGTTGTTCACGAGGATGTCAAGGCGGCCAAAGACCTCGACGGCCGAGCGGACCATTCCCTCGATGTCATCCTCCGAGCGCACGTCGAGCTTCACCGGCAGCGCCCGGCGGCCGAGCGCCTCGACCTCGCCCACGAAGTCCGCCAGCCGCGCGACGTCGCGGCTGGTCACCACGAGATCGGCCCCCGCCCGCGCGAGGGCCCGCGCCATCTGCTGTCCCAGCCCGCGGCTGGCGCCCGTCACGATCGCCACCCGTCCGGACAGATCGAATGAATTGTTCATGGTTCCAGCACGATCTTCAGCAGGTCCTCTCCGCCGCCCAGCAGCCGGGCGAACGCGCGCGCGCCGTCGCGGAGCGGCACGACATCGCTCACCAGCGGCGCCGTGTCGATCCGCCCGTCGGCGATCGCCCCGATGCACTCGCGGAACTCGCCCGCACTGGCATACGATCCCACGAGGGTCACCTCGCGGGCGACGAGATCCTGGAGATCGAGCTCCACCTGCCGTTCGAGATTCCCGATCAGCACCACCCGTCCGCCCATCCGCACCGTCGACACCGCCTCGCGCACGGTCGAGGCGAAGCCGACCGCCTCGAAGGCGACGTCGGCCCCGCGGCCGCCGGTCTCCCGCAGCACGACCTCGCGCAGGTTCTCGCGGTCCGGGTTGACGGCCACGTCCGCCCGGAGCCGCCGCGCCACGTCCAGGCGGAAGTCGCTCCGATCCGAGACGATCACGCGCGCCGCGCCGCGCAGACGCGCCGCCTGGACCGCGAAGAGGCCGATCGTCCCCGCGCCGATGACCACGGCCGTCTCGCCCGCCTCCACCCTGGCGCGGTTCGCGGCGTGCAGTCCGATCGACGCCGGCTCGAGCAGGGCCGCCTGCCGGAACGACATGCCCCCGGGCAGGGGTGCGACGACCCAGCGCGGCACGGCGACGAGCTCCGCCATCGCGCCATGGCGTTTGAACGCGGGGGTCGAGACGCCGAGCACCTGCCGGCGCGCGCAGCGGTTGAACAGTCCCTGCCGGCAGGCCTCGCAGGCGTTGCAGTAGATGGTCGAGTCGAACGCCACGCGGTCCCCCGCCGTGAACCCGACCACGGCGTCGCCCGTCGCCTCGACCACGCCGGCCGCCTCGTGGCCCATGATTAGCGGCGGCAAGCGGCGGCCGGTGCGGCCGGTGGCGCCGTGGACGTCCGATCCGCAGATCCCGCAGGCGCGCACGCGCACGAGCACCTCGTCTTCACCCGGAACCGGGTCGGCCAGGTCGGTGAACTCGAAGGTGTGGGGCGCGGTGTAGAGCAACGCCTTCATCTCAACGCCCCCCGGTGAAAAGCGTCATGATCTGCGGGATCGCCTCGGCGAACGTCAGCCACCCGAAGAACAGCGTTCCGGCGGCCAGCCCGACGGCGAACAGCGGGGACGGCCGCAGGACGGCCCAGGCCTCCCGGGAGAGCATCCGCGGCATCACGATGTAGAGCCCGACGCCCACCCAGATCGCCTGCAGCGCCGTCAACAGGATGCCGTCGAGCAGCGCCGCGGTGCGGACGATGCCAATCGGGTTCTTCTGCATCACGTAGACGATCGCCATGTTCGTGCAGAAGAACAGCACGACGAAGAAGCGGAACTGCCTCTTCCACTCGTACCTCCGGGCCACGGCCGGAATCGCGAGGCGGAAGGCATCGGCCAGCAGGCGCGGCCAGCCGGCCAGCTGGCCCAGGAGCGTCCCGATGAGGGCGGCGAGGGCGGCGACCAGGAAGATCACCCCCCCCACCCGGCCCCACTGCCGGGAGAAGATCGAGGCGATGTGGCCCGCCAGCTGCACGCCGTCGCCCTTCGGCACGATCTCCTGCGGCCGGAGCACGCCGGCGCCCGCGAGGACGAAGGCGCTGGTGACCACGACGCCGATGACGAGAGCGAGGGTGGCGTCGGTATAGACCACGCGGCACCAGCCCTTGATCCGGGCGGCGATGGTCGGGGTCATCCGCTGCAGCACCAGCACGTCGGCGGGGCGACCGTAGCCGCGCCCCTCGGCCGCCCCGTAGCCGGCGCCGAGGACCCAGTAGGTATACCAAACCTGGCTGGCGAAGCCGCCCGCCCCCCACCCCAGCAGCGGCATGATCTCCCGCCATGGATTGTCCTGAATTCCCTGCGCCTGCGCCCATGCCGGTGCGGGCGGGAGCTGGAAGGTCAGGCTCTGGAGCAGCGTCGCGAGGCCCGGGAACACGTTCGCCGCCACGTAGAGAGCGCCGAGGACGACGAGGATGACGAAGAAGCTCATCACCCCTTTGAGGAGGTCGAATGCGCCGATCCATGCGATGACGAAGGCGAACGAGGCGACGATCCACCCTGCCGCACTGCCCGGCAGGCCGGGCACGAGCCTGTTCAGGAAGGCCCCGGCCGCGGTCGCGACCGCGCCGATGGACAGCATGCCGGCGGCGAGCTGAACGACCAGCACGATCCAGACGGCCCAGTTGCGCGGGCCGGGGATGCGGGCGAACATATCGACCATCCCCTCGCCCGTGCAGGCGGTGTAGCGCGCCCCGCACAGGCCGATCCAGTACTTCAGGAAGACCCCCAGGATGACCGCCCACAGGATCAGCGTGCCCAGCACCGCGCCCGCGCGCGTCGCGAGCAGCACCTCGCCCGTGCCGATGTACTCCGCCGACCAGACGAAGGCGGGACCCACGAGGAGGAGGATGCCCAGGCCACGGGGCGGCGGGCGCACACCGTCGAGCAGCGTCGGCCTGATCGGTGCGAGTTCGCTCATGCCTTGTTCTCCCGGTTCCAGCCGCCCTCGAAAACGCGCTCCGCAAGGCCGGATGATGCGGGAAGGCCGCGGGGAAGGCAAGTGACGAGTGCGCGTGTCACCACACCACGGCCACGGCATAGGCCGGGAAGTGCGCGTCGCCGGACACAATCGTGAGGTCTTCGCACTGCGCCTGGGCGACAGGCTTCGTGCCCGGCTGCCGAGGCGCGGGTCATCCTCCAGGAACCATACCAGAGCACGGCTGGTCCAGCCTTGCTGTCCCATTCCTTCCCCGTCTGTCGCTCTTCAAGCTGCCGTGCCGCCCCAATCATCTTCCGAGGCTAGGCACGGCGAGGAAGAAGCCGAACACTCACCAGACGATTCCAGCACAATAATCCCCGCCCCGGTCCGTCTACCATGGGCAAGGCGGCGGACCTCCCCGCCGGGAGCATCGGTGCCGGCCGCGGAGTCATAGACACATGAACACGAAATTGCTGCCACGCGCACGCGAGTCCGGGTTGCGGCCTGAGCGCGCCCTGCTCCTCTCACTCCTGGCGGGCGCGGTCGCCACCGCGTCGGCGGCCGGACTGCCCGACACCTCGAAGATGAACATCCTGCTCATCGACATCGAGGACTGCAACGCGGCCGCCCTGGGGTGCTACGGGAATCCGATCTGCCGGACGCCCAACCTCGACCGTTTCTGCAAGACGGCGGTGCGGTTCGATTCCGCCTACGTCCAGGCCGTCTGCTGCAATCCGTCGCGAACCTCCTTTCTGACCGGTCTCCGCCCGGCCACCACGCGGGTGACCTCGAATGGCATCGTGATGGACGAGCATCTGCCCCCGGGTACGTTGACCCTGCCCGAGCTGCTCAAGGCCGGCGGATTCTACCTCGCCGACATCGGCAAACTGTTCCACCGCATCGACTATGCCGACAGGCAATACGCGGCCTTCGACCGGCTGGAGCACTATGAGAAGCCGGCCGGCTGGACGGGGCCGGAGCCGCTCCTGAAGTTCCCACCGGTGCGGAGAGCCAATCGCGATCCGGCCCCGAAGGACCAGGCGAGTCGCGAATACCGGCTCTGGAGGGCCCGCCAGTCCGACCGGTACGGCGACTCCGGCCTCACCCGCGAAGAGGAGGGCGATTTCCGCAAGGCCCGGACGGCCGCGGCCCTGCTGAAGGAGCTCGCCAAGCAGAAGCAGCGCTTCTTCCTCGCCGTCGGCCAGTCGCGGCCGCACACGCCGCTGATCGCGCCCAAGCCCTACATCGACCAGTACGACCCCGCGAAGATCCCGCTCCCTCCCGCCGCGCCGGACTCGCTCAAGAACTTCCCCTACATGAAACGGGCGCTCGGCGGCAATCCGGACATCTTCATGAGACAACAGCCCACCGAACAGCAGGCGCGCGAGGCGATCGCCGCCTACTACGCGTGCCTGACGTTCGTGGACGAGAACGTCGGCCTGATCCTGGACGCGCTGGAGCAGGAGGGACTGGCGCAGAACACCGTGGTGGTGTTTCTCGGCGATCACGGATTCCACCTCGGCGATCACGGTTTCTGGTCGAAGTACTCGATGCTGGAGGCCACGCATCGCGCGCCCCTGATCATCCGCGTGCCGGGCGCGCCCTCGGCCGGCCAGGCCTGCTGCGAGTTCGTCGAGTTCGTCGACCTGGTCCCGACGCTGCTCGACCTCGCCGGCATCAAGCCGCCATCGAGTCTCGAAGGCCTCAGCTTCGCTCCGCTGTTCGCCGACGTCGCGAAGCCGTGGAAGAAGGCGGTGTTCCTGACGGAGGACGACAGTGAATTCGGCCACGTCGTGCGCACGCGGCGTCATCGCTACATGGAGTTCAAGAAGGGCGAGAGGCCCGCCGCGCTGTTCGACCTGGAGAAGGATCCCTGGGAGACGACGAACGTCGTGGATGATCCCGCCTACGCCGCGGTTCGCAAGGAAATGGCCGACCTCCTGCACGCCGGCTGGAGGGCGGCCCTGCCGCCGGGCGTGGAGGCGGGCGGAACAGGTCCGACCGCTTCGCCGTGAATCCGCAAGTCGGGCTGGCGACCGCAGCCGAAGGCCGGGCGGATGGGACCGAACGGATCGCGCGTATTCGAGGGCCGGCGGGGGGCGGGTCCTCGACACGCGGGCCGCCCATCCCCGGCGTGCAGGGCGGCCGGAGTGCGCGCATGAGACCGACAACGATCGCGCTCGCCGTCACGGCGGCGGGGCTGATATCCGCGGCCGGCGCCGCTGAATCGCCGGCCTGGACCCGCGCCTGCCGGGAGAAGGCGCCGATGACGGCGCCCGGGACCCGCGCCTTCATGAAACGGCTGGCCACCTACGTCCTCGACCACCACCGGAAGCGCGCCGGCTCGGCCCCGCAGGCGCTTGGAGAACGGCCCGGTCTGTGGGATGAGGCGAGGGATCGGATCGCCGCCGTCGTGCGGGAGACCGGCCTCAAGGTGCTGGTCTGCCCCGAGGACATGAGCCAGATGGCCGTGGGCAAGGAGATGATCGTGGACCGGCTCCCGGAAGACGTCCGAAGAGACGTGGTCTGGCGGGAGGACTTCTGGCTCACCGACGAGGCACTGAGCACGTACGTCCGGTCCGCGGGTCTTTTCGGCCTCGAGATGCACTCGCCCATCATGGGCATCGGCAACGGGATCCCGGCGACCGTCTGCCGGTTCGCGGAACAGACCAGCAAGGGCTTCATGTGGCGCGACATCGGTCTCGGGGACTGGTTGTTCGACTTCGACAAGGAAGAGGAGATCCCGCGTCTTGTTCCGGCCGTGCTCGCGATGGCGAATGATCCGGCGGGCGCCCGTGCGCTTCCCGCGGCGGGGGCTCGGGCGGTTCGACCCGGTCACGGTTTTCGCCTTGCCGCCACGCGAGCGATGACTGATCATGCCGCGCGTCGGCGCCCTGGCGGATTGCCGTGTATGTGCGAAGCAGGGGGATTCGCCGTTTTCCACGGGATTCCTTCGCGGGGCGGAGCGGCCGGGACAATCGCCGAAGGCGTCGACGCCGGAGGAGGGAACGGACGCAGGGGAACTGAGGCACTGCGCGGCGAGAGCCGGTGGCGGCTCGCCGCCTTTCAGGAGGCAGGTCATGACAGCAGGCAGCGGAGCGATCCGAAGATCGGTCAGCACGGACAGCACCATCAGGTCATTGGCCGAAGGGCTTGATCCGTCTGATCTTCTCGCCTTGTGCGATCAGAAGAGGAGAGGGGATGTGACGGGCGCCGCGAGCGGCGACCTGTTCCCGCATTGCGGATTCAAGAAGACCCTGCTCGAGGTCGTCGCCGATGCCGGCCATGTGATCGTCGAGCTGCGCGCGATCATCGACATATACTTCATCGGCGTTGAGCGTCCGATATCGGAAAAGGACGCGGTGAAACTGGGGACGGTGCTGTACCACGGAGAGCTGGTTCCCGGCGAGATGGTCGGCAGCGAGCCCAAATGGAACGTCCGCATTCAGACCATCTCCCTCTTCAACGAGAGAAACAGCGCATCGTTGCCCGAGATCTGCAAGACGGTCGGTCCGGGGGCCTTCATGAGCGCCGTCATCCAATCCCTTTTCGGCACGAAGCTCGGATTCAAGCTGCTCAATCTCGGGGACTACACCATCCCGGACGTCAAGCCCGGCACGAGCACCATCCTCCACTGAGGCGGTTATGGCTGCCCGATGGGCGGGAAGTGCACGGGGGGATGCTTCGGGGTCAGCCAGAGCCAGGGCGCGGTGACGGCGGCGAGGGGGACGCACAGGAGGGGCAGGACGACGGCCAGGGGATAGTGCCACCACCGCGGCGGTCTGGCCTCGGGATGGGGAGAAAGCGAGTAGGCCGGAAGCCAGACCATCAGGCCGTACACGAAGATCCACATCCCCCCGTTGCCGAGGTTCTGGGGACCGAAGGAAAGCGTTTCCGCAAGAAGCCCCGTGATGCCGAAGAGAACGAAGACGGCGAAGGGCGAGAAGCGCCAGAACCGAAGCAGGATGGCCCAGCCGATGAACATCGGGACGAAGACGACCACGCTGTGGTAAAGGACCACATCGAAGTAGTTGGCGGACGCCGTGATGTACGCTTCCCCCTTCTCCACTCCGAAAAGCCGGGCCGCGTTGGTCATGCCCGTCGTGATGGCCTCCTCGACCAGGGCAAGAAGAATGCAGGCCAGCACGAACTTCAACCACCACGGCCCCGGCACTCGCTTCAGCCGTGCCGCCCACGTTGCGCGCCAGCGCCACATGACGGACCCGCACCCAACGATCCAGAGCAGGATCAGCCCCCACGCCATTCCGATGACTGCCCGTTGCGGTGGATGTGCCCACGTGGCCATGAGAACCGCGGTCGGGACGACCAGCGTCCAGCCGGCCAGGAAGGCGATGACACGCCGGCGGCGCTTGACTACTCCGGGTTTGATGTCGGTGTTTCCTGCCGGAACTCCCATGATAACACCTCTCCGTCGACGGGCGGCAGATGCTGCGCCGCGCCGTCCGGCGTCGCGATCCACGGGGCGGGTGAACCGGGTTTGTACCGGACGACAAGGACGGTGGCGCCGTCCCGGTAGCGCACCTCCCGGGAGGTGTCCATGGCATGCAGGTCGTATCGCGACTTCACGCCCGTTGCCTCTGCAATGACCCGTTCGGCCTCCAGCCGCTTCATGCCGACGGAGAGCCTGACCCGGCGAAGAGATCGGACCGTCTCGCCGCGCTCCGCGCCCGACGACGGCGCACAGGCATTCGTCGCCGCCTCCGGATGCCCTGGCCGGACCACGTGAACGGCTGGCGGGATGCGAACCTTGTTGAGATCCACCTCCCCGCCGCTCCAGACCTCGATTTCGGCGAGGTACTTCGGTTTCTCCTTCCCGCGCGGATCCACCGTCGCGTCCCTGAACACGTCCCGGTGCCCTTCGACCCAGGAGACGAAGGCGACGTCCAGCAACCAGTCACACGGCTTGCCTTCTCCCTGGTCCCACGGCGACCTGGCCTGTCCTTTCCCCTCGCGGACCGTGAGGCGGTGCCCTGCGATTCCATCGAGCGCGGCGTACTGCTTCAGGAACGCGGAGAAGGATTCCGTGTCTCCGGCGAAGAAAAACCGGTCTTCCGCATTCACGAAGTACCCGTGTACGCGGTTCGTCGAGTTGACCAGCGCGTTCAGTCCGGCCGGGGATTCGCTGAGGTTCACCGGTTGGTGGGCGGGATGGTCCGCCCCCATCGAGAACGCCCGCAGACCGAACACCGCCACGGACCACGCGGCCAGCACCCCGATGTTTGATCGCATGTCTCTCTCCCCGTTCCCTACAGAAACGCTCGCCGGCGTCTCCCTCTTCACACTTTCCGCGCGGAATCCCACGCAGGACGCAACACGCGAGATCGGACGCGGACAGAGCCTCCGAAGCCGCGTCAACGGGAGAGCGGCGGAGGCGTGTGCGCGGGGCTCATCCGCGAGTATGCACAAACAGGCTTCGCAGGCAAAGCCCCTGGGTCGAGAGTGCTGTGCGATTCCGGGTTCGATAGGGGCGTCGTTCGCCGACGCCTGCCGTGTGCCGCCCAACCATGCAGGCATGAACTCGGGAATGGGCCCGCCGCGGCCAAGGCGTCACCGGCCCAGGCGATGGACGTTGATGTCCTCCAGCGCCAGGATCAGGGCCTGGGTGCCGAGGTGGTCGCCGCCGCACTGCCGGACCCGCAGGTAGAGCTCGCGGGCGAGGGCGAGACCCGGCAGGTCAAGTCCCATGCGGGCGGCTTCGTCGAGCGCGATTTCGAGGTCCTTGATGAAGTGCTTCACGTAGAAACCGGGCTGCATGTCGCCGTTCAGAATCCGCGGATAGAGGTTCGCGAGGGACCACGAGGCCGCGGCCCCGCCGCCGACGCTCTCCAGCAGGCGCTCCGGGTCGAGGCCGGCGCGGCGCGCGTACAGGAGCCCTTCGCAGACGCCGATCATGTTGCCGGCGATCATGATCTGGTTCACCAGTTTGGCGTGCTGGCCGGCGCCCGCCGCCCCGTGATAGACGACGGTGCGGCCGAGCGTGCGCAGGATGGGCAGGGCGCGTTCGCAGGCCTCGCGCCGTCCCCCGACGAAGATCGACAGCGTCGCATCCCGCGCCCCCCGGTCGCCGCCCGACACCGGCGCGTCGAGGGCGTCCACCCCCCGCTCCGCCGCCTCGGAGGCGATGCGCTCGGCCAGGCCGGGACGGCTGGTCGTGAAATCGATATACAGGGCGCCCGCGGGGATGGTCCGCAGGGCTCCGTCGGTCCCGAAGAGCACGTCCTCCAATTCGTGCGGGTAGCCGACCATCGAACAGAAGACATTCGCCCGCTCGGCCGCGGCGCGAGGGGTATCGGCCCAGAAGGCGCCCGCGGCCAGCAGCGCCTCCGCCTTGGCCCGCGTGCGGGAGTGGACGACCACTGCGTGACCGGCGCGGAGCAGATGCCCCGCCATCGAGGCGCCCATCACGCCCATGCCTATCCAACCGATGATCATGGCGAGAAGCCAGATTCCAAGGTTTCAGGTTTCAGGTTTCAGGTTTCTTCTTCACACCCTCGGCAGATCATACCCGCCCTTCGTCGGCAGGAAGGTCCGGCCCATGAGGTCCAGATCGACGCATCGCGCCGCCTCGCGGCCTTCCGAGATCGCCCAGACAACCAGCGACTGCCCTCGGCGCATGTCGCCGGCCGCATACACTCTCGGGACGCCCGTGCGATAGCCATCGTCCGTTCGGACGTTCCCGTGCTCGTCGAACGCCACCCCGAGCCGTCCGCCGATGCCGTCGGGCTCGGGGCCCAGGAATCCGAGCGCCAGCAGAACCAGGTCGGCGCGCCACTCATAGTCGGTGCCGGCGATCTCGTGAATCTGCGGACGACCGCGCCGGAAGTGCACATCGACGTTCACGGTGCGCAGACGCCGCACGTGTCCGGCCGAACCGATGAACTCCTTGGTCACGATGCTCCAGTACCGCTGGCTGCCTTCCTTGTGCGAGGAGCTGGTGCGCAGGCGCATGGGGTAGAACGGCCACGGCTGGTGTTCCGGGCGCGTCTCCGGCGGCATCGGCATCAGCTCGAAGTTGACGATGTGCTTCGCCCCCTGCCGCGCGGCGGTGCCCACGCAGTCGCTGCCGGTGTCGCCGCCGCCGATCACCACCACGTGCTGGTCGCGCCCGTCGATGCGATCGGGGAGGGGCTCGCCCGCCACGGCGCGGTTCTGCTGCCGCAGGTATTCCATGGCCGGGAAGATGCCGCCGAGATCGCGTCCGGGGATGGGAAGATCGCGGGCCCGGGTCGCCCCGCCGCACAGCACGACGGCGTCGAAGGCGAGCAGATCCTCCGCCGACGGATGGACGCCGGCATCGGCCTTGCAGACGAAGACGATCCCCTCCTGTTCCATCAGCGCCACCCGTCGATCCACCACCCGCTTCTCCAGCTTGAAGTCGGGAATGCCGTAGCGCAGGAGACCGCCGGGGCGGTCGGCGCGCTCGAATACCGTCACCGCATGCCCCGCGCGGTTGAGCTGCTGAGCGCAGGCGAGGCCGGCGGGACCGGATCCCACCACGGCCACCCGTCGGCCCGTGCGCATCGCGGGCGGTTGCGGTTTCATCAGGCCATGTTCGAAGGCATGTTCGATGATCGACTTCTCCACCAGCTCGATCGCGACCGGCGGTTCGTGGATGCCCAGCACGCACGCCTCCTCGCAGGGCGCGGGGCATACGCGGCCGGTGAATTCGGGGAAGTTGTTCGTCGCGAGGAGCCGGTGCAGCGCCTCTTCCCAGAGCCCGCGGTACACGAGGTCGTTCCAGTCCGGGACGATGTTCCCCAACGGGCAGCCCGCGTGGCAGAAGGGCACGCCGCAGTTCATGCAGCGCGCGGCCTGCTGCCGCTGCTTGTCCTCCGGGAACGGCTTGTACAGCTCCCGGAAGTCCCGGACGCGCTCCTCCACGGGACGCTCTTCGGGGAGCTCGCGGCGGTACTCCATGAATCCGGTGATCTTGCCCATGGGAGTTCAGACGGATGAGTTCAGAGTTCGGAGTTCAGGTTTCAGGTTTCAGGTGTCAGGTTTCGGGTTTCAGGTGTCGGGCTTCGGGTGTCGGGTTTGTCGTCTCTGGTCTCTCTCATGCCATCCGCACTCCACAATCCGCACTCCACAATCCGCAATCCGCAATTCCTACAGGTCCGATCCCTGCGCCGCCAGCATGGCCAGCGCGCGCTTGTAGTCGGTCGGCATGACCTTCGCGAACTCCTTCAGCGCCCCGTCCCAGCCGGCCAGCATCCGCGCCGCCACGGGGCTGCCGGTGAGGCGCACATGGCTGTCGATCATCGCCCTCAGCTCGCGAACGTCCTCGGCGGAGGTCACGGCCTCGAGCTCCACCATGCCCCGGTTGCAGCGCACGCGGCGGAACTCGCCGTCGGGATCGTGCACGTAGGCCACGCCGCCGCTCATGCCGGCGGCGAAGTTGCGTCCGGTGGGCCCCAGCACGACCACGCACCCGCCGGTCATATACTCGCAGCCGTGATCCCCCACCCCCTCCACCACCGCTCGCGCGCCGCTGTTGCGGACGCCGAAGCGTTCCCCGGCCCGCCCGCGGATGTACGCCTCGCCGGAGGTGGCGCCATAGAGGGCCACGTTCCCCGCGATGATGTTCCGTTCCGCCTCGAAGGTGGAGGCGGGTGGCGGACGGAGGACCAGCCGGGCGCCGGAGAGGCCCTTGCCGAGGTAGTCGTTCGCCTCCCCCTCGACGATGCACGTCAGGCCGCGCGCGCCGAAGGCGCAGAAGCTCTGTCCGGCCGACCCGCGGGCGCGGATGACGATCGTGTCGTCGGGCAACCCCTCCTCGCCGTAGTTGCGGGAGATCTCGCCGCTCAGCATCGTGCCGACCGTCCGATAGACGTTGCGGATCTCGACCTCGATCTCCACCTTCTCGCCGCGCGCGAGCGCGGGCTCGCACCGGTCGATCAGCGCGCGGTCGAAGCTCCGCGCGAGTCCGTGGTCCTGCGGCTTCATCCGCCGACGCCCCGCCCCCGCCGGCATGTCGGGCTGGTAGAGGATGCGCGAGAGATCGAGTCCGTGGGCCTTCCAGTGATCGCGCGCGGGGCTGAAGTCCAGCCTGTCGGATCGGCCCACCATCTCGTCCACCGTCCGGAAACCGAGGCCGGCCATCAGCCGCCGGAGCTCCTCGGCGACGAAACGGAAGTAGTTGATCACGTGATCCGGCTGGCCGGAGAACTTGCGGCGCAGCTCGGGATCCTGCGTGGCGATCCCCACGGGGCAGGTGTTCAGGTGGCACACGCGCATCATGATGCAGCCCAGGCTCACCAGCGGTCCGGCCGAGAATCCGAATTCCTCGGCCCCGAGCAGGCAGGCGACCGCCACGTCGCGGCCGGTGAGGAGCTTGCCGTCGCACTCGAGGGTGATCCGGCTGCGCAGGTCGTTCAGCACGAGGGTCTGGTGCGCCTCGGCCACGCCGAGCTCCCAGGGCAGGCCGGCATGCTTGATGGAGGAGAGCGGCGAGGCCCCGGTGCCGCCGTCGAAGCCGCTGATGAGCACGAGGTCGGCCTTGCCCTTCGCCACGCCGGCGGCCACGGTGCCCACCCCGACCTCCGACACCAGCTTCACATCCACCCGCGCCCGTTCGTTCGCGCTCTTCAGGTCGTGGATGAGCTGCGCGAGGTCCTCGATCGAGTAGATGTCATGGTGCGGCGGCGGCGAGATGAGCGTGACGTAGGGCGTCGAGTGCCGCGTGCGGGCGATCCACGGGTAGACCTTGAAGCCCGGCAGCTGGCCGCCCTCGCCGGGCTTGGCGCCCTGGGCGATCTTGATCTGCAGTTCGCGCGCGTTCACCAGGTAGTTGCTGGTCACCCCGAAGCGCCCCGAGGCCACCTGCTTGATCGCGCTGCGCCGCCAGCCGCCCTGCGGATCGGGCGCGTAGCGTTCGGCATCCTCGCCGCCCTCGCCGCTGTTGCTGTAGCCGCCGAGGCGGTTCATGGCCATGGCCAGGGTCTCGTGCGCCTCGCGGCTGATGGAGCCGTACGACATGGCGCCCGTCTTGAACCGCTTGACGATCTCCGTCCAGGGCTCCACCTCCTCGACGGGGATGCCCAGGCCATCCATCCTGAATTCGAGCAGACCGCGCAGGGTGCAGAGCTTGCGGCTGCGGCTCGCCACGAGGTCCGCGAACTTCCGCCACGCCCCCGCGTCGTTGTTCCGCACCGCCTGCTGCAGCATCGCGATGGCCAGGGGATCGAGGATGTGGATCTCGCCGCCGCGCCGCCACTGGTACTGGCCGCCGATGTCGAGCGCCGGATTCTCCGGCACCGCCGCGGGGGGGAAGGCCCGATCGTGCCGCATCCGCGCTTCGCGCGCGATTTCCTCCAGTCCGATGCCCTCGATGCGGGAGGGCGTGTCGGTGAAGAACCGCCTCACGAGGTCCGACCGCAGACCGACGGCCTCGAAGATCTGCGACCCGCGGTAGCTGCGGAGCGTCGAGATGCCCATCTTCGACATGACCTTCAGCACGCCCTTCTTCACGGAGGCGGCGAACCGCTCGGCGGCCTCCCCGGGCGACCCCTCCTCGATGCGGCCGCGGCGGACGAGATCCCGCAGGGTGGCGAAGGCCAGGTACGGATTCACCGCCCCGGCGCCGTAGCCGAAGAGCAGCGCGAAATGATGCACCTCGCGCGGCTCGCCACTCTCGACGATCAGGCTGCACCGCGTGAGCTGCCCGCGCCGGATGAGATGGTGCGCCACGCCCGAGGTCGCCAGCAGCGCCGGGATGGGGACCCGGTCGCGGTCCGCTTCGCGGTCGGACAGGATCAGCAGCGTC
Source organism: uncultured Verrucomicrobiota bacterium (assembly GCA_964610105.1). Lineage (GTDB taxonomy): Bacteria > Verrucomicrobiota > Kiritimatiellia > PWTM01 > PWTM01 > CAZSUU01. The sequence goes on along the minus strand of CAZSUU010000076.1, from coordinate 3,918 downwards.
GCCCCGGCCTCGATCGCGGCGGAGGCCCGGGCGCACAGCTCGTCCATCGCCCGGTCGAGGCCCGACCCGCCGGCGCGGGCGGGAAAGAGCATGGGCAGCGTCGCCGTCTTGAAATGCCCGTCGTCGAGGGCCCGGATCTTCGCCACGTCCTCGTCGGTGAGGATCGGGTTGTTGATCCGGAACCGCCGGGCATGTTCCGGCGTCTCGTCGAGGAGGTTGCCCTCCGGGCCGAGATAGGAGATGAGCGAGGTCACCAGCTCCTCGCGGATCGCGTCGAGCGGCGGGTTGGTGACCTGGGCGAAGAGCTGGTGGAAATAGCCGTACAGCAACTGCGGCCGCTCGGAGAGCACGGCGAGCGGCGTGTCGGTACCCATGGATCCCACCGGCTCCTCGCCCTGCGAGGCCATCGGGGGAAGGACGAGGCCGAGGTCCTCGGCCGTGAAGCCGAAGATCTGCTGGCGCTCCGTGAGTTGAGAAGCGGACATGGGGGGCGCGACCGCCGCCGGCGGAAGATCCGCGAGGCGGGCGCGGTTCGCCTCCACCCATGCCCGGTACGGCCGGCGCGCCGCCACCTGCGCCTTGATCTCCTCGTCGCCGACGATGCGGCGCTGGTCGAGATCCACCAGCAGCATGCGGCCCGGTTCGAGACGGCCCTTGTACTCCACGTTCTCCGGCGCGATGTCGAGCACGCCGGCCTCCGACGCCAGGACCACCCGGCCATCCTTCGTCACCGTGTACCGGGAGGGGCGCAGCCCGTTGCGGTCCAGCACGGCGCCGATCACCCGGCCGTCGGTGAACGGCACGGTGGCGGGGCCGTCCCACGGCTCGGTGACGCACGCGTGGTACTCGTAGAAGGCCTTCTTCTCCACCGGCATCGTCTCGTGGTTTTCCCACGCCTCGGGGATCAGCATCATGATCGCGTGCGGGAGCGAACGGCCGGTCTGCCAGAGCAGCTCGACGGCGTTGTCCAGGGTGGCGGAATCGCTCGCGCCGGGGGTGAGGACGGGCTTGATCTTCTCGATGTCCGCTCCGAAGAGCGGCGAGGCAAACAACCCCTCCCTCGCGTTCATCCAGTTGATGTTGCCGCGCAGGGTGTTGATCTCGCCGTTGTGGCAGAGCATGCGGAAGGGATGCGCGAGGTCCCAGGTCGGGAAGGTGTTGGTGCTGTACCGCTGGTGAACCATGGCGAGCGCACTCGCGATCGACGGATCGGCCAGGTCCGGGTAGAAGGGGCGGATCTGCTCCGCCAGCAGCAGCCCCTTGTAGACGAGCGTCCGGCTCGAGAAACTGGCGACGTGGAAGGACTGCTTCTCCGGCAAGGCGCTCTCGCGCAGCGTGCGCTCGAGGACCTTGCGGATCACGAAGAGCGCGCGCTCGAACGGCAGGCCGGGCGGCGTGCCGGGCCCGCGGCCGACGAACACCTGCCAGATCGACGGCAGGGTGCGCCGCGCGATTTCGCCGAGATGCTCCGGCCGGACCGGCACCTCGCGCCACCCGAGCAGCGCCTGACCTTCGGCGGCGATGGCGTGCGCAAACCACCGCACGACGAAGGCGCGCTGATGGGGGTCGACCGGCATGAACACGGCGCCGACCGCGTAGTCGCCCGGCGGCGGCAGCTCGAAGCCGAGTTCCGGACCGCGCTGCCGCAGGAACCAGTCGGGCATCTGCATCAGGATGCCCGCGCCGTCGCCCGTCGACGCATCCGCGCCCGTGGCGCCGCGGTGGGAGAGGTTGACCAGGATCCGAAGCGCATCTTCGACGATCTGGTGCGATGCCTCGCCCCCGATGTGGCACACGAACCCCACCCCGCAGGCATCGTGCTCGAACCGCGGATCGTAGAGGCCCTGGGCCGGGGGCATCCCCGGCCGGACGGCGGAACTGGACCGGTCGATCTGCATGTCGTTCTTCCGTCTTCCGCTCACGGGCGGAGCGGACTGATCGCCTCCAGTTCGAATTTCGTCTGTCCCTCGCGGATCTCGACCGGATACCGCCCGGAGAAACAGCCGAAGCAGAAGTCCTCCCGGCGCTCGACCATCGATCGGAGGCCCTCCAGGCTGAGATAGGCGATGCTGTCGGCGCCGATGAACCGGCCGATCTCCTGCAGTTCGTGGCGGGCGGCCACCAGCTCCCTTCGCGTGGGGAAATCAATGCCGAAGAAACACGGATGGCGGATCGGGGGGCAGGAGATGCGCATGTGCACCTCGCGCGCCCCCGCGTCGCGCAAGGCGGTCACGCGCCGGCGGGCCGTGGTGCCGCGGACGATGGAGTCGTCCACCACCACCACACGTCGGCCGCGAACCACCGCCTGCACCACCGACAACTTGAGATCCACGCTGCCGTTGCGCTCCGCGGATTCCGGCATCATGAAGGTGCGGCCGATGTAGTGGTTGCGCATGTACCCGTAGTCGAGCGGGATGCCGGACTGCTGGGCGAAGCCCAGCGCGGCGCTGTTGCCGCTGTCCGGCACGGGGATCACGATATCCGCCGCCACGGGCGACTCCTGCGCCAGCAGCCGGCCCAGTCGCATGCGGAACTCGTGAATGCCCTGGCCGAAGACCATGCTGTCCGGGCGGGCGAAGTAGATCAGCTCGAAGACGCACTGCCCCAGCCCGCCCTGCACGGGTTCGCAGATCGTGCTGCTGCGGATGCCGCCGCCGTCGACGGTCACCAGTTCGCCCGGCAACAGATCGCGCACGTGGTCCGCGCCGCATGGCTCCAGCGCGCAGGTCTCGCTGGCGAAGACGAGGCCGTGCCCGAGCCGGCCGATCGAGAGCGGCCGGAAGCCATGGGGATCGCGCGCCGCCATCACGCGGTCGGCCGTCATCAGGAGAAAAGAGAAGGCCCCCTGGAGCTCGCTCAGCGCCCGCTCGACCCGGCGCGGCCGCGAGCGGAACATCGGATCCGCCAGCAGGTGCACGAGCACCTCGCTGTCGGTGCTGGTCTGGAAGATCGCGCCGGCATCCTGGTAGGCCGCGCGCAGCGACTTCGCATTGGTCAGGTTCCCGTTGTGCGCCACCCCCCAGATGCCGTCCGCGCATTCCGCAATCAGCGGCTGCACGTTCTGCGGCTTGGAAGAACCCGTGGTCGAGTAGCGCACGTGACCGATGCCCGACCCGCCCGGCAGATCGGCCAGCGTTCGCTCGGAAAACACCGTCCCCAACAGACCCATCCCCTTGTGCGACCGGATGCGCTGCCCGTCCGATACCGCGATCCCCGCCCCTTCCTGTCCCCTGTGCTGCAGGGCGAATAGCCCGCGGTAAATCACGTGGGCCGCGTCCGGGACGTTGAACACCCCGAACAATCCGCACGACTCATGAGGTTCGTCCCATGACACCCCCTCACGCTGCGGACCCACAGGCTCGTCGTGCGATTGCATGGACTCCCGATTCAATGTCACGCACACTTAGCATATTCCGTTCCATCCGGAGTCGACAGAAACGTAGTCTGTTCCATGCCAGAGAGATGCATGGCATATCTTCCAGGAGTGACCCCGAATGACCGACAGGACTGTCCTGCCTGGGTGGGATATGCTACGTTTTTGTATGAACCTGCTGCAACGTTCGGGATTCCGAATCCTCCCGGATTCCGGATGGATCCTGCGCCAAGAGGGGTCCGGGACAGGGCCGGCTGGCTCCCCATCGTTCTCGACGCCCTTGGTGACGGTGCCCGCCCAACTGTTGAAGCGGTCGGGCTTGATCCACGCGGCGAGGGGACGCTGGAGACGTTGAGGTGCGCGCTGTGGGCGCCACCGGCTCTTCACCCTTCCAAACTCTTCGCAAATGTCCGGACCTTGGAAGGCGAGCCGGCCGGCCGGTCCGGACCTTGGAAACGTCCTCAGTTCATACCACCGAAGACCTGTCGCGGAATGAGTATTTCGGACCAAGCTGACCAGGCAATTCGGTCGAAGCTGACCACGCA
>CAZSUU010000075.1:0-19242 GCA_964610105.1 uncultured Verrucomicrobiota bacterium | reverse complement strand
CGATCCAGATCTGCCTCAACGGCCGGGAGTGGTTGCGCCGCCGCATGGAACAACGGTGTCCCTTCGGCAACCGTGCGTGCCCCCTGAAAGCCCATCCGCGTAGATTGGTCGCGAAGAAAGGAGAGGGCGACCGATGAATACAGAGCGAGCGCCGGTGGGGCTGGAGCAGGTTCGGGCGGAGGTGCAGGCCTGGCGGGGGCATCGACGCAAAGGGGATCGGATTCCGGCGGCGATCTGGCGGCGTGCGGCGCGTGCCGTGCGCCAGTACGGATTGAACCCGGTGAGTCGTGCCCTGCACCTGGACTACTATCAGTTGAAGCGTTGGGCGGCGAAAGTCGACGGCCCGGCCAGCGTTCCGGTCGCCCCGCGCGGGCAAAGAACGGTCACACACGCTCACCGAAGGGACACTGTTATTCGGAGTAGTGCCTCCGCGCATTCTCAGGTGGCATCCGTCCAAACGGGCTTGGCAAGCGAAGCCCAACGCAGCGCCGGACCGACGCATCGAGTATCTCCAACAGCTCCGCCATGGGCAGGCCGACGATGTTGGTGTAGGAGCCGCGGACGGACCGGACCATGTGGAACGCGCCTTCCTGGATGCCGTAGGCGCCGGCCTTGTCCATCGGATCGCCGCCGCGGACGTACGCCTCGATCTCCTGCGCCTCCAGCCGCCGGAACTCGACGGCCGTGCTGACGACGCGGCTTCGCGCCCGCCACCGGCCCGGCGCTGTTTCGGCGAGTACCACCAGGCCGGAGATCACCCGGTGCGTGCGGCCGGACAGCACTTTCAGCATGCGACGCGCCTCGGCGGCATCGCGCGGTTTGCCAAGGATCCGCCGGCCGAGGACGACGATGGTGTCGCATCCGACGACGACGCGCAGACGCGCCGAGGCCTTCATCCTCTCGGCCACGGCGCGGGCCTTGTCCAGCGCGGCGCGGTGGGCGAACGCGACGGGCGATTCCCCGCGCCGCGGCTGCTCGTCTACCCCCGGCGCCTCGACCCTGAACCGCAGGCCGGCCGCCCGCAGCATCGCGCGCCGCCGCGGCGATGTGCTGGCCAGAGTGATCTCCGCCGGGCGGGCATTCGCCCGCGACGCGATTTCCGATTTCCGATTGCCCATTGCGGATTGACCAATCCGTCCGTCCGTCCGTTCCATCGCACCGCCTTCAGAGATCGTTCCGCCACCCTTCTTCACGGAGGAACCCCATGGAAGACATCATACGCATCTGCGTATCATATCCCGGTGGAACAGAGGAAGGCGAGTGCGCGCCGCAGGCCGGCGGCGGGTAGAGCGCGGCATCCCTGACGCGCCGTTGGACTGATCGCGCGCAGGATTGCGCGCGGTACGCCCAGAACCCGTACTGCGGGGAATCCTGCCCGCGTTCCCCGCGCGCGATCGGTCGGGCGGTCGGCGGGTCCGGAGGCCCCGCCCACCTTGGAAGCCCTCCGGCCGTCACGGCGTCGCCCGCCCGGCCCGGTCGGCCGCCCTGCGCGCCGCCCGCGCGCCCCCTCCGCCTTGCGGCGGCGCGTCCGTGCCGAGCAGATCGCTCAACAGCCGGTTGGCATAGCCGGCGCCTCGCCCGGTGCCCGCGTCCCGCGGGATGGTCTTGAGCTTCGGAAGGAAAGCCTTCTTCTTCGCGCCGAGAGCGTCGAAGGCATTCAGGGCCTCCGTGGCCACGTACGGGCCGTTCGCGTTGGCGTCCGCCAGCCCGATCAGCGTCTCGGCCGACCGTTCCAGATCCGACGCCTCGCCGAAAAGCCCCAGCGCCTCGGCCGCGGCGACGCGCACGGCGGGCGACGGGTCGCCGCCGAGCATTTCGCGCACCTTCGCGAGCGACCCGCTCACCGCATCGCCTCCGCGTATCCGCAGTCCCGTCACCCCCCACCACCGCACCGCCGCATCGGCATCGCCCAGCGCCGCCACGAGCGCCGGCGTGTCCGCGGCCGCCCGCGAGGAGGCCTTCTCGGCCGTCTCCAGGATTCGCTGGAACGGGAACGCCGCGCGGTCTTTCCACACGTCGTACGGCGTCCGGCCCTTCGCCCGCGCGTGCATGTCCGATTCGGGCAGGAAGCCGAGATCGGGCACCTCGCGCAGGTGGTCGGCCAGCGCCTTGCGCATGCGCTCGAGCGTGGGGCGGTGTTCGGCGGAGTCCGCGAGGTTGCGCACTTCGTGCGGATCCTTCTCCAAGTCGTACAGCTCCTCCGCCGGCTTGGGCTCCCAGAAGAACGTCTGCGGCGGCTTGAGCTTGCCCTCGTCGTACAGCCGCTTCCAGGCCTGCGTGGTCGGCGTCTGGAAGAGATAGGACACATGCTGCCCGTAGATCCGGTGGGGCGTGTAGTTGCGGATGTAGATGAAACGGCGGTCGCGCACCGAGCGCGACAGGTCGTACCGCTCGTCCATGCGCCCGCGGTAGCCGAAGACGAACTCCGCGTCCGGCGCCGCGTGCGGCCCGAGGAACGCGCGGCCCTGCATCCAGTCGGGCGGCTTCACCCCGGCGAGGCTGAGGAACGTCGGCGCGAAGTCGACGAACGCGACCGGACAGTCGCAGGCGGCGCCGGGTTTCCAGTCCCTGGAAGCGAGCGCGCGGTACTTTTCCGGGAACTGGACGATCAGCGGCACGTGCAGACCGGAGTCGTAGACGAAGCGCTTGCTGCGCGGCAACCCGGCCCCGTTGTCGCCGCAGAAGACGACGATGGTCCGGTCCGCCAACCCCGCCTCGGCGACTTCCGCGATGAGTTTCCCGGCCCGCGCGTCCATCGCGCCGATCTGGTCGTGGTACTGCGCCCAGCCTTCGCGCGCCTCGGGCGTGTCGGGGTGGTAGGGCGGAATGGGCGTCTTCGCGGGATCGTGCACGAACGTGTGTGGACGCCTGCGCACTTGGCCCTCGTGCGTGTCCTCCAGGTTGAAGACCGCGAAGAACGGCCGGCCGGCGGGCCGGTTTCTCCAGTGGGCGGTGCGCGAGGATTCGTCCCACACCGCGCCGGGTTTCTGGACGTTGTAGTCTTCCTTGGCGTTGTTGGTGCAGTAATAGCCGGCGGCCCGGAGCAGCTGCGGGTACATCCGCAGATCCGCGGGCAGCGGCACCTGGCTGCGCATGTGTTCGCCGCCTGTCGCCACGGGGTAGACGCCGGTGATCAGCGTCGTGCGGGCGGGCGCGCAGACCGGGTAGGTGGACCAGCACGTGCTGTAACGCATGCCGCGCGCGGCGAGGGCGTCGAGGTTCGGCGTGCTCGCCTGGGCGATCCCGTAGCAACCCAGGTGCGGGTTGATATCCTCGCACGTGATCCAGAGGATGTTCGGCCGATCCCCCTCCGCCGCGTCCGCCCACCGGCCGGCGCCCGCCGCCAGCGCCGCCGTCCCTGCCGTCCTGAGAAACTCGCGCCTGCGCATGCCGTCGCCCTCCGCAATTCGCGTCCGGTGCCCTTTGCAATCCGGGACCGCTCGCAGTAGGCTAGCGGGGAAACCAGGGGATGGAAAGCCTATGAAGAAGACATTGCGCATGGTGTACCGAACGGTCCTCATCCTGGCCCTGCTCGTCGGCATCGCCCTGATCGTGGTTATGTTCAAAGGTTCAGAGTTGATCCGGAAGGCCGTCGAAGTCGCCGGCCCCAAGGTGATGGGCGTTCCGGTGACGCTCGGCGGCGTGAGCTTCCGGCCGGTCCAGGGCAAGATCACGCTCACCGGTCTGCGCATCGGCAACCCCGAGGGATTCAAGTCGCCCAGCATGTTCGACCTCGCGCGGGTGGATGTGGAGGTCGATCCGAGGTCGCTGCTTTCGGACACGATCGTCATCCGCACGATCGACGTCGAGAAGCCCCAGATCACGTACGAGGTCGCTCTCGGCAAGACGAATGTCGGCAAGCTGCTCGATCAGATCGAGGAGAGGACCGGCGGCAAGGCGCCGTCGGAGGGCGAGTCGAAGCCCGACGCCAAACCGGCGCCCGCGGAGCCGTCTCCCGAGCCGGAGAAGAAAGTGGTCATCGACAAGTTCCTGCTCTCCGGCGGCGAGATCACGGTGGCGGCGACGGTCCTGCAGGGCCACGGAGCGACCGTGCATCTGAAGGACATCCAGATGCGCGACATCGGCCGCGAAGGGGGTGAGGGCGCCAGCGTCTCGAAGGTCCTGGTGTTTGTCCTGGGCACCGTCCTCAAGTCGGTCGTCGAGGCGGTGAAGGACAGCGGCCAGCTGGTCGGCGACGGGGTGAAGGCCCTCGGCGATGCCGCCCAGGGCCTCGGGAAGCAGATCGGCAACTTCGTGCCCGGCGCGGACGAGGCCATCTCCAACAAGGCGGCCAAGGCCCTGAACAAACTGGGCAAGTTCCTCGGCCAGGCGCAGGAAGAGGGCAAGAAGGCGGAGGAGAAGAAGTAGCCCGCCGCGCGCCGGACGGCTGCGCTGCTGAACCATGACGCTGTTTCGCGGCGCGGCGTCGTTTCCTTGACTTCAGGGGGGGGCCGCGGATAGCCTGCGACCGTAGGTTCCCCGATGAGGAAGTCCGCTTATCGCATCGCAAGCATGCGTGGCCCGCGGGCTATTCGCTGTGTCCCTCTCCTGTATGCGCTCCTCGCCGGATGCCTTTCCGTCGGGCCTGACTATCACCGCCCGCACACGAAGGCGCCCGATGCGTGGAACCGCGCGGTGATGCAGGACTTCGGCTCCGGCGCTCCCCGTCTCGTGACGTGGTGGAATTCGCTCGGCGATCCCGCGCTCTCCGATCTGATCGCCCGCGCGGCGGTCTCCAACCTCGATGTCCGCGCGGTCCTGGCGCGGCTCGAGGCGGCGGAGGCCGCCTATGGAGTCCGCCGCGCCGAACACTTCCCCGCGATCCAGGGGGTCGGCTCGGCGAGCGCCGTGCGCGCGAGCGAGGACACCACGCCGCAGCTTCCGCCCGGCGTCGACCGCGAAGGCGAGCGCTACCAGGCGGGCGCGAACTTCGCCTGGGAACTCGACCTCTGGGGACGCGTCCGCCGGTCGGTCGAGTCGGCGAAGGCCTCGTTCGAAGCGGCGGAGGAGGCCTGGCGCGACGCGCTCGTGGTCCTCTGCGCGCAGGTGGCGCTGAGCTACGTGGACGTGCGCAGGCTCCAGCGCCGGATCGCCGACCTCGAGTCCGGCATCCGCATGCTGCAGGAAAGCCTGTCCATCGTGCGCAACCGCAACCGCGCGGGGTTGGTGCCTGACCTCAACGTCGCGCAGGCGGAGCGCGACCTGGCCGTCAACGAGGCCGCGCTGCCCCCGCTGCACGCACAGCTGTTCGCGGCGATGAACCGGCTCGGCGTTCTCGTCGGGAGCGAGCCGTCGTCCCTGCACGAAGGCCTCGGCCGGACCGCCCCGATCCCGGCCGTCCCGGACCGCCTGGAGGCCGGTCTGCCCGCCGACCTGCTGCGGCAGCGGCCGGACATCCGGCAGCGCGAGCGAGAGCTGGCGGCGCAGAACGCCCGCGTGGGCGTGGCGAGGGCGGAGTACTACCCGATCTTCTCGCTGCCGGGCACGCTGACGCTGGACGCCTACGACGCCGGCGATCTTCTGAGGCCGGGCAGCCGGGCCTACGGTTTCGGACCGGCCTTTCGCTGGAACCTGTTTTCCGCCGGCCGGGTCCGCCAGGGCGTGCGGGTGGAGGAGGCGCGCGTGAAGGAGTCGCTGGCGCGCTACGAGCAGCAGGTGCTGCTCGCGGTGGAGGAGGTCGAGACGGCGATGTCCGACCTCGCGCGCGAGCGGGCCCGGCGGGGGAGACTCGAAATCGCGGTCGCGGCGGCCCGCCGGACCACGGACATGTCGGGCGCGCTGTATCGTTCGGGCCTGACCGACTTCCAGAACGTCCTCGACGCGCAGCGCGTGCTCATTGCCCAGGAGGCGGACCTGGCCGAGAGCTCGGGCCGGCTCTGCGCCGCCGCGGTCCGTCTCTACAAGGCCCTGGGCGGCGGCTGGCCCCTGCCGGTGCCGGCCGCGGCCGCCATCCTCACCCCGGAGCAGAAGCCATGACGAAGACCAAGGGGCGGAAACGGTGGGTCGGAGCGCTGCTCCTGGCCGCGGGCGTGACCGCCGTTCTGACGATTCGGCGCGAGCCGCCGGCGCCGCCGGAACCGCTTCCCGCCCGGCCGCTGAAGACACTGGTGATCGGAGAGCGGGCCGCGGCGGCGCCGGACCGGTTTCCCGGCAAGGTGGCCGCGGGCGACCAGGTCGCCATGGCCTTCGAAACCGGCGGCACACTGGCGGAACTGCCGGTGCGGGAGGGGGAGCGGGTGGCCAGGGGACAGACGCTGGCGCGGCTGGATCCGCGGGATGCGCAGAGCCAACTGGACGCGGCGAAGGCCGAGTTGCAGCGGGCGGAGGCGCAGATGGAACGTATGAAGACCGCGGCCGAGGCCAAGGCCGTTTCGCTGCAGGAGCTGGCCAACGCCGAGGCGTCCTACCGCGTCGCCGTCTCGCAGCGGAACATCCGGCAGAAGGCCCTGGAGGACACGGAACTCAGGGCGCGGTTCGACGGCATCATCGCGCGCGTCCTCGCGAGGAACTTCGAGTCGGTGCAGGCGCGGCAGCCGATCCTGACCCTCCAGGACCTGTCCGGCGTCGAGATCGGCGTGAGCATCCCCGAATCGCGCATCGCCCACCTGCGGCCGGAGGCGCAGGCGCGGCAGGAGCTGCGTTTCTCCGCGGTCTTCGACTTCCTTCCGAACCGCGCGTTCGACCTGGAGTTCAAGGAATTCTCGACCGAGGCGGACGCCCTGACGCAGACGTTCACCGCCCGGTTCCGGATGCCCAGCCCGAAGGACGTCACCATCCTCCCCGGCATGGCCTGCATGGTGCGGGTCGCGTCCGCCGCGCCGGCGGCCGCTCCCGCGGCGGACGGCTTCGAGATTCCGCTCGACGCGGTGCCCGTCGACGGGGTCGGCCAGTACTACGTCTGGCTCGTGCGCGAAACGGAGGCGGGGCCGCTCCGGGTCGAGCGCCGCAACGTGAAGGTCGGACCGCTGGCGGACGACCGCGTCCGCATCGTCGAAGGCCTCGCCCGCGGCGACCGGATCGCGCGGGCCGGCGTCCACGTGCTGCGCGAGGGAATGAGCGTCCGCCTGCTGGAGACGAAGGAACCGTCCGCCCCATGAACGTCGCCGAACTGTCCATCCGCCACCGGCTCGTCACGCTCGTGCTGACGGGCCTGCTCTGCGCCGGCGGCTGGATGTCGTTCCAGCGCATGGGGCGGCTGGAGGATCCCGAGTTCACCATCAAGGACGCGCAGGTGATCACCGAGTACCCGGGCGCTTCGGCGCAGGAGGTCTCGGAGGAGGTCACGGAGGTCATCGAGACGGCCGTCCAGCAGATGGGCCAGGTCAAACACGTCACCAGCACCTCGCTGGAGGGCCTCTCGATCGTCCAGCCGTCGATGAAGGACCACTACGACCGGCGCACCCTGCCCCAGGTCTGGGACGAGCTGCGGCGGAAGGTCGGCGACGTTCAGCGCAAGCTCCCGGCCGGGGCGAAGGTCTCGCTGGTCAATGACGACTTCGGGGACGTCTACGGCGTGTTCTTCGCGATCTACTGCGACGGCTACACGTACAAGGAGCTCAAGGACGTGGCCGACACGCTGCGCCGCGAGCTGCTGCTCGTCTCCGACGTCGGCAAGGTCTCGTTCTACGGCGATCAGCCCGAGGCGATCTACCTCGAGATCCCCCGAGCGAAGCTGGCGCAACTGGGGCTCTCCCCCGACCTGGTCATCGACACCCTCAACAGCCAGAACCAACGGGTCGCGGCCGGGAAGGCGCGGGTGGACAGCGGCTTTCTCCGCATCGAGCCCACGGGCGCCCTCCGCAGCGTGTCGGACATCGGCGACCTGCTGATCCGCCAGGCGGACGGAAGCCCGTCGAGGGTGCGCATCCGCGACGTGGCCCAGGTCCGGCGGGGGTATGTCGACCCGCCCGCCACGATCCTGCGCTACGACGGGCATCCCGCCATCGGCCTCGGCATCTCCACGGTCCAGGGCGGCAACGTGGTGCGCATGGGCGAGGCCGTCGAGAAGCGCCTGCGGGACCTGGCGGCCGACATGCCGATCGGCATCGAGATCGGCCGCATCGCGTCGCAGTACACCGAGGTGAACAAGGCGATCGCCCACTTCCTCGTCGGCCTCGGCGAATCGGTGCTGATCGTCGTCGGCGTGCTCATGTTCACGATGGGTCTGCGGAGCGGGCTGCTGATGGGCGCGGTCCTGATGATCACCGTGCTCGGAACGTTCGTCCTGATGCTCAAGAACGGCGTCCTGCTCGAGCGCATCAGCCTCGGCGCGCTGGTGGTCGCCCTCGGCATGCTGGTCGACAACGCGATCGTCATCACCGAGGGCATCCTGGTCGGCGCGCGCGGCGGCGTGTCGCGCGCGGAGGCCGGCGCGAAGATCGTCGGGCAGACGATGTGGCCGCTGTTCGGGGCCACGGCGATCGCGGTGCTCGCCTTCGCCGCCATCGGCGTCTCGCAGGACAAGACGGGCGAGTTCTGCCGCTCGCTCTACCAGGTCATCCTCTACTCCCTGATGCTCAGCTGGGTCATCGCCATCACGGTCACCCCGCTCCTGGGCGCGATGTTCCTCGGCGCCGCCGCCGCCGAATCGAAGGACCCCTACGACAACGCCTTCTTCCACGCCTACCGCCGGTTTCTCGAGTGGTCGATCCGGCGCCGGTGGCTCGTGACCGGGTGGACGGCCGCCGCGCTGGTCGCCGCCGTGTTCTCCTTCCAGTACGTGACGCAGAGCTTCTTCCCGCCCTCGACCCGTCCGCAGTTCCTCGTGCACTACTGGCTGCCGCAGGGGGCGCATATCGAGCGCACGGCCGCGGACGTCGCCGTGCTCGAGCGGTTCGTGAAGCAGCAGGAGGGCGTGACCGGCATCGCGTCGTGCATCGGCCGGGGCGCGCTGCGGTTCCTCCTGACCTACGGCGCGGAGAATCCCAACACGGGCTATGCGAACCTGCTGGTGTCGGTGGACGACTTCCGCAAGATCGACGGACTGATGGCCCAGGTCGATGCGTTCGTGAAGGACCACCTGCCCGACGCGCAGTGCTTCTCGCGGCGGTTCGTGCTGGGGCCGGGCGAAGCCCAGAAGATCCAGGTCCGCTTCCGCGGTCCCGACCCGGACACGCTGCGCCGGATCGCCGACGAGGCGCGCGCGGTCATGGCCGCGGACCCGAAGATCCGGGACATCGTCGATGACTGGCGCCAGCGCGTGCCGGTGATCCGTCCCGTGGTGAACGAAGCCGCGGCGCGCAACGCCGGCATCACGCGCGCGGACATCGGGGCGGCCTTGCAGCGGGTGTACGGCGGGCTCGCCATCGGCGCGTACCGCGAGGGCGAGTACCTTCTGCCCATCTACCTGGCCAGCCCGAAGGAGGAGCAGGCGGACGTTGCCCAGATCGGGAACGTCATGGTCTGGAGCCCGGTCGCGGGGCGCTCCGTGCCCCTGGCCCAGTTTGTGTCGGGATTCGAGACGGTGTCGGAGAACGCCATCATCAAGCGCCGCAACCGGCTCCCCACGCTGACCGTGAAGGGCGATCCCGCCGTCGGCGAGGCGGCCCCGGCGCTCGCCGGGCTGAAGCCGGTGATGGACGAGCGGTTCCGCAGCCTCGTCCGCGAGTGGAAGCTGGGCGGCGACTACACCATGGAGTGGGGCGGCGAGTACGAGAGCTCGGGGGACGCCCAGCGCGCGCTCAGCGGGAAGCTCCCCCTCACGTTCCTCGGGATGGTGTTGATCTGCGTGATCCTGTTCAATTCGCTCCGGAAGCCGCTGGTCGTCTTCCTGACGGTCCCCCTCGCCATGATCGGCGTGACGCTCGGACTGCTCGTCACCGGCCAGCCGTTCGGCTTCATGGCGCTGCTGGGGCTGCTCAGTCTCGTCGGCATGCAGATCAAGAATGCGATCGTGCTGGTCGACGAGATCGGCGCGCAGGTGGGCGCCGGCAAGTCCGGTTTCGAGGCCATCGTCGTCTCCGGCGTGAGCCGCCTGCGGCCGGTCAGCATGGGCGCGCTCACCACCGTGCTCGGCATGATCCCGCTGCTGGTTGATCCGTTCTTCGCCGCCATGGCGGTCACCGTCATGTTCGGCCTCGCGGGGGCGGCGCTCTTCACCCTCGTCATCGTTCCCGTCTTCTACGCGATCATCTTCCGCATCCCGGCCCCGCGCGATGTGCCGGCCGATGCGGGGGGCGCCGGGCCCGCGGTCGGGCCGGCCTGACGCCGGGCCGCCCGCGGCCAGCCCAACCCGTGCGTTCCCGACACGGGCGCGAGAACTCCACTCCGGCGCGGAACCTCGTCGGATCCCGATGACCCTTATTTCGTAAAGTGTGTGCAGGGGGGGGCCGCCGGGAGCGGGTCGTCCGGGGCAGCCCCGCGCGACGGGCGGCGCGCGGCCGGCCGTCCCCGCCCGCGACGCGAACCGTCCGGGCCACGCCGCCCCTGGTGCGGGCGCGGCCGGGCGTTCGTGCGGCCCTCGGTGGTGCGGCACCGCTCAGCGGGGGGATGGGCCTCCCTCCCTTGATCCTCCACCCTGGTCCATCCGCCATCCCCCCCGTTGACCGTCGCCCTCCTCATCCCTCGCCCCCCCCCTTGTCTGAACTTGAAATCCAGCCGCCGCACGCGACACTTATCAGGCATGCACAGCGGTCCCGGAAACACCGAGATGCTTGGCGACACGGTCCCGATGCGCCTCGACGTGGAGAGCGCCCAGGTTTCCGTCGTCATCGTGTGCCGCGACTACGGCTCGTACCTGCGCGAGGCGATCGAGAGTGTCGTTCGCCAGACGTGGCCGCCGCTGGAGGTGCTGGTGATGGACGGCGGGTCGACCGATTCGACGTCCGAAGTGGTCCGCGCGTACGGTCACCGCCTGCGGTACTTCCGCTTCGGCCCCCTGGGGGCGGGCGCGCTCCGCCAGCAGGCCCTATGGCTTGTGCACGGGGACTTCTTCCTGAATCTCGACGCCGATGACGTGCTGGAGCCGGGCTTCATCGAGCGGACCGTTTCCGTCTTCACCCAGTGGCGCGACATGCGCCTGGCGTTCGTGTACACGCAGGAGGAGTTCTTCGGCGAGGCGCGCGGCGTCTCGCGTCATGCGCCGTTCGACATTGAACGGCTGCGACAGGGCAATTTCATCGGCCCGTCCGCCCTGATCCGCACGGACGTCCTTCGGAAGTTCGGTTTTGACCCGCAGTTCAGCCGCGGATGGAGCGATTACGACCTGTTCCTCACCCTCGCCGAGAGGGGGTACTACGGGGCGCTGGTGGACAGCCCGCTCCTCCGGCGCCGCGTTCACGCCGGCAGCCAGACCGACCGCATGCGGCGCACGGGCGTCGAGGGCGGCCTCTGGCGGGCCATTCTGCGCAAGCACGGGGCGCTCTATCCCCGGAACGAGCGGTGGCGCCGCTGGGCCGAATCGTGGGTGCGCGAGGCGAAGGGCCGGCTGCGTCAGGTGGCCGGCGTCGGGGCGGCCTTCTGGCGCCAGGGCGGGGTCGCGGGCAGCGCGGATTCGAAGTCGGCGAGCAGTGCCCGCGCGAACTCCCCCTCGTAGCGCCCTTCGAGGAAGCGGTCGAACGCGCCGCCGTTCAACACGCGCCACGAGTCCTCTTCGCGTCCCGGCACGACGGGGAAGAAGAGCACGCCCGCCGCTTCGGCGGCGTGGCGGTCGCCGGGGGCGTCGCCCACCATCAGCACGCGCCGGAGGTCATAAGGGGCGGCGAGGCGGCGAAGCTGATCGACCTTTGCCCCGCCCTCTGCGCCCGCCATCGCCGTGAGCAGGCGGTCGAGGCCGGCCCGTCTCCACTCCGCCCGGATCTGCTCGCCGGGCGCCTGCGACACCACGGCGAGGTCGGCGGCGCGGCGGATCCGCTCCAATCCGGCGCGCGCTCCCTCGAAGGGCGCCAGGTCGGCCGTGAGGGTCTCCAGCGTCCGGCTCAGGTCCTCGCTCCACGCCAGCACGCGTTCGAGCGTGGCATCGCCGGTGCGCGCGATCTCCGCCCGCAGGCCGTCGTGCGAGAGTTCCCCTCCGCCTTCGACGTAACGTCTCAGAGGCGCCAGGTCCGGGAGCGTCATCCCCGCCGCCGTGGGTTCGGGTCGCCCGGCGAGATACTCCAGCATCCGCAGGAGGCCCAGGAAGCGGTGGCGGCCCCGCCATGCGCTCCGCAGGTTCACGAACCGGATCACCTCGGCCGCCGCGGAGGACACCGGCGCCAGCCCCCAGTGGGCGATCACCGTGTCGCGCATGACGGCGTACTTCGCCTCCATGTTCGGGAACACGGTGCCGTCGGAATCCAGCACGACCAGGGCGTCGTGCCGCGGTGCCGTCAGGCCGAAGACGTCCTCGCTCATCCCCTCATGCTACCGGCCGTCCGCCCCCCTGGGAAGCGCGATGATTATTTCAAACGATGACACGATCGTGTCATGGTTTGAAATAGAAGGCGGCGCCGTCGCACGGAAGAGCGGACGGGCTGCAGTGAGCGCCTCGAGCGACCCCAGACGTTGGGCTGCGGCTCGCCGCCTTAGGACACGAAGAGCTTCTCCGTGGCGAAGCGCGGGTCGCAGGTCAGGTTCACCCCGAGGTGCCGAAGGCCGGTCTCGTCGCCGGGCGGCGGGATGTGGGTCATGTGCACCTCGCAGCCGGCGAGGGTGTGGAGCTGCTCCATCGCGAGGCGGGCGACCGGATTGGTGGTCGAGCTTATGCCGAGCGCGATGAGCGTCTCGTCGAGGTCCAGGCTGATGCTCTTGCGCTTGAGGATGTTCTTCTTCAACGTCCCGATGGATTCGATCATCATCCCGCTGAGCAGGTCGAGGTGCGGGGGGATGCCGGCGAGCCGCTTGACGCTGTTGAGCACGAGGCTCGACGCCGCGTGCATGAGCGGCGAGTTGCAGCCGGTGACGATCGAGCCGTCCGGCAGCTCCAGGGCGGCGCCGGCGAAGACGCCCTGGTTCCCCTTGCCCGACCGCGCCTCCGCCGCCTCCGCCGCCCGGCGCGCCGGCGCGACCACGAGGCGGTGTTCGGGGGCGAGGTCGTACTCCTTCATCAGCCGCTCGATCCGTTCCACCGGCTCGCGTTCCAGCGCGCCGGCGGCGTACTCGCAGCCGTAACGGAAGAACCGCCGGATGATCTCCTGCCGGCTCGCCTCGGCGGCGAGGGGTTCGTCGACAATCGCGAAGCCGGCGCGGTTGACCCCCATGTCCGTCGGCGACCGGTACAGGTCCTCCGAGCCCGTGATGCGGCGGAGCATGCGCCGCAGCAGGGGGAAGGCCTCGACGTCGCGGTTGTAGTTCACCGACTGGACGCCGTACGCGTCGAGGTGGAAGGGATCGATCATGTTCACGTCCCGCAGCTCGGCGGTCGCCGCCTCGTACGCGGCGTTGACGGGATGCCGCAGCGGGAGGTTCCAGATCGGGAAGGTCTCGAACTTGGCGTACCCCGCCCGCACCCCGCGGTGGTGCTCGTGGTACACCTGCGAGAGGCAGGTGGCCATCTTCCCGCTGTTGGGACCCGGCGCCGTGACGACGACCAGCGGGCGCGTGGTCTCGATGTACGGGTTGGAGCCGTAGCCCTCGGCGCCTACCACCCGGTCGATGTCGGACGGATAGCCCGGGATCGGTCCGTGCGTGTGCACGCACACCCCGCGGCGTTCGAGCCGGGTCTTGAACGACAGGGCGGCGGGCTGTCCCGCGAACCGCGTGATCACCACCGCCCGCACGTCCAGGCCCCACTCGCGGAGGTCGTCGATGAGCTTGAACACGTCCGAATCGTACGTGATGCCGAAATCCGCGCGCATCTTGCGGCTCTCGATGTCGCCGGCGTAGATGCAGATCAGGATCTGACACTGGTCGCGCAGTTTCTGCAGCAGGCGCATCTTCACGTTCGGGTCGAAGCCCGGCAGCACGCGGGCGGCGTGGTAGTCGAAGAGCAGTTTGCCTCCGAACTCGAGATAGAGCTTGTTGTCGAATCGTCGGATGCGCTCCTGGATGGACGCGCTCTGTTCGGACAGGTAGCGCTCGTTGTCGAAGGCGCGGCCCCGTCCTGCGGGCGGATGGCTCATGGTAACTCCCGGGGGATTCCGCCGCTCCCCTGCCCCGGACGGTCCACCCATGGCCGGGGCGGCCGGCGGGCGCGAATCCCGCGCCGGTATAACAGAGGAGCGCCCGCGCCTCAAGCGGGGGGATTCGGCGGCGGCGGCCGGTCGCCCAGCAGGCCGGCGACAAAGGCCCGGTAGGCCCCGGCGAAGACCTCGCGCGTGTGATGCGCGCGCGCGTACGCCCAAGCGCCCCGGGCGGTGTCGCGCAGGTTCTCCGCCGGGCGCTCCGCCAGACCGCGGATTTCGGCGCGGAGGGTCTCCACGCGCGCGTCGGGCAGCACCACGCCGCAGCCGGGCTCGACGTCGACGCTGCTTTCCCGGCTGACCACGGGGATCAGGCCGGCGTGCATGCACTGGATGACCGATCCGCCCCCGCCCTCGGAACAGGAGGCATAGACCAGCGCCGCGGACGTCCGGCAGATTTCCCGGAACCGTTCGCCCCGCACGTCCACCCAGCCCTCGGCCCTGATGTTCGGCGTGTGGAACAGCTCCCGCGCAAACGCCCGGCGGAATTCCGGTTCCCGGCCCAGGGGCCCGCAGACGACGAGCTCGAGATCCGGCGCCCCCGCGAAAGCCTCCAGCACCAGGTCGAGCCCCTTGTGCACGAACCCCTCGCTGCCGAACCACAGGAAACGGCGGCGCGCCGAGGCGAAATCCTTGTGCGCGGGCCAGTCGTAGAGGAAGGGGGCCGAGAGCGGGATGCGATGAATCGGCTTTCCGGCGAAGCGGTAGCTGGCGATGGTGAACTCGTTGCCGAGCACGGTGACGAGATCCGCCTGTTCGACGCTCCGGTGATCATCGATGTTCTTGAACGGCGCCAGCACAATCCCCCGCCGGAGGCGCAGGTCCTCCAACCGCTGCCTCTGGGCCGCGTTGTGCACGCGCGGATGGGCGGTCTCGGCGTGAAAGACCTTCCGGCACGACTGCCCGAGCGCCGGCCCCAGCCGTTCCATCTGCATCCGTACATCGATGAAGAAGTCGTAGTCCTCCCGCGGCGGGGCCTCGCGCGCCGCGGACCAGTGAATCACGTCCACCTCGCACCCTGCCTCGACGAAGGTCTCCGCCATCCTCCGCGCTTCCCAGTAGTTCGTGTGCAGGTGCGGGACGGAGGAACCGGGGGGCAGGAGAAACGGGTCGATCAGGTAGGAGAACAGGACGCGGGCGCGCGGCGGCCGGGCGGGATGAAGCGTGACCACCCGGTTCCGGGCGCCCGCGAGGTTCCACCACGTCCGGCGCGCCCGGAACGCGAGTTCCGCGGGACCCACGGGGCCGAGGGTGGACCGCCACCGTTCGAAGACGTTCACGGCGCATGTTGTCGCAACTCCCAACCGCATGCGCAACCGCAAACGACGCGCCGGGCGGAGCGGAGACGGTCGCGGAGTCCGGCGGCGGACCGCGCGGGCCCCCCCGCCGGGCGCCGGCACCGGCGCCGGCACACCGGTGCCTGACACCGCGCGGCCGCGGCGGTATGATCCGGCCCCATGCGTGAGCGATACGACGCGATCTACCTGTCCCCGCATTTCGACGACGCGGTGCTTTCCTGCGGCGGGCAGATCTTCCTGCGCACCCGGGCGGCCCAGACCGTGCTTGTGGTGACGGTGATGGGCGCGCCGCCGCCCGCCGAACCGGCGTCGCCCTTCGCGCGCGAGCTGCACGCGGCGTGGGACGCCGCCGGCCATCCGGCCGCCGAGCGCCGGCGGGAAGAGGCGGCGGCCTGCGCGCGGCTGGGGGCCGATCACACCGTCTGCGATTTCACCGACGCCGTCTATCGCACGGGGCCGGCCGGGCGGGTCCTCTATCCGTCGCGCGCATCGATCACCGGACCGCTCCATCCCGCGGATGACGCGCTGATCGCGTCGCTGGCCGACCGCTTCCGCGCCCTGCCGCCGGCGGAGTTCGTGGCCGGGCCCCTGGGGGCGGGCCGGCATGTGGATCACCGGCTGGTGCGCCGCGCCGCGGAGGGCGCCTTCGGCGGGCGGCTGGTCTGCTACGAGGACTTCCCCTACGCGAAACGCTGGCTGGCCATGGTCGGGCTCGCCCGGCCGCGGCGCCGGTGGCGGGCCGAGGTGGTCGCCCTCACCCCGGAGGCGATCGCCGCCCGCTGCGAAGCGATCGAGGCCTACGCGTCGCAGCGCGGCATGCTCTTTCGCGACCGGGCGGACATCGAGCGCCGGGTCGGCGCCTACGTTCGCCGCCGCGGCGGCGAGCGGCTCTGGCATCTCGCGGCGGGGCGGTGACCCCGCGGGGCCCGTCGGAACGGCCGGCCACAACCGGGCGCGGGAGCGCGCATATCCCCGGGAAACGCGGTGGCGTCCTTTCGCGTCGCACGGTTCCGCCGGAAGACGCCACGCAGATGCGGGGGGGGTGTTTCCCGCAAGGTCTCCCGGCGGGAAGGGGCGGCGGGACCATCGCGGCCGGTCGGAGCGCGGTGGAAGACGGCGCCGCCGCCGTTGCGCTTCACTCCGCCGTGCGCCTCGGGTATGATGCGCGGCCATGAAAGCCCACCGGATGCTCTGCCGGGGCCGGCTGACGCCGGCCGCCCTGATGGTGTTGTGTCTCTCCGCTCTGTTCCACGCGCCGCCGGTGCGGGCGGGCTCGATGGAGGACCTTGCGCGACCCCAGGATGGACGCTCCATGCGCGCCACCTCCACGATGCGCCAGGGGGAGGTCCGGCGCGGCGACAGCACGGGGAAACTGGACCCCGCGGCCGCCCCGCGCGGCGACGACCGGGAGGAGAGCAACTGGGACAACCACCGCGTCGCGCCGGGCGCAACGCACGTACTGCTGGACGCGAAGGGGCCCGGCGTCATCACGCACATCTGGATCACCTTCCTCGGGCCGGAGCCGCAGTCGTGGGCGAAACAGGGATCGGCCAACCACCAGGAGATGCTGCTCCGCATGTTCTGGGACGGCCGCGAGCGCCCCGCGGTGGAGGCGCCGGTGGGCGACTTCTTCGCCAACTGCTTCGGACGCCGCAGCGAGGTCGTCAGCCAGCCGGTGGTCGTCGAGGACGCGGATTCCTACAATTGCTTCTGGGCGATGCCGTTCCGGAAGTCGGCCCGCGTCGAGATCGAGAACCAGAGCGACAAGCCGATCAGCCTTCTGTACTACAACATCGATTGGATCAAAAAGGACCGTCTTCCGGCCGATACGCCCTACTTCCACGCGCAGTACCGGCAGGAGTATCCCGTCGAGGCGGGCAAGGACTACGTCGTGCTGGAGACCCGGGGCAAGGGCCACTACGTCGGCACCGTCCTGGCCGTGCGCACGCGCAGCCCCGCGTGGTTCGGCGAAGGCGACGAGAAGATCTACATTGACGGCGAGGCGGTCCCCTCGATCTGGGGGACGGGCACCGAGGACTACTTCCTCTCCGCGTGGGGGCTGAAGACCACCAGCACCCCGTATTTCGGCGTGCCCTGTTTCGACCAGTGGGGCATCGTCGGCGGGCACACCAGCGCCTATCGGTGGCACATCCAGGATCCGATCGTGTTCCGCGACGGCATCAAGGTGACGTTCGAACACTGGGGGTGGATCTCGCCCGACGAGAACCGGGAGCACCGGTCCACGAGCTGGAACGAACGCCAGGACGACTACAGCAGCGTCGCCTTCTGGTACCAGACCGGCGAGCCGACCTTCTCCGCCCGCGCCCCTCATGCCCGCGAGCGGAAGCTGCCCAGCCTCGAACGCGTGGTCGCCTACGCGCGCGACATGGCGGAGACCGCGGGCCACGGCCGCGGCGAACTCGTGAAGCAGCCGCTGGAGCTCTACGACGGCCCCCAGCTCTTCTACCGCGCCCCCTCGGCCGACGAGGCATGGCTCGAGATTCCGTTCACGGTCACCCACAAGGAACCTCTCCGCCTGCTGATCCGGGCGACGAAGGCCCCCGACTACGGCACGTACCAGGCCTCGCTCAACGGCGTGAAACTCGGCTCGCCGCTGGATTTCTTCGGCGAGGAGCTGGCCGACCACGAGTTTCACCTGCTGGACTTCTGGCCCGAGCCCGGCCCGTACACCCTGCGCCTCGACTGCGTGGGGCGGGATCCCCGGAGCACCGGCCATCACTGCGGCATCGAATCGGTGCGGCTGCGCGAACGGCGGCCGCGCGTGAAGGACTTCGGCTTCGACAAGGACCAGGACTGGAGGAAGGAGCAGACGCTTCACCGATGAGCAGGGAACGAAACCGCCGGACGCGCACGTCATGCCGCAGCGCCGCGGCCCTGGCCTTTCTCCTCGGGGGTACGATCGGATGCGCGGCGGGCGACACCGCGCCGCCTCCGGCCGGCGAGGCCGCCGGGGCGTCCCCCGGGGGCGTCGATCTGCGGCCGCGGCTGGAGGAATGGGGCCTGCCGCCGCGCGTCCAGGGCGATCGCCCCACGTGCTCCGCGCTCACGATCGCGGGGGCGCTGGAGTACGCCGTCGGCCGGCGGGACGGGACGTCGCCGCGCCTCAGCCCCGAGTTCCTCAACTGGGCGGCCAACCGCGCCGCGGGGGATGAGGACGACGGCGGGTTCTTCTCCGATCTCTGGAAGGGATACCTGGCCCACGGGATCTGCACGGAGGGCCGGATGCCGTACCGGGCCCGGTTCGAGCCCGGGACGCCCCCCGATCCGGCGGCGATCGAGGAGGCGCGCGCCCACCTCGCCCTGCGATTGCGGCTGCACTGGATCAAAGAATGGAATGTCCGCACCGGCCTCACCCCCGAGCACCTGGCGCAGATCAAGCGAACCTTGGAGCAGGGCTGGCCGGTGTGCGCGGGCCTCCGCTGGCCGATACGCGAACGGTGGGTGCATGACACCCTGCAGATGTGTCCGCCGGAGGCGGTCATCGACGGTCACAGCGTGCTGCTGGTCGGCTATCGCGACGACCCGACCCGGCCGGGCGGCGGCGTGCTGCTCTTCCGAAACACCAGCGGCCGCATCCGCAACGGCCTCATGCCCTACGCGTATGCGCAAGTCTACATGAACGACGCCGCGTGGATCGAAAGCGGGGAGCGCGAGGGAGCGAAGCACGCCAGGTCCGCGCCCGCCGCGCCATCCGGAACGAATGGAAGATAGCGGCGGCGGCAGAGACGGCAGGGGGGCGCAGCGACGGTCCTCCAGCGACCTGAGTCCGCGAAGCTGTAATTCAGACAGTGGGGAGGCGGCTGCGTAGGAGGGCGTAGAGCGGGCGT
>CAZSUU010000074.1:0-19397 GCA_964610105.1 uncultured Verrucomicrobiota bacterium | reverse complement strand
AGTTTTCTAGGAAACTCGCGCATTCGCTCCGGCAAACTGTAGAAGATGGGTCTGATCGGTCGTCGTGCGGGTGGGAACGAGGCTACTCCACCTTCCACTCCAGCACCCCGCCCGAGAAGTCAGGCTGGAGCTGCGCCTCGATTCGAAGGCCGGTCGTCGTCACGGGCGTGAAGGCGACCCGGTTGAAACGGTCGGCCTGGCAGCCGTACGGCCCCGCGCCCTCCACCGGCTTCCATTCCCCGCCTTCCCGCCGAAGGAGCCGCCAGCTCCGCGGCACACGGCACTGGCCCCGGCCGGTGTCGTCGAACCAGTACACCTCGACGGCGGAAACCCGCGATGGCGCCGCGAAGTCGTACTGCACCCATTCGACCGTCCCGCGATGATCCCACCACGTGTGCCGCGGGATGTCGTGATCGATGGAGTTCCTGGGCTCCAGTTGGTCATTGAGCGCGGCCACCGCATCGCGGTCGTGCACGTGAGAAGCCGACGCCCTGGCGGCGCCGGCCAGCGTGGACCGCGGCGCCGGCGTGGCCCGATCCGGCGTGCGCGGGAGCCATACGCGCATGGCGTTGGGACCGCGGTGACACCAGGCGAAATAGGGGATCGCGGTGAAGGCCTGCTCCTCGGCCGCCGGTTCGCCCGAATCGCCGCGTCGGACGGCGCGGCCGGCGATCTCGATCACGATCATGCGGCCGAGGAAGTCCGCCCACGGCGCGGGCCGGATGGCGGCGTCGTCGGGCAGCACCAGGTGCGCGACCGGTCCGCCGCCGCAGTCGGCGCCCTCGACGCAGTACACGATCGGACCCCGCTCCAGGGCCGCCATCCCCCGGTTGCCCTCGATCGCCTCGTGCGCGATCACCCGGCGCACCGGCATCGGGAACTCGATCTCCACCCGGTCGCCGGCCTTCCAAGGCCGGGAAACAACGAGGTAGCCCTTTTCCAAGGCCGGGGAGACCGCCGCACCGTTGACCTTCACCGACGGCGGCGCGCAGGAGGCGTCGAGATGGCGGTAGAGATCGCCCGGCACCGGCGCCCCCCTCGCCCATCCCGGAACGCGCAACCGCAGGCCGAACTCGCCGCTCTTCTCTGGATGCACCGCGAGCCGGATGCGGCCGTCCCAGGGGTAGTCGGTCTCCTGGGCCAGTTTCACCTTCCGTCCACCGAGATCAACCGTCGCCTCGCTGGCCGCGTACAGATTCACATGCACATCCGTTCCGCGCACCGCGTAGACATAGCCGGGAAGGGACGCCATCAGCCGCACCACATTCACGGGACAGCAGGAACAGCCGAACCACGGCTGGCGCGTGTTCGAGCCGTGGTTGAACTTCGCGCGCCCGTCGGCCTCCAGCGGATTCGGATAGAAGAACTCGTCGCCCGTCACCGAGACGCCCGACAGGAAACCGTTGTAGAGGGTGCGTTCGAGCACATCGATGTACTTGGCGTCTCCGTGCATCAGGAACATGCGGTGGTTCCAGAAGATGCCGGCAATCGCGGCACAGGTCTCGTTATACGCGGACGCGTTGGGAAGTTCGTACGCATCGCCGTAGGCCTCTCCACCGTGGCGGGCGCCGAGACCGCCGGTGAGATAGAGCTTCTTCGTCACGACGTTGTCCCAGAGCCGGTCGATGGCATCCAGATACGTCCGCTCCCCCGTCAACGCCGCCACGTCGGCCATGCCGGAGTACATGTACGTGGCGCGCACCGCGTGCCCGACCGCCTCGGTCTGCTCCACCACCGGCTGGTGGTCCTGCTGGCCGGGCCCGCGTAGCGTGTGCGTCTCGGGCCGCCCGCGGATGTGCAGGAAATAGCGCGCCTGGTCGAGATACCTGCGGTCGCCGGTGACCCGATACAGCTTGGCCAGCCCGATCTCGATCTCCTGGTGCCCCGGCGGCTCCTGGATCTGACCGGGATGGGGGCCGAAGGTTCGGCAGATCAGGTCGGCGTTCCGGATCGCCACGTCGAGCAGCGTCCGCTTGCCCGTCGCCTGGAAATGCGCGACGGCCGCCTCGTACATGTGGCCGACGTTGTAGAGCTCATGGCTCCCGACCAGCTTCGACCAACGCGCCGGACCGAAGAAATCGACGCGTCCTTGGGGGTCGATGGTTCTGGCGGTGTACAGGTATCCGTCCGGTTCCTGCGCGGCGGCGATCCTGGCAATGAGATCGTCCAGGTACCGGTCCAGCTCGGGGTCCGGATGCGTGGCCAGCGAGTAGGAAGCCCCCTCGACCACCTTCACCACGTCGGAATCGTCGAACGGCGTGCCCCGGAACGGGCCCTCCTTGAGCTTCCCCGCGATCGCGAAGTTGTCGATGCGCCCCGTCTCCTCGCATTTCTGGAAATCGTACCGGACCGTTCTCAGCCGGTTGGTCTCCATGCGCGGCGCCCAGAAACCGGAGGTGAACTTCACGTCGGTGAAGGGCACCGGCCGAAACGGGTAGTCCTGCCCGCCGGGGGCCGGATCCGCCCCCCCCGCCGCCCGCGCGCCCGCCAGCAACATCGCCGCCACCCAGACCTCCGCCTTCTTCATGCCCCGCCCTCCCGCTCATTCGCCCATGACCGTGACCACCACCGTGCGCCGCCGCGGGCGCGTGTCGCACTCGAGGTGGAAGATCTGCTGCCACTCGCCGAGGATCATCCGCCCATCGCTCACGGGCACCGTGATCGAAGGCCCGAGCCACGAGGCCTGCAGGTGCGAATGGCCGTTGCCGTCGTGCCACGCCTCCTCGTGGCCGTACTCGCGGCTCGGAGGAACCACCCGGTCCAGCAGCCGCGGCAGATCCGCCGCGAGTCCCGACTCGAACTCGATCGCCCCGACGGCCGACGTGCTGCCCACGGCGAACACGTGGACGGTCCCCGTCCGCACGCCGGCGGCGCGGACCGCCTTCCCGAGATGCGCCGTCAGATCGGTCATGTGTCCGTGGCCCCGCGTCTCGAACTCGATGGATCCCTGATGTGTCACGTCCCGCGCCCTTTCCGTGTCGTCAGTATCGAACCGTCGCCCGTCCGCATTATGTCCGATCCGTGCGCGCCCTGTACAGGCACGAGTTCCCGGGGTCACCGCGTGGCGCAAACGCGGTGAGATGCTGTCGCGCAAAAGCTCCCTGCTTCGCTCAGCAGCTTCCTGCCGCGCCCGTGGGCCGCGCAGGACAAGTCGCAGGACAAGATGGCGGCCGGGGGGGGGCACCCCGTCCCCATACGGTGTGGCGCCGGAGCGTGTCGCCCTGATCCACGCCCTGGGCCGCTACTCCACCGCCGGCCTCGACGATTCGGCGATCGACACCCTGCTCGCCGTCCACGCCGCGCACAGCGGCTTCGCCACGGCGGGCGGATTCGTTTGGATTCCGGCTACCGGCCTTTCCGGAAGCCCTGGAAGCACGGGCAACACGAATGGGCAACCATGCCTCGTGCTCAACGCCGCCGGCGAAGGCCTGGTCGGCCTGTCCCGCCCCACTCTGGGCCTCTCCAAACCAACCGGCAATTTGATCACCCTGTCCTGGCATTCGGGATTCTCGGACTGGATCTTGCAGGAATCCACTGACTTCTCTGCTGGCGACTGGCACGACTCTTCGCGCTTTCTTCACTTCTCTGCTTGCGATTGCCGCCCATAAGAACGCCACTCTCTCTGTAATCGAGAGCAAGACTACCATCTGTCCCCAATTTCCCCCAACCTCGCGCGTCCGTCCTGACCCTATGCACTTGACCTGTCGAACAGCGGCAGCTATTTGTCGCAGGCGGAAGCAGATCGGCCCAGCAACCATCGGGGTGGGCGCGGATGAATACAACGCACGCCGGGGGACGGATTGCCATCGAGGCCTTGGAAGGCTCGCACCGATTCTGTCTGTCGCTGGCCGTGTTCGCACTGACGGTCATGGGATCGGCGCCTGACGCCGCACCGGCCGCCGATCCGTTCCAGCCGGCGCGCACCCTCATCGCCCGCACCTACAACTCCGGTTTCCCGGAGGGCCACGACACGTACAACGGCATGGGCTGCGCCAGCGACGGCCGGGTCTACTACGTGCTCAGCGCCGAGAAGCACGACGTGGCGGGGCGGATGTTCTGCTTCGATCCGCGCCGCCGGGAGATCCGACTCGTGGCCGACCTCACCGAGGCGTGCGGCGAGAAGGGGCAGAACGTGATCGCGCAGGGCAAGAGCCACGTGAACTTCGTCGAGGCGGGCGGGCGGCTCTACTTCGCCACGCACATCGGCTACTACAGCATCATCGACGGCATGGAGAAGATGGGGATTCCGCCCGCCGGCTGGAAGCCCTACCCCGGCGGCCACCTGCTGGCCTACGACCTGAAGTCCGGCGCATTCGAGGACTACGGCATCGCGCCGGATCGCGAAGGTATCCTGAGTTTCAATATGGACACCCGCCGCGGCCGCCTGTTCGGTATCACCTGGCCGAGCGGGATCTTCTTCCGCTGCGACACAGCGACGAAGCAGATGAAGAGCTTCGGCAAGACCTGCGCCGAGGGCGAGAACGGCAAGGGCGCGGCCTACCGCACGATCTGCCGGTCGATCGCGGTGACGCCCGACGACGGCTCCGCATGGTTCACCACCGGCGAGGGCACGATCCTGCGCTATCGCGCGGACACCGACGCCGTCGAGCCCGTGAGGGGCGACGATCTCAGGAAGGACTACTTCGGCCTCTACGACCCCACCTCGCCGGGCCACATGGGCTACAACTGGCGGCAGACCTTCTGGCGGCCGGCGGACCGGATGATCTACGGCGTGCACGGCAACTCCGGCTACCTGTTCCGCTTCGATCCGTGCCTCGAGCGCGTCGAGGTCCTCGATCGCCTCACCTCCGAGCCGAGCCGGAGCAGCGGCCTCTTCGACCAGTTCAGCTACGGCTACCTCGGCTTCGCCCTCGGGCCGGACGGCCGCACGGCCTATTACCTGACCGGCGGGCCGATCTACGAGAACGGCCGCCGCGTGGCGGGCAAGACGAGCACCGCGATGGGCGAGGCCAAGGGACTGGAGAACCTGCACCTGGTCACCTATGACATCCCCCGCCGGCAGTACCGCGATCACGGCGCCATCTTCTATGCGAACGGCCAGCGTCCGCTGTACGTGAACTCGATCGCCGTGGGCAGGGACGGGACGGTCTACTTCCTGGCCCGCATCACGGAAAACGGCCGGACGCGCGCGGATCTGGTCAGCGTCAAACCGAGGTAGCCGCCCATGAAACGCTGCTTGGTGGCCCTGCTGCTCGCCGCCCTCCCTCTGAGGGCGGCGGACTTCGAGGCCGGCGTGGCCCGCGCGAAGATCACGCCCCCCACCCCGTACTGGCTGTCGGGCTACGCCGCCCGCACAAATCCCGCCGCCATCGTTCGCCAGGACCTGTGGGCGAAGGCGCTTGCGGTGAGCGATTCCCGGAGGCGTCCGGTGGTGTTCGTCACCATGGACTTGATCGGGCTCCCGCGGGACCTGGCAGACGAGGTGATCGCGCAAGCCCGGCAGCAGTTCAGACTTGAGCGTCCGCAGGTGCTTCTCAATTGCTCACACACCCACTGCGGCCCGACGGTGGGACGGAACCTCAACGTAATGTTCGACTTCGATGACGCGGAGGCCCATCGCGTTCAGCGCTACCGGGACGAGTTGAAGACCAAGCTCGTGGCCGTGATCGGCGAGGCCCTGCAGGCCCGGACGCCCGCGGAACTTGCGTGCGGAAGCGGATCGGTCGGTTTCGCCGCCAATCGCCGCGCGCCGTCGGGCAAGGGCTTCCGGATCGGCGTCAACACCAACGGTCCCGTGGACCATGCCGTCCCCGTCCTGCGGGTGACGACCCCGGACGGCGCGCTGCGCGCGGTGTTGTTTGGCTACGGCTGCCACAACACAACGCTGGGCGGCGACTTCTGCGAAATCAACGGCGACTATGCCGGCCAGGCCGCGGAGACCCTCGAACAGGCGCATCCCGGCGCGACCGCCCTCTTCCTGATGCTCTGCGGCGGTGATCAGAATCCGCACCCGCGCGGAACGCCTGAACTGGCCCGGCAGCACGGCCAGGCGCTGGCCGCCGAGGTCGACCGCGTGCTGGGAGGCGAGATGCGCGCCGTGCGCGCCCCGATCCGCTCGGCCGCGGAGACCATCCGCCTCGACCTCGCGCCCCACACCCGGCAGACGTTTGAGGACGAGCTGAAGGACGCGAACAAGTACCATCAGCGGCGCGCCCGCGTCATGCTCGCCGCCTATGACCGCGGGGAGCCGGTTCGCGAGGTGCCCTATCCGGTGCAGGCCGTGCGCTTCGGCGAGGATCTCGCTTTCGTGGCCCTGGGCGGCGAAGTCGTCGTGGACTACAGCCTCCGCACGAAGCGCGAGTTCCCGGGCGAGAACGTGTTCGTGTCGGGCTATTGCCATGACGTGATGTGCTACATCCCGTCAAAACGCGTCCTCCAGGAAGGCGGCTATGAACCGGAAGAGAGCATGGTCTACTACGGCATGCCCGGCCCCTTCGCCGACACGGTGGAAGAGACGGTCTTGGCCGGCATCCGCAAGGTCCTGCGGCGTGTCGGCGCCCGTCCCGCCGCACGGGAACGCGGTTTCTTTTCGAGGTGGTGGTGAGACTCCGCCGACAGCCCGCTGCTCGTGCAGCCCGCGCCATCGCGGGGGTGGCGGTGTCATGCCTCGCCACCCTTGCCGCCGCCGCAGGCCCCTTGCGCGTGGCCGCCTTCCGGTGCGACGCCACGCCGCCAGTGGGCGAACCGCTGATCTGGGCGACCAACCTGGTCTCGGTGGAGGCGCCGCTCCTGGCCAAAGGGGTCGTGCTGGAAGACGGCGCGGACCGGTATGTGATCTGTGCCATCGACTGGTGTCTGTTGTGCAACGAGAGCGAACGGTCGTTTCGGCGGAGCATCGCCGCCGGCGCCGGCACCGATCCCGCGCGCGTCGCCATCCAATGTGTGCACCAGCACGCCGCGCCCTACGCGGACGAGGACGCCCACCGGCTCATCGATGCAGCGCCGAGTCCGTTGACCCATCTCTCCACCGGCTTCCTCGACACGGTTCGCGCACGTCTGGCGCAAGTGGCCGCCGAAGCGGTCCGGCAGCTCCAGCCGTTCGACCAAGTCGGCACCGGCGAGGCCAGGGTGGAACGCGTGGCGTCGATCCGGCGATTGCGGGGCGCGAATGGCAAGCCCCTCACCCGCTTCAGTACCGCCGGCACTGACAAGGCGATGGCGGAGGCTCCGGAAGGCGATACTGACCCGATGCTTCGGACCGTCACGTTGGCCCGTGCCGGCCGCCCCCTCGTGCGGCTGCACTACTACGCGACGCATCCGCAGACGTTCTCCTGCGACGGTCGGGCTTCATCGGACTTCGTCGGGGCCGCGCGCGAGACGATCGAACGCGGGGAGAGTGTGCCGCAGATCTACTTCACCGGCTGCGGGGGCGATGTCACCGTTGGCAAGTACAACGACAAGTCGCCGGAGGCCTTCTCCGGTCTCACCCTCCGCCTGGCGGACGGCATCAGGAGGTCGATCGCATCGACGCGGTTCGCCGCCGCGGATGGCCTGACGTGGCGGACCCAGCACGTGACACTGCCGCTGCGCGGCGAGCCCATGGCGGTCGCAGCCGAGAGCCGGGGCTGGCTGGAGAACCCGAAGCAATCCGACGGCATGCGCGTATATGAAGGCGCCATGAGGCTGGCCTTCGTGAATCGACGCACGCGCCCGCTGGAGGTCAGTTCGCTTCAACTCGGTTCCGTGTGGATTGTGCATCTGCCGGGCGAACCGATGCTGGAATTCCAGCGCTTCGCCCGAGGCCTCAGGCCCGACGCCTTCGTCGTCGCAGCCGGCTACGGCGACTGCAGTCCGGCCTACATCTGCACCGACCAGGCGATCGCGGAGGGCGGCTATGAGCCCGCCGCCGCGAACGTCGGCGCCGGTTCGGAGGCGCAGCTCAAGCAGGCCATCCGGCGGCTGCTCGATGCGGGCGCACCCTCGACGGACCCTGCGATCCCGAACCGATGAATCCCCTCCTGAAGATTCCGGTGATTCGCGCTCTCCATTCTCGACCCTTGCGGTTATCATCGAACACAGCGGATATCGAACGAAAGGCGCCACCATGAACACACCTCATCCGCGAAACGCGCTCACCCGAAGACGCTTTCTCGCGACCGGCGGGACGGCGATGGCCGCCCTCGCGGCGGCGCCCTCCCCCCGCGCACAGACCGCGACCGAGACGCTGGCCGTGGCGGGCGGACCGAAGACGGTCACGTTCCCGGCGAAGGAGTTCGCCGCCCTGACGCGCTGGCCGCGCTATGGCGAGGCGGAGAAGGAGGCGCTGTGCGCGATGCTCGACAGCAACCGGTTCTACGACCAGCTTCCGGCCTTTGAGAAGGAGTGGAAGGACTACACGCAATCGCCGTTCGTGAAGGCGCACATCAACGGCACCAGCGCGCTCACCAGCATGTACTTCGCGCTCGATCTGCCGGCGGGCAGCGAGATCATGGTGCCGTCCTACACCTTCTTCGCGACCTGCCTGGCCATGCGGTTCTTTGACTGCGTGCCGATCTTCATCGACATCGATCCCAAGACCGCCTGTTTCGATCTCGAGGATGCCAAGCGCAAACTGACGCCCCGCACCAAGGCCGTGGTGGTGATGCACTCCTGGGGCATGCCCTGCGAGATGGACCGCATCGCGGAGTGGGCGAAGGAGAAGGGCCTGATCCTGCTGGAGGACGCGGCGCACGCGCACGGCGCCTCGATGCAGGGGAAGAAGATGGGCGCGTGGGGCGCGATGGGCATCTTCAGTTTCCAGGCGAGCAAGGTCATGCCGACCGTCGAGGGCGGCATGGGCATGTATCAGACGCGGGAGTACTTCGAGCGGGCCGCCGCTTTCGGACATTACGAGGACCCGGTGAAGTTCGACGCGGCCAGCCCGGTCCGTCCCTACGCGGGCACGGGATTCGGGCAGAAGTACCGGATGCATCCGTTCGCCGCCGCCGTCGGCCGCCAGCAGCTCAAGCGCCTGGACGAGATCAACGCGCAGGTGGAAGCAAACGTGAAGGCGATGAACCAGCCCCTGACGCAGTTGGAGGCCGTCGCCGAGCCGCGGTTGCGCCCCGATCAGAAGCGGGTCTACTACAACGGCAACCTGCTGCTCGTCGATTTCGAGAAGCTCGGCACGCCGCGGGCCGCGATCGTCAAGGCCCTGAAGGCCGAGGGCGTGGCCGCCAGTTTCTGGGACTACCCGGAGCAGCACCGGCTCAAGATCTACTCCGAGGCCAAGTGGTGGCATCACCCGCCCGTGGTCCCCGAGTCCATGCCCGGCAACCGCTGGGTCAACGCCAACCACCTCTTCCTGCCGGCGATCTACGGCGAGGCGCCGGAGCTGATCGCGCAGTACGTCAAGGCGTTCCAGAAAGTCTGGACGCACCGGGCGTCCATCGCCTGACATCGCCTGGGTCCCGAAGGGGCGCCGCTCGCCGGCGCCCGTGGGCAGCTCATCTCCTGACGGCCTGTGGACAAGGACCTCGCGCGTCTCTCGAGCCGACGACGGGTATTTTCCGAGGAACCTCGGAGCCGCCGGCGGCGATCGCCCGGCCACAGACAGCACGAAAGCCAGAACGCGCCATGCGCGCCTGCACGCCCGGCGATTCGAAGGGGAGTCACTCCCGGAAGACGCGTAGCCCCACATTTCGCTTGCACGAGCGCTCCCTTCAGCGGTCGGCGGTCATCCGCGCGCGCGCCGGAAGGTGTCCCCCTGGTTTCCCCCCCGGCCATCGAACGCGCACGGCGCGTCGTCCGCGCTGTGGACAGCGCGGCCCCACCCCCCCCGGTGAATACACGGTATCCGGTGGGGGTGGCGGTGTCCCCGCCGCGTTCGCGTCCGCCTTCAAGCTACCGTGAAGACCGCAGCCGCATGAAGAGGGACGGCGGAGCC
Source organism: uncultured Verrucomicrobiota bacterium (assembly GCA_964610105.1). Taxonomy (GTDB): domain Bacteria; phylum Verrucomicrobiota; class Kiritimatiellia; order PWTM01; family PWTM01; genus CAZSUU01. Next base: position 9,511 of record CAZSUU010000074.1, on the reverse strand, counting down.
GCCGGATTGGAGCACGACGCATGTGGCGAGACGGCATGGAAGAGCGCGCTCGTCGTCCACTGACCGGCGGGCAGCGCCGGACACGTTTCCAGCGCATAGGGCCAGCCGCCTATGAGTTTCCTCCATCCGGTGAGCACAAGGTCGTCATTGACGGCAATGCGGTGGCATTCGGGAACCAGGGTGGTCACGTAGCCATATTGGCCCAGCGAGCGGATGAACTGACCCACGATCAGATTGCCGGCGATGCCGTTCGCGTAACCGCCCGCCGTGGCGAGGGGGTGATCCATCGTCTGAAACTCCGCCCCGTCGTACACGAACCCGTGGCCGCCGCTCGCGTCAATGTACTCGCCGACCATGTAATCGCCGCATATGCCGAGGATCCACGTGCCCTTGGTACCGAGCGGATGGTCCCTCGTGGTGAAGCTGACGCCGTCATAGGTGAACCCGTGAGACTTGGTACTCCCGTCCAGGTAGTACCCCGCCATCCGGGTGCCGGAGATGCCGGCGAGATAGGTGCCCTGGTTGGATCCGTGCCCCGCGTCGGGATGATCTATGACCCTGTAGGATGCGCCATCGAAAACGAATCCATGAAGCCGTGGAACACGCCGTCTGACGCCAGGTACGCGCCCACGATGTGGGTGCCATCGGTGTCATAGGCGATGGTGTTCGTCACCGAATCCGGATGATGCAGGATCGTGAAGGTCCACGGAGCCCCGGCTGCGGTAAGGCCTATGGTCAGGAAGAAAGCAATACCCGCTACCGTCCTCATCGCATTGACCATCCCTTCCGCGGCCAGGCATCGGATCCGCTGTATGCGGCAGCGTATACACCACGGAGTCGCGTCGGGCAAGCCCTTCGTCCGCGGGTCCGAAACGGCCGTCCGTCCGCTCAGGACGACGGCGGAGGAAAGCGGGGCGGCTCGGACTCCGGGATCTCGGGCAGCCAGCCGAAGCGCTCTTCGTAGCCCCAGAAGAGCAGGCCCAGGATGCGCATCTGGATGGCCAGCAGGATCAGCATGACGAATCCCTGGATCATCCAACCCACGAAGGGCACGAAGCTGAGCAGGAGATTGCATGCGCCGCCGACCATCATCAGCCCCCCCATGAGGAGGCACACCACCAGGTAGGCCGGGAACACGCGCGCGATGGCGGGCAGAACGATGTGCGGCGACACGGCGCCAATGCTCTCCCGGATCGCGACGGCCATGATCGCCATGGGGATGTAGAACGCGCCCAGCACGCCCAGTCCCACGGCGGTCTTCATCGAAGTGAACCCGTACTTCCACCCCAGGCCGAGGTAGACGACCATCGGCAGGAAACTCAGCGCCGTACAGCCGAGGAACTGCCAGTAGGGGACGACGATGTCCTCCCACCAATCGGACAGCGACGGCCAGTCGGGCATGCCGATCTCGCCCGCCGCGGTCGAGTTCACGATCCGGAACAGGTAGGCGCTGAGATACCCCGCGGCGAAGAAGGCCACCGCGGCGCCGTACATCGAGAACTGGGCCAGCTTGATCATGGCGAAGAAGATGCTGCCGGTGATGAGCAGGGTCACACCGCCCTTGGCGAAGGGGTAGATGAACGCGGAGGGAAGGAGCGCGAAGAACGGCTTCCGCGGGATGCGCGGCACCGCGGTCATGGGCTGCGCTCGCACCATCTGCAGCCGGGAGATCATGGCCGCCAGCTCCGTGGTCGAGGCGGGTTGCCATTCGGCCATCCCTTCCGTCCAGACCAGGGTGTCCTCATGGATGCGCCCCAGGCGGATCTGGGTATCGAGCTGCTGCTCGTTCATGGGCCCTTGCGGCTGCTGTTCGGCATCCAGGTGGTACCACTCCATAACCCTGCCCCCCTGCTCCGCTTCCTGCGTCATCCGTCCGTCACCCCCGGCGGTTCATCACCGCATTCCCTCTGCCGTTCGACCGTCGAACAATACCGGAATCCGCGGCCGGCCGCAATCCGCACAGCGAGTCTCAGCTTCGGCTCCTTTCTCACGGGTGCGCGCGGATGACGACCGCACCGTCGACCTTCGGAATGCGGAAACACCCGTCGGAGCCGAGAAAACGCCGGACGTACCGCCCCAGTTCGGCCGCCGGGGCGCTGGCATGGCGATCGGCCATTAGAAAACACAGCAGGTGCAGCAGGGTGCGCTCATCGGCCGCGCACACTTCGCTCGCCATCCGGTAACAGCGGGGCTGCATCTCGCGACGCATGTCGGCGAGATCGTCCTCGAACGCGTCGAAGTCCAGCGAGCGGCCGCCGAACGCGCGGAGCAGCTCGCCGAGCCCACCCTCGTCACACACGTAGGCGGCCACCGCCACTCCGCCGGGCCGAAGCAGTCGGTGCGCGCGCGAGAGAACGGCCAGCCAGTCGGATCGGTCGAAGTAGTAGAGCACGTGCGACAGCAACACCACGTCGAAACGCCGGTCGCCCAGATCCGCGTCGGGGAAACGCGCCCCGATGTGTTCGCAGCGCTTCGAGGCACAGTCCCGCGAGGCACAGGCGGCCCGGAGCCGCTCCAGCGACGCGGGATCCGGCTCCAGCAGGGTCACCTGATCGAATCGCGCGCAGAGGCAGCGGGTCAGGGTCCCGTCATCGGGTCCGACATCGAGCAGGGCGAGAGGCCGCCGCTTCGGGGCGATCTCACGCATGACGACGTCGTCGAGGAAGGCCCGCAGAACCGCCTTCTCGTCCGTGGAGAACCGGTACGCGTCCCACACCTGATTCAGATACGCGGACTCGCGCATGACATGGTGAAGCTGCTCCGGTCGGCGGCCGATCACATCCGGAACGGCCACGTCCGCGAGCATGGCCGCCGCGCCTCGGAGGTCCATTCCCGCGCCCGCGGGCCGCCCGGACGGCTCGAACGCGACCGGCCGCCACACCCGCCCCGGCTCGGAGTCACGGCGCCGCGGGTTCACGCCGTTCTTCCTCCGCCCCCGCCATCGCCTTCGGCCACGCGCCGCCTCCCAGCCCGAGAAGCCGTCCGTCCTTCTCGATCACCACCAGCGCGCCCGCCCAGCCGTTCATGACCTCCCGCAGCTCCCCGTCGGCGAGCACCATGGCGGCGGTCGAGAGCGCGTCGGCGGTGGTCGCGTCGGCCGCGAAGGCCCAGGCCCTCGCGCGGTGGTCGACGGGCTTGCGCGTGCGGGGATCGATGATATGCCTGCCCTTCAGGCCGATCCCCGATCCGCTCAGCGCCCCGCGCGCCAGCCAGAAACGCTGGGTCGCCCCCTCGCCCAGTCCGACATCCCAGCCGCCGCGACCGGGGGGCGCTTCGCCGGCCAGGACGGTGCTGCCGCCCGAAGAGAGAAGGGAGCACGGGCACTGCCACTCGGCGAGTTCGACCGCCATGCGGTCCAGCGCGAAGCCCTTGCCGATCCCGCCGGTATCGAATTCCAGCCGCCCGCCTTCGCAGACAATCTCCAGCTTCTTCTCGTCGTAAGACCACCGCGGCGGGTCGCCCGGCGCGAACCGGGCCGTGGCCGACAGGGAGAACGCCCCGCGCGTCCGCCGCTCGATGTCGCGCGCGCGGCGCAAACAATCGAAGGTCGGTTCGCTCACCCGGAGCCGCTCCCCTCGCTGCAGCGTCCGCAGCCGCGCGATCTCACTGCTGTCGCGATACCGACTCAGCAGCTCCTCCATGCGATCGCACTCGACGAACGCCGCCTGCGCGGCCTGCTCCGCGTAGCGCCTGTCAACGCCGGCGAGCCGGATCTCGAACTCCGTGTTCATCGCCGCATGGCGCATGACGTGGATGGGGGCGGGGGCAGACATGGGAGATGGGAAATGGTTGATGGTTAATGCGTGACGGTTGCCGGGAGATGATTCGTTTCGGTCATTCGGATTCCGGGATTCCTTCGGATTTCGATATTCGAGTATCGGATTCTTGTCTCCATCATCGCGCGGTTCCCTCCGTTGCCGCGGACGGTTCCGGCGGAGGCGGTGGGCCCCAGAGGATGAAGAGAACGTTGGGCCTCACGCCAAAAAACTCCGGGAAACGACCTTCCACCTTCGGCACGAGGTCCTCGGCCGCGTCCATCCCCGCGATGTAGATGTCCGCGGTCCCCGGATCCTGCCCGGGCTGCCAGAATCCGACCTGCGGATACGCGCGGAGGTACCACGGCAGGGGCCAGGGATCGGCGGCCACCACGGCGATATGCAGGCCGCGCCCCGCGGGGACGCGCTTCGCGTATCCCGCAACGACCTCGGGCAGGCGGAGCACATCCTCCCCGGTCTGCGAATAGGCGTAAGGATTGCGCTCGTGGGCCGGGTACTTGTAGACCCATCGCCGCGTGTCGGCCCACACCAGCGCGGCCAGGCCCGCCAGGAGGAGGGCCACCGCCCCGCGGCCCGCCACGCCGCGCACGCGGCGAACGACGGCTTCCACCGCCACGCCCGCCAGCAGGGCGAAGGGGACCCAGATGTTCACGGCCAGCCAGGGCTGCTTGTAGCGGATCGCGCTGTGCACGAGCAGGGTCGCCAGGGCCGTGACGGTCAGGAAACGCCCCACGCGAACACGCGAGGCCAGGGCAGTGACCGCGCCGGCGAGGGCCAGTCCGAGGAAGATCAGCCCCGACCTCCCGTTGGCCAGCAGGGCGAGATAGTAGTGCCAGGGCTTCTCGTGGCCCGCCCCTTTCGCCCTCTTGATGAAGCCGAAATAGGAGCTCACCAGGTCCAGGGGCCCCCGCCAATGCGTGCCGCCCCACGTGACCAGGACCACCACGACCGCCAGGCCGGACACCACGGCGACGGCGAGCGGACCCGCGTATCGGCGCAGATCGCTCTTCCGCACCGGCCACAGCGCGGCGAGCACACCGGCCGCCTGCGCGGCCCAGTTCAGCACCGCCGTCTCCTTGAAGCTGAGCATCAGCCCCGCCATCGCCCCCGCCACCACCGACCAGCCCCAGACCTTCCGGGAAAACGCGCGGGACGCGGCGGCGGTCGTGCCAGGGCGGGCCTCCCCGGCACGCATCGCAGCGGCGACCGCCAGCCACAGACCCAGGTTCGCGGTGACGAAACCGGTCTCGTGGATGAAGTCACGGCTGAAGTACAGCGGAAGGGGCGCGACACACCACAGCAATCCGGCGAAAAGGGCGGCGCCCCGGCCGACCCCGCCGGCCCGAAACGTGAAAAGGGCCGCGGCCAGGCAACCCAGGAGAACCGGAACGAGGCGGACGACCGTCTCCGTCAGGTGCGCGAGATCGCGCTGCCCCGCGAGCCGCGCGACGGGCCACGCCAGCGCGTACAGCGCCGGTCCATGACGGTCGCGGGGATCGTACTGGTATCCCTCGCCGGCCAGGACCTGCCCGAGAATGTATGCGTTCACGGATTCGTCGGTGTGCATCGGACGGTCCGCGAGGCCGGGCCAGCGGAACGTCAGTGCGATCGCGGCAAGCAGCAATGCGACCGTCCATCCCCGGCCCCATGCCGACGCGGTCTGGCTCTGTTTCGGCGTCGGTTCCATGGCGATCATCGCATGGGGGCTACGGCGTCAGCCTCTTGATCTGCCGCTCGGCCTGGGTCCTCGTCTCCGCGCTCCCTCCGGCGGCCAGCTTCTCCAGGACCGACTTCACGCCGGCATCGACGCCGGGTTTCAGCCGGCCCGCCACCTGCAGAACCGCCGCCGCGGCAGGTTCCGCGAGGGCCGGATCGCCCAGCATGGCGGCGGCGAGCTTGAGCGCCGCCGCGGAATCCATCCCTCCGAGGGCCGACAGCACCTGCGTCTTCTCCTCCGGGCGCTGTGCGGCCTTCAGCGCGCGATCGTACAGCTTCACCGCCTCCCCGGCCGGCCGTTTCTTCTTCGCCTCGACCACGCGGATGCAGCTCCGAAGGGCAAGGACCCTGAGATCCTGGTCCTCTCCCGCCTCGGCCATCGGCCACAGGATCGCCAGGGCCTCGTCGTCGGGCCACTGCCCCAGCGCTCGCACAGCGGCCTTGCGCGTATCGGCGTCCCCGTCCTTCGCCCAGCCCCCGATCAACGCCAGCGATTTCGCGCCCCCGGCCCGGGCGAGAAGGGGCATGAGTTCGGCCTTCAATGCCGCCGATTGCGCCGGGACGGTGGCGAGAATGTCGGCGGCCGCGCCCGGATCGGGCAGCCGCACGATGGCGGCGGAAAGCGCCTGGACCATGTAGCCCGCGTCCGTCTCGTCCTTGGCCGCCGAAAGCATGTTCGCCAGCGGCTTGACGTCGTCCGGCCCGGCCAGCTTTCGAAGCGCCTTGAGTGCGGCCACGCGGATCTTCGGATCCGCATCGCGGGCCATCTCCATGAGCGCGGGAACGGCCGCGGCGGCGCATCGTTCGGCCAGCACTTCGGCCGCCAGCGTGCGTACGGACGGTTCGGGATTCCCCAGACAGCCGATGAGCGCCTGGTCCGTGCCCCCGCCGGGCTTCCGGATCAGCGCCGCGCGGGCGGCGTCCTTGTCGGCGCCATCCCGGGCAAGGTGCAGCAGCTTGGACGCCGCCTGTGCCCCGCCCCCCTCCGCGGCCAGGACTTCAATCGCGGCCGCGCGGACGGCCGCATGCTCCGAGGTGGCCAGTCCGACGGCCTCCGTCAGCGCCTTTCCGTCGGCGCGCGCCGCCATCGCCAGAAGCAGGTGCGCCTGGCCGGCGGGCGGCAGTTCCGGAATGGCCTTCAGCAGGTGCTCCAGCGCCACGGGGCTCCGCAGGGTGCGGATGATGCCAGGCACTTGTGCGCGCAGCGGATCGTCGGCGCCCAGGATCCGGACGATCTCCGCCGACCCCGCCGCCGGGTCGAGGTCGATCTGCCCCCGCAGGGCGGCCAGGCGGACGGCGGCAGGCAACGCGGGATCGTAGAGCAGCCGGAATGCGGCGAGGGCGGCGGGCGAGGCCCCCTGGGCGGCCAGCTTGTCCGCGCTCGCCAGGACCCCGTCACCCCACGCCGCTGCCCGCGCGGCGTCCGCGGGCGTGCCGAGTTTCACGAGCCCGGCCAGGGCCGGCTCGCCCCCGATGCGGCCCAGCGCCCTCATCGCCGCCTCGCCGGCAGGTGTATCGCCCGAGGCCAATGCCAGCAAGGCCGGGACAGCGGCCTCGTCGCCGCGGGCGCCGATCGACCCGATCACGCCGATCTGGATCTCCCCCTGTGTTCTGCCCAGCGCATCCCGCAAGGCCGCGCCGGCCTCGGGGCCGGGGATCGACTGCAACGCGAACCGCGCCATGTGCGTCAGCCCGGGATCCGTCAGCAGCGGCGCGAGGACAGGGACGCTTGCCGGACTCCCGATCTCGCGGAGGAGCCGGCAGCAGATCGATTTTCCATCCGCCGTCGCCTGCGGATCCGCCAGCACCGCGAGCACGCCCTTCTCGACGGCCTGTCGCTGTTCGGGCGTCCCGGTGCGAGCCAGCGTCTCGACCGTGGAAACGGCCTCACGGGATCCGCTGAGCTGGTAGGCGGCCAGTCGCTGGAACAGCTCCGGCGCCTGCGCCAGGGCCCCCGCCGCAGCCAGCGCCAGGCCCGCCACGACCACCGACATGTTCTTCATCCTGCGCCTTCTCCCCACCGCATCCTCTACTTCCCCGCTGCCGCCGCGAGCGGTTTCACCCGGATGTGGCGATACGCCACCGGCCCGTGGTCGCCCTGGAGCATCAGGGGGCCGGTCGCCTTCTCGTCGTTGAACCGCGCGGCGCGGGTCGGACCGGCCACCTCGATGTTCTCGTGGATCACCTTCCCGTTGTGCGTCACCTTGACGAACTTCGCGTTTTCCGTCTTCTTGCCGGCGGCGTCGAAGCGGGGCGCGCGGAATACCACGTCGAACGACTGCCATTCGCCGGGCGCGCGCGAGGCATTCTGCGAAGGGGCGCGGCCCACGAACACCTTCGAATCCGCCGATTCGTAGAGCCCGCCGCAGTCGCTGTACTTCGGTTCCTTCACCCCCCAGCTGTCGAACACCTGCACCTCGTATCGCCCCATGAAATAGACGCCGGAATTGGATCCCTTCGGCACCACGAACTCCACGTGCGCCTCGACGTCGCCGAACTCCTGCTGCGACAGGATGTCCGTGGTCCGGCCGGTCTTGCCATTGATGATCACGCCCTTCCCCGGCTCACCGGTCAGCACCCTGGGATCGCCCGGGTCCGATCGCGCGCCGCCGGCGACAAACCAGTCGCCGGTCGGCGACCGCCACGGCCGGAGGCCGTCGGCGGTCAGGTCGGCGGTCCCCTCCCCCGCCGGCTCCGCCCACGAAAGAAGCGCCAGCACTGCGGCGGCCGCCACGGCCCGCATCCGAACAGACGCCCGGCTCATCGCGGCCTCACTTCCTGCTCGGCGAGTCATCGCACTTCAGGTCGCCGAGCGCGTACTGGATGCCGTCCAGGTAGTGCTGCACGACGGCCGTGTTCCAGAACAGATCGTGGTTGTGGCCGAGCGACGAGTAGAACACGCGGCCCTTCTCATACGGCCGGATCCACGCCACGCCGAAGTCATTGTCGGTCCGATGCACGCCTTTCGGGTCGATCTTCTTGTTGCGTTCGTCGCTCATGTCGAGGCTGATCAGCACGCGAAACTTCTCGCGCGAATAGGCCCCCTTGATCTGGTAGATCTCGTCGCTCAGGACGAACCCCTTCCCGCCGAAGCCGCGGTTGATCGGGTGCGTCGGATCGTCGAGCTTGAACGCCCACGTGCCGCCGGCGCCCCACGGATGGCCGTCGAACATGCCGCCGATCATCTCGGCGCCCTCGGGCCAGTCGTAGAAGTTATCGGTGGCCGCATGGATGCCGATGAAACCCTTGCCGCCGCGCACGAAATCAAGGATCGCCTTGCGCTGGGCCTCGTCCAGTTTCAGCGTGGTGGTGTTGTTGAGCAGGATGGCGTCGTACTTCGCCAGGTTGGCGGCGTCGAACACCTTGTAGTCCTCGGTCAGATCGACGGAGAACGCCCCGGTCTTCCGGGCCATGATCTCGAGCATCTTGTTGCAGTACGGGATGGAGCTGTGAGGGAAGCCTTCGCACCGGTAGAAAACAAGGATCTTCCGCGCCCTGGCCGGCGCCACCGTCGGCTTGGCCGGCAGCGCCCCCTCGATCTTCGTCACCTCGGCCTCCGGCACCGGCGGCCAGTCGCGCGCCCCCGCGGTGAACGCCACACCCGCAAGCGCAGCGGCGAATCCCAGACCCGTCATTGCCTCTCTCGTCTTCATGGCCATGCTCCTTTCAGCAGGAAATGCACTATGACGAACGCACCCCCGCCCCTCAAGCCGAAATCGACGCGCCCTCCGATTCGAGAGGACTCCGACGAGGGGGTCGGAGCGTGGGCGTCATGGCGCGGGATTCGCGTCACGAACCGATCAGGAGGCATTGGGCCGGCAGGCATCGCCCGCACGGCTTTCGCGGCATCTGTAGCCGCGTCGCTGCGCGACACGCACGCCGCACAGGGGCGTGGCTGCACGCACCACGTTGCGGGCGGCATGGGGCCGTCCGCCGCATGAGGAACCGCGCGATGAGACGGCTGAGACCCATCTTCTACAGTTTGCCGGAGCGAATGCGCGAGTTTCCTAGAAAACTCG
>CAZSUU010000073.1:0-21524 GCA_964610105.1 uncultured Verrucomicrobiota bacterium | reverse complement strand
GAAGTACCGCACGAGATATGCCCCGAACACCCGCGAGACCATCCGTGACGAAGCGGTGAAGTACTTTGTCGAAGAGGGGCTTCTGGCAAAGAACCCGGACGAACCAGCTCGCCCGACGAACAGCGGCAAGACTGTGTACCAGATCGAACCAACCGCACTCAACCTGTGCAGGGCTTTCAAGACCGACACGTGGGGAGCGACTCTGAAGCGATATCTCGCGGCCAAGGAAGATATCAAGCGGGAGTTGCAGCGTGCTCGCGACATAGCGCGCATCCCGGTCCGGCTGCCAACCGGCAAGGAGATTACCCTTTCTCCGGGCGGTCAGAACCCACTCATCAAGGCGTTTATCGAGGAGTTCTGCACACGTTTTGTGCCGGGTGGCGTGGTCCTTTACGTTGGAGATGCCGAAAACAAGTTTCAGTACTTCGAGACTGAGTACTTCGCCCGTCTGGGCGTGCAGATCGACTCTGCCGCCAAGATGCCGGATGTTGTTGCGCACGATCCGAAGCGCGAATGGCTGGTTATCGGCGAAGCTGTGACAAGTGCCGGAGTTGTGGACGGGAAGCGGCGGCGGGAACTCAAGGAGTTGTTCGCAGGATTTCGTAGCGGGCTGGTTTTCGTCACCGCGTTTGAGGATCGAGACGCAATGGGTCGCTTCTTGAGCCAAATATCATGGGAAACGGAAGTGTGGATTGCCTGTGACCCTGATCACGTTGTCCACTTCAACGGCGAGCGATTCCTTGGCCCGTATCCAGATACCGTCATCGGATGAACGGAGAGGGCGAACCAGAGGGTCCATGGTACGGCTCGCAAGCTCGCCGAACATGACCCTCGACGTTGCCCGGACGCCGCATCGGAGGCGCGTCGTTTTGGCCATGTCGCGCAGGCGGGCTCCGGGGTCGCGTCCGGACCTTGGACACTGGAGGCAGCGGGCGTTCCGTGCCTTGGAATCCCGCGCTCGGTCGTTGGAGTTGGAGGGGCGGGTTGGAGGGCGGGCTAATCGGGGGAGGGGGGGTCGAGGGGGGATGAGGCGGCCTCGATCAGTCCCGCGCCCTGCCGCACCAGGGCCTCGATCGCGTCCAGCTCGTGCGGGGCCTCGGCCGTCAGGTTCTCGACCCCCGTCGGCGTGACGGCGACCGTGTCCTCGACGCGGATGTACAGCCGTTCGTCGGGCACCCACATCTGGGGATCGAGGGCGAAGACCAGGCCGGGCCTGAACGGCTCCTCCATCGCGACGCGCCGGCCGCAATCGTGCACCGCCTGACCCACGAGATGCGTGAACGCGTTTCCCGAGGCCATGGTCTTCCGCGCCGCGGTCTCGTAGCCGGGCTTCGAAAACGGGTGCGCGCCGATCCACGGCTCCATCTCCCCCGCGGCCTCCGCCAGCACGTCGGCCGGCGCCGCGCCGCCGCGGAGGCGGCGCAGAAGGGCCTGGTGGTAGCGCGTGATGAAGCCGTAGAGCTCGCGCTGGACGGCGCTGTAGCGGCCGTTGACGGGGATCATCCGCCCGATATCGCTCGTGTAGCCCCCGAGGTCCGGCGCGTAATCGAAGAGCACGAGCTCTCCGTCCTGCAGCGGCGCATGGTTGCGGTAGTAGTGCAGCATCCAGATGTGGCCACCCGTGGCGATGATCGGCCGGTAGCCGCCGCCCGCCGCGCCGCGCAGGCCGAAGACGAAGTCCGCGACGGCCCCGAGCTGGTGCTCGCGCACCCCCGGGCGCGTGGCCTTCATCGCCTCGACGGCCGCCCGGGCCGTCAGGCGGCCCGCCTCTCGCAGGACGCGGATCTCGGCGGGAGACTTGATCGAGCGGAGGCCCGCCAGCAGGGGCGAGAGATCGCGGATTTCCGCGCCCGGGCATCGTTCGCGCAGCAGGGACGTGAAGCGCGCCTCGCGGGACGGGGCCGCGTCCCAGGGGTCCGACTCGATCTGCCGCCGCTGCTGGCGCAACGTGTCCTGGCAGGCCATCCGTCCCTCCGCCGGCGCCTGGGGGGTGAAGATCACCCTCGCCCGCGCGAGGTCGCCCGCCATCGCCGCCGGCTCCCGCACGTCGTCACACCCGGTCAGCGCGGCCAGCTCCTCGCGATCCTCCGCCGCCGGTTCGAGGCCTTCGGAGGCCGCGAGTTTCCCGTCCCGGCGCGGCAGGTACAGGATGGACCGGCGGGTGCGCGCGTCGAGCGCCAACAGGGCCGACGGCACCTCGATCCCGGTCAGCCAGAAGAAGTCGTTCGACTGCCGGAACACCTCGAAGCCCGCGACCGGCGCCCCGCCCTGCACCACGGCCACGGCCTGTTCGCCGATGAGGTCCTGTATCCGCGCGTGGCGGGCGCGGAACTCCGCTCCGTCAAACCAGCGCTGGTAATGCACATACGAGATCATGGGGTACCTGGCCTCATGATGGGACCTGGCCCGTCCGGACGCGAGTCGAAACGCCGGTGGACGCGCCGCCTTCCCGCGTGTATGGTGACCGACAATGGCGTAACTGGAATGGGAGACAGCCATCCATGACCCTGAGAACGCCCCTGGCCCTGCTCGCAGCCCTGTGGCTCTCTCCGCCGGACCGACTGCAGGCCGATCCGGCCACCAACAGGCCGCCCAACGTGATCTTCATCCTCACGGACGATCAAGGCTGGGCGGACGCGCGCTTCGCGGGTCACCCGTACGCGAAGACGCCCAACCTCGACCGGCTCGCGAGCCAGGGGACCTGGTTCAGGCAGTTCTACGTCGCCGCCACCGTCTGTTCGCCGAGTCGATGCGCATTCATGACTTCCCACTGTCCCGCGCGTCATCTGATTCACGGTCATCTGGCCGATCATGCGTCCAACGAAGCGCGGTCGATGCCGGACTGGCTCGACCCGCATGCGGTCACCCTCACGAAACTGCTCCGCGGCGCCGGCTATGCCACCGCCCACTTCGGCAAGTGGCATCTCGGCAGCGGCGACGGTGCGCCGTCGCCGGGCGAGTACGGCATCGACGTGCACCGGACCGTCAACGCGAACGGTCCGGCCCTCGGTGACCGGGGCCCGGCGCCCTCCGGCGCGCGGGGATCGGCGCAGCCCCCGGACCCCTTCTTCCGCGCGAAATCGAGCGCCATGATCGTCGATGAGACGATCCGGTTCATGGAAACCCACCGGGACCGCCCGTTCTACGTCAACGTGTGGACGCTCCTGCCGCACGCGCCGCTGAAGCCCCTGCCGGAGCAGCTCAAGGTCTACGAGACGCTGGACCCGCGCGCGACCGATCCGGGGTTCGGTCCCTGGATGCGGAAGTACCTGGCCGGGGCGCGCGACCTGAAGAGCCAGATGCAGGTCTTCTGCGCCTCGCTGACGGACCTCGACACGCAGATCGGGCGGCTGATGGACGCGCTCGACCATCTGAAACTCGCCGACCGCACCATCGTGTTCTTCTCCAGCGACAATGGCGCGGAGGACTACCGCATCGGCAATGCCGCCAACGCGGGCGTCGGCAACACGGGGCCGCTGCGGGCGAGGAAAAGAAGCATGTACGAGGGCGGCATCCGCACCCTCGGCCTGCTGCGCTGGCCCGGGCATGTCGCGGCCGGGCGCGTGGACGACACCAGCGTCGTCAGCGCCCTGGACTGGCTGCCGACGATCTGCACACTGGCCGGGGTCGCCGTCCCCCCGGGCGTCCGGCCCGACGGCGAGGACGTGAGCGACATCTGGCTCGGCCAACCGCGCCCGCGGCGGAGGCCGCTGTATTGGGAATGGCTCTTTCGCGTGTGGGGCGACGAGTATCTGCCGCCGATGCTGGCCGTTCGTGACGGCCCGTGGAAACTCTTCGTCCACCACGACGGCAGCGGCGCGCAGCTCTACGACATTCCGAACGACGCCGGTGAACAGCATGAGGTCGCCGCCGGCCACCCCGACGTGGTGAAGCGACTGACCGCCCAGGCGCTGGACTGGCAGAGATCGCTGCCTCCGAGCAAGGCCCGCGAGACCGCGGCCGCGAGCCGCGCGCCGGTCGACGCTCCGTCGGCGACGTCCGGCACCCGACGCAATGCGGCGGCGAGGCGGGCGGCGAATCGCACGGCCATCTTCAAGGCCAGGGACACCGACCATGACGGCAGGATGAGCCTGGAGGAATACCTCGCGAAGTTCGCCGACAAAGCGGAAGGCCGCCGCCGTTTCCCCACGTTCGACACCGACGGAAACGGGTGGCTGAGCGAGCGGGAGTTCGTGACGATGGGGAAGCCGTGAAAACCAAGGGGGAGGAGGCCATCCCGCCTCCTCCCCCTCGAGGTTTCTTTCGGACGCTGCGTCCGCTCGGTTCCGCTATTTCGCGGGAGGCTGCCCGCCGCCGGGGCCGCCCTGGCCGGCTCGACCGCCGCCGGGACCGCCGCGGCCGCCGGGACGGCCTTCGCCGCGCTGCTGGCGCCGCTTCTGCATCTCGTCGAAGGCCTTCTGCTGCTCCTCGGTCAGGAGGGCGCGGATCTTCGCGTTGGAGGCGTCGCGCAGCTCCTTCATCTTCGCCATCTTGTCCTCGCGGGAGAGGCTCTGATCCTCCATGATCGGCCGCATCTTCGGGTTCATCTCTTCGTAGATGGCCTTGACCTTCGCCTGCTGCTCCTCCGTGAGCTTCAGTTCGGCGGTAAGCCGCGCCGCGGGATCGCCCATGGGACCGCGACGCTCGGGCCGGCCCACCGCGGGCGGAGCCTTGTCGCCGCCCGCCGGAGCCGCCTGAGCGAAGGCGGATGGCGTCGAGACCAGACCGGCGGTGAGCGCCACCGCCGCCAGGATGCTGAGTTCCTTTGTCGTCATGCTTGTCCTTTCGTTCCTTTCTTCGTGTTACGATCGCTGACGGGCCGTACTCGATGCCCTCTATTCACGACCAGCCTATCACAGGCATCGTAAAGCTATGATGTCGCGCCACCGGGAAAATTGTAAAGATCGTGTAAAGGGGCCGCCTCCCGCCGCATGGTGCGAGACCGCCGGTGATGGTATCGTAACGGGCAGACGCCCGCATGCGGGAGACGGGACAATGACAGACACAGATCCTCGACTCGGAAAGGCGAACGCATGACCTCCCATCCTCCGCCCGATCCCGTCCGCCGGACCGAGGCCGTCTGTCCCCATTGCCGGTTGTCCCTGACATCCGACGCGCCCTCCGGATCGTTGATCTGCGCCGCCTGCGGCCGCGCCTACCCGGTGATCGGAGATCGCCTGCCGCTGCTGATCGAGGAGGCGGCGGGGTATGTCGCCGCCCAGCGGGGCATCCTGGCGTACATGGCGGAGCAGGGCCGGACGGCGGCGCAGCGGTACCGGCGGTGCGCGGACGAGACGCGCATTCGATCCGGGACCCTCCGGGAGATCTCCGCCGGCCTGGCCCACAATGCCGGGATGATGGAGGCGCTGGCCCATCTGCTCCCCGCGAGCGAATCCGCGGCGCCCGCGGGCGCGCCCGTGGTCGGGGCCGATCCTCTGCTCTGCCTGCGGCGGGACTGGAGCGGCGCCGACGAATCCGAGGCGGAATTGCGGGTGGCGCTGAACGCGGTGACCGGGGCGCTGTCCGGCGAGCCGGCGAGCCGCGTTCTCGTGCTGGGCGCCGGCACGGGGCGACTCCTTGCCGATCTGGACGCGCGCTTCCCGGGCGCCATCGGTATCGACCTCTCGTTCCCGATGGCCGCGCTGTTCCTGCGCCTGGATGTTGAAGGACAGATCGCGGCCTATCAGCTCCTCATCGGGAACTTCCTCCGGGGCGCCGATGAGTGCGAGCGGTTCGTCGCCCGCCGCGCCGTCTCTCCGGGGAAACCGGCCCTTCTCGTGGCGGACGCCACGCGCATGCCCTTCCGCGACGGGGCGTTCGACGTGGTGGTATCGCCGTTCTTCACCGACCTGGCGCCCCTGTCCCGCCTGCTCCCGGAGGTCCAGCGGGTACTGAAGCCGCAGGGGCGCTTCCTTCACTTCGGCCCGCTGGGCTACGCCTTCCCCGACGTCACCGAGCACTACGCCGTCGACCAGCTGCCCGAGGCGCTCCTCCGCCACGGCTTCGCGATGGAACACCGCGAGGTGGTCAGGAACACCTTCTTCGCAAACACCCGCCGTCTCAATCGCTTCGACTTCGACAACCTCCTCTTCGTGGCCCGACGGACCGGCGGTCCCCCGACCCGGGGCGGCGAGCCGCAACCGGCTTCGGATCGAACAGGCCGCGACCGGGGGCAGCAGGAAAAACGTGTTCCGGGCAGAGATTCTGATGGCCTTCCACCGGCATCGGATGATTAATCGGACGGTTGCACGGGCACGTGCGCAAAGGCGATGTTCTCGGGAGGCGGACGAATGCACACGAGCGGATGCGCGGCGCGGGTGGTGGGGGCGGCGGCGCTGATGACGGTGGTCGCGCAGGCCGTCGAAAGCCGGGACGAGCTCCGCGGGAGGCTCTGGCCGCGGGATCGCATCGAAGCGGCGCTCAAGGACCTCGACCGGCAGAAGGCGGACGGCCTGGTGTCGCCGAAGATGTACGAGCGGAAGCGGCAGATGCTGGAGGGGCGGCTCGCGGGCCGCTACGAGGGGGAGATGCTCGCGACGACCAATCCGCCGCTGGACTTCATCCAGAACGCCGGTTTCGAAGAGGTGAACCGGAATTCGGCGCGCAACCGCTCGCGCTGGATCTGGTGGGGCGGGTGGTCGTGGGGCGGGGACTACGAGAACCGGTGGGAGGACCGGCCCGAGCACGTGCGCTCGGGTGCGTTCTCCGCGCGCACGGCCTGCACGGGCGCCAGGGGGCGCATCGGCATCTCGACCCCCAAGCTTCCGCTGGTCGAGGGCGCCGGGGCGTACGAGTTCTCCGTCTGGGCGAAGGGCACGGCGAACAACCAGCTCTTCATCAACTTCGAAGACGGCGCCAAAGGAACCTGGCGCGACACGGTGCCGGCCGAATGGACGGAGATCAAGGTCCGCGGCGCCCCCGAGTCCGGCGCACGGGACTTCATGGTGTACATCTACGTCACGGGCGAAGGCACGATCTGGCTCGATGATGCGAAGCTGGTTCCGGTCGGCGCGAAACTGGAAGACTGACCCACGGAGAACGTAACGGTGAAACACCCCGCACCTCGGATCGCCGCCCTGTCGGCGCTGGCCGCGACCGTCTGCGCCCAGGAGATCGATCTGTACGTCACCGACTACACCGGCAGGCAGGACATCGGCGAGGAGCAGCCGCTCGGGACGCGGAAGACCGGCACGGTGTCGATCTTCGCCGCGCAGGGCGAGTACGAGCCGTTCAGCTTCGCGCTGCAGCCGCACGACCGGCTGCCGGACGTGATGATCGGGAGCGGCGCGCTCGCGGGACCGGCCGGCGTCATCCCCGCCGGGAACATCCGGATCGCGTCGATCGAGGAGTTCAACGGCGAGCGCTGCCTGCTCACGGACCTCGGCCGCCCCTGGGACATGGCGGGGTGGTCGAAGGAGCTCTTCTGGGTCACCGTCCACGTGCCCGACCACGCGAAGCCCGGAACCTACGAGGGAAGCGTGGAGGTCCGCAGCGAAGGCACGTCTGTCGCGACGCTCACGGTCCGTCTCGAGGTCCTGCCCTTCAGGCTTGAAGATCCGCCGATGGCCATCGGCTGGCATTTCTCGCGACCGACCGGCGGGGTCGAGGCGCTCCGCGCGCAGCTCAGGGACATGCGCGAGCACGGCATGACCAACGTGGGGCCTCTCTACAACTGGCACCTGCCCGTCCACGACGACGACACCTCGCAGCTCGGGATGTTCATCGACGAGTACCTGAAGGCCGGATTCCGGGAACCCATCATGTTCGCCGCCCCGATGGAGCTCACCGTGGGCGGGCTCACGGGCTACGGCCCCGTCGACAGCAAGCGCTTCCAGCAGAAGTACATCGAGGTCATGCGGAAGCTCTGGGCCGAGGTCAGGAAGCACAACCACCCGGTCATCTTCAGCATCGGCGACGAATTCACCAACAAGGGAATGGCGGGCGTGGAATTCGCCGGCAAGCTGGCGAAGCTCGCCTACGAGGAGCTGCCGGAGATCCCGGTGACCAGCGACGGCAACGGCTACATGGAGGTCATGGCAATGGCCCCCTGGATGCACTTCGCCACGTTCAACAACGGATGGGACGGCGCCGACCGCCACAACCGCGGCCGCCGGCTCATCAACGACACGTTCATCGAGGAGCTGCGCGCGAAGACCGATGCGATCCCGTATTTCGTCAACGCCGGCAAGGGACGGTTCCCGTTCGGGTTCTTCCTCTGGCGGATGAGCAAGGGGGGCGTCCGCGGCAAGGTCGAGTGGTACTACTGCCTCGCCGACAACGAGCGCGGGTCCGTCGTGCGCACCCAGGGGTCCGAGGTGCGGCCCACGATCGCCTACGAGACGTCGCGCGAAGGCATCGATGACCTCAAGTACGTCACGAGGCTCGAACGACTCATCGCCGCTGCGCGCGCGTCCGGCAAGGCGCGGGCCGAGACCGCCGCCGCGGAGACCTGTCTGAAGAAGCTCCTCGACACGATCATCCCCAACTGGACCGCCTACAGCGACGGAGGACAGAAGTGGCCCGTCGATGGAATGGAGGAGGTGAGCGCCGAGAGAGCCGTCGCGATCGGTTCGCTCAACGCCATCCGCCGCGAGATCGCCGATCGCGCCGTCGCGCTCCAGAATGCGATGAACTGACACGGCGACGCCGTCGAGAAGGTCCCCCGAAAATGCGTTGGCGCGAAGCCTTTTCGAGCGTCATGCACGTTTCAGACCGCGCGGGGTGTCGGGCCGTCGAGCGCTGCACGGATAGGCGCCCCGTCGCGTATCCTCAGGGCGCCCGGCCTCTGCTTCCTGGGGGGCGCGCGGACGCGCACCCCCGGCGCCTGAGTGCGCACGTTCGCTCCAGGAGGAACGGATGAAGAAATCGAAATGGCCGGATGCACTGGCGGATCCCGCGATCCAGCGTCATACCGAGAGAATCCTGGCGCTGCAGGAGGAGGAACGAAAGACACGGGAACAGTTGGGCCGCATCATCGCCGCGATCGGCGCCGAACTCATCGCCGCGAAGGAGGCGCTCGACCGACAGTCGGACAAGACCGCCTGGCTGCGGTGGCTGAAAACCCACGTGCATTACTCGGCCAGGACGGCTCAGCATTACATGAGCGTGGCGAGGTTCGCGAAAAAAACGAAAGCGCTTTCGTTTTTTCTGGCGCTCGATCCCACCGTTCTGTATCGCGTGGCCGCCTTGCCCGACGAGATCGCTGCCGCGCTCACGCCCGATACGCTGCTGACCGATCCGCGGACCGGACGACCCACGCCGCTGAAGGACATGAGCACCCGTGAATGGGATCGCGCGCTGGACGCTCTGGAGGGCAAGACGCCCCGGCAAGGACCGAAACCGCCTTCGGGGGATGTGACGTTGACCGGCAACACGCGCGAGGAGTTTGCCGCCGACGCCCTGCGGATCATGGGCCGGCTGTCCGACCAGATGGCGGAAATCCGGGCCCGAAAGGGATCGTTGACCGGCGACTCGAAGCAGCGGGTCCTGGCGGCGATCGAGAGTCTGCGCCGCGTCGTGCTGCAATGGCCGGCCTGGGCCGCCCCGGCCGCCAAGAAGAAACCCGCCCAATGAGAACCGGCCGGGATTGAAGCACCCGAGACACCGCGGCAGCGATCGGCACCACGCGCGCGCACGGCGGTTGGCGGACAGGCGAGGAACGCGCCGGGCATCCCGGTTTCTGCCGGCTGCACCTCGGGATCCGGCCCTCCCGGTCCACCACGCACGCGTGCCTGTGGCGCACATGAAGGTCCACTTCGCAGTTGAACTCCGTCGTCGTTGGGTACAGTCTCCTGCCGGCTCCTTCTGGCTGCTATGACCGATGCATTCATGGGATGCCCCACGCAGGGCAGGCCGGCTACCCATGGTAGCAGGAGGACCCATGGCCGCGGGAGGAGCCCGTGCTCCTCCACCCAGGGGCTCAGCCGGGTTTCATGCCGATGCGAGGCACCTCTGTCCACGTGAAAACGCTCTTTCGCGCCGGCCTTGTTTCCGTGTTCGTCATGTCCGCCGTGATGGCGGCCGACGCGCCGCCCGGCCAGCGGCTCACACTCACCGACGGGTCGTTGTTCATTCCCGCCGGTTTCCAGCCCGGCGCGCCCGCCGGGTTCGACCTGACCCTTCATCTTCACGGCGCGCCCGCCACCGTGGAGAAGAACTTCGCGGCGGCCGGGTGTTCGGGTGTTCTTGCGGTCGTCACGCTGCCCGGCCTCAGCGCCGTCTACACCGAGCGATTCAAGGGCACGAACGCCTTCTGGCGCATTCTGCGCGAGACCGAGGCGCACGTCCGGACGGGGCGGACTCCCGCGCTGCGCGTGGGGCGCGTCACCGTCACGTCTTTCAGCGCCGGCTTCGGCGGCGTGCGCGAGCTGCTCAGGGCTCCCGGGATCTTCGCGCGGATTGACGCGGTGGTCATGGCCGACTCGATCTACGCGGGATTCGCCGGCGATCCCGCCGGCCGCGCGGTCAATCCCGCGGACATGGCGGGTTTCCTCGCGTTCGCGCGCGAGGCGGCCGAGGGCCGCAAGCATCTGCTCGTCTCGCACACGCAGCTGCACACCCCGGCCTACGCGAGCACGGCCGAGACCGCCGCCTACCTGATCGCCCGCCTCGGCGGACGGAGTGAGGTCGCGACCGAGGAATGGCCCGGCGGACTCCGACTGCGGAGCCGGTTCCGGGCGGGCCGGTGCGAGATCCTGGGTTTCGAAGGCGAGACCGGCGAGCACCACATGCAGCACCTGCGCCAGCTCGGCGCATTCCTGAAACGGCTCGGGCCAGCCGTGCCGGCCCCTGGAGGATCGTGACATGACGACACGGAAGATCGGTCTGGCGGCGATGGCGGTCCTCTCCGCCCTGGCACTGGCCGGCTGCGCGAAGTTCCGCGGCGGCACGGAAGCCCCATCGAGCGCCGGCACGGAGTCGCGCGATCAGGCGGGGACGGAGATGACCGAGGTTCACCCGGACCGAATGATGGTCTGGAGCGCCCATCTTTCCATACAGGTCTGGAACGTCAGCAACGCGGTGGGCGACGCGACGGCCATGGCCGAACGTCAAGGCGGCTTCGTCCAGGAGAGGTCCTTCAGCGGAGACGCATCCGCCAGGATCACGCTCCGGCTGCCCGCCAAGGTCCTCCGGGCCACGGTGACGAGCCTGGAGGGGCTGGGAACCGTCACTTCCCGCGGCGTCGAGGGAGAGGATGTGACGGAGCAGTACATCGACATCGACGCGCGGCTGAAGAACAAGATCGCGCTGAGAGACCGGCTGAAACAACTGCTGGACAAGGCGACCACCGTGCAGGACATCCTCGCCATCGAGACCCAGTTGAACCGGGTTCAGGCCGACCTCGATTCGCTGCAGGGCCGCATCAAGGCGCTCCAGGGACAGGTCGAGTTCGCCACCGTCAGGCTCTACTTCGAACGAAAGCCGATCCCGGGACCGCTCGGGTACGTGTTCAAGGGGCTGTGGTGGGGGGTCAGGAAGCTGTTCGTGATCCGGGACTGAGCCCGCGAGGGGATTCGGCGCCGGGCAGGACGCAGGAGCGACGCCATGAACAGGACATCCGTGAACCGTCGGGAGTTCCTGGCTTCCACCGTGGCGGGGCTGGCCCTCCCGGCGGCCGTTGCGCCCCGGGCGGCGGCCGGGGAATCCGATCGGGCCAAGCCCGTGGGTGAAGCAAGAGGCATCCATCCCGGCCGCGTGGTCTGGGTTCACGACCCGCGGGTGACGGACTGGAAAGGTCCGGGAGACGGCCACTGGTGGGAAGGCAACCGCGTGAAGCAGGAACGCGTGAACGCCATGATGGCGCGGGCGGTGGTCGAGCTGACCGGCGAGGGCACGGCCGCCAAGGCATGGGCCCGGTTGTTTCGCCACTTGAACCGGGCGCGCGGCAAGGGCGACGCGGGGTACAGGACCGGCGAGAAGATCGTGATCAAGCCGAACTGGGTCGGCATGATCCACACCGAGGGCCATGTGGATCCGAAGACGTACACGTTCATCCGCCGGCCGGACTACATGAACACGGCGCCGCAGATGATCCTCGCCCTGCTGGACCAGATGACGGGCGCCGGCGTGCGACCGTCGGACATCACCATCTGCGACACGCTGGCGTACGTCGTCCACGAGTATCACGGCCTGCTCGAGAGCGCCTTCCCGGGCGTCCGCTACGAGGACCATGGGGGCCAGTTCGGCCGCGCCAGGGTCCGGAGTTCCACCGTGCCCCTGTACTGGAGCGGCCGCCCGCGGACCGAGGCCCGGGATCTTCTGCCCACGTGTTTTGCCGAGGCGGAGTACCTCGTCAATTTCGCCAACTTCAAGGCGCACACCGGCGCGGGCGTGACCCTCTGTGCCAAGAACCACTACGGCTCGCTGGTGCGCTGCCCCGTCCAGAACGGCTACTATGACATGCATCCCGCGTGCTTCGCGAAGCAGACCGGCATCTACCGTCCGCTGGTGGACCTGATGGGGCACGCGCACCTCGGCGGCAAAACGGTGCTCTACCTGATCGACGGGCTGTTCTCCGGCCACCACCCCCGCGATCCCGTTCCGCAACGCATGAACATCCCGCCGTTCAACGGCCACTGGGCCTGCAGCCTGTTCGCCTCGCAGGATCCCGTCGCCATCGATTCGGTGGCGCTCGACTTCCTCCAAGCCGAGTGGGCGGATGCGCCGCGGCAGGGCGGAGTGGACGATTACCTCCACGAGGCCGCGCGGGCCGACGACCCGCCGTCGGGCACGTTCTACGACCCGGACCACGAGACCGCCACCCGGCGCCTGGCCAGCCTCGGCGTTCACGAACACTGGAACAATCCGCGGGACAGGAAGTACACGCGCAACCTCGGTCTGGCCGACGGCATCGAGCTGGTCCCGGTGGCCGGTAGCGAGCGCCCGTGAACCATGGGGCCGCGGCCGAAGGCGGACCGGCCGTTGCCAGGGGCGAACGGGGGGACGCGAGAGTCGAGCAGGCGGAGCTTGCACACGGCGGCCCGATCGCTACCCTTGCGCCGTGGGAGGATCCGAGATGATGAGTTCGTGGAAATGCTGCACAGACACCGCGCGCCGCGTCGCCCGCGCCAGGACGCGCACCGGCCGGGACGCCGGCCCCCGCGTTCCCGCTCGACGAGCGGGGAGGGGCGGAATCCTCGCGCTCTCGGCGCTCTGCCTGCTCGCCACCTTCGGCCCGGCCGGCGAATCGCACACCGACGCCATCACGACGGGGACACTCCTCGAAGAGATGGCCGACCTGGGGAGGCTCGCCCGATGGCCCGACCCGGCCTACCGCACGATCCAGTTCTCCAGCTACGACCGCCGGTCGACGACGAGCGAGGCCCCCGGCTGGTTTTCGAACGCCGACGGATTCGGCGGCGAACCCGTTCCCGGCTTCCTGAAGGTGCTGCGGGCGCCGCGCGACGGACAGGCCGGACTCTATCTCCTCGCCGAAGCGAGCGGGCCGGGAGCCATCGTGCGGGGTTGGTCGGCGGGGATGGGCGGCACCCTGCGGGTCCTGCTCGATCCGGCGGGCGGGGAACCCGGCGCCGACCGTACGGATCCGATCTGGGAAGGACCGGCCTATGACTTCCTCGCCCGGCGCTCCACCCACTACCTGAAGTCGGCCGGTCTCGACATCGATGCCGAAGACGCCTTCAGCCAGCAGGACGCCGATTACCTGCCGATCCCTTTCGCGCGCGGGCTGAGAATCACGTGGGAGGGGAAACTCGACGAGCTGCACTTCTATCACCTCCAGGTGCGGCTCTATCCGAAAGGGACGGCGGTGCGCACCTTCCATCCCGGGAAGGACCTCAAGGAGTTCGCGGCGCAACTGCGCAAGGCCGTTGCCGCGCTGACCCAGCCTTCGAGCGAGGCGAAGGGCGAGGCCGCGGAACTGGCCGCGACTCTCGATCCGGGCCGCGGTTGGACCTGGTCGCCCGAGGACCGGGGACCGGGCGCCATCCGGGAACTGAAGCTTCGCCTGCGGGCCGAATCGCCCGATGCGGCGCTGCGGGGCTGCCTCCTGCGGATCGCCTTCGACGGTTCGCAGCGTCCGCAGGTCGAGGCGCCGGTCGGGGATTTCTTCGCCTCGGGGCCCGGTGTGAATCCGTTCTCCAGTCTGCCGTTCACCGTGCAGGCCGACGGCACGATGGTCTCCCGCTTCGTCATGCCCTACGAGAAATCGGTCCGGCTGGAGATCGTGAACTTCACGGCGGCGCCCGTCCGCCTGGAAGGCTCGGTCCTGCGCTCGCCGTGGGCCTGGGACGAACGTTCGCTCTACTTCCGGGCCAAGTGGCGCGCCGACCACGATCTCCTGGCCGGGGCCGGCGTGATCGACCTGCCCTATCTGGTCGCCATCGGCCAAGGGCTCTTCGCCGGCTGCGCGACCATGATCGTGAATCCGTCCGGCGCGCCGATGGCGAGCGGCAACTGGTGGGGCGAGGGAGACGAGAAGATCCTCGTGGATGGCGAACCCACGCCCTCCACCTTCGGCACCGGCTCCGAGGACTACTTCAACTACTCATGGAGTCGCCCGGACCTGTTCGACCACCCCTTCTGCGGACAGCCGCTCGATTCCGGACCGGACACCTCGGGCTACATCTCGAATCATCGCTTCCAGGCGCTCGACGCCATCCCGTTCGAGAAGTCCCTGGGCGCGTACCTGGAGCTCTGGGCGCACAACCGCACGCCGGGGCTGAGCTGCGCGCGGATCGTCTATCACTACGCGCGCCCCGGCGCCCTCGACGATCACCGCGGCCTGATGCCGTCCGACCTGAGGATCCCCGCCCTGCCCAAGCGGGAGCTGAAGGCGGTGGGCGGCGCGACCGGCGCCCGGTTCCACCCCGTCGAGCCGCTGCGCCCCGAAGCCACCGCCGGCCGCGTCGAGACGGTGCCGCATCCGCTGGCCACCGGTCTGCAGGTCGTCCTCTGGCACGCCGAGAAGGGCGGCCGGCTGAAGTTCAGTCTTCCGACGCAGGAAGAGGGGCCGGCCTCCATCCACCTGGTCGCCGTCCATCGTCCCGACGGCGCCGCGGTGCGGGTGACCCTTGACGGACAGCCGCTGCGGGTCGCGGGCGGCGCCGAGGTTGTCCTCCTTCGGACGGCGCACGCGCCGCGGGTGCTCAACGTGCACTTCGAGCCGGTGGACCTGAAGGCCGGGGCGCGGGAGATCGTGATCGAGTGCGTCGAGCCCGGTCCGGTGGGCCTCGACTATATCTGGGTGAAGAAGCCATAGCGCAGAGCGGCCGTCCGTCGGTCCCCAGGCGGCGAGCCGCGACCCAACGGCGTTGGCCGCTCAATGCGCTTGGTCCCTTCCTTCGGTTGCTCCGTGCAACCGCGCCGCCTTCAGACGTTGTTGCGCCGCCCTCTCCAACGCAGGAACCTCACGGAGCAGATCATACGCATTTGCGCATGATGTCTTGGCGGAACCATCGGACCCTACCAGGTCTGAAAGACGCCGAACCAGCGGCGGCTGTCCGAGTCGCTGCCGACGACTCTGAGGCGCAGGGGTCTCCCCGGCGTCACCTTGGAGGAGGGCAGGGTCAGCGTCAGGGTGCCGTATTCGGCCGTCGACCGGTCTCGCGTGTATTGCAGGCGGACCCTTCCGTCGGCGCTGGACCACACGTGGTCGTCCTCGCTGATGACCGGAACGGCAAGCGCCTCTTCGTCATTCACGTACAGCGTGAACGAGCCCTGGGGTTCCGCGAAGTAGCCCATCCCGCCCCGCCAGACGACGGCATACTCGGGTCGCGATCGGACATCCTCGGGCGCCGGGCGGGTCTCCCAGACCAGCTCGTTCTGCCCCTTCATCGCCCTCGCCACGTCCAGTTGCTCGACTCCGGGCGGCAGGTGGTCGCGCCCGGTGTCTCCCGCGACCATCGTCCTCTGCCAGCCGTTCTGCCTTCCGAACGCCAGATCCACGTTGCCTTTGGGGTGGAACAGGTCGGAGCGCACGTAGCGGATCATCCCATCCAGCAGGCAGGTGCCTTCGGGCGTGCCCGACAGCAGGTCGAGGCCGAAGGTCATGAGCACGCGGCCCTTGCCGCTCAGGGCCTCCCCCGCATACAGGTAGAAGCCGTCGCGACCCTCGCCGACGACGAACATCTCCTCCGGACGCATCCCGGCGAGCGGGAGCGCACAGCCCTGTTTCAAGATCCGGAACGCCAGCGGTGAAAGGTGTCCATCGTGAGGAAAATCGCCGAGGGCGGGATGCCTGGCAAACGCGGTCCCCACCTGGCTCCCCATGGACCACCAGCCGAGCGAGACATTGGGTCTGCCGTCCGCGCCGTGGATGAGGATGACGCGTTTCCCGGCGGCGAGTGCGGGGGCGACGTCGGATGCCCCGGCCCGGGTGATGAGCACCTCCGCCGGTTCCGCCCCGGGCGAATCCGATGCGACGAGTCCGGCGTACAGCCCCTGCAGCGATGGAAGGAGCGCCGGCGATACGGCGATGCCTTTCCCGTCCTGCTTCGCCCGCGCGGGGAAGATCCAGAAATCCCATTCGTTCCGAGCCTGGCCGCCGGCCAGCGCCGCTTCCAGCACCGCGTGGACGGGCCTTGCCACCTCCGGCACGGCGACGGACGTCTCCGCCAGTACGCGTGTGCTGCCGAGCGCGACCTCGCCGCCGTCGCAGTCGCCGCGCGCGAGGACGTTGCTGCCCGCCCGGAGGGTCCACCGGAGTCGCGCCTTCGCCAGCGGCTCCTCGCCATAATGCGCGATCCAGAACGTCGCCTTCACGACGTCGCCCGATATCGCGATCGGCGTTTCCGGAGCCGTCTCGAGCAGCAGCGCCGTCGGACCGTTGAAGAGGCGAAACGCCTCCGGTGTCGCTCCGCCGCTCTTCGTCTCCCAGAACGCGTCAAACAGCCCCTGGGCGCTGTAGGTCTTCCCCTGTTCAACCACCACGTCCACGATGGTCCAGAAGTGGTAGCCGTCGCAGGCCGGATCCCTGCGCGCCGCCTCGATGCCGCGCTTCTGGTAGTGACGTTGCAGCGCGTGCGCCGCGTCCTGGCATGCATCGCCCCATCGGGGATCCAGTCCCGCCGCCGCCAACCCGCCGTCGCGCGCCGCCCGCGTGACCGGCGGCATCAGGACGCCCGAGAACCGGGGCTCCAGCCGGGGATCCTGCTTGACGGACAGGTTCAGGTACTCGTGCGCGACAAAGGGCGCCTCGCACGCGAAGCTTCCCGGCTTCCACACGTTGACCGGCCCGGTGCGGAAGTCGGAGTTCTTCGCCGTGTTGTGGCCGCCGTCCTGGTGGATCGCCAGGCGGTCGGGATCGAGCGCCTTCGCCCGCGTGTAGATCTCCTCGTCCAGGGGGCTGCCCAGCAGTCCCTCGTTGCCCGTGCAGTAGGTCGTGAACGAGACGTGCCGGCGGTAGTGCTGATGGAGCTCGTTCAGATCCCGGATCGGGTCGAAGGCGAAGGCCTCGGTCGGATAGTCGCCGTAGTAGGGCAGCTCCGGCTGGATCATGATCCCCGCCTCGTCGGCCGCCTCGAAGTACTCCGGCACCTCGCAGTGCGTGTGGAGGCGCGCGTAGTTGAAGCCCGCGGTGCGCGCCCTTCCGAGATGCCGGAGATGCTCCTCCCGGGAGGCGGGCGAGACGAGCGTCAGCGGATACACGAAATCGTCGCCGAACCCGCGCACGAAGAACGGCTTGTTGTTCAGGAAGAAGCGATCGCCGCGCACCTCGATCTTCCGCACGCCGAACCGTTCCGTCCACCCGTGCACGGGCGTGTCGCCGTCGCACAGCGTCAACTCGGCGTGGTAAAGGGCGGGCGATTCCGGCGACCACGGGCGGAAGGGGGCGAGAGGCGCGCGGCACGTCACCTCGACGCAGCCCGGCCCGGTCGGCAGGAGCACGGGCTGGCTTCCGGAACCCGCCACCCGCCCGTCCGCCGTCCGGATCGCCACGCGCAGGACGGGATTCCCGAGCCCGCCCGTCTCCGTCGCGCGGGCGACCACGGCATGGACCTCGGCGGTCTGCCCGTCGAAGTCGCCCCGCACCCATGCGTCATCGATCCGCGTGTCGGGCGTCGCTTCGAGCTCCAGGTCGCGGTAGAGGCCGCCGAACCGGTGGGTTGAACTGAACAAGCCCTTGCGGCTCGGCACGGCGTTGTTCACCGCCGCCACGACGACCGCCTGGGTCCCCGCCTGCACGAGGTCGGTGATGTCGTACTTGCAGGTGGCGCAGTAGTTGTCCACCCAGGCGACGGTGCGGCCGTTGACCCAGAACCACCCCTGCGCGCGTACGCCGCCGACCTTGAGCCACACCCTTTTGCCGCGCCACGCGGCGGGAATCGGAACCGTCCTGCGATACCACGCCTCGCCCAGGTAGACCGCCCGCAACGGTTTTGCGCAATGGTCCCATTTGCAGTCCCACGAGCTGCCCATGCCGGGTTCGCCCACCCCCTGGGCCTCCCAGCATCCCGGCACCTGGATCGCGCGGGACCCGGGCCACGGCCTGGCATAGAACGCCCTCCACTCGGGATGACGCGACGGCGCGACGCCCTGGGTGACGAACTCCCACTCGCCGCGCAGCGACACCACATCCTGATGCGGCGACCGCACCGCCGGATTCACGACCGCGGGCCACGCCTTCCGGCCGCCCCACGTGTCCACCCCGGAGAGCCAGGCGGTCTCGGCGGCAGCGGCGGCCGCACACGCCGCCCACCCGCCGATCACGGCCGCCCGCCAATGCATCCTCTTCACCCGGCTCGCCCCGATCCTGCGTCCAATGAAACGCCGTCCGCCGCGGCGGTCGCGGGCCAGACGCCCCTCGACCGCGCGGCTCGCCGGCGATGAAGTCGCGCCCCCCCCCGGTCCCGCCCGTTCACGGCGCGGCGCCACCCGCGGGCGCCGGACTCCGAATGGGCGGCCGGCCGGCGCTGTGCCACCGGCCGCCCGTGTCGCCGTAGATCTGCCCGGTGATCAGTGTGCGTTTGACGCCCCACCGGTATCCGGCCGAGTGGGCGACCTCGGTGGCGGAAACCACGACACCGATATGTCGTTCTCCCTGGTCGAACAGAACGTCGCCCGGAAGAAACGGGCCGCTCATCGGCAGACGGTGGCGGGCCCAGGCTTTCCATTGGGAGACCGTGGATGTGGCGAGGCTGACGGGGAATTGCGGACCCAGCGCCTTCCAGAAGCACCACGACACGAAGCCCGTGCAGTCGAAATGGCGCTTCCCGATGCAGCACTCGCCCCGCACGTCCTGCGTCAACTGAGGCAGGTTCCTCGGACGTACCCAGCAGTGGCTCTGCGGCTGGCTGAGATGCTGGGGGTTGTCGGGATCGCCGAGACTCGACGCCTGTGGCCGGTCGCACCTCCCCGAGCAGATGCGGCGGCTCCCCTCCATGAAGGAGGTGGCGGCAAACCGCACACGCCGGGCCGTCGCTTGCGCGTCCGCCGGCACCTGGTTGACGATGAAGGCGGCGATCTCCCGTCCGATGAACTGGACGCTGTTCCGTTCCCGCCCGGGAACGATGTCCCCCGTCGGGTTGCCCGCGGCGTCGAACTGGTGGCCGTATCCCCTCTTGAGATAGTGAGCGCCCTCCCGCTCCTGGCGAAGCGCCTCCTGAACGAGCAACTCCTGCCACATGGTCATGCCCTCCGTTGCATCCAACCGGTCAACACAGGCGCCTGCGGGACGCCCCTCGCGCCCGTCAGTCTCAGCCCTCGACCGCCCGACTGTCAAGTTCCACGGACAGATTCCGACGCCTGGAAACCCATCGCATCTCAGTGTCCGGAGTCCGGACGTGAATCCGACCCACTCGCAACGCCACAAAGGCACATTCCGGCGCCTCGGGGTGTAGACGCCCCCTCTCCAAGAACGATGGGAGAACGATGGGGAGAACGATGGGGACAGGCACTCTGCGGGATGCCACGTTCACAGACGGTCTCTCACGGCCCGCCAGGAAGCCGTGATCAGAAAACTCTCGTCCATATGGGCGACCATCTGCTCGAACCTGCTCATCGGCACCGCAAAGGTCAACGTGTCGGGCGGCACGCAGGGGCGCGCGGAGACATCGAACATCCCCAGCACGCACTTCGGTTGCTCGGCCCTTGCCTCCATCAGGGGGTAATGGAGGATGGACGCGCAGCCCGCCCCCATCGGCGCGATGACGCCGGGGACCGCGGCGAGGTCGTAGTTGGCCAAGGTGAAAAGCCCGGACAGAATGTCGGGCTTCGCGAAGAATACGATCGCGAGCGGCTGCTCCTCCTCAGCGAAGCAGTCCCATCGCTTGAAGACGAGGTATCGGGCCGGCGCCTGGGGGGCGGGGCTCGACGCCAGGAACTCCCTGACCAGCTCCGGGGATTTCTTGTACCGCTCCCCTTCCATCTTCCCGGGAACGCCGTACGACAGGAAGTACTCGAAGCCGGGACGCAGGTCGGCGACAAAACCGCTGTAGCGCTTGCCGCCGGGGCAGCCGGGCGTTTGTGCGTCGTACACATAGGGGCAGCCTTGCCGCACCCGGTTCAGGTTGCCGATCAGGCAACGGTGCTCGCTCGCACTTTCCCGCAGGTCCTCCGGCCGAGCCTCGTCGGTATAGTGGTAGCCGATCGGCAGATCCGAATCCCCAAAGTACTCTCGCCATCGGCTGGTGAAGAACTCGTTGAGTTGCGGCTTCATAGCATCACGTGCCTCTCGTACATTATGCCAGCGAATCCCGCCCTGGACAGCACAGACATTGGGGACAGATACTCTCTACGTTCCAGTCGGGCAAATTCGTTGAGCCTTCATCAGGCGTCGAGGGGTTGAGGTTCGGTGGATGGGATGGGAACGATGGGGACAGGCACTTTGCGAGGGCACACCTATGCCCTCACGGGCACGCTACAAACCGGTTCCGCCGCCGGCGCCGCACGTTGGTAGGGGCGTCGTGAGGCGCTATCGGTATCACATGCAAACTCGCAAATGCGCCCGGCAAAGCGCAGATCGAGATCTGACGGCGACGGCCGGTGTCGGACTGATCGCGCGCAGGATTGCGCGCGGTACGCCCAAGACCCGTACCGCGGGCAATCCTGCCCGCGCAGTCTGCCGTCGATGCGACTGGGGACAGACACTTCCGCTCTTGCTCCCGCCCCGATCGCCTCGCGCAAAGCCGCAAAGTCCGCCAAGGGAAGGGCGGGCGCTGCTCTCTGTTCGAGCTTGGCGCCTTGGCGCGAGATGATGTTTTGTACACATCGACTGCACGTAATGCTCCCAGGTGTTCAGGTGGAGCTGGTTGGCCGTAGGACACTCCCCGCGCCGAAGGCAATGGCCACAAGAAACTCAGAAAGACGCAAAAAAGGCAGAACGGAACCGATGCCTATTCGTCTTGAAAGGCCAGGCATGTCTTTTTGCGATTTCTTGCGTTTTTTGCGGCGATCGTCTTCACGCCCGATCGGCGAGATCACCAACGGCACGGGCGAACGGCAAGCAGTCCCACGACCTTCTGCGTAAGCGGCTTCCAGGCCTCAGCACCCGCACCGATGCGGCCTTCGCAGGATCGGCCTCCGCCATCGAGCCACTGCCGCCGCCCGGCCGCGGAAACCGGCCATTC
>CAZSUU010000072.1:0-22956 GCA_964610105.1 uncultured Verrucomicrobiota bacterium | reverse complement strand
GGGCGACTTGAAACTGCCCGCGCTTGCCTAGCTATCATGTCCGAAGGACTTTAGGGCCTCTATCGTCCAACGGTAGCAGGTTGGATCTGCGTCCGCTGCGGTGGGAATTGTCGCATGGAGTGCGGAAGGATGTGACGCCGTGAAACGTGTTGTATCTCTCGTTGTTCTGCGCAGTCTGGCCGTTCTGGCTGTCGCCGCGCTCCCCGCGCGCGCTGCGCTCGTGACCTATACGGTGGATGCCTTCACCACGTATCTCTTCCACCTCGACGAGGCGGCCGGCTCCAGCCTCGCCGTGAACGCCGGTTCGGCGGGCTTTAGCGCCCTCTCATACAACGGTACTCCCTATGCCGGAGACGGAGTGGAGCAGACGCTCGTCACCACCGTGCTGGGATCCATGGGATACGCAGGGTTCGGCAACTGCGCCAACATCAGCGCCACTGACCTCGCGCTAGGGGTGGACTACAGCGGGAACGGAGGCCTCCAGTTGGACGACAGCGCCCCGGTCAGCAACGACCGGCAGCCCGATCACAGCACCATCTTCGGAACGGGCAATGCCTTCACCCTCGATGCGATGATCGATCTGCCCGCCATCACCGGGATCAACCGGGAGATCATTGCGACGGACAACAGCGCGGCGAATGATCTCCGCGGCTTCCAGTTCCGGGTCAACACCACGGGGAACCTCGAATTCAATTTCATTGGCGTCCTCACCTCGGCGATCAGCGCGCCCATTCCGACGAGCGGCGACCACGCCTTTGTCGCCAACGAGTGGTTCCACGCCGGCGTGTCATACGACGGCGCCGCCGCCACGTTCTTCTGGACGAGGGTGGATCCCGCGTTCACCTCCGCGAACCAGATCGGCGGTCCGACGGCGGAAGGCGTCGACATCAACGACGATGCCATGCTGGTGCTGGGCAATGAAGGCCGCGTGGTCGGGACGACGGGCTCGACGGAGGGGTTGGTGGGCTACCTCGACGAAGTTCGCATCAGCAACGTCGCCCGTGGCGCCGGCGACTTCATTTTCATCGTGCCCGAACCTTCCACCCTGATGCTGGGCGTGCTGGCCGCGGCGGGCCTTCTGCTGCGGCGGCGGCGCGCGTGACCCCCTTCCCGCGCACGCTCGACGTCATGGGAGAAACGACAGCCCCGCGCGTTCCCCGCGCGCGGCGTGTCGGCAGCACGGCGGGTCCGGAGGTTCCGCCTTGCCTCGCGAATCGAACCGACGGCGGGTAGCTCGGCATCCCTGACGCGCCGCCAGCAAGGCTCCAGACCCATCGCTCTCCCGCAGGACTGCGCGGTACGAACGCCGCGGGCGATCCTGCCCGCGCATCCTATCGACGATTGAGGATCGAAACCGGGAACGGGATTTCGATTCTGGAGAACGGAGAGTCCCCGGAGGGTTCGGGCGACGGGTCATGGTTCCCGCCCCACCCTCGCCGCCCGGCGCGCGTTGTGCGCGCACCGGGTGCGGCAGAGGAAGACAGGAGCGCCGCTCCTCTGCTTGTTTCCCCCGCGGCGCCTGTTATCTTCTGCTCCGTCGGGATCGGATGGCGGGCATGGTCCCGCCGTACTATGGACATGAAGAACCATCTGGCCGCACAGCTTCTGCTGGGCCTCGCGTGCGTCGGGTTTCCGTCGCCCGCCCCCGGCGCCGACGCGCCCCCTGCCGCGGGCGGAATCCTCCAGCCGCGCTTCCTCGACCCGCCGGCGGATGGCCGCATCCTGAAGATCATCCACGGCTGGCCTGACCCGCCCGACGCGCAGGATGCCCGCATCCGCAAACTGAAGGAGCAGGGTTTCGGCGGCGTGGTGTGCAACGTGGCCTTCGACGGCGGGTACGTGGAGAGCGAGGCGAAGTGGAACGCGTTTCTGCGCGGCGTGCGCGAGGCGAAGAAGGCCGGCATGGCCATGTGGCTCTATGACGAGAAGGGCTACCCGTCGGGCAACGCCGGGGGGATCGTGCTGCGCGACCATCCGGCGCTGCAGGCGCGCGGACTGCTCATCGCCGACGCCGAGACCGCAGGCACGAACGTGACGCTGCAGGCGCCGCCGGGCCGCCTGGTGCTCGCGGCCGGCTTCCGCGTGACCCACGGCCGCCTTTCCCTCGCCAGCCGCACGCCCCTGGAAGGGCATGTCGAGGACGGCCGGCTCCAGTGGCAGCCTCCGGCCGGACGGTGGCGGATCCTGCTGGTCACCGAAGACCGCCTCTACGAGGGGACGCACGCCGCGCACAATGTGCACGAGCACATCCCCTACGTGGACCTGCTGGAACGCGAGGCCACCGCCCGGTTCATCGAGGCCACCCACCAGCGGTACGCGGAGAAGCTGGACGAGAACCTCGGCCGGTGGTTCATGGCCACGTTCACCGACGAGCCTTCGTTGATGAGCCTGTTTCTTTCGCCGATGCCCTACCGCGTCCTGCCGTGGACGGCCGGTCTTCCCGCGGAATTCCGGCGGCGCCGCGGCTACGATCTGGAACCGCTGCTGCCGGCGCTCGTCGCCGACTGCGACGGGCCGGGGCTGAAGACCCGCCACGATTTCTGGCTCACCGTCGGGGAGTTGGTCGCCGAGAACTACTTCGGCCAGATCCAGACCTGGTGCGCCCGCCACCGCATTCCCTCCGGCGGTCATCTGCTGTTCGAGGAGGACCTGCGGCACCAGGTGGCGTCGTATGGCGATTTCTACCGCTGCATCCGCCGCCTGGACGCCCCCGGCATCGACGTGCTGACCAGCCTTCCGCCGGACGTGCCGTTTCAGATCGGCCGGCTGCTGGCCAGCGCCGGCGAGCTGACGGGGCGCACCCTCGTCATGAGCGAGACCTCGGACTTCCTGCAGCGCTACCGCCCGCCGGGGGACGCCCGGCCCGTGCGCACGGTGACGGAGGAGGAGATCCGCGGCACTCTCAACCGCCTGATGGTCAGCGGCGTCAACTGCTTCACGAGCTACTTCAGTTTCCAGGGTCTGGACGACGCCGCGATCCGCCGGTTGAACGAATGGGCGGGACGCTGCTGCGCGGTCCTCCGGGGCGGTCACCAGGCGGCGGACGTCGCGGTCGTGTATCCGACCGAAAGCCTCTGGGTGCGGTTCGTGCCCTCCCGGCACCACGCGTCCGATGCGGGGGAAGCCGGCCGCGTCGAGGAGGCCTATCGCGCGGCCGTGTCCGCGTTGTTCCACCACGGAGAGGACTACGCGGTCATCGATGCGGCGGCCCTTGAGGACGCGCGCGCGGGGGACGGTTTCCTCACCCACGGCGCGCTGCGATGGCGCGCCGTCGTCCTGCCGCGCGTGGACACCCTGCCCCTCGCCGCGTGGGAGCGGCTGGCCGCGTTCGCGCGGAGGGGCGGCGTCGTGGTGGCCCTCGCCGCGCGGCCGGCCAACAGCGAGAGGGAATTCCCCTCCCCCCGCGTGCAGGCGATCGCCCGCGAGATGTTCGGCGAGGAGGGCGACCGGCCGTGCGCGCGGGCGAATGCCTCCGGCGGAGGAGGCGTGTTCCTGCCCGAAGGAACGGAGGCCCTGTTGCCGCGCGTGTTGCGCGAGTGGATGGGAGAGCGCCAGGTCCGCGCCTCCGGGGCGGGCGCTCCGCTGCGGGTGACGCACCGGGTGGTCGGAAGCGAGGACGTCTATTTCATCATCAACGACAACGCCGCGCCGTGGTCCGGGACGATTGCCGTGCGCGCCGATCGCGCGGCGCGGCGCACGACGGCTCCCGCGCTCTGGCGTCCCGCCTCCGGAGCCGTGGAGCCGCTGGCCGCGCCGGGCGACATCCCGCTGCGGCTGGAACGCTACGATGCCGTCTTCGTGGCCGGGCTTGCGGCCCGGCCGCCGGTCTGTTCCCCCCTGCAGAGCGGCGAGTGGCCGGGCTTGCGTGCGGAACGGCTGCCAGTTGGGAAGGTGGATGCGTCGGGCGGCGAATTCGTGCAACGTGCGATCGATTCCGACGTGGCGCGCGCGCGCGAGGGATCGCCGGCCTGGCGGCTGACGGGTGTCCTCACACGGGGGCAGGTCGACACGTTCCTGTTTGCCCTCTTCCCCTGCGCCGCGCCCTCCGCCCTTCAAAGCGCGGAATGGCTCGTCCTGGATACCTGGGTCCCCGACGGACAGGCGGCAGAAGCCCAGGTCCTCGTGATCCTCTGCGAACGCGGGGGCGCCCACTATATCGCGGCCTCGGGCCGGCGGCTCTCCGCCGGGGGCTACCGCCGCGCCTTCGTCCCGATCGACCGATTCACCCTCGCCGGTTGGTCGAAGGACGCCAACGGGCGGCTC
Source organism: uncultured Verrucomicrobiota bacterium (assembly GCA_964610105.1). Taxonomy (GTDB): domain Bacteria; phylum Verrucomicrobiota; class Kiritimatiellia; order PWTM01; family PWTM01; genus CAZSUU01. The sequence goes on along the minus strand of CAZSUU010000072.1, from coordinate 18,693 downwards.
GACCTCGGCGAGGTCACCGAGATCCGGATCGGCTGGGGCGGCTACCTGGGCCGCGAGGGCGAACGCATCGAGTTCAGCCTCGCCGCGCCGGAGGTGGTCAGATTGTCCCGCTGAAATCGGATCGTCGTCGATCTCTGTGTTTCCTCCTGTTCAATCCGGAAATGGTGGTTGGGACGTGCCGCTTGAGATTCGTGCCTTTCGACCCCTCGGCCCGACGATACGCGCTGGATGACCGCGGTGTTTTCTGCGATAAGGGGCGGTCGCGAAAGGGAAGATCCATGAAGACACGCGGGACGGGAGTAGGGATTCTCGTGGCCGGCTTGCTGGCGGGTCTGATAGGCGGCCACGCGGACGCGGCGGAGATCGGATCCGGGTTCGCCTTCGCCTCGGGCGATGCCGCCCTCGACCAGGCCTACCGGAAGGCCTTGAAGGTGATTGCGGCCGACGTGCAGGACGGCAAGTTCCTGGCGGGCCAGAACTGGGCGCAGGTCTGGACGCGCGACACGTCGTACTCCGTGGAATTGGCCTGCGCCCTGCTGCACCCCGACGTTTCCCGAACCACGCTGCTCGGTCTGACGCAGGAGGTCGACGGCATCGGCGAGTGCTGGTACCAGGACAAGTGCGGGCATTTCGCCGGGTGGCCGAACCTGACGGACGCCATCGTCGGGGCCCAGGGAACGTGGGCGCTGTACCTGGTCACCGGCGATCGGGCCCTCGTGAAACCGATCTACGAGCGGACGCTGCGGAGCCTGCGGCGGGCGGAGCGAGACGCGTTCAATGCCGAGATCGGACTCTTCGGCGGCTGCTCGACCTTCATGGAATCCAACAGCGGCTATCCGAAGAAGTACGCCATGAAGGGACCCATGATCGCCAAGACCTATGCCCTCAGCACCTGCCTGCTCTACCACCGCGGTTACCAGGTGGCGGCGGCCGCGGGCCGCATCCTGGGCGAGAACGTGCGGTCGATCGAGGAGAAGGCGGAGCGCCTGAAGGACGCCATCAACGCCAGGCTGTGGATGCCGGACAAAGGCTACTACGCCTACTACCTCGACGAGGCCGGCCAGCCCAACACGAACATGGAAGGGATGGGCGAGGCGCTGGCGATCCTGAACGGCGTCGCGGATGCCGCGAAGGCGAGGCAGATCCTGCAGAAGACGCCGGTGACTCCCTGGGGAATCCCCTGCCAATGGCCGCAGTACCCGGAGTGGATGGACTACACCAAGGGGGATGCCGACTACTACCATAACGGGATGATCTGGCCGTTCGTCCAGGGCTACTGGGCGTGGGCCGCCACGACCCTGAAGGACACCGAGGTTTTCGCCCGCGAGCTGGACGCTTTGCTGAAGCTCTCGGAGAAATCCGACACGTTCATGGAATTCTACCGGCCCGAAGACGGCGCCCCCGACGGCTCGCCGCGCCAGCTCTGGAGCGCGTCGGGGTTCCTGTCCATGATCTACCACGGCCTGTTCGGGGTGGCGTTCGAAGAGAAGGGCATCCGGTTCGCCCCCGTGGTGCCGGGCCGTTTCAAGGAGATGACGCTCTCCGGTGTGAAGTACCGGGAGGCCACGCTGACGATCGCCGTCAAGGGGAACGGCACGCAGGTCCGCGGATTCAAGCTGGACGGCAAGGAGAGCCCCCAGCCGTTCTTCGACGGCGGCCTCAAGGGCGCGCATTCCATCGAGATCGCGCTGTCAGCGGCGCCGTGACAGGAACACCCGTCCTTCCGGAGGGAAGGCCGTGGCACCCCGCGATGTGGAGGGACGAGCTACCGCGAGTCCCGGTTGAACCGAACACCGTCGGCCACACACGCAAACCGCACGCAAGGCGACCGCGCTTCGCAGCGCCCATGTCGCCCGCCTTGCCGGATGAGTCGTTCCGCGCTCACCGCGAGAAGTTCGCCCACGGATGGGACCCCACGCCGGTCGTTCCCAGCGTGCCTGCGGTCGTGACGATCGGTCCGCAGGTGTCGCTGGCGTTGATGGCGAAATTCGTGGCCTGCCCGAAGCAGGTATTGCGCAGGATCAGATTCGCGGTCGTGTCTTCCGTGATGATCCCGTACGCGGCGCCCCCGGTCTGACCGGTGACATGGTTGCCCTCCACCCGGTTCCCGTCCGCCTGGGAAAGGCTGATCCCGCGATTCGCGTTGCCCCGAACCGTGCAGCTGATGACGGCGTTGCCCTCGCTCTGGCCGCTGTTGCCGTAAACGTGAATCCCGTAGTCGCCGTTCCCCTTGACCGTGCAACCGGCGACCGTGTTTCCATTGCATTCGCCCGCATAGCCGTAGAGATGGATCCCCTCGTTGCCGTTGCCGCCGATCGTGCAGCCGGAGACGGTGTTCCCGTTGCACTGGCCCTGGTTGCCGTTGAGATAGACCCCCTGGTTGCCGCTGCCGCTGATGACGCAATCGGTGACCGCGTTGTTGTCGCTCTCACCGTAAGGATTGCTGTTGAGACTGACTCCGATCTCGCCGTTGCCGCTGATCGCGCACCGGGCGATCGTGTTGCCGTTGCACCGGCCGTAGGCGCCGAACAGCACGATGCCCGAAATGTCGTTTCCACTGACCGCACAGTCCGCGATCGAATTACCGTCGCACTGGCCCGACCCGCTGTAGAAGTAGATCCCGGACGTGTGGTTGGCGTTGATCGTGCAGTGGGCGATGAGGTTGCCGTTGCATCGGCCGCCGGATGAACCGTAGAAGTAGATGCCGTAATACGCGTTGCTGGAGGCCGCGAGATACTCGAAGCGGCAACCCTGGCCATATTCGACGCGCACCCCGTGACCGAAGTTCCGGATGATGCCGTTGCGGACCACAACGTCCCGCACGAAGGCGTTCGTCCCGCCGTCGATGAACACCCCGTAGTCAGTACTGCCGTGGTCGCCCGACAGCGTGAAGCCCATGAGGTCAAGCGTGACCCCGCTGGCGACGATGGTTATCCCGTGCCCCGTGGCGGACAGATTCGTCGTGACGTAGTACGAGCCCGGCTGCGAAATGGAGAACGGCAGACTGGAGATCGGCGTGCGCGGCTCCACCTGCGTCAGCGTCTTCATGACCGGCCCCGGCGCTCCCGGCGGCGTCAGGCTGCCCTGCGCCCATGCACGTGCGAATCCCGCAGCCCACACCGCCCATCCCGCGAACAACCGAGTTCTCATCGCACACCCCCCTCCAGGCGGGCTCAAGCCCGCAATCCCATTCCGATGGAACAGAAGGTAACAGAGGCAACCGAGAAAACGAAGCGAGTAACGACAGCCGTGTTCCGGTCGGAGCGACGATACGCGTGCGGCGGACGACGCGATCTCCCATGCGCGCGGCTCAAGTCTACGGCGACGTCAGTTCCGCCAGCGCGTCCAGGATCTCCAACCGGACCGCGTCGGCGGGCGCGCGATCCTTGGGCTCCTTCCACTGGAGCGCGCGGACCCCGGCGGCGCCGAGCACGCGACCGGCGGCGCCGGCGAGCAGGGCGCGGGCGCGTTCCACCGCCGGTCCGTCGCGGCCGCTCCGCGTCGCGTCCTCCAGGCGCGCCCTGAGCATGACCAGGTACTCGAAGTCTTCTACGCTCTCGCGGATGGCCTCCATGTGTTTTCCGGGCGTCACCGAGTCCGCGTCGAGGAACAGGGGCGTGTAGGAGACGGCGCGAGACTGCGCGTACTCGTTCCACGAGGACCCGCCGCCCGAATCGCCGAACGCCCAGAAGTAGCTGCCCTCGGCGCCCAGCTCCCAGCACGTCCATGCCTGCAGCCGGTAGTAGGCATACGGATCCAGCAGCCGCGACGGCCCGCTGCACGAGTAAAGCGCGAGCTCGGTCCCGGCCGCGCGTCGGCCCGCGTAGTACGCGCGGAACGCCGGACCCTCCGCGAGCAACATCGGGCGGTTCGGACAGAGGACGTCGCACCGGGCCATCATCTCTGGGTCGGCGGCCGCCGGATCGCGGTGCGTCGGATCCTCCCAGATCTTCACGTCCGTCGCCGCGGCGCGGATGGCCTTCGCCCACGCCAGGATCAGCCGGTCGGCCGCCGCGTCGTGCGGCTCGTCGACCAGCAGCAGCGCGAGTTGCGAAGGGTGCAGGCCGCGCTTCCGCGCATGGTCCGCCCAGAACCCGATCCACCCGCCCACGCCTTGGTCGAAGGCGGGCGTGCCGGCCGCCGCGCCTTGGAAGCCGTCGCCCACCGCGGCAAACACGCAGTACCGTCCCGCGTCCGGCCACCGCGCGACCCAGCGGTCGAAGCGCGACGTGTCGCGGTCCGCGGGCAGGACCGCCGCCGTCGCCCAGGGGGAATCGACGAACCGCTCGCGCAGATGCGCAATGAGCGCCTCGCGGTTCCGCGGCGTGACCTCGTAGCGCGTGTCCGCATCGGTGTAGTCCCAGCCGCCGACGTGCAGCGTCGGCCGGTCCGGAAACCGCAGCGGAGAGACCCGCACCTCGAGGGGCAGGGCCTGCTCGAAGCCGTCGCCCCGCAGGAGAATCGTCCCGCGGTGCGTCCCGGCGGCGACGTCGGTCGGATGCAGAGTCAGCCACACCTGCCTGACCAGTCCGGCCGGCGCCGCGATGAGATAGTCCTCCCCCTCCCGTCGCGCCGGGGGGAGCGCGGCCGCGACGGGTTGCCCGCTCCGGGTATCGGTCCACGCGACCTCGTGCACGGCAATCCAGGACGGGTTGGCCCCGCCGGGCAAGCCGGCGATGCGCATTCGCATCTCGGCGTTCCGACCCCGGCTGCGAGCGATGTTGAAGGCCGCGGCTCGGTACTCGTTCCGCATCAGAGCGACGCGCACGGTTCCGCTCGCTCCGCGCGGCGGCGCGGCGGTGTGCGACAGCGGATCCCAGGGATGGGCCGCCCACACCGTCCACGCCGCGCGGCCCTCGCCGGACCAGAGGGCGGCCTGGGCGCGGAAGATCCGCTCGTGCGCGTCGTTCAGGGGCAGGACGGCACGGAAGGAGGCGCCGTCGGGACCGGGGAGGTCCTGGAGCGCCTGCTCGATGGTGTCGCACTCGCTCGCGAGCCGGCGATCCCGGTCCATCGCGCGCACGGCGCGCAGGTCGTCGCGCAGGCGGCGCGCGACCGCCAGATGCAGCCGATAGGCCTCGCGGTTGGTGACCCCCGCGTCACCGTAGGGAAGACCGATCCAGGCGGCTTCGCCGCGATAGACCTCCAGTTCATCGGCGAACAGGTACGGCCCGCCGGGATCCACCACGAACGACACGAAGCGCCCGTGGGTGCGGAGGGCGTCCGTCCAGTAGCGGTGCACCGCGTAGCCCTCCGCCGGGGGGGCGCCGCGCCTGTCCGACAAGGCGGTCAGCTCCCCAGCCCGGTGCCAAGAGCGCCCGTCCTCGCTCACGAGGACGGTGATGCCGAACGGCCACTCGACCCCGGCGCAGCCGGCCGCCGTGTTGAACGACGCCCCGCGGATCGGCTGGTTCTCGCCGAGATCGATCGTGGCCGAGACGGCGCTCGCGTGCTGCCAGCCGACCGTGCCTCGCTGCGTCCAGAAGTAGCCTTGCGCGTACTGTCCGTCCGTGAGCTGGCTCCGGTCGTCCGCATCGGTGCAATGCACGTAGTTCGGGGCGGGATCGAGCGTGTACGACTTGCCCCGCGCCAGGTTCTCGCCCGGTCCCGGGATCTCCGCCCCCGCGCAGGCGCCCGCGAGCGCGAGGCACGCGACCGTCCGGCGGTAGTCGCCCCGGTGGTCAGAGGCCGCTCTCATGATCCCAGCGTACCGCAACCCCGGAGGGCGTGGCGAGCGCGGGATGGAGCGCGAGATCGAGGACGACGCGAAGACGCGGGCCGAAGGACGGGCGTCCGCCCGGCCTCAGATGTCGAAGTACAGCACGAACTCGTAGGGATGCGGGCGGAGCTCGAGCGCCGACACCTCGTTCTTGATCTTGTACTGGATCCAGGTCTCGATCACGTCCTCGGTAAACACGTCGCCCTTCAGCAGAAAGCCGTGGTCCTTCTCGAGGTTCGACAGCGCCTCGCGCAGCGACCCCGGCGCCTTCGGGACCTTCGCCAGCTCCTCGGGCGGGAGATCGTAGATATCCTTGTCCAGCGGCTCGCCCGGATCGATCTTGTTCGTGATGCCGTCGATCATCGCCATCAACATGGCCGAGAACCCGAGGTACGGATTGCAGCTCGGATCGGGGCATCGGAACTCGACGCGCTTGGCCTTCGGCGACGTCGAGTACATCGGGATGCGGCAGGCCGCGCTGCGGTTGCGCTGCGAGTACGCCAGGTTGATCGGCGCCTCGAACCCCGGCACCAGCCGCTTGTAGCTGTTCATCGTCGGGTTGGTCAGCGCCAGGAGCGCCGGCGCGTGCTTCAGGAGCCCGCCGATGGCGTACATGCCGGTCTCGGACAGACCGGCGTAGCCGCTGCCCGCGAACAGGTTCCTGCCGGCCTTCCACAGCGAGGCGTGCACATGCATGCCGCTGCCGTTGTCGCCGAAGAGCGGCTTGGGCATGAAGGTCAGCGTCTTGCCGTGCCGGGTGGCGACGTTCTTCAGCACGTACTTGTACTTGAGCACCTTGTCCGCCATCTCCACGAGCGGCGAGTACACCACCTCGATCTCTCCCTGGCCGCCGGTGGCGACTTCGTGATGCTGTTTGCCGGTCTTCACGCCGATCTTCTCCAGCGTGAGCATCATCTCGCTGCGGATATCCTGCAGCTTGTCCGACGGCGGACAGGGGAAGTAGCCTTCCTTGTAGCGGATCTTGTAGCCCAGGTTCGGATCCTCGGCGCGACCGGTGTTCCAGCGTCCCTCGATCGAGTCGATGTGGTAGTACCCCTCGTGCTCGTTCTGGTCGCACCGGATGTCGTCGAAGATGAAGAACTCCGCCTCGGGGCCGAAGTAGGCGGTGTCGGCCAGGCCCGTGCTCTTCAGATAGGCCTCCGCCTTGCGGGCGATGTTGCGCGGATCGCGGCTGTAGTCCTCGCCCGTGATCGGATCGCAGATGTTGCAGATGAGCACCAGGGTCTTGTGCGCCGTGAACGGATCGAGGAAGGCCGTCTCGGCGACCGGCTTGACGAGCATGTCCGATTCGTTGATCGCCTGCCATCCGCGGATGCTGGAGCCGTCAAAGCCGAGCCCCTCTTCGAACACATCCTCGTCCACCACGTGGGACGGCACGGAGAAGTGCTGCCACAGGCCGGGGAAATCCATGAACCGGAAGTCCACCACTTCCACCTTCTCGCGCCTGATCAGCTCCAGCACCGACCGCACCGGAGACACCGTCTTGCCCTTCGGACTCATTGCCTTGCTCCTCCCGCTTCTTCAGCGGCATTTTCACCGTCACCATCCGATGTGCGCCGGGCGGCCGCCCGCCTGCCCGCCAGATCCCCATCGCCATGCCGGACCATGTTCAGAATACACGCACGCGCCGCGGAGACCAGCAGCAACCATGCCAAGCAGCCGGCATCCAAGGATGTCGCTTCTTGTTATACACTGATATTCAGCGCCTTGCAAAAACCATCATGATTCGCGACGCATGTGGGCGCGTGACGTATATGTACGTCGCACAGGCGCTAAGTACAATATTGTCGCGTCATGATCGCTGTACAGAGATCGTGGATCTCCTGCATGCGACGGACGAGTTGGCGACCGAAGGTCCGGCCGTCGGCGTCTCTTCCTTCCAGGCGGCGAGCCAGGGCATGGACGGATGCGTCATCGAACGCGACGACGTGGGTCTGACGGTCCTCGAGGATCTGGAGGTAGTGCTCAACCTGGCGGAGGAAGGCGTAGTCGTCGCTGAGACGTCGCTCCGCGGCCTTGTCCAGCAGGCCCAGGCGGCGCAGGCGGACCAGGGCGTCGAGGGTGTGCCCGGTCGCCAGGCGGGGATGGCGGTGAAGATGGATCATCTGCAGCCCCTGCACGAGGAACTCGATGTCGCGGATGCCGCCCTCGCCGTTCTTCACGTCGATGCACCCTTCGTGGCTGCGTTCGTCCTTCCTGGCCGACGCCCCGCGCATCCGGCGGATGGAGTCGATGACCTCCCGCGGTTCGCGGGGGCGTCGGAGCACGGGGCCCACACACCGCAGGAACTCCAGTCCCACGGCCCGCGCGCCCGCGATGGGCCGGAGTCGGAGCAGGGCCTGGATCTCCCATGGGCCGGCCGCGCTGGCGTAGTACTTCGCCGCGAAGGGCACGGAGGGCACCAGCTCGCCCGACCGGCCGTAGGGACGGAGGCGCAGGTCGACCCGGTAGGCGCGCCCCTCGGCCGTGTGGTCCGAGAGATCCGATCGCAGGGCTTCGACCACGGCCTGGCACAGCCTCCGCGACTGCTCGGCCGGCGACCCGTCGCCGGCCTCGCGCCGAAGCGCAAGAAGGTCGATGTCGGAGCTGTAGTTGAGCTCGCGCCCCCCGAGCTTGCCGAAGGCCAGCACGCAGAGGTCGCGCGCGGCGCGCGCCCGCGCCCGGGCATCGCGCACCTGCCGCGTCCACGCCTGCTCCAGGGCCACGCGGACGACCGCCTCCGCCACCCTCGAGAGGTCCAGGGTGACGTCCCGCAGCTCCGCCTGGAGGCAGAGATCGCGCAGGCCGATCCGCAGGTGGTGCCGCTGGCGGAACCGGTTCAGGCGCAGCCGCCATTCGGCGTGGGAGGTCGACTGCCGGGCCTCGCGCCTCAGATCCGCCTCGACGGTCGCGGCCGCCGCGGGTCCCTGCAGCTGCTCCGGCGCGGTCGCCCACTCGAAGAACTCCGGGTGCCGGACCAGCGTGTCGGCCATGTACTGGCTGCGGGAGAAGATCCGGAGCAGCAGTTCCAGCCGGCGGGGCTGGGAGAGCAGAAGACCGAAGTGGCCCATCGCGTCCGGAGTCGCCCCGACCAGCCGTTCCCAGTTGTTCAACGCCATGTCCGCGTCCGGCTCGTTCCGCAGCATGTCGAGGGCCAGGACCGCGAGCTGCGCGAAGAGGCTCCGCCGCGCGCCCGTGCCGGCCAGGCGGCGCAGGTTGGTCAGGGCGCGGACCGGATCGCGGAAGCCGGCCGCCCCCAGCACCCGGTCGCGCAGGGCGTCCGGCGCCTCGTCCAGCAGGACGAGGTCGGCCGCGTTGCCGATGCCCGACCCGGCGCGGCCGGCGCGGCCCAGGTGACGCTCGACGAAGGCCCGGACCGCGGCGGTGCGGCTGTCGAACTCGACGGACAGCCGCTGTTCCGGCCGCAGCCCGTCCCGGCGCTCGTATCCCATCCGCCGCGCCAGATGGGCGAACTCGTCGGATCCGGCCGGCGGGAGCAGGAGATCCCGCGCCGACCCGCGCAGCATGCGCAGGCCGTTGATCAGGTGGCGCAGGAAATCGTACGCCTCGACCAGCCGGTCGCACTCCTCCGGCTCGACGACCCCCGCCTCCCGAAGCGCCTCCAGCGCCTGGTGAATGCGCGGCGTCCGCAGGGCGGGCGTGGCCGCGGCATACAGGACCTGCAGGATCTGCACCGTGTACTCGAGATCCACCATCGCGCCCGGACTGAACTTGGCGTTGTACTCGCCCGGGCGGGTCTTCTCCATGAGCTGCTTCGCCCGCAGCTCCTCCAGATCCGCGATCCGGATCGTGCGACCGGTGTAGATGAACTCGTCCCGCAGCCGCTCCACCTGGGCGCCCAGGCCGGGATCGCCGGCCAGCGCGCGCAGCCGCACCAGCGCCAGCCGCTCGTAGGAATGAGCCGGTCCGCCGGGGCCGTAGTAGCGGCAGAAACTCTCGAGGCTGCAGGCCAGCGGACCGGCCTGCCCGTGCGGCCGCAGACGCAGGTCGACGTGGAAGATGCCGTCGCGCTTGGCCGTGATGAAGGCGGCCGTCTCGCGCGCGAGCTGCGCGAAGAACTCGTCGTTGCCCACCCGTCGCCGGCCGGAGGTGTGCCCCTGGTCGCCATAGACGAAGAGCAGCTCGAGGTCCGACGCGTAGCCGAGCGCGGCGCCGCCGAGCTTGCCGAGTCCGAAGAGGGCATGGGCCGCGGGCATCCCGGCCACGGTCCGCGGCTCGCCGTAGCGCCGCGCCAAGTGGTCGTACACCAGGCCGGCCGCCGCGCCGATCACGGCCTCGGCCAGCGCCGTCAGCCGCTCGGACAGGGTGCGGAAACCGGCCTCCGGCGCGAGGATGTGGTCGACGTCCATCCGGAACATCTCCCGGTCCTTGAACTCGTTCAGACGCTGCCGGCGTTCCTCGAACGTCCGGCCGCGCCGCACCGCCCGGTTCAGCCGCTCCGGCAACGTCTCCACGGGCTCGCACAGCGCCTCGCCGCTGAGCCGCGGCTTGAGCACCGGCAGCAGGCTCTCGTACTGCAGGCGGATGAAATCCTCCCACAGGAAGTCGCTCGCCCCCAGCAGACGCGCGAGCTCCTGCATCAGCCGCGGATTGGCCAGCGACTCCCGCCAGCGGGCGCGGTCGGGCAGGTGAACGAGGCCCTCCGTCATCTGCTCGAAGCGCGACAGGGCCATGTACGGGTCCGGCGCCCGGTCGAGGAAATACGTGAACTGCTTGGTGAAGAGCACGGAGAGCCGCACCCGGTCCAGCATCTCCGGGTCGCGCACCGGCGCCCCGCGGAGGTCGACCAGATCGATCTCGTCCTCCACCCGCCCCGTCCTCGTGCGGATCTGCACCCGCTCGATCGAGAGTCCGTGGAGGGAGAGGGCCGTGCTGAGCGAGTACAGGAAGGCCGGCGTGTCCTGCCCCACCACCCGCAGGCGCGTGAAGGGGCCGGAGGTGGTGTCGACGCGGATCTCCACCGGGTAGAGGACAGGGGGCGAGGCCGACGCGCGCTGCGAGGCCAGCCGGTCCGTCACCCACTCGTTGACCCGCTGCTTGGCCCGGCGCACCGAGTCGGCGTCGCCCCGCTCAAAGAGGCCGATCACCTCCGTCATTCGCGCGCGCAGCTCCGCTCCCCACGCCGTCTCGTCGGCCCCCGTTTCCCGCACGCCGGAGAAGTGGTCGATGATGCGGCGCCGGTGCCCCCCGCCCCCCAGGACGCGCCTGCCGGCCCCGCGGCGCACGCGCGGCGCCGCCGGCCCCGGCGCCCGGCTGTACGTGAACACATCGCCCGACTGGATGCTGAATCCCATGCCCGAGAGCACCCCCGTGATGGCAGAGAACTCGAACGGGTAGTCGTAGGCCAGGACAGTGAGATCGACGCGGCGCCCGCCCTCGCGGGTGCGGAGGATCAGGCCGACCGGCGCCTCCGCCGACAGCCGCGCGAGGCCGCGGACGTGCGCCGCGACTTCCGGCGTCCGGAAACGGCGGAAGTACTCGCTTCCGAGGCGCGAAACATGCTCGGCGACAAACGCGTCGTCGAGTCCCGCGCACAGGCGCAGCAGCCGCGGAGGAACCACCTTCATCGTCGGTCACCCGGATCGCAAACGTTAGCGCTTTCTCGAGCGTTATGCACGGTTTTGCGTGGCGTCGCTCGCGCGCCTTCCTTGTCGCAAACGCGTCGCCTGCCTCTACTCGAAGCGGCAGGCCGGCCGCCGCTTCATCCGCAATGGAGGGACGAGCTGCTGCGAGTCCTGATCAACCGAACGGCGTCGGCCCGGTCGCTTGCCCTGCATGGCCTTCGGCGAGGCAGGGAGCTTCCGCGACGACGACTCACCACGTTCCATCCGCGCCGAGAATTGCTCTTGCCACCAAGTCGGCCCTGCGCGACCATCCGCCAACCTTGACCGGGAGATCGATGCAGACATGAAGACCCGTCACAGCCGCCGGAATTTCCTCCAGACGTCCCTGGCCGCCTCGCTGGCCGCCCCGCTGCTCGCAAGCCACGAAGAGCATGCCCTCCTGGCCCGCGCCGACGCCCCTCCGGGCGCGGCGCCGTCGGGTGACGTCCCGATTCCGTCGGGGACGATCGGCAAGGTCCGCATCAGCCGTCTGATCTGCGGCGGGAACCTGATCAGCGGCTACGCGCACAGCCGCGACCTGATCTACGTGTCGAAACTGCTGACGGCCTATTTCACCGACGAGAAGATCCAGGAGACCTGGGCCCTGTGCGAGCAGCACGGCATCAACACGATGATCTTCAACCCGAGCGACCGGCGGGCGCTGGATCTCTTCCGCACGTACATCAAGCGCGGCGGCAAGATCCAGTGCCTCGCGCAGCTCTCCCCCGAGAAGGATGCGATGGATCCCGTCATCCAGGAGGCCGTGGACGCGGGCGTCGTCGGAGCGCTGCTGGTCGGAAACGCGGGGGACGCATGGGCGCGATCGGGCGCCGTGGACAAGATCGGCGAGTTTGTCGCCAAGGTGCAGGCCCACGGCATTATCGCCGGCGTCGCCGGTCACGAGCTGCGTACGCCCATGGCCGTGGAGAAGGCGGGGATCCAGCCGGACTTCTACATGAAGACCCTTCACTCCAACGACTACTGGTCCAAGCGCCGGCCGGACCAGACGAAGGACGTGATCGACAACTACGGCGCCGACAACTACTGGTGCATGGACGCGGAGGCCACGATCGAGTTCATGCGCGGCATCAAGCGGCCGTGGCTCGCCTACAAGGTGCTGGCGGCCGGGGCCATCCACCCCGGCGCGGGCTTCAAGTACGCCTTCGAGAAGGGGGCGGATTTCTGCGTGGTCGGCATGTTCGACTTCCAGATCACGGAGGACGCCCGCATCGCCACCGAGGCGGTGGCGGCCGCGAAGAACCGTCCCCGGCCGTGGGTGGCGTGAACCTCGCCCTTGCCGGCGGGCCGGTGTCGCGCGGGAGACCGAAGGGCTACCTGAACTCGACCCACTCGGGTTCGTTCTCGAAGATCCAGCGGTAGTACTCCGTCTCACGCAGGGCCGACGCCGCATCCTCGTCGGCGATCACGCTGCAGTGCGGATGCAGCTGGATCGCGCTCGCGGAGACCATCGAGGTGATCGGACCCTCGACCGCCCGGGCCAGGACGTCGGCCTTGCTGCGGCCGGTGACGAGCGCCAGCAACCGCCGGCATTCGAGGATCGTGCCCACGCCCATCGTGATCGCCCGCCTGGGCATCGCGGAGGGATCCTTGAAGAGCGTGGAGTTCTCGGCGATCGTGGTCGGGGTCAGCGTCTTGTCGCGGGTGCGCGAGCGCAGCGCCGACAGCGGTTCGTTGAACCCGATGTGGCCCGATTTCCCGATCCCCAGCAATTGGAGGTCGATGCCGCCGCTCTCCGCGATCAATTGCTCGTACCGCCGGCATTCCGCCACCAGGTCCGGGGCCCGCCCATCCGGCAGATGCGTGTTGCGCTTGTCGATGTTGACGTGGTCGAACAGGTGCCGGTTCATGTAGAAGCGGTAGGAGTTCTCGTCCTCCGGCGCCAGGCCGATGTACTCGTCGAGGTTGAAGGTGCGGCACTGCGAGAAGTCGAGCCCGGCCTCACGGTGCAGGCGGACGAGCTGGGCGTACAGCCGCTCCATCGTCCGGCCAGTCGCCAGGCCCAGCACCAGGTTCGGCCGCGCCCGCAGGGCCTTGTCGATCAGTCTCGCGACCAGCATCGAGGCTTCTTCGCGCGTCGGACGTATGATCACTTGCATGATGGTCTCGCTCAGGTAATGACATTCCAACCGCTGATGAACACAGGCGAACGCGAGAAGGCCCGCCGCCCAAGGCCATGACAAACACAAGCCAAACGTACCACGCAAAGACGTGTCTGGCGCCCGAAAGGCGCCAACGGGCCGGGCAACGCTACAGCCCGAACTCCCGCCGGTTCGGGTCGCGCGACGCCATGACGGCCTGCCCGGAGACGCGGGCGCGCAGCAGCGCCTGCTCGTCCGCCGGCTCCGCCAGCGCCTCGAACTTCTTCCGCATCGGCCCCATCACGTACTGGCCGCTGTACAGCACCTCGCGGATGTTGGCGTCGATCTCCTCCCTGATGCCCTCGTACTGCCGCACGTGCCCGTGGAATGCCACCTTCATGCCGCGATGCCCTTCCCTTCGTGACCCGTTGACTTTCCTGCGCCGTCGGCTGCCAGCCCGACGGCCTGTCAGCCGCCCACAAGCCCCAGCACGTCGGCCGGTTTCTCCTTGGGCAGGTTCACGCCCTGCGCGAGCGCGCCCTGCCACCCGCCCTCCGCCCACCGGCGCAATCGGTACAGGGTGGCGAACGCAAAGTCCGGCGCCGCGCCGCCCTGCCCGCCGACCAGCTCGCCGCCGCGGCGCACGTTGTCCTGCATCCAGGCCGGCAGCGTGAGGTGATACGGATTGCGCCGCACCTCGCCGATGTGACAGGAGATCGCCGCCACCATGTCCGCCACGTCCGCGACGCCGGACTCGACCATGAGGTTCGGGTCCGGCATCGCCGCCCAGAACTCCGTCTCGACCACGATCGTGGTGAAGGCCTCGCCGAGCGACTTCATGGCGTCGACCACGAGATGATGCGTGCCGATGTGTGTGCCGTTCCAGTCGGCCTCGTGCGGGAAGAAGACGATCTTCGGCTGCTCCCCGGACAGGATGCCCGCGATCACCTCCACCGCCTTCGCCCAGTTCGCCGGGTCGGCGGCCCGCCCTTTCGGACTGATCTTCTCCAGACCGCCCGGCACCGTCGTCAGCAAACCGAACCCCAGATACGCGCACGCATCGCGCAGCTCCTGCAGCCGCGCCGCCTGACGCTCGTGGTTGCTGCCCTGCGTCACCGCCACGTTGATGACATTCATTCCTCGCTCGCGGAGGAGACGCAGCGCCAGGGCGCCGATGATGCTCTCGTCGTCCGGGTGCGGTGAAAACAGGAGCGCCTTGGGCGCGTCTGGCGCCGCGGGGGGGTGCGCCGTGCTCTGGAAACCGCCCTGCGGAAGGCCCTTCGCGATCCTCGACAGCTTCGCGTAATCGCGGATAAAACCTAGATATGGATTCTTCATATACTTTTCCACATGGCCTCCCGATTCCATCCTCAGGAGGCCAGAATTCGATGCCTCTTCAAACCACGCTTGGATATACTATCGCCGGAACCGGTCGGCGTCAAAGGCTATTCTGTGCCATTGCAAGCATTTATCCTTGAGCCAGGGGAATCGTGCGCCACCGCCGGTGAATCCAGATCCACTGCTCCGGCCGCGCGCGGATGTGGTTCTCGATGATCCGCGTGTACGTCTGCGTGGCCTCGCGAAGGGTGTCCGGCTCGTGGTCCGGCGGAGGCGGAAGCGGATCGAGGGTGCGGATGAGATGACGGCCGGAAGGAAGCCGCTCGATGAAGGTGGGAACCACCGGCACTTGCGCGCGGGCGGCCATGTGGGCCAGGCCCGGCGTCGTACAGGCCGGACGTCCGAAGAAGTCGACGAACACGCCCTCGTCTCGCGTCATGTTCTGGTCCAGCACGAACCCGAGGATTTCGTTGCGCCGGAGGGCGCGCAGGCATTCGCGATAGGAGTTCTGGGCCGGCACGACCTTCAGACCGAACTGGGTGCGCAGCGCGTTGACGTGCTCGTTGAGCAACCGCCCCTTGACCCTTTTCACGACGATCGTGATGGGCATGCCGAAGACCGGCGTCGCCGTGCAGGAGAGCTCCCAGTTGCCGCAGTGCGCGGTCAGCACCAGCACCCCCCGGCCCTCCTTGAGCGCCTCCTTCAGAATGTGGATGTTCTCCCATTCGATGGCCCGTTCGATGTAAGCGCGCCCGACGACGGGCAGACGGACCGACTCCACGCCGTTCATGCCCAGGTGCTCGTACATCGCGTTGGCGATGCGCCGCGCCTCCGCTGTCGTCTTCCCCGGAAACGCGCGCCGCAAGGCGTCCAACGCGTCCTTCCGGTGATAGCGCACTGCTTGCCCGAAGAACCGTCCCAGCCATCGCCCCCACGCCAGTGCCCGATCATCGGACATATGGCCAAAGAACCGTTCCAAGGTCTGGAAAATCGCCGCCATCAGGGCTGCATCATAGCGGCCGGCGCGCCGTCGCGCCAGCCGCGCGTCAGCGCTCACGTGTCCGAACGCCGGCCCTGCGGTCCGGGCTTGAAATTCTCCCCCATCCCACCGAGCATGAGTGGCATGGCGTCCCTCACCCCTGCCCTCCGTGTGTCCGCCTGCGTCGCGCATTCCGTGTGTGCAGGGCTCGGCCTTGCGGTCTGTGCCTGCACGGGCGGCGAAGACGCTTCGGTCGCCGACTCCGGCCCGCACCAGGTCGGCTCCGCCTTGGCAAACGCCACAGGGACTACGCCGCCGGCGGGCCGCGCCATCGTGACCGGTCCCGGCGCGGCTGCGAATCCCGCGCCGGGCGGCGCGGACCTCGTGCGGATCGAGGGACGCTCGCTGTGCGACAACTCGGGGCCATTTCTCGGGCTCGGCGCCTCCTATTTTCAAGCCCTGCGCCGCGCCAAGTTCGACCGCGCGCGTCTGACCCGGGACCTGGCGTTCCTGGCCTCGAATAAGATGAACTATGTGCGCATCCTCTCGATGGTCGGCTGGCATGAGGCATGGCGGGGGCGCGAGATCGCTCCCGTCCGTTTTCGGAATCGCATCGGTGTGCCGGTGGACGCGTGGCCCGATTACTGGAGTCGGTTCCGCGACACCATTGACACCGCCTACAGCCAGGGCCTGCGCGTACAGGTGACCATCTTCGCCGACGCGCAGATGATGCCCGACAAGGCGGATCGAATGAACCACCTGCGCACCCTGCTCGAGCAGCTCGCCGGCCGCGAGCACAAGGTGATCCTGCTCGAAGTGGCCAACGAGGCCTGGCAGAACGGCTTCCCAGGCCCGCAAGGGATCAAGGACCTGCGGGAGTTCACCCGGTTTCTTGTCGACCGTACGGACATTCCGGTGGCCATCACTTCGAACCATGAGGCCGGACAGGCGGGTCTCGTCGCCCTGTACGGCCACAGCGGGGCGGACATCGCCACCTTCCATTTCAGCCGCGACATCAGGACCGCGGAGGGCGGCTGGCTGCCTGTGCGCGACTGCTACGGGTCGGGCGATCGGCCGGGGTTGCCGCCCTTCAGCAGCAACGAGCCGATCGGCCCCGGTTCGTCCGTGGGCGAGGAGAACGACCCCATCAAACTCGTGATGGCGGCGGCGTTCGCGTGGGCGGCGAATCTGCCGATGTACGTGTTCCATTCCCGGGCTGGCGTTTTCGGCGAGGAGGAGTTCCAGGCGATGCCGGCTGTGGGCGACTACCAGCACATGCTCCGCATCCTGCCTCCCGATCTGCCCAGTTGGCGGCGCAACGACGGCCGGGAGGCGGACGCACCGTTCACGGCGTATGCCAACGGCCGGCCGAACACCTGGTGGCCGGAGGTCGCCCACCCGACCAACGGGCTCGTGCGGAATACGGGCGCGCGCAAGGGGGACGAGTTCGTGGCGCTGCCCATCGGAATACTGGAGGGCGGCGCCACCCTGCGGGCACGCCGGCCCCTGGAGGGTCGAGTCTACCATCCGCTGACTGGGACGGTTGTGACGAATCTGTCGCTGAAGGCAGGGGACGAGATCCGCTTACCCCGTGGTCCAGGCGCATACATCCTCCGCGGGTCTTTCCGCACGCGACACCCGCGATGAACACCCGCCGGATTCACGGCGGGACACCTCCACGTCGGGGGCACGCACACACGTCGGAGGGCTGATTGTGGCGAGAACAGGACCGGTCTACTCTCGCTCTGTCATCTGGGCCCTGGGTACACACCGCGGTACTGAACGCCCTCCCGACGTTCAGTAGTCAGAGGTTCTCGCGACCAAGGGCTTGACCGACACCGTCCAGCGGACCCATACTGTCCGACAAACATGGAGTTGCGAGGAGTAAAGACTCACCGCCGCGGGCGGTAGTCTTCTTCCAAGCAGTCCGCTGTCGGGCAGGACAAGCGGTTGCATGGGATGCATCGGCAGGGAAGCGGAATGAACGGCAGATGCACACGGCCGGACTCTGGCTGAAGAGCGCTTACTTCAATGGAGGTGCGGAGATGGCCTACACAAGGGATGCCCATTGGACGACGGACTTGCTGTGGCACTACTTGCATCAGACGACGACGCCGCCGGAGACCAAGAGTACGAGATGGTGGTTCGACGAGTGGTATAAGAAGGGCGATACGACAGGTGCGTTGACGAATCGTCTTGAGGTCTACAAGTTGCTTGTGGACAATGCCGCTCAAAGCAATCCCACCTCAGAAGCGGGTCGCGCTGCCAGTTTCATCCCCTGGAATCAGAACAACCGTGAGTTCCTGAACACGTGCCGGAACATGAACGTCTCTGGCAAGGCATGCGGAACTATCGTCAAGGTGTTCTTTCAGAAGTACATGAAGTGGAAGAGCCGGAATTGCAGATCCCTGCTCGCACCAGGCACCGGAATGTGTGATCCAAGCCGGGTTGCGAAGGCCTGTGATGACATCGAGAGAAGTCTGACGCTTCAGAAGTGGCCCGTGCGCGTGGGCCTCGGGTACGGAACCGGCGTGGCTGTCTCGCATTTCATCGGAGTGGTGGGGTGCAGGGGCAGGGACGTCTTTCTCTGCATCGAACCATGGGCCGGAAATTGTGTGATCACATATGCGGGCAAACGTACCGCCTTCTTGGCGGTGTTGAAGCACGACACAACCGCGGGCGAACTCAAGTACCAAGGAATGGCATATCGGGTGCTGACCGTGGAGGTGTAGTCCACGCAGACCGCCCGTTCAAAGACGGCAGGCCTGGCCTGGTGACGATGCCGTTGACGACCCGGCGAGGAGTCTGTCTCCGGTCACCCGCGCGGCTGGCGCACCGTTAGAGGCGCAGCTTGATCATGCGATCTCGGGGGCGACGAGCCTGACCCATCTTCTACAGTTTCAAGATTCGGGCTGTTCATAAGCAACGAGTTGT
>CAZSUU010000071.1:0-22975 GCA_964610105.1 uncultured Verrucomicrobiota bacterium | reverse complement strand
GACCGTCAGCATCCACGGCAGCGTTGGCCCCTCGAAGAGGGTCACGATAGGCGCGCCCGCGGCGAGCGAGGGCTGCCGCGCCGTAGTTGCGAAGCAACGTAGGTGGGCAAGGCACGCCATCCAGGCACAGGGCAACCATGAGGACCGCTTTCTTCTACGTTTACATCCTGCGATCCGAAAGTGATCCGCCCCATTTCGATGGGACTTGCGAACCGTCCCGTCGCAGCGACTCAATCCACAGCGAGGTCCCGTTTGCCGGTCAACTCCCACGAGATTCTGAGTATCCATGCTCCCCCCGCGCACCGTGGTCTCAAGAGGAATAGGTTTGCAAAACACAAACGCTATTGTATATTGCAAACCACGAAACCAAGGGCCATAGGACCGCGACTGCAACAGGAGCTTCAGCGCTACCCGGCCGTCGCCTTGGTCGGGCCGCGTCAGTGCGGAAAGACGACACTGGCGCAATCGCTGGGTGGTCATTACTTCGATCTGGAGGATGAAGCCGACGTCCTCAAACTCGACCTGTCATGGGATCGGTTGATTGAGGGAAGGAATCTGGTTGTTCTGGATGAGGCGCGGTCGTATCCGCCGATTTTCAAGCGGATGCGGTCCGCCATTGACCGGCGGCGTCGGTCTGCGGGCCGCTTTCTGGTTCTGGGTTCCGTCTCCCCGGCCCTGATGCGCGAGGTTTCGGAATCTCTGGCCGGTCGGCTTGGCCTCGTCGAACTGACCCCCTTCTTTCTCGATGAAGTCGGAGCGGAAGCGCTCGACGCCCTGTGGCTTCACGGCGGATTCCCCGACGGCGGCATTCTGGGAACGGACGCCATGCCCGGATGGCAGCGCAACTACCTCGCTCTGCTGGCGCAGCGCGATCTTCCGACATGGGGACTGCCCTCCAAGCCGCACATGACCGAACGGCTGTTCAAGATGCTGGCCGTGGCCAACGGAACGCCATGGAACGCCAGCGCCATCGGCCAGAGCCTGGGGCTGAACTACCAGACGGTGAACAGCTACATGGACTATCTGGAAGGCGCATTCCTCTTGCGGCGTCTGCAGCCCTTTCACGCGAATGTCAGGAAGCGGCTCGTGAAGAGCCCCAAGGTCTATTGGCGGGATAGCGGGTTGCTGCACGCGCTGTCCGGGATCTCGACCATGGATGCGTTGTTGTCGCAGCCTTGGGTTGGCGCAAGCTGGGAGGGGTTCGTGATCCAGCAGGCGTTCTCGCGTTTGAATGCGTCCGGCACCGACTGCGCACCGTACCATTTGCGAACTTCCGACCAGTACGAGATCGACCTGCTGCTCGATTTCGGCACCGAACGCTGGGCCTGCGAAATCAAGTTGACGGCAGACCCGAAGGCGGACGATCTGGCGCGCCTGAACAAGGTGGCCGACCTGATTGGCGCCGAACGGCGTATCCTCCTATCCCGGACGCTGAACCCCATGGAGTCCGGAGCCAGCGCGTCGTTGAATCTCCCTGGATTTCTAGCGAGGCTTGCGGACATCATGAAGGGGGCGCGAAAGAAGGATTGACCACCCGCTCGCACCGCTCGCTGGAAGACGGCCCGCCGGGTGGCGGATTCAGGCGCAGAGGCGCGCCAGACGCTCGGTGGCGGCCACGAACGGTTGCGTTGGCCTGTCGAAAACGGCGGCTTCTGTTCCGGGCGCGACCTCGGCGGCCAGCGGGCTCAGGTCGCCGTAGTACCACACGCCCATCTCGAACGGGATGAACCAGAGCGGCATCTCCTGCCACGCGGCCAGCGTCTCGGCCTTGACCGCCGTGGTGTCTGCGGCGGTGAACACCTCCGACGGTGGCACGATCGGCCAAAGGTTTTCGCGGGCGGCCAGGTATTCCTTCGCGAGGTCGGACCACGCGTTGGCTTGTGGTCCAACCTCAACGTCGGCATCTTGCGAGGAAGCGAAATAGACGAGCGTTGTGACGAGGACAAAAGCGGGTGCAACAACAGCGAGTCCCTTCGCGCAGGTACAGATCAAACGCCCACGCGCGATACTCATCGGCAGCGCCGCCCGTGTCCTCCGCCGCGATGGATTCTGGCCGAACTGGCGTCACGGCAGGCCGGTGGGTCCGCGGGCGTCTCCGCGCTTCCGGCTCTCGGCACGTCGCCGCCCGCTCCGTGGACCGGGCTTCGCGCGGGCTGCAGCGCCGGACCGCGGGGTGGGCGTTTGGAATGGCCTTGGAGCGACCTTTCTGCGATAAGCGGCCGTGCACACGAGAGGCCATCTATGATCATTCGTTGTCGGGCCCATCCGCGGGCGGGGTTGATGGGCAATCCGTCCGACGGGTATTTCGGCCGCACCCTTTCCTTCTGTTTCAGCAATTTCCGGGCGGAGGTGACGCTGTACGAGACCCCGGAGCTCGAGATCCTGCCGAGCCCGCGGGACGAATCGAGGTTCGCAAGCATGGAGGCCCTCGGGCAGGACGTCCGCCTCTACGGCTACTACGGCGGCATCCGGCTGCTGAAGGCGGCCGTGAAGCGCTTCCGGGAGTACTGCCATGAACATCATCTGTCGCTCGCCCCGCGCAATTTCACGCTGCGCTACGACACCGACATCCCTCACCACGTCGGCCTCGCGGGCTCCAGCGCGATCATCACCGCCTGCCTGCGGGCGCTGATGGAGTTCTTCGAGGTCTCGATCCCGTCGCCGCAGCTCGCCAACCTCATCCTGTCGGTCGAGACCCAGGAACTGGGCATCGCCGCCGGCCTGCAGGATCGCGTGGTGCAGGTGTACGAGGGGGTGGTCTACATGGACTTCGCGAAGGAGCTCATGGACCGACAGGGCGTCGGCCGCTACGAGCGGCTGGAACCCTCGCTGCTGCCCCCGCTGTACATCGCCTACACGGCCGACCTGGCGGAGGAGTCGGGCGTGTCGCACGGGGACCTCCGGGGGCGCTATGACCGCGGCGAGCCCGACGTCCTGGAGGCGGTCCGGGTGTGGGCCGACTACGCGCGGCAGGCGCGCGAGTGCCTGGTGCGGCGCGACGTCGCGGAGCTGGGGCGCCTGATCGACGCCAACTTCGACCTGCGCCGGCGCGTGTTGACCATCAGCCCCGGGAACCTGCGCCTCATCGAGACGGCGCGCGCCGCGGGGGCGAGCGCGAAGTTCACGGGATCCGGCGGGGCGATTGTGGGCGTCTGCGAAGACGATGCGATGTTCCGGCGGCTGGAGGAGGCGCTCGGCGCCCTCCAGGCCCGCGTCCTGCGGCCCGCCATCACGCCGCCAAGGGAGGGCGCATGATCCGCAAGGCCGTCATCCCCGCGGCCGGCTTCGGCACGCGGCTGCTGCCGGCGACCAAGTCGCAGCCCAAGGAGATGCTGCCGATCGTCGACACGCCCACGATCCAGTACGTGGTCGAGGAGGCGGTGGCCTCGGGCATCACCGACATCCTGATGATCATCGGGAAGGGCAAGCGGGCAATCGAGGAGCACTTCGACCGCAACTTCGATCTCGAGCGCGAGCTGGAGGAGAAGGGGCGGGCCGCGGAACTGGAGCAGATCCGCCGCATCTCGAACCTCGCCGACGTGCATTTCGTGTGGCAGAAGGAGCTGAACGGGCTGGGCGACGCGATCGCCTACGCGCGCAGCCACGTCGGAAGCGAGCCCTTTGCGGTGCTGCTCGGCGACACGCTGATCGAATCCGACCAACCGGTGACGCGACAGCTCATCGACGTCTACGCGCGCTACCGCGAGTCCGTCGTCGCCCTCGAAGAGGTGCCGCGCGAGCGGGTGCAGCGCTACGGCGTGATCGCGGGCCGCCCCATGGAGGAGGGGCTCTACCTGATCGACGACTTCGTCGAGAAGCCGGCCCCCGACGAGGCGCCCTCCACCCTGGCCATCGCGGGCCGCTACGTGCTGTCGGCCGACATCTTCGGCTTCATCGCCTCGACGCCGCGCGGCAAGAACAACGAGATCCAGCTCACCGACGCCATGCGCGCCATGGTGCGCGCGCAGGCGATGTACGGGCTGCGGTTCCACGGCGTCCGGTACGACATCGGCAACCGCCTGGATTTCATCAAGACCAACATCGCCTTCGGGCTGCGGCGTCGGGATCTCCGGGAGCCGCTGGCGGAGTACCTCCGGCAGGCGGTCCGGGAGCTGGAGGCCCCGTCCGGCCCGGGGGACGCCGGGTGAGGGGCCGGCGTCGTTCGCGTCCTCGCGGCGGTTTCGGAGTGCGCCGGCGGCCGGATCGCGCGTATAGTGCAGTGGGTGCGGACGGCGCGGAGGATCGGTCATGGTTCCGCAGTGGATCATCGAGAAGAAGCGCGATGGGCATGCGTTGAACGAGGAGGAGATCCGGTTCTTCATCGGCGGCTACACGCGCGGCGACATACCGGACTACCAGATGGCCGCGATGGCCATGGCGATCTTCCTCCGCGGCATGAACGCCGCGGAGACCGCGCTGCTCACCGACGCGATGATGCGGTCGGGCGACCTGATCGACGCCTCCTCGATCGCCGCGCCGCGCGTGGACAAGCACTCCACCGGCGGGATCGGCGACAAGATCTCCCTCGTGCTCGCCCCCCTGCTCGCCTGCTGCGGCGCGGCGGTGCCGATGATCTCCGGGCGGGGGCTGGGCATCACGGGCGGCACGCTGGACAAGCTCGCGTCCATCCCCGGCTACCGGACCGACCTGTCCGAGGAGGAATTCGTGCGGGTCGTGCGCACGTGCGGGTGTTCGATCACGGGCCAGACGGCGCGGCTGGTTCCGGCCGACCGCAAGCTCTACGCGCTGCGCGACGTGACGGCGACCGTTCCGTCGATCCCGCTCATCACGGCCAGCATCATGTCGAAGAAGCTGGCGGAGGGCATCGACCATCTCGTGCTGGACGTGAAGTTCGGAACCGGCGCCTTCATGCGGACGCGCATGGACGCCCACCGGCTTGCCTCGAGTCTCGTGCGCGTGGGCCGCGAAATGGGCCGGAAGGTGACGGCGCTGCTGACCGACATGAACGAACCCCTCGGGCGGACCGCGGGCAACGCCCTGGAGGTCGTGGAATCGGTGGAATGCCTCTACGGGCGCGGGCCGGCCGACGTGATGGACCTCACGCTGGCGCTCGGGGCGGAGCTGCTGGTGATGGCGGGGCTCGCGCCGAACGGCGCCGCCGCGACCGACCGCCTGAAGGCGGCGGTGGCCTCGGGGGCGGCGGTGGCGAAGTTCAAGGAGATGGTGGCGGCGCACGGCGGCGACACGGAGGCGGTGGACGATTACAACCGCCTGCCCTGCGCCCGGATTCAGCAGCCGCTCGCCGCGCCCTGCGACGGATACCTGGCGGCCGTGGACGCGGAGAAGACCGGCCGGGCCTGCGTCCTGCTCGGGGCCGGCCGCATGCGCACCGAGGACGCGGTGGATCCCGCCGTGGGGATCGCGGAGATGGCGAAGGTCGGACAGCGCGTGGAGAAGGGCCAGACCCTGGCGGTCATCCATGCCTCGGACGAAGAGCGCCTGACCCAGGCGCGCAAGGTCCTCGCCGGCGCGTTCGTGTTCTCCGATCTGCCGGTCGAACCGACGGTGCGCGCCGTGGAGAAGGTCGTATGATCGACCGTGCGCAGCTGGAGCCCGCGGCGGAGGCCGTGGCGCACCGCTGGCCCCGCGCCCGACCGGCGTGGGGCCTGGTGCTGGGATCGGGGTGGGGCGAGGTCGCGCGCGCGTTCGAGATACGGGACGAGGCGCCGTACGACCGCATCCCCGGGCTGGGCGCGACCGGGGTGCAGGGACACGCGGGCCGGCTGGCGTGGGCGGTCGCCGCGGGCGTCGAGACGCTGATCTTCCAGGGCCGCCGCCACGGCTACGAGGGGGCGGGCTGGGCGCCCGTCGCCCTCCCCGTGTTCGTCCTCCGGCGCCTCGGCGCGCGCGGCGTCATGCTGACCAACGCCGCGGGCGGCATCCGCGAGGGCCTGCGCGCGGGCGATCTCATGGCGGTCACCGATCACATCAACCTCATGGGCGCCTCGCCCCTGACGGGCGCGCACGACCCGTTCTGGGGACCGCGTTTTCCGGACCAGACGCACGTCTACGACCCGGCGCTCGTGGCGGCCCTCGAACGCGCGGCCGCCGCCGCGGGCGTCGCCCTGAGCCGCGGGGTGTACCTGGCGGTCAGCGGTCCGGCCTACGAGACGCCGGCGGAAGTGCGCGCGTTCGGCCGGCTGGGGGCCGACGCCGTCGGGATGTCCACCGCCCCCGAGGCCACCCTCGCCCATGCCGCGGGACTGCGGGTCGCGGCGCTCTCGTGCATCGGCAACCTCGCCGCCGGTCTCTCGCCGACGCCCCTCAGCCACGACGACGTCGCGGCGGCGGCCCGCGCGGCCCTGCCGCGCATGCGGGCGGTGATCGAGGCGTTCTGGAAGGAGCTGGCCCATGAAGGCGGATGAGGCGGCACGGCTGGTCGAGGCGGCGCGCGGCGCGGCGCCCAGGGCGCACGCGCCCTATTCCCGCTATCGCGTCGGCGCCGCCGTGCTGGCCGACGACGGGAGGATCTTCGCCGGCTGCAACGTGGAGAACGCCTCCTACGGCCTTACCATGTGCGCCGAACGGGTCGCGGTTGGCGCGGCCGTGACCGCCGGCGCGCGCGCGCTGAAGGCCGTCGCGGTCGCCGCCCGCGGGCGGGCGCTTCCCGTCCCCTGCGGGGCCTGCCGGCAGGTGCTGGCGGAATTCGCCGCCCCGGACACGCCGGTGCTGGTCACCCGGGCCGCGGCGCGCAGTCCGGTGAAGCGCCTCACGCTCGGCCGCCTCCTTCCCGCGCGGTTCCGCCTCTGAGCCGGCTTTTTCATTCGCTCCGGCCCCTTCATCTGCTAGATTGCCGCCTATCCATGGCCGGCGCGCGTACCAGAAGTCATGACGCGGGGATGCCGGCGGCGCCGACGGCGTCGCCGACCATCCCGGTCTATCTCCTCTTCGGGGATGACGAGTACCTCGTCGCCGAGCACGGCCGCCGCATCTACGAGGGCCTGTGCCCTGCCGAGAGCCGGATGTTCGGCGCGGAGGAGATCAACGGTCAGGCCGAGACCGCCGAGCGGGCGACGCAGGCCCTGCGCCAATGCCTCATCGCCGTTCGGACCCCCGGCTTGCTGGGCGGTCGGAAGGCGGTGTGGTTCCGCGGCGTGAGCTTCCTGAAGAAGACGGACATCGTCAACCACGAGACCGTGCGCCCGTGGCTCGACGAGCTGACCCGCCTGATCAAGTCGGGACTTCCCGAGGGCCACCAGCTTGTCATCACGGCCCGCGCGGCGGACGGGCGGTCCGCGTTCGTCAAGGCCTGCGAGGCCGCGGGGCTGGCGGTCGCCTTCTCGCTGCCGGAGAAGTCCTGGCAAGCGTCCGGACACGCGCAGGACCGGGCGGCGGAGGCGTTCCGCGAGGCCGGTCTCCGGGCGGACTCCGAGACGCTGGCGCTGTTTGTCGATCGCGTCGGCCTCGACACGCGGACGATCTACTCCGAGGCGGCCAAGATGCAGGCCTATCTCGGCGACCGGAACGAGGCGACGCCGGCCGACGTGCGCGAGATCGCGTCGCCCTCCCGCGAGTCGGCGGCCTGGGACCTGGCCGAACGGGTGGCGGGCCGCGATCTGCGCGGGGCGATGGACGTCTTCCGGCATCTGATGTTCCAGCGCGAGGAGCCCATCTGGCTGATCAACCTGGTGGAGGCGCGCTTCCGCGAGATGGCGGTGCTGCGCGACGCCCGCGAGCGCGGGTGGGTCCGACCCGCGGGCCGCCTGGTGGAATGGACGCGGGATCCGCGGGCGGAACAGGCCTTGTCGGCGCTGGACGGGTGGGATCCCCGCCGCATGCACCCGTTCAAGGCCGGCGTGCTGCTGGGCCAGGCGGCGCGGTACAGCGGGCGGGAGCTGGCCCGGGCCATGCGCGACATCACGCGCGTCCGCGAACAGATGGTCTCGGGCTTCTCCTCCCCCGAGCTGCTCCTGGAACTGCTCGTCATCCGGTTGGCGGGCGCCCGGCCCGCGCAACAAGCCGTTCGGAACGTCGAGGTGAACGCATGAAGCGATGCCTTTCTGCCTCTCCGCTGGCGGCCGCGGTTCTCGCCGTGGCGGCCGCGGTCGACGCGCCGGCGCCGGATGCCGCGGCTGCGACCGACGGCCTTCCGCCCGAACGGACCGTCCTGCCCGCCCGTTCGCCGGTGAAGAAGGAGCCGAAGCAGGAGATGCCCCGCGAGAAGGTCCCGATCCCCGTCGACGGGCCGCCCGCCGAACCGCTGGCGCCGCCGCCCGGCGCCGTGCCGGAGCTCTGGTTCCCGGTGGGCGAGACGCTGGAGTACACGATCACCTGGGGGCACATCCCCGTCGGCACCGCCCTCGTGTGGTCGGAGTGGATCCAGGAGGGGGGGCGCTGGCGGGTGGCCATCCGCATGCGCACGCGGACCAACAAGGTGCTCTCGACCCTCTACCCCGTGGACGATTTCGTCGAGAGCGTGATCGACCCCGTGACCTTCCTGCCCCTGCGCTTCGTGAAGAAGGTCAACGAGGGCCGAAGCCGGTACGATCAGGAGACGCAGTTCGACCACGCGGCCGGTAAGGCCCGCTGGATCTCCAGGCTCGACGGCCGGGAGCGGGAGTTCGCAATCCAGCCCGACACGCGGTGCATCATCTCCCTGCCGTGGTGGCTCCGCCGGTTCGAGTTCAAGCCCGGCGAGAGCCGGACGTTCATGGTCATGGCGGACCGGAAGATGTACGAGCTGATCGTGAAGCCCGACCGGTACGAGGATCTCGACGTCGGCGACCACGACGACGTCCCGTGCCTCAAGATCGAGCCCTCGGCCACGTTCGAGGGCGTCTTCGTGCGCAAGGGGCGCATGTGGATGTGGGTCTCGCGCGATCCGCGCCGCCTCTGCACCCTGGTGGCGGCGGAGGTGCCCGTGGGACGGGTCCGCGCCCATCTGGAGAAGGTGCGGGGGCCGGGGGACGATTTCTGGGTGAAGTCGCCATGAGCCTGTCCATCCAGCGGGCGCGGGAGCTGCTCCGGCGCTTCGCCCGGCGCCGGGTGCTGGTGGTCGGCGATGTGATGCTGGACCGGTACGTCACCGGCAGCGTCGACCGCCTCTCGCCCGAGGCGCCGGTGCCGGTGGTCCGCGTCCGCCGCGAGCACGAGGCGCCGGGCGGCGCCAGCAACGTGGCGCTCAACATCCGTGCCCTGGGCGGCGCGGCGACGGTGTGCGGCGTGCTGGGCGGCGACGCCGAGGGCCGGCGGCTTCGGCGACTGCTGAAACGACAGAGGGTCGGGCTTTCCGTCGCCACGCGCGCCGGCCTGCCCACGACGGTGAAGACCCGCATCGTCGCCGAGCGGCAGCAGGTCGTACGGGTCGACCGGGAGGCGCCGCTGGAGATGGCCGGCCCGGTTCTGCGCGCCGTCCTGGCCCGCCTCCGCGCCGAGGCGGCCCGCTCCGATGCGCTCGTGATCGAGGACTACGGGAAGGGCGTGATCGTCCAGGCGGTCGTGGACGCGGCGCTCAAGGCCGCCGCGGAGCGGGACCTGCCCTGCGGGCTGGACCCGAAGGACAACGAGGAGCTCACGGTCCGCGGCATCACGTTCGCCACGCCGAACCGCAAGGAGGCCTTCGCGGGAGCCGGGTTGAAGGACCCCGGCGCCGGACCGGACCCGCTGCGCGATCGCGCCCTGTTGCGGGCCGGCGCCGCGTTGCTGGAGCGATGGGCGCCGCGGCACCTGATCGTCACCCTCGGCCCGCTCGGCATGTTGCTCCTCGAGCCCGGCCGCGCGCCGGCCCATGTGCCCACCCGCGCGCGCGAGGTGTTCGACGTCAGCGGCGCCGGCGACACGGTCATCGGTGTCTGCGCCCTCGCCCTTGCCGCCGGGGCGGAGTTCCGGGAAGCCGCCGAGGTGGCCAACTTCGCCGCGGGCGTGGTCGTCGCCAAGATGGGCACCGCGTCCTGCTCGCCCGACGAGCTGCTGGCGCACATGCGCGGAGGGGAAGGCCCGGCATGATCCTCGGCGTCATCCCGTCGCGCTGGGGCTCCACCCGTTTCCCCGGCAAGAGCCTGCATCCGATCTGCGGCAAGCCGTTGCTCCAATGGGTCGTGGAGCGCGCGCGACAGGCCCGGCGCCTCGACGGCCTCATCGTGGCCACCGACGACGCGCGCATCGCCGCCGCCGCCCGCGCGTGGGAGGTCGAGGTCGTCCTGACCTCCCCGGACCATCCGTCGGGCACCGATCGGGTGGCGGAGGCGGTGCGCGGGCGGAGTGCGGAGGCGGTGATCAACATCCAGGGCGACGAGCCGCTCATCGAGCCCGCGCTGATCGACCGGCTGGCGGAGGCGATCGGTTCGGGGGCGTGGGACATGGCGACCGCCGCGGCCCCGCTGGCGAATCCCGCGCACATCGCCGCGCCGACCGTCGTCAAGGCCGTCTTCGATCGCGAAGGCCGGGCCCTCTACTTCTCGCGGTCCGTCATCCCGCACGTGCGCGACGCCCGGCCGGGCGATCCGCCGCCGCCCGGCCTGCACCACCGCCACATCGGCGTCTACGCCTACCGCACGGAGTTTCTCGAGCGCCTGGTCGCCGAGCCGCCCTGCGCGCTGGAGCTCGCGGAGAAGCTGGAACAACTCCGGGCCCTGCACCTCGGAGGCCGCATGAAGGTGCTCGTCGCCGACGACCGCGGCCTCGGGGTTGACACGCCGGCCGACGTGCCGGTGGCCGAGTCCGCCCTCCGGGCCGCCGGCCTGGCCTGAGATTGTTCCGGCGACCCTCACCGCGGCCGGAGCGGCATCCTCCAAGCCCCGGAACCCGCGGGCAATCCGGCTTCCGAGGCCTGGAACGCCGCCATGAGCACCGTCGGCATTGCCCAGCACGCGAAGGCGGGGAATGCGAACATGGGGCGGGAAGCACCCGGGGCCGAAAGGGGTGCGCGCCGGGACCGTAGACGTGCGCTGCCGCAACGGCCCTGCACTTCCCGCTGTCGGATGCAGGTCGTTCGATGAAGGACGATGGCTCTCACGGAGGCACGAAAGACACTCGCCGAGAAACCGCTTGACCCCGTCCGGCCCCGGGCGCAGCGTTGCCCCCAAGGTGAACCGACGGAGGATCGACAAGTCAGGCCGGGGCGACACGAATCCGTGAGAAGCGACGGGGCGCAAAATATGCGTTCAGGCGGGGGACTACCATGACGGATCTCGACCAACTGCGGGATCTGAAGAAGAGGTACATGCGTCTCGTCAAGAAGCACGGTGAAGAGGTCGCGGGATTCGCGCCCTTCAAGAAGGCATTGCTTGAACTGAATCGAAAGCATCGACGGGCGGCCATACGGATGTACTCGCAGACCATCTCGAAGATCGAGAGGAAGATGACTCGCGCCGAGGGGCGGGGGCGCGGAGGACGAGAAAGAACGAGATCGGCAGGATGGTGATCGGGGCGGCCGTCGCCGAGAGAAGAAGGGGACGACAGGCATCGAATCCGCGGTGGGCAGGGCGCGGCAACCTGACGCGACGGGAACGGGGGATCGCGGCCCGCGGCGCACGCCGCCCCAGGGGGGGATTCGGAGATTCCGCCGGAGATCGGACATGCGCCCGCCGGTCAGGGGGGGCGGTGAAACCATTGGACCGCTCCGGCGACTCTGCGCTATTAATGCCCGGCCGCGGTGTCGCGCGCGGGCACGCGGGGAGAGGAAGACATGAACACGAGCATCCTTTGCGGATCGGTGGCGGCGTTGATGATGGCGTGCGGAACCGGCGCGGCCGGGGGGCAGGAGACCATGCCGAAGGACTGGGAGAATCAGAAGCTGGTGTCGCGGAACACCGAGCGGCCGCACGCGACGCTGGTCGCATGCCCCGACGAGGCGGTCGCGCGGTCGATCGGCCTCGCCGTCAATGCCGAACGCGTCAAGTCCCCCTGGTATCGCTCGCTCAACGGCGACTGGAAATACCACTACTCCCCGACCCCGAAGCAGCGGGTCGCCGACTTCTTCAAACCCGACTTCGACGACGGCGCATGGGCGACGATCCCCGTGCCGGCGAACGTCGAGATGGAAGGCTACGGCGTGCCGATCTACGTGAACATCAAGTATCCCTGGGGCCGGCCGACGCCGCCCGTGGTTCCGGAGGACAATCCCTACAGCACGGTGAACAGCTACCGCCGCTCCTTCGACGTGCCCGCCGACTGGGCCGACCGCCGCGTCTTCCTGACCTTCGACGGCGTGAACTCCTTCTTCTACCTCTGGATCAACGGCCACAAGGTCGGCCTGAGCAAGGACAGCCGGACGCCGGCGGAATTCGACATCACGCCCCACGTGAAGCCGGGCGCGAACCTGCTGGCGGTGGAGAACTTCCGGTGGTGCGACGGATCGTACCTGGAGGACCAGGATTTCTGGCGCATGAGCGGCATCTTCCGCGACGTGTACCTCTGGAGCGCCGCGCCGCAGAGGATCCGCGACGTCGAGGTCAAGACCGACCTCGACGAGCGGTACCGCGACGCGTCGCTGCGGGTGAAGGTGACCGTCGCCAATGGCGGGGCGGAACAGGACCTGTCCGTCGAAGGCAGGCTGGAATCCCCGCGGGGCGAGCGCGTGGCCCTTCCGCGGGTGGGCGTGAAGGCGCCGGCCGGCGGCGAGGCCGGCGCGGAGCTCCGGCTCGCGTCGATCGCGAATCCGCTGAAGTGGTCGGCGGAGACCCCGCACCTCTACCGGCTTCTGCTCACGCTGAAGGATTCCGGCGGGAAGGCGATCGAGATCGTCCCGGTGAACGTCGGCTTCCGCGAGGTGGAGATCAAGGACGGCGATCTGCTGGTCAACGGCCAGCGGATCTTCGTCAAGGGGACCAACCGCCACGAGCACGATCCGTACCGGGGACAGGCCGTGGACGTGGAGATGATGGAGAAGGACATCCGGTTGATGAAGCAGTTCAACCTCAACACGGTCCGCACCAGCCACTATCCCAACCACCCGGCGTGGTACGACCTCTGCGACCGTTACGGGCTGTACGTGATCGACGAGGCGAACATCGAATGCCACGGGCACCAGTCGCTGACGAGGGACGCGGAATGGCTGCCCGCGTACATGGACCGGACCGTGCGGATGGTCGAGCGCGACAAGAACCACCCCTGCGTGATCCTCTGGTCGGTGGGCAACGAGAACGGCCCCGGCCGGAATCTGGAGGCCACCTCGGCGTGGATGAAGCAGCGGGATCCGTCGCGCCCCGTGCACTCGTGCGAGGCCGGCGAGGCGCCGTGGACGGACATCGTCTGCCCGATGTACCCCGCGCCGTCCCAGCTGGGCCGCTACGCCTCGCGGGCGCGGTCGCGGCCGTTCATCATGTGCGAGTACACGCACGCGATGGGCAACAGCAACGGCGACGCGTGGTCGTACTGGGACCAGATCTACACGAAACCGCACCTGCAGGGCGGATCGGTCTGGGACTGGGTGGACCAGAGCATCCTCCAGCCGCAGGACCCGAACCGCAACGGCAAGCTGCTGAAACCCAGGGCCGGCGACAAGTTGTTCCAGGCGTTCGGCGGCGATTTCGGGCCGGCGGACGTGCCGAGCGACCAGAATTTCTGCTGTAACGGCCTGGTCAATTCGCTCCGCGAGCCGCACCCCGGCCTGTTCGAGATGAAGAAGGTGTACCAGTCGATCCACGTGACGCCGGCCGAGGAGCAGGGAGGGATCGGGTCCGGTTCCGTGAAGGTGCGCAACGGGTATTTCTTCACCAACCTGAAGGACCTCTTCGCCGGCCAGTGGGCGCTGACGGCCGGCGGGAAGGTGGTTCAGGAGGGCGGATTCGACGTGCCGGATCTGCCCCCGGGCGCCGAGGCGGTGGTGCGGGTGGGCGTGAAGCCGGTCACGCCGGAGCCGGGGGCGGAGTACTGGCTGGAGGTCCGCTTCGTGCTCAAGGCCGACCAGCCGTGGGCGCCGGCCGGACACGAGCTGGCGTGGGACCAGTTCCTCTTCCCCGCCTCGGCGCCGGGCCGGGTGGCGGCGCTGGACGGCGCGGAGCCGCTCAAGGTGTCGGACGGGCCCGCCCGCATCGAGGTGGCCGGGAGCGGATTCGCGCTCGCGGTCGACCGGTCGAGCGGTCTGCTGGTCTCGCTGAAGGCGGGCGACACGGAGCTCGTGAAGGAGCCCCTGCGGCCGCACTTCTGGCGGGCGCCGACGGACAACGACCGCGGGTACGGAATGGCCGGCAAGTTCGGGCTCTGGCGCACCGCCGGCCGCGACTGGAAGGCGGACTCCGTGACCGTCGAGACGCCGAACCCGCGATGCGTTGTCGTGACGGCCCACGGCGCGCTGCCGGCGGCGGGCAAGGCCGCCTACACGCTGCGATACCGCGTGATGGCGACGGGCGACGTGATGGTCGAGGCCGACTACGCGCCCGACCCCGCGCGGGGAGACCTTCCCGTGATGCCGCGGTTCGGCCTCCAGATGGCCCTGCCGGCCGGATTCGAGACCCTGCGGTGGAGCGGACGCGGCCCGCACGAGACCTGCGCCGACCGGTGCGCGGCCCGCATGGGCGTGTACGAGGGGACGGTGGACGGCCAGTTCTACGACTACTCCGAGCCGGGGGAGACGGGCAACAAGGTCGACGTGCGATGGGTCGCGCTCACCGACGGCCAGGGCGTGGGGCTTCTGGCGATCGGCCAGCCGGGTCTGAGCGTGAATGCCCTGCACTACACGACCGACGACCTCATGAGCGCGCCGCACGCCTGGGAGATGACGAAGCGCGACTACGTGACGCTCAACCTGGATGCCCGGCAGATGGGCGTCGGGGGGGACAACAGCTGGGGGGCCATGCCGCACGCCCCGTTCATGATCAAGGCCTCGCAGCCGCACTCCTACCGGTTGACGCTGCGGCCCTTCAAGGGCGGGGCGGAGGAGGCGGAGGCGCTGGCCCGGCGGCAACTGCCCGTCACCGCGCCTCCCGAGGTGTCGCGGGACGCGGACGGTTCCATCGTGATCGCCTGCGCCTCCCCGGGCGCGAAGATCCAGTTCTCGATGGGCGAGGGACCCTGGGTGCCGTACACCGGTCCCGTCAAGGCGGGCGGCCAGACCGTCCTGAAGGCGCGCGCGGAGGTGTTCGGGTGGATGCCGAGCGGCGAGGTCGAACTTCGGGCCGGCGAGACGGCGATGGCGAAGGGAAAGTGGAAGGTGGTCTTCGCCGACAGCGTGCACGAGGGCGAGGGGGAGAAGGAGCACCTGATCGACGGTCAGACCGACACGTTCTGGCACACGCAGTGGGAGCCGGAGAAGCCGCCCTATCCGCACGAGATCCAGGTCGACCTCGGCGAGCCCCGCCGCTTCGGGGGCTTCGTCTACACCGCGCGCATGGACATGGATCACGGCCACATCAAGGCGTACGAGTTTTACGTGAGCGGCGACGGAAAGACCTGGGGGCAGCCGGTGGCGAAGGGCGAGTTTTCGAAGGGGGAGATACGGAACGAAGTCCGCTTCCCCGCCGTCTCCGGCCGCTACGTCCGCCTTCGCGCCCTCTCTCCGCAGAACCGCGAAGAGCCCTATGCGACGGCGGCGGAGCTGGACCTGCTGCCCGCGGAGTAGCGCCTTCCCTCGCGCGCGGGATGGTGCGCGGTACGGTTCCGGG
Organism: uncultured Verrucomicrobiota bacterium; assembly: GCA_964610105.1. Lineage (GTDB taxonomy): Bacteria > Verrucomicrobiota > Kiritimatiellia > PWTM01 > PWTM01 > CAZSUU01. The sequence goes on along the minus strand of CAZSUU010000071.1, from coordinate 7,412 downwards.
CCGTGCCGCGGGCCATCCTGTCCGCGCCCCTTGCGCACCGGGCACGGCCTTCGCGTGCGTCAGTTCGCGCCCGCGCCCTTCGGGCGGTGAAGTACGATGTTCCTCGTTGAAACGCCGGGTGGTTTGCATTACGCTTCCTGTAGAAGACAGGCAGGGACCGACGGCGAAGGGGCGATAATGCGTTCGATAAGAGTCGGTTCGGTGACCATCGGGGGGCGTGCGCCCCTCGCGCTGATCGCCGGGCCGTGCGTGATTGAAAGCCGGAAAGGCTGCCTGGATCTCGCCGGCCGTCTGGCGCGGTTGGGCCGGCGGCTGCGCATACCGCTGGTGTTCAAGGCATCCTACGACAAGGCCAACCGTACGTCGCTTCGCTCCTATCGCGGTCCGGGCATCGACAGGGGCCTCGAGATCCTGGCCGAGGTGAAGGCGCGCCATGGGCTTCCGATCCTGACCGACGTGCACACCGTCGAGGAGGCGGCCCGCGCGGCGGCGGTGGCGGACATCCTGCAGATCCCGGCGTTCCTCTGCCGGCAGACGGATCTCGTGCTCGCGGTCGGCGCGACCGGTCGCGTGGTCAACGTCAAGAAGGCGCAGTTCATGGCGCCGTGGGACCTGCGGCCGGTGATCGAGAAGATCGAAAGCACGGGCAACCGGAAGATCCTGCTCACCGAGCGGGGGGTCAGCTTCGGGTACAACAACCTTGTGGCGGACATGCGGAGCCTGCTGGCGATGCGCGAGACGGGCTGCCCGGTGGTCTTCGACGCCACGCACAGCGTGCAGCGGCCGGGGGGGGCGGGCGACCGGTCGGGGGGCGACGGGCGCTGGGCGCCCGCCCTGGCGCGGGCCGCGGTGGCCACGGGCGCCTGCGACGCCGTCTTCCTGGAGACGCACGTGGATCCGGAGAAGGCGTTGTCGGATCGCGACAACGCGATCCCGGTGGCCGCCCTGGCGGGTCTCTGGCGCGCCCTGTGCGCGATCGATGCCGTGGCGGGGCGCTCCGCGGGGGGCACGGCATGAGACGCGCGGCCGGACGTGCGGCGATGGCGGTATGCGCCCTGGCGGGCGGGGTGGCGCTGGCGCAGATGATGAAGGACGAAGTGGCGGGGAACTTCCGCGTTCCGGAGTATGACCGCGAGGGGAACCTCAAGTCCCAGCTCCTGGGCGAGTCGGCGCGGATGATCTCGAAGGACATGGTCGAGGTCAGCAACTTCAAGATCGAGCTGTTCAAGGACGGCCAGATCGAGACCCGCGTGACCGCGCCGCACTGCGTGTACAACCTGAGGACCAAAAACGCCCTCTCGCCCCACAGCGTGCGGATCATGCGCGGCGACGCGGTGATCACGGGCACGTCCTTCTCGTACGACGCGGCGTACCAGCGCTTCGTGATCGAAACCAATGCCAAGGTGGTTCTGCGCAACGCGCGCAAGAACATCAAGGACGCGAAGGTGGTTCCATGATACGACGATGGTGGCTGTATGCGGGGATCGCGGTCGCGGCGACGCCCGGATGGGCGGCGGCCCAGACGCGTCCCCCCGGGGCGGCGGCGCCCGCCGCGACGTCGGTCACGATGGCCCCCGCCGGGGAGACGCCGGCCCTGCCTCCCGGCACGGTCGACGACGTGGCGTCGGTCGGGGAGCTGACGGTGGTCACCGCCGACCGGCTCGAATACGACGCGCAGAAAGGCAGCGCCGTGTTTGAACGAAACGTGATCGTCAGCGATCCCAACCTGAAGATGAAGTGCGACAAGCTGACGATCTTCTTCACCGGCACCAGTCAGGTGACGCGCGTGCTGGCGGAGGGGCGCGTCGTCATGAGCCAGGACGACAAGAAGGCCTGGGCGGCGAAGGCCACCTACGACCTCGCCACCGGACAGATCGAGCTGGAGGGGGACGCGCGCGTGATGCGGGGCCGGGACATGCTGCTGGCGGACACGATCACCTACTGGCGGGACCAGAACCGGATGGTGGGCCGGCCCAACGCGCGGTTGATCATCTACCCCGAACCGGGCGGCAAGAACACGATTCTGAAAGGGAAGAGTGGTGGCGGGCGATCCTCCAGTCCTGGCGCGAACCGATAAGCTGGTCAAGGCGTACCGCGGCCGCCGCGTCGTGGAGGGCGTGGACATCCACGTCCGCTCGGGGGAGATCGTCGGCCTCCTCGGGCCGAACGGGGCGGGCAAGACGACCACCTTCTACATGATGGTGGGCCTGATATGGCCGACGTCCGGGCGGGTGTTCTTCGAAGGCCAGGAGGTCACGCGCATGCCCATGTACCGCCGCGCGCGCATGGGCATGGGGTATCTCGCCCAGGAGCCGTCGGTGTTCCGGCACCTGACGGTGGCCGAGAACGTGATGGCGATCCTGGAGACGCTGCCGATCCCCGCGCAGGAGCGGCGGATGCGCCTCCAGCACCTGCTGGGCGAGCTGAAGATCGGCCACCTGGCCGGCCAGAAGGCCTACACGCTGAGCGGCGGCGAACGCCGCCGGCTGGAGATCACGCGCGCGATGGTGACGAACCCCTCGCTGATCCTGCTCGACGAACCCTTCAGCGGGGTCGACCCGCTGGCCGTGTACGACGTCCAGCAGATCGTCATCGAGCTGAAGAAACGGGGGCTCGGCATCCTGATCACGGACCACAACGTACGGGAGACACTGGCGGTGGTGGACCGGGCCTATCTGATCTGCGAAGGCAAGGTCCTGCGGGAGGGTACGAGCGATTTCCTGATCAACGATCCCGTCAGCCGCGAGCTCTATCTCGGACCGCGGTTCTCGATGTGAACCGAGCGGGGGCGCGGCGGGGCTAACCAGAGAAGGGGGCACCATGAAGATCAACATCACCGGACGGCACGTCGAGATCACCGATGCGCTGCGGGACCACCTGCAGGCGCGGCTGGACTCGGCCTTCACCGATTTCCCCCGCGTGGAGAACGTGCACGTCATCCTCAACCTGGAGAAGCACCGGCACAGCGTGGAGATCACCGCCCACCTGCCGCGCCACGGGCACGTGGAGGCCAAGGCGGAATCGCACGACATGTACGCGTCGATCGACCAGGCGGCCGAGCGCGCGGCCACCCAGCTTCACAAGTGGGCCGAGAAGATCCACGACCGCAAGACACGCAACGGCCTGACGCCCGCCAGCCGGACGGCGGCGCGCAAGGCGTGACGGAGGACGCGGGCTTGAGCCTGACGGTTCGGCGGTTTTACGAGGCGGGGCGGCACCGCCTGGACCTCTCGGTGGAGAGCGGCGAGGAGCACCTCGACCGGCTGATCCCGGAGGAGGTGCTCAACCGCCCCGGCCTCGCGCTGGCCGGCTTCCTGCGCTACTTCGCCCACAAGCGGCTGCAGGTGCTCGGGCTGGCGGAGATGACCTACCTCCGCAGCCTCTCGGCGGAGGAGCGCCATGCGCGGCTGGCGACCTTCTTCGACCGGGGCATCCCGTGCGTGATCCTGAGCCGGCACATGAAGGCCCTTCCGGAGATGCTCAGCCTCGCGCGCGCCCGCGGCGTGCCGGTGCTCCGGACCGGCCTCATCACCAGCCGCTTCCAGCGCGAGGCGTCGGTCCTGATCGAGGACCTGGTGGCGCCGCGCCTGCGCTACCAGGGCACGATGGTCGACATCATGGGCATCGGCGTGCTGATCGAGGGCGAGCCGGGGGTCGGCAAGAGCGAGACCGCGCTGGGCCTCGTCACCCGCGGGTACAGCCTCGTCGCCGACGACCTCACCGAGCTGCGGCGCGTGAGCTCGGGCGAGGTGCTCGGTTCGGCGATCGACGTGACGCGCTACCACATGGAGATCCGCGGGCTGGGGATCATCCACGTGCCCAGTCTCTACGGACTGGCCGCCGTGCGGCGCGAGAAGCGGCTCGACATGATCGTCCGCCTCGAACGCGCCATGAGCCAGGCCGACGAGGAGCGGACGGGGCTCGAGCAGCGCACCCGCGAGATCCTCGGCATGGCCATCCCGCACTACACCATCCCCGTCGCGGCGGGCCGCGACATCACGAACATCGTCGAGGCCGCGGCCCTCAATTTCCGCCTGAAACAGCTGGGGCATGACGCCGCCAAGGAGCTGGACCAGCGCCTGATGGACCGGCTCCTGGCGGAGAGGCAGCGCAGCAGTGACTGAGAGCCATTCCAGCGCCCCGGGCCGCGTCTCGCGCCGCGTGAAGGTGAAGAACCAGTACGGCATCCACGCGCGCCCGGCCGCCCTCCTGGTCAAGACGGCGTCGGGGTTCAAGTCGGAGATATCGCTCGAGAAGGAGAAGGAAGGGGTGAACGTGTCGGCGAAGAGCATCATGGGATTGCTCACGATGGAGGGGCACCAGGGCGCCGAGATCGTCATCCACGCCATGGGCGTCGATGCCCAGGAGGCCGTGGCCGCCCTCGCCGACCTGTTTGAGAGGAAGTTCTTCGAGGATTAGCCGGGCGGGCGCATGACGGACAAACACGAGATTGTCATCGAAGGCGCGGGCGTGTCGGCGGGCGTGGTGACCGGCCCCGCCTTCCTGCTCACGCGGGAAGGCGTGCGCATGGTCCAGCGCACGATCGACGCCGGCGAGATTCCGCGCGAGATCGCCCGTTTCGAGGAGGCCCTGATCGCCACCCGGCGGCAGATCCGCGAGATCCAGCGGAAGGTCGGCCGCGCGATCGACCAGCGCAACGCCGGGATCTTCGAGGCCCACCTGCTGGTCATGGACGACCGGGCCTTCGTCGAGGAGGTCATGCGCGGCCTGCAGGCGACGCGGCGCAACGTGGAGGCCGTGATCGAGGACGTGGCCGAGCGGTACGCCGACGCCCTGGCGCGGATGGACGACGAGTACCTGCGCGAACGGGCGGCCGACGTGCGCGACGTCGCGCGGCGGCTGCTCCTCAATCTCTCGGGCCAGAGCCCCGTCCTGCTGGCGGCCCTGAAGGAGCCGTGCGTCGTCGTCGCCTCCGACCTGGCGCCCTCCGACACCGCCACCCTCGACCGCCGCAAGGTCATCGGCTTCGCGACCGATCTCGGCAGCCAGACCTCGCACACGGCGATCATGGCGCGGGCCATGGAGATCCCCGCCGTCGTCGGCCTGCACGACGCCAGCATCCGCGTCTCGCACGGCGACCGCGTGCTGGTCGACGGCAGCGCCGGCCGGCTCATCGTGCACCCGTCGGAGGAGACCCTGGAGCGGTACGGGCGGCTCAACCGCGCGCGCGCCAGCATCCGGGCCCGGCTGGAGGGCCTGCGCGACGAACCCGCGCGGACGCGCGACGGCTACGACCTTGAGCTCGCGGCCAACATCGAGCTGCCCCAGGACGTCGACGCCGTACTGCGGCACGGGGCGAGAGGGGTGGGGCTCTTCCGCACCGAGTTCCTGTTCCTCCGGCAGACGCACGTGCCCGACGAGGCGGAGCAGGCGGCGGCCTACGACGCCGTGGCGCGCCGGCTGGCGCCCGCCCCCGTGATCATCCGCACCATGGACATCGGCGGCGACAAGTTCGCCTCGGCGCTCAAGATGCCCCGGGAGCTCAATCCCTTCATGGGATGGAGGGCCATCCGCTTCTGCCTCGCCCAGCCGGACATCTTCCGCATCCAGCTGCGGGCCATCCTCCGCGCGAGCGTCCACCGGAACGTGAAGATCATGTACCCGATGATCAGCACCGTCGACGAGGTGGTCCGCGCGGCCCGGATCCTCGACGAGGCGAAACTCGAGCTCGCCCGCGAGGGCGTGGCCTTCGACGAGGACATCGAGGTCGGCATCATGATCGAGGTGCCGTCGGCCGCGCTGACCGCCCACCTGCTCGCGCCGCACGTGCGTTTCTTCAGCATCGGGACCAACGACCTGATCCAGTACACGCTGGCCGTGGACCGCGTGAACGAGCTGATCACCTACCTCTACGAACCGACCCATCCCGCCATCCTGCGGCTGATCCGCCAGACCATCGAGGCCGGGCGCGACCGGGGCATCTGGACCGGCGTCTGCGGCGAAATGGCGGGCAGCCCCCTCCTGGCGCCGCTGCTCATGGGACTGGGGGTGGACGAGCTGAGCATGAGCCCCGGCCTTCTCCCCCTGGTCAAGGGCGTGATCCGGGCCGTCGACCACCTGCAGTGCGAAGCCTTGGCCGACGAGGCGCTCTCCCTCTCCTCCGCCTCCGCCGTCCTCGACCTCTGTCGCCGGTTGACAAAAGAGGCCGAGCCCGACATATTCTCCCTCCTTTCATGAGGAAGAAACGACCGTAGAGAGGATCCGCCACATGACGCAGCGCGCATACGTCTTCACGTCCGAGTCCGTGACCGAGGGCCATCCCGACAAGGTGTGCGACGGCATCTCCGATGCCGTGCTCGACGCCTGCCTGGCGCAGGATATCCACAGCCGCGTGGCCTGCGAGGCGCTGGCCAAGACGGGCATGGTCGTCATCGCGGGGGAGATCACCACGCGCGCCCAGGTCAATTTCGCGGACGTGGCGCGCGAGAAGGTGAAGCGCATCGGCTACACCGATTCGTCCATCGGCTTCGACGGCAACACCTGCGCGGTCCTGGTCGCCCTGGACCGTCAGTCCCCCGACATCGCGCAGGGCGTCGATGCCCGCAAGGCGGAGGGAAAGGCGACGGCCGAACAGGGCGCCGGCGATCAGGGCATGATGTTCGGCTACGCGTGCGACGAAACGCGGGAACTCATGCCCGCCCCCATCATGTACGCCCACCGCCTCACCCGCGGACTGGCGGAGGCGCGGCGCTCGGGCACCCTCGGATTCCTGCGCCCCGACGGCAAATCGCAGGTCTCGGTGGTCTACGAGAACGACCGCCCCGTGTGCATGGACACCATCGTCGTCTCCACCCAGCATGCCCCGGACGTCTCGCACAAGAAACTCAGCGAGGCCGTGATCGAGGAGGTCGTCAAACGCATCGTCCCCGCGGACATGATCAACCGCAGGACGCGCTTCCTGATCAATCCGACCGGACGCTTCGTCGTGGGCGGCCCCCAGGGCGACTGCGGCGTGACCGGACGCAAGATCATCGTCGACAGCTACGGCGGCACGGGCCGCCACGGCGGCGGGGCGTTCTCGGGCAAGGACCCGTCGAAGGTGGACCGCAGCGCGGCCTACATGGCCCGCTACATCGCCAAGAACGTGGTGGCCGCGAAGCTCGCGAGCCGCTGCGAGGTGCAGATCGCGTACGCCATCGGCTACCCCGACCCCGTCTCGATCCATGTCAGCACCTTCGGCACCGGCCGGGTGGCGGACGAGAAGATCGAGCGGGCGATCCCGAAGGTGTTCGGCCTGAAGCCGGCCCAGATCATCAAGCGCCTGGACCTGCTGCGGCCCATCTTCGAGGCGACGTCCGCCTACGGCCATTTCGGACGCTCGGCCGCGAAGGACCTGAAGATCTTCACGTGGGAGCGCACCGACTGCGCCGACGCCCTCCGCGCGGCGGTGT
>CAZSUU010000070.1:0-23618 GCA_964610105.1 uncultured Verrucomicrobiota bacterium | reverse complement strand
TCCCTCATGACAGCAGTTTACGACCCGAAGGCCTTCATCCTGCACGCGGCGTCGCTGGATCACGCTTTCGCGCATTGTCCAAGATCCTCGACTGCAGCCTCCCGTAGGAGTCTGGGCAGTGTCTCAGTCCCAGTGTGGCTGACCATCCTCTCAGACCAGCTACCCGTAAGCCTTGGTAGGCCGTTACCCTGCCAACTAGCTGATAGGACATGGGCTCATCAATAAGCGACAGGCCTTGCGGTCCCCGTCTTTAGAAAGTCCCGCATGCGCGAGACGACCACATTCGGTATTAGCCCCGCTTTCGCGGAGTTGTCCCCAACTTAAAGGTAGATTGCCCATGCATTACTCACCCGTTCGCCGCTCTAGCCCCGGCATATTGCTACACCAGGGTTGCCGCCCGACTTGCATGCCTAATCCACGCCGCCAGCGTTCGTTCTGAGCCAGGATCAAACTCTCCGTAGTAATTCATTTCTGAATTGTTTACGGACCGGACGGCCCGGCTAAGGAACCATCCGTTCGTTGTCCTTTTGTCAAAGGTATTATGACTCCGACCGCTCTCGCGGCCGGGCCCAAGCACAAACTCTTTGCAGATCGCATCACTTCTGATTCGAAGTCATGCTTGCACTATTCAGTTTTCAAAGAACAGACAAAATACGCCCCTCTTGCCGGAGCCCCTGCTTTCCGGGGAGCGGCCTGATCAGGCGCACTCGAACCGCGTGCTCCCTTTTGCCTGGGAAACATCACTCAGTCCAGTCGCCACTCTACGAGTACTCTTTGAGGGTGTCAACCCCCATTCTGAAAAAACTTCAGAACTCGGTCCGGGCCTCACGCGCCTCAAAGAACACCCGCCTTCAAGCGGCAACGGGGGGCGTTTATAGGGAAACGGAGATGGCATGGCAAGGGAAAAAGAGAAAAAAGATCTCCGCGGCGGGGGAGGCGCGCTAATGATAATGGATTCTCATATGGGAGCCGCCCCGGCCGGGGGGTCGTACCCGCAGGCGGGATCCTCCCCCCATGCGTCGCCGGTCAGCGCGTAGGCGCGCGACCGCGAGCCCCCGCACACCTCGCGGTACTCGCAGCGCCCGCAGCGCCCGCGCAACTGCGACGGGTCGCGCATCCGCACGAACAGCGCCGATTCGCGATAGAGAGAGGCGAGCGGCGTCACGCGCACGTCGCCGGCGACGAGCGGAAGGAACCCGCTCGGGTACACGCCCCCGATATGATCGACGAAGCAGAATCCCTTGCCCGCGTTCACGGGCAGCGGCGATAGCCCCAGGGTTCGCCCCGGCCCCTCCGCGCGGCTCAGCAGCGAATGCGCCCGGTGCGCATCGGCCCCCGCCGCCGAGCCGGGCGAGTGCTGCAGCACGTACCGGCGGTAGTGGGGCGCCTCGGTGATCTTGATGATGAAGGGCGCCCGCCTCGCGAGCCGAAACAACCGACCGAACAGATCCTCGCACTCCTCGGCCGAACATCCCTGAAGCTCGGCGCCGCGCCCCGTGGGCACCAGAAAGAAGACCTCCCAGAAGACCACGCCCATCCTCCCAACCAGGTCCGCGATCGCGTCGAAGTCCGGCCGGTTCCACCGCCCCAGCGTCGTGTTCACCTGCAGCGGCATCCCCGTCTCGCGCGCCCACCCGGCCGCGTCCATGACCTTCGCAAACGAGCCCGGCACCTGCCGCAGATCGTCGTGCCCCGCCGCCGTGCTGCCGTCCAGGCTCAACGCCATCTGGTCAAGGCCCGCCGCCTTCAGCGAGGCGACGCGGGCGCGCGTCAGCCGCGGTGTCGCCGCCGGGATCGTGCCCACGCGAAGCCCCAGGCGCTTGCCGTGCGCCACCAGCGCTTCCAGGTCGTCCCGCTGCAGCGGATCCCCGCCGGTGAAAATGACGATCGGCGTGCCCATGCGCGCAATCTCGTCGAGCAACCGCATGCCCTCGGCCGTGTCGAGCTCGCGGGGATCGCGCTGATCGATCGCCGAGGCCCTGCAGTGGCGGCAGGCCAGAGCGCAGGCGCGGGTCACCTCCCAGATGACGAGGAAGGGGGCCAACATGAAATCCACCTGAAGCCGCTTCATGGACGAGCGCCTGACGGCACCCCAGTGCCCTGCCCGAGGATGGCGTCCGCCGCCGCCATCCCGCTCCGGGTGCAGTCGGGTATGCCCAGTCCCCGATAGGCGCTACCGGCCAGGTGCAGCCCGGGGAGACTCCCCGCCATCCGTTCCATGTCATCCACGCGGTCCAGATGCCCGACGTCAAACTGCGGATTGCCTGACGGCCAGGTCCACGTCCATGTCCGCTCGGGAGCGGCCGTGATCCCCAGCGTTCGGGCCAGCTCCTCGCGCACCACCGCCAGGATATCCGCTTCGGGAAGCAGGGCTGTCTCCTCGTGCCGGGAGCCGCCGATGAACACCCTGATTAGTTGATGGCCGAGGGGAGACCGGCCGTTGAACTTCCTGCAGGACCACGTCAGAGCCAGGATCCGGCTGCTCTCGCTGCGCGGCACAACGAAGCCGTATCCCCCTCCCCCCGGACACGCAGTCAGGGCGGAATCAGGATAGGCGAGATTGACCACCGCTGACGATACATACCGGATGCCCCGCAGAGCCGACGCGAGACCGGGCTCCACGGATTCCAGAAGAACCGCGGCCTCGAATGCGGGGATGGCCAACACAATATGCTTGGCATCAATAAGTTCCACCCCGTGCCGCAGCGAATCGGTCTTGACGCGCCATCCCGCGGCCGTCCGCTGAATCCCGCTCACCATGCACTCGGTTCGAATGACGGGACCGAGCCGCGCAGATAACGCCTTCACCAATGAACCCATTCCACGCTGGAGAGATGTGAAAATCGAGCTGCCGGGCGTGTCCTTCCCCGAACGGTCGGCCATGGCCTTGCGCGCCTTTATGATACCGCGGGTCAAACTCCCGTGCCTCCGCTCCAACTCGACAAACATGGGAAACGTGCTCTGCACGCTCATTCGGTCCGGGTCGGAAACAAATATGCCTGACATGATCGGACCCGCGATCTTCTCCAGGGCCTCCCTGCCAATCCTCCTCTGGATGAAACGGCTCAGGCTTTCGTCGTTTTGCGACTTTCGAGGCGGCAGAAGCAGGTCAAAACCCATCCTGATCTTGCCGAACGGCGACAGCAGCGGGGACTTGATGAAGGGCCAGATCTTCGTTGGAACGGCAAGTCGGAAGCCGTCCGGGTAAGGCAGGAGACGACCTCTTTGAAGCAGACGGGTCTTGTAGGTCGAATCGTTGGAAGGAAGAAGATCCTCCATGATGTTGAGGTCGCGACAGAGCTGCAGTCCATGCGGCTTCTGATTGATGAACGAGTCGGGACCGCCCTCGACGACGAAGCCGTCCTCTTCCCGGGTCACAATCTTCCCGCCTGTGCGACCCTCCTTCTCGACGACCAGGAACTCGATCGGGATTCCCTTCTCCCGACTGCGACGTTCAAGGTAGAACGCGGTCGCCAGTCCCGCGATGCCGCCGCCGACGATGACCGCGTCCTTCATGGCTCGCCGACCCCGGCCTGCATGGACGAAAGGACGGCGTCCGCAACCGCATGGATGAACTGCGGCGAGTCGTTGGGAAGACCGGTTCTCTCGAGCGTCATGCCCAGCGAGGCCGCTTGCGCACGCGCCTCGACATCGAGATCGAAGAGTATCTCCACGTGCTCACAGACAAAACCGATGGGGGCCACGAGCGCGCGACGGAAACCCCTGGAGGCCAATCCCGGAAGGACCTCCTCCAAGGGTGGCCCCAGCCACGGTTCGGGACTCGCGCCGGCGCTCTGAAACGCGAAGTCCCAGTTCCGGCAATCCACCCGTTCCGCAATGGCCGCCGCATGGGCGCGGAGCTGGCCTTCATACGAGTCGCCCGCCGACCGGATGCGCGCAGGGAGGCTGTGGGCGGAGAACACGAGCATGGTCTCACCTTCGTTTCCTGACCCCGGGCGGTTGAGACCCTCGCGCACGAGATCGGCCCACGCGTCGAGGAGACGGGGCTGCCTCCACCATTCCCGGACGTGGCGGAACCGGATGCGGGAGGCCGTGGAGGCCGCCGCTTCCTCGACGCGCAGGCGGTACTTGTCGGCGCTCAGGGTCGACCCGTGCGGAGCCATGACAATGGATACAGCATCTGTCACGCCATCCGCCGTCATCCGTGCGACCGCATCGCGAATCCGGGGCGCCCAGTGCCGCATGCCGACATACACCCGCATGGACCGGCCCCGTTGCGCGAGCGCGGCGTCGAGCGCCCGCGCCTGCGCCATCGTTATCCGCTCGAGCGGCGATCCGCCGACGCTGCGGTAGCGGTGCTGCATCTCCGCGACCAGATCGTCGGAGGGCGGCCGCCCGTCGCGGATATCGAGCAGATACGCCCTCATGTCGTCGATCGACGACGGAGATCCGTAGGCCATCATCAGCACGGCGGACTTGCCCGTCATTCCGGTTGTCTCCCAGCCTTGGAAAAGGCATGCACACAATCCACCAGGGATCGGACATTCTCAACCGGCGTCTCCTTGCGTATCCCATGCCCGAGATTGAAGATGTGGCCCGGCCGCCCCCGAACGCTGTCCAGGATGCCTCGTGCCGCCTCCGTCATGGCCTCCGCCGAGCCCAACAACAGCTCGGGAGCCAGGTTGCCCTGGATGGCGCGGTCATGACCGATGCACCTCCAGGCCTCCGCCAGCGGCATGCCGGCGTCGACGCCGATGACGTCGCCGCCCGCGTCGGCGACGGCCCGCAGCAGTTCGGCGCTGCGCGTGGTGCGCGTGCCGAAATGGATGACGGGGATCTCCGCCGCATGCCGCCTCGCCCCGCGGATCGCCTCCTGCGAGTACGGCATGGCGAACTCCCGGTACTCCGCCGCCGTGAGCAGCCCCGCCCAACTGTCGAAGACCTGCAGCGCCTGCGCGCCGGCCGCGGCCTGGGCGTCCAGGTAGTCGGCCACCGCGACGGATAGTCGATTCATCAGGCGATGCCAGGCCGCCGGCTGCTCCCGCAGAAAGGCCAGGGCCCGGGCGAAGCCGCGAGATCCGCGCCCCTCGATCGCATAGCAGGCCAGCGTGAACGGCGCGCCCGAGAACCCGATCAGCGGCACCCGTCCATCGAGCGCCCGCCGGGCGAGCCGGACGGCGTCGATCGTGAAGTCCAGGGCCTCGGCCGCCGGACGCGAGGCCAACCGCTCGACGTCGGTCGCCGTGCGCACGGGGTGGATCACCGTTGGCCCCCCGCCCTGGCCGAAGGCGATCCGCAGTCCCACCGCCTCGAGCAACGGGAGGATGTCCGCGAAGACGATGGCGGCATCAACCTCGAACGCGCGGACCGGCTGCAGGGTGATCTCGACGGCGAGTTCGGGCGTCCGCACCAGGTCAAGGAACGCATGCCGCGCGCGCAGGGCGCGGTACTCCGGCATGTAGCGGCCCGCCTGCCGCATGAGCCACACCGGCGTCGCATCCACCGCCTCTCGCCGGCAGGCGCGGAGGAAGCGGTCACGTCGCGACATGGCCGCTCCCCGGACCCCTCGCCATCGCGCCGAAGGCCTGGTCCAAACCCTCCATCGCCCGATCGAGCACCGCGTCATCGTGCGCGACCGACACGAAGCACGCCTCGAACGGCGACGGCGGAAGGTAGATGCCCGATCGAAGGAGGTGGTGAAAGAGCGCGGAGAACATCTCCCGGTCACAGTGCCGCATGTCCTCGAAACGGCGCGGCACGGTGTCCGCGAAGAACAGGCTGAACAAGCTCGCGGCGCGGGGCACCTGCAGCGGGAGCCCGGCGCGGCGCGCCCGCTCGCCCAGGCGGGACGCGAACGACGAGGTCCGCGCACGGAGCGACGCATAGGGATTCGTACGCTCCAGCTCCCGCAGCGTCGCGAGGCCGGCGGCCACGGAGATCGGATTTCCGCTGAGGGTGCCGGCCTGGTACACCGGGCCGAGGGGGGCCAGCCGATCCATCACGTCCCCCCGCCCTCCCACGGCGCCGATCGGCAGGCCGCCGCCGATCACCTTGCCGAGGCAGGTCAGGTCGGGCCGGACATGACACAGGTTCTGGTAGCCGCCGAACGTGAAGCGGAAACCGGTGATCACCTCGTCGAAGATCAGCAGCGCCCCGCACCGATCCGCCTCTTCGCGGACATGCTCCAGGAATCCGGGCTGCGGCAGCACCAGTCCCATGTTGGCGGCCACCGGCTCGATGATGATCGCCGCGAGATCCTCGCCATGCCGGCCGACCACGGCCGACACGCGTTCCGTATCGTTGTACGGCGCCACCACGGTCTCCCGCGCAAAGACCTCGGGAACCCCGGCCGACGAGGAGCGCGCGAGACCGGCGACGCCGCTGCCCGCCTGGACCAGCATGCCGTCCGCGTGCCCGTGGTAGCAGCCGCTGAACTTGAGCACCTTCGTCCGTTTCGTCGCCCCGCGGGCCAGCCGCACGGCGGTCATGCAGGCCTCGGTCCCGGAACTGACGAGACGAACGCGCTCCATCGAGGGGATCGCGCGGCGGATGAGTTCCGCCATCTCGATCTCCGCCTCCGTGGTCACCGCGTAGCTCGTTCCGCGGGGCGCGGCCTCCACGATCGCCTGCACCACCGCGGGATGGGCATGTCCAAGGATGAGCGGCCCGAAGGACATGCAGAAATCGATCAGCTCGCGGCCATCCGCGGTCGCGAGCAGGGAGCCCCGCGCCGTCCGCGCGAAGATCGGCTCCCCGCCCACCGAGCGGAACGCGCGCACGGGGCTGTTCACGCCGCCCGGCATCGCCGACTCGGCCCGTGCTTTCAAAGCTCCTGAGTCCATGGAAGTCATGCCTCATTCTAAGGCGGCGAGCCGCAACCCAACGGCTCTGTCCGCTCGATGCGTTGCCTCGTGTCCGCCCGTTCTTCCCTTCCGTAGCGCCGCCTTACAAGTAGATGGTTCCGCCGCCCATCGCAACGGAGAACCCGAACGGAAAACATCATACGCATTTGCGTGTCATCTTTCGGCGGAACAATCTATCCCAAGTGTCGTCCGACGCCTATGCCCGAGAAGACATGGCGACATCGCGTCGGTCCTTGCGCCGTTCCCCGTCGGGCATATAGCGGCGAAGCGAGTCGTAGAATGCCGTGCTGTGGTTGTGCTCCCGCAGGGGGGCAAAGCTCGTGCATGATCGCGTAATCGATGCCATACACGGGGGCATGAACCAGATCGCGGTTGAGTGTGATGGTCCCCGACCTCGTGCAGCTGCCCATCGGTTCTTCATTCGGTAGAGCCGGAGCCGTGGCCGCGGCATCCTGTTATGCCGGAACTTTTGCCAGTAGACCTCGATCGGCGTCTTCTTCATCCTCTGACTGGCGTTCAGGGTCAACGTCTTCAGGGGTTAGCGATCCTCGTCTTTCAGCACCGTCAGCAAATCCCTCAAGCTCTCCAGGCACTCGGCCACGTAGGCTTCATCGGATCCGCCGGGTTTGGCCGTCAGGCGATCATCAAGGCGAGCGGCCCGCAGACGCGGCATGATGTCTGTGAACAGCAAATGGAGGTCCAAGGCCAATTTCATAGGCCCGCGATTCGCCCATTCGGAGTCGCGCACCTTCAGCCAGACGGTCTCCAGCGCGGAGAGCAGTGGCGGCCAGTTGGTCCACAACGGGATGGTTTCGATTTCGAGGAACTCAGCCCAAGCACTTGTCTTGAGGCTGTAGAGATTCTCGCCCCCGCGTTCGGTGACGTGGAGCAGTCCGGAGAGTTTCATTTCGACCAAGGCATTATAGGCCGTGCGCTGGAAATAGCCGGTCTGCCGCGCCGCCTCGGAGGCGTTGGCCCGCTCGTGCGTGAGCAAAAACGCCACCAGTTCCGCGCGCGAATTGACGCCGAAGAGGGCGCGCAGTTTCAGCAGAAGGGCTTCCGGCCGACGGGGATCGAACACTCGCGCGTGATACCGCAATTCGATCTTGTCGCGGAGCAATCCAGCTTTTGCGAAGGCGGGATCGGGCGTCTTGACCACCGGCAAGGGCCGTCCATCGGGCAGGAAGAACAGGGACTTGTCGGGCGTCTGCCCCGCCAAGCCTTCCGCCAACCGGCGCCACTTGGTCGCCGTCTTCGGCCGGCCCATGAAGTGAGCCAGAGCCGAAACCACGGGTCCGCCCTTGAACGACTCGCGAGACAAGAGCGTCTTCAAGCGCTGAATGTTGATCAGGCGCTCGTGCAGGCTGATCCAGTCGAGCATTTCATCGAACAGCCGCGGGTCATGGCGTCCCACCTCGCACGTGAACAGGATCAGCGCCTCCGGATCGAGCATGCGGCGTGAACGCCCCGCCGCATGCCCCGGCACCCCTAGCTCGGACCACGAGCGCCAGGCAAAATCGAGTAGCTCGCTCTGCCAGAGGCGGCTAAATTCGCTCAGCGACTCTTTCATATCCAATCTTCCTCACCATGGCTTTTAACAGCATGCGGTATGGTTCGGACACATCGTTGGTCATGGCCCAGCGCGCGGCGGCTTCGACTTCCTCCTCCGTGGGCTGCAGGGCGGCCAGATCGGTCAAGTCACGGCCGCCACGGTCCGTGCCGGCGTAGATCTTGAAGTAGATCTGATCCATACGCCCGACGAAGTAGATCGAGAGACAATCGCCGTAATCCCGGCGGACCAGGCGCGACGCGAAACCCGCCGGCAACCCCATTTGGAAGAGTCCGCCCTCGCCTCGACTCGGTCCGTTGTTCAACCAGTCTGCTCCCAATTCAGTCAAGGGAGCGATGTCTCGCGCGGCCTGTACAAGGACTTCCGGCAATGGGACGGGTTCAACGAGCCTCTCGTGTTCATCCAGCAAGGCCACAACATCAACGTCTTTGGTGGTACGACTCACGATGGACATGGCAATGAGCGCCGATCCGCCGCAGACCGCCAATCGAATGCGGGGTGCGCCCAGTTGCCGCAATCGCTCGGCAAGCAGGCCGAACGCTCTTTCCAGTTTGTCTCTGTCCATATGGCCATTCATGTCTGCCATTTGTTGTACTCAGCAATAGTACAACAACTATATTATGTCAAACCTAGTTCTTTCAAGTACTCGTCCATTTTCTCCCGCACCGCCGCCAATTCGGCCTCGATGCCTTCGATTTCCTTCTGAACGGCGGCCAGGTCGATCTCGGCTTCTTCCTCGAACGTGTCCACGTAACGGGGGATATTCAGGTTGCACTCGTTGTCCCGGATCTCCGCGAGGGTGGCCCGGTCGGCCGAGGCCACGTCGCAGCCCCACTTGTCGAGGGAGAACGGGGGTTCGCGACAACAATATCGAACTTCATCAACCGGTCACTCTCCAACAGCTTCGGTCCGGTGATCGTGTTGCACCACTCGACTCGCGCGCCGTCCATCCCGTGCAGGAACATGTTCATGCGGCAGAGCGCCCATGTGCTACCGTTGCTTTCCTGTCCGAATAACGAAAAATTGTCCGAGCCGACTTCACGGCCAACGCGAATCAGGAGCGAACCCGAGCCGCAGGCAGGGCCGCAAACGGTGTGGCCCGGTTGGGGCTGAACGAGCTTCGCCAGCAGGATCGCCACTTCCGGCGGCGTGTGGAACTCGCCGCCCTTCCTGCCGGCGTCGCGCCGCTGGTAGAGGCCAACGAACGGACGGCGACCGGCGGCGGTACTTCGAGATTGCCCGGGGGTCGGCGTTGGAATGCGCCGCGATCCAAGACGTATGGGTTGTCGGGAAGGTGCTGGCCGAAGCGGAGAGTCAGAGCCGTACGATGGAACTCGACCGCATGGCAGCCATGCTGAGCCGATTGGGCGGGAGAGGGTATCAGGTTCGTGAGGACGCGGCGGGCTACGTGACGAAAGAAATCGATCCCGATCCCGATCGCGATAGCGATTTGGAGGAGACCAAGCCCCAACAAGGCGCTGCACCAGCCGCCGCTGGCGCGTCGTCCGGTGAGCTTTGACGTCGGCCAACTCGATCATGGGGATGATGAACCGTTCGCGGGCAGGCGCCCGTTCGACGCGCTCGTGTACTGCTTGTTCTACTGATCGTTGCGAGTGCCCATCCACCTCAGCACCTGCGGGGCGAAGTAGGTGATCAGGATCGAGGCGCCGGCGCGGCGGAGGCCGGTCAGCGACTCGATCACCGCCGCGCGAAGATCAAAGGCTCCCGCCTTCGCCGCGTGATGGAGCATCGCGTATTCGCCCGACACCTGGTAGGCGGCCACCGGCACGCGCACCCGTTCCTTCACATCGCGAATGAGGTCCTGGTACGGGCCGGCCGGCTTGACCATGACCATGTCGGCCCCTTCCTTCACGTCCCGTTCGACGGCCCGCAGGGCAAGGCCGCGGGCGGCGGGGGGAAGCTGGTAGGCCCGACGATCGCCGAACGCGGGCTCTGACCTCGCCGCTTCACGGAAAGGCCCGTAGAAGCACGAGGCGAACTTGGCGGCGTAGCTCATGACGGCTACGGAGTCGAGGTTCGCACCGTCGAGAGCCGTGCGGATGGCACCGACACGGCCGTCCATCATGTCCGAGGGGGCCACCACATGGGCGCCCGCGCGGGCATAGGCGGTTGCGACCTGGGCCAGGCGTTCGACGCTCGCGTCGTTGTCGAGCGTTCCGTCCGGCCGCACGAGCCCGCAGTGCCCGTGGTCGGTGTAGGCGCAGAGGCAGACATCCGTCACCACCAGCAGGTCGGGGAAGGCCTTGCGGATCGCGCGCACGGCGGCGGGGACAGGCGCATCGTCGCGGTCGGCCCCGGAGCCCGTGGCGTCCTTTCC
This sequence comes from uncultured Verrucomicrobiota bacterium, assembly GCA_964610105.1. GTDB lineage: Bacteria > Verrucomicrobiota > Kiritimatiellia > PWTM01 > PWTM01 > CAZSUU01. The sequence continues at coordinate 12,886 of CAZSUU010000070.1, read as the reverse complement.
GCGTGAGGGCACGCCGAAGAGCAGGACGGCGCGCAGTCCGTCGGCGACCGCGCCAGCCAGCGCGTCCTCCACCCTTCCCACACCCCATCGATGCTGTCCTGGCATCGCCGCTATCGGCTCGCGGACCCGGCTCCGATCCGTGACGAACAGCGGGTAGACAAGATCATGCGCGGCCAGCGATGCGCCGGCCTGCCAGAGGCGCAGGACATCGTGGCCATACCCCGGATGCAGTCGTTCAGTCTTCATGCAGCAACTCCCCTTTCAGCCCCCGTTCCCGAAGCGCAACCAGGGTAGACGGGCCGATCGCCAGCCATCGGAAGGGCGACGACACCTGTTCCGGATAACACGAGAAGAAGGCCGCCACCGTACTGGGACTCGTGAACAGAACCCGGTCGAAACCCGTCGGCAGGGGGCCGGGGGTGTTTGTCCTGTTCTCATAGAAGACATGGGGGCGAAGCCGCAGGCCCGCCCGACGCAGGGTGTCCACGCGCTCCCCGGCCGGCGCCGCTCCCGAGCAGGGGTAGAAGAGAGCGCTCCCTCCTCCGGCCGGCAACGCGCCTGCGAGGCCGCTCAGTCCGTCGAACCCCGGTCCCGTGGCGTCGGCCCGCAGATACAGTCGCTCCATGGCCTCTGCCGTTGACGGTCCCACGGCCAGCATTCGCCTGCCCTCCAGGGTCTCCAGTCCCGGCCCATGGAAGACGGCGTCCGCGAACACCCGCACCGCGAAGGGCGATGCGAACAGAATCCCATCGCACCCCGGCATTTCCTCGGTCAGTGCGGCGATGCGCACCGCCCGATCGACGGGTTCCAGCCGGATCATCGGCCACGGAATCAGGGGACCGTATCGCTCGAATCGATCGGGATGGGTGCCAAGGAACAGGGTGGCGCCCGCCCGGGGGGGATTCGACGCACGGGGCGGGCAGGATGAAGGATGGGGGATGGAGGATGGAGGATGGGGCATGCATGGAGGTTGGCGTGTCGACGCCTCGCCGTTCCGCTCCGGCGCTCCGGGGGGTGTCGCGTCGAACAGATGCATCCGGAAGTCGAGGGGCCGGAGGCGCCCCCCCCACTCCCCATCCTCGGCCCGAGCGACCACGGCGAGATGGCCCTGGAGCGGCGCGGTTTCCCAGGGGAGATACGCATTGATCCGGTGCGCGAGTCCCAGGCGCTCCAGGGCGCAGGCCGCCACGATCACGGCGTCGTAGCCGTCCGCATCGAGCTGCGCCAGCCGCTCCTGGATCGTACCCCGGATGGGAACCGCGATCGCCCCGGCGAAGAGGGCGCGGATGGCGGATTCTCTTCGGGGACTGCTGGCGCCGATCCGGCGCACACCGGCGCGGCCGATCCCTGTCCGGAGCACCAGGGCGTCGCGTTCTTCCCTCGCCGGAAGCAGGCAGGCGAGGCGCAGGCCGGCGGGCATGGTCCTGGGAAGATCCTTGGCGGAATGGACGGCCAGATCGCCCTCCCCCGCGAGAAGGGCCTGGTCGAGATCCCGGGAGAAAAAGTCGTCCGGCACGTCGGGACCGCCGAGGAGGGTCTGCTTGTCCCGATCGCCCGGGGTCTGGCAGGTCCGCACCCCGAACTCCGTCCCCGCCGGCATGACGGTACGGATGGCGGCAATGCACTCCTCCGCCTGCGCCAAGGCCAGCGGGCTGCCCCGGGTGAGCACCCTCACGCGGCGGAGGACCACGCCCGCACTCCCTCGCGAATCAGCTGTTCGGCCATGGCGGCGCGGCGTTGGCGCTCCTCGAGATTCGTCGAAGCCCGCGCCTCGATGGCCGGCAGGCCGATATAGGCGACACCGTCCATCGACCGCACGTCCTCCGCGCAATCCGGCGGCACGCCGAGGTCCACGATCGCCAGCGGACGGCGGGCGTGTTTGAGGTGGTGAGCGTACACGACGGCGTGCGGCGCCGCGGTGGCGGTGACGATGCCGCCGACTCCGTCGAACAGGTGCATGAGCTGGTCGAGCCCCGTTCCGAATCCGCCGACCATCTGAGCCAGTCTCATGGCGTGCGCCGGGCAGCGGCCGGCGATGCGGACAGGCGACTCGCCCCGCTTCGCCAGGAATCGCGCCACGCTGCCGGCCAGGGTCCCGGAGCCGACCACGGCGAGATGGACTCCCGGCTCGACCCGCCGCAGCAGTTCCCGGCCGGCCAGCGAGGCCAGCGAGGTCTGCGCCCGATCGATGCCACTGCGGCGACGGGCCTCGCGCGCCAGGGCCAATGCATCCTGGAAAACCTTGTCCAACACCGCGTCGCCCTGCCCGCCGGCCACGCAGAAGACGCGGTACGCCTCGCGCACCTGCCCCAACACCTCCATCTCGCCGAGGATGCGGCTCTCCAGACCCGCCGCGATGCGGACAAGGCGCTCGAAGGCCTCGGCGTCCGTTCGGGTGAGCACCACCCTCGCGCCGTCGAGAGCCGCGGGAATCGTCCGGCCGAAACACTCCAGCCGCTGGCAGGTATTCAACACCAGCAGCGCGGGCGAGCCGGAGCGGGCGAGGGCCTGCACGAACGACTCCCGCCGTTCGGGGGATTCCAGCTCAAGCTCGCACGCCGTCAAAACGGATTCCATCGCACGCCGCCCTGGTTCCGCGCGGGGGCGTTCCCCGAGCCGGAAACCATGTCTACCTTTAGCCCCAAAGTCATCGCAAATCAACATGCGACATTGGATCCGAGACGGCGGGAGTTGACAGCGCGGGGGCCTGGGACGGCGATCGGGCGCGGAGGCGAGCGGTTCGCGACGATGCGAGCAGGCTGGCGCTTCTCTTCTCCCATCCCACGATTCCTGGCGTTCGCCCCCTTTTCGCCCCCCCCTCTTTGATTGCATGGTCCAAGTCGTTCACCTTCATCTCACACCTCGCGAGGTGTGAGCGACCGGCCGCCGGCCAAGGCGGCGAGATGCAGTCCACAACGGTCGCGGCTGCCAAATGCGCGGACTCCGTTCTTCCCGTTCTTCCCTGCAACCGCGCCGCCTTCTGAGATTGCTCCGCAGCCTTTTCCCCGGAGAAGCTCCACGGAAGACACGCTGTGCATCTGCGTGTCATCGTGCGACGGAACAATCCACTCACCGGGGACGGGGCTCTTGAACGAGGACTATCATTCGGTCGCTTGCCTGTCGAAACTAACGGCATACGTCTTGCCAGCCGGACCGACGCCGGTCATCACCGTGCGACCACCGCTGGTAACCTTGATCGCTTGCTGGTCACCGGCGCGCTCCACCACCAGATTCCAGCTTCGGTCGAAGGCGCGCATGTCCCGCAACGCCATGCGCGGCCAGGCCCGGGGAAGCCACGGGGTGCATTCGAACGAATCGAAACCGGTGGGGACAATCCCGAACAGCCCCTCCGTGAAGACACGCGGATAGAGCGAACCGGGGCACAGCATGTCCACGGCGTCCTCGTCGGGATACGGACCCGTGCTGCCGAAAACCTGCGCCTGCACCACGCGCCGGGTCAAGGCCAGGGCCTCCTCGGTGCGACCGGCTTTGAACAGAACCCGCAGTGCGTAGTACGTCTCCCGACCCCATTCGGTCGGGCGGGTGGACTCCGCCAGGATATCGGCTCCGTCCTTGCGGCCCGGCCACAGCCTGTCAGAAAGCAGCGCGGCCACCGTGCCGTCCTGCCGGTTGGTAATGCCCATCGCCAGCGGTAGAAGCACCCAGCCGCGCAGCGTGGTATTCCCCCTGTAGTAGCGATAGGTTCTGAATCCCTCGATCTCTGCCCCGAAGTGGTCTTCGATGGCCAAACGGAGAGCATCCGCGCGGCGCGCGAAGTCATCCGCCTCCGGCCGGTTCAGGGCACGGGCCAGGCATGCGGCCAGGCGATAGCCGCCATGGGCCAGCGAAGATGTGCTGAGGTTGGCTTCGCCCGTCGGATAGCGTCCCTCCATCTCATCCGTTCGCGAGGCGACAATTCCGTCGGCCGTGGTGTGCTTGAGCACCGAGGCGGCGCTGAATTCGACCAGGGGCCACAACTCCTCCGCCACCGCAGGGTCGCCCAGGAACAGAAGGAACTTGGACAGGCCGTAGAGCACCATCGCGTCATCGCCACGTTCCCGCTGCACCAGTTTGAGACATTCGCCTTCGAAGGAACCGGGGAAGGGATCGGTCCCGGACTGCCGGCAGTAATCGAGCCAAACGCGATACATGTTCACGCCAGCCTGGTTCAATCCCGCGTCACCGAAAAAGGGGAACAGGGGGCTCGAGTATTCCACAGGGTCGTTGGCCCATATGCCCGGCGAATACCTCAGGCTGCCGTTATGCGTGATGACCCCCCGGAAGGTCTCAATAGGGGATTCCAGCACGTGCAGCTTCTGCAAGGCGAACGCCGCATCGAGCTGCGGGTCCGGGGTCTCCAGTCGACCAGGGCCGTGCCGGGCCGCCTCGCCCAACGCAAGCCGCGCGCCGCGTTCCGCCGGAACGTCGACCGCGAGATCCGGCGCCGCTGCCCGCTTGGCCTGCACCCAGGTGGCGAACGTCACCTCGCCGCCGGGGTTCAGCGAAGCGGAAGCGGCGCCCGGGCAATTCCATACGAGGACCACTTCGTCCACTGGCACTCCCCGCCGGGCGGGAACCACCGTCACGGCCACGGGATGGCCGCTGGCGTTCAGCGCCTGCCACTCTTCAAGAACCAGGGCCCGGGTCGTGGAAGGGTAGATCGTGCGGGTCAGGCGCAGGCCGGCGGCAACCGGATAGGTTAGGATCAGCCGGCCGTCGAACGTGGCTGTGCGGGGCAGAGCGAGCTGGATTGGCTGCCCATTGACCCGCACCTCAGGCAAGGACTTCAGCCCGCCGTGGAACTGGAAGACCCGATTCGACGGGGGCTTCCGCAGCAGGTTGAAGAACCGGGCCGTGTAAGAGAGATCCGCGCCTCCACCCGCCCGCACCCTCATCACCACTTGCCGTCCCTGCATGCACAAGTCCAGCGGTTGTTGTCCCGCAAAAACGTGGGTGATGATGCCGGCTTGGTCCAGACTCCAGAAGGCGGCGGAGCCAGCGGCGATGACCGATCGACCAAGGGAACCCGAGGCTGCCACGGCCGCAACGAGCGCTGACATCATGATCTTCATGTCGTTTCCCGGCGCCATTCGCGCGCGAACGTACCACCGACCCATCCACACGATACTACCATTCTGTGAAAGAAACGCCCCCCCCCGTGCGCCGGCTCAACCGGCCGCTTCTCCATTCGGGCGGCGATACGGAAGCCGATGCACGCGCCGCTCGCCCGGTTCCCATCGGCGTCGCACGATTCGCCCGCGGGGTATTGGCGCCTTCCCGCCGCCATCGCGGCTGGACCCCCCGATCTCACGCCTTCGTCCGCCGGAAAACGATCTCGTCGGGCGCCTTTCTGTCGACGTCGCCCGTGACGTGCGCGCCATCGGTTACTTCGCCGGAGAGGATCATCTGCGACATGGCGTCGAGCACCTTCCGCTGGATCAGCCGTTTCAGGGGGCGGGCGCCGAAGGCCGGGTCGTAGCCCTGACCGACCAGCAGATCCTTCGCCGCGTCGGTCAGTTCCAGGCTGATCCGGCGTTCCGTGAGGCGCTCCGCCACCCGCGAGAGCTGCAGGTCGACGATCCGGCGGATTTCCTCCCTGCGGAGGCTGTGGAAGATGATGATCTCGTCGACGCGGTTCAGGAACTCCGGCCGGAATTGCGCGCGCAACAGCTCCTGCACGCGCCGCTCCATCTCCTCGTACACGCGGTCGCCCTCGCGCGCATCGGGATGCCTCGCCAGGGTGTCGTGGATCACGGGACCGCCGATGTTGGACGTCATGATCACGATGGTGTTCTTGAAGTCCACCGTACGACCCTGCCCATCGGTCAGTCGGCCCTCATCGAGGATCTGCAGGAGCACGTTGAAGACGTCGCCGTGGGCCTTCTCGATCTCGTCGAACAGGATGACGGAATAGGGCTTGCGGCGCACGTGCTCCGTCAGGTAGCCGCCCTCCTCATAGCCGACGTACCCGGGGGGCGCGCCGATCAGGCGGCTGACGCTGTGCTTCTCCATGAATTCCGACATGTCGATCCGCACCATCGCGTTCGCATCGTCGAAGAGGAACTCCGCCAGCGCGTGCGAGAGCTCCGTCTTGCCCACGCCCGTCGGTCCCATGAAGATGAACGAGCCGATCGGGCGGTTCGGGTCCTGGAGGCCCGACCGCGCGCGGCGCACGGCATTGGAGACGGCGCGGACGGCCTCCTCCTGGCCGACCACGCGGCGCTGCAGCAGCTCCTCCATGCGAAGCAACTTCGATTTCTCGCTCTCGATCAGCCGGCTCACCGGTATGCGCGTCCACGCCGACACGACAGCGGCGATGTCCTCCGCGTCGACTTCCTCCTTCAGCATCCGCGTGTCCTTCTGCAGGTCGGCCAGTCTCTTCTGGGCCGCCTTGACCTGCTGCTCGGTCTTCGGGATGAGCCCGTACTGGATCTCGGCCGCCCGCCCCAGATTGCCCTCCCGCTTGGCCCGCTCCTCCTCCGCCCGCAGGAGATCCAGCGCCTCGGTCAGTCCCCGGATCTCGGTGATGAGCTCCTTCTCCTTCTGCCAGTGCAGCTTCATGCCCGCGCTCTCCTCGCGGAGCTGCGCCAGCTCGGCTTCGAGCTTCCTCCGGCGGTCGCGGGATTCGCCGTCCTTCTCCTTCTGCAGGGCCTGGCGCTCGATTTCGAGCTGCAGGATGCGGCGTTCGACCTGGTCGATCTCCGTGGGCAGGCTGTCGATCTCCATCCGGAGCCGGCTCGCCGCCTCGTCCACCAGATCGATCGCCTTGTCGGGCAGGAAACGGTCGCTGATGTACCGGTGCGACAGCACCGCCGCCTGGACCAGCGCCGCGTCCTGGATTCGCACGCCGTGATGGACTTCGTACCGCTCCTTCAAGCCGCGCAGGATGGCGATCGTGTCTTCGACGTTCGGCTCGCCGACCAGGACGGGCTGGAAGCGGCGTTCCAGCGCGGGGTCCTTCTCGATGTGTTTCCGGTATTCGTCCAGCGTCGTGGCGCCCACGCAGCGCAGCTCGCCCCTTGCCAGCGGGGGCTTGATCATGTTCGAGGCGTCGACGGCGCCCTCCGCCCTGCCCGCTCCGACGAGCGTGTGCAGCTCGTCGATGAAGAGGATCACCTGGCCTTCCGCTCCGATGACCTCCTTGATGAAGGCCTTGAACCGGTCCTCGAATTCGCCGCGGTACTTCGCCCCCGCCACCATCGCGCCGATGTCGAGCGACACCACTCGCTTGCTCTTGAGGCCCTCGGGAATGTCGCCCTTGACGATCCGCTGCGCCAGGCCTTCGACGATCGCCGTCTTGCCGACGCCCGGCTCGCCGATCAGCACCGGGTTGTTCTTTGTCCGGCGCGAGAGCACCTGGACCACCCGGCGGATCTCCTCATCCCGGCCGATCACCGGATCCAGCTTGTTCTGCCGGGCGGCCTCCGTGAGATCGCGGCCGTACTTCTTCATCGCCTCGTACTTGTCTTCAGGATTCTGGTCCGTCACCCGGTGCTCGCCGCGGATGGCTTCCAACGCCCGGAGGGCGGCATCGGCATGCAGTCCAGCCTTCGAAAGTACCGACGCCAGCGGTCCGCCCCTGCCGTCGAGTATGGCGAGGAACAGGTGCTCGGTGCTGACGTATTCATCGCGCATCCGCCGCGCCTTCTCGAAGGCGGCGTCCAGCACACGCTTCAGATCCTGAGAGATACCCCGGTCCATCGACGCCCCCTCCGCGGAAGGCATCGCCTCGATCCGCGCCTGGATCTGCTTCCTGAGCGCCGACCGATCCACCCCCAGTTTGTCGAGCAGGGGGCCCACCACCCCGTCACCCTGGTCGAGAAGGCCGACCAGCAGATGCTCCACCGCCACCTCGGGATTCCGATGCTCCTCCGCGATCCGGCTCGCCGTTTGAAGGGCTTCCTGCGACTTTATCGTGAGCTTGTCCAGTTGCATGTCATCACCTTGAAGACCATATTCAGCATGTCCAGTGCCACACCATGAAAACGCACAAGACACTGATGGGTAATAGTTTAGAAATAGGTCATATTGGACCCATAAGACCTATAGGCCGAAATGTCCCTATTTCAATATCAGGGCCTGATATCTGAGGGCATGATGGCGTAGAGGCCCAGGGTTACGGCCCAGGCATCGGCGAAGGGGATTCGTTTTTCTTCGTGTCCAGGGCCCCAGCTGTCCGAGAAGACGATCTCCCGTGTCTTCGCGTTGTAACCCGTTATGATTCTCATGTGGCCATAGACGCCGTTGGTCAGTCCGCTCTCCGGCATGAGTCCGACCATGAGCGCCCATGACATGGGGATTCCGGCATCCACATGACGCCGGACATCCGCGAAGAACCGGTTGCAGTCTCCCTCCCGCGCTGCGCGACTCGACCGGAGGATGTGCGGGTCCATGGCGCCGAACAGCGCATTCAGGCTCTCCGCCGATTCGGCCGTCAATTCGGTCGCGCGCGCTTTGCGCGCTTCCCGGTTGTAATTCTTCAGTGTTCGGGAAATGGTGTCGGCGTCGAAGTCCACGAGAACCTGGATGCGGATGCCGAGGCGGCTGGACATCCTGCGCAGCGCGTTGATCATGAGCTCGGGCGACGTGCCATCGGTCGCCGACGTCCCGGCGGCTTCCGCCACTTCGTGCTGGCCGAAGCTGCGACCGTAGTAGCGCATGATCCGCTCGATCGTGGCCGCCACGCAGTAGCCCTTCCGCCCCTGGTTGACCATCGGCACATGGGCAATCACGCGGCTTTCGTCTGGACGTTTCTGCACCCGCTGGGCCAGATCGATGCGGGCGGGGAGGGTGGCGCGGGGCGTCGAGGGTGGGACTCCACCGGCGGGCGCGTTCCCCGCCGCGACGAGCGCGCGGTGCGCGGGATCCGCCGCCTGCAAGCACACGCGGATGAACTCGCCCGCGAATCCCCCGTCGGGCGGGCGCGACCGTCGAGCGGACCATTCCAGATCGGCCCGTGTCTGTCCTCCGATCCACACGTGGCGCTCGACCGTCGCGTCGGACGCATGGAGCATCGAGGGCTTCTGGGGAAAACCCGGGGAGCCGGCCCACTCCGTGATCTCCGCGCGGACCTTCCGTACAATGCCGTCGAAGGACTCCTCGGACATGGCGCCCGAATCACCCCGGCTGTAGAGAAGGATCTCCACCGCGCGGGGCGCACCTTCGCGCATCCACAGCACGGCTTCGACCGGCTGAGCGCCGAAGGCCCGCCACGGGGGGGACACCGCACGGAGGGCATCCCGGCTGACGTTATCCTGCCACCTGAAGCCCAGCACCGGCACCTCCCACGCCAACCCCGCCGCGTCGGCCGTCCACAGCGTATCCCCGAGCAGGTCCGGCAACGCGGCAGGCCCTTGGAGTCCCGCCACGGCCGGCAAGACCGACGCCAGCAGCAAGGCGCCCGCGCCGGCGTACGGCTTCCGGCGCCTCCCCCGCCCGACCGATGGTGTTCGCGCGTGGTTGCTCACGATGGCGGGAATATACGCACAAACCTTACGCCGTGCCTCCCCACCGTCGCCTTAAATGCATCGCGGAACGTGCCGAGATCCTGCTGGCGCCAGAGATCGCGCACGCGGGCCTCGCCCGCCAGTCCCAGGTCAGCCCACCGGGCGACGACCTCCGATTCCATCTCGCCGAGGTTGAACAGGCCGGCGGCCACGGAGCCGTCCTCCATGCGTTTGGCCCAGACCTGGGTCTGCGCCTCCTCGGCCACGCGGGCGGCCTGCCGGCCGAGGGGATCCTGGTTCACCTCCAGCACTTCGTCGTTCGTCAGCAGCCCCAGCGTGAAGTCATCCAGTTTCGTCATGTCGCAGCCGATCAGGAGCGGCGACGCGAGCAGGCACCAGAGGCTGATGTGGGTGTACTGTTCGTTCGGGGTCAACCGGCTCGGATGCAGGCTCGGTCCCCAGCCGACATGTCCCACCACCAGCATGTCCGGGTCGTTCCAGTTGCCCGGCCCGGCGAAGTGTTCCAGGCCGTTCTGGCTGAATCCGATGCCGGACATGCTGCCCCACGTGTCCGTGATGTCCCCGGTCGTGCGCCAGCAGTTTCCGCCGACCTTGTCGCCCCACGCCGACACGTTGCCCATGCCGTACTGACAGAGGCTGTACACGATGTCTCGCTTCTGGGCCCGGAGGGCATCCCGCATCACGAAGTAGGGCTTCATGCACCAGTAGAGATCCTGCCCCCTGGCGACGCGGCTGTACGAGCACCAGTCGTATTTCAGGTAGTCCATGCCCCATTCGGCATAGGAGCACGCGTCCTGGACCTCGTGTTCGTAGCTCGCGATGCAGCCGCCGCACGTCAAAGGACCGGGCGAGGAGTAGATGCCCACTTTCAGACCGAGGCCGTGGATGTAGTCCGCAAGACCCTTCATGTCGGGGAAACGCTTGTTCGTGAGGATGCGCCCCTCCGCGTCGCGCGCGGCGCCCTGCAGGGTCGGATCCTGCGACTCGGGGTGCGTCTCCCAGAAGTCGTCGATGTTGATATACGTCCAACCGTGGCGTTGCAGGCCTTTCTCGATCATCGCATCGGCTGCGGCCCTGACCTTGTCGGCGTCGACGGCGGAGGCAAAGCAGTTCCAGCTGTTCCAGCCCATCGGCGGCGTGAGCGCGATGCGGTCGCCCGCGACGATGCGAAGCTCGCGGGACGCCTCGCCCAGGGCATTGCGCGCCCGGAGCGTGACCCGGTGCTCGCCCGCTTGCGCCAGGGTTCCCGTGATGCGCCCGCTCTGCGGATCCAGCGCCAGCCCCTCCGGAAGAGGATCGGCGGAGAAGGTCATCGGCCGGTCCCCCGACGCGGCGATCGTGAAGAGGAAGGGGTGCGTCGGGCGCACGCCGAAGACGCGGGCGCCGTTGATGCGGGGAGCCGGCGGCGCCTTGGGCGTCAGTCGCACCGCCTCCTCGCGCGGCGCATCGATTGCCCTCGGCCGGGCTCCGGCGAAGGTGAACTTCGCATCGGCCCAGTCCGCATGGTCATAGTCCATGCCGTCGGGCCCCGACGTCACGAGCAGGGCGGCGACGCGGACGCCCGACAGATCCAGATCGACCTTCTTCGACTTCCCGCCGGCCCGGAGGGTCCCGCTCCTCCAGAGCAGACGGCCGTCGCCGTAAATCAAGAACTCGACGCTCCCCTTCTGCCCCTTGACCTCGTCGTCCACGCCCACCACCGCCGCGAAGGTGCGCGTGTCGCCCCCCAGCTCGACGTAGAGGGCGCTGTCGGCATGCGTGCCCACGCCGTCCTCGTACGTCTGGCCCGCCAGCGTGAGGGGATTGCGCTCGACCGAGCGCCGCGCCTGGACCTCGCCCCACCCCGTGGTCATCTTCGCCAGATCCAGCGCGGACAGCGCCACCACCTCCTCCGCCGTCGCCGCCATCCATCCGACGGCCGCCAGTCCGCCCGCGATCAGCCATGCCCGCTTCTTCATCGATTGCATCTCCGTGTTCTCCCGCCGCCCGCGTTTCAACCCGTGACCCTTACGCGAAGACCCCGGGGCATGCCGCTCCGCAGCGCAGGCAATGCCCCTCCGCGTCCAGCCCACGCCGGACCACACCGAATCCCCTGCGGTCCACCACGGGCCGGCCACAACCAGGGCAATACGTGGTCGAGCCCTCATCGTCAAGGATGTTGCCCGTGTAGACATGTCGAAGGCCGCATTCGCGGGCGATATCCCGCGCCCGGCGGACCGAGCCCGAAGGCGTCGACGCGCGGTCGAGCAGCCGGTGCATGGGGTGGAAGGCGCTGAAGTGCAGCGGAACATCGGCCCCGAGGGTGTCGAGCGCCCATTGGCTCATCTCGCGTATCTCGGCTCCGGAGTCGTTCTCCCCCGGGATCAGCAGGGTTGTGATTTCCATCCATACGCGGCGGCCCGCGAGGAACCGAAGGGTATCGAGCACCGGCGCGAGCCGGGCGCCGCAGAGCCGGTGGTAGAAGTCGTCCCGGAAGGCCTTGAGATCCACGTTGGCGGCGTCCATCTCCGCGAAGAACTCCGCGCGCGGCTCGGCGTGGATGTAGCCGGCGGTCACCGCCACGGTCCGAAGACCGCGGGCCCGGCACGCGCGCGCGGCCGCGACGACGTACTCGAAGGAGACGATGGGCTCGTTGTAGGTGAACGACACGCTCGGGCAGCCCATCCGGACCGCGGCGTCCGCGAGATCCTCCGGGGGCAGCGCTGCCTCGAGGGCGGACAGGTCCTTCGGCTGGCTGATGTGCCAGTTCTGACAGAACCGGCACGACAGATTGCAGCCGATCGTCCCGATGGAGAGCGACCGCGTGCCGGGCAGGAAGTGATAGAGCGGCTTCTTCTCGATCGGGTCGGCGCTGACGCCGCTGACCCTGTATCCGGAGACCAGCAGGAGGCGCCCTCCTTCGTTGCGCCGCACGAAGCAGAGCCCCCCCCGCCCGTCGGCGATGCGGCACTCATGCGGACAGAGAAGGCACTGAACCCGCCCGTCCTCCGTCGCGATCCAGTGCCTGGCCACGATTCCCTGCGTGTTCATGGATTCAGCCTCGTGATTCGCCACGCGTCGCCCTCGCGCTCATATCGGAAGCGGTCGTGAAGGCGGTTGGGGCGGCCCTGCCAGAACTCGATGCGGGCCGGCAGGACGCGGTATCCGCCCCAGTGCGGCGGGAGCGGCACCTCCCCGCCGGCAAACCGGGCCCGGAATGCACCGAACCGCGCGTCGAACTCCTCGCGGCTGGCCAGGGGCTCGGTCTGGTGCGACGCCCACGCGCCGAGGCGGCTGGCGCGCGCGCGCGACTGGAAATAGCGGTTCGATTCGTCCCAGCTCACCTTCTCCACGGCCCCCTCTATCCGCACCTGGCGCAGGAGCTCGATCCAATGGAACGTCATCGCCGCGTGGGAGATCCGTTCCATTTCGCGCGCCTT
>CAZSUU010000069.1:0-24066 GCA_964610105.1 uncultured Verrucomicrobiota bacterium | reverse complement strand
GAGCGAGTTTTCTAGGAAACTCGCGCATTCGCTCCGGCAAACTGTAGAAGATGGGGCAGAGAGAACGCGGTGGGATCACGTCCGGACATCGGACATTGAGCGAGGATGACGTTCCCGAGTTTGGAACCCGTCATCCGCAGTTCATGAGAAGAACGCAGAGGAGCGGAGGCCGACCGGGCTTCGGGCGGAAGAGCGGACGCCGGGGCCGGCGTCCCTCCCATGGTCCGGATCGGGCGCGGGAGGGTCCGCGGCCCCGCGGACCGCCTCCCTGCCCTTGTCGCTCCAGCGTGACCTGAGCAAGCCAATCCTTGCCATGTATAACTCGTCAGTGTAAACATTCGCTGAATTGAAACAGGACTGCCCGAACGGGAGTTGAACTATGAAATGCAGCATCTGCATGGGCCTGCTGGCTGTCGGCGCGATGGTCGCGCCGGCGACGGCGGAACCGCCGGCGCTCGTTCCGGCGCCGGTGAAGATCGAGGTGCGGACCGGTCATTTCACACTGACCGGCGGAACGCCGATCCGGTTCGACCCGGCGGTCAAGGGATCGGCGGAAGCGGCCGCGTACCTCGCGTCCGTCCTGGAGCCGGCCACGGGGTTCAGGCTCAGGACTTCCCCCCTCTCCGCCGGCGAGACCGCGGAGGCCGGAGGGCTTGTGCTGGCCGGGTCGCCCGCAGGCGCGGCGACAAGCGCGGAGGGCTACCGGCTCGAGTCCGGCCCGCGGGGTGTGGTTATCCGCGCCGGGACGGCCCCGGGGCTCTTCTACGGAATCCAGACGCTGCGCCAGCTCCTGCCGCCGGCGGTCTTCGCCCCGTCGCCGGTTTCCTCGGTCGAGTGGACGGTTCCGTGCGTGGTCATCGACGACCAGCCCCGCTATTCCTGGCGCGGATTGCACCTCGACGTCGGGCGTCACTTCATGCCGGTCGAGTTTGTGAAACGGTATATCGACCTCATCGCGTTGCACAAGATGAACGTGTTCCACTGGCACCTGACCGAGGACCAGGGGTGGCGCATCGAGATCAAGAAGTACCCGAGGCTGACCGAAGTCGGCTCGATCCGCAAGGAGTCGCCCAAGAAGGGCGCCCGCAACGAGGGGGACGGCACGCCCTACGGTCCCTTCTTCTACACGCAGGAGCAGGTTCGCGAGGTGGTGGCGTATGCCGCGGCCCGGCACGTGACGGTGGTGCCCGAGATCGAGATGCCCGGGCATTCGCTGGCCGCGCTGGTGGCCTACCCCGAGCTCTCCTGCACGGGCGGCCCGTTCGACGTGCGCACGAAGTGGGGCGTGGAGCCGGACATCTACTGCGCGGGGAACGACCGCGTGTTCCCCTTCATCGAGGACGTCCTGAACGAGGTGCTGGCCCTCTTTCCGAGCCCGTTCATCCACATCGGCGGCGACGAGGCGCCCAAGGACCGGTGGAACCAATGCCCGAAATGCCAGGCGCGCATCAAGGCCGAGGGGCTGAAGGACACGCACGAGCTGCAGAGCTGGTTCATCAAGCGGATCGATCGCTTCCTCGCCTCGAAGGGCCGCCGTCTGATCGGGTGGGACGAGATCCTGGAGGGCGGGCTGGCGCCGGGGGCGGCGGTCATGTCGTGGCGCGGCATCGACGGGGGGATCGCCGCGGCGAAGGCGGATCATGACGTCGTGATGACGCCCACCTCGCATTGCTACCTCGACTACGCGCAGGCGCGCGGTCCGGGCGAGCCCGAGGCGATCGGCGGATACGTGCCCCTGCGCACGGTCTACGCCTTGGAACCGACGCCGGCCGCGCTCCCGCCCGACCGGCACCGACGCATCCTCGGCGCGCAGGGCAATCTGTGGACGGAGTACCTCTTCACGCCGGCGGACGTGGAGTATTTCGCCTTCCCCCGCGCCTGCGCCCTGTCGGAGGTGGTCTGGTCGCCCGCCGCCGCGCGCGATTACGCGGGATTCCGCTCGCGGCTCGCCCGCCACCTGGAGCGGCTGGATGCCCTCCAGGTCCGCTTCAGGCCCTTGAGCCCGGAACCGGTGGTGGCCGCGCGATGGAAGAGCGGCGACGCATCGGACCCGTGGAGCGAGAAGGAATGGACCTTGAAGGAGGGTTTCGAGAAGCCGGGGCGTTACCGGATCGCCTTTCAGTACACGCACGGCGCGCACCGCCTCGACATCGAGTGGGCGGAACTGCGCGGGGACGGCGTGGTCGTCGCCCGCGTCACCCACCCGGGCACGGCCGGCGCCGCGCACAAGAACAACGCCTATGTCTTCCCGGACGTCCGCATGAAGCCCGGGATGACCTGGACGTTGCGGGCGCGGGTGCGGGCGGACGGAGGCAGCGATTCCAACGGCGACATCCTGGTCGAGTACGAAGGCCCTTAGATTGTCCCGCCAAGCCATGATACGCAGATGCGTAGGATGTTTTGCGTGACGGTTCTGCGTTGGAAGCGGCTAGCCTGTCTCGCGCGCCAAGGGCAGGATCGAACCCTTGAATACGATCCGGTCAGACCCCGTCCACGCCCCCTTTGACCGCTCGCCCCAGCCGTTCCACACGTCTGCGCATGGGCGCCGCCGTTCTCCTTCGCTGCTGCTATTTCACCCCCCGTAGTGGTTATCGAGAACGAGGACGACGGCGAGCCCATCTCACGTCACCGTAGGTGTGACCGTGTGCACTCGGCATCGCCGTCACTTCCACCGCGGCGGTTCGTTCCACGGGTCGAGGCTGGAGCCGAGCTTGTCCTTCAGGGATCGGCTGATCTTGTTCATGCGGTCGATGATCCCCGGCGGCAGCATGAGATCGCCGGCCCGGGCGTTCCGTTTCGCCTGTACGGCGTTGTGCGCGCCCGCGATCGCGGAGGCCACGCCCTTCTGGGCGGTCAGCCACGACAGGCAGATGTCGGCCATCGGTTCCTCCAGGTCGCGCGCGATGTTGCGTGCGTCGCTGAGGACCTGGAACAGCTCCTTCTCGTACCCCCGGCTCTTGTGGGCGCCGCCCCGGGAGGAGCTGAAGTGGCGGCTGAGCATACGCTCCGGCGGCATCTCGTCGATCGACTCGTACCGCCCGGAGAGCAGGCCATGCATCAGGGGCTGGGAGCAGAGGAATCCCACCTGGAACTTCTGGCAGAACGGGAGCACCTCCCCCTCCGGCGCCCGAAACAGCAGGCTGTAGGGCAGTTCCACGGCGGACACCGGCAGGCGGCTCGCCGCCGCCTTGGCGAGCGCCTCGCGCCCGAAATTCGCGACCCCGTAGGCCCGGAGCTTGCCCTCCGCCCGGAATTTGTCGAGCTGCGCGAGCGTATCCTCCACGGGGATCACGGGGTTGAAGCCATCGAGCAGGTAGAGATCGATGTGGGCCACCCCGAAGTTCTGCAGGCTGCGCTCCAGCGCGGCCGTGAGCTCCTTGCGCATGAACTGCGCCGCCGGCACGCGCGTCGCCAGCAGCACCCGGTCCCGAACGGCGGCCAGGGCGCGGCCCAGTCGCTGCTCGGCCCCCTCCCGATCCGGCCCGCCGGGCGCCACGAAGAGGTTGATCCCGGCCTCGGCGGCCGTGAGGATCGCCTCCGCGGCCTCCTCTTCCGACGACGCGGTCGCGCCGTCGCTGCCGCTCGGCGCCCCGCACCCGTAGGCGATGGTGGATACCTCGATTTCCGTCCGGCCCAACTTCACGTAGCGCATGACCCGCCCTCCGCGCCCTGCCCGTCACTCCGGCTCCAGCCCCACCACGGTCTCGTCGTCGTAGGTCGCCCGGATCCGCCGGCCCGGCGGAACCACGAGGAAGTCCTCCCGGGACCACGGGCCGTTGACGAGCCTCTCCAGGAGCCTGAGATCGCCTTGGATTTTCTCAAATACCCACCCTCGTTCCAAGGCTTTTTCTCGCGACAGGCGTTCGAAGCGGTCGTCGGGCTCCACGCCCATCTCGATGAACGTGCCCTGGCGGTAGTGGTTCACGCCGCCGCCGAGCTGATCGAGGAGGAATTGCGCGTTGTCCTCCCCGTATCGCTCCGCCAGCTCGGCGGGGCTGAGGTCGAGGCCCATGCGGTGTCCGATGGAGAGCTGCCTCAGCTCGCCGGTCGGCTCGCCCCGCTCGAGCCAACCGCTGGTGTGGAAGTACACCCCCGGGTGGGCGTCGAAGTACTGGCGGTACCGCTGCCGCCCTCCCAGGAAGAGGGCAATGCAGTCGTGGGCGCGCGGCAGGATCAGCGGGACCGCGCGCGCCGCCAGCCCGGCCACGCCGTTGTTGCACAGGGCATAGCCGAGAACCACCGCCTCGCAGACCGTCGGGTCCACCCGGTCGATGCGTTCCTGCAGGCGGCCGCGCATGTCGGGCGACGGCAGGTCGTGCAGGCCCTTGGGCACCAGGTCGAGGTCGACCGTGTGCGGCGAGCGGGCCGTCAGGGCGCACAGCTCGCGGCACAGCACCTCGCAGGCGATGAGTTTCAACCGCATGGATGGTCCCGTCGCTTCGCGCAACGGCCCGGGGGGTCGCGCTCGTCCGACCGGGGGGCGCGGCGGTGGGGCCCGGATCGTCCCGCCGGAAGAGGACGCGCAGAGGAGAATGGCGTTCCGCCGCGGGCCGCCGCCTCAGTACGCATAGGCGCTCCCGCCGATGAACTCGCGCAGCAGCGAGGTGGCCGGAATGGCCGCATCGTCCTCGACGGGCGCGACCGGCTCCAGGAGCTCCAGCACCCGCCGCGCCCGCAGGCAGGCATCCTGACGCTTGGGATCGTCGCGGTACCGGCTCGCCGCGTCCGGGAAGAAACGATAGAGGCGCGGCTTGAGCACGGGGAGCTCGTGGGGCATCGCGCTGTTGACCAGGTAGTCCACCGTGCCGATGAACGGGATGATGTGGGTCAGCTCGCTCGACCGCACGTAGTGCCAGTGGGTCAGCGTCTGGAGGGGCTGGTGGTTGCGGTGCCAGCTGTCGCGGATCATGCGGCGGAGCAGCCGGTTGTCGGCCCACCGCATGAAGACCCCCTCGCGCGTGCGCACCTGGCCCAGCGTCTCCACGTACAGCTTGAACTTCCGCTCCGCCGGCACGCCGGCGGTCATGGCGTCGTACAGCCCGTGGAGACTGTCGATCAGCAGGACCTGATGGGGGGCGAGGCGCATCTCGTGCACCTCGAGGGTGCGCTTGCCCGTCAGGAAGTCGTAATGCGGCGTGCGAACCGTCCGGCCTTCCAGCAGCTGCTCCAGGTGCCGGTTGATGAGCGGCAGATCCAGCGCATGCGGCGTCTCGTAGTCGTAGTCGCCGAACTCGTCGCGGGGATGCTGCTCGAGGTCGAAGAAGTAGTGGTCGATGTTGACCGCCACGAGCTCGCGTCCCGCCTCGCGCAGCCGGCGGCTGACCTTGATCATCGTGGTCGTCTTGCCGGAGGAGGACGGGCCGGCGATGATCACCAGCCGCACGTCCCGGCGCGCCAGGATCGCCTCGGCGCCCTGGCGGACCTCCTCCTCGTAGCGCGCCTCGCAGGCCTGAACCAGCTCCGCGTAGCGGCCCTCGCTCGTGTAGCGGTTGATCCCGTCGACGGTCTCGCACCCATGGTCCATGTTCCACCGCAACACCTCGTAGATCTTCTTGTAGGGGATGTTGTCGGTGGCCTCGATCACCGTCGCCCGCGCGGCCCGCGCCTGCGCCCGCTCGTGGCGGTAGATGATGTACGCCCGCGCCGTGCGGACATGGCCGTGGCGGATGAGCACGGACTCCACGACGTCCTGGATGTCCTCCACGGTCGGGACGGCGTGGTCGCCGTACGTCGAGGCCAGCACCTCCTCCACCTGCCGCGCCAGGAAATCCGCGCGCTCGCGGTCCTGGCCGCCCAGCGAAACCGCGGCCTTGAAGATCGCGACCGCAATGCGCTCGCGGTCATAGGCGACGACGTTGCCGTCGCGCTTGATCACCGTGCGAACCGGGAAGGAACCGTCATCCATCTTCAGGTTTCAGGTGTCAGATTTCAGGTTTCAGGGGTCGGCGCTTCTCCGTTCCCGCCTCAGTCCCCCGTCTCAAGGAATCCTTCGAGCTTCCGGATGCGCGTCGGATGGCGCATCTTCCGCAGCGCCTTGGCCTCGATCTGGCGGATCCGTTCGCGGGTGACGTGGAACTTGCGTCCCACCTCCTCCAGGGTCCGCGAGTATCCGTCCGCCAGTCCGAAGCGGAGGGTCAGGACCTCCTGCTCCCGCTCCGTGAGCGTGCTGAGCACCTCCTTGAGGCGCTCCTTGAGCAGCGAGTACGCCGTCATCTCCGACGGATTCTCGGCGCTGAGGTCCGGGATGAAATCGCCGAAGCTCGTGTCGTCGCTGTCGCCCACCGGGCTGTGCAGGGAGATCGGCTGCTGGGCGATCTTCAGGATGGCCCGCACCCGCTCGACGGGGAGGCTCATCTCCTCGGCGACCTCCTCCGGCGTGGGCTCCCGGCCGTACTCCTGGATGAGCTGCTTCTGGATCCGCATCAGCTTGTTGATCGTTTCGATCATGTGCACGGGGATGCGGATCGTCCGCGCCTGATCCGCGATGGAGCGGGTGATGGCCTGGCGGATCCACCAGGTCGCGTACGTGCTGAACTTGTAGCCGCGGCGGTATTCGAACTTCTCCACCGCCTTCATCAGCCCCATGTTGCCCTCCTGGATGAGGTCCAGGAAGGACAGCCCGCGGTTCGTGTACTTCTTCGCGATGCTGATCACGAGGCGCAGATTGGCCTCGACCATCTCCGATTTCGCGCGCAGGCCGCGGCGGATCCAGTTGCGCAGGTCGTGGTACTTCTCCTCGAACTGCGCGGAGGCGAAGAGGGCATCGCGCTCCGCCGCCGCGGCGGCCCGCTCGGCGGTCTCCAGATCGTTCTGGGCGGTGCGGCTGCGCGGACGTCCGATCCGGTCGATCTGCCGGCGCGCCTCGCGGAACTTCCGGTAGGTCTCCTCGGCGGTGCCCATGCAGTCCTCCACCGCCTTCTGCTTGAAATGGAGCCGGTCCAGCATGGTGGCCAGTTTGCCGCGCGCGTTCTCGAACTCGCGCTGGCGCCGGGATTTCTCCTTCTCGCTGCCGCCCTTGAGGGTCGTCCGCTCGAACTTGCGCAGCGCCTCGCCATGCTTGCGCTCGATGTCCACGCGGAGCTTCGGAAGCTGGCGGAAGTAGCTCTCGCGCTGGCTGACCTGCTTGTCGTTGACCACCCGGTCGAACCGTTCGCGCCCGCCCTCGAGGCGTTCGACGACGTTGAGATAGGCCCGGGCCGCGAAGCCGAACTGGTGGAACAGGTGGCGGCTCCGGATCTCCGCCTCCTCGATGCGCATCGAGATCTCCACCTCCTGCTCGCGGGTCAGCAGCGGCACCTGCCCCATCTGCTTGAGGTACATGCGCACGGGATCGTCCAGGACGTCCGCCCTCTGCGCCTGCTTCGCGCGCTCCTCCTGCTCCACCTGGACCTTGAACTTGTCCACATCGGAGGCGTCGATCACCTCGATTTCCATGCCGCGCAGCAGGATCAGGATGTTGTCCAGATCCTCCGGGCTGACCGCGCTCTCCGGCAGGGCCTCATTGATGTCGTCGTAGGTCAGATAGCCCTGCTCGCTCGCCAGGGAGACCAGGTCCTTGATCTTCTGGTTGCGGACCTCCCGGTCCATCTTCGTTCCGCCCTCGGCCGAGGGGCCGGCCGCCTTCGTCCGTTCCCGGCCTTCGGCCCGGATACGCTCGGCCACCAGAGCCGCCGGCTCGCGCGGAGCGGCGGCGCTCTTCCCCTTGGGCGGAGACGCGGCCGGCGCGGCCGCGGGCGCCTTCGTCCCTGCCTTCGCGGCGGTCTTCGCCGCTCCGGGCTTCTTGCTCGATCCAACGCGCTTCTTGGAGGCCGCCTCTTTCTTTCCCATGCAATCCTCTCCCTCGGAACACGATACAATTCACCCATTATACGCGAGCCGCCCATGAAAGCAAAAACGGCCCGACAAGTCAATACGCTACGCTACGCGTTCCGCGGCGTTTTTCAATGGCAGGCCCCCTCGCGGTTGCAGATTCCCGTGCGATCAGATCCCCGCCTCCAGCAGCGGAAGCGCCGCGTCCCATCCCCGGTCGAGCGTCTTGATGTGGAGCGTCAATTCCACGAGACGCGCGCGCAGCGCATCCCGACCGCCTTCGTCGGTGGCCGCCAGCTGGGCGAGCATGTCGCGGCGCTCGCGCTGCAGCGCGTTGCGCCAGACCTGCAGGATGACATCCTGGAGGGCCTTCTCGGCCGAGAAGTCCTTTCGAATTCGCGGCGGCGCCATCTCCAGCTCGGCGGCGAGGCGCGCGAAGGCCGCATCGTCGCCGGCCTCCGACGACAGCCTCCAACCGGGCTGCCCCGCATGCTCGAGAAGAAGCTCCGCAATCCGTCTGAGGATGGGATTCTCGATATGCCGGGTCGGCAGATGTTCTTTCACCCATGGCGCCAGGCGGACGTCGGCGGCGAGCATCTCGACCAGCGTCCGTTCCTCGGGCCGCACCGTCTCGGTGCGCGGCGCGGCCTCGGGCTCCGCGGCGTCGGCCGCCGCGGCGGACGGACGGCGGCCGCGCGCGCGCAGATCGCGTCGCAAAGCCTCCACCGAGAGGCCGAGCCGTCGCGACGCGCGCTTGAGGAGCTCCTCCTGGAGCGCGGCGTCCGGCGCCCTGGCCACGGTCTCCAGCACCGCCCTTGCCACGCGCACGCGGCCCGCCTCGGAATCGAGCTCGCCCCGCGCCGCCAGCACGCGGAACTGGAAATCCACCACCGACTCGGCCCGCCCGATGGCCTCCTGCACGGGCTTCAAGCCATCCTTCAGGATCAGCGAGTCCGGATCCTCGCCGGGCGGCAGGGTCGCCAGCCGCACCACCAGGCCGGCGGCCATCAGCGCCTCGGCCGAACGGATGGCGGCATCCTGCCCGGCCGAATCGGCGTCGAGCATCAGCACCACCTCGTCGGCGTACCGCCGGAGTATGCGCGCGTGCTCCTCGGTGACCGCGGTGCCCTGGGCGGCGACGGCATTCTGCAGGCCCGCGAGATGGCAGCGGATGGTGTCGATCTGCCCCTCGCACAACACCGCGGTCTTCGCCTCGAGCATCGCCCGCCTCGCCCGGTCGAGGGCGAAGAGCACGCGGCTCTTGTGAAACAGGGGGGTCTCGGGGCTGTTCATGTATTTCGCCGGCGAATCCTCCTCGCGCAGGACGCGGCCGCTGAATCCGATCACGCGCCCCTGCTCGTCGGCGATCGGGAACATGACGCGGTTGCGGAAACGGTCGTACCAGCCCCCGCCCCGGTCCGGGTCGCCCCTCAGCGCCAGACCCGCGGTCTCCAGCACCTCGGGCGCGTAGCCCTTCCCCTGCCCCCAGCGCAGCAGCGAGTCCGAACGGTCCGGCGCAAAGCCGATGCGGAACGCGGCCGCGTCGCGTCCGTCGAGCCGCCGGGCCTTCAGGTAGGCGCGCGCGGCCTCCGCGGAGGGATCGCGCTCCAGGCACCGCCGGTACAGACCCGCCGCCTCGTCATGCAGCCGCAGCAGAACGTCCTTGGCCGCGCCGTCGCGCTGCTCGTCTTCCGACAGCTCCACGACGACGCCGGCGCGCCGGGCCAGCATGCGGACCGCCGTCATGAAGTCCACCTTCTCGTACTCCATCACGAACCGGAACACGTCGCCCCCCGCCCCGCAGCCGAAACAATGGTAGATCTGCCGGGCGGGATTGACGTGGAAGGACGGGGTCTTCTCCTTGTGGAAGGGGCAGCGGGCCTTGAACGCCGCGCCCGCCCGCGTCAGGGGCACCCGTTCCTGCACGACCTCCACGATGTCCAGCCGCGAGCGGATCTGGTCCAGCGTTTCTCTCGGTATCACCTTCATCGAGACGGTCTCACGCGCCGGATCATACCACGACTCCGGCGGCGGCGGGGAACCCAATGCCCCCCCTGCCCCTCCCGGCCGCGCGCGCAGCCTTGCACCGGTGGCCGCGGTTCGTATGATGGGCGGCGGGTCCGGTGGGTTTCAAGCGGAGCTGATCATGAGCGACGAGTATCCGACGGTGCGCGCGGCGCGGGGGCGGCAGATATCGGTCTTCCTGGACGACCGGCCAGGCACGCTGGCCCGGCTGGCCCTGCGGCTGGGCGGGGCGGCCATCAACATCCACGCCCTGACGCTCGCCGAGGGCATCGAGCACGGATCGGTGCGGATGGTGGTGGACCGCACCGACGAGGCCGTGCGGCAGTTGGAGAACGACGGCTACCTCTTCTTCGAACGCGAGGTGATCCTGCTGGAGATCCCCAACACACCCTCGGCCCTGGGCCGCGTAGCGGAGCTCTGGGGCCTGCGGGGCATCAACATCGAGTACGCCTACTGCGCCGGAGGACCGGCCGTCGCCTCCGGCCTGGTGGTCGTGAAGGTCGACCGCATCGACGAGGCCCTCGCCTTGCTGGAGGCATGACACGGGGAACCGGTTCCCGGCGCGCCCGCCAGGGCCTGGGCGCGGACGGGAGGAGGCCCCCGGGTTTCGCGGGCGCGGCGTTTGCCGCTTGACGCCCCCGCACGGCGGGGTGTAGCTAACCTCCGGGTCAGGCCTCCGGAGCTCGTGCGCCATGCCGCTCGATTCGCGTGTCGACAAGCATTTGATCGATTCCATGCCCGACGGCCTCTGCGTGCTCGATCGCCACACGCGCATCGTCCGGACCAACCGCGCCATGCGCGACCTGCTCGGGATCACCGGGACGTGGGCGGGAAGACCGTGCTGGGAGGCCCTGCACCCCGAGGCCCCGGAGTGCCGCCGCTGCTGCGCCCGGCGCGCCCTGGAAAGCGGGGAGGAGGCGTCGGACACCGTCGCCATGCAGAACCCGGACGGCAGGCGGCGCTGGCTCCTGCACCGGGCGTTCCCGATGCGCGGCGACGACGGGACCGCGGACGGCGTGATCCTGCTGGTCCGCGACATCACCGAACAGCGGGAGAACGAGGCGCGCCTGCGGGCGGCCGAGGAACGATTCCGCACCACCGAGCGCCGGCAGAACCTGCTCCGGATGGCCGGAGGAATCGCCCACGATTTCAACAACCTCCTGACGGCCGTCATCGGCAATCTCGACCTGGCCCGCGACGCCCTCCAGAGGGGGACGGAGACGGAGACGTTTCTCCGATTCGCCCGCGAGGCCGCGGAACGCGCCTCCCGCCTCAGCTCCCTGATGCTGACCTACACCGGACAGTTCATGGTCCACCTCGAGCCGGCGGATCTGAACGGCATCGTCTCCGACCTCCTGCCCGGCGCGCAGAAGCTCGTGCCGCCGGCCGTCCGATTCGACTGCGCGCTCTCGCCCGAGCCCCTGCGGGCCATGCTCGATGCGGAGCGCATCCGGGAGGCGATCCACGATCTGATGCTCAACGCCGTGGAGGCGATCATGGCCGACAAGGGCGTCATCCACCTGCGCACCGGGCGCGAAGACCTCTCGGCGCAATCGCTGGATGCCATGGACATCCAGGCCGAGGCGGAGCCGGGCGCCTTCGTCTTCGTGGAACTCAGCGACGACGGCTGCGGCATGGATGAGGCCACGCGCCGCCAGCTCTTCGTGCCTTTCTTCACCACCAAGTTCACGGGCCGCGGCCTCGGACTGGCCTCGGTCGACGGGGTGGTGCGCGCCCATCGAGGCGCCATCCGCGTGGACACGATGCCGGCGCGCGGCACGGCCATCACGCTGTTCTTTCCAGCCCTGGCCGTGGCCGCGGGATAGCCTCCCGGCCGGATGCACGCTTCTGCGCAGTCTCTTCTCGCCCGTCCGCAGTCGTTCTCGCGCTCCAATGCGCGCGCTGATCACCCGCGTCCCCCCCTCCCGACGCTGGCGAGTCACTCCCGCCGGCCATGCCTTCATGAGTATGGCCATCAAGCACCACGGTCAAATCCGCCCCGCCGACCTCGCCCCCCCCGCCTGAAAACACCACACGCATCTGCGTGTCATATTGCGGCGGGACAATCTAGAACGCCTTGCGGGCGAAGTCCTTCACGTGCGATTCCCACGCCTCGGGCGTCGGAAAGCCGCCCTTTGACCACCCCCCGCCCGCATGGTAGACGAGGGGCGCGCCCGGCGGGAGCTTCACGATCACCAGGTGGTGGCCTTCCGCCCTGATGATGTCCACGATCTGCGAAGGCTTCACCACCACGGCGCAGGCGATGAATCCGTTGGCGCCCGGCGACGGATCCCAGTAGGTCAGCACCCCGGTCGCCTTGTCGGAGAACGCGCGTTCGCCCCTGCCCGGGTGTTCGACGATGCCGATCGCGACGGTCAGCTCGCCGGCCGGCTCGCAGACGTAGCGGTTCTCGATGCGGTTCAGGTTCGAGCCGGTCGCGAGGGCGATGGCCTTCGTCTCGGTGATCCTGCGCCCCCCCACCTCGATCGGCGCGTAGGTCAGCTCGAAGCCGATGCGCTCGGGCCCCCGTTCCTTGACCGACTGGGTGACCCAGTTCTTCGTGAAATGCAGTTTCCCGTCCTGCCAGACGGCCGTTCCGCCGCAGCCGCACGTGGGGCCGACCTTGTAGAAATCGCCGCCCTCGCCATGGTCCTTGTGATAGTCGTCCTTCCTGTACCACGCGTCGATCACGGGCCTGCGGACGTTCTTCACCCACACGTCGATGCCGCTGCTGATCTCGCCCGTCGCCTCCAGCGCCGGCCCGTACATGCGGAAGGCGATCCGGTCGTTCTCCCAGGCGAAATCGTCCTTGCGCTCGGGCACGTGCCGCCCGAAGGCCCGCGGGGCGTCCCTGGCCGCCGCCGCGGCCGTGCCCGCCGCGGCGGGCACCACCGCGGGCACCGGGATCGACGCATCGGGCCCGGCCGCTCCGGCAGGCTTCGCGTCCCAGGACGGGATCTTGCCACCGCCCAGACGATAGATCTCGCTCCCCGCCAGGAGGAACGCACCGACGCCGTAGACCTCGCTCAACTCCGCATCGAACTTCTTCGGATCGGCGCCGATCGGCTGCACATGGGCGAGTTTCCCGTTCTCGCGCACGCACCCCACGAGGCCGTTCCACCCCTTCAGCACCGCCGGCAGGCAGGCGGCGCGATCGAGATACCCCTCGTTCACCCCCCAGGCGAGCGCGTAGGTGAAGAAGCCCGTCCCGCTCGTCTCCTTCAGCGGATAGGCCGCGGGATCGAGCAGGCTCGACCGCCACAGGCCGTCGTCCTGCTGCAGCGCGATGACCTTCGCCGACATCTCCCTGAACTGCCGCTCATACTTCGCGCGGTCGGGATAGTCCTTCGGCATGAACTGCATCATGCGGACCAGGCCGCCCATCACCCAGCCGTTGCCCCGGCTCCAGAAGACCTTCTTCCCGTTCTCCTCGCGCATCGTGAAATAGCGGTCGTCACGGAAGTAGAGATGCTCGTCCTTGTCATAGAGGTAGTCGGACGTCACCCACCAGAGCCGGTTCGCGAAGTCGAGGTACATGCGTTCGCCGGTGGCGGCGGCCAGGCGGGCCCAGGCCGGCGGGGCCATGAACAGCGAGTCGCACCACGACCAGCGGTCGGTCGCGCCCTTCTGCTTGAAGTCCAGGTTGTCGTCCTTCGGATGGGCCATGAGGTCGTCGAACTGCGCGCGCAGGGCGGCGATCATGCGGTCGTCGCGGTGCATCAGCCACAGCTCGCCGTAGGTCTGCCCGACGCAGTGGTCGTCCGCATGGTACTTGCGCGGGCCGAGCTTCCACCCCGCGTGCCGGCCCATGGCCATCATCGCGTCATGGTAGACGGGCGACGGGGCGAGGCGCGCCAGCGCCATCATGCCCGCGTACAGCGCCCCCTTGGTCCAGTCGGTGGTCGCGTGTTTCGACGGCGACTGGAGCTGCCAGTCCGCCACCTTCCGCAGGGTGGCGAGCACCTGGTCCGGCGGCGGAACGTCCTGCGCCCCCGCCGCGACCCCGGACGCGGAGATCAACAACGCCGCTGCGAACGCCCGACCATATCGCGCATCTCGCCTCATGTTCCGTCCCTCCCAAGGCGGCGAGCCGCAACCGAACGGCTCCGGCCGCTCCACGCGTCCCCTGCATCCCTGCGGTTCCTCTGCACCACGGCGCCGCCTTCCCACATCGTCCCACCGCCCTTCGCGACAGACCCTTCTCACGGGAACACCATCGGACGCTGCCTGTGCTCGCGCGGCGGAACGATCGGATCGTCACGAGCCCGCGGATCCGCGACCCATAGCATCGTCGCGGGTTTCGCGGAAGCAAAAACGGCCGGCACCTGCACCGCACCGACGCCGAGATGAACGACTTCCCCGGCGGGTTCAATGTCGTGTTCTGAACGCCTTGGGACCAACGCATTCCCCCTGTTCCCAAGCCGGCGAACCGCAAGTTCATCCGAACCGGACAGAAGGCACTGAATGTACCCGCTGCGTTCTCGGCGCCGGACACACCACGTCGGACGCATCGCATGGCTGAGTCTCTCTTTCCCCGCGCGGAGTGCACCTGCCATGTGGACACGGGTGAATGATTCATGTATCATGCATGCATGAAGACGATCACCCTCAGCGAGGAGGCCTACGAGAGGCTCAAGGCGTGGAAGGAGTCGCCGGTGGACTCCTTCTCTCGTGTCGTGCTGAAGGTCGTCCCGCGCAAGGGCACGCTGGCCCAGATGACCGACGATGTCCGCCAGTTGCCTCCGCTCACCGGAGCGCAGGCGAAGGTGATGGAAGATACGGTGGCCTGGGGCCGTGATCCACGGAAGCACCGCAGACCATGGACCTCCTAGCTGACACGACCTTTCTGATCGACCTGTGGCGGGAGCGGCGTCGGCCGGGAGCGGCGACCGCTTTCGCCCGCCACCACCCTGACTGGACGCTCGGCATCTGCTGGGTCGTGGCCGGCGAGTTCCTGAGCGGCGCCGTGGAGGCGGGTCACGATGCGGGCGTGATCCGGGCCTTCCTGGCGCGGTATCCGGTGCTGCACTCGAGCCTGGCGATCGCGGAGCACTACGCCCTCCTGCACTCGGCGCTCCGCACGACAGGCGGGCTGATCGGCCCCAACGACCTCTGGATCGCCGCCACCGCCGTCGCCCATCGCCTGCCGCTCCTCACGCGCAACGCGAAGGAATACAGCCGCGTGCCGGATCTGCGGATCGAGGCCTACGGGGAGTGAGGACGGCCGTCGTTCCCTTCCCGCCTCGTTCTGCCTGCGTTACGTACCGCGGGCACTCCTGCCCGCATACCCGGTTCTCGAGCCGCACCGATCGCGCGCAGGAGTGCGCGCGGTACGGATGCGGCCGTCATCGAGCGTCCGTGAAATCCACGCGTTGACATCGGGGCGGAACGGAATACACTGACGCGTGATGAGTACGAGAGACACCACCGCGACGGCCGGCCGCGCGGGTCGCGAGACCCGGCGGGGGCTGCTGCTGCGCCTGCTTCTGGCGCCGCCTTTCGCGGTGGGCCGGCCGGGCGGCGTGTAGCCGCCTCCGGAAAGAGGAAAGAACCCACCGCGGCCGGCGGTGGGTTTTTTTGTTATTGGCGTCCCGCCTTCGGGCGGGCATAAACGCCGGCCGATGGAGACGAACATGAGTACGACCCCGAAGTACCGGGCCGCGCCGCCGGTGGATGTGCCGGATCGGCAGTGGCCGTCGCGCACCCTTGACCACCGCCCGCTCTGGTGTTCGGTGGACCTGCGGGACGGCAACCAGGCGCTCCCCAACCCGATGAACCCCGATCAGAAACTCCGGTACTTCGAGCTGCTGTGCCGCATCGGCTTCAAGCACATCGAGGTCGCGTTCCCGTCGGCGAGCAAGGACGACTTCGAATTCACCCGCCGGCTGATCGGCGAGGGACTGATCCCCGCCGACGTGTTCATCATGGGCCTCACCCAGTGCCGCCCCCACCTGATCGAGAAGACCTTCGAGGCCTTCCGGGGGGTGAAACAGGGCATCGTCCATGCCTACGCGGCCACCTCGGACCTCCACATCGAGAAGGTCTTCAGTCTCGACCGGCGGCGGACGATGGACATGGCGGTGCAGGCGACGCGGCTGATCCGCGAGCGCGCGGAGGCCGTGCCCGAATGCGACCTCCGCTACGAGTTCTCGCCGGAGGAGTTCACCGACACGGATCCCGAGTTCGCCCTCGACGTGTGCACGGCCGTATTCGAGACCTGGGGCCGCGCGACGCGGGAGAAGCCGATGATCCTCAACCTCCCGGCCACCGTCGAACGCCGTCCGCCGAACCAGTACGCCGACCTCATCGAGTGGTTCGGGCGCCGGTTCCCGCACCGCGACAAGGTGCTGATCTCGGTGCACTCGCACAACGACCAGGGCATGGCGGTGGCCGCCACCGAGCTGACCCTGCTCGCGGGTGCCGACCGGGTGGAGGGGACGCTCTTCGGCCACGGCGAGCGGACGGGGAACGTGGACATCGTCACCGTCGCCAACAACCTGCGCAGCCGCGGCATCGATCCCGGCCTCGACTTCAGCGACCTGCCGTCGGTGGCGATGACCGTGGAGCAGATGACCGGCATGCCGGTGTACTACCGCCAGCCCTACGCGGGCGAGCTGGTCTTCACCGCCTTCTCCGGTTCGCACCAGGACGCGATCAACAAGGGGCTGCACCGCCTCGCCGAGGCGCCCGCGAAGTTCGGCGTGGGCTGGAAGGTGCCCTATCTCCACGTCGATCCCGCCGACCTCGGCCGCAGGTACGAGCGGCTGATCCGGATCAACTCGCAGTCCGGCAAGGGCGGCATCGCGTGGGTGATGGAGAAGGAGTACGGGCTCGAGATCCCCAAGAGCATGCAGCCCGAGCTCGGCGCGGTGGTGCAGGCCTACAGCGACCGCGCCGGCCGCGAGGTGTCGGCCGACGAGGTCCATCGCCTGTTCCAGGAGGAGTTTCTGCGTCCGGAGGGACCGTTCCGTCTCGAAGGCTACTGGCCGCGACCGGACGAGAAGGACCCGACGTTCATTCACGGCGAGGTCAAGGTGACGGTGAGCGGCGAGGAGCGCATCCTCCGCGCGGACGGCAACGGCCCGGTGTCGGCCTTCATGAACGCCGTGCGGGATCTGCCGGGCGCCGAGTTCTCGGTGGACGACTACCACGAGCAGGCGATCGGCCACGGCGCCAACGCCAGCGCGATGGCGTATGTGCCGCTTCGGCTCGCCGACGGCCGCGTGTTCTTCGGCGTCGGCACCGACACCAACATTGATCAGGCCGCCGTCCGCGCTATCATGGCGGCGATGAACCGGGTGGCCGTAAGCCGCCCGGAAGAGCGGAAGGGCTAAGGTGGGCTCTAAGCCGAAACCAGGGCCGACTGAACAGAAGATCGCGAAGGACGCAGAGAGCGAACACATGCCGAACGAGGGCTCCCTCGCTGGGTAGAGGGCATTCGAGGACACAACAAGCGAGAACAGAGACGAAACGATAGATGCTGCGCAGAACCGTTGGCAACGTGCGAGAAGAGCCAGGCGAGGAAGAGCCGTGACGCCCGTCTCCGGTCCCACGCGGGCGTTTGCGCTGCTCGGCCACCCGGTCGGGCACTCGCTCTCGCCGACGATGTACAATGCCGCCTTCTCGGCACTGGGGATGGATGCGGTGTACCTCTGCTTCGACGTCCAACCGTCGGACGTTCTGACCGTCCTGGCTTCCATGCCTCGGATGGGTTTCGGCGGCGGCAACGTCACGGTGCCGCACAAGGAGACGGTCTTCCGGGGGCTGTCGCGGCTTGACGAATCGGCGCGGTTGCTGGGCGCCGTGAACACCCTGCGTTTCGACACGGAAGGCATCGCGGGATTCAACACCGACGGCGCGGGCTTCCTGGATGCCTGCCACGAGGCGTTCGGCGACGATGCGATCCGGGGTCGCCGGGTGTTCGTGCTGGGCACCGGCGGCGCGGGCCGCGCGGTTGCGCTCGTGGCAGCGCGGGCAGGTGCGCGCGCCCTTGCCCTTGCCGACGCCGACGCCGCCCGCGCGCAGGCGGTGGCCGCGGAGGTCCGATCCGTCGCCCCGGCGGCGGAGCTGTCGGTCGTCACGGCCGGCCGGCCCTCGGTGGAAGCCGCGAGGGCCGCCGATCTTGTCGTGCAGGCCACGCCGGTGGGCATGAAGCCCGACGACCCCCCGCCCCTCCCCCCCGAGGCGTTCCGCGCCGGCCAGGCGGTTTTCGACCTGATCTACATGTACCCCGAGACGGCCCTCATGAAGGCCGCCGCCGCCGCGGGTGCGAAGACGGCCAACGGGCTCGGCATGCTGCTGCATCAGGGCGTGCGGGCGTTCGAGATCTGGGAGGGGCGGCGTCCGCCGGTCGACGTCATGCGAACGGCGCTGAGGAAGGCGGTCTACGGATGAGCCCGGAGTTCTGGAATCTCTACCTCGCCACGATGTCGTTCCTCTTCGGCGCGTGCGCCGGCAGCTTCCTCAACGTCTGCATCTACCGCATCCCCCGCGACGAGTCGGTCATCACCCCGCGATCCCACTGCCCGCACTGCAATCACCTGATCGCCTGGTTCGACAACATCCCCCTGCTGAGCTGGATCGTCCTCCGCGCCCGCTGCCGGCATTGCGGCGGGCCGATCTCGCCGCGGTACGCGCTGGTGGAGCTGCTGACCGCGGTGCTGTTCCTGCTGGTGTGGTCCCGGTTCGGCTTCGACGCGCGGACGCCGGCCTACTGGCTCTGCGTCGGCGGACTGATCCTGGGGACCTTCGTCGACCTGGAGCACTACATCATCCCGGACCGCGTGTCGTACGGCGGCATCGTGACGGGGCTGATCCTGAGCCCCCTGATCCCCGCCCTGCACGGCGAGACCTCGGCGTGGCCCGCGCTGCTGGCCGCGGGGATCGGCGCGGCGGTGGGGAGCGGCCTTCTCTGGGCGGTCGCATGGATCGGGGAGAAGATGTTCAAGAAGGAGGCGATGGGCTTGGGCGACGTCAAGCTGCTCGGCGCCATCGGCGCCTGGATGGGCTGGCCCGCCGTGCTGTTCACCGTCTTCGTCTCGTCGCTCTGCGGGTCGGTCGTCGGGTTGTTCCTGATCCTGACCAACCGGCGCGAATGGCAGAGCCGGATCCCCTACGGCCCGTTCCTCGCCCTCGCCGCCCTCCTCTGGATCCTCGGCGGCAATTGCCTCTGGCGCTCCTACTTCCTCTGGATGACGCGGGGGGAGCCGTGACGCCCGTCCCTCGGCCCACCCGCATCGCCCGCCGCAATCGATCCCACGGGATGGAACGGCGCTAATTGCCTTGCCGACAGGGGCCGGCCCCCGGATAATCCCGCCCCAACCAACAACCTGTGGGCCAGGCGCCGCCGGGTGCGTCAGATGGAAGACTCGTCCCGCCAATCCGAGATCGAGCGCACGGAGACGGATGCGTTTGGGTGGGAGCCCGACGGCGAAGCCGTGGGCACCGCCCCCGCCACCGATGCCAGCGATGCGTTCGTCGCCTCCGCCTGGAACACCCTGCGGCAGCACCTGCGCGATCCGCAGGGCTGCGTGGCTCACGCGTGGAGCGCCGCCGACGGCTCGTGGGGAAGCATCCTCGATCTGAACGAGCTGTACGTGCTGGTGATGGCGTGGCGCGACCAGGATCCGGCCCTCGCGCGGGGCTTCGTGGAGAACGCCTTCGCCTGCGTCCGCGGGGACGGGGCAGTGCCGCGCTGGTTCCGTCCCGACGGCTTCGTCCCCGACTGGCGCGCGCCGTGGCCGCTGCTGGCGCAATCCGCCCTCGCCGCCGTCGAGCACACACCCGCCCCCGACTTCCAACGGGCGATCGTGCCGCGCCTCGAGGCCTACCTCCACTGGGCGATCGGGCACTTCGATCCCTCCGGCGCCGGCATCCCGACGTGGCAGCACGCCTCGGAGTCGTTCCTGCCCGACACGTGGGACCGGGCCCTGGCCACGGCGGATCTCCCTGTCATGCTGACCGGGGAATGCGAGGCCCTGCAACAGCTCGCCGAACCAGCGCCGGGACTCCTGCGCGATCCGGCCTGGTTGAGCGACCGCCTGACCCGCCTCCGCTCGACCCTCGCCACCTACTTCCGCGATCCGGACACGGGGCTCTACCGGGACCGGTACCGAGCGGAGGGCGTCCGGTCGGACCGCATCACGCTCTCGTGCTTCTCTCCGCTGCTCCTGCGCGGTCTTCCCCCCGAGGAGCGTCGGCCCCTGGCGCGCGCGCTGCTGGCCGGACACTACCCGACCTCGGAGCACGGCTTCCCCCTGTGGGAACGGTGGCCGAACGACGCGCTCGACCCGCCCGTCACCGCCATTCACCAGGCCATCATGCTGAATGCCCTCGAACCCGAGAAGGCGACGCCCCAGGTGGCGCGGCTGCGGAGCGCGATCCGCGATTCCCTCTCGGAGGCCCTCGATCGGACCGCCAGCCTTCCGTCCAACCTCGCCGCCCGGCCCGACGCGTCCGCGCCGGAGGCGGCGATGCCCGGCGAGTCCAGTGCGATGGGGGCGGCGCTCGCCCTGCTGGTCGCATGGCGCCCGCCGACCGCCCCGTCTCCGCCCCCCCCGATCCTGCGGTGGATGGACCGCCGGCGCCTGGTGGTGGTCAGCGCGATCGTCTCGCTGGCCGTGGTGGCGCTGGTGACCGTCTTCGCCCTCGTGCACGGACGACGCACCCTGCCATGGTCGTCGCTCGAAACCATCGCCGCGCTTGCGCGCGAGTCCTACAACCGGCGCGACTACGAGGACGCGATCGATCTGTACGAGGAATTCCTCCACCGCTCGAGCGGCACCAACGGGGTCGTCCACGTCCTGCTGGGCAACGCCCTCTTCAGGGCGGGGCGCTTCGCCGAGGCCGAGCCTCACTACCGGGCGGCCCTCAACGAGAGCGAGAGCAGCCTGCATGCCCTGTACAACCTCGGACAAACCCTCGCGCGCCTGGACCGCTTCGATGAGTCCGCCGTCTGCTTCGATGAGTTCGTGAAGGCGTACCGGACCGACTATCCGGACCAGGCCGAGCTCGCCGCCATCGCGCTGGCGATGCTCCGGACCGGCCTCGTCTTCCCCCGCACGACGAGCGGACCCTGACATCGGTCGCCGGCCGGAAGGCCCTTTCGCTTGCGTGCAAAAGGAAGAGAGCGCCTTGCGTCAAGGAGGTCAGGGTGAGGAACCCAAGAATTAGACACAAGAACGCTCTCAATTCGCAGTATAGAGCATTCCACTATCTTGGCAATAGGAATTTGCCTTAAATTTTCGCCCCTCGATCCCCCCCTCGATCCTCCTGTCTCCGGGCGTCGGAAAGGGGTCCGCCATCGCAGATTGACGACGCCCGCCGGCTGCTCTACCTTTCCCCGCCATGACTTTTCTCATACGTCTGACAGGCATGGGGCTGATGCTCCTGGCAATGGCGGGGTGCTACCGGCAGGTGGAGCAGACGCTGGAGGTGCGCATCCCGCAGATGAGGACCCAACAGGCCGCGGACCTCGTCCGGGCCTCGCTCTCGATGTTCGACACGGGAACGGTCCTGCGGGTGGACACGACGGACCTGAGCCAGCGGGTGGCGCGCGTCACCTACGACACCACCCGCGCGGGGCGCAAGAACATCGAGAAGGCCATTGCCGCCACCGGCATGGACGCCAACAACGAACCGGGCAACCCGGAGCGCCGCCGGCAGCTCCCGCCCGAGCTGAGGTAGCGATCACCGCGGAGATTCGATGAACGCCGTGGTCCGACGAGACACGCCCTTCGCCCTTCCTGCCGATGCCTGCGTGGTCTTTGCCTCCTCGGGGGACGACCATGCCGAACCCGGCCTCGCGGGCGCGCCGTCCGGGGCGAGCGAGATGGTGCGCGCCTGGCTGCGCGACCGCCGTTTCGCCGCCGACACGGGCGAGGTCACGGCCTTTCCCGCGTGGGGACGGATTTCCGCCTCCCACCTCATCATCGCGGGCGTCGGCCGCCTCGATCTCCACTCGCCGTGGCGCGTGGAGAAGGCGGCCGCCGCGGCGGCGCGCTGGGCCCGCCGGAACGGACTCGCGCGGATCGTCTTTCCGCTCTCCCCCGGTCTCCCGTCCTGGCCGGAGGCGACCGCCGCGGCGCGGCTGATCGTCCGCGGAGCGCACGACGGCCAGTTCGAGTTCGAACGATTCCGCTCGGACGACGCCGCGAAGCGAAGAGCCCCGCTGAGGAGCATCGCCCTCGCGGCGCCGAAGGCGGGCGCGGCCGTCCGGGCATCGGTCTCGGCCGGCCTCGCCGAGGGCGAGGTGCTGGAGGCCGTCCGCGACCTCGCCAACCGCCCGGGCAACGAGGCCTATCCCGAGTCGATCGCGGTCGCCGCCCGCCGGCTTGCGGCGCGTTGGGGGCTGCGCTGCCGCGTGCTGGACCGATCCCGGATGGAACGTCTCGGTTTCGGCGCGCTCCTCTCCGTCGGCCGCGGAAGCCGGCGGGGGCCGCGGCTGATCGCGCTCGAGTATCCCGGCCGGCGCCGCGGCGCGCGACCGGTCGTGCTCGTGGGCAAGACGATCACCTTCGACTCCGGCGGCCTCTCGCTCAAACCCGGCAAGGGCATGGAATGGATGAAATTCGACAAGTCGGGCGGCATGGCGGTCCTGGCCGCGGCGCTCACCGCCGCGCGGCTCCGGCTGCCGGTGCCCGTGGTCGCCCTCCTGGCCGCCGCCGAGAATATGCCCGGTGGAGACGCGTCGCGGCCGGGCGACATCGTCCGCTCGCTCTCGGGGAACACCATCGAGATCGTCAACACCGACGCCGAGGGGCGGCTCGCGCTCGCCGACGCCCTGACCTATGCGGGCCGGTTCAAACCGCGCGCCATCGTGGACATCGCGACGCTCACCGGCGCGGTGGTCGTCGCCCTCGGCCGCCACGCGGCCGGCCTCCTCAGCCCCGACGACGCGCTGGCCGCGGCCCTGCGCGAGGCCGGCGAACGCAGCGGCGACCGCCTCTGGCGGCTCCCGCTCTGGCCCGAGTACGAGCGGGATCTCAAGACCCCGCACGCCGATGTGCGGAACACGGGCGACGGAACCGCGGGCGCGATCTTCGGCGCCGCGTTCCTGCGCGCCTTCGTCCCGAAGGAGGTGCCGTGGGCCCACCTCGACATCGCCGGTTGCGCGTGGGAGGAGAAGGAAGTCTCCGCCCGCCCCACCGGCGCCACGCTCTTCGGCGTGCGCGTGATGACCGAATGGCTCTCCACCCTTCAACCCTGACGGAGGCCCCGCCATGACTTCGCCCGCCCGGACCCGGATCGATCTCCCTGGTCTGACCAAGTTCAAGAGCGGCAAGGTCCGCGAGGTGTACGACCTTGGCGACGACCGATACCTGTTCATCGCCAGCGACCGGATTTCGGCGTTCGACTGCGTCATGCCCGACGGCATTCCCGGGAAGGGGCAGGTGCTCAACCTGATGTCGGCCTGGTGGTTCGGGCGCCTGGGCTCCATCGTCCCGAACCATGTCCTCACCACGGATCTCCGGCAGTTCCCGCCGGAGCTGCGGAAGCACCGCGACCTTCTCCACGGCCGCGCGATGCTGGTGCGCAAGGCGCGGCTGCTCCCCGTGGAGTGCATCGTGCGCGGGTACCTGATCGGCTCGGGATGGAAGGAGTACCGGGCGACCGGCACCATCGGCGGGACGCCGTTGCGCGCGGGATACCGCATGGCCGACCAGCTCGACGAGCCGATCTTCACGCCCTCGACGAAGGCGGAAACCGGCCACGACGAGAACGTGTCCTGCGAGCGCGTCGCGGACATCGTCGGACCGGCCCTGGCGCGGAAGCTCCAGGAGGCCAGCCTCGCTCTCTACCGCACGGCCGCCGACTACGCGCGGACGCGCGGGATCATCATTGCCGACACCAAGTTCGAGTTCGGGCTGGTGGGGGAGGAACTCACCCTGATCGACGAGGTCCTGACCCCCGACAGCTCGCGTTTCTGGCCGGCCAGCCGGTACCGCGCGGGCGAGAATCCGCCGTCCTTCGACAAACAGTACCTGCGCGACTACCTGGAATCTCTGCCCTGGAACAAGCAGCCCCCCGCCCCGTCGCTGCCCGATGAAGTGATCCGGAAGACCCGCGAGAAGTACCTGGAGGCCTTCCGACTCCTGACCGGTCGCGATCTCGCGGAGGCACTGGCCGGCGCGTGAGGATCCTGGCTCAAGTCTGACGTTGTTCCGCCAAGACATGACACGCAGATGCGGAGGATGGGGCAACCGATCGAAATCGGGATCGCTATCGGGATCG
>CAZSUU010000068.1:17554-24355 GCA_964610105.1 uncultured Verrucomicrobiota bacterium | reverse complement strand
GGGGGGGGGGGGGGGGGGGGGGGGGGGGGGGGGGGGGGGGGGGGGGGGGGCGCCCGCCGCCACGGCCGGGGGTGGCGCGCCGGGGGCGGCGGCCGGGGGGGGCGCGGCCGCGACGGCCGGCGCCGGCCCAGGGGCGACCGGGGCCGGAGGCGCAGCCGGCGCCGTTCCCGCGGGCGGGGCGGTCGCAACCGGCGCCGCGGAAGGGGGTGTCTTGGGTTTGTTCTTGCTGCCTTTGGGACGACCCCGGCGGCGGGGCATCTGGGGGTTCATCTCTTCCGTCATGACTTCATCCTTTCCTTCCGAAGCACGTTCGCCAGGACCGCGCATGTCTTACGTTCCAGTTCCTGCAGCGTTCCGTCATTCTCGATCACGTAATCTGCCCTGCGCTTCTTTTCCGACAACGGCATCAGGGCCCCGAGTCGTTGCCGCGCCTGGGACGGACCCAGGCCCCTTTCTTCCAGGCGCCGGAAGACCTCCGCCCGCGGCGCGGCGACACAGATCACCGCCGACCAGTCCTCGGTCGCGCCGACCTCGAAGAGCAGCGGTATGATCATCGCATGCACGCCGCCGCGGCGGCGGGCCGCCCGTTTCCACCGGGTGCGCTCCCGGGCCACCGCGGGATGCACCAGCGCATTCAGCGCCGCCCGCTCCACCGGTTCCGCGAACACCCGTTCTCCCAGGCGACGGCGGTCGATCGCGCCCTGCCGACCCACGATTCCGCGCCCGAACCGCCGTACCACCGCGCGATAGACGGGTCGGCCGGGGCGCATCATCTCGTGGGCGATATCGTCCGCGTCGCGTACGGCCACGCCCCTCCGCCGAAGGATGCGGCCCACCTCGGACTTCCCGCAGGCGATGCCCCCGGTGATGCCCAGCAGCACGGCCGGCCGTGTTCGGGCCAACTCCGCGGCCGTCGCGCTCACGGCTGTCCGACGCTTCCCCGGAGCGCGGCCGACTTGGCCAGCAGATCGACGGCCTTCCGATGGCGAGGCCACCGTTTGACCGCCTCGGCCGCGCGGGCTTCGGCCTCCGCCGGGCGCCCGTTCTGGAGCGCCGTCTCGGCCTCGTCCACCATTCGCTGCACCTCGGCCTCCTCGGAGGCCGTCAGGATCCGGAAGACCCTGTACTTCACGTTGCTGCATGTCAGGTCAAACAGCGCCAACCGGTCCGGCGCGAACTCGAACAGTCTTGCCGGGGCATGGTCGGGCGGATCCAGGGCATCCACCATGTACCGCATCTGGTACTGCGGCTCGACCTTCTCCGCGAACTCGCCCATCGAGTAGACGAGGTGTTTCACCCCGAATCCGTCCGCCCAGTCCCGAAGCCCGCGCTCCGTGCCCGTGAAGAGGAGTCGTCCGTACTGCTCCACCTTCTCCCGTATCCGCGGCGCCTCGAACTTCGGATGCAGGACCACCGGGCAGTTTCCATATGCCAGCACGAAACCGCTGGTCTGGAAGTTCGCCAGCACGGGCTGCGGCGCGACACCGTTCTTGAGCCAGTCCTTCAGCTCCAGCATCTGGGGATAGAACATCAACTGTGCGCCCCAGTACGGCGCCTTCCCGGCCACGTACACCCACTCGGCCGTCGCGCTGGCGGCGATCAGTCCCGGCACGATCCACCGCCGCCAGCGGGACTCCCTCAGGGCTGCCGCTGCCCAGAGCCCCAGAACGGCGGAGGCGAAGATCGCCACGAACACACAGAAGCGCACGAACAGCACGAACGCCAGAAACGAGACAACATGGAAAACCAGTACAGATGTGGACTCGTGAGATGGCTTCGCCTGTTTGACAATCCGGCT
Organism: uncultured Verrucomicrobiota bacterium; assembly: GCA_964610105.1. Classification (GTDB taxonomy): domain Bacteria; phylum Verrucomicrobiota; class Kiritimatiellia; order PWTM01; family PWTM01; genus CAZSUU01. Next base: position 22,557 of record CAZSUU010000068.1, on the reverse strand, counting down.
GAAGAGTACCACAAGCGCCGCCGTTGTCAAAGGAAGAACGTACGGAAACATCATGAGGATCAGGCCCGGCGAGGCGGAGTGGAGGGCTGGCGTCCAGAGGATGCGCTGGGTGAAGGTCAGCAGCGCCGGATCGGCCGGCTTGCGATTGAGGAAGCGGATCTTCGCCCAGAGCAGCTCCGCGAAGTGGGCGTAGCTCTCGACGTACGCCCCGTGGCACGCCAGCACCCCGGCGAAGACCGCGGCCGCCGCGGCGCGGGCGACCCAGGCCGGCGGCGTGCGTCCCGCGGGGAGGGAACGGCACATGAGCCCCGCCAGCAGCGCGTACAGCAGCGCCATGATCGGCGAGAGCAGGAAGCCGTGGGCGCGCAGGTAGGGATTCAACGCGCCGCATGCGATCAGCGCGGTCGCCACCGGCCCCGCGTCCCGCATGCGCGGGTCGGCGAGGCCGCAGGGGCGGCGGAACCAACCCGTCAGCCGCCAGAGGACCCAGAGCAGGACGTAGAACTGAATGAGGTCCCACGTCATCAACGCGAGGCCCAGGAGCGCCGATGCCATCCACAGGGCGCCCCGTCCGGGCGGGACCGGCGGCGCGCCCGGTTTCTCGCGTGTGCCGCTCGAAAGCGCGAGATGCGCGATCAGCAGGGGGAGGGCGAAGTTCTCGTGCGATATCTCCTGCCCGGTTGACCGCAGCAGCGCGCCGAGGCTCACGGCATAGGTGAATCCCGACAGTCCGCCGGCGGTCCAGGACCCGGTCATGCGGCGGACCCACCAGGCCAGCAGGATGATGCCGACACAGAACCACGCGGCCTCGATCCATCGAACCCGGTCCGGCAGCACGACGGTGGCGGGGAAGAGTCGCGCGAGGAAGGCGCAGACGTATTCCGCCCCCACGGTGTCGTTCTCGAAGGTGCGCACGCCGTCCGGGTGCTCGACCATCGGATCGAGCGCGGGAAGGGGCTCCCCGAGATAGATCATGCGGATGTGACGGTACTGAAGCGCGCTCTCGAGCGTGAAGGGAAGAGCGGGCCCGTAGGGCGGCGTCTGCGCCGCGAGCACATGCCGGCGGAGGCCCAGGCCCACGCCGTACAATCCCGCCAGGAGCAGCGCGACCCCGATGATCCTGGCGATGCGCCACCGCGGGGCTGTGGGGGAAACCGTCATGATGGACGTGGTCCGCTCAGAACAGGCGAGGCTCCCGAAGATCCTTGAGCAGGGAATGAAACTCCATGCGCCGAAGGAACGGCTCCAGTCGGTGGGGCAGGGGCGCGCGGACCCTCCAGTCGGCCCAGCTCCCGCCGGTCGCCAGGTCGGTACGAAGGCGCATGAGGACGATGTTGCGCTCGATCGTGGGTCGATGCGCGCCCAGCAGGTCCCGGATTCGCGGGGGTTCGAGCCCGTCGAGGGCGGCCAGAAGCCCGGCCATGCCCTCGTGTTTTCGGAGGAGCGCGGCGGCGGTCTTGGGGCCGATGCCCGGGACGCCGGGGATGTTGTCGACGGTATCGCCGGTCAACGCCAGCCAGTCGACAATCCAGCGGGGAGGCACGCCGGTGCGTTCCTGAACGGAGGCGGCATCGACGGTCAGCGCGAGGTCGGACGGCGGAACCAGCGAGACGCCGGGGCGGACCAGCTGATAGAAATCCTTGTCCGACGTGACGAGCAGAATGCGCACGCCGGGCGCCGCGCTCCGCGCACAGATGCTCGCGATGACATCGTCGGCCTCCTGCCCCTCGATCCGGAGCCGCGGGACGTCGGCCAGGTCGAGGTACTCGGCGATGTCGTCCATCTGAGGGCGCAGCGACTCCGGCATGGGGGGGCGCTGGGCCTTGTACTGGGGGAGCGCCGTTGTGCGCTCTTCGGGGAGCCCGCCGTCGAAGACGACGCACCAGTGGGTGGGGGACCGGCGGTCGCGGATCTGGTTCAACGCGCGGATGAATCCATAGAGGGCATTCGTCGGATGGCCGTCCTGCGTGGAGAGCGTGCGTATGGCATGAAACGATCGGTAGGCCATATTATGGCCGTCCATCAGGATCAGCGTGGTCTCTTCCGTCATCGGGAATCAGTAGAGAACCAAGGGACGCCTCACGCGCATGCACCGCCCCGCCTTGCCTGCACGGTACGGGAGAACGAAGGGCAGGACCCGCGGAACGGCGGAACTATAGGCGAATCCCGCGGGCATGGCAACACAAACAGAGCGAGACAAAAAACAGACCGCCCCGCGGGGGAATCCGCGGGGCGGTCCGGAGATTCAGGGACGGGATTCTACGGGACGGTTGGAGGCACCGCGGTCCCTCCCGCCGTCCCCGTCGGCGTGGCGGTGGACTGGCGGATGGTATTCCCCGCCGGATCGACCAGGCGGGCGGTCACGAAGATCATGAGGTTCTGTTTCCGGGAGTACTCGCCCTTGTTCTTGAAGAGGTTTCCGATCAGGGGGATGTCGCCGAGAACCGGGATCCGGTCGTCGATCGTGTTGGAGGCCTCACGGATCAGGCCGCCCATCACCACCGTCTGGCCGTCCCAGATCATGATGCTCGTCGTCACGTTGCGGCTGGCGAACACCGGTTGGAGGATGGGGTAGAGGCCGTTGGGGCCGTAGTCGATCCAGCGGACCAACTCGGCGACTTCCGGCACGAGCGTCAGATCGACGGTCATGCCGTCCGGACCGACGACGGGGGTGACGTTCAGGATCACACCCACTTCGCGTGTCTCAAAGGAACCAGGCACCGGCGGCCGCGTATCGTACATCGTCTGCTGGGTCTGGCCGGGCGTCGGGGCCATCCCCCACGAGGCGATCGTATCGCCGACCTGCTGCGACTCGAACTCGGTCGGGTAGATGATCTCCTCGACCACCTTGATGATGGCGTTCACGCCGCTGCGGGTGGTCACGCGGGGGGACGACAGGACGTCGATGGCGCCCTTCTGGTCCATCGCGTGGAGGATCATGGTCACTTCCGGGTTGGTCAGGATGCTGGAGACGCTCAGCAAATTGCCCAGCATGCTGGCCCCCGTGAGGGTCGAGCGCGCGGAGGGGGTGGGCTCTCCGCTGTTGTCCACGAAGTAGCGCATGCCGTGTGTGAATCCGCCCGCGGCGCTGTTCGCGTTCATCTGAATGCGTTCCTTGCCGACCAGCATGCCTTCGCCCTTCTTGTTGGCGATTTCCCAACTGTCGGTGAGCAGCCACTCGAAACCGAGTTCCGCCAGCTCGTTCTGCGCGATCTCGACGAACCGCGCCTCGATCTCCACCTGGTTCGGCACCACGTTCAACTGGGCCAGGATGCGCTCGAAGATCTCGAGGTTCTCCGCCGTGTTGCGAACGATCAACTGGCTGATCGTGGGGTTGTAGCTGATGGACGTGCCGGTCGGGAAGGGCACCCCCATCGTCTCGAAGAACTTCTTGATGTCCTTCTCGCGGCTGATCTCCGTGCCGGAGCCCTCCATCCGGATGAACTCGCCGCCGCTGCCGCCGGTTCGCGTGGATGTCGTCACGGGTTCAGTGACCTTCGCGGTCGTGACGTCGATGATGCTGGGCATGACCGGGTAGAGGCGGGTCACGATGTTCCCGCTGACATAATTCGCCGGCGTGATGACCACGGCGTTCTCTTCGATGCGGTACTTGAGGTTGGCGACCTCGGTGACGTACCGGATCGCGTCGAGCAACGTCACGCGCTTGAGGTTGAGGGTGATGAGCGGGATGCTGGCGGATCCGCCGGTGTCGAATCCGGTCGCAGGCGGGGTCAGGCCGATATCGGGCGCCGAGGGAATGGCCAGGGCGCCGGAGTCGCCCGTGGCGGGCGGAAGCGCGAACGGATCCGTCGTGGGCGCGACGGGCGGCATCATCTCGGTGGGCGTGGCCGTCGCCGCTCCGCCGGCGCCGACGTCGAGCTTGAGGATGATGTTGACGCCCCGCTTGTCCGGATCCGCCGCCTCGCTGGCGTCGCGCAGGAAGCCGATGACGTCGACGATGTTCGCCTGGCGGAATTCGATCGACGGGATGATGATGCTCTGCATCTTCTCCTGCAGCATGCGGGTGCTCGGGGTGGTCTCGGGCTTGCCGGGTGTCGGCGTAACCGGCTGGGCCATGCGCGAGCGCAACGGCGGATTCCACCGCTCGCGCACGTCCTGGATCATGGCCACGCGGGTCCCCTCCCGGCGGAGGTTCGATATGCTCAGGCGGCGGTCCTCGATCCTCTTGAGGAACTTCATCGCGTCCTTGCTGTAGGGATCGGTGCGGAGCACCTGCTCAAAAAGCGCCTCCGCCTTATCGTATTCCTCGATCTCGAAGAGCTGACGTCCCTGGGAGATCATCTCCTCGATGCTGACGGCCTTGGTGAGGAACTCCTCTTTGTTGCGTTCCTTGACCGGGCGTGCGATCAGCTCCTTCAGCCGCTCCTCCGCGGCCGTGATCCTCTTGTTCAGCTCGCGGGCCATCTCGCCATGGCCCTTCTCATCCTTCAGGGCCGTCGCCAGATTGCGCTGGGCTTCCGCGATCGACTTCTGCGTGTCCGGCCAGGCCTCGCGCGCGAAGCTCAGTTTCTCGTACTCCGCCTGGGCCTTGCGGAAGGCCGCCTCCGCCTCGCCGAACTCGGCCTTCTTGCGGGCTTCGTCCGTGGCCGTGCGCACCGGGATCTTGGCAAGGGCCTGGACGAACAACTCCTCGGCCTTGGTGTAATCGCCGGCATTCAGCGCCTCGTAGCCGGCCGCGAGGGCTTTGAGACCCTCGACCTCGGTGGCCTTGAGGCGGATGCGCACGTCCTCCGCCAGGGCCCTTCCATTCTCCGGTGTGGGGGCGGTGAGAGCGGCTCTCTCGCTGGCCTTGTCCGGAGCGGGTGCGGCTGGCGCCTCGGCGGCGGGCGCGTCGGGCGTGGCGGGCGTGGCGGGGGCGGGCGTCGTGCCGAGCAGGGCTTCCAGGGCGGCCGTGGGCGCGGCGGGGGCTTCGGCGGCCGGCGTGGCGGGCGCGGCAGGGACCTCGGCCGCGGGGGCCGCCGGCGCGGCAGGGACCTCGGCCG
>CAZSUU010000068.1:0-17454 GCA_964610105.1 uncultured Verrucomicrobiota bacterium | reverse complement strand
GGACCTCGGCCGCGGGGGCCGCCGGCGCGGCAGGGACCTCGGCCGCGGGGGCCGCGGGCGCTGCGGGGACCTCAACCGCCGGCGCGGCGGGCGCGGGCGGAGGCTCGGCCGCGGGGGCCGCCGGCGCGGCAGGGACCTCGGGCATCGGTGCGACCGGCGCCTCGGGGGCCGCCGGAGGGGTCGGCGCCGCGGGCGCCTCGGCCGCGACCGCGACCGGGGTGTCTGCGACCGGAGCGGCATTGGTCACCGGAGCGGCAGCGTCTGCGCCGAGCGTCGCCCTGCCAATCAGGCGCTCCAGCGGCGATCCGCCGTCCGCCGCGCAGGCAGCGGTGGAGCTGAGCGTTGCCGCAAGTACGACAGACCACAAACCACTGAAACCATTCATCTGGTCTTCCCTCCCGAAGGAATATGCCGCCTCACCGACTCTTAGTCGCCTTGAAACCTCTTACTTAGAACGCCTCACGGCCCCTGCTACCACGCGAACGTTTCGATGCATACTCATAGAAAAGTCGTCTTCTGTCAACGCAAACATGGATGTCCGGGACGCCTCAATGCATGCCGCCGGCCTCCGTCACGCCCGCCGGATTCAGCCGGGGCAGGTTGGGCACCATCTGCCCGCCGGCTCCCGGCACGAACTGAACCGGCCCACCGGCACCAGGGACGCCTGTTCGCATGTCGAAGGGCGTGCTCAGACGGTTTCGCAGTTCCGTCGATTCGTCCGGCGTCATGCTCGGGATCTCGTATTCCTTCTCCTCGTCGATCACGAGAATCCTGGCGCTGGTCGGAAGCACCTCGATGAGACGGCAACGCAGGTCACGCACGGCGAACTCACCGCCCAGGCGGACCTTCCTCTGCCCTTTTCCATCGAGCAGGAAAACGAAATCCACCAGTCGGATGTCGTCAATGACATCCTTGTTCCTGGGAAGTCGGATCTGCCTCTTGTCCTTCTGGACCGTGAGCACGTCGGTGGGCTTGTCGTACTTCTCCAAGAGGAATCCCTCGACCACCTGCCCCAGTTTGGCGAACACGGTTCGGTTGTCACGTGAGCGGACATTGATCTGGAAAACATACTGCCCCTCGCCCATCTCCTGCACGCCCATGAACTTGAGCGCGAACTTCTCCTCCTCCATCTTCTCCACACGGAGCTTGGCGATCACGGTCGGGTGGCTGTTCGGATCGGTCGGATTGGTCTTGGCGGTCATTTCCTCGATGTTCGAGAAACCGTCGCCATCCATGTCGAGACGGGCATCGTCGGGATCCGAGGGATCGAGCCGGTACCTGAGCTCGAAGTTGTCCGACATACCGTCTCCATCGCTGTCCTCCACCTGGGGATCCGGGGGGGGCTGCTTGTCGCCGCAGAACGGGCAGGTGAGGGCGTCCATTTCGATGCCCTTGCCGCATTTCACGCAGTACACACGCGTCTCGCTCACGAACATGCGGGCGGTATGCACGCGCGCCTGCGTCGGATTGGTCAGGCCGGCAAAGCCCTGTTGCAGTCTCCTCGTGTCGATCGGCTTCAGGGCGAACTTCTGCGAGACGACCTCCTCCTCGCTGGACAGGCCAAGCTGGCGCTGGCCCTGCTGCACCGTCATGACGAGGTAGATGGCGGATCCCAGAAGACCGAGCAGCACGAGGACCAGGATGACCTTGTCATAGTTCTGTTGGAACCATGAGAACTTGCTGGTGACGGCGGTCACGGCTGTTTCTCCTTCGCTTCCGTCGCTTCCGTCGAATTGGCCGGCGCGGCCGGACTCGGCGCGTTCGTCGAACCGGCGGAATCCGCCGCGTTCGTCACACCCGCCGAATCCACCGCGTTCGTCGCGACGGGCGTTTCCGTCGCGTTCGCCGGGACAACCTGCCACTGCGTTTCGGCGGCGGCTTCGATCCGCTTGAAGTGGTAGAAATCGATTCCGAGGCGGACCTTGATCACCTCGTTACGGCCCGCGACCACGCGCTTCTCGTGCGGCGGCATCTTGATGACCTGATTCGTTCCGATCATCGTTACGGTCGGCAGGCTGAAGGTGGGTTCGCCCGGTCCCAACGCGACACCCGCCACGCCTTCGCCGACCGTGCCGCCCTCCCCGGTGACGCCTGCGCCGACGGCCATGGGGGGCACGGAGGACGGCGGGAGTGCCGTGATCCCGGGGGGGAGGACAGGGGGCATGCCGGGCAGGCCCGGCAGGGCGGTTGCGCCGCCCTGGAGGAAGACGCGCTGCGGCTTCGAGGTCTCGTTGCTCAGGTCGATCTCCGCCACGATGCAGAAGACGCGGCGGGATTTGGGCAGGGCGTTCAGAACATCCCAGATGGCCTTCTCCTTGCCGCTGAAGGTGAAGTACATGCGTTCGCGCACATAGAGGCCCACGGGATCCTCCCGGTAGCCGGCCGCGGCCTCCGCCGAGCCCGTGGCGCCCGGGGTTTCGCTGCCCCGACGCATGAGCTCGGGCGGCGGCATGCCCGCCGCCGCTGCCTCGCCGGGCAGCCTGCCGGGCTCCTCCTCGAACACGTGGCGCTCGATGGAGGCCAGGTCGCGCACCTGCGAGGCGAACAGGAGGCGGCAGGTCTCGTTCACGTAATGGATCTGCCGCGCCAGCCGCGGGATGTCGTCCTTGACCGGCAGGCTCCGCGCATACCGTTCAAAGCCGAAGAAACGGTCGGCAATGACCACCCTGCTCGCGTCGGCGGCCTGGACGAGATCGCCGAGCCGCGCCTGCAGGAGCAGGGGAAACTGCGCCGGTTCCATCGCCGGCGGCTCGTACTGATCGCGGAGAAGGTCATTCAGCATCCGTCCGCCGAACAGATTGAGGTTGGTCAGACTCCGTCCCGCCAGATCGACGTTCCTCTCGTCGGGATACGGGTTCCGTTTGTTCAGCTCGTCCAGGCGCGAGCGGAGCGCCGCGAGGTTGCCGGCGGTCTTCTGGAACCTGCCCGCGAAAAGGAACATGAAGAACAGCGCGGCCGCGGCGAGCACCAGCGCAATGGCGCCACTGACGATAATGACCGAGTACTTGCGTATGTTCATACTTCAACCGGCTGTTTCAGGACGGCCTTGATGGTGAACTCGCGCACGAAGTCATCGCGGGCCGGCATCGGCCATGCAATCACGTCGGTTTCGGGCGCAAAGAACTGCGACGAGCGCAACGCGTTGCGGAAGCGGATGACCCCGTCCTCCTGGGCGGCGGCGGAGGCCGGCGGAACCTTGTCGGTATAGGCGTACCCGGTGATCTCGATCCACTCGATCTTGCGCGGTTCCGCGGCTCCCTCACCGCCTCCCGCGGCCGGCACAGGCAGCATCCCCGGCATGCCGACGCCGGGCGGCCCCCCCATCACCCCTTCCCGCGGACGGCCCACGTGCACCAGCCACATGCCGTCGGGGAGGCGGCCGTGAATGTCGTCGAGAAGCTCCAGCCACAGCGTGCGATGCCGGACCAGCCCCGAGAGGGTGTCCACCCGCTGCTGGAGGTCGGCGATCGCCGTCTCCCGCTCCTTCAGCCGCGATTCCACGGCCTCCAGGCTGCTCACCTGGGTCTCGATCTTCGTGGTTTTCGCCGCGTTGATGCTCGCCAGCTTGAAGAAATAGCCGCACCAGACCACGATGACCAGCACCACCGCCACCATGGAGGCGATCAGCATCGGCTGCTTCCTGTGGAACGTCTCCTCCTTGATGAACTTCTCCGGGAGCAGATTCAGCTCGATGGGGCAGGTGAGGGTCCGCCGCAGGGCGAGGCCCACCACTTCGCCCATCAGGTGGGCCTTGCCGCCGATTTCGTCGGCCGGGATGGACGCGTTGACGGCGACGTTGAGGAACGGATTGAGGTAGTCCACCTCGACGCGCAGCTTGTCCTTCAGGAAGGTGTCGGTATAGGCGATGATCGAGGTGCCCCCCGTCAGGAGCACCTGCCCCGGTTGGCTGCCGGACTGCTGCGTCCGGTAGAAATTGATCGAGCGGTTGATCTCCGTGTGGAGGCGGGTCATCACGGTGCGGACGGTCTTCGAGACCTTGTCGGCCGTTTCGCTCGCCGGGGCCTCGTACGCCCCGCCGAAGGCCACGAAGGCATGGGCCTTCTTCAGCTTGTCCGCATCTTCGAACGCGAGGTTGAACTCCCGCATGATCTGCTGGGTCACCGTGTTCCCGCCCACCGGGATGCTGCGGTTGAAGACACGGCTCTCTTCGATGAAGATCAGATCCGTCGACCGGGCGCCGATGTCGATCACCAGCGTGCAGGCGGGCAGTTCATTGTAGTTGTACCGCACCGCGTTGTAGATCGCCATCGGGGCGACGTCCACGAGCTCCGGATGCAGGCCGGTGCGGGCGATCGCGTCCGTCAGCTGCTCGATGATCTCCGCCTTGATCGCCGCCAGCATGACGTCGATCTCGCCGGCGCCCGAACCGATGAGCTGGTAATCCCAGACGACCTCTTCAATGGGAAACGGGACGTTCTGCTGCGCCTCATACTGCACGATCTGGAGGATCTTGTCCTTGCCCACCGGCGGAAGCTTGACGAACCGCGAGAAGACGGACTGCCCGGGCACGCTCAGAAGGATGGGGCCGGCCGGCAGATGCAGCTCGTGGATCATGTCGGAGAGGGCGGCCGTGATGTCGGTCAGCCGGTTCTCCTCGTTGGCGGGATCCGCATCGAGATCGCGCGTGGCGTACTGGACCAACTCGATGCCGCTGGTCTTGGACGGCTCGAAACAGCCCAGCTTGAGGCTGCTGGCGCCCACGTCCAGCGCGACAATACGTTCGGGACGAAACATAGGGGGGTCTCCGGGTTTAGCGCGGCGCCTCGGGCTTGAGCATCTCGTAGTTGTCGTTGTTGATCTCGGCAAACGGCGACTTCTCGTGGATCAGCACGAGTCCGTCCTTGGGCGCCAGCTGCGCCGCGGCGTTCCGGTAGTTGAAGCTATCGGGATTGGCCTGCGCGGCGGCCGTCCGTCCCTGGAACGTGATCTCCACCGCCACGCCCTTGACCTTGCCGTAGCGTCGCAGGACGGAGGGGTGTATGTACGCCGCCGCCATGTGCGACCCCTTCTCGATCAGGATGTACGTCCCCTCGCCCTTGAGCAGCACGTTCGGCTCGCGGGGATCATTGGTTTCCATCCAGACGTAGTAGGTCAGGGTCAGCTCGTCCGTCCAGTTGACCACGGTCTCGTACCGGACGTCGATCTGCAACCAGTCCTTCTTCGCCGCGCTCCCGGGGAAGTTGCTCTTCGTCTGGTACTCCGCGGTGCGCAGGGGGGTGCTGGTGATGCGGACCCGGCCGACGGGATTGACCAGCTGCTGCGCCGTGCTGTCGCCGATCAGGACGGATGCGGCCAGCAGGGCAGCCGTCGAAAGACTACGAGAACCCCATGCATTCTTCATAGGCACAACTCCCGTGAGCTTCACATGCCACCTGCGCACAATCAATAGCGTATCCCGTTGCCGGATGCCAAGAAGAATGATTCCAAAAACCAGCCGCCCGTCCGCCGCCGCCGCCGCCGCCGCGGTTGCGTCAGGGGGATGCCCCGGCTATAGTCCCGTGGCCTCCTCCCCGTCCGCGCGTCCGGCCGGGGCGGAGGGCGCCGGGTTCGGAGGGACACGATGAGGATCTACAACCTGTTTCCGCTGCTGGCCGGCCCGCTGGAGGACTGGGAGCGCCATCTCCAACGCGCCGCGGATCTGGGGTTCGACTGGATCTACGTCAATCCGATCCAGCGCCGCGGCCGTTCCGGAAGCCTCTACTCCATCGCCGACCCGCTGGCCCTCGACCCTTTCTTCGTGCGGGACGACTGCCGCCGGGGCGCGCCCGAGGAACAGGTCAGGGCCATGGTCGCCTCGGCTCGACGACGGGGCCTGCGCATGATGGTCGACCTCGTCGTGAACCACGCCGCCACCGATTCGCCGTGGGTCGCGGCCAGACCCGACTGGTTCCGACACGAGAACGGTCGCCTTGTGCATCCCGGGTGCGATGAGAACGGGCGACGGATCGTATGGGAGGACCTGGCGCAGTTCGACTGGTCGGACGCTCCGGGCCGGGCGGCGCTGGAGGACCATGCGGACCGGGTGGTCGAATGGCTCGCGGGGCTCGGATTCGAGGGCTTCCGGTGCGACGCGGCCTACCAGGTCCCTTCGGCGGTGTGGCGGCGACTGATCGCGCGGGCGCGCGCCAAGCGCTCGGGTCTGGTGTTCGTGGCCGAGACCCTCGGATGCACCCCTCCCCAGACGGCGGAAACGGCGCGGGCCGGCTTTGATGCCGTCTTCAACAGCAGCAAATGGTGGGACTTCGAGGCGGCCTGGCTGATGGAGCAGTACCACCTGGTGCGCGAACACAGCCGCAGCATCGGCTTCCCGGAGAGCCACGACACCCCGCGGCTGGCCGAGGAGTTCGGCGGCAACGCCGCGCTCCTCCGCCAGCGCTACCTTTTCGCGGCGTTGTTCTCGTCCGGCGTCCTGATGCCCATGGGGTACGAGTTCGGATTCCGCCGCCGGCTGGATGTGGTGCGCACACGCCCCGGCGACTGGGAGGAGACGGGAACCGACCTGTCGGATTTCATTCGCCGCACCAACGCCGTCAAGCGCGACCATCCCGTGTTCAACGAAGAGTGCCCGACGCAGATCCTGGCGGACACTCATCCGCGGGTGCTGGCGATGTGGAAGGGCTCACTGCGCGCGCGGCAGGAGGCGCTGGTGATCCTCAACAAGGACGCCGGGCGCCCGCAGCCCTTTCACGCCGCCTCCCTCGGCCGGTGGGTCCAGACCGGCGAGCCGCTGCGGTGCGTGTCGCCGGAGAATCCCCTGGAGTTCGTTCCGGAGCCGTTCGAGTACGAACTCCGGCCCGGGGAAGCGGTGGTGCTGGTGTCGCCCGCCCCATCCGCGCCATAGCGGACTTCCCGCGCCGCCCGGAGTGAGGTATCTTGCGCGGAGCCGCAGGCGCGAGACCCTGGGTCCGTTGCGGGATTGCACAGCCCGTGAACAGCGTGTCGTCCATACGCCCGATATCGCCGACCGTCGACCCGGAATGGGTCGCACAATGGCCGGACCCCCTGGTGCGCGTCGGTCCGTCCGGCGAGCTGGTGCAGGTGAACAGGGCCGCCCGGGCGTTGTTCCGGCGGATGCGGGTGGAGGACGTGCGCCGGGAGATCCTGGGCGAGCTGGCCTGCCTCGGGGGGGGGGTCCCGGCCGGGAAGTGCCGGCGATGCGCGGTCGAACAATGGCTCCCGCGGACCGGGCGGATGTCCAGCCTGACGGGCGCCCGATTCCTTCGCATGGCATGCATGAGGTGGCGCGGAAGCGAGGACCGACTCGTTCAGATTACCGATCTGACGCTGCGCGCGGTCGCCCCCGCGCATCGCAAGAAGCCTCGATCGAGACTGCGCGACCTGGCCAGTCCCCCCAGCCTCCGGTCCATCCTGCGCTCGTACATGGCCACCCTCCTGAAGATCAGGGGCGTGGATGGAGTCGGGATCTACCTTCAGAGCCCGTCGACCGGCGGGATCGAGCTGGCGGCGCATCGCGGGCTGGGAAGGGACTTCGCCAGGGCGGTCGCGCGCTTCGATGCCGGTTCCAGCGTCGTCCGACTCCTTCTGGCGGACCGGGTCGTCCGCCGCGCCTGCGACTACACGGCCAGGTGGGCCCTCTATCGCGACGCGGGGCTGCGGAGTTTCGTCGCGGTGCCGGTGCGCTTTCATCGCCAGGCGATCGCATCCATCAACGTGGGTTCCCGTTCCCTGGCCGCGATCCCCGAGGCCATAGAGGCGGCCGTCGTCACCCTCTCCGAGCGCCTCGGGATGGGGCTGGCGCTGGCCCGGGAGGCGGATGCGCTCAGGACCGCCCATGGAGATCTCAAGGCGAGGATGGACCGGGAGACGCTCATCCGCGGCATCTCCGCGCGATTCGTGCGCGTGCCGGGGCATGCGATGGACGCGGCGATCCGGCAGTCCATCGGCGAGATGGCGCGGCATCTGGACGTCCCCAGGGGGATGTTCTGTCGGTACTCGGACGACCAACGGTCCTTCCTGGCGGCGTGCGAATGGTGCGCGCGGCCGGAGGCGGCTGCCTCGGCGCTCCAGGGCCGACAACCGCGGGAACGATACCCATGGGCGCGCGCCCAGTTGCGCCAGGGCCGCCCCCTGCTGATCGACGATGTCCGCCTTCTGCCGGCCGCCGCCGCGCCGGAGCGCCGGCTCAGCCTCCGGGTGGGGATCCGGGCGTCTCTCACCGTCCCCGTGTTCCTCCGGCGACAGATGATCGGATGTCTGAGCTTCCACGATCTTCATCGCCCGCGGGTGTGGAGCGACGACGACGTCCACCTCGCCGTGGCGCTGGCCGACACGATCGCCCGGGCCGTTGAACGGCACGACGCGGAGCTGATGCTCCGCCGGCGCGTGGCCGTGGAGAACCTCATCCAGCGGATCTCCGCCCGCTTTGTGACCCTGCGGGCCGTCAGCCCGGACCAGGCGATCGAAACCAGCCTGCGGGAGATGGGCCGATTCCTCGGTGTGCAGATGGTCGGCGTGTTCCAGTACTCCGATGACCGCACCCGCATGCGCATGACCCATGACTGGCGGGCCGAGGGGGTGCGCTCCGAACGTGCCGGATCCCCTGACCTTCCCCTTGCGGGCTTCCGCTGGCTGTCGCGCCGCATCCTGTCGGGCCGCGCGACCGTCGTCCACTCGGTGCGCGACCTTCCCCCGGCGGCGGCCGCCGAGCGATCGATGTGGGCCCGCGCGGGCCACCTCTCGGTCGTCTGCCTTCCGCTGATGGCCGCGGGCAGGGCCTGGGGGACCCTGGGGTTCAGCGTCCAGCGCCAGGCCCGGCGGTGGACGGAAGAGGATCTCAGGATCGGCCGCATCGTGGGCGGGCTGATCGCCAACACCCTGGCCCAGCGCCGTTCCGAGGACGCCCTGAAGCGGCAGTTGTCCGTCGAGGATTTCGTCGTCCGCGCGTCCGCGCGCTTCGTGGCGGCCGGTCCGGAGGACACGGAGCGGGCCATCACGGACACCTTCCGCGAGATGGGCGTCTACCTGGGCGTCGACCGGTGCTTCCTGTGCCGGAACTCGGATGACCTCGGGGAATCGCGCGTGGAGTACGAGTGGTGCGCGCCGGGCCGCTCCAGGATGATGAAGGACCATGCATCCGCGTCCGGAAGCGCCTTCCCGCATGTCGACCGCCTTTCGGACGAGCGCCGGCCGCTGGTGGTGCACCGGTGGTCGGACCTCCCGTCGGCCGCCGCCGCCGAACGGCGATTCTGCCGGGCCCACAAGGTCCAGTCGTTGCTGGCGGTGCCGGTCTTCGTCCAGGGCCGCCGCTTCGCCCAGATCGAGCTGCATGCGGTTCGCCGCGCCCGTGTCTGGCGCGAGAGCGATGTCCGGCTCGTCGGTCTCGTGGGCGAGATGATCGCGCATACGCTTCACCGGAAGGCGGCGATCGAGGCGCTGGGGCACAGCGAAAGCCGGTATCGGGCCATCACGGAAGAGGCCATGGACGCGGTCTTCCTGATCGACCCGGCCGGCACGATCAGCGACGTCAACGCCGCGGGATGCGCGCTCTTTGGATTGCCGAGGGACAGGATGGTCGGCGTGTCCTCCCGCCGTCTCTTCTCCACGGTCTCGCGCCCGATCCTGAAACAGATGGGAGAGGCGATCCGGGTGGGACAGGGCGTGGCGACGACGCTCTTCTTCACCGGTCCGCGCGGCGACTCCCGCGCCGTGGAGGTCCGCGCCCGCCGCCTCCAGGACGGGCGGGTCCTGGCCCTGGCGCGCGACGTGACCGAGCGTCGGCAGCTCGAGCGGGAGCTGCTGACCATTGCCAGCCGGGAGAAGCAGCGCATCGGTCGCGACCTGCATGACACGCTGGGCCAGCAGCTGACGGGGGCCGCCTACCTGAGCGCGGCCCTGGAGCGCCGGCTGCGGGGGCGGGCCATGCGCGAGGCCGAGGCGGCGCGGAGCCTGCAGCATCTGCTGCAGAAGGCGGTGGCCCATACCCGCTACGTCGCCCACGGCATGGCGCCGGTGGAGATCGCCGGGCAGGGGCTCTCTGAGGCCCTGCGGAATCTCGCCGCCGAAACGGCCTCGACGTTCGGCCTCGCCTGCCGCTTCGCCGACCGGGGGGGCGCCGCGGGCGTGACGGACCTCGTGGTGGCGCACGAGCTGTATCAGATCGCCCTCGAAGCGGTGCATAACGCGGTCCGCCACGGGCATCCGCGGCATGTCACCATCGAGCTGTCCGGGACGAAGACCGGCGGGTGCCTTGCGGTGACGGATGACGGGCGCTGGCGCGAACCGAATCGCAGGAAGGACCGGTCCGGCATCGGGCTTCGCATGATGCGGTATCGGGCCGAGATGATCGCGGGACACGTGGAGGTCCGCCGCCATCACGGCACGCGCGTGGAGTGTACGTTCAGCCTGCGGGCCGCCGCTCCGCCGGCGGAGAGGAGAGGCACGTGAAGACGAAGGAAGACGCCGGACGTCCGCGGGTGCGCACGGTCTACCTGGTGGAGGATCACGTGATCGTCCGGCAGGGCCTGGCCCAGATGATCGGATTGGAGAAGGACCTCGCCCTGTGCGGGGAGGCCGCCGAGGCCGCCGAGGCCCTGCGCGACATCGAGCGTCTGAAACCCGACGCGATCATCGTGGACCTCTCGCTCAGGAGCTCGAACGGCCTGGAGCTGATCAAGGACCTGCGGGCGCGCGCCCTCCGGATGCCCATCCTCGTGCTCTCCATGCACGAGGAGAGCCTGTACGCCGAGCGCGTGCTGAAGGCGGGCGCGCAGGGGTACGTGATGAAACAGGAGAATGCCGAGGTGATCATCAAGGCCCTGCGGCGCGTGCTCGACGGCGAGGTCTACGTCAGCCCGCAGATGGCCGCCCGGCTGCTCCGCCACTTCACCGACACGCCCCGCGGCCGGAGCGCGCGTCCGGCCATCGAGCAGCTCAGCGATCGGGAACTCGAGGTGTTCGAGTGGATCGGCCGCGGCCTGACCACCGCGGAGATCGCGAGGAAGCTGCACCTGAGCGTCAAGACGATCGAAACGTACCGCGCGCACATCAAGCGCAAACTCGACATCCGCCATGCCACGGAGCTGGTCCAACACGCCGTCCGGTGGGTCGAGACGGGGAAGTCCTGAGGCGGCGAGCCGCAACCCGACGGGAACCTACCTGACCTTGATCTGCACCGGCATCTTCGCGCCGAGCAGCTCGTTCTTGTAGGTCGTGTAGATCACCAGCGTATACTGCCCTTGTTGGGCCACTTCACCGAAGTAGCCGCCGCGGCCTCCTCAGGTAGGGCACATGGAGTCCATCGACTTGGTCTTGCTCAAGGCGGGCTGGCCGGCCTCGTCCAGCAGGTAGAACTTCGCCGAGCCGGTGAGCAGGCTTTCGCTGGTGACCTTCCCGTTCTTCGCCTTCTCCTGTCTGATCAACGTGCAGGTGATGCGGAGCGGGATCTTGTCGCCTTCCTTCCACTTCTCCCGCTGCTTGGGCGTTTCCCAGTTCACGCCGCAGGAGGCGTTCAGCCGGACCGTCTCGCCCTTCTTCGCGTCGCTGAACTCGTTCTTCAACTTCGCGAGATCCGCGTCGCTCAGGATCTCCTGCGGGCGCGCCCGGCTCGGGCCGGTGGGCAACACCGGCGCGGCGGAGACGGCCGGCGCGGGGGCGGTGCCCGCCGCGGCGACGGCCGGACCGGCGCCCTGCCGGGCGATGAACTCCTGGTCCTCCTTGCTCAGCAGGTTCAGCCCGATGCGCAGCGAACTGCCGTCGGCCTTGCGGAGCATGACCTGACCGCCCTGGCAGCTGACCAGGTCGGCCTCCACGGTCGCCCCGCTTGCGCTCGTCCATGTGCGCGCATCTGCTGCGGCGGCCACGCCAAGCACCGCCACGGTCCACCATCTCAGTCTCATATTCGTGCCTCTCGGGATTGGAACTGAACTCCCGCAAACCCCTCAAGCCTCTTTCACGAAATCCGGGCACATCAAATCTTCTCGTCGGCCCCATGTCCAGCAGATTCCGCAGATTCCGCGCTCCGGCATCGCCGCGGGCGCGGAACGGAAAGCGTGTCTCCGGAGACGAAAGCCGCTAGAGTGAGGACATGAAAACCTCGCACGGATTCTGGATCGTGCCCGGCGAGCTGGTGAGTTTCCCGGCGGGCCGCGGAGTGCGCCTGGACGGATTCCTCAGCCGTCCCGTCGCCGGGGCGCGGGGACCCCTGCTGGTCTTCATCCACGGCATGCACAGCAACTTCCATTCGTCGGGACTGAAGAAGGCGTTCATCGACGTCGCCGCGGAGCATCGCCTGGCCGTGCTCTCGTTCAACAACCGGGGCGCGGAATGCGCGGTGGAGACCGAGCGCTTCGCCGACTGCGTGGACGATCTCGACGGCGCGCTGCGCCTCGGCCGCCGCCGGGGCTTTCGCTCGTTCGTGCTCGTCGGCCATAGCACCGGTTGCCAGAAGACGGTCTACTACCTCTCCCGGAGGCGTCGGAACGATGTCGCCGGCGCGATCCTGCTGGCGCCGGCCGACGACTACGCCATCTGCCGGCGGGACCTGGGGCCGGGCTACGGGCGCTGGCTGCGGCGGGCGCGGGCGATGGTGAAGGCTGGCCGCGGGGCCGAGCGTCTGCCCGAGCACATGCGCCGCTTCACGGCGCGTCGCTTCCTCAGCGTCGCGGATCCGCGCCGGCCGGAGTCGGCGTTGTTCCGCTACGCGGGCCCGATGCGCCGCTTCGGCCGTCTCACCCTGCCGATGCTGGCCGTATTCGGCGACCGGGAGGAATACGCGTGCATCCCCGAGGCCGAGATGGGCCGCATCCTCTGCCGCCGCACCTCCTCCGCGGACTTCACGTTCCGGCTGGTCCGGGGAGGGGACCACGGTTTCCACGGACGGCAGCGGCGGGTCGCGCGGCTCCTTCTGGAGTGGATCGTGCAGAGGTTTGTATCGATTGTTCCGCCCAGACATGATACGCGGTAGCGTATGATGTTTCCCGTCAGGTTTTTCCGCACGAGGGGCTGGCGGAACCATCTCTGAAGGCGGCGCGGTTGCACGGAGGTACGGATGGACTGGAGCGGAAGCGTTGAGCGGCCAGGGCCGCTGGGTTGCGGTTCGCCGCCCTGGGAGTGACCGGTGTATCCGCTGCCCGACGCCCTGGCGCAATGGCTGGAGGACGGGGGTCTGGCCTCGGCCGGCGGCGTGCTGCGCGGGGCGTTCCTCGCCGCCATGGGCGTCGCCGCGGCGGCGCTGGCCGCCGGCTCGCGCGCGGCGGGCGGGAGGCGGAAGCGGTCGGCGCGCGATGGTGTGCCGGTCCTCTTCCCGCTGGTCGCGCTCGGATTCGCCGCGGTTTTCCTCTACCAGGCCACGTGGCAGCTCGCGGGTTTCGCGCGGCCGCCGTTCGCGGAGTTCATGCGACGGTACAACCGCCGGCCGGATGCCGCCGGCGGGCCGGTTGCCCGGGGGCGGATCCTGGACGCCCGGGGCGTGGAGCTGGCCATCAACGATCCCGACGAGCCGCGGCGCCGGCGATATCCGCTTGGCCGCGATTTCTGCCATGTGGTGGGTTATGCGGATCCGATCTACGGCCTCTGCGGCGTGGAGGCCGCGGAGCACGCGCGACTGGCCGGGTACACGGCCGACTCGCCGGCGGAGCGGGACCGGTTCCGGCGGAACATCCTCGATCACGCGCGGGCGCGCGGGCCCGACGTACAGCTCACCCTCGATGCGCGGCTGCAGTCGGCGGCCACCGAGCTTCTCGCCGGCCGGACGGGAGCGTTGGTCGCCCTGCGGCCGTCCGACGGCGCCGTGCTCGCCCTGGTCAGCGCGCCGCCGTTTGACCCCAACGAGCTCGAAGATGCGCTCGCCGGAGTGGAAGGACGGTCCGCCCTCTTCCCTCGCGCGCTGCAGGGGCTGTATCCGCCGGGGTCCACGTTCAAGCCGGCCCTCTGTGCCCTGGCGATCGAGTCGGGATTCCGCGGCGTGCTGCCGTGTCCGGCCGGCGGCTACACGCCCGGCGGGGGGGTGCCGCCGATTCGCGACCACGAGTACCACGAAGCGCGGCGCGAAGGCCGGACCTGGGCCGGGCACGGGATGCTCGATCTCGAGGACGCCCTGCGGCTCTCCTCGAACGTCTTCTTCGCGCGGCTCGCCGCGGGGATGGGTGCGCCGCGGGTGAACGCCCTGGCGGAGCGACTCCTGTACAACCGGCCGATCGAGCTGCTGCGGGGGCCGTCGGGGCGGATCGAAACGAAGGCCAGCCGCCTCCCGCCGATCGGGGAGGGGGACAAGGCCGCGCTGGCGCAGACGGGGATCGGTCAGGGACCGGTCGTGGTGACGCCGCTGCACGCGGCCCTCGTCGTCTCGGCGATCGCCCACCGCGGCGTGGCCATGTCGCCCCGCCTCTCGCCGGCCGATCCGCCCCGTCCCCTGGGCCGCTTCTTCACGCCCGAGGCGGCGGTCGAGACCGCGCGCCTGATGCGGGTGGCGGTGGAGCGGGGCACGGGCCGCGGCGCCGCCCGTGCGGGCGTGTCCGTGGCCGGCAAGACCGGAACCGCGCAGAATCCGCAGGGGGAGGACCACGCGTGGTTCGTATGCTTCGCCCCGTACGAGAAACCCGCCCTGGCGGTGGCCGTGGTGGTTGAACACGGCGGGAGCGGCGCCGGGGCGGCGGTGCCGCTGGCCGTGGAGTTCCTCGGGCGCGCGCGCGCCGCGGGGTGGCTGGCGGACGGCGGGTTCGCGGGGGAGGCGCCGCCGTGAAGCGCGCCGGGCGTTCCGCGGCGGACGGGGGAGGCCGCCTGTATGCGCTGGCCTTCCTTGTGTTCCTGCTGGCGTACCTGCCGGTCTGGCTGTCGCGGCTCGCGCAGGCCCCCGTGATTCGCTGGGCGGAGGCGTGGCCGCCCCTGTTCATGCTCGTCGCGACCGCGGCCGCGTGGGCCGCGGGACGCTACCTCGGTGCGCGCGGCGATCCCGCGCTGCCCGCCGGGGCGCTCCTGCTGGCCGGGCTCGGGCTGGCCATCCAGCTGCGCCTGGGCGTGCTGTCGCCCCGGGCCGGGCACAGCCTGTACCCGCTGGCGTTTCCCGCCGGTGTCGCGATCATGCTCGCCCTGGGCGCCGCGCTCTCCGGCGGCCGCGTCGCGGCCCTCTCCCGCGCGGCGATCCCGGCGGCGCTGGCGGCGGCCGCGCTCCTGGGCGTGATCCTGCTGGCGGGCCGGCGGTTCCGCGGCGCGGTGTTCCTGCCGGGGTACGTCAATCCCGCCGAGATGGTGAAGGTGCTGCTGCTGGTCTTCGCCGCTGACTGGCTGGCGCGGCATCGCGACGAGTTCTCGCGGACCCTGGCCGGCCTGCCGGCCCCCAGCGGGGTCGCCCTGGGCGGACTGGCGCTGGGGTGGGGCGGGCCGCTGGTCCTGCTGCTGGCCCAGCGCGACCTCGGCATGGTGATCCTGCTCAGCGTGGTGCTCCTGCTCCTGCTGGTCGTCGCCACCCGCCGGCCCGGCTGGCTCGTCCTGGGCGGGGTGGCGGCGGCCGCCGCGGCCGCCGCCGCGTTCGCATGGACGACGCACGGCCGCGGGCGCATCGCGGTCTGGCTCAATCCCTTCCGCGACGAGACCGGCACCGGATGGCAGCTGCTGCAGGGGCTCTCCGCGCTCTACGCCGGCGGCCTGTTCGGCACCGGGCTCGGCGCGGGCCATCCGCACGCGATCCCCATCGCCTCGACCGATTTCATGTACGCCGTGTTCGGAGAGGAGGCCGGCTACGCGGGATGCGGACTCCTGCTGCTGGTCTACCTCGCGTTTCTCGGCGCCGGCTGGCGGGCCGCGCGGCGGAGCCGCGACGAGTTCTCCCGCCTTCTCGCCGCGGGCATCGTGCTCCTTCTCGCGGTCCAGACGCTCTGGAACGTGGGAGGCGTGGTGAAGGCGCTGCCGCTGACCGGCATCCCGCTGCCTTTCCTCAGCCAGGGCGGCAGCAGTCTCGTCACCTGTTTCACCATGGCCGGCCTGCTCTGGGCGGCGTCCGACACGGCGACGGCGGGGATCCCGCGGCGGTCCGCCCCGCGTCCTCGCCGGTCGGGAAAACCCCGCGCGCCCGCCCCGTGACCGACCGCTTTCCGGCGTGCTTCTCCCCCGGCCGCGGCTAGAATGGCCTCACGACAGGAGTCTCCATGAAAGACAAGTCATTCAAGGTGCGCGCCGCCGTGCTGGACGATCTGGATGCCATTCTGCGGCTCGACCAGGAGCTGTTCGGCTTCGACCGGCAGTTCGATCCGTCGCTGGACCCCGACTGGACGTTCTCCGAGGAGGGGCTGGCCTTCTTCAAGAGCCGCATCACGCGTGAAAAAGGCGCCGCCTTCGTCGCCGAGTGCGAGGGCGGGGTCGTGGGGTACCTGTGCGCCGGCCTGGTCGAAGGCGAGAGCTACCGCACCGTGCGCCGGCTGGCCGAGCTCGAATGCATGGTCGTCTCGGCCTCGCTGCGCGGCGCCGGCCTCGGGTCGGCGCTGGTGGACGCCTTTCTCGCGTGGGCGCGCGAACAGCAGGTGACGCGCGCCATGGTCATCGCCTGTGCCGGCAATCGCGCGGCCGCGGCCTTCTACCGGCGGATGGGATTCGAGGACTATGACCTCGTGCTGGAGCGGCCGCTGTGACGCGCCGCTCCCGCTCCGACCTTCCCCACCTCGCACGCGTACGACGGTCCAGAGAGCTCGGAGTCCAGGTCTCAGATTCGGATTGCAGGCGCGCGCTCCCGGCCCCTCTGAACTCTGAACTCCGTTCTCCCGGCGGCGGATGCCGCCATCAGCGCGCGGCGCGGGCGCGGTTGCGGGCGTCGACCAGGACCACGCGGGGCTTGAAGCTCCGCGCCTCGACATCGGGCACGTGGGCGTACGTCACGATGATCACGTGATCCCCCGCGGCGCCCAGCCGGGCGGCGGCGCCGTTGAGGAGGATCGTACCCGAACCGCGGCGGGCGGGGATGGCGTAGGTGAGGAAGCGCTCCCCGTTGTTCACGTTGTAGACGTGCACTTGCTCTCCGGCCAGGATGTCCGCCTTCTCCATGAGGGCCGTGTCGATGGCCAGGCTGCCTTCGTAATGAAGGTCCGCGCCCGTCACCACCGCACGGTGGATCTTCGACTTCACCATGATCCGGTCCATCGGATGTGCCCTCTTCTTCCGTCCGCCCGTCACGTCACCATCGGTGACTATCCTGTCCTTGGAACCCAATGTCAATTCCCTCTCCGATCGCTGGAAGATGGCTTGTTCCGCCGAGACACGATACGCAGATGCGTGGGGTGTTTTCCGTGAGGTCTCCCCGCGGAAGAGTTGGCGCGACCATCTCTGAAGGCGGCGCGGTTGCACGGCGGAAAGGAGGGCGTGGAGTGGGTGCATTCAAGGGCCAGCACCTTTCGGTTGCGGCTCGCCGCCTTGGGGGGTCGAACCCGATCGCAGGGTGTGAGACGGATTTCTGCTGATTCGTGCTGGACAGAGGGAATAGGGCATGAT
>CAZSUU010000067.1:0-26769 GCA_964610105.1 uncultured Verrucomicrobiota bacterium | reverse complement strand
CTCGCGGCAAACCCTTCGCTCAGCCGCCTGATGCAGAAATCCGTCTCACACCCTTTCGACGCGACGCGGATGCCGGCGGGCGGGGGGATCACGGGGCTCGATCCAGAGCCGGCAGGGGAAAGTCGGGGCTGGGGCGATGTTGCTCGGCCAGCATCTTCTCGAGGCTCGCCACCACGTCGGGATGTTCGGCCGCCACGTCCCGGTTTTCCGCCGGATCGGTCGCGAGGTTGTAAAGCTCCGTCTTCAGGGCGGCCGGTCTGGCGGCCGGGCCGCGCGGATGGAGATCCTGCCGGACCGCCTTCCACGGGCCCACGCGGACGCACTGCTGGCCGCCGTAACCGGGCGACTCGCGATACAGGAAAGGCCGTTCGGCCTGCGGCCGTCCCAGGAGCGTCGGCGCGAAACTGATCCCGTCGATGCCCGCCGGCGCCGCCTCGCGGGCCCCGACCAGTTCCAGCAGCGTCGGCATCCAGTCCTCGAACCCCGTGACCCGGTCCGACACAGACCCGGCCCTGATCCGGCCGGTCCAGCGCACGAGGCAGGGTACGCGGAATCCGCCTTCGTAGAACGAGCCCTTCCGTCCGCGCAGCCCGCCGCTCGAGTCAAAGAACTCGCTGTCGGTGCCCCCCAGCTTGTCGTAGAGCGGCCCGTTGTCGCTGGAAAAAACGAAGATCGTCCGCTCGTCCAGCCCCAGTTCCTTCACCAGCGCCATCAGGCGGCCGATCTCGCGATCCATGCGGGCGATCATCGCCGCGTACGCCGCCCGGGGCCGGAAGTGCGGCGTGTAACCGCGTCCGCCGGCATAGGGCGGGTCGTCCCACCGGCCCTCGTATTCCTTCTGGGAGTCGTCCGGAACCTGCAGCGCCAGGTGCGGCACCGTGGTCGGCCAGTAGAGGAAGAACGGCCGGTCCCTGTTCGCCTTCACGAACGCCCGCGCCTGCGCGGCAATCAAGTCCGCGGAGTAGTCCCTGGCGGCGAAGCGCGCATAGCTCCGCGGATCGGCGGGATCGTCGCCCGGCCGCAGCGTGTCGTGCGCGGGGAAGTCGGGATTGGCCAGGGCGACCTTCCGGTCGTCGTCCCAGAGGTACGTCGGATAGTAGTTGTGCGCGACGCGCTGACAGTTGTAGCCGTAGAACCGGTCCACGCCCTGGGCGCGCGGTTCCCCCGTCGAGCCGGGGCTGCCCAGCCCCCACTTGCCGAACGCGCCCGTCGTGTACCCCCGTTTCTGCAGCAGCCGGGGAAGGGTCACCGTGTCCGCGGGCAGCGGGAACTGGCCTTCCGGCTTGACCTCCCGGTTGTTGCGCACCGCGGCGTGGCCCGGGTGCATGCCGGTCATCAGCACGCACCGGGAGGGCGCGCAGACGTTGTGGCCGGCGTAGTGCTGGGTGAACCGCATGCCCTCGGCCGCCATGCGGTCCAGGTTCGGCGTGCGGATCTTCCGCTGCCCGTAGCAGCCGAGATCGCCATAGCCGAGGTCGTCGGCGAGAATGAACACGAGGTTCGGCCTCCGGTCGTCGGCCGGAGCGCCGGTGGCAAGAACCGCCAGGGCGGCGAGGAACATCGCGCGGCAGCGATCGCGCACGGCCATGGAGCGGAGGGACCGCCGTCTACTCATAGGACCCGAACTCGTAGGCCGTGTCGAAGAGGGCGACGATGTTCTCCGGCGGGACCTCGCCCTGGATGTTGTGGACGTTGTTGAAGACGTATCCGCCGTGCGGCATGAAGGCCCGCAGGTGGCGTCGCACGTTCATCGCCACCTGCTCGGGCGTCCCGCGGGGCAGGACGTGCTGGGCATCGCAGCCGCCGCCCCAGAACACGAGGTCGCGCCCGAATCGCTGCTTGAGTTCCCGGGGGTCCATGTCGCGCGCGCTGGTCTGCACGGGGTTCAGGATGTCGATGCCGTTGTCGATCAGGTCCGGCAGGAGCGACTGGCATCCGCCGCACGTGTGGTACCAGATCCTCGCCGGCGTGCGGGACCGGATGTACTGCACCAGTTTCTTGTGCCGCGGCTTGACGATCCGGCGATAGATCTGCGGATGAAAGATGGGGCCGTTCTGCCCCGCGACATCGTCGCCGATCATGATCACGTCCACCACGTCGCCGACCTCGTCGAGGAACACGCGGAACCAGTCCATCCAGAACTTCAGCGTCTGGTCCAGGACGGCCTCGCAGAACTCGGGTTCGGTCACCAGATCGCACAGCCACTGCTCCAGGCCGCGCAGGTACCAGCAGGTCTCGTAGACCACGCCCGATATCCCGCTCACGACCGCGTACGGCGTCGCCCGGCGGAGGCGCAGGGCGCGGTCGCGCAGGCCGGCGAACCGCCCGGGGTCATCGCCCTTCGGCCACGGGTAGTCGCGGACCTCCTTGATCGTCGCATGGGCCAGCGGGTGGAGGGTGATATCCATGTAGAGCGGGCTGTCGTCGGGCATGGACCACCGGACGCCGAATTCGTCGGTGAGGTCGTGCCAGGTCCGGCCGTCGCGCACGGCCGTCACGATCCCTCCTTTCCAGTCGCTGGCGGCCCCGGCGGCGATGTAGCGCGTGTCGACGTGAAACCGCCTCAGCACCGCCTCGCACGGCTGCGCGAGCTGCTGCACGGCGTCCATGATCCGCAGATCGTCGGCGATGCCCAGGTGCTTGACGAGCTTCACGTAGGCGTTCTTGTGGATGCCGGTCTGGTTCCCGCCGAGGTCGATCGGCACCCGGTCCGGCACCTCATGATTCAGTGCCCTCAGCATCCGTTCCCGCGACGTCATCGTCTCTCGGTATGTCATACTGGTCCTCCGCACCGCGCACTGGCGGCCCATCGTAGCGTGGACACCGGGACTCTGCAACCGCCGACTCCGCCGTGCGCTCCCCCGCCGCCATCCCTCCCTCCGGCTTCCGGGCCCGACTGACGTCCAGGCGATCCTCCGCGCACCGATCCCCTGGCGTCCCGGTTCGTCCGACCGGCGGAGCCCCTACCGCCCCTTCGCGCAGCGGAATCCACCGTGGTACTGCTGGTCGGCCGGGGAGCTGCCGACACGGATGGCGCACCGGGCGTCGAAGGCGCTGACGTCCCATGCCCCGCCGCGCTGAATTCGAAAAGAACCGCCCGTCGGCCCCCGGGGATCGGTCGCGGGCGAAGAGGCATAGTAGTCCGACGCAAACCAGTCCCAGCACCACTCCCACAGATTCCCCGCCACGTCGTGCACTCCATATCCGTTTGCCGCGAAACTCCCCACCGGGCTCGTGTAGGGCGTCGGCTCGTTCGTATAGGCCGGGTGGTACCCGCGGGTCGGACTGGTGTCATACGCGTACTGGGTCCTGCTGTGATAGTTCGCCCGCGCGTGCTGGATCGTGCTGTCCTCCGACCACGGGAACCTCCGGCTGTCCGCCGCGCCGCGGGCGGCCTTCTCCCACTCCGCTTCCGTGGGCAGGCGATAGCCGCCGGCCGCCCAGTTGCAGTCGGGCGCCCTCCGGCCGGTCTTGTAGACGCTTCCTTCGACGGTGTAGCAGGGCGTCAGCCCCTCCTTGTCGCTGCGCGCGTTGCACCACTTCACGCAGTCGAACCAATTGACGGTGTGGACCGGGTGGTCGCCGGCCTTGCCCGAACCGGCACTCTCGAAGACGTAGTCGTTGTTGGTCGCCCAGGCGTAGACCTCGTCCCACCTCGCCTTCGTCACCTCGTATGTATCCATGAAAAAGGCGTTGACGTACACGGGGTGCACGGGACGCTCGCTGTTGTAGCCCTCGTTGAAGGCATCGCCCATCGAGAAGGAGCCCGCCGGGATGTAGACCATGTCGGGCGGATTCGTGATGACCACGCCGACCACC
This sequence comes from uncultured Verrucomicrobiota bacterium, assembly GCA_964610105.1. GTDB lineage: Bacteria > Verrucomicrobiota > Kiritimatiellia > PWTM01 > PWTM01 > CAZSUU01. Next base: position 22,950 of record CAZSUU010000067.1, on the reverse strand, counting down.
CGGTAGAACACGGTGCTGACCGCCGGAGGGGGGACCACAACCGACACGGTGCCCGAGCCGGTGGGATCGGCTGAGAGGCCGCTGTGGCTCCATGCCGAACCGAGGGAGGGCGTCGATTCCACCTGATAGCCGACCGCCCCCGGCGTTTCGGCGAACGTCAACCGGCCTGTGGCATCCAGGCTCTGAATCGCCGGCCCCTGCGCCCGGCACACGACCGCTCCGGCTAACGCCACTGCCGCTCGCGCCAGGCGCAATAGAGGACGGGCGCCGTGAACATGGTGAGGATTTCGATCGCCATGCCGCCGAATGACGGAATGGCCATCGGCGCCATCAGATCCGCCCCCCGGCCTGACGAGGTAAGCACCGGCATCAAGGCGAGCACCGTCGTCGCCGTGGTCATCAGGCAGGGCCGGATCCGGCGCAGCCCCGCCTCGATCGTCGCCGACCGGATTTCGGCCACGGAGGTGAACGCCGCACCCTTGAACCGCTGTTCGAGGTAGGTGCACATCACCACGCCGTCGTCCGACGCCACGCCGAAGAGCGCGAGGAAACCGACCCAGACCGCGACGCTGAGGTTGATCGGGTGCACCTGGAAGAGCTCGCGCAGATCGGCGCCGAAGAGCGAGCCGCGCAGGAACCACGGCTGTCCATAGAGCCAGATCAGCAGGAATCCGCCGGCCCAGGCGACCAGAATGCCGGCGAACACAAAGAAGGAGATGGCATAGTGGCGGAACTGGAAATGGAGGAGGAGGAAAATGACGAACAGCGAAAGCGGCACGACCAAGGCGAGTTTCTGCTGGGCGCGGACCTGGTTCTCGTAGCTTCCCGCGAAGGCATAGCTCACGCCCGCCGGCAGAGCCAGTTCCCCGGCCTCGAGCTTGTGCCGCAGGAAGGCCACGGCCTGTTCGACGACATCGACTTCCGCGTACCCCGGCCGACGGTCGAACAGGACGTAGCTGACGGGGAAGGTGTCCTCGCTCTTGATCATGTCGGGCCCTCGCCGGTAATCAATGCGGGCCAGTTGCGACAACGGAACCTGTGTGCCATCCATCGCGGACACGAGGACTCGGCCCACCGCCTCGGGGGAATCGCGCAGCTCGCGCAGGTACCGGATGCGGACAGGAAACCGTTGCCGGCCTTCAACGGTTGAGGTGACGGTCATACCCCCGAGGGCCAGCTCCACCGCGTCCTGGAAGTCCTGGATCCGGATGCCGTACCGCGCAAGGGCCTCCCGGTCCGGCACGATCTCCAGGTAGGGCTTCCCGATCACGCGGTCGGCCACCACTGTCGCCGGCTCGATCATCGGCACCTGTTTCAGTAGTCGCTCCATTTCCAGGCCGGTCTTCTCGATCGTCGCCAGGTCGGGTCCGCTGATCTTCAGACCCATCGGCGCGCGCATGCCGCTCTGGAGCATCACGATCCGGGTGGCAATGGGCTGGAGGCGCGGAGCGGACGTGCTGCCGGTTACCTCCGCGGCGGCCACGATGGCGTCCCAGATGTCGTCCGGTTTCCAAATCCCGGGCCACGCGGCCCGTCCCGGGTTGAGTTCCGGGTCGAGGGCCGGACGCCACAGCGGGAAGGGCCTTCCCCGCGGGTCGGGGATCAGCCGCCCGCCGCTGTCGCGCGCAAACCGTCCGCGAACCTTGTACGGCCGGCCATCGGGCGCCGCAACCTCGCGGCCCTCCGGATCGCGTGCGAAATCCTCCCCGGCCGCATCGAACCGAAACGCTTCGCGCACGCCATCCGCCTCGAGAAACCGCGGCCGGTAGTGGATGATCGTCTCGATCATTGACACCGGCGCGGGGTCCAGTGCGCTCTCGGCACGTCCGAGCTTACCCACCACCGACGCGACCTCCGGCACCCCGCGGATGAGGCGGTCCTGGGTCTGCAGGATCTCGAGCACCGCGCCGATCGACGCGTGGGGCATGGCCGACGGCATATACAGATAGGCGCCCTCGTCGAGCGGCGGCATGAATTCGCGTCCGAGGCCGGGGAACCGGTGTGCGATCGACGATACAAGACGCGAGGTCCGGATCGTCCGCGGAACCCATCGGAACATCGGATCGAAGCCGATCCAGACCAGCAATCCAAACGCAACCAGGAACAGAGGCACGGACAGGAACAGGCCCTTGTGCTCCAGGCACCAGCCGAGGATCGGACGGTAGAAGTGTTGCAGGATGAAGTACACGCTCATCAACGCGCCGATCCACGCCGCCACGGTGATCAGATTACGCGGCAGGCCCTGCCCGACGCCGACCGGCATCCAGTGCGACGTCAGCAACACCAGGATCCCCGCCACCGCCAGCCATCTGGTCAGCGGTTCAAGGCGGCGCTTTCCTCTCTCCGGCAGATGGGGACGAACGAGGTTCTGTGCACCGATCGCCGCGATGATTGCCCCCGCCCCCCACCACGGGGTCAGCACGGCCGCGCCGAGCCCGACCGCCACCAGACCCGCATGGTACGCCGTTCGCAGACGCTCCCGCCCGGGTTTCCGCACGAAGAGCACATGGGCCAGGGGTGGAATCAGGGTCAACGCGATGATCACCGACGCGGCCAGGGCGAGCGTCTTCGTGTAGGCGAGCGGCTTGAACAGTTTGCCTTCCGCCCCCTCCATCCAGAACACCGGAAGGAAACCGACGATCGTCGTCGAAATCGAAGTCAGCACCGCGCTGCCGACCTCAACGGAGGCGCGATGAATCCGCTCGAGCGATTCACGCCATGACAGGGCGGGCGGCAGGCCCGTCACCGTGCCGTCGCCGCCGTGAAGGTGTTTCAGGATGTTCTCGCAGATGATGATCCCCATGTCGACCACGGTGCCGATGGCGATGGCGATGCCGGAGAGCGACACGAGGTTCGCGTCGACGCGAAGCAGGCGCATGCCGATGAAGCTGGCCAGCACCGCCAGCGGCATCACGCCCGAGATGAGGAGAGAGCTCGCGAAATGCCGCGCCATCAGCAGGACCACGATGGTCGTGATGAGGACCTGTTCGTACATCGCGGTGCTGAGCGTTCCGAGCGTCTCGTGGATCAACTGGGTCCGATCGTAGAAAGGCACGATCCGCACCTGGCTGACCGTGCCGTTCGCCAGCGTCTTGCGCGGCAGTCCGGCGGAGATCTCGCTGATCTTCTTCCGGACGCCGCCGATGACCTCGAGCGGGTTCGCCCCGTAACGCACCACCACCACCCCGCCGACCGTCTCCGCGCCTTCCTTGTCCAGCGCTCCCTGGCGGAACTGCGGTCCCAGGCTCACCCGCGCCACCTGCCGCACATACACGGGCGTGCCGTTCATGGCCTTGATCACCGATTCCTCGATGTCGGCCGGCGACCGGATGAATCCGACGCTGCGCACCATGTACTCGACGCGGTTGATCTCCATGACCCCCGCCCCGACGTCGAGGTTCGAACGGCGCACGGCGTCGGCGAGTTCCATGAGCGTCACCCCGTAGGCGCGCATGGCCTCCGGGTCGGCGTCCACCTGGTACTCGCGCACGTAGCCGCCGATCGATGCCACTTCGCTCACGCCGTCCGCCGACTGCAGCGCGAGCTTGACCTGCCAGTCCTGGATCGTGCGCAATTCCTCCAAGTCCCATCCGCCCGTTGGCTGGCCCTGCGCGTCCCGGCCTTCGAGTGTGTACCAGAACACCTGGCCGAGAGGGGTGGCGTCGGGGCCCAGGCGCGGCTGCACGCCGGGGGGCAGTGTGCCGGGCGCCAGGCTGCTCAGTCGCTCCAGCACGCGGGTCCGTGAGTCATTGAAGTCCGCCTGATCCTCGAAGATCACGAAGATCTCCGAGAATCCGAACATCGAATAGCTGCGCACCGTACGGACGCCGGGAACCCCCAGCAGCGCGACCGTCAGCGGATAGGTGACCTGGTCCTCCACGTCGCGCGGCGACCGCCCCATCCAGTCGGCGAATACAATCTGCTGCTTCTCTCCGATGTCCGGGATCGCGTCGACAGGCACCGGATCCCGGTGCAGTCCCGGAAAGCTCCAGTCGAACGGCGCCACGATGACGCCCCCCACGATCAAGGCCGCCGCGACCAGGAATACGACCAGTCTATTCTCGAGGCAGAAGCGGAGCAGCGCGTTCATCAGTAGCGCTCCTTCACCTCACCGCACTCCGGCATCTCCGCCCCGAAATACGGGTTGCTGATCTTGTCGCCCGATTGGATCCAGTCGGCCCCCGCGTTGTCGAAGGCCATCGGGCAGTGCACGCGCACCCAGCCGCGACCGTGGATCGCCTCCGTCTGGCCCGCCAGTGCGATCATGCGGTCGGACAGCCCTTTGAACGCGGTGCGGGCCGCTGGCATGTCGGTGGCCGCGGCCATCCTTGCGGCATACCGCACGGCGGCGTCCACGTCCTGTCGCCCCCCACCCTTCGTGTGGTCGGCTGCCCGCCCGGCAGCAGCCGCGAAGGAGGAAGCGCTGGCGACGGCGCCGGTCAGGTTGTCGGCCGCGAGTTGGCTGCCGATAGCGAGGTACGCGTTGAACAACACGGCCGCGGCGCCCTCCGTCAAGCCGGCCGCCGGCGTTGCGCCATGCCCCGTCGGTTCATCCGGCATGCTCATCATGCTCGGGCGACCCAGGATCTGCAGTGCGCTGTCGATATTGAAGTTCCCGCGGACCACCACCCGCTCGCCCTCTCCGAGCCCCTTCCGCACCTCGTACACGTCACCCCGGCGCGGTCCAAGCTCCACCTCGCGTCCCTCGTACACGCCCTCCGGGCCGGGACGAGCGACGTACACCACGGCGCGGCGGCCGGTGAGCAGCGGCGCGGAGGCGGGCACCGTCAGGACGGGTTCGCCCGTCGGTTCGAGCCGGAGGGTCGCGCGCCCGAACATCCCCGGCTTCAGACGGCCATCCGCGTTCGGTAGATCCACGCGAACTTTCACCGCCCGCACCATCTCGGCGACCGCGGGGGCGACAAAGGACACCGCGCCCTTGAAGACCTCGCCGGGAAAGGCCTCGAAGGTCATCTCGACCGCCTGTCCCGTGTGCAGATCCGCCACGTCATCCTCATACGCGTCCAGTTGCAGCCACAGGTTGGAGAGGTCCGCGATCTCGGCGAGCGGCATCTCGCGGCCCACCCACTGTCCGCGCCGGACCATCAGGTCGGTCACGATCCCGGCGGATGGACTGTGTACGGTGAACGTCCGCAAGGGCACACGGTCACGGCGGACTCGCTGCACGTCGGCCGTGGACACGCCGAGCAGGATGAGCTTGTCAACGCCGGCGCGCACGAGCGGACCGTCCTCGCGCGCAGCGACGGCGCGCGACGCGGCGATGAGTTCCTCCGACGCGGCGAGGACCTCCGGGCTGTACACGTCGGCGAAGGCGCCACCGGCCTCCGTCGCGGCGCCCGTGAAATCGGCGTGGAGGGCTTCGATCCGCCCCTCCGTCAGCAGGCTCAGGCGGATCACGCGACGGGGGTCGGCCTCGACGCGCCCGAGCAGACGAATTTCCCCTCCCGGCCTGCGTCGCTCCACCGGGGCGGTCTCCACGGAGGCCAGTTTGCGCGCGGTTTCACTGAGGCGGAGTGTCCGGCCCTCGGACGTCGCCGATGCGCCTCCCGCGACCGGGATGAGGTCCATTCCGCACAACGGGCAACGCCCCGGCGCGGGCTGCCGGATCTGTGGATGCATGGAGCACGTGTACTCCGCGGCGCTCGCCTGTGCCGGCGGCTCCGCGCACGGCGCGCCCGATTCCGGCTGCGCCATGAACCGGCCCGCAAGGAATGCGGCCCCGGCCACCGCGAGGATCGCCAGAACGACTCCGACCCCGCGACCCCGTTTCATCGACCTGCTCCTCTCCCCGCCGCACCGCGCGATACGCCGCCGGCGATCCGCTGCAATCCGGCCTCCGCGCGCCCCAGCCCCGCGCGGGCGTCGGCGTACTCCGTGCGCGCCTGGATTTCCGTCCGCAACCCCTCGACAACCGTCATGAAATCCGCGCGAGCGGTGCGATAGGCGGCCAGGCTCGCGACGACCAGTTGCCGGCTCTTCGGACCGATCTCGTCCTCATGGAGCCTGATCGTCCGGCGCGCGGTTTCCGCCCGCGCGCACAACTCCCGGATCATCACCGCCATGTCGTTCCGCATCGCCGTGTAGTCCGCCTCCGCCATCGCCTGCATCGCCCCCGTTTCCCGCCGCGCCGCTTCGTATTTCCCGCTCCAGAGCCAGGGGAAGGTGAAGCCGATCGCAGTGTCGTACTCGGTGATCGCGCCCCCGTCCTTCGGCTGTCGCGCCTCCACCAGAAATCGGAAGTCCGGCCGCGACTCGATGCGGGCGGCCTGCGCGCTGGCGCGGGCCGCCCTGATGCGCTCCCGGGCTGCGCGCAGCGTCGCGCCCCGTTCCTCGGCCTGCGCCAGAAGGTCCGTCGGATCGAGCGGGAGGTTGGCCGGTTCCACGATCATTGAGAGCGCATCCCGCGGATGGTCCGGCGGCGCATTCAACAGCGCGTTCACGGCGGATTGCGCCGTCTGAACCTCGCGACGCATGGTCTCGAGCGCGTTGCGCATGCGCGCCTGCTCGATCTCCGCGCGCAGGACGTCCGACGCCCCCGCCGACATTTCGCCCATGCCGGCCGGTGTGGCGTAGCGGGCACGCGCCGCATCCACCGCCTGTCCCATCCAGTCCAGCGCCTCGCCCATCAGCGCCGCGCGGCGCTGCATGAGCCAGAGATCCCAGTACGCCGACACGACCCGTTCGCGCAGTCCGTCGAGCCGATCGAGAGTCTCCGCATCGGCCGCATCGGCCGCGGCCACCGACGCCGCGGCCCGTGCCCCGCGCTTCCCGGGTCCCGGCACGGTCTGCTCCACCATCCATTCCAGCATCGAGTAGTCCGCCGGGTCGGTGGAATCCGCTCGCATGGCCTTCACGCCGATCATCGGGTCCATCAGCGCCCCGGCCATGCCCACCCGCGCACGCGCCGCCTCGGCGGATCGCACAGCCGCCGCGAGAGCAGGATTGCCCGATGCCGCCTCGCGCAGCCAGTCATCGAGCGTCTCGGCCTGCGCGAGCCAGGCTGATGCGGCGATCATCAGCCACGACCTCTGGATGCTCGTCCTCATATCGCCTCCGGCGGCGTGGTCACTTACTTTGCCGGCTCCTTCTCTTTTGCCGTAGCGGGCGTCACCCCCTCCGCCTTCATCTTCTCAATGTACTTCTTCGGGTCCTTCCCGATCGCATTTGTGCAGGCCGGGCAGCAGACGTAGATACGATACCCCTCCACCTCGACAAACAGGTTCGTGTTGATCGGCCCGCCCATCACCGGGCACTTCTCCTGCTTCTTGCCGGTCGCCACGACCTTGTCGCCGGCCCCGTTCGCGATCACCGCCACCGCCGCCAACGTGCATGCCAGAATCGCCATCATCCTTTTCATTCACCACCTCCCGGGGCTCAGCCCCGTGATCGCTTCACGACCGCCAACACCTCCTCGATCTTTCGCTCGACATCCGCCCTGCGACCGCCCTTGATCGCCTCCGCGACGCAGCCTTCGACATGCTTGCGCAGTACGCGGTCGGCGACGGCCTGTAGCGCCGCGCGCGCCGCGTGGATCTGCGTGAGAATATCGATGCAGTACGCGCCGCGCTCGATCATGCGGCGCACCCCCCGCACCTGGCCCTCGATGCGGGCGAGCCGGGGCAGGCTCTCGTCATGGCGGGTGATCGGCGTGTGGACGGTCTCTTTCTTCATGGCCCAATATACCCCTGGGGGGTATCATAGTCAATTTGCGCGCCGGCGGGCGCGCGGTATGTGTTGTTGGCGTTGTGCGCATCGGGGCGTAGGGTACCGACATGAGTGGAATCTGCGTGATACGGCCGGGCCTGTGGGCCGGCTTGCTATCGATGGCTGCGGTTTCGGGCGTCGCCCAAACCAACGCGCCCGGGTCGAGCGCGACGAACGCGGCCCGGCAGTTCACGGTACAGTCCATTGGCGCCGTGGACAAGATCGACGGTCGGAGCGTGATCGTGCTGGACCGGAAATACCAGGCCGGCCTGCTGGGGCTGGAGGGGTTCACCCACGTCTGGGTCTTCTGGTGGTTCGATCGCAACGACACGACGGCGCAACGTTCGATCCTCCAGGTTCATCCTCGCGGCCACCGGGGCAATCCGTTGACCGGCGTATTCGCCACCCGCTCGCCGGCGAGGCCGAACCTGATCGCAATGAGCCTGTGCAAGATCGTGTCGGTGAAAGAGAACGTAGTCACGGTCGAAGCGATCGACGCCTTCCCCGGCACGCCGGTGCTGGATCTCAAACCCTTCGCGCCGGGCATTGACTCCGCCTCGGGCGCCAGGGGACCGGATTGGGCAAGGCCAGGCGCGGCGGGGACCCATGCCCCGGCGGCGACGGAGAATCGCGCCCCTCCGCGACATGCCCAACCGTGAAGAGATGGACCGCCCGCAGACGATGGGGCCTGTCGGGTAGGCAGGGTCGGTCATCTCCCCGTCCGCCGGACCGCCTCCCCCCGACCGGTGTAACATGACGATGTGCGATCGCCTGCATTAATGCTACACGTCATCGCGCCATGAGGTTGACGATCGCGATGGACCTGGCCCTGGTCACTGTCGCGGCAGATGCGGCGACGTCGATCGCATCGCCCCTTTCGGTCATGCCCACCACCAACCGTGTCGGCCGGTTCGAGCGGATCGAATTCCGCATCGCGGTCGACCGCGTGTTCGACCATCCGTTCAACCCGGCGGAGGCCGATCTGTCGATCGAGGTGCAGACGCCCGCGGGTCGGACCCTGCGGGTGCCGGCGTTCTGGCACCAGCCCTACGAGCGGGCCGCCGCCGATCGGGAAGGCCGCGGTGCGGACTGGCTCTACCCGTGCGGCCCGGCCGGCTGGCGGGCGCGCTTCGCACCGATGGAGACCGGGAATCACCTGTGCGTGGCGCGGCTCCGCGATTCGGGCGGCGCCCTGACATCCGCGCCCGTACGCTTTGCATGCGTCTCCTCGACGAACCGCGGCTTCGTGCGCGTCTCGCGGGTCGACCGGCGTTTCTTTGCGTTCGATGACGGGACCGCCTTCTTCCCGATCGGCCAGAACCTCGCGTTCATCGGCGCGGGCCAGTACGCGAATCTCTCCCGGGCGGAGGCGATGCTGCGGCGCATGGCGGAGAACGGCGCCAACTACGCGCGCGTGTGGGCCTGCTGCGATGACTGGGCCCTGGCGATCGAATCGCGGAAGACCGCCTGGGGGCGTTCCTGGGGTGGGAAGCCACCCTTCGTTCCATTTCCAGACGCTGGAACGTCGGATCGCGTGCGCCGATGTGTCCAGATCGGCGCCGGCGAACGTGGCGGCGCATCGGGGGCGCTCGACCCCTCGCATCCGGTAGCACTTCGGCCGGACACGGTTTACCGGCTCGCCGGCCGCGTCCGGCTGCCGGCGGGGTCTTCGCTGGCGATCGAGCGCCAGGGGGCGGCGATGGGGGCGCCGGTGGAGGCGAATCCCGACGGTTCGTGGGCGACGTTCGAGCGGGATCTCATGACCGATGCGCGTGACCGCTGGCTGGGCGCGCTCCGCCTTCGCGTGAACGGAAGCGACACGGCGTACCTTGACGGGCTGTCGCTGCGCGAACGGAGCGGCGGGCCGGAGTTGTTGTGGGAGGCCGATCCCAACCGGCCGGTCATGGGGACATACAATCCGGTGGACTGCTTCATGCTGGACGAGGTCGTCCGCGCGGCCGAAGCCGCGGGCGTCCGGCTGCAGCTCTGCCTGCTCACGCGGAATCTGTACATGGACGGCTTGAAAGACCCCGCGGCGCCGGAGTACGACCTCGCCATCCGGAATGCGCAGAACCTGCTGCGGTATGCCGTGGCCCGTTGGGGCGGTTCGACCGCCGTCGCCACGTGGGAGTACTGGAACGAGCAGGATCCCGGCCTGCCGACTGCCCGCTTCTACGACGAGGTCGGACGCTACCTGGAGGAGGTCGATCCGTATCGTCACCTCCGTGCGACCAGCGCATGGGGCCCCGCTCCGAAGGACTGGACGCATCCGCGGCTCGACGTCGCCGATCTCCACTGGTACCTCCGTCCCAACTGGAACGAGCTCTGGAAGGACGTGGCAGCGGCGGTCGCCGACCGGGCGGAGCTGCTGCGGCGGCACGCGCCCGACCGGCCCGCCCTGTTGAGCGAGTTCGGTCTCGCCGATGAGAAGTGGGGGCTCAGCCCGTACATGCGGGAAGACAAGGCGCTGTTGCATTTCCATGATGCCCTGTGGGCCTCCGCCGTGTCGGGGCTGTCGGGCACGACGATGTCGTGGTGGTGGGACCAGCTCGACCGCATGGACGCGTATCCGCACTACCGCCCGTTGGCCGGCTTCCTCGCCGGCATCCCCTTCCCTACCGCGCGGCTGCGGGCGAGCGACGCCGCGGCGACCGGTTCCCGCGCGCGCGTGGCCGGATTGCAGGGGACGGACTGCGCGTACCTCTGGTTGTCCGATCCCGAAGCCGCCTGGTGGGCCGTCGTCGTCGGCGGCGCCTCGCCTGCACCTGTGGCCGACGCGCGCGTGGACATCCGGGGTCTCCGGCCGGACGATTACCGGATCCTCTGGTGGGACACCTACAGGGGCGTCCCGGCGCGAGAGGGGCGGATGTCCTCGCCCGACGGCCGGCTGACCGTCGCCGCCCCGCCCTTCACGCGCGATATCGCGTTGAAGATCACCCGGGAATGACTGTGACGGCCGCCGGCCCCTCCGCCCGCCGCAGGACGGTCCCCGATGCGGTCGCGGACACACTCTCACACCTCATGAGGTGTGAGATGCGCGTTGCGATTGATCTTTTCTGATCAGGCGAGTATGTAGGGGCGCATGAAGACGAATCCCGCATCCTTTGCCCCTGCCCTGTTGCTCGCCGCCGCCATGTCATGGCCGGCGGGCGCCGCGGCAGCGGATCCGGCTGAATCCGCCGCCGCTCCGGCGCAGCAGGCGAAGACCTTCGAAGCCCAGATCACCATCACCGCCCGGATGGAGTACCTCCTCTCGCTGCCGGCGGGTTACGATACCTCGAAGGAGAAGTCCTGGCCCCTCGTGCTCTTCCTGCACGGCGCGGGGGAGTCGGGCAACGACCTGGCCAAGGTCAAGATCCACGGGCCGCCCAAGATCGCCGAGACCAACGGTCCCTTCCCGTTCATTCTCGTCTCGCCCCAGTGCCCGGGACGCGGATGGAATCCCGACGTGCTCAACGCGTTGCTGGATTCGATCCTCGCACAGTACCGCGTGGACAAGGACCGCGTGTATCTGACGGGCCTGAGCATGGGCGGCTACGGCACGTGGCTGCTGGCCGCCGCGCACCCCGACAAGTTCGCCGCCATCGCGCCCATCTGTGGCGGAGGCAATGCCGCGGACGCGAAGAAACTGGCCAGGCTCCCCATCTGGGTCTTCCACGGCGCGAAGGACCCGACCGTGCCCCTCCAGCGCTCGCAGGAGATGGTCGACGCCCTCAAGGCCGCCGGCGGCCATCCCAAGTTCACCGTCTACCCCGACGCCGGCCACGATTCCTGGACCGCGACCTACGAGAACCCCGAGTTCTACAAATGGCTGCTGGAACAGAAACGCGACAGACGATAGACACCTTCTGAACGCGCTGAGGCCAACGCGTTCCACCGGCACTCGGCTGCCTCGTGCCTCCCGATCGATCCCGAGGCAGCCGAGGAGGAACAGACCTCATACAGCCGGGCCGCTCCAGTCCGCGACGTCCAAACCCGGGATGCCGGCGAAGTCGCGCACATTGAGCGTGACCAGCACCAGTCCGTGACGGCATGCGGTCGCGGCGATCATCAAGTCGAGCACCGGGCGGGGCCTCCCGTGACGCGACGGGATTGCCGCGAGGCTGCTGTAGGTATCGGCCACCGCGGCATCGAAGGGCAGCACGGCATACTGGGCCTCCAGCAGTTCGCGGTAGCGGCGCCAGTACTTGGCCGACTCCCGCGCCCGCAATCCCTGGAGAAGCTCCGCGAGGCAAATCGCCGACGTGCACAATCCAGCCTCCGGCAACGCACTCCAACGGTCCATGACCCCGGGCAGAGGGTGGTCTCTGATCGGCTGCGACAATACCGACGTATCGAGCAGGTGCGAGAGCGGCATGGTCATTCACCAAGCTGAAATGCCGAAGCCTCCCATGATCGGTTGGCCGGCTCAAAATCAACTTCGTCGGCGGTCTCTTCGCCTCCATGCCTGCCCATGTACTCGGCCCGGCGCTCTCTGATCGTAAGGCGCTTTTCGGCAATCGGTTCAATGCGGACCAGTGCCACGCCCCGGCGGGTGATGGTAACCGGCACATGCGTCTTGGCCACCTGATCGCATATCTCTGACAGCTTCGTCTTCGCCTCGAACAGACCGACGCATTTCATACGATTGTAGGCTACTAGTTGACTGGTTGGTTGCCAACTACCGCTTGAAATCGTAGAAGAAGCCATCGGCAAAGGTACGACCCCTGCCCCCCAGTTCCTGCCGGATTTGACGGCCCCGGAAGAAAAGGGCCTTGAAGAAGAACCAGTCACCGAAGTGATCGAATTTGCGGCATGAGGTGGTGATGTAGGCACGGGGGAGAACGCCAAACCGAAGCCCTTTCGCCTTCCCATGCGCCCGCAGCCGCTTGGCGAAGTCCAGATCCTCGGCGATCAGCAGCCGCTCGTCGAATCCTCCCACCGCCATGAAGTCGCTGCGACCGCACCAGAAGAGCCCGGCCGCGAGTCCGGTCAGCCGGACCGCCGCGAACAGCACCGCCCCGGTGAGCAGGATTCCGACGGACAGGCGGTCGGGCCTGATGCGGATCCCGCCGCCGATGTACCGGCCGGATCCAAGGGCGGCGTCGATCTCCTGGAGGGTGTCGACAGACATCCAGCTGTCGGCGTCGATGGTGACCAGGATCTCACCCCACGCCGCCCGCGCGCCCGCATTGCGGATGGAGGACAGGCACTTGCTGTCGTCGCGGACGATCCGGCAGTCGCGCGCCAGGGCGATCTGCTCCGTGGCATCGGTGCACCGGTTGGCCACCACGACCGTCTCGACCCGCCCCGCGTACGGGCGGGCCGCCGCCGCGATGGAGTCCAGGCACCGGCCCATCGTCTTCTCCTCGTTCCGCGCCGGTATGATGATGGAGAACTTCACGGCTTCAGGGGCGCAATTCCCACTCCAGGATGCCGGCCGACAGGTCTCTCCGCAGTCGCACCTCGATGCGGAAGGCGTCCGCCTCGGCGGGCTCAAACGTCACCTCGCTCCATTCCCCCTTGCGTGGCGCCGGGGGATTCTCCGCACCCGACACGGGTTCCCATGCTCCACCGCCCGTGCGCCGCAGCAGCCGCCACGACTCGGGCACGCCGATCTGGCCGCCGGGCGTGTCATCGTACCAGTACACGCGGCAGGCCTCGGCGCGGCGGGGCGCGGGGAACTCGTACTGCACCCACTCGCCGGTGCCCTTGTGGGCGAACCAGGTGAAGCGCGGGACCGGGTTCCCGGCGGGCTCGAGGCCGTCGGTGAGCGCCCTGAGCGTCGCCCGCGGGGCGGTGTATGACGACGCGGCCGCGCGGTCGGCCAGCGTGCAGCGGGTCTCCCCCGCGCCGGCGGGAAGCTCGGCCTGCCCGGCCGCGGGACCCGGCCTCCCGACCTGCACGCCGCACCGCCCGGCCCATGCGTCCCATTTCGCGGACAGCGTTTTCACCCGCTCCGGCTCGCGGGCCGCCAAGTCGTTCGTCTCGCCCCGGTCGACCTCGACGTTGTAGAGCTCCCACGGCCGCCCCGCGATCATCACCAGCTTCCACGGCCCTTCCCGCGCCATGCGGTTGCCCTCGTGCTCGATGCAGATCACCCGAGGCGCGGCCGGCGCGCCGCGCAGGGCCGGCAGGAGGCTCACGCCCTCGCACGGCAGAATCGCCCGGTCGCCCACGCGCTCCGGATACGTGGCGCCGGCGACCTCCACCAGGGTCGACATGACATCGGTGATGAACAAGGGCCGCGGATCGACTTCGCCCCGCCGCGCGAAGCCCGCCGGCCAGTGCGCGATGAACGGAGCGGCCACGCCGCCTTCATGGCCATAGTGCTTGTAGAGCCGCCACGGCGTGTTGCACGCGTTGGCCCATCCGCTGCCGTAGCTGATGTAGCTCTGCGGACCGCCGATCTTCTTCAGATCCGCGCCCGTGTGAAGGACGTTCTTCGGCCCCGACGATTCGTCGAACCCCCACGGATCCCATTCCGCGCAGGCCCCGTTGTCGCTGAGAAACAGGATGAGCGTGTTCTCGAGCTGGCCGGTCTCGCGCAGGCGGTCCACCACGCGTCCGATGTTGCGGTCCATCCGATCCACCATCGCGGCGAACACGGCCATCCTGCGCGCGAGATCCGTGCGCCGGTCGGCCGGGAGCGAGTCCCACGCCGGGTTGTCCCTGTCCGCCCAGCCGGTCTCCCGATTGAAACGGTTGGCCGGGATGTTGCTCCGGGGCGTGAGCGTGAAGTCCCTTGGGACCAGACCGAGATCCTTCTGGCGCGCCAGGCGCCGCTCGCGGATGCGGTCCCACCCTTCCGCGTAGAGCGTCTCATAGCGGGCGATGTCCTCCTCGTGCGCATGGAGGGGAAAGTGCGGCGCGTTGAAGGCCAGGTAAAGGAACCACGGCTTCCCGCTCTTGCGGCCCTCTTCGAGGAAGTCCAGCGCGTAATCGCCGAAGACGTCGGTCGAGTAGAATCCGTCCGCCGGATACGCGCGCCGGCTTCGCGGGGCCGGAAGGCGGCTGTAGAAAGGCTCTTCCTGCCAGAACGAGTTGAACCCCCCGATCATCCCGTAGAACTCCTCGAAACCCCGGTCGATCGGATTCCGTTCGCCTCCGAGGTGCCACTTGCCGGCCATGAAGCAACGGTAGCCCGCCGGCCGGAGCACCTCCGGGATCGTGACGCATCGGTCGTTCAACGGTCCGCGCATGTCGGGCACGCCGGCCTGGTGGGGATGGAGGCCGGTGAGCAGCGCGGCGCGAGACGGACAGCACCGGGTGGAGTTGTAGAACTGCGTGAAGCGAAGCCCGTCCCTCGCCAGGCCGTCGAGCACGGGCGTCCGAATCTCGCCCCCGTAGCACCCGAGGTCGGACCACCCGAGATCGTCGGCGAGAACCAGGAGGACGTTCGGCTTCCCCGCCCCCGCTCCCCCGCACGCGAAGACGGCCACGGCCATCAGGCACATCCGCCATCTGCTCATCACGGCCTCTCCCTCTCTGCGCCGACGGTTCGCCGCCGCACCTTTTCGACCCATGGCCGCGGGCGCCCTGCCTCCGGGGGACTTCCCACCCACCCCGCGTCCATCCCGCCGCGGCCGCAGGCCATGGACGGCACCACGCCTATGTTCATGTCAACTGACGGCGAAGGAATCCAGTCTATTGTTTGGAAATGCGGAGAGTCGCGACCGATTCCCTCTTGCGTTCCGTGGGGCGTGTCCTCTATTTTGCCCGAATCGGTGCCGCACCGGCGGGCGTGGTGGTTCACATCCGGCGCGCAGCGGCCGCCCCATGCATGGAGATCAATGGATGAAGACTGTCAGCACGCGCCGCGCATTCCTCAAGGCCGCCGCCGCCACGGCCGCGGCACCGTTCGTCCTGCCTTCCCGCATCTGGGCTGCGCAGACGAAGCCGAACGACCGGATCACGATGGGCTTCATCGGCATGGGGATCCAGTCGCGCGGCCTGCTGGGCAATTTCCTCCACCAGGACGTCCAGGTGCTGGCCGTCTGCGACGTCGACACGACGCGCCGCAATCACGCGCTGGCCACGGTGGAGAAGTTCTACACGGAGCATCCCGACAAGGGCGCGAAGGACTGCAAGGCGGTGAACGACTTCCGGGAGATCGTCGGCCGCAAGGACATCGACGCCGTCTGCATCGCGACGCCGGATCACTGGCACGCCCTACCCACCCTCGCCGCGCTCCGGTCCGGCAAAGACGTGTATTGCGAGAAGCCCCTCACGCACAACATCCACGAGGCCGTCGAGGTGATCAGGGCGGTCGACGCCCACCGGCGCATCCTGCAGACCGGCGCGATGCAGCGCTCGTCGAAGGAGTTCCGCGTCGCCTGCGAGCTGGTGCTCAACGGCGCGATCGGCAAGGTGGACCATGTCGATTGTAGCTTCGGCGACCCCGCCATCCCCTGCGATCTGGCCGAGGAGGCCGCGGAGCCGGGACTCGACTGGAACTTCTGGGTCGGCCCGGCGCCCATGCGGCCCTACAACTCCATCCTCAGCCCGCGCGGCATGCACAACCACTTTCCCGACTGGCGGAACTACCGCGAGTTCGGCGGCGGCATGGTCTGCGACTGGGGCGCGCACCACATCGACATCGCGCAATGGGGCCTCGGCATGGATGCCAGCGGGCCGGTCGAGGCGCGCCCGCCCGCGAAGCCGGGCGACAAGCGCGGGGCGGTGCTGGTCTACGCCAATGGCGTGACGGTGACGCACAAGAACGGCTACGGGGCGCACTTCTTCGGCTCCGAGGGCGAGGTGAAGGTCAACCGCGGCAAGTTCGCGTTCATCCGCAAGGGCGAGACGATCGCCGAGTTCAGCTCGCAGGAAAAGCAGGGCCACACCTCCTGCGCGGCCGAAGTGGCGAAGGCGGAGAAGGCGTTCCTCGCGGACGCGCGGATCAAGCTGTACGTCAGCCGGTCGCACATCGAGGACTTCTGCGCGCGCGTCCGGGACCGCCGGAAGCCGATCAGCAACGAACAGGTGGGCGGCCGCTCGGCGATCTGCTGCCACCTGATGAACCAGGCCTACTACAACCACAAGGTGATCAAATGGGATCCGGTTCGATTCGCCTTCACCGGCGGGACGGGCGATCCCAGGTGGCTGACCCGCGCCTACCGCCCGCCGTGGTCGGTGTGAGGACCGGTCGGAAGATGGGGGCGGGCGTCGTCGGCCGGATGGATCGCCGGACGATTCCTGCACGAGGAATCGTACGTCCGCCGTGCCCGGGAGCTCGCGGCCGGGATGCGGGAGTTCTTCACGCTGGAGGCCGGATTCCTGTTCGGAGAGGGCACACCGATACGGGGCAGGAGCGGCCGGGGGCTTCCACCGGTTGACCTGGGCTACAACGTCGAGGAATCGCGGCCGGCTCTCGCCTTCCACGCCGCGTGGAGTGATGGGCGACGGCATCCGTCGCGTGTGCCTGCCGACTCCCCCTCGCCATCTTCAGCGGAACGTGTATAATGCCGCCCGTTCACGTGCCTGACCATAGGCGGTCGGGCGAAGGTGGAATCGCTCGGAGTGAGCACAAAACCCGAAGAAAGAACGGAGATATCGGAACATGAAGAAGGCGATGATCGTGGCGGCCATGTCGACGGCACTGCTGGTATCCGTGTCGGCGTGCGGAAAGAAGCCTGAGCCGGCTGCCCCGGCCGACAAGCCGGCGGCGGTGGAACCGGCTCCTGCGCCGGCGGCTCCCGATGCACCGCCGGCAGCGGCTCCTGCGCCCGCTCCGGCCGAGCAGCCGAAGTAACTGGCGGCACGCGGAGATCCCCTCCCCCATTGCGTCGGGGGGCGATCAGTCTGAGGCCATTTCAGTTCAGGGCACCCGTCCTCGGGTGCCCTGATTCGCAATTTGGCTCCGCTTCGGATTATGCAGTGGCGTGAAACAAGGAGTCCGGGAGTGACGGGAGGCGTTTTCTGCCGACTTCGTGTCAGGGCCGATGGGTCGCGAAGTGGGGTGAATGGGGCGAGGGGATGACGGAGGTTGACCGCTCGCGCCGGACTTGATCGAAGAGCACGTCGGGTCGATTTCGGTCAGAGGCGACGAAGTGCATTCTTCAGCGCGACGGCGGAAGGCGGAACAATCTGCCGCTCGCGCCTCGGTCCATGGCCGTATCGCGGTCATGCCGCCCTGCCGCGGAGGTGCCGCCGCAGAGTGAAGAAGCAGCCGGCCGCAGCGTCACCCGCCCGGTCCGGCGCGGCGAGCCTGCTTCGCTGCAAGCTACGCGGGCCGAGGCCGCCGTGCCCTGCGCCCGGTAGGGACGCGGTGCCCTTGGGGACGCAGCGCCCCTTGGCCGCCATCTAGCCCTGCAAAGCCGGGCGCGCGACGCCCCGCCGGCCGACCAGCAGCCCGAAGCCCGCCGCGAGCACGGTCATCGCCCAGGCGAACACATCACCGTGCCGGGCGTAGAAGGTCGGCGGGGCGCCGTCCGACCGATACGGGATCTCCGCGCTCAGGAATCCCCGCGCCATCACGCGGGGGGCCGCGAACACGGGCAGGGTTCCGGCCTTCGCGCCATTGGCGCCGCCGATCCGTCCGCGCTCGTCGATCCAGCAGGTCACCCCGCTGTTGCCGCAGCGGGCGATCGGAACCCGATTCTCCACGCCGCGCAGGACGCAATGCAGCATGTGCTGGCGTGAACCGCTGGTCGGGTCGAACCACGCGTCGTTCGTGATGTTCACGAGCAGGGAGGCCCCCCTCCGGACGAAGTCCCGCGCCAGATGCGCCACGGTGTCCTCGAAACAGATCAGCACCGAGAATCTCAGCTCCGGCCGCGGCAGATGAAAGACCGTCGCCTTCTTCCCCGGCGAGACGTAGTACTGGATCGGCGTCAACGTCTTCAGCCAGGGGAAGTACCGCTGCAGCGGCACATACTCGCCGAAGATGACCCGGTGCTGCTTGTCGTACTGCTCCAGCAGGCTGACGCCCGGGCCGACGAGGAAGGCGGAATTGTAGTAGAGGACCTCCCCCGTGTCCATCCGCTCCGAGTCCATCGCCCCGACCAGCAGGGGAACGCCGTAGGCGGTCAGGGGGCGGAGAAGGTCGCACGCCTCCTCGCTGGCGCGCAGGTCTTCGGGCACGGCCGTCTCCGGCCACACCACCAGATCGGGGCGGCCGGATCGCAACGCCGCATCGGTCAGGTCGCGCAAGCGGGCATACATCTCGTCGATGAACTCATCCGTCCATTTCTGATACTGCGGGATCGCCGGCTGCACGAGCGCGAGGCGCACCCGCGCGTCGGGCGGGGGCACGCGGTGAAAGAGCTGCGCGCCCGAGGCGATGGCCGCGACGACGACGGCCGTGGCGAGCATGGAATCCGGCGCCAGTCCGGGCCGTTCGCCCCGCCCCCGGGCCGCCATGCGGGTGAGCAGAAGGAAGGCGGCGAGGTTCACCCACACGACGAGGGCCGAGACCGCATAGACCCCTCCCCACTCCGCGTGCTGGATCAGCGTCAGGTTGGCCGACTGGCTCACCCCCACCGGATTCCAGGCAAATCCGGTGAACAGGTTCGAGCGGATGAACTCGCCGGCCGTCCAGACCGCGGTGCCGCCCGCCAGCAACGCGAGCCGCGCCCACACGCCGGCGTCCGGGAAACGAACCCGCCACGACGCCACGATGGCCGCGAACGGCATGAAGTAGAGGGCGCAGTACAGGCACAGCCCGACCCACCCCGCGGCCGTCACCTTGGTCAGCCACCAAATCGACGTGAGCCAGAACACCGTTCCCGCCACGAAGCCCAGGCCGGCCGCCCGGCGAGGACGGCTGTCCCGCGACGCCCACAGCAGGGGCAGCAGGGCGATCCACGCCGCCCAGGACCACTCCAACGGCGGGAAGGCCGCGGCAAGCAGAAGGCCGGAGGCGGCGGCCAGCGCGTATGGAAGGACGAGTCTCAAGAGGAATCCGAATGCCGAAACACGAAGGAATCGTGACGTTTGAGACTTGGGAGTTGGAGTTAGAGTTGGATCTGGAGTTGGGGTTCGAGTTGGATTGAGGAGGCTACGATACACGTGCGGCGCCGCAGCACTTCTTGTACTTCTTCCCGCTTCCGCAGGGACAGGGGTCGTTGCGGCCCACGCTCGGCCCTTCGCGGCGAACGGGCGCCGCCGGCGTCCGCAGGGCGGCCTGCATCGCAGCCTCGGCCGCGCTCGGCGGGGCCTCGCGGTCCGCGCCGGGCGCCGACTCGCCGGCCGCGGCCGGCGTCGCCCCCAGCGCGCTGACCTCCTGGTGCACCAGGTGCACGGGCATCGATCGCATCATCCGCTCGAACGCATCGAACGAGGTCGCGGAACGGAACATCCGGGTCGCCACGTCCATCTTGATGCGGTCCATGAGGCTCGAGAACATGTCGTAGGCCTCGTGCTTGTACTCGATCAGCGGGTCGCGCTGGCCGTAGGCGCGCAGCGAAACGCCCTGCCGCAGGGCGTCCATGCTGCGCAGGTACTCCTGCCAGTGCGTGTCGATCGCATAGAGGATCGTCTGACGTTCCATCTCGGGCAGCGCCCGGGGATCCTCGGCCTGCACCTTCAGCTCGTACGCCGCGCGCACGCGCTTGCTCACCTCCGCCGCGAGCGCGTCGGCATCCGCCTCCGGCGGCAGGTCCGCAATCTTGAGGCCGATGGGGAAGGTCGTGTCCACCCACTCCACGAAGTCGCGCCGTCCGTCTTCCCCGCCCTCCGGCACGGGCTCGGCCCGGGTGGAGATGGTATCCTCCACCATGTCCATCAGATAGTCGCGCGCATGCTCGGCCCGCAGGACCTCGCCGCGGAAGCCGTAGATGATCTCGCGCTGCTTGTTCATCACGTCGTCGTACTCGAGCGTGCGCTTGCGGATCGAGAAGTTCTGCTGCTCGACGCGGCGCTGCGCGGTCTCGATGGACCGGTTGAGCCACGGATGCTCCAGCACCTCCCCTTCCTCGATGCCCAGCCGCTCCATGATCGAGGAGATCCGGTCGGAACCGAACAGGCGCATCAGATCGTCTTCGAGCGAGACGTAGAACGACGACGACCCCGGATCGCCCTGGCGCGCGCAGCGGCCGCGCAGCTGGCGGTCGATGCGCCGGGCCTCATGCCGCTCCGATCCGATCACGTGCAGCCCGCAGGGCGTCTCCTCCAGCGCCTTGCGGAACACGCGGCCGTCGGGGAGTTTTCCGTCCAGAGTGATCTGCGACTTGATCACCGCGCGGTCCACCCACACCACGCCTTCGCCGAGCTTGATGTCCGTGCCCCGACCGGCCATGTTCGTGGCGATCGTCACCGCCCCCTTCTCGCCCGCCCGCGCCACGATCTCGGCTTCCCGTTCGTGGTTCTTGGCGTTGAGCACGTTGTGCGGGATGTTCCGCCGCTTGAGGAGACGGCTGATGATCTCCGAGTGCTCGACCGACACCGTGCCCACCAGCACCGGCTGGCCGGCCGTGTGCCGTTGAACGATCTCGTCGATCACCGCGTTGTACTTCTCGCGCTGGGTCTTGTAGACGTAGTCGTTGCGGTCGACCCGCCGGACCGGCCGGTTCGTCGGGATGACGGCCACGTCGAGCTTGTAGATCTGGTGGAATTCGTCGGCCTCCGTCTCCGCCGTGCCGGTCATGCCGGCGAGCTTCCGGTAGAGACGGAAGTAGTTCTGGATCGTGATGGTCGCGAGGGTCTGCGTCTCGCGCTCGACCTTCACCCCCTCCTTCGCCTCCACCGCCTGGTGCAGGCCGTCGCTCCAACGACGCCCGGCCATCAGCCGGCCGGTGAATTCGTCGACGATGATGACCTGGTTGTTCTGGACGACGTACTGGACGTCCTTCTCGTAGACCGTGTAGGCGCGGATGAGCTGGTCCACCGCGTGGATGCGTTCGCTGCGCTCCGAGTGGAGGTCCTGCATTTGCTGGCGCCTGGCCAGTTTCTGCTCGGGGGTCAGGGTCGTGTCGCCGTCCAGCACCGCCAGCCCGGAGACGAGGTCCGGCAGCACATAGGCGTCGGGATCGTTGGGGCTCAACGCCTCGCAGCCCTTCTCGGTCAGGCTCGCGTCGTTGCCCTTCTCGTCGATCGTGAAGAAGAGATCCTGCCGCAGCGCCCTCGCCTGCTCCTTGCGCATGTCGGTCAGCATCTGCGAGTCCCACTTTTCGAAGATCTTGCGGACCTTCGCGTCCTCGAGCATGTGCAGGAACTGCTTGTTCTTCGGCATGCCCTGGCCGACCTGGTAGAGCTTCAACCCCGCCTCTTCCCGCAGACGGTCCGCCTCGTCCGGATCCGCCGCCGCCTTCTCCAGCAGCGCCTTCGCCTCCGCCGTGAAACGGTTGCAGAGCTCAAGCTGCCGGCGAACCAGCCGTTCCACGCCCGGCTTGGCCTGGACGTACTGCTGGGTGGAATAGGGGGCGGGGCCGGAGATGATCAGCGGCGTGCGCGCCTCGTCGATCAGGATGCTGTCGATCTCGTCGACGATGGCATAGGAGTGGCCCCGCTGCACCTGGTCCGCCGCCCGGACCGCCATGTTGTCGCGCAGGTAGTCGAAGCCGAACTCGCTGTTGGTGCCGTAGGTGATGTCGCAGGTGTACTGCGCGCGGCGCTCCTCGGGATCCATCTGGTTCTGGATGCACCCGACCGTCATCCCCAGCCAGCGGTAGACGCTGCCCATCCACTGGGCGTCCCGGCGGGCGAGGTAGTCGTTGACCGTCACGATGTGCACGCCCTTGCCCGCCAGGGCGTTCAGGTACACCGGCGCGACAGCCACCAGCGTCTTTCCCTCGCCGGTCGCCATCTCCGCGATCTTGCCGCTGTGCAGCACGATGCCGCCGATCAACTGCACGTCGAACGGCACCATGTCCCACACGATCGGATGGCCGCACACCTCGATGGTCTGTCCGCACAGGCGCCGGCAGGCGTTCTTGACCACGGCAAAGGCCTCGGGGAGCAGGTCGTCGAGCGCCGCCTTCTTCTCCAGCCGCTCCCTGAACTCCTGCGTCTTGGCGCGGAGCTGGTCGTCGGAAAGCGACTGGAGCGTCTTCTCCGCCTCGTTGATCTGGTCGACGATGGGACGAATGTGCTTCAGGTCCCGCTCGTTTTTGGTTCCGATGATCTTCTTTATTATCCACTGCATGACAGAACCTTCCATCGCGCTGTCGGCGCTGTTCCAGTCTCTGGAAACAAGGCTGTCCCCGCTTCCGGAAGCCGGAAACCGGATAGCGTAGCCGCCCCCCCCTCAAAAGTCACGCGCAACAAACACGCCGCCGCGCCGGGGGGTGTGAGACGGATTTCTGC
>CAZSUU010000066.1:0-27755 GCA_964610105.1 uncultured Verrucomicrobiota bacterium | reverse complement strand
CGCCCTCAACAGCCTACGCGGCTTGATGTCGGGACTAATGTGAGAGGTTTAGTATGAGTGGGAGTGTGATGGGAGCTTGCTGCTGCCGCCGGTCCGGCTCTTGATCATACTCGTTATCTTACTCTTGCTCTGCTCTTCTCTTCCCCTCTACCCTGAACGCCATGAAGGGACGTTTTGATCATGAGCGACTGAATGTCTACCAGGAGGCCATCCGATTCGTCACTTGGATCGATGGACTCCTGGATTCCATTCCGAAGAATCTCGCCGTGCACTCCCAACTCGACAGGGCTTCGACGTCAATCCCCCTCAACATTGCCGAGGGCAACGGGAAACACACCGCCCCTGACCGGTGTCGGTTCCTCGACATTGCGCGCGGTTCAGCCTTGGAATGTGCGGCGTGCCTCGATGTCCTTGTGGCGAAGAGACGACTTGCACACGCTGATGAAGGCAAGGAGATGCTAATCAGGATCGTGTCGATGCTCATCGGCTTGATTCGAAGCACCTCGGTGGACCGCGTTCACGAGCGCAAGAGCCCGTACGGAGTCCGAGGAGAGAACAGAGCGCGGCGCAATTCGGGCCAAGATGCGGAGGAAGATCAAGAGCAAGAGCAAGAGCAAGAGTAAGATCAAGAGGAAGAGTAAGAGTAGGCGCAGGGGCGGGATTATGAGTGGGAGTATGATGGGAGCTTGCTGCTGCCGCCGGTCCGGCTCTTGATCATGCTCCTTATCTTACTCTTGCTCCGCTCTTACGCCGATCCGTGATCGTGATCGTACCCATGAACGTGCTCCCGTTCCCGCCGCGAATCCCTCCCGCATCGTCTCCCGTCCCCGTGTTCAATTTCCGATCATGAGCGGCGGGTGAACGACAGCCGGCGCGGCGTAGGGCAGGCTGGACAGGAAACGATGGAGTGAAGACCATGGATCGTCGGGCCTTTCTGAAGACCGCCGGGCCGGGCGCGGAAGCCGCCGCGGCCGGGACGCGCGGGACGCGGGCCGGGAGGGAGGAACGTATGGCGCGGTTCAGGATCGCGGTGAACATGGAGTTCGTGCGCAGCGCGGACAAGAGCTTCGCGGCCGGCGTGAAGATCGCCGCCGACCTCGGCTACCGGTACGTCGAGCCGATGGTCCACACCGGATGGGAGCTGTTGAGCGAGGTCGACTACTTCCATTCCTTCTCGATGGAGGAGGATCCTCTCCTCATGAAGGAGATCTGCCGGACATACGGCATCCGCATCGCCAGCTTCAGCGGGCACAGCCCGCTCATGAAGCCCGAGGCGGCTATCCCCCGGCTGACGCGCGCGATCCAGTTCGCCGACGCGGTCGGCGCGCGCTTCGTCAACACCGACGAGATGGTCAAGCCGGACTGGATGGACGACGAGTTCGCGCACCAGGCCATGCGGTACAGCCTGACGAAGGCGGCGATGGTCGCCGCCCGCCACAAGGTCTACCTCTGCATCGAACCGCACGGCGTCTACACGCGCACCTCGGCCGGCCTGCTCAGGATCGTGAACCTCGTCCGCTCGCCATGGATCCAGGTCAACTGGGACACCGGCAACAGCTATCTCGCGAACGCGGAGGATCCCTATGAAGGCCTGAAGCGCGTGCGCGACCGCGTATTCCACGTGCACGCGAAGGACATCAGCATGCAGCACAGCGAGAAGGAGCGGGGCAAGGTCACCGGAACGCCCGTCGGCTGCGCGTGCGGCGAGGGGGTCGTGGATTGGGAACGGGTGGTGCGCATCCTGTCGCCGCTCGATCGCGAGATCTTCTTCAGCGTCGAGTGCGGCACGATCGACCAGGCCGCCCGGAGCCTGGCGTTCCTGAAGAAGCTGCTGGGGGGCAGGGCATGAAGCGGACGGCGGCGAACGACCACCGCGCGGGAGCGCCCGCCTCGGCGATCCGGGCGGTCGGCGTGCTGGCGGCCGTCGTGTCGTGCGGCGCGGGCTTCGCGGCCGACCCGCCGGGGGACCTGGTGCTGCCCGGCGGCGGCGCGCCCGCTCTTGCGTATGTCCACCGCGCGGTGCCCTACAAGCCTTACGTGAAGCACCTGTATTCGCCGGCCGGCGTCGACGTGCTGCTGGACGCGCCGCCGGACCATCTCCATCACCACGGCCTCATGTTCGCCCTGCGCGTCGACGGCACCGGTTTCTGGGAAGAGCGCGCGGGGGCGGCGGGCACGCAGCGCACGGTCTCGGCGCGCGCGGAGGGCGGCCGGATCGAATCGGATCTCGAGTGGCTCGCGCCCGACGGCACGAACGTGCTCGTCCGCGAACGGCGGGCGATACGCCTGCTGACGGCCCCCGCCGGCATGACGGTCACCGCGATCGAGTGGGGGTCCGAGCTGACCCTCCCGGCGGGCCGGTCCGCCGCGGCGCAGATCACCGGGAACCACTACTACGGCCTCGGCCTGCGGTTCGCGCCGCCGATGAATGCGGCGACGGAGTTCCGATTCGCCGAGGGCGCGGCGAAGCTCGACGAACCGTATGGCAACGACGAGACGCTGACCCGGAGCTCGCCCTGGTGCGCCGCCCGCGGCGCGATCGGCGGACGCCCGGTGACCGTCGCCGTGCTCGACCATCCCCGCAATCCCCGGCCGGTGACGTGGTTCACCATGACCCGGTCCTTCGCCTACGTCGCCGCCACCCTGCACTACCACAGGGAACCCCTCGCCCTCGACCCCGGAAGGCCGCTCGTCCTGCGCTATGCCGTCGCGGTCTGGGACGGTGCGGCCGACGACGCGCAGGTTCGAAGCATGCTGGAGCACTGGAACACGAAACACCGAGAAAAGTGAGGATGCCATCATGGACGCTGAACGTTGCCTTACCCGTCGTGCCTTCCTGGCCCGCGCCGGAGCCGCCGCGGCGGTCGCCGCGTGGCCCGGAAGGGCCGGCGCGAAGATCCTCGGCGCGAACGCGAGGGTCAACATCGGCTTCATCGGGTGCGGCGGACGCGGCACGCACCTGAGCACGGTGCTCGCCTGGTTGCAGGACCAGGCGAAGGAGCCGATCGAGTTCGTGGCGGCCTGCGATGTCTATCTCCCGCGGGCGCGCCGCTTCAACGAGCGGCACGGCGGCAAGCTGAAGATCTACCAGAAGTCCGCGGAGCTGCTCGCCGATCCGGCGATCGACGCGGTCGTGGTCGCCACGCCCGACCACCACCACGTGCCGCAGACCATCGCGGCCGTGCAGGCCGGGAAGCACGTGTACTGCGAGAAACCGATCAGCCACTGGCGTCAGATCGAGCCGCTGCGCGAGATGTTCCGGGTCGTATCCGGCCAGAAGGAATGCGCCGTGCAGTGCGGCATGCAGGGGCTCTCCTGCTCGGCCTGGGCGCAGGCGCGCGAGTTGATCCGGCAGGGGCGCATCGGCGCGCCGGTGCACGCGGAGTGCGCCTACTTCCGCGTCGGCGACTGGGGCGAACGGGGGATGGCGGTGGACGATCCGAACTGCCGGGAGGGGCCCGAGATGGACTGGCGCGGATTCCTCGGCGACGCGCCGCGGCGGCCGTACAGCGTCGACCGCCACTTCCGCTGGCGCCTGTTCATGGACTATGCCGGCGGGCCGGTGACGGATCTCTATCCGCACTCCTTCTCGCCGATCGTGAAGGCGATGGGGCTCGGGCTGCCGAGGACGGCGGTCGCGCTCGGCGGGCAGTACCGCTACAAGGAACCGCCCCGCGAGGTGCCGGACACCTACGACATCCTCCTGCAGTATCCCGGCGAGTTCAATGTCCTGGTCAAGGGCACGCAGGCGAACCAGGTGCCGGGCTTCAACGGCTATCCCAACGGGGTCCAGACCTGCGATACGGTGATTCGCGGCACCGACGGAACCCTCACGTTCCCGGCCGGACAGATCCGGTTCTCCGTGAACGACAAGAAGGACGACAAGGAGGAGACGTGGAAGGTGGACACGAAGACGGATGAGGCGGAGTTCATGAAGAACTGGCTTGCGGCCGCCCGCTCGGGCGACCTTGCAAGCCTGATGAGCCCCATCGAAATCGGCTACCGCACGCAGCTCGCCCTCCTGATGGGCGTGAAGGCGTTCACCGAGAAGCGCTACGTCACCTACGACGAGGCCCGCGACCGGCTGCGCTGGTAGCTTGCGTCGTCCGCCCGGCCGGATGTGCGGGTCGCCGAAGAAGGAGATACCCGGCCGCAGGCGAAGGCCGCGCCGGCCGCCCGGCCGGCCGCGCCGGAACTCCCGGTCGTCCCGGCATGCGTCCCCGCCGTCCGGCGCGGCGATTCCCGCCGGGCCGCGCGCCGGTTTGAAGGCGTGCAAAAGGGGGTGGGGGCGTGTACAGTGTCGGGCTTTCCGGAGTGCCAATTCGATGAAGGAAGAGAGCCTGAAACAGCTCCTGGAGTGCGCGGTGGCGGCGGCAGAGGCGGGGGGACGGCATGCGCTGGACCATTTCGACCGCCGGACGGAGGTCGACCGCCGTGCGGCGCACGACGTGAAGCTGCGCCTGGATGTCGAGAGCCAGCAGGCGGCGGAGTCGGTGATCCGCCGGCGGTTCCCCGCGCACGCCGTGCTGGGGGAGGAGGGGGCGCACGATGCGAGCGGAGAAGGATACCGCTGGATCATCGACCCCATTGACGGCACCGTGAACTTCTCGCACGGCCTGCCGGTGTGGTGTTGCTCCGTCGCCGTCCAGCATCGCGGACGAATGCGGGCCGGGGCGGTCCGGCTGCCGATGCTGGGCGAGCTGTATACGGCGACGGCCGACGGGCCGGCGGAATGCAACGGGCGACCCATCCGCGTATCCGACACCGCGCGGATGGAGGAGGCGGTCCTCTACACGGGTATCCTGGAGACGGCCGCCGACGACGGGATCTCGCTTCGCGCGATCAACCGGCTCGCGCCCCGGGTGCAGAAGATCCGCGTCCTTGGCTCGGCGGCCGTGGAGCTCTGCTACATCGCCGCCGGGCGGGGCGACGCGTACATGGAGACGCGCATCAACCTCTGGGATCTGGCCGCCGGCTGGCTTCTGATCGAGCGCGCCGGCGGGCGGTGTGAGGTGCTCGAACATCTCACACCGGTCACCATGCGCTTCTGCGCCAGCAACGGACGGATCCACGCGCCGCTCCGCGCCGCGCTGACAGAGGCCATGGCGGGAAGCCGTTAGCGCCTTTCCCGTGGGTCGTGCGCGCTTCTGCGTGGCATCGTCGTGCCCGCGCGCGAATCGCGGCCCGCAACACGCGCTTGCATGCGGCGGGCGTTCGTATTATCGTCGGTCCGTAGCTTGATCTTCAGGGCAAGGTGACCCCGGGCGACCGGGGAACTCCTGACCGGCGGTGTAAGCCCGCGACTCTCCCGGTTGAACGGGGGACCGATGCGGTAACCCGGAAGGGTACCCGCAGCCGACAGTACAGTCTGGATGGAAGAAGATCGGTGGACGGTGCCGTCGCCTTTGACCCTGGAGGCCCAAGCTTCCGGGGTTTCTGTTTATGAACGACGATAGGCCGGCCGCACGATGCTCGACGATTCCCGAAGGGATCGACGCCTTTCGCAGGGGCGAGATGGTCATCGTTCTCGACGACGAACGCCGGGAGAACGAGGGCGATCTCATCATCGCCGCGGAGCACGCCTCCGCGCAGGCGATCAACTTCATGATCCGTGAAGGCGGGGGACTGATCTGCGTCGCGATGACGGGGGACCGGCTGGCCGCGCTCGGCCTGGCGCGCATGTCGCGGGTCAACACCGGAGACGCCTTCCGGACGGCGTTCATGGAATCGGTGGACGCCCGTACGGGCATCACCACCGGCATCAGCGCCCACGATCGGGCGCGCACGGTGGCGGTGCTGATGGACCCGGCCTCGGGTCCCTCCGACCTCGTGCGCCCCGGCCACCTGTTTCCCCTGGAGGCCGTGGAGGGCGGCGTCCTTCGACGGCCCGGTCATACCGAGGCGGCGGTCGATCTCGCGCGCCTCGCGGGGCTGCGGCCGGCCGGGGTCATCTGCGAGATCCTGCTCCCCAACGGGGCCATGGCGAGGCGGAACGACCTGCTGAAGTTCGCCGCGCGGCACGCGCTGCGCGTCCTTTCCATCAACGACCTCGTGGTGCACCGCCGCAACACGGAGAAACTGGTGGAGCGCGAACAGACGGTTCGCCTGCCCACCGAGATGGCGGTCTTCCAGCTGCACATGTACCGCGCCCTCCCGGAGAACGAGCACCACCTGGCGCTGGTGCTCGGCGATCCGGGGAAGGGGGGCGATCCGCCCCTGGTCCGCGTGCACAGCGAGTGCCTGACCGGCGACGTGTTCGGGTCCCAGCGGTGCGACTGCGGTTCGCAGCTCCGTCGGTCCATGCAGATGATCGCCGAGGAAGGCTGCGGGGTGATCCTGTACATGCGCCAGGAAGGGCGCGGCATCGGTCTCGCGCACAAGATCCACGCCTACAAGCTGCAGGAGACCGGCCTCGACACGGTCGAGGCCAATGTGCGGCTGGGATTCGAACCCGACCTGCGCGACTACTCGTCGGCCGCGCAGATGCTCCATGACCTCGGCCTTCGCCACGTCCGCCTCCTCACCAACAATCCCCACAAGATCGAGGGGCTGCGGAAGTACGGGATCGAGGTGTCGGAGCGGGTGCCGCTGGTCGTTCCGCCTACCCGGCACAACGAACGCTATCTGACGGTCAAGAAGCAGAAACTCGGCCACATCCTCTGAGATCCGACACATGTCAAAAGACGTCGTGAAGTTCGACGCGAGTCCCTGCCCGGACCTGCCCTGCCGGCAATGGACCGGCCGCCTCGACGCCGCTGGTCTTCGCATCGGCCTCGTCGTGAGCCGTTACAACGAGGCGCTGACCTCCATCCTCGTCCGCTCGGCGGTGGAGGCCCTGATCCACCATGGCGCCGCCGCCGGCGATGTCGAGGTGGCGTGGGTCCCCGGGGCGTACGAGATCCCCCTGGTCATCGAGACCCTGGCGCGCACGCGGCGGTTCCACGCCCTGATCGCCCTCGGCTGCGTGATCCAGGGCGAGACCCCGCACGCGTCGCTGATCAACACGGCCGTGGCGAATGCCCTCCTCGACATCGCGCGAGGGGTCGGCGTGCCGGTCATTGACTGCGTCGTCTCCGCGAACACGCCGGCCCAGGCGGAGGCGCGATGCCGACCCGGCCGCGAGGGACGGGGGTGGTACGCCGCGTGCGCCGCCGTCGGGATGGCGCGCCTCCTGTCGGCCCTGCCGGGTGCCCGGCCATGAGCGGACGCCACGAGGGACGGCTGCTGGCGGTGCAGTTCCTTTTCCAGAGGGATTTCAACTCGGGCGACCTCGAGGAGGCCCTCGGCGATTTCTGGCGCGACCGCCGCGTCAGCGCCAAGGTGCGCGGCTTCACCGAGACCCTGATCCGGGGCGTCGAGGGCCGGCTGGCGGATCTCGACAACCGCCTGTCCGCGTACGCGGAGAACTGGGACCTCCGGCGCATGGCCGCGGTGGACCGCAACATCATGCGCGTGGCGCTCTTCGAGATGCTCTTCTGCTTCGAGATCCCTCCCGTCGTGTCCATCAACGAGGCGGTGGAGCTCGCCAAGCAGTTCAACGGCATCGAATCCGGCCGGTTCGTGAACGGCATCCTGGACCGCGCGCGCAAGGACCTCAAGCGTCCCGCCCGCTGTGCCGCGCCGGATCCGCGGCTGGCCCCCCCGAAGGAGGAGGGCTGAGATGGCGTCGTGGCTCTCCGCCCTTGCCCGCACCCGCCACGTGGTGTCCGGCGCGCTTCGAAGAGTGCTCGGACGGCCGCGGGTCGACGCCGCCACCGCCGAGGAACTCGAGGAGCTGCTCGTGCGGGCGGATGTGGAGGCCGTGCTGGCCGCCGAGATCGTCCGGACCCTGGAACATGCGGACGGCGCCGCGTCCGGATCCCGGAAGGACGCCCTGGCGGGACTGCTGGCCCGGCGGCTTCCGGCGCGGTCGTTTGAGTGGAAGACCGGGCACCCGCCGCTTTCCATCCTGGTGGTCGGCGTGAACGGCTCGGGCAAGACCACCACCTGCGCCAAGCTCGCCTGGTGCGCGCGACGCGCCGGCGTCCGGCCGCTCCTGTGCGCGGGCGACACCTTCCGCGCGGCGGGAAGCGATCAGCTCCGCCTCTGGGCCCATCGCGTGGGCTGCGAGGTCGTGTCGGGCGCCGCCGGCGCCGACGCCGCGGCCGTGGCCTACGACGCGCTGGACGCCGCCGTGGCGCGGGGGGCCGACACCGTGATCATCGACACGGCCGGGCGCATGCACACGCGGCAACCGCTGATGGAGGAGCTGAAGAAGGTCCGGCGCGCGATGCAGAAGCGGCGACCCACCGCGCCCGACGAGACGTGGATCGTCCTCGATGCCGCGCTGGGGCGCAATGCCCTCTCGCAGGCGCGCCTGTTTCATGACGCCGTGCCGCTGAGCGGGGTCATCGTCTCGAAACTCGATGGGTCCGCCAAGGCGGGGTTCGTCTTCTCGATCGCCCGCGAGCTGGGCCTCCCCGTCCTGTTCGCGGGACTGGGGGAGGGCGAGGAGGATCTGGTCCCCTTCCAGCCGGACGCGTTCGTGAAGGCCCTGCTCGGGCTCGATCAGGAGGACCATGAAGGCGAGTGACGCGGTCTTCATGGCGCGCGCGATCGCGCTCGCGCGGCGGGCGGAGGGCCTGACCCGGCCGAATCCGCCGGTCGGGGCCGTAGTGGTGCGCGACGGACGAGTGGTCGGAGAGGGATACCACGCCGGCGCGGGGAGGCCCCACGCCGAGGTGAATGCCCTGGGTATGGCGCGGCGGCGGGCGCGCGGCGCAACCCTCTATGTCACGCTCGAGCCCTGTTCCACCTGGGGCCGGACGCCCCCCTGCACCGACGCGATCCTCGCGGCCGGCATCCGGCGCGTCGTGGCGGCGGTGAAGGACCCGAATCCCCATCACGCCGGTCGCGGACTCGCCGTGCTCCGCCGCCACGGGGTCGGGGCGGTGCTGGCGGCGACCGGCTCCGAGGAGGCGGAGGAGCTGATCGCGCCGTTCGCCTCGTGGATCACGCGCGGGCGGCCGCGGCTGGTGCTGAAACTGGCCGCGACGCTCGACGGGCGGATCGCCGATGCCGCCGGCCGATCGAAGTGGATCACCGGTCCCGCTGCCCGTCGCCTCGCGCAGGATTGGCGGCGGGCTTCCGATGCCGTGATGGTCGGAGTGGAAACGGTCCTGGCCGATAATCCGCGCCTGCTGCCGCGCCCCGCCCGCGGCCGCCGGCCATGGCGCATCGTCGTCGACAGCCGCGGACGCACGCCCGCGGACGCCCGCGTGTTCGCCGATGGACGGGCGGATCGGACGGTTCTCGCCACCACCGCCGCCTGCGCGGACGAAGCCATGCGCCGCTATCTGGCGGCCGGCGCGCAGGTGGCCGTGCTTCCGGCCGACGGGGCGGGGCGCGTGTCGCTGCCCGACCTCCTCGCACACCTGGCAGGCATGGAGGTCATGCAGGTGCTCTGCGAGGGCGGAGGAGAGATGGCGGCCTCGCTGATTCGCGGCGGCCTGGCCGACGAGCTGCGATGGTTCATCGCGCCGCGCCTGCTGGGCGGCGGCAGCCGCCCGGCGGTGGGGGGGGCGGGCTGGCCGCTGGCTTGCGCCCCGGAATTGTGCTTCCGCACCGTCGCGAGGGCGGGGGCGGATCTCGTGGTTCACGCGCGTTTCACCCGGAGGAAGGACATATGTTCACGGGAATAGTTGAACGGATGGGACGGATCACGGAGCTCGATCTGGCCGAGAAATGGGGCCGGATCACGCTGGACGCAGGGGCGTGGGAACGGCCGGTCGCGATCGGCGAGAGCATCGCCGTGCAGGGCATCTGCCTGACCGTCGCCGCCCTGGAGGGGAGCGGCATGCGTTTCGACGTGCTGCGCGAGACCTTCGAGCGCACGAACCTCGGCGAGAAGAAGGCCGGCGACCGGCTGAACCTCGAACGCGCCCTGCGGTGGGGCGATCCCCTCGGCGGCCACATCATGATCGGGCACGTCGACGGGGTGGGGCGCGTGCGCCGCATCGACCCGGTGGGGCGGGACTGGTCGTACGAGATCTCCTGCGACCCGGACCTCATGGACGGCATGGTCTTCAAGGGATCGGTTTCCTGCGACGGCGTCAGCCTGACCCTCGCGCGGGTGCTCGACGACTCGTTCGTCGTCCACATCATTCCCTACACCTACGAGCACACCTCGTTCGGCGGGTTTCGCGTCGGCGACGGCGTGAACCTGGAGGTCGACGTCCTCGGCAAGTTCGTCCGCCGCTACGTCGAACGGGGCGTGGCGTTCCCCGGCGTCACGTGGGAGTCGCTCAGGCAGAGCGGCCTCACGCCGGAAGTGCCGCCGGAGCCCTGAGCGGGAGAAGGGCGGACCGACCGGACCGATCCGTGCGCCGCTCGAATTGGCGTTTCTTCTGCTGGCCCTGCCGGGCGGCTTGGGGGTAGTGTCGATGCTCGCAGATGGAAAGCACTGAACAGCGTGGACGTGCCGGGGCGGGCGGCGGCTTCCATTACGGCATCGTGGTCCTCGGCCTGGTCGTGCTCGTGGTGTTCAGCGCCCTGGGACTAGCCCGGTTTGGGTACACCAGCATCCTGCCGGCGATGCAGGAGGGGTTGAAGCTCAGCAACGCGCAGACCGGCGCGCTGCAGTCGTGGAATCTCGTCGGCTACCTGCTCACGGTTGTGCCGGCCGGCATCCTGGCGTCGCGATTCGGGCCGCGCGTCGTGATCGCCGTCGCCCTGCTGATCGTGGCCGCGGGCATGGGGCTGACCGGACTTGTCCCGGCCTTCGGCGCGGCTTGTGTGGGACGGTTTCTGGCGGGGGTGGGCGGCGCCGGCGGCAACGTGCCGGCGATGGCGCTCGTGTCCGCATGGTTCGGCGCGCGCCGCCGCGGGCTGGCGGCGGGCATCGGGGTGGGCGGATCGAGCGTGGCCCTGATCGTCACCGGCCCGCTGATCCCCGCCATTCTGCGCCGCGGCGGCAGGGAAGGATGGCGGCTGAGCTGGTACGTGCTCGCGGGATTGACCCTGGCGGCGTTTGCCGCCGCCGCCCTGTTCCTGCGGAACCGGCCGGCGGAGAAGGGGCTGCGCGCCATCGGCGAGTCGGAGGCCGAACGGACAGCGGGATCGGCCGCGGCGGCTTCTTCGCTGAACTGGGGATCGGTGTACCGCTCCGGGTTGCTGTGGAAACTGGCCGGGAGCTACTTCGCGTTTGGATTCTCGTACATCGTCTACGCGACGTTCTTCGTCCGGTACCTGACCGGCGAGGCGGGTTTCAGCCCCGCCGGCGCCGGCGCGCTGTGGATGCAGATCGGAATGGTGTCGATGGTCAGCGGCTTCCTGTGGGGCGGGGTGTCAGATCGCTGGGGCCGCCGGGCCGCGCTGCGGTGGGTGTTCGGTTTGCAGGGGCTGTCGTTCCTGCTGTTCGGCCTGGGGCGCGACGGGTGGCTCGTGTATCTTTCCGCCGCGCTGTTCGCCCTGACGGCCTGGAGCGTTCCGGCGTTGATGGCGGCGCTGTGCGGCGACCTGTTCGGCGCGCGGCTCGCGCCGGCCGCGCTGGGGCTGATCACGATGGTGTTCGGGCTGGGACAGGCCCTGGGGCCTTTCCTGGCGGGGGTCATCGCGGACACCACGCAATCGTTTGCGCCCACGTTTCTGATGGCCGGCGCCGTCGCGCTGATCGTGGGCGGCGGCGGAACGCTGACGCTCGGCGGAAGAATGAGGTGATCATGAAAGAGAAGCCTGTGTCCTCGATGCCTCGCGATCGCGCCTCGAACATGGACCGTCGCCGATTCCTCAAGGCGGCCGTCGGCGCCGGCGGGGTCCTCGCCCTCCCGATGTTCATTCCCGCCCGCGCGCTCGGACGCGACGGCGCCGTCGCGCCCAGCGAACGGATCGTCCTGGGCGCGATCGGAATCGGGGGCCGCGGGACCTATGTCCTGGGGTGTTTCATGGAGGAGGCGGACGTGCGGTTCGTGGCGATCTGCGACGTCAAGGCGGCGCGCCGCGAGGCCGTCAAGGCGCAGGCCGACGCGCGGTACGGCAACAAGGACTGCGCCATGTACCGCGACCTGCGCGAATTGCTCGCGCGCCCCGACCTCGATGCGGTGCTGATCGCCACCGGCCCGAACTGGCACGCGCTGGCCTCGATCCTGGCCGCCAAGGCCGGAAAGGACGTCTATTGCGAGAAGCCCTGCACCAAGACCATCGCGGACAGCATCGCCCTGGCCGACACCTTCCGCCGGACCGGACGGGTGTTCCAGGGCGGCATGCAGCGGCGCAGCCTGCCCAATTTCGGCTACGCGGTCGAACTGGCCCGCCGCGGCCGGCTGGGCAGACTTCAAACGCTCCATGCGCATCCGGGCGGACTGGGCACCGGCACCAGCGGCTGGCCCGCCCCGGAGCCCGAGCCTCCCAGGGAGGAGGCGGACTGGGATCTCTACCTGGGGCCGGCGGCATGGCGGCCGTTCAACCGCGGAATCCTCAACGGCGGGTTCGGCTTCGAGAAGGGAGGCGGCCTGGTCGGCGGCGGGTGCCTGGAATGGGGTTCGCACTGCATCGACCTCTGCCAGTGGGCCAACGACGCCGACTCGACCGTCCCCGTGGAGTACTGGCCGGAGAAGGGCCGGCTGCACGCCCGCTACGCCAACGGCGTCAGCCTGGTCGCGCGGAACGACGGATGGCTCGATCTCGGCTCGTGCCCGGTGCGGTTCGAGGGCGAGACGGGCTGGGTGGAGACCGGAGACAACGGCGACCTCGTCACCAGTTCGCCGGATCTGCTCACCGGCCGGCGCGCCCGCATCTCCGGCTACCCGGCGAACTTCCACGTGCGCAACTTCCTCGACAGTGTCAAGTCGCGCGTCCAGCCGCGCGCGAACGCGGAGGTGGCCTGCCACACGCATATCGCCTGTCATGCCGGCAACATCGCCCTGTTCCTGAACCGCAAGGTCGCCTACGACCCCGCGCGGAACGAGTTCGTGGGCGACGAGGAGGCCAATCGGCTCCGCTCCGAGGCGCTGCGCGAACCGTGGAGAATCTGACCTTTGAACCCTGTGCCCTTTCACCCGAGCAAAGGACCATCATGACCACCGCCATCCGACGTTCGATGCGAGGCATCCTGCTCTGCGCGGCCCTGACCGCGTCCGGCGCGCAGGATGCGCCCCCCGAGAGGGAACGGGCACTGATCGGAGTGCTCCAGTCCGATGCGCCGCCCGCCGAGAAGGCGATCGCGTGTAAGAGGCTGGCCGTCTGCGGCACGAGCCACGCCGTCCCGGCCCTGGCGCCGCTGCTGGCGGATCCCCGCCTGGCCTCGTGGGCGCGGATCGCCCTCGAGGCGATCCCCGATCCGGCGGCGGTCGATGCGCTTCTCGCAGCCATGGACCGCCTGAAGGGGGCGCTGCAGGTGGGCGTGATCAACTCGATCGGCGTGCGCCGCGATGCGCGGGCGGTGGACGCACTGGTGAAGAAGCTGCGGGACGCCGACCCCGACGTGGCGTCGGCGGCCGCCGTGGCCCTGGGGCGGATCGGCGGCGATCCGGCCGCCCGCGCCCTGGAACCGCTTCTGACGACGGCGCCCGCGGGGCTGCGCCCGGCGGTCGCGGAGGGCGGCATCCTGTGCGCCGAACGACTCCTGGCCGAGGGCCGACACGCGGATGCGGTGAAGCTCTACGACGCGGTCCGCGGCGCGAACGTCTCCCAACAGCGGACCATCGAGGCCGTTCGCGGCGCGATCCTCGCCCGACGGTCCGCCGGCGTTCCGCTGCTGATCGAACAACTGCAGTCGGCGGACAAGGCGTTCTTCGATATCGGATTGCACACGGCCCGCGAAATGCCCGGCCGCGAAGTGACCCGGGCGCTGCTGGCGCAGATGGAGCGAACCCCTCCGGAGCGGCAGCCGCATCTGCTTCTCGCGCTGGCCGATCGCGGCGGCGACGAGGTCCTGCCCGCGGCCCTCAAGGCGGCCGGGAGCGGCCCGCTGCCATTGCGGCTGGCCGCGTTCGGCGTGCTGGAACGTCGGGGCAGCCCTTCCGGCGTGCCGGTGCTGCTCTCCGCCGCCGCGGACGACGACGTCAGGCTGTCGCAGGCGGCGAAATCGGTGCTGACCCGGCTGTCGGGCGCGGAGGTGGACGCGGCTATCCTTGACACGCTGAAGCGGGGCGATGAGAAGGCCCGGCGCGCCGCCGTCGAGCTGGCGGGCCTCCGCCGCTTGACCCCCGCGATGCCCGCCCTCCTGCAGGCGGCGGCGGATCCGACCGCGCCGATCCGCACCGCGAGCCTCAAGGTCCTGGGCGACCTGGCGGGCCTGGCTGAGGTCCCGTCGTTGCTGGACATCCTGCTGCGGAGCCAGGACACGGCCGCCGCCGAGAACGCGCTGTCGGCCGTGTGCGCCCGCCTGACGAGGCCCGCCGCCGGCCATGTGATCGTTCAGAAGGCCGTGTATGGCGATCTCGCGGCGGGACGTTCGATCGACGTCACCGCCAAGGTGGCCGCGCTCGTGAAGGCGGGAGCGCTCTCGGTGGAGGCCTCCAACGCCCATTTCGGCGATCCCAGCGGCGGCGTGGTCAAACAGCTCCGCGTCGACTACACGGTGAACGGCCTGGCGGGCAGCGCGACGGTCCGCGAAAACGAGTCGATGACCTTCGCGGGCCGTGCGGCGCCGCCGGCGCTGGTCGACCCGCTCTGCGCGGCCCTGGCTCAGGCGCCGCCGGCCGTGAAGCCCGCCTTGCTGAGAGTCCTGCGTTCGGTCGGCGGCCCCAAGGTCCTCGCCGCCATCCGTTCGGCGGCCGCGGACGCCCATGCGGAGACGAGGGAGACCGCCCTGCGCGTCCTGTGCGACTGGCCTGCGCCCGACGCGCTGCCGGACCTCATGCCGCTCGCGAGGGCCGCGGCCGACCCGCGATTCAAGATCCTGGCCCTGCGCGGCGTCATCCGGCTGGCCCCGCTGCAAGCCGTGAGCGCCGAACGGAAGGCCGCGTCGCTTCGGGAGGCGATGGACCTCGCGGAGCGCAACGAGGAGAAGACCCTCGTCCTCGCGGCGCTGGGCGGCATTCCCGCCCCGGGCGCCCTGGCGCTCGTCACCCCGCATCTCGGTACGCCGGAGTTGAAGGAAGCGGCGTGCCTGGCCGCCGTCGGCATCGCCGAGAAGATCGCGCCGACGCATCCGGACGCCGTCGCCGAGGCCATGCAGCAGGTGCTGAAGGCGGCGCCCGGCGAGGCGATCGCCCTTCGCGCGCGGGCGCTGGCCGAGAAGAAGTGAGGCTGGAGGATTGGGGGCTTGAACCGCGAAGGACTGCCTGCCGTGAGAACGAGACTCGCCCTTTTCCTGGTGGCCGTCGCCTGCCTTACGTGGATGCATCGTGCCCGCGCCGTCACACCGACCGCCGGCGAGATTGCCGATGCGAGGCGGTGGATGGCGGCGAGATTCGGAGAGGCGGAGGGCGCCGGCGACGCGGAGCCGTTCTTCTCGTTCACCTGCGGCGGACGCCCGTCGGCCGAGCTGCTGAGAACGTGGAAGCGGGAACGGTCATCCCGCACGCGGGACCGCGGACGAACCGAACACACCATCACATACACCGATCCGGAGAGCGGCTTGGCGCTGCGCTGTGTCGGCGTCGAGTACGCCGACTTCCCGACCGTCGAGTGGACCCTGCATTTCAGGAATGCCGGCGCCGCCGACACCCCGATCCTTGCGGAGATCCAGGCGATCGATGCGGCCTTCGTTCACCCGGCCGGGGCCGACGTGACGCTGCATCGCATCAAGGGAGACACGTGCGCGGCCGACAGTTTCCAGCCGCTCGCGGAGACGCTCGCCCCCGGAGCTTCGACGCGGCTGGCGCCCGCGGGCGGGCGACCGACCAACGTCGAGGGTCCGTACTGGAATCTCGCGACCGGCGACGGAGGGATGATGGTCGCGCTGGGTTGGCCGGGCCAGTGGGCGGCTCGATTCGAACGGGACCATGCGGGGGTCCTGCGGATTCGCGCGGGACAGGAGCTCACGCATTTCAAGCTCCTTCCGGGTGAGGAGGCGCGGTCGCCTCTCGTCGTCCTGCAATTCTATCGGGGCGACTGGATGCGCGGGCAGAACATCTGGCGGCGGTGGATGGTCGCCCACAACATCCCGCGGCCCGCGGGCCGGCTGGTGCCGACCCATTACGGCGCCTGCTGGAGCGCCACGCTTCATCCCGACGCCGTGACGGAGATGGCCGTGCTGAATGGCTACCTTCGCGAGAAGATCCCCCTGGATTTCTACTTCATCGATGCCGGCTGGTATCCGGGCCAGCGGGACTGGTGGACGGATGCCGGGACCTGGGAGGTGGACCGGGCGCGATTCCCCAGGGGGATTCGGGAGGTCTCCGACCGCGCCCATGCGAACGGCATGCAGTTTGTGCTCTGGTTCGAGCCCGAGCGGGCCGGGCCGGACACGTGGCTCTCCGACCGCCATCCGGAGTGGATTCTCGGAGGCCGGAACGGCGGGCTCGTGAATCTCGGCAACCCCGAGGCGTGGACATGGACCGTCGAACGCATCGACAGCCTGATCGCGAGCGAAGGCGTTGATGTGTACCGCCAGGACTTCAACCTCGATCCGTTGGGCTACTGGCGCGGCGCCGACGCCGCGGACCGGCAGGGCCTGACCGAGAACAGGCATGTCCGCGGATACCTGGCGTTCTGGGACGAACTGCTCCGCCGCCATCCCAGGCTGTGGATCGATTCGTGCGCCAGTGGCGGGCGGCGCAACGACCTCGAAACGCTGCGCCGCTCCGTGCCGCTGCTGCGCAGTGACTGCTTCACCGACCCGACGGTTCAGCAGTGCCACACGTACGGCCTCTCGCTCTGGGTGCCGTACCACGGGTCGGGCACGATTGTCCCCACGCGGTACTGGTTTCGCAGCACCGTCTTTCCCGCCTCGCGCGTCGGATGGGATACGCGGAAGAAGGATCTCGACTACGCCCTGTTGCGCCGCATGATCGCCGAATTCCGCCGGGTGCAGCCCTACCTGCTTGGCGACTTCCATCCGCTGACGCCCTACAGCACGGCGAAGAACGCATGGATCGGATGGCAGTACGACGAGCCCGGTCTGGGCGGGGGTTTCGTGCAGGCGTTCCGGCGCGAGGAGGCCATGGAAGACGCGATGACGCTGAGGCTGCAGGGGCTGGATCCGGCCGTCGTCTATGCCGTGGAGAGCCTGGATGACGGGAGAATCGTGAACCTGACCGGAAAGGAGCTGATGGTCAACGGTCTCGGCATCACGATCGCCGAGAGGCCCGGCTCGGCGTTGTTCGTCTACCGGTCTGGAGGTCGGCCGGGAGAGGCTGTAGAGTAGTGACGCGGCGAGGGACCGTTTCGAACAGTCCCGGAAAGGAACTCGCGCCCGATGGGGAGGAATATGGCATGAGATGCGCAATGAGGCTCGTGATGCCGAGTATTGCCGCCGCCTGCGCCCTGCTGATCGCGGGCTGTGAAGAAGACGGCAGCGACGAAGACTACTGGTTCGGTTCGAGCGGGACTGTCATGCTGACCCTGATTCTAGGGGACGATGGCAACGCCCGACTTCGGGTGGATGCGGGAGAGGAGATTCCGGGGACCTATCGTGAGGAGGAGGACCGTCTCGTGGCCCGGTTCCCGAGGGAGGGGGGCGTCATCGCCCTCGACATGGCGGTCTCCGACCATACGATGTCCGGGACGATGATCGACGTAGACGGGCGTCGCCGTTCGCTCACACTCAGCCGGCCCGATGTAGAGGCCGGTGACGTGGGGAATGTGGGCGTTCTGCACGGGGACTACGTCGCGTCGGATGTTCTGGTGGGTGTTGACGGATGACGGCCACCTTGAAGATGGGACCGGTGAATCGGCTGGCAGCGGGACGATCGGGTCCCGCCCCGGACCGATGCGAAGCGGAGCCTCTGCGACACTTCAACGCCACCGGGCATAACACCTGACGGCTTCCTGCGGCGCAGACGGCGATCCTGGGGCGGCGAGCCGCAGCCCCGGGTCTTGCCTGCCGGGCGGGTACCGGCTATTGATCCCGTAGCCTCCGGAGCGATCCGGCATGCCGGTGCGAACGGAAAGAGGTGCACCATGAGTGACAGCGAACGGACGTCCGATCTCATCGAACGAGTCGAGCATCCCGCCGACCTCGCGGACCGTCTTCAGTCGCTGCCCGCGGAGGAAGCCGCGGACGTGTTGCGCCACCTGCCCCGCGACACCGCCGCGCGCGCGCTGGCGGAGATGGAGGGGGACGCGGCGGCGGCCGCCGCCGATGTCCTTCCATCCGGCGAGGCCGCCGCCCTGCTGGGCGCCATGCCCCACGAGGAGGCGGCGGACGTCGCGTCACGGCTTCCGGCCGAGCACCGATTGGAAGTGCTGGGGCACCTCGGTGCCTCCGAAGCGGCGCGCGTGGCGGACCTCATGCGCTACAGGGAGGATTCGGCCGGCGGCATCATGCACGACCGTTTCATCGCGCTCTCCGCCGACGCCACCCTGGCCGATTGCCAGGAACGCCTTCGCCGGTGGTCCGAGGAGGACATGCCCACCGCGTCCTACCTCTATGTCACCGACGACGGAGGCCGGCTGCTCGGCGTCGTGTCGATCCGCGATCTCGTCTTCCGCAGACCGGACCGGCTTGTCCGCGAGGTGATGAACCCTTCGGTCCGTTTCGTGGGCGTCGATGACGATCGGGAGACCGTCGCCCGGCTCTTCGCCCAGTACCACTATCTCGCGCTGCCCGTTCTCGACCGTGAGCGGCGCCTCGCCGGTGTGGTCGAGGCCAGTCAGGTCATCGGCATCTTGCAGGAGGAGGCCACCGAGGACATGCAGCTGATGGTGGGGTTGTCCGGCGAGGAACGGACCTTCACGCCATGGCGCCGGTCGTTGTTTCCCCGCCTCACGTGGCTGATGGTCAATCTCGGCACGACGTTCCTGGCCGCCGCGGTGGTGGGCCTGTTTGAGCAGACGATTGCCCGGTGGACTGTCCTTGCCGTGTTCCTGCCGATCGTCGCCGGCCAGGGAGGCAACGCCGGCATGCAGACCCTGACCGTCGTTATCCGCGGCATGGCCCTCGGGGAGCTGCAGGGGCGCCGCGCGTGGACGGCCCTCGGCAAGGAGGCGACGCTCGGGGTGCTCAACGGCCTCGCCATCGGGTTTGTTGTGGGCGTTGCCGGCTGGCTCTGGAAGGGCAGCCTTCTCCTGGGCGCCGTCGTTGCGGTCGCCATGATCCTGAACATGGTGGCGGCGGCCCTGTTCGGCGTAGTGATCCCGGCCACGCTGCGCCTGGTGCGCATCGACCCCGCCCTGGCGTCGAGCATCTTCCTGACCACCGTCACCGACGTGGCCGGCTTCTTCTTCTTTCTCGGTCTGGCCGCGATGGCGATGCGTTGGGCCTGAGACGGCGAGCCGCAACCCAGCGGTCCTGGTCGCTCCATGCGCCGACTGCGTGCCTTCCGTTCCCCCGTGCAACCGCGCCGCCTTCTGGGATGGTTCCGCCACCCTTCCCTCGGAGAAACCTGGCGGAAAACACCATACGCATCTGCGTGTCGCCTTCCGGCGGAACCATCCCGGTCGTCGGCGTCGGGTCGTCGGGCGCGATTTTTTTGTCGCACGAATCTTGCTTGCACCCCTTCGCGGAAAGCGTATAGTCATACGTGAGACGGCGGGCGTTTCTCTTTGGGTTCCCCACCCAAACCTCCTTGGCGCACGCCGTCTCATCTTTTGTGCTTGAACACCGGAGGGAGACAGGCGCATCATCCTACGGGCGTGGCACGGGAGGCAATTGCCATGAAAGT
Organism: uncultured Verrucomicrobiota bacterium; assembly: GCA_964610105.1. Classification (GTDB taxonomy): domain Bacteria; phylum Verrucomicrobiota; class Kiritimatiellia; order PWTM01; family PWTM01; genus CAZSUU01. The sequence goes on along the minus strand of CAZSUU010000066.1, from coordinate 8,007 downwards.
GAACTTCCAGTCATGGGAGTTGACGGACGAGCATGCCGGGACCAACGGGCGACCGATGCTGGTCAACGAGGGCAGCGGCGAGGTGCTCGGCCCGGCGGACATCGTGCGAGCGCATCCCACATGGGCCTTCATGCCGGCGGCGGATGCCGTGCGGCGCATGGCTCGCATGGTCACCTTGAGTGACGAGCAGCGGGAGCTCGTGGAGTCTTTTGTCGGGGGTGCGAAAGGCTGACCGAACCTCGGCGCCTTCGAAGGAGCGCGAACGGTCGACGGCCATCATGCCGTAGTCCGTGAGGATGTGTATCTGAGCAGAGGAACGGGCCGAGAGGGAGGGCGTATCTTCGGGCCTGAAGCGGCGGCGGCCATCCAGACAGCGGTCGGCGGTGTTCAGCGGCAGGCCGGGTTGGTGGCGGGAGGGGGATTCGAACCCTCGACCAAAGGCTTATGAGTCCTCTGCTCTACCGACTGAGCTATCCCGCCACTTGAAACCTCGCATTCATAGGCGGGCCGTCGAGAAAAGTCAATTTTCAACCGGCGGATCCCCCGCCCGCGGCGCGGGCGGGCGTTCGGCCTTGGCGACCAGGTAGTACGCCCCCGCGAGCGCCATCACGAGGATGCCGAGTCCAACCAGGGTGAGATAGTGCGCCTGCGACCAGTCCTTGATGATGATCTTCCGCGTGATGGCGATGACCGCGATCAGCAGGACGAGGTCGGCCCGCACCTTGTCGGATGACAGGTAGTGCTTCACCGTCTGCAGGAGCTCCAGCCCGATCAGCACGACGAGAAAGACCCCGAAGAGGTCCAGCAGCTCCTGAACATCCAGAAGACCGAAGGGAGGGTTGAGAACCTCACTCAGGAGCTCGATGCCGAGGTCGATGGTCCCCAGGACGATCGCGACGAGCATCATGGAGGCGATGGCCCCCGTCAGCAGGCGCTCCACTCTCCCGAACTGGCGCAGAAACGGGCCCGGCGTCTTCCCAGTCATGCCCATCAATATGGACCGGATTCACCCGCGGTCAAGTTCCATCGGGCCCGCCCGCGCGCGGGCGGCGCTCCCCCGGAGGTCTCCCGTCGGATGCACGGCCGCGCCCCGAGGAGAAACCGCGCGCAGGACATCATACGCGCTTGCGTCTCCCCCGGCGCTGGAACAATCTACCCGGAAACGCATGTTAAGGAGCCTTCACGTTCGAAATCTGGCGCTGGCGGAGAACGTCACGGTCACGTTCGAACCTGGCCTGAACGTCATCACCGGCGAGACCGGCGCCGGCAAGTCCCTCCTCGCAGGCGCGCTCGGGCTGCTGCTCGGCGACCGGACCGACAAGACCCTGATCCGCACGGGCGAGGAACAGGCCCTGGCGGAGGGGGTCTTCGACCTGAACGATTCCCGGGCCGTCGACGCGTGCCTCGAAACGCTGGGCCTGCCCGCGTGCGAGAACGGGCAGGTGGTGCTCCGGCGATCGGTCAAGGTGGCCGGCGGGGCGTGCACGATCAACGACGCCCCGGTGACCCTCCAGGCGATGCGCCAGGTGGGAGAGATGCTCATCGACCTGCACGGTCCGCACGACCACCAGTCGCTCTTCGATCCCGCTGCGCAGACCGATATCCTGGACGCCTTCGGCCGCCACGACAGGGAACGGGCGGCCTTCGCCTCGGTGTTCGATCGCGTGCGGGAGGTCGACGCCCGGCGGGCGGAGCTGGCGTCGGCGGGCGGGGAGCAGGTGGCGGAGCAGATGGACCTGCTCAGCTACCGGGTGAAGGAGATCGAAGACGCGCGGCTGGAGGAGGGCGAGGAGGAGCGTCTTCAACGGGAGCATCTGCGCGTCGGCGGCGCGCAGCGCATCCTGGAACTGTGCGGCGTGGTGACGGCGATCCTCACGGAGGGCGAAGGCGCGGCGTTCAACGGGCTGGCGGCGGTTCAGCGCCCCCTGGACGAGATGTCCCGCCTCCTGCCCGAGGCGGCGGAATGGCGGGAAGAGGCCGCGGCGCTCGCCGCCCGCGTGCAGGCGCTGGCCTTCTCCGTGACGCGGGAAGCCGAACGAACGGAGGCCGATCCCGGCCGCCTGGAGTGGCTCGACCAGCGGCTCGCGCTGTACCAGCGCATCAAACGCAAGTACGGCGGCTCGATCGGAGAGGCCCTGCGGACGCTGGAGACCTCGCGCACCCGCCTCCACGATCTGCAGACCCGCGGCGAGCGCATCGCGTCGCTCGACCGGGAACGGGCCGCCCTTCGGGCCGAAATGGAATCGCTCGGGCTTCGACTGCGGACACGGCGCGAGACGGCCGCGGAGGAGCTGGGCGAAGCCATCACCGGCGAGCTGGAATTCCTCGGCTTTCCCGGCAGCGCCTTTGCCGTGCGGGTCGAGCCGGCGGAACCCCGCGCGAACGGCATGGACCGGGTCGAGTTCGGCTTCGCTCCCAACGTCGGCGAGGCCATGCGGCCGCTGCGCCTCATCGCGTCGAGCGGGGAGATCTCGCGGGTCATGCTGGCGACCAAGGCGGTCCTGGCGGTGCAGGACCGCATTCCGGTGCTCGTATTCGACGAGATCGATGCCAATCTCGGCGGCGAGATGGGCCACGCGGTCGGCCGCGAGCTGGCCGGCGTCGCCGCCCGCCACCAGGTGATCTGCATCACCCATCTGCCGCAGGTCGCCGTGTACGGGACCACGCATCTCGCCGTGTCGAAGACCGTCGCGGGCGGCCGCACCTTCTCCCGGGTGGACCGCCTCGGCGACGACGAGCGGCTGGAGGAGCTGGTGCGGATGCTCGGGGGCGATCCGAAGTCGCGCGCGACCCTCGACCACGCGCGGGAACTGCTGGCGGCGGCGCGCGCGAAGGTCCGCCGGTGAGTCCCGCCATGCACCCGCGGGAACTTCCCATCTACGCCATCGAGAGGGACCTGGTCTCCCGCGCGCGCGCCGTCCGCCGTTTCGTCGTCCGCGCGCCGACCGGGTCCGGGAAGTCCACGCAAATCCCGCAGATGATCCTCGATCACGGCCTCGCCGGCGAAGGTTCGGTCGTCGTGCTCCAGCCGCGCCGCATCGCCGCCCGCATGCTGGCCGCCCGCGTCGCGCGCGAACGGCGCGCGGAGCTGGGCGGCGAGGTGGGCTACCAGGTCCGCTTCGAGCAGTGCGGCGGCGCGGCGACGCGCATCCGCTACGTCACGGAGGGCATCCTGGTGCGGCAGATGATCGGCCATCCCGACCTGCGCGGCGTGGGGTGCGTGCTGTTCGACGAGTTCCACGAGCGCCATCTCTACGGCGACCTCTCCCTCGCCCGCGCGCTGATGCTGCAGGGATCCGCCCGGCCCGACCTCCTGATCGGCGTCATGTCGGCGACGCTGGGCGTCGAGCCGCTGGAGCGCTATCTCGATCCCTGCGCGGTGCTCGTCTCCGAGGGTCGGACCTTCCCCGTGGACGTCGCCTACCTCGACCGCGCGCCGGGCGAACGGGAAGGCGTGTGGGACCTGGCCGTGCGCGCCTTCGAGCGGCTCGCGGACGACGGTCTGGCGGGCGACGTCCTTGTCTTCATGCCGGGGGCGTACGAGATCCAGCGCACGCTCTCGGCGCTGCGCGACTGCCCGGCCGCCCGCGGATACGCGCGGCTGCCCCTGCACGGCGAGCTGCCCCCCGACCAGCAGGACCTGGCCGTGGCCCCCTCGGACCGGCCGCGGATCGTCGTGGCCACCAACGTCGCCGAGACCTCGCTGACGATCGAGGGGGTGCGCGCGGTGATCGACGGCGGCCTGGCGCGCATCCCGCGCTACGATCCGTACCGCGGCATCAACACGCTCCTCATCGAGCGCATCAGCCGCGCGTCGGCCGATCAGCGCGCCGGGCGCGCGGGCCGGACGGCGCCGGGACGGTGCGTGCGGCTGTGGACCGAGCGGGACCACGCGGCGCGCGCGCCGGAGGAGACGCCGGAGATCCGCCGCATCGACCTCGCGGAGGCGGTGCTGACCCTGAAGGCGTCGGGGGTGCCGGACCTCCGGGCGTTCCGCTGGCTCGAACCGCCGTCGGAGCGCACGCTCGCGCGGGCGGAGGCCCTCCTCGCCGACCTCGGGGCGACCGACGAGGCGGGGACGGTGACGGCCCTGGGCCGCCGCATGATCGCCTTCCCACTGCATCCCCGCTACGCGCGGATGCTCGTCGAAGCGGGGGCGCGCGGGGCGGTGCGGCCGGTCGCGCTCATCGCCGCGCTCACGCAGGGCCGCGGCCTGCTCGTGCGGAGGCAGGGGCGCGAGGTGCGCGACCAGCGCGACGACCTGCTCGGCGAGCGGGCGGAGTCGGATTTCTTCCGCCTCATGCGCGCGTGGACGTACGCGGACCGCTGCGGATACGACCTCGAGGCGTGCCGACGCCTCGGCATCCACGCCCAGGCGGCGCGGCAGGTGAAACCCCTGTTCGACATGTTCCTGCGCCTGGCGCGGGCCGAGGGGCTCCCGATTCCCGACACCGCCCCGACCGACGACGCCATCGGCCGATGCGTGCTGGCGGGCTTCGTGGATCATCTCGCGCGGCGGCTGGACGCCGGCAGTCTGCGCTGCCAGCTCGTGCACGGGCGCAAGGGGCGGCTCGACGACGAGAGCGCCGTGCGGCATGCCCCGCTGTTCGTGGCCGCGGAGGTGCGGGAGATCGAGGGACGCAACCTGGAGGTGGTGCTTTCGCTGGCCACCGCCGTGCAGGACGAGTGGCTCCGCGAGATGTTCCCGGACGCCTTTCGCGAGGAGGTCGCGGTGCGGTACGAACGGGGCGAGAAGCGCGTGGTGGCGGAGGCGCAGGTCCTGTTTCACGACCTGCCGCTGGCCTCGCGCCGTTGCGATCCCCCGGCCGAGGCCGCGGCGCGCCTGCTCGCGGACGAGGTGGAGAAGGGCGAGCTGAAGCTCAAGCACTGGGACGAGGCGGTGGAGTACTGGATCGCCCGCGTGAACTTCCTGGCCCGGGAAGCCCCCGACTTCGGCGTTCCAGCCATTGGACCGGCCGACCGGCGCCTGATGATCGAGCAGCTCTGCCTCGGCGCGGGGTCGCACAAGGACATCAAGGAGCGGCCGGTGATGCCGCTGGTCCGCGGCTGGCTGAACGCCGCGCAGCAGGCCGTGATCGAGAGACACGCGCCGGAGCGCATCGAGATGTCCAACGGGCGGCGCGCGCGCGTGCACTATCCCGCCGAAGGTCCGCCGCACATCGCGATGCGCGTGCAGGACCTGTATGGCGTGACGGCGCTTCCGCGACTGGCGGGCGGGCGCGTGCGGCCCGTGGCGCAGGTGCTCGGACCCAATTTCCGGCCGGTGCAGGTGACGGCCGATCTGGAGGGCTTCTGGCGCGACACCTACCCGAAGGTGCGGCAGGAGCTTCGCCGGAAGTACCCGAAGCACGAGTGGCGATGAGCACGGGGATGGCGGAACAGCTCGGCGATCCGGCGCGCAAGCGGCGGCTCACGCGCCAGGTCTTCGATGCCGTGGCCGGGAGCTACGACGCGATCAACCCGATCCTCTCGCTCGGCCGAGACCGGGCGTGGAAACGGGCGCTGGTGGAAGGGCTGCCCGCGATCGACGCCCCGGTGTGCGTCGACCTGGCGTGCGGGACGGGCGATCTGTGCGAGCTGCTCGCCCGGCGCTATGCGGCCGGCCGCGTAATCGGGATCGACCACGCCGAGTCGATGCTCGGGCGGGCGCGGGCCCGCCTGCGGGACCCGCGGATCGAGCTCCGCTGCGCCGACATGGCGGAGACCGGCCTCGCGGATGCGTCGGCCGACCTCGTCACCGGCGGCTACGCCCTGCGCAACGCGGCGCAACTGGAACCGGCGCTCGACGAAATCGCGCGGGTGCTGAAGCCGGGCGGCTGCGCCGCGTTCCTCGATTTCTCGAAGCCGGTCTCGCGTCTCGCGCAGCGCGCGCACCGCGGGCTGCTCAAGGCATGGTGCGGCTCCGTCGGATGGCTCCTCCGCCGAAGGCCCGAGCTCTACACCTACATCGCCGACAGCATGATGGCGATGCCGGACCGGAGGCGCCTGCTGGAGATGTTCCGGGATCGCGGACTCGATCCGCTCCGCATTCGCCGCCATTTCGGCGGCCTCCTGCAGAGCGCGTGGCTGGTCCGGCGGTAGGTTCGTCCGGCGGCGGAACGGGCGAGGACTTCCGAGACCGTACCGCGCGCGATCCCGCGCGCGCATGCCGGGCGCGAGAAACACGATGCGCGGGCCGGATGGCCCGCGGCACGGGGGGCGGGGAAGACGCGGCCCCTCCGCGCCAGAGGGTGGATGCGCCCCGGCCTCCGGACTGCGCCGATTGCCTTTGCACTTCGGGCAGGCTTCATGGTCATATCGGCGGCGGATCAACAGGCGGAGGCGGTTCATGAACAGGACGTCGATCATGGCGGCGATGATGGCGGCGGGCATGGCGGTCGCGACGGCGGAGCGGACGGCGGCGCAGGCGCCGGCCGAATCCGCCGCGGCACGGGACGCGCGCATGGCGTGGTGGCGGGAGGCGCGCTTCGGCCTGTTCGTCCACTGGGGGCTCTACTCGGGTCTGGCGGGGACGTGGGAGGGGAAACCGGTGGGCACGCGCGGAGGCATGGAGTGGATCCAGAACCACGTCAAGGCCGACACCGACACGTACGCCGCGCGCGCGATTCCGCTGTTCAAGCCCGCGGCGGACTTCGCGAAGGAATGGGCGCGTCTCGCCCGGGAAGCCGGATGCCGATACCTCGTCTTCACCAGCAAGCACCACGACGGCTTCGCCCTCCACGATTCCAAGGTCAGCGACTACGATGCCGGTTCGGTGCTCAAGCGCGACCTGGTGAGGGAGATCGTCGACGCCGCCCGGTCCGAGGGCCTGAAGGTGGGATTCTACCATTCCGTCATCGACTGGCACCACGACCAGTACGAGTATGCGCTCTCCAAGCAGCTGCCGCACCCGCTGAAGGGCCGGCCGTATCCCAACGGCACACGCGTCCACGCGAAGTACCTCGACTACCTGCACGCGGAGGTCGAGGAGCTCGTCTCGAACTACGGGCCGGTGGATGTGCTGTGGTGGGACTACAGCGCCCAGGACTTCCAGGGCGACGCGGCGTGGAGGGCCTTCGACCTGATGGCGAAGGTGCGGGCCCGACAGCCCGCGATCGTCATGAACAACCGCCTCTTCCGCAGCCCCGAGGCGGGTTGGAAGAGCATGGGCACCGACGGATTCACCGCGTCGCTCGATCCGAAGTACGGCGACTTCATCACGCCCGAGCAGCACATCCCCGCGACCGGCATGCCCGGCGTCGATTGGGAGACCTGCATGACGATGAACACCACCTGGGGCTACAGCGATCACGACCACGCGTGGAAGTCGGCCGGGGAGTTGATCCGGAACCTGGTGGACATCGCGAGCAAGGGAGGCAACTACCTCCTGAACATCGGGCCGAAGGGAGATGGCCGCGTTCCGAGAGAGAGCGTGGACGCTCTGCGCGCCATCGGGGCGTGGATGAAGGTCAATGGGGAGGCCATCTACGGGACCCGCGCCAGTCCTTTCGAGAAACTCGATTGGGGCCGCTGCACGCGGAAGAAGGGGCAGGGGGGCATCACGCGGCTGTACCTCCATGTCTTCACCTGGCCGGCCGACGGCCGGTTGACCGTGCCGGGGCTCTCGGCCCGGCCACTCAAGGCCGCACTGCTGTCCGGCGGCCAGACGCTCGACGCCAGCGTGGAGGCCGGAGGGGTGGTGATCAAGGTGCCGGCCCAGGCGCCCGACGAGATCGCGACCGTGGTTGTGGTGGACCTCCCGGCCGAACCGTGACAGGGGAGGGGGCGGCCGTTGCCGGCGGTGTTCGCCGTGCCGATGGATGCCCGCGAAAAGCAGAGGGCTCTCCCAGGTTTCCGGGGAACCCCCTCGTGCCTTTGCCCGAGTCTCCGACCCCGCCGGCGCAACCCGCCCTGCCCTGGCGGACGGCATCCTACGTACCTGCGGATCATGTCTGGGCGGAACAATTCAACGCGGGCTACGCCCACAACCCAAGGATGAGGGTGGAG
>CAZSUU010000065.1:0-28179 GCA_964610105.1 uncultured Verrucomicrobiota bacterium | reverse complement strand
TCCACCGTCTCATCTCCGCGATTGAAAAGCTCGACATACTCCCCCATCTCGTCATCGTCCTGCTCGTAGTAGCTGCCATGGGTGACGGCGTCGAACTTCTCGCGGTATTCCTCGCGCAGCGGCGCATACATGATCTCATTGATCACGATGTCACCACCTCCCGGCGCTGCAGGCGCATTGGCGCGGCCCGGCGTATAGGGCTGCCCGACACCCCAGTTCCGCGGATCGCCGTTGTCCTCGTCGGCCAGAAACAGCTCCAGTGAGGCACCGCCACCATCTGCTTCAGCCGGCCAGGGCGCCGTGTCGTCGTATGCCACCGTGTCGATCAGCCCCTGTGGAGTACTGCTGTCCCGAAGCGTGATGGTCTCTCCCGCGTTGTCCAAGCGGCCCGTGTAACTCCCGACAACATTGGTGATGTGATAAGAACTGCCGGCGGCCATGACATCCCGCGCGACGACCAGGAAACCGCCGGCGGCCATCAGGGTTCCAGGGGGGAATGTGAAATCCACCGCCCCGCTCAGCGTCCAACCGCTCAAGTCCACGGGAGTGGAGCCGCGATTGAACAACTCCAGAAACTCGTCTCCGGAGTTTGTGGAGTCCGGGTGGTAGAGGATCTCGTTAATGACGATGTCCGCGGGGCTCGCACGCGCGTGTGGCCGCACCCCGCCCGCCAGGCCAATAGCCATCACCGCGATGAAGGTCCACGGACGTCGGCGGGCATGATGGAACCAAACCATCATACAGTCCAAGTATACTGGATATGGTCCGGAGTGGCAATCTGACGGACGAGGTCAGAACGCAAGTTCTCGATCCCGTGACGCGGTTGGGTACAGTACCTCGCCGTCGAGATTGGCGTCACGATTGCCGGGTGGTCTCGATCATGGCCAGAACGTTTTCCACCGGCGTGCCAGCCTGGACGTTGTGGCAGGAGCAGCAGATGAAGCCCTCGCGTCCCGCGCCCAGCGTCTCGAGACAGCGCCGAGTCTCCGCGCGGACGTCGTCCGGTGTGCCGAAGGGCAGCACGTGCTGGTTGTCCACCCCGCCGTGGAAGATGACCCGGTGTCCGAACTCCTTCTTCAGTTCGCCGAGATCCATGCCGGGACAGACGTGCTGGATCGGGTTGAGCACGTCGACCCCGCAATCGAGGATCGGCCTCAGCAGGGGGCGTGCGGCGCCGTCGGTGTGGTAGAAAACCCTGAGGCCGTGCGCGTGCACCAGATCGCACCAGCGGCGCATGCGCGGCTCCAGGTGCCGCGCCCACATCGCCGGGCTCATGATCAGGCTGGTCTGGCCGGCGATATCGTCGCTGATGAACACCAGGTCCAGGAGGTCGCGTGCCTGTGCGAAGAAGCGTTTCATCATCTCCGTCTGGATCGACTCGATGCGGTCCAACACCGCGTCGACATAGTCCGGGTCGAGGGCGAGGTCCACCATCGACTGCTCGAGCCCGCGCATCTGGCAGTAGATCTCGAAGAACGACACCCACGGACCGATGACCGCGAATTCCGCTGCCACCTCCCGCGCCATCGCCAACGCGCCCTCATAATCGAATCGGTCGACGCGCGGCCACCACGGGTAGCGGTCGAGCGCGGCGGCCGTCTCGAAGCCCGCCAGGGGCGCGGCGCCGAACTCCGCGTAGCGGGCGGCGCCGGCCTGCACTTCCTTCAACGGCACGCCCCACATCGTGCGGCTCCCGCCGCGCTCGGCGCCCGCGCCCGACTGCGCACCGGCGCGCTCGCCTGCCTCGGCGCGATAGTCCATGAACACCCAGACGATCTTGTCCAGGCGGAGCGCACGGTAGAGATCGAGATCCGTCGTCACGCCGCAATGTGCGCGAAGGGCGGCGCCGATCTCCGGCGTGTGCCACAGGTCCACCGGCAGCCGGTCGACGGGTTGCCGGTCCAGCGTGGCCAGAATGCGTTCGCGAGGATTCATGAGGTCGCTTCATAGCGCGTTCCCCGGCCGTATGCACGCTTTTGCGCAGGCGTGCCGACGTGTCGGTACGGTCGCCCGGCCGGGTCCTCCCGCGACAGGACTCCGCCGGCCGGGCGGCTGGAGAACCACTCCCCGGGCGGCGAGTCCCTCGTCAAACCGTCCCGTCGCGGGAATTGATGCGTCGCGGTGGAACGGGCAGAATGTGCCGGAATCGCCATGCGAAGGAGAAGGACATGAATGTGCGGACGTGGGCGGCGGGGATCGTGCCGGTCGCGCCATGACGGGCAAGGTCGGCCGGATCGATCGGAAAGAGTCACCCGGGGGCAGATGCGTATGATCACGTTCATAGACCTCGGCGCGGGGGCGAGGCGGCGGATGCAGCTGGCGCTCGTCGCGTTTGTCACGGCCGGCGGTTGCGCGGTTGCCGCGCAGGATAAGGCGCCTTCCGCGGTGCGGGAGCGTCGCGTGGCCGCGGCCGCGGGTTCATCGCAACCTTCGACGTCGCCGCCGCCGCTCATCGCATCGCCCGCCGATCTCAAAGCGCGGATCCCGCGGCAACTCCACATCACGAAGCCGGACTTCGTCGTCTTCGTCCCCGAGGTCACGGATGCGGGTGTCCATGACACCGGCAACGAGCATTTCCTTGTCTTCGACGGACCGGATGGTTCCCTGATGGCGGTGTGGACGCAGAGCTCGGCCGAGGCGCAGCCGGACCAGCACATCGCGTTCGCACGGAGTGGCGATGAGGGGGTCACGTGGTCCAAACCGCGCGTCATCGCCGGGCCGCGGAAGCCGGGCGACGGCCACATGGCGAGCTGGGCCTATCCGCTCGTGAGCAGGACCTGCGAATCTCCTGGTTCATGGCCGACGAGAAGGCGCTGTCGGTGCCGTTTCCGGGGCATCCCGCCGTCAGCGCCTGCCAGGAACCGTCGCTCGTGAAACTGCCGGACGGCCGGCTTTTCTGCGTGATGCGCACCGCCGCCGGCAGCCCGTTCTGGAGCGTGAGCGGCGACGGCGGCGAGACCTGGACCTCGCCGCGCCGCCTTCTCCGCAAGGACGGCGGCGAGCCGCTGCTGCACCCCCTGTCGCCTTGTCCGATCTACGATGTCGGGGGAAACACGGCCGGAAGCGGCCGCTACGCGCTCTTCATCCACCACCACGATGGTCATTACGGCGGCTACGGCCCCACCGACACGTCCTTCCACCGTCGGCCGGTCTGCCTGGCGCCCGGTCGCTTTCGTCCGAACGCCGATCAGCCGGTTTGGTTCGACGAGCCGAAGTTCTTCATGGACCATGACGGCACCAGCCTCGGCAAGCCCGGAACCCGCGGGCGGACGGATCTCGCCCTGTACGCCAGCTTCACCGTTCGCAAGGGCAAGGCAATCCTCTGGTATCCCGAGCGGAAGTTCTTCCTGCTCGGTCGCGTCATCGGCGGGGAGTGGTTCGCCCCCTCTACTCCGTGACCGGCTGGCCGAGGGCCTCGATGTCGCGGCGCATGCGCGCCAGCGTGGCGGCGTCCAGTACGAGGTCGCCGGCCCGGGCATTCTCGATCGCGTGCGCCGTCTTGCGGGCTCCGCACAGCGCCACCGTCAAACCGGGCTGTGCCACCGTCCAGGCGATGACCAGTTGCCCCAGCGTGCACCCGTACGCCGCGCACAGGTCCTTCCACCCGTCGAGAACGTCGAGCACCCTTCGACGGTTGACGGGACGGAACCAGGGGATGTTGTTTCGGTACTGCCCCTCGGCAAACTGCCGGTCCATGCCGATCTTCCCGGTCAGCAGTCCCTGCTCCAGCGGGGAGTAGGCGAGCACGGCAATGCCGTTCGTCACGCAGTAGGGCAGGACGTCGGCTTCGATCTGCCGGTCGAGCATGCTGTAGCGCGGCTGGCAGGCGCTCAGTTCCCCGACGCGCCGGTACTCCTGCATGTCCGCGGTCGTGGCGTTCGAGGCGCCGATCGCGCGGATCTTGCCCTGATCGCGCAGCGCGAGCAGGCAGGCCATGGTGTCCGCGATGGGGGTCTTGTCGGGTTCGATCGCCTGCCAGTGGGTCTGGTAGAGGTCGATGCAGTCGACGCCGAGGTTGCGCAGGCTCTCCTCGATCTCCTCGCGGATGGTGTCGGGGCGGAGGGATCGGCGGATGACGTGGCCCGCCTGGGGAAACCACTCGCTGCCGCGCGAGTCCTTGTACCAGAGCCCGCACTTCGTCGCGACGATCACCTGGTCCCGCCGGCCCCGGATGGCGCGGCCGACGAGCCGTTCGCTCCGGCCGTACTCGTAGAGCGGAGCGGTGTCGATCAGGTTGACGCCCGCATCGAGCGCCGCGTGAATCGCGCGGACGGATTCCTCGTCGTCCGAGGGCCCCCACCACGGCCCCCCGCCGATGGCCCACGCTCCAAAGGCGATGCACGAGGCCTTCAGGTCCGTTTGGCCGATCTGCCGATACTGCATGGCGTGTTCTCCCTTCTCTTTCTCCGATGCCCGGTACGATGCCGATGGGCGCGACGCCGACGCGGTCTTGGCGTGTCCGTCGCCGCCCGCGTATTCTTCTACCGCATGTCGCCCCGCCGGCCAAGCCGTGTCGCATCGCGATGCGCAGGGGGGCCTCCCGCGGCCGGCGGCCGGGCGCGGCGGGCGCGGGGCGGATCTTTTTCAGGGACGGCCGTGCGCGGGAAGGTGTAGAGTCGTGTCAGGAGCGGGAGCGATGGCGGGCCGGGCCCCAGAGCGTGGAGGCATGCGGGCGGCGGCGGCGGGAGACCGTCGACGGTTTCGGATGATCGTGCCGGCGTATCCCGCCTTCAACATCTACACGCGGGTCGCGCGGATCACGACGGCCCTCGGGCCGGTGTGCGTGGCGACGGCCGCCGCCCGTCTGCCGGACTGGGAGGTCGAGATCATCGACGAAAACAACTACCGCCGCCCGGGGCCGCGGGACACCGCGCGTCTGCCCGATCACCGCACGCTGCAGACCATCCGGCGCGCCGACGCGGTCGGGCTGTACGGCGGCCTCTCGAGCACCATCCCCCGGTTGCTGGAGCTGGCGCGGCTTTATCGCGACGACGGGGTTGCGACCCTGGCCGGAGGGCAGCACTTCGTGGGCGATCACATCCGCGAGGGGCTGGCCCAGGGGCTGGATTACATCGTCACGGGGGAGGGAGAGGAGACCATCGGGGAACTGTTGGCGGCGCTCGCATCGGGGGGCGATCCGGGGCAGATCGCGGGCCTGGCCTTTCTGCGCGACGGCGCGATGGTCCGGACTCCCGACCGGGCGCCGATCGCGGACTTCGACCGTCTGCCGCTCCCTGACTTCGGCTTGCTGCGCTACGCCCGCGTCAAGCTCTTCCCCATCGGCTGGGTCCGCGGATGCGGGATGGACTGCGAGTTCTGCACCGTGCGAGGCCGCCCGCGTGCCGCGTCGCCCGAGCGCGTGCTCGAACAGGTGGCCTCGCTGCTCGAGCGACACAACGCACGGCACTTCTTCCTCGTGGATGACCTGTTCGGGCAATTCCGGGCCGACACCCTGCGCCTGTGCCGGCTGCTGGCGGAGTACCAGCGGGCGGTCGGGATCCGACTGGACCTCACGGTGCAGATCCGGCTGGACCGGGCGCGCGACGTCGAGCTGTTGCGCGCGATGCGAGAGGCCGGGATCAACACCGTCGCCATCGGTTTCGAGTCGCCGATTCGCGAGGAGCTGGAGGCGATGAACAAACGCACCGATCCCGAGGCGATGCGGGCGATGACGCGGGAGTTCCACCGCGCCGGCTTTCTGGTGCATGGCATGTTCATCTTCGGTTACCCGCTGCCCGAGGGCCTCACCCTCAGGCTGTCCAGCCGCGAGCGCGTGCGCCGGTTCCGGTCGTTCATCCGCCGGACGAGACTGGACACCGTGCAGATTCTGCTTCCCGTTCCGCTGCCGGGGACGGCGATGACCGACCGGCTTGCGGCGCAGGGGCGGCTGTTTCCGACCGACGTGGTGGGCTGGGAGTACTACGACGGGAATTTCCCGCTGTTCCGGCCCGACCCGCCCCTGCAGGCCGTCGAGATGCAGGCGTGCATCCGCCGGATCATGGGCCGCTTCTACCGCTTCCGGTCGATGTTCTCCATCGGGCGCAACATCCTGATCTTCCCGACGATGGTCTTCTCCCTGTTCAACATCCGGTTCGGCTGGCGGATGTGGTACCGGGCCTGGCGCAACGACCTGCTCCGGTTCGGAGGCTGGATCGTGCTGCGCCGATGGACGTCCGCGCTGCGGCGCGGCGCGTTCTTCACCCGCCTGGCGGAAGCGGAAAGGGCCGCGGGCGGCGGCCCGGCGGCGCCCTCGCCACCGCCCGAACTCCGCGGCGCCGACTCGGCCGTCGAGCCCTCCCGGCGTGCGCCTGAGGGCGTGGGGACCGTTCCGGAGCCGCGCCCGCACGGGGGGGAGACGGCAGTTCTGGATTGAGGCGGGTCGCGGGGGCATGTAGGCTGCCCAGACGCAGGAGGGCACGACCATGGGAAAGAGGAAGCAGGGCGAGCGTGCGGACAGCGAGGGCAAAGCGGCGGTCTCCGCGGCTTCGTGCGCGGCCGCACCGAAGAGACTCAAGCGGAAGCGCTACGAGAAGGAGCTCCAAAAGCTCCACATCGAGCTCGTGAAGCTGCAGGAGTGGGTCAAGAGCAAGGGCCTGCGGGTGGTCGTCTTGTTCGAGGGGCGCGATGCCGCCGGGAAGGGCGGGGTGATCAAGCGGATCACCGAGGCGGTCAATCCCCGCATCTGCCGGGTCGTGGCCCTCGGCGTGCCGACGGAGAAGGAGAAGACGCAGTGGTATTTCCAGCGCTACGTCGCCCATCTGCCCTCCGCGGGGGAAATCGTCCTGTTCGATCGAAGCTGGTACAACCGCGCCGGCGTTGAGCGCGTCATGGGATTCTGTGCGGAGGAGGACTACCACGAGTTCCTTCGATCGTGCCCGGAGTTCGAGCGCATGCTCATCCGGTCGGGCATCCTCCTGATCAAGTACTGGTTCTCGGTGAGCCTGGAGGAACAGGAGCGACGGTTCCAGGCGCGGCTGGAAGATCCGACCAAGCATTGGAAACTCAGCCCCATGGACCTCCAGTCCCGGGAAAAGTGGGTGGATTACTCGCGGGCCAAGGACGAGATGTTCCGCCACACCGACTCCAAGCAGTCGCCCTGGTACGTGGTGGACGCGGACGACAAGCGGCGGGCGCGGCTCAACTGCATCCGGCACCTGCTCGGCCTGATCCCCTACAAGGATGTCACCGAGAAGGCGCTCAAACTCCCCGCGCGGCCGAAGAGGAAGCCGGCCGGCTACGAACGGCCGCCGATCACCGAGCAGACCTTCGTGCCCCAGGTGTACTGAGGGCGCCGGGGCTTCGGCCGGGGATGCGGTGTTCCCCTGATCGTCGCCGTCCTTCGTGAGATGAATCCATGAGGACGTCTCACCGCCCCCGTCGCGATCTCCCAAGGCCGCGAGCCGCAACCCAGGAGTCTTGGTTGCTCAATGCGCCGACTGCGTTCTCTCCATTCCTCCGTGCATCCGCGCCGCCGTCTGAGAGGGTTCCGCCGCCGTCCCCAACGGAGGAACCTCCCGGGAAACATCCTACGCATCTGCATATCATGTCACGGCGGGGCAATCCAAGAGCAGCCAGCATGGGTGCGCTCGCGTTCGCCATGCCGGCCCTGGCTGTCGTAGGGGGGAGGGACGGCACGCAGCCATTCTCACCATGGCGCAGGGACCATCGGCGTCGGCGTCGGCGTCGGAATCGGTATCGGCGGAACCGACGGCATTTCGATCCCGATTTCGATCCCGACTCCGACCCGAAGGCGCAATCGCCTCATAGCCGGCCCAGGAGGTCTGCATCTTCAGAAACGAAAGGGGACGCGAGATGCCGGACAGCCCGTTGGGGACGGGATGGAACGTCACCCTGTATTGAACTGCCCATCCTCCCCCGACACACCGGACGCACCCGATGGCTTGACGCCGCGCGCGATCCGGCGCGTCGTCATCTCGACCCGGGCGGCCGGTGGGGCGTGAAGACCGCCCGCTGGGTATCGGCCGCCGCCGCCGCCGCGCGCCGTGCCTGCTTGTACAATTCCTCCTGGCTGCGAATCCGGCGCTGGCGGGGCAGGGGGGACATGCGCAGGTAGGCGCCGTCGGGCCGCAGCTGGCGCGCCTTGACGTTATCCTGGAGGCAGGTCTTCAGGATCCGCAGGAGCCGCTCCCGGCAGGCGGGGTCTTCGACGGCGACGAGCAGCTCGATGCGTTTGTCGAGATTCCGCGCCATCCAGTCCGCGCTGGAGATGAACAGCCGGCCCTCGCCCCCGTGGTGGAAGTACAGGATCCGGGCGTGTTCGAGGAAGCGGTCGACGACGCTGAAGACACGGATGCCCTCGCTGAGGCCCGGTATCCCGGGCCGCAGGCAGCAGATCCCGCGGACGAGCAGATCGATCTCCACGCCGGCCTGCGAGGCGCGATAGAGCGACCGGATGATGCCGGGGTCGGACAGCGAGTTGACCTTGGCGATGATGCGGGCGGGTTGGCCGTGCCGGCTGCGCTCGGTCTCGCTGTCGATCAGCTCCACCAGACGGCGACGCAGGCCCAGCGGCGCGGCCTCGATGCGGCGGTAGCCGCCGGGCTGGGAGTAGCCGGTGATGGCGTTGAAGAACTGCGAGGCATCGAGGCCGTAGTCCTCCTGGCAGGTCATGTAGCTCGCGTCGCTGTACACGCGGGCGGTCTGCTCGTTGTAGTTGCCGGTGCCGAAGTGCACGTACCGCCGGATGCCGCTCGGCTCGCGGCGGACGACCAGGCAGACCTTGGCGTGCGTCTTCAGTCCGCGGAGGCCGTAGATGACCTGCACGCCCGCGCGCTCGAGGGCGCGCGCCCACTCGATGTTGCGGGCCTCGTCGAAGCGGGCCTTGAGCTCGACCACCGCCGTGACCTGCTTGCCCTCCTCCGCCGCGCGGGCGAGGGCCGCGACGATCGGGCTCCGGCGGCTGGTACGGTAGAGGATCTGCTTGATGGCGAGCACGTCGGGATCCGCGGCGGCCTCCTCGACGAATCGCACGACCGGATCGTAGCCGTCATAGGGGGAGAAGAGCAGCAGGTCGCGCCGGGCCAGGTTCTCGAACATCGACTCGGCCGGATCGACGGCGGGCAGCGGCTGCGGCGGCCAGGACTCGTACCGCAGATCCTCGTACCCCGCCATGTCGCCGAAACTCATGTAGCTCGACAGCGCCAGGGGGCCCGGGATCCGATAGACATCGGCCTCCGCGGCATCGAGCGCCCGCCGCAGCCATCCGGTCAGCCGCGGACCGCCGTCGGAGGCGACCTCGAGCCGCACGCAGGCGCTCTCGCGCCGGGCGACCAGCACCTCCTCCATCCGCGTCAGCAGGTCCGACGCCAGATCCTCCACCACGCTCAGGTCCGCGTTGCGCGTGATGCGGAAGACCGAATGCTCGGCGATCTCGCATCCGGGGAAGAGCCGGTCGAGGAAGGCCGACACGAGATCCTCCGCGAGGAGGTAGCGGTAGCCCTCCGGGTCCGGCACGGTGTAGAACCTCGCCATCGTGCGCGGGATGGCGACGACGGCGTGCTCGCCCTCCGGCGCCCCGCCCGGCCGGCGCAGGTGAACCGCCACGTGCAGGGTCAGGCCCGCCAGCAGGGGAAACTCCCCGTCCTCCTGCAGCGCCATCGCCCGCGGCGTGAGCACCGGGTAGATCTCCTGGTCGAACACGCGCGAGATGTGGCCGAACTGCTCGGAGGTGAGCTGGTCGGGCCGCAGCCGCCGGATCCCGCCGGACTCGAGTCCCGGTTCCAGGTGGTCGGCCAGACACGCGTACTGGTCGGCGACCATGCGGTGCGCGCGGCGGCTGATCTCCGCGAGCTGCCGCCGCGGCGTCAGGCCGGAATCGTCCGGGCGATGGACGCCGCGCGCGACGAGCATCTGCAGGCCGCCCGCGCGGACCATGAAGAACTCGTCGAGGTTGGAGGCCGTGATGGCGAGAAACTTCATCCGCTCCAGCAGCGGCACCGCCGGATCCAGCGCCTCGTCCAGCACGCGCTGGTTGAACTCCAGCCAGCTCAGCTCGCGGTTCAGGAAGTCGGACGGGGCCGTCTTGCCGGTCTTAGACATTGGATTCGTTGCCCTTGAACGCGTGGCCCTTCTGCAGGACGATCGTGAGCCCGTAGACGTCCTCGAACATGCCCCCCTTCTCGCGCAGGGCGATGCGCTCGAGCGTGAGATCCTCGACGTCGGGGACCGTGATCTTCAGCCGCTCCCCCTCGCGCTCGAAGAGGGGTTCGCGCACCCGCTGCGCGTGGTTCCGGTCGAGGGCATCCGCCACGCGCAGGATGCTCGCGAGTTTCTGAACCAGCACGCGCTGTTCGCGGGTGAGCGTCGCGTAGTACGGATGCGCTGGCAGGGGAGGGGAACGCCGGTGATAGCGCGCGATCAGGGAGATCAGCAGCAGGTCCTCCCTGGTCACCCCGAAGAGGTCGCTGTTCATGATCAGGTACTGCGAGTGCTTGTGATGGCTCCGGTTGTTCAGGAACAGGCCGAGCTCGTGCAGCACCGCGGCCATTTCCAGCAGCAGGGCGTGGCGCGGCCCGAGCCGGTGCTCCGGCGCGAGGAATCCGAACAGGCGCAGGCTCAGGTCGGCGACGTGCCGGCCGTGGCGCCGGTCGGCGTGAAACCGGTCCGCGAGGGCATAGGCGGCGTGCCGGATCTGGTCGCTGAAATCGCTGGACCAGATCGACCGCGTCGCCATGTCGATTTCGAGGGCGGTGCGCAGATGGATCTTCGGAACCTGGATCCGCCGGATCTCGAACGCGCGGGCCATCTCGCAGTAGGTCAGGAGCGCGGGTCCCAGGGTCTCCGCTTCCGGGTAGCTGAGACGGTACGTGCGGACCAGGTCGTCGACGGAAGCCGCCATGATGCGTTCGGTCAGCTTCACCAGGGCCCTGGGGCTGATCTCGCCGAGCGTGGCGCGATCCCATCCCGACACGAGCTGGGCGGCGGCGAACCTCGCGTCGCCCGACATCGCGATCATGTCGGCCACCGCGCCCGGCGGGACCCCCTGGCGCATCTGGTCAATCGTCCGCCGGATGTCCTGCAGCAGCATCCCGCGCACGCGGCCGGCCGCGGCCCGGTGGGTCTCGAGGGTCTCGCGCAAGCGGAGGGAGCCCAGGCGGTACGTCTCGCAGAACGTGACATGTCCTTCGTGCATCAGCAGCACCTCGGTGCTGCCGCCGCCGACCTCGATGACCAGCTTCTCCCAGGGCTTCGGCTCCTCCATCTTCCACAGGAGGTCCCGCACGGCCATGTACGTCAGCCGGCTCAGCTCGACCTCTTCGAGGCACTCGATGGGGATCTGCGTCGCCATGTAGATGCGATCGAGGAACGGGTCGCGGTTCTCGGCCTCCCGGACGGCGCTGGTGGCCACGGCGCGCACGGCGGCGAGATCGCGGATGCCGTACTCGTCCAGCACCTGTCGAAACTGGCGCATGACCGCCACGCACGTCTCCGTCGTCTTCCGCTGTATGAGGCCGGTGGAGAAGGTGTCCTTGCCGAGGTTCACCGGCTGCATCAGGGTGTCCACCGGCCGCGTGACCCCGTTGGGATCGACGGCGGCGATCTCCATGCGGATGGCCGTCGCGCCGACGTCAATCACGGCAATGAGGCGCACGCCCGGGGAAGCGGGCGGGGCGGAAACGGCGGCGCGTGGGGATCGCGGCATGGCCCATCTCGATGCTCAGGCGAAGTCCTTGTGCGTCCGCACCGCCTCGGGCGTGGCGGCGAACGCGGCCGAGCCGTAGACGACCGCATGGTCGCCGAGACGGGCCGGCACGACGCGGAAGGAACTGCGGAAGGAATCCATGACCTCCCTGCGGGCCGCCTCGGTGCAGCCTTCCACGATCAGCTTGGGCATGGCCTCGACCAGCCCTCCGCCGAGCACGACGACGTCGGGGCAGAGCAGGTTGACGAGGTTGGCGACCGCGACACCGATGAAGTCCGCCGCCTGCCGCACGATGGAGGCCACCACCTCGTCGCCCTGCCGCACGGCTTCCGCCAGCGTGTTGCTGCGCATCCGCGCCAGGTCGGCGCCCGCGCTCCGCGCGATGTGCGGCGCCTCGCCCCGGGAGGCCGCGGCCGCCACCTCCGTGGCGACGGCCAACCGGCTGGCCACCGCTTCCAGGCAGCCCCGGCGGCCGCAGCCGCACAGCCGGCCGTTGGACTGGATCTTCATGTGGCCGATCTCCATGCACGAGCGGTTCCGCCCGCGGATCAGCCTTCCCTCGTAAATGCAGGCGCCGCCGATGCCCGTGCCGGGGAACACGCCGACCACGCACCGGGCGCCCCGGGCGGCGCCGAACCGGTACTCGCCGTAGGTGCCGGCGTCCACGTCGTTCGCCAGCACGACCCGGCACTTGAACTCCCTCTCCAGTTCCTTGCGGAGCGGGACGTTCCTCCACCCGAGGTTGGGCGCCTGCAGGATGATCCCCTTGTCCAGGTCCAGTGGCCCGGGGAATCCGACGCCGATGCCCCCGACGCGCGAACGGGGAATGCCGGCCTCCTCCAGCACCTCGTGTATGAGGTCCTTCATCCGGTCGATGCCCGCCCTCTGGCCCAGCTCGGACTTGGTGCGCCTGCGCACCGTGGCCAGCAGTTTGAAGGCCGGGCTGAAAAGGCCGGCCATCATCTTCGTGCCGCCGAGATCGAATCCGATCCAGTGTTTCCCGCGCATACGGTTGTTCATAGCGTCCTCGCCGCCGCGTCCGTGTGCATGCCCTGCAGTCCGGCGTTCAGCGGCGCCTTCCTACTATGCCGCAGCCCGCGCGCGTCCTCAATGAAGATCCGGCACGCCGGCGGGCGGGGAGACCGGCCGGTTCAGAAACGGATCCGCAGCTCGGCCTCGATTCGATCCTCGCGGATGTCCGCCCCCTTCGGATCGAGGTCATGGAAGAAATAGCGGACAGCGAGGTGAACCTCCTCGGCCGCCTGATATCCGAGGCCGATGCGGTGGCCCCTGGCGCGGGTGCCCCCGAATCCGTCGCGGTCCGCGAGGGCGCCCACGACGGCGTCCCTCTCGAGCGACCGGAAGTTGTAGTCCAGCTCGATCGAGTGAACGGCGCGGGCGCGGCCCAGCGTGACGCCGAAGAGGAATCCGTCGCCCTCGGTGTCCGCCTCGGCATTGCGCACGCAGTGGCCATACAGGCGCAGGGGATAGTAGAGGTCGACGGTCACCTGGCCGAACGCCTCGATCTCCGTGAATCCCGCGGCGAACTCGGCCTCGCCGGGGCGGGCGCCGGGATCCGCCGATCCGAGGCCC
The DNA here is from genome assembly GCA_964610105.1 of uncultured Verrucomicrobiota bacterium. Classification (GTDB taxonomy): domain Bacteria; phylum Verrucomicrobiota; class Kiritimatiellia; order PWTM01; family PWTM01; genus CAZSUU01. The sequence goes on along the minus strand of CAZSUU010000065.1, from coordinate 14,924 downwards.
GTGTCCGGCGCGCGCACGGAGTTGCCCCACGGTTGGTTGGCGTGCAGCAGGCCCTCGCCCCGCAGGTCGTCGAAGAGGTAACACCCGCCGCCGGCCAGGAACTGGAGGCGCGAGGCCTCCGGATGGAAGCGGCCGACCAGTTGTCCCGAGAAGAGCGGGGCGTCGCCGTCGGCCTCCGGGATCCAGAGCCGCGCGCCGTGCGCCGTCCACTCGACCGCCCCCGCCGCGCGCCCGTACCGGAGGGCCAGCCCCGCCGGATTCACGTCGCGATCCCATATGAGGTCGGAGATGCACATGAACGGCTTCTCCATCTTCCCCGCCGACAGGGCCAGGCCGTGGTCCGGGGGATTCCAGGAGAGGAAGGCCAGGTCGAGCCGAAGATCATCCCACGCGGGTTCGTCCCTCAGGCGGAGGTCCGATGAGGCGGGATCATCGCCGCCCGTCCCGACCTGGACTCCGCCCGTGAGGGCTTCGTCGATCCGGAGGCCCAGCGCGACCCGGACCCGCAGCAGGTGTTCGGTGTGCGCGCCTTCGCCTTCCGTCTCGGTGTAGTGCAGGCGATAGCGGACATCGCTCCGGAGCGTGAGCGCATCCGTCCAGGAGGGGGCGCCGGAGTCCTCGGCGGTCGCGCCGGCGATGCTCGCCCCGGCCGCGAGAAAAACGGGCAGAAGACGCCGCCGCGCGGAGATCATCGCTCGACCGGCACCTTGACCACGATCTTCCGCACCGGCCCCCGGCCGGCCAGCGGCTCGTGGGCGTCTTCCGGGAAGTAGATCGCGGCGATGCCGGGCAGCAGCAGATGCCACTGCAGTGGCGCGTCGGCGTAGAAGGCGATGTCCTTCTCCGCGCTGTAGGGCTCCACGACCAGGTGGCAGTCGCCACGGGGCCGCCATCCGACCACATCCATGCCGGCGACCGCGCACTGGATGTCGATGAAGCGGTCATGGGCCTCGAGCCGGCTGGCCTCGACTCCCCGACCTTCGATGCTGGAGACCAGCGCAAACGCGCCGCCCTCGAGGTCATGGCGTCCGTCCGCCACGCGCAGGGCTTCGGCATGCTGCAGGAAACCGAAAGCGGCGGCGAACAACGGGTGGGCCTGGTGCGCGGCGCCGGGATCTTGAACGGAGGTCAGGATCATGATGATGGCTCCACGGGCAGAGTAGCCGCACGGGCCCGGCCGTTCAATTCTTTCCGCTTGTCTCGATCCTGCGTGCGCGTAGTGTATCGCCATGTTGAATCTCGCCGGCTACCTGGATGAGCGCGCCCGGCTCGTGAACGAGGCGCTGGAGGGTCTGCTTCCGCCCGAGTCGGAGAGCCCCGCCGAGCTCCATCGCGCCATGCGGTACAGCGTTTTCGCCGGCGGCAAGCGCCTGCGCTCGGTGTTGTGCATGGCGGCGTCCGAGTCCTGCGGGGGGGGCGGCGACCTGGCGAAGCTCGCCGGAGCCGCGATCGAATGCCTCCACACCTATACCCTCATCCATGACGACCTGCCCGCGATGGACGACGATGCGCTCCGCCGCGGGCGCCCCACCGCGCACATGGTGTTCGGCGAGGCCAACGCCATCCTCGCCGGCGATGCCCTCCTGACCTTCGCCTTCGAACTCATGGCGCGGTGCCCCGCGCCGCCGCCGTATCCGCCCGGTCAGGTCGCGTTCGAGTTGGCCTGTGCGGCGGGCAGCCGCGGCGTGGTCGGGGGTCAGAGCGAGGACCTGGCGGCCGAGGGGCAGCCGGCCGATGCTCAGCGGTTGCGGCGCATTCACCTCCGGAAGACCGCGGCTCTCTTCCGCGCCGCCTGCCGGATGGGCGCCATTCTGGCCGCGGCGGACGAGCGCCGGCTCGGCGCGCTCGGCATCTACGGAGAGCAGGTCGGTCTGGCCTTTCAGATCGCGGATGACATTCTGGATGCGACCTCATCGCCCGCTGAGATGGGCAAGGCGACCGGCCGCGACGCGGCGAACGCCAAGCTGACCTACGTGCGCGTCTACGGGGTGGAGGAGGCCCGCCGACAGGCGTGCGCCCATGCGGCGGAGGCCGAAGCGGCCCTGTCGGGGTTCGACGACCGATCCGATGCGCTCCGCGCCATCGCGCGCTTCATCGTCGAACGCGACCGCTGACCGCCCGCGCTGGAACTGGAACAAACGCCGTGATCGAAGAACGCCTCATCGACCGGCCCGTTCCAACGATGGCGAGTGACTGGACACCGACGTAGTGTCGTAGAGCACCGCTTCAGTGCTCCGGCGCCGCTCGATCCATCGCTCCAGGAACGCCTCGCGTCGCGCCACATGGTGCAGGATTAACGGGCGAAACGACGTGCTCGACATCCTCGAACATGGGTGGACATGTTATAGAAACTAGCCATAGGGAGGATGGTCATACGACTCTACAAATAGTGTAAGTCGTTGCTTGATGGGTTCTTGGTGATAGATGGCACCCCCAACCGGAATCGAACCGGTGTTACCAGGATGAGAACCTGGCGTCCTAAACCGCTAGACGATGGGGGCGCGTGCCCAAAGCGCGATACATGTACCCGCGGCACGCAGGCCTGTCAAACGGATTCCTCGCTCACTCGGGCGCGACGCGGAAGAACTGCGTGGCGTGATCCACCGTCACCGTGTACGTGTTGAGCGGCGGCGTGGCGGGGATGCCGCTGACGAGATTCGTGAAGCCGGCCTGCAGGTCCGTCGTCGACTCGATGCGATAGGTGCGATTGGAGGCGCTGGGCCAGGAAATCACGAAGCCGCCGCCCATGTTCCCAAGCATCTCGCGCACGGAGAACCTCGACCGGGCATCCTGGGGATCGGTGCCGAGGAAGAACTCCCAGTAGTTGCTCCACCCATCCACGTCCACATCCTCATCGGGCACCGCGTTGGTCTCGCCCAGGAAGAAGAACCGTTCCCACCAGTTGGGCAGACCGTCGCCATCCCGGTCATCCGCCGTAGATCCCGGCAGGGCAAAGGCGGCGGCGTCGGCGATCACATATCCGCTGGTGTTCGTGTTGCCGATGATCACATGCGCCCGCCGGCCGGCCGCCAGGGCATAGGTGCCCAGGTCATTCCACGCCCCGCCGTTCTGCGTCTGGTTCACGATCACCTCCACCGCTCCGACGCCGGGCGCCGTGTACGCGATGACCAACTGCGGACGCCAGGACGCGTCGGCAAAGGCCTCCGAGGCGAAGCGGTAGATTTTCCGCGCATCGTAGCCGGTCTCGATGGTCGGGGTGCGGAGCACGAGCTGCAGCCGGTCGGACGCCAGCGCCTGCTGCACCGCATCCGCGAACGCGGGGAGACCATGCAGGACGAACCGCTCCCCCGCGACGACCTCCGAGGGATTCGTCGGGGCCGCGATGATCGCGAGCGCGTTGGTGTCGAACGTGCCGCCGGCCGTCGTCCACGGGGTGCCGGAGGCCCGGTTGCTCCACGTGACCTGCGTCGGGGCGAATTCCTCCGTCAGGCGGTAGAGCCGCAGTCCGTCGGCGCCCACCCAGTCGGTGGCGGATGACGTGTCACGGGCGTGGATCGTCAGGAGGAGCTCGACCGCATGGATCCGCGCGTCGTCGGGGATGGAGGACAGGTCGAAATCGAGCAGCCCGCGGATCCAGTTGTTGGCGGCCACCCGACCGACGAGGAGCTCGGTGTCGTTGTACGTCGTGGTCGGCGACCCCCGGCGGATGTGCGGCGCATCCTGCGGAACGAGGGAGGGACCGTTCGTCACGATGGTCACCGGCACGTCGGTCGCACGGTTGTCGGCGGCGCTCCAGCGCAGAAACACCCTGTACTCGCCGGCCACCGGCAGTTCGGGGGTGAAGCAGACGGACTTGGTCCCCTTGCCGCTGTTCCCGTCATGCAGGTAGTTCGTGTAGTAGTAACCGGTGTTGGAGTCGCTGGAGGTCCACGTGCCGATCACCGTGGCGCCGCGGCTGGTTTCGGAATTGTCCACCACGTCGGTGAAGGGCAGGGGACGATCCGGCCATGTGCCGCCGATGCGCGACTGCAGCTCCAGCGTGTGCGCCTCGCTCCGGTAGAGATCGCGCGGCTCGATGCCATGAGCCTTGCAGACGGCGGCCGCGCAGCCGACGGCCACGCCCATCTGGCCGCCCGTGTGCATCACCCGCGGGCTGCCCAGGCCCACGTGCGTGCAACTGAAACACCGGCCGGCCATCATCAGGTTCGGCACGTCGCGCGCGTAGAGGGACCGGAACGGAATGTAGTAGGGCTCGATCTTCGTATACGCGGCGTAGGTCCGGTAATCCGGCCCGCCGGCCTGCGTGTAGTGCAGGTCGATGTCCCGGCTCTCCGTGGCCACCGCGTCCTCGAAGAAGACGTGCTCGCGGACGTCGTTCTCGGTCAGCAGGTGATCGCCGATCAGCCGCCGCGACTCGCGCTTGCCCGCGATGTAGGGCACCCAGCCGAGCACGAGGTTGGCGTTGGCCGGAAGCAGTTTGGCGTTGTAGAAGTTGCCGTAGATGGCGCGCAGCAGGTGGTCGCGTATCGCCTCGGCATCCGCGATGGTATTCCGGTTGAGGCCGTACTCCCAGTTCCAGCCGCCGTCGGTGTTCGCGGCGGTGCCCGCGACGTCCATCGCCCACGCCACCTCGGGGAAACCGGTGGGACTGGCGGCGGAGCGGGAATACCACATCAGTGAACTGCCCATCGTCATCGCGTCGTGGGCGACGGGGGCGAGGGATTCGTTGAACTCCGACCGCGCCTCGCGCCCCATGCGCCAGGCGGCGCCGGCCCAGTACCCGATCCAGCCGTCGCCGGTGCAATCGGCGAACAGCGGGGCGAGAAACCGGCGCCGCGCCCCCGTCCGCACGTGCCGCGCGTCCACGGCCGTGATGCGCCCGCTCGCGTTCGTCTGCACCCCGTATGCCCGCCAATGGAGAAAGAGATGCACGTTGGGCGCGTTGGTGACCGCCGCCAGCCGCTGATTGTCGTACGTGCTCGCGTTCTCGGAGCTGTTCCCCGCCGAATTACGAAGCGTCTGCACGATGGGATGGCGGACGACGCCCAGGGTGGCCACGCGGATCTCCCGGCTGGCGTTGCCGCCCACGTACGGCCGGTCCTGGAGCAGGGCCACGCTGAGCCCGTTGCTGCCGGCCGCGATCGCCGCGGCGCAGCCGGCGAGGCCGCCGCCCACGACCACGAAATCGAACGACTCGGTCACCTCGGGGTCCGTGGCTTCCCCCAGGGCGGCGGCGCGCCATGCGGCCAGCGCGGCGCCGTCATCGGGCGGCGCCTCGTTCGTGTCGGCGCAGAACGCGATCGCGTCGCACCGGCCGTCGAAACCGGTCAGATCCCTCAGCCGGACGACGTTGTTCGACGGGTCGTCGATGCTCACCACCCCGCCGTCCTGCCAGTGCCAGAGGCCGGGCCCGATGCCGAACACCGGGGCGAGTTCCGTATCGTTCAGCACCACCTTGAACTGCCCCGGATCGCCGGCATGCTCCGGCACCCAATCCCGCGTGCGCACCCACAGCCGGTAGGAACCGGCCTGGGGGAAAACGACCGCGGTCGAAGCGTCGGCCACGGGCGACCCGAGGCCGTGCGCCAGCAGGTACGGCGATCCCATCTGCTCGATCGACTGGGTGTCGAGCACCCATCCGCCGTGTTCGGCGAAGGACTCCGATTCGACCAGGACGGTCTGCGCAAGGGCGCCGGCCGCCAGTCCGGCCATGACGAGGCAAACGGCTATCTTCATCTACATCGCTCCATCCTGCCGCACCGTACGCCAGGGGTGGGCCGATGTTCAAGTCGGGAACAGCCATTCGCATCATGAGGCGATGGTCTCTGCGCCATGATGGGAATCGCTGAATCGCCGAGCGGCGCCCTTGACACGGAACTAAGGTTCAGTTATATTGTCCCGGCCATGTGGGCGACGCGGTGGCGCGGGGAGACGAACGGACGGAAGCGAAAGGGTTCACGGGCCAGACGAACGCGCCGTTCGCGGTTCGCCGCCATGGGAGACCGACCATGCCACGAAACATGAGACTGGCGGAGAAGATCCGCGAATTGCGCGCCTTCCATCGCCGGGAAGGCCGGCTGCCGGGCTACGGCGAGATGCTCCGGCTCTTCCATTACCGGTCCAAGAACGCGGTCTTCGGCCTGCGCGCCCGCCTGCACCGCGAGGGATACATCCGGAAGGGCAGGGGGGGCAAGATCGCCCCCACCTCGCGTCTGACCGGCGCCCTCCGCGTGCTGGGGGCGGTGCAGGCCGGCTTCCCGTCCCCGGCCGAGGAGGAGCTGGTCGACACCCTCAGCCTCGACGAGTTCCTCATCCGCCGCCCGGAGGCGACGTTCATGCTGACCGTCAGCGGCGACTCGATGATCGAGGCGGGCATCCAGCCCGGTGATCTGGTGCTGGTGGAGAAGGGCACGACACCGAAGAGCGGCGACATCGTGGTGGCGCAGGTGGACGACGAATGGACGCTCAAGTACTTCTTCCGCGACCAGGAGGGCGTCCGGCTCGATCCGGCCAACAAGCGCTACCGGACCATCCGCCCCCGCCGCTCCCTCGTCGTCGGCGGCGTCGTGCGGGCGGTGGTCAGGAAGTACGAGTGACGGGGGGCCTCAGGCGCCGCGAACTTCCTTCAGATAGCCGCCCCCCACAGGTGTGCCGCAAGCTGTTGCTGCGAAAGTCTCACGTCTCTGGTCCCTCTCAGAAGTCAGTCCCATGGTTTGGGGAAGCCGGGGCACTCCCCATAAGATCAGCATGGCGCTGAACGGAGTTGAACCGCAACAGAGTCAAACCACCCTCGGTGGCGGCAGGCGGGCGGGATCGATGCCTTCGCGGAGGCGGATGGTTTCGAGGACACGGGGCACGTACATCTGCGTTTCGACGGGGAGGCGGGGGGCGATCGCTTCGAACGTGCTTGCCTGTCCCTTTTTCAACAGCCCCGCCACGCGGGCCCCGCCGGCATTGTAGGCGGCCAGGGCCAGCGGCCAGGAGGCAAACCGGCCGTGCAGGAGCTTCAGGTAGCGCGCCGCGGCCCCTGCGCTGCGGTCGGGGTCGAGCCGCTCGTCCGAGGGGGACAGCCGGAGCCCGAGCGACCGGGCGGTGCCCGGCATGAGCTGGAACAAACCGACCGCCCCGGCGGGACTCCGTGCGGTCGGCCGCATCGACGACTCGACCTCCGCCATCCAGACGAGCGGCTCCGGCACGCCCTCCCGGCGGAAACCGGCCTTCAGACGGGGCACCAGTTCGCGGGCCGATCCGGGCCTTGGATGCGAGGCGGCCTGCCGTTTCCAGGTGTCGGAACTGCGCAACACCTGCGTCCGCCGGCGGACGGTGTCGGGCGGGGGACGGGGGCGGACCGGGGGGCGCCCCGGGGTGGGAGGGGGCGGTTTCGGCGGAGGAGGGGCGGGCGTGGTGGCGACCACCCTTCGCGCAGCGTCGAAGTAGTCGAGCCGGCTTTCCAGCCAGTCCACATAGGGCGCGACCTCGGGGATTTCGCGGGCGTGGGAAGCGACCTGCCGCAGCAGCGGCTGGAGATCGGCCAGGTCCTCGGCCGTCACCGTTTCCCTCAACGCCGACTCCGCCGCGCGCAGGATCTCGCCCAGGTGCGCCCGCAGCAGTGGGGCGGCGTTTTCCGCGGCCGCGCCGAGGAGCAGGTCGTGCAGTCCCGGGTACTGTTCGAGCAGATCCCGGCCCCATTCGATCGCGCCGTCGAGCAGGTCGTTCTCCTGGGCGCGGACGGCGAGGGCGCCCGCGGTTCCGAGGAGCATGTGGCGCAGCATGTGGCGACGGTTCATGCCTCACTTGCGCGCCGGCCGCGCGGCGTCGACGAGCTTGGCGTAGCCGACCACGCCGTCGGAGACGCCCTGGGCGATGCGGTCCAGATACCAGGGGGAGCGCAGGAGCTCGGCGGTCTTCGCGTGGCTGATGAATCCGCATTCGACCAGCACCGCCGGACAGGAGGCGTCGCGCAGGATGGTGAACCGGGCGCGGCGGATGCCGCGGTCGGTCGCACCGGTGCTTGTCCGTAACATCTTGTGGACATAGTAGGCGAGGATGGTGTTCGCGGCGTCATGACGGTTGCCGGTGTAGGCGGTGCCCGATGCGCGTCCGGAACCGGTGGAGGAGCAGCCCGAGGGCGTCAGCGCATAGGTCTCCACGCCATAGGCGTTCCAGGCGCCGGCGTTGAGATGCAGGCTCACGAAGACATCCGCCCCGTACCGCCTGGCCTTGGCCGGCCGTTCCTCGAGCGCGACGGTGCGATCGGTTTCGCGCGTGAGGAGGACCTTGTAGCCCGCGTTGGCGAGCTTCGACCGCACCCGCTTGGCCAGGTCGAGCACGATGGTCTTCTCGTACTGCCGGCGGCTGCTGACGGCGCCTGGATCCTCGCCGCCATGGCCGGGGTCGATCACGATCGTCCGGACCCGGTAGGCGGCCAGGTAGTCCTTGGGCCGCATGAGGGGGTCGATCCACTTGGTCTTGTCCGTGCCGTGGATCGCCCAGCCGCCCCGGTACGCCACGCAGGGATAGTTCAGCCAGATCTGGGAGCTGTTGACGCGGGCCTTGCAGGTCTTCGGGTAGAAGGTCAGGCTCACCCGGCTGCTGGAGAGCACGACCGTTTCCTTGCCGGTGGTCATCTTGAGGCCGTAGTGCGCAGCGAGGTCGCCGAGGGCATGGTAGCGCGACGCCGGGGCGGCGGCGGCCGCCGGCTTCGACGGGGCGGCCCCCGCCCGCCCGGCCATCGCCAGGGCGAGGGCGGCGAGAAGCCTCGCGGCGAAACGCATCGTCATGTCCATAGCTGGCGGTCCAAGGTACGGTACTGGATCGCCTCCTGCACGTGATCGGCGTGGAGGTCGCCGCCGCCGGCGAGGTCGGCGATGGTCCGCGCGACCTTGAGAATGCGGTCGAAGGCGCGGGCGCTGAAGTTGAGCTCGGTCACCGCCATCTTGAGAATCGCCTGCGCCTCGGCGTCGGGCCGGCAATGGTGCTGCACGTCGCGCGCCCGCATCGCGGCGTTGCAGTGCACCCGCCGCAGGCCGCGGAAGCGCTCCTGCTGCACGGCGCGCGCCCGCTCCACCCGCCCGCGGATGGCGGCGGAGGCCTCGCCGCGCTGGATCGAGGCGAGATCCTGGTAGCGGACGGCCGGCACCTCGACGTGGAGGTCGATGCGATCGAGGAGCGGCCCCGAGATGCGGTTGCGGTAGCGCTGGATCTGCAGCGGCGTACAGCGGCATTCGCGGTGCGGGTCGCCATAGTAGCCGCAGGGGCAGGGGTTCATCGCCGCGACCAGCATGAAGCGGCACGGGAAGGCGAGGCTCGCGGCGGCGCGGGCGATGGTGACCGTCCCGTCCTCCAGCGGCTGCCGGAGCACCTCCAGCACATTGCGGTGGAACTCGGGCAGCTCGTCGAGAAACAGCACGCCGTGATGAGCCAGGCTCACCTCGCCCGGCATCGGATGGGCCCCGCCGCCCAGCAGACCGGCGTCGGAGATCGTATGGTGCGGGGCGCGAAACGGCCGCGCCGACACCAGCGGCTGGTGCGCCGCCAGCGTGCCCGCGATGCTGTGGATGCGCGTGACGTCGAGGGCTTCGTCCAGCGTGAGGGGGGGCAGCACCGAGGGCACCCGCTTGGCGAGCATGGACTTGCCGGTGCCGGGCGGACCGATCAGCAGGATGTTGTGGCCGCCGCTGACGGCGATTTCGAGCGCGCGTTTCGCCGACTCCTGCCCCTTGACGTCGGCGAAATCCTCCTCCGATCCAACCGCCCTCGCGAAGATGCGCTCGGCATCGAGGCGGACGGGGGCGATCGGATGCCGGTGATCGAGGAAGTCCGCGGCCTCCCGCAGGGTGGCCACGGGGTACACCTCCAGCCCCTCGACGACCGCCGCCTCCTCGGCGTTTTCCGGTGGCACCAGCAGCCCGCGCAGCCCGGCCTCCCGCGCGCCGACCGCGATCGGGAGCACGCCGCGGACCCGCCGCACCTCGCCGCTGAGGGCCAGCTCGCCAATGACCGCGAAACCCTCCAGCCCCGCGCCGTCGATGTCGCCTCCCGCGGCCAACATGCCAAGCGCGATCGGGAGATCGAAACTCGGCCCCTCCTTCCGGATGTCCGCCGGCGCCAGGTTGACGGTCGTGCGGCCCTTGGGCGGCATGAACCCGGAGTTGATCAGCGCCGTCCACACCCGGTCGGTGCTTTCCTTCACCGCCGCGTCCGGCAGCCCGACGACGATGACCTTGGGGTCGCCGCGGCCGGCGTTGACCTCGATCTCCACCGGATATGCGTCGACTCCGAGTACCGCGCCCGAATTGACTCTCGATAGCACGCGAAAAAGGGTCCCGCAAAAGGCCATAGACAAACCGAGCGCACGCCCGTTGTCAACCTTTCACGAACGCGATTTCGCGAGGCTCGACCGTGTTGCAAACGGCTGGCGCTCTGCTATCGTCTGCCCGTAGACATCGGCGGCATCATGATGGCGTCCCTCATCGACCTGGGGCCGGCCGGCCAGACCCTGGCCGGTACGCTGTTCACATGGGGTCTGACGGCGGTGGGGGCATCCTGCGTGTTCCTGACGAGGGAGCCGAGCCAGCGCCTGCACGACGCCATGCTGGGCTTCGCCGCGGGCGTGATGATCGCGGCGAGCTACTGGTCGCTCCTCAGTCCCGCGCTGGAGATGTCCGAGCATCTCGGCCGCTGGGCGTTCGCCCCGGCGGTGGCGGGATTCCTGCTGGGAGGGGTGTTCCTGCGCCTCGTGGACTTCTTCCTGCCTCACCAGCATCCGGACGCGTCGTTGCCCGAGGGGATGCACACCACCTGGCGGCGAAGCATACTGCTGGTGACGGCGATCACCCTTCACAACCTCCCCGAGGGTCTGGCGGTCGGTGTGGCGTTCGGGGCCGCGGCGCAGGGCGACACCTCATACAGCGTCACGGCCGCCCTGGCGCTGGCCATCGGCATCGGCATACAGAACTTCCCCGAAGGCGTCGCGGTCTCGGTCCCGCTCCGGCGCACCGGGATGTCGCGCGGCAAGTGCTTCTGGTACGGGCAGCTATCGGGCGCCGTGGAGCCCCTCGCCGGACTGCTGGGCGTCGCGGCCGTGATGGTGATGAAACCCCTGCTGCCCTATGCCCTCGGATTCGCCGCCGGCGCGATGATCTACGTGGTCGTCGAGGACGCCATCCCCGAGTCGCAGAGCGGGGGCAATACCGACCTCGCCACGGTCGGCGCCATGCTCGGTTTCGCGGTCATGATGACGCTGGATGTCGCCCTGGGCTGACGCGTCTCTCGGCGGTGCGTACGCCGTCGCAGGCCGGTTCCGGACGCCCCGCGCGCACGGAGGGGCAGGAACACCGGCACACTTTGAAAAGTGTGGCGCGGAGGATGCCCCCCCGCGCGCGTGAAGGTCCGGCCCGCGTGTTTCCGGGCGGAACCTCGGGAGGGGGTTCACGGCGCCCGCGCATCGCCGGCAAGCGTGGCGATCCTGATGTTCCGGTAGGCGATGCGGCGGCCCTTGTCGCGAAGAACCAGATGCCCTTTCGGATCCTCCCCGAACGCCGGCGAGTCGCGAAAGCGGCTGCCTCCGGCCAACGCGCGAAACACGTCCGTCCCCCTCTCGTATTCGAGCAGTTTCTGGCCGTTCAACCAGTGCTCCACGTGCCGGCCGCGCACGACGATGCGCCCCTCGTTCCAGTCGCCCATGGTCTTGGCGGACTTCGTCGCCGCTGGCGGCACCAGATCGTACAGCGCGCCCAGCGAGCGGTTGCCGCGGTGCCCGAGCCGGCAGTCCGGAACCCCCTCGTCGTCGGCCACCTGGTACTCCAGCGCGGCGACCGGTCCGTTCGTTCCGGGTTCGGCGACCAGGTACTGCATGCCCGATGCCGTGGCCGGTTCCAGGCGGAACTCGAAGACCAGGTCGAAATCGGCGAATGCGCGCACGCTGACGAGGTCGGCGTCGCCCGCCCCCCGGCAGATGAGCTCGTTGTCCCTGGCCCACCAGTGCTCTTCGGTGAAGCCGTTCGTCGCGCGAATCGTCCATTCCGCGTGCGCCGTGGGGCCGGTGAGCGGCAGCCAGTCGCCGCCGCCGGCCTTCCCCTCCGCGGCGGCGGTACAGGCCGCCAGCCCGGCCGCGGCGGCCCATACGAGAATCGATGAACGGGTCGACACGCCGGCGACTATGCGGACCCGCGGCCGGCGCGGCAAGCCGAAAGCCGGACTCCGAACTCCGAACTCTGAACGCCGAACTCCCCGCATCCCGTCACCGGATCTGCGGTCCGATCGCGCGCTTGTCGCGTCTCGACGGTTGCCGCGAGCGGGGCGGCATCGTATGATGCGCTTGAATTCCGAATCGTTGTGGGGGTGCCATGAGAACGCTTTTGATCGCGGTGCTGGCGGTGACGGCCGGCGCGGGCGCGGAGCAGCCGACGGCCACCGTGACGGCGGACCGCGTCAACCTGCGGGCCCGGCCGAATCTGCAGTCGGAGGTGGTGGGCCAGGTCTCCGAGGGCAGCACGCTCACGGTCCGCTCGGTCACCAACGAGTGGGTCGAGGTGGTGCCGCCCGATCATGTCGACTTCTATGTGCATCGGGACTTCGTCAAGGACGGGAAGGCCATCGTCGCCCCCCTGAACATCCGCTCCGGGCCCGGCATCAATTACCACAAGGTGGGCGCGCTCAGGAAGGGCGAGCCGGTGGCCGTGCGCGGCGAGTTTGGCGAGTGGGTCAGGATCGCTCCTCCCGCGGCCTGCTCCCTGTGGGTCAGCAAGGAGTTCCTGCAGTTCCGCCAGATCCGGCCGCCGCCGCCTCCGGTGGTCGCTTCGACCAACGCGCTTCCGCCCGTCCGGCCGGCGACGAATGGGGTGGCGGCGGCGCCGGTACCGCCGCCTGTTCCCAGGCCTCCCGAGCGGCCGGTGGTCCCCCCCGTGCGGCCGATCCCGCCGGCGGCCGTCGTGGAGGCGCCCGCGCCGGCGCGCTACGTGCCCGCCGACCTGCGCCTGGCGCCGGTGGAGAACCAGGGCCGGTCGGTCCAGCGCGAAGGCCGCGTGCGCATGCCCCTGCTCACGCTGAGCCGGCCGTCCAAGTTCGTGCTCGTCGCGGAGGAGGGAAACACGTCGGAGACGGTGTGCTACCTTCGGGGGAACGAGGCGCAGATGAAATCGTTCGAAGGGCGCCGCCTGCGCATCCGCGGCCGGGAGTACTGGGTACAGGGCCACCGGTATCCCGTGGTGGTGGTCGACCAGATTGCCGTCCTGCCGGAGCCGGCCCGCTGATCGCGCGATCATTCCGGCGGGCCCGGCGCCCCGCGCAGGCGGCGGAAGAAGTCCTTCAGGAGAGCGGCGCACTCCTCTTCCAGGAGGCCGGGCGTGTGTTCGACGCGGTGGTTGAGCTCGGCCTGCTGGAAGATCCGGAACCGTGAAACGGCGCCGCCGCGCAGGGGGTCGGTGACGCCCCAGACCACGCGCGGAATCCGGGCCAGCACGATCGCGCCCGCGCACATCGCGCAGGGTTCCTTCGTCACGTAGAGCACCGTCCCGGTCAGCCGCCAGTCGCCGAGCGCGGCCGCCGCCTGCGTGATGGCCAGGATTTCGGCATGGGCCGTGGGATCCTTGAGCTGTTCCACCTGGTTGTGGGCCTTCCCGAGCAGCACGCCGTCGCGCACGATGACGGCGCCCACCGGCACCTCGCCCTCCTCGGCCGCCCGGCGAGCCTCGGCGATCGCCAGGCGCATGTGCCGCTCCCGCGCCGGGGAGGACTCCGGCTCGATGGCATCGGGGTCGATCATCCGCCGCAGCATGCTCCAGGGCGGCCCCCCATCGCAACACAAACTCCGGGTGGACACGGCCGGGGCGACGCGACATAGTTCCGCGCGTATGAACCGGTGGGTTCGACTGACCATCTGGATCGCGGTCCTCTGCGTTCCGCTTGTGCTGGCGGTGGTCCTGGGACGGAACGCCCTGGTGGCCGCGGCGACGGCGCGCCTGGTCAAGGGCGCCACGGGCCTCGACCTGCGTTTCGAGCGGGTGGAGGCGCATCTGTGGAGGCCGTCGCTGCACTTCCGCGGGGTCACCATCTGCAACCCGCCGGGCTTTCCGGCCGGCGACGCGGTGCGCATCGAGGAGTTTTACGTGGAGTACGACCGCGGCACGCTGTTTGGCGGGCCGGCGCACCTGGTCGAGATTCGACTTGACCTGCCCCGGCTGGTGATCGTCCGCAACGAGAAGGGCGAGTCGAATTTCGGGCGGCTCGGCGAAATCATGCAGCGGCGGCAGAAGGAGATCGAGCGCCGCCGCCGCCCGCGCGGGCCCTCACCTGTCTCGCCGCCGCGGACCGGACCGGACGCCTCAGCCGCGCCTGCCCCGGACGCGCCCGTCGGCGTCGAGACGACAGCCGTCGTGGCGACGGAAGCGGAAACGGGTGTCGGCGCGACCAACGGGGCGGAATCCGGGGCAGAGGCGGTCGGGACGGACTCGACAGCCGCGGCGGCGAATGGGCCGGCCACGCCCGCTCCGCCGGCGGAACCGGACTATCGCATCGACCGGCTCACGGTGAAGGTTGGGACCATCGAGATGCAGACCCTGCGCGGCGGGGGTCGGCCGCCCGAGGTGCGGACGATGGAGCTCAAGGTCGGGCATACGGTGCAGGACGTGACGGATATCCAGGCGGCGGCCCAGGAAATCGGCATCGCATTCCTCATCCAGGCGGCGCCGGTGCTGATGGACGAGGCGGAGCGGCTGATGGGGGAATCCGGCGCGGGCGGGGCAGGGGACGGCGCCGACACGGAACAGCTCGAGCGGACGCTGAAGCAGATCCGCCGCAACCTCGAGTGAGCAGTTGACCGGGGGTGGGGCTCGTGGTAGCGTCCGTCTGCCCGGTATGACCGGGGTTTGATTTTTCTCCTGTCGGGGCGTGGCGCAGACTGGCTTAGCGCGCTTGCTTGGGGTGCAAGAGGTCACGAGTTCAAATCTCGTCGCCCCGACCAT
>CAZSUU010000064.1:17836-29963 GCA_964610105.1 uncultured Verrucomicrobiota bacterium | reverse complement strand
ACGTACACCCCCGTCGCGCCATCGGCGCGGCCGAGGCCGAACACGCCCGCCGCCCTCTTGATCAGTGTGCCTTCGTTGGTCACGATGCCCGCGCCCCCTATCGCCCCGACGCCGAACGCCCCGACCTGCAGGTCGACGGATGAGCCGGAGGCGACCACAAGCGTCCCGGTGGAACCGGTTTCGCCGATGACGGTCCAGTTGGCCCCACGTCGGATGAGCGATCCCGCGCTGACCTCCAATCGGCCCGCGTTGCCGACGCCGGCGCCGACCACCAGCTGGTAGCTCGACGTCAGATTCCCGCCGTTGATCCGCAGGCCGCCGTTCTCGATCACCGTCATGCGGGCCGCCGCATCGTTCGTCAGAACCACGCTCCCGCCGTTGCCGACGACGATGGTCTGGCCTGCCGGAGCCGCACCCGATTGCCAGCTCGCGTTGTCGTTCCAGTTGGCCGTGCCGGCGTTCGCCCAGTAGGCATCGCCCACCGCCGCAGCCTGGCCGTAGGTGGCGTTGTCGTTGGAGTAGTTCGTGGCCACCGAGGCGCCCGAAAGGGCGTCGCCGTGCAGGCGCACGGCGCCGAGAGAACCGGAGAGAAGCGCTTCCACATTGTTCGTGCCGGAGTTCAGCGAGGCGCCGAGCACGAAGGGATCGCCTGGCCAGAGGTTCAGGTACTTGCCCTCGATGGAGCTGAGCTGGCCGTCCACGTACACGCGCTCGATGGCGCCGTCGAACGTGACGGCAAGATGATGCCACGCGTTCACCGACGGATTGCCGGTGTCGAAGCCCATGTCCTGCCAGTCCCAGTGCCCCACGGCGCCCCACGTCCCGTGGTTACCGAAGCTCAGCGTGGCGTAGCGCGGAGAGGCGCCGCGGTGCGCCCAGTTGATCAGCGTCTCGTGGTCGGCGAGGGCGGGGTTGTAGGCCCAGGCCTCGACGCTGTACGAGCCGTTGCCCGTGACGTCGGCCGTCGTGGCGGAACCCCAGGTGGCCAGATGCTGCCCGGCAAGCGCCGTGAACGTCACGGCCGGAACGCCGGCCAGACTGGCGCTGTACGTGGGTGCCGCAGCGGCGAAGGGCGCCCCATTCGTGACGAAATCGCCGACGCCTCCGTTCCCCTGGTTGGTCCACACCACCACCGGGGCGCCGTCGGCGAGCCCCGTGATCTGCGCGGCGTCGACGCTCACGTAGAGCGTTCCACCGGTGACGATCGCCGAACGCGCCTGCGGAACCACGAGGAATGCAACAGAGAGACACCCCACAAGACGCTGCCACCTCTTCATGTCCGTCCTCCGAATTCGAACACCCTCACGACCCTTTCGCAACAAAGGCAAGAATACGAATCGACCCTTCGTCGGTCAAGACCGAAAAGAAGAAAACACATCCCCCCGACCCGGCACGGTGAGCCCCCGCGCCCTGCCCTGCGCCCGACGGGGCGCGGTGTCCGGTGAAGGCGCACCCGTGCGCCGCATGGGCCCGCCGGAATGCCGATGGCCCCGCATGACGCCCTGCACGCACAGCGGCTTACTGCGGCACGTCGGCCTGGATGCGATAGAACCGGTTCGTGACCTCGGGCGCCAGCGGTGGCGGGGTCGTGGTGCTGCCGTCATCCACCCACTCCGCCACGCCGCCGGCGGGCAGGATGATCGGCGACGGAGTCGCCTGCAGCCAGGCCGGCTCACCCGTCAGCCGGTCGGAATAAAAGACGTGGTACTCGCGGCGGGGGGCGGCCGGGAAGCGGAGGCGGAAGCCCGCCGGCGCCGGCGATTCGTCCAGCAGGTGAAGTCGCGACGCCGGATCGGCGGGGTTGGTCCCGGCCACGTACTCGTCGCGGTTGGACCGGCCGTCGTGATCGGAATCCAGCGGACCGTCCGCCGGGTCGCTCGGATCGAGGATCAGCGGATAGGCGTCCTCATACGTGTTCGGCATCCCGTCGCCATCCCAGTCCGACGGCCTCGCCCGGAAACCGATCGCAAACGAGAAGGCGCCCGTTCCGTAGAGCTCCACCTGCTCGGTCAGGGCCTGGTTGCGAAGCGGGACCGTGGCGAAGTCCACGCCGCCCGACGGGGCGTCATCGACGGCCGCCGGATTCCACGCCGCGCCGTGGCCGGCGTCGGCGTACGCGATCGCCGCCGCCACCTCGGTCCGGTAGTTCGTGTTGACGAGCGACAGCACGCCGTCCGACGCCGACACCGCCCCGAGCGTTTCCTGCCCGCTCACCAGCAGATCCCACGTGTGCGGCGAAAGCCCGTTGCGGATGTACAGGGTCTGCCCGGCCATCGCGCCGCCGAGGGCATAGGCCACCTCCAGCCGGCTCGCCCCGGCGGCCAGGGTGACCGTCTTCGAAACGGCCCCGTCGGAGGACACGGCTCGCCACCCGCCCGTGACCGCCGAGACGGTATAGAGATCGTTGACGTATGGGTTCGTGCCCCCGTCCTTCGTCGCCCACCAGTCCTTCAACAGCGACGTGCGATGCGCGGCGACCTCGCCTCCGCCGGTGAGATTCGCCGCGCCTTCCTGCTCGGAGTCGACGCCCGGATAGCCCACGTGCGGCCCCGCGGCCTGGCAGACGGCGCCGTCCACCACGTCGCGCAGCCAGACCCCCGTCACGCGGCCTCCGATCCGCTCCAGCACCACGAACAGCCGGTCGTTGCAGAGCAGGTACTCCGCTTCGCCGTCCAGATCCACATCCTCCGCCGTCGCCTGCGGTGAACCGATCGCGCCCGCCGCCGCCGCCCACTCGTCCACGCGGCGCAGGACGGCGGCGAAGCGGGTCTGCGACTGCGCGAAACGGGCGAAGTCGGCGAGCGTGTCCGCGCTCGTGTCGGGCCAGACGAATTCGCCGGTGCTGAACCGCGTGAGGTCGCCGTTGTCCTCGTTGTGGAAGGCGGTCTCGAAGAGCGATGCATGGAAGGCCGCGCGCGCCAGTTTCGCAAGGTTCGTATCGGCGATCGCCGTCACCCGCGCCCACGCCTGGCTGACGAGCCCGCCGGCGGAGAGATGGCCGTACGGCGTCGGCAGCGGAACACCGGGCCGGATCGCAAAGGGCGTGATCGCCAGCCCCTCCTCCTGCCCCGACCCGTGGTACCAGTGGTCATAGTTTCCCTCCGCGGAATGGTTGATCCACAGGTGGCTGGTCCGGGCTCCCGCCGCGTCTCCACGCTCCGTCACGGGCCAGCCGCCGCCCGCCGCGGCCGCCGCCAGCCCGCTCAGCGACTCCACGCGCACCCACGGATGGTTCGCCATCCATCGCAGATTGAGGTCGTACGCGTCCGCCTTCGACGTGACGTCGAATTCCTCCCAGTGGCTGAAGAGGATCACCGTCTGCCCGCCGCTTGAGCTCCGCGCCTTGCGGTTGAGCAGTTGGCGGAGCGACATCGACAGGCCGCGGTCGGTATGGCTGAACAAATACGTGGCCGCCTGGTTGTTGATGGCGAAGCACCCGACGCCGTTGATCCGGTTGAGCTGGTAGCCGGCGTCGCCGCGCGCCGTCGCGCGCCCGAGCCACGTCTCCAGGTGCGTCTCCTGGTCCAGAACGGTGAAACCGAAACCCGCCGCGCGGATTTTCGAGAGGACGTCGCCGTCCAGCAGCCGTTCCGGCGTCCAGAAGACCGTGTTGCTGCCGAACGACGCGCCGTAGATCCGGCCGAGGACCTCGCCGGCGAGGGCGATGTTGTCGGCGCTGCATTCCGCGCTGAAGTACGGCAGGGCATGATCCGAGAACGTGCCGGCCAGCAGGTGCACGACGTTGGACTGCACCAGCGCCCGCAGGCGCGCGTTGAACGCCGGTCCGTTCGCCGTCCACCCGAGGCGCCACGCCTCGGGATGGCCGGGGACGGTCCGCGCCCACTGCAGCCCGCAGGCCAGCGTCGCGGTGAGGTGCAGGTTCAACGGCTGGCCGAAGACCTCGTGGGCCGCGACCGGCCGGTGATACCCGGCGCCGGCCCCGTTGTTCAGCAGACGCTGGGTGACCGACCCGGGCTGCACGTGCTGGCTGCCGTGGATCAGCAGCGCCGCGTGGGCGAGCCGGCCGCGGTCGTGGTCGCCCTGCAGCCCCACCCACGACTGCAGCACGCCGTGCTGCGCAATCCACGACTGGTCGCGCCAGTAGTCGGAGGCGATCCAGTCGTCGCGGATCGTGTCGCGGATGTCCGACCGCCCGCCGATGTCGCCCGGCCCGACCGGACTGTTCTGCGTGCCGTCCCTGGTCGTGAACACCTGGTAGTTCAGGCGCGTCGCGTCGCCGTTCCATCCCGCGTCGAGCAGCGCCTGCCGGCTGATGGAGAACTCGACGGCATCCAGCTCGGAGTTGAAGTAGGCGTCCAGAAAGCCGGCGGGCGAATTCCGGTCGCGGGCGACCACGCCGCGGGCGGACAGGTTCTCGCCGATGTTCGTCGAGTTGTTCACGGCGTTGGTGTCGACGTAGACCCGGCCGTTGTTGCCCTGGTAGACGGCGACCACGGCCTCCCATCGCATCTCCGTGCCGGTGTCGACCTCGTCCGGCAGCGCATACTCCCCGACCGACGGATTGCCCGTGTCGATCACCACGTAGCAGTCCAGCCGTCCCTCCTCCGCGTAGGCCTGCAGGTCGTGCAGGTCCACGCGGAAGTAGAACCGTCCGTCGCCGCCCTGCGTCACCGCCCCGCCGTCGCGCGCGTAGAAGGCGACGATGTCGCGCGACGAGTCGAAGCCGTCCCACCCGCGGTACACATCGCCGCCCTGGCTGTTGGGGCCGTCGCCGTCGTACTCGTCGATCGCCATCAGGTCGTTGGTCGTCCAGTCGGCGAACTCCACGTGCTGCGTCACTCCGCCGAGCACGCCCAGCACCGGGCCGGGACCGATCGTGATCGATCCGGCCGGCGGAGGCGCGCCGGTGTCGGGCCACCGGGGATCCGTGCCGTTGGTCAGCTCCTGGAGATTCGTGAAGCCGTCGCCGTCCGGGTCGCCCGCCGCCCCGTGCTCCGCGTGGCCGTCGCCCGCGGCCGCCGTGCGCAGGCTGTCCGCGCCGTCGTCGAGCGGGTCGAGGCCATAGCGGTTCTCCCAGCCGTCGGGCAGGCCGTCGCCGTCGGTGTCGCCGTTGAGCGGATCGGTCTCGGACCATTCCTCGCCGGCCTCGTGCACTCGATTCGTATTCGCATCGCCGTTGATGACGCCGTCGAAATCGCGGTCCTCGCCGTGGCCGTCGCTCAGACCGTCGTCATCCGTGTCAGGATTGCCCGGATCGGTCTCGGTCCACGTCTCGCCGGCATCCCGCCGCCCGTTGGGCCAGCTCCGTCCCAGCCACGGCGCGTCCGCCGGCCCGAGCGGTGCGCCGTCGCCGTCCACCCACCCGTTGCGGTTGCGGTCCTCGACGCCGTCGGGGAGGCCATCGCGGTCGGTGTCGGGATCCGCGGGATCGGTCACGGACCCCGCCACCTGCCGGGAACGGTCGCCGCCTTCGCTCTGCGAGTTGACGCCGGGCACCGAGCCCAGGTTGTCGAGCGTGTTGTAGAACGGCGGGTCGCGGTCGCCCTGGAAGTTCGGGTAGCCGTCGCCGTTGGTGTCCGCGTTGGTGTCCGTGTGGGAGCTGACAGCCTGGCGCCAGCCCACCTCGAGGGCGTCCGGCAGGCCGTCGCCGTCGGTGTCGGCGCTCAGCGGATCGGACCGGCCATAGGCATAGTGCGCGTGCACCTCGCCGTTGTTCCAGTCCTCGGGATTCGGCTTGGGGGACTGTTCCCGGGCGTTGGGAAGCGGCACCGCCGTGGTCTCGTCGGCATCGAGGAGGCCGTCGTCATCGTCGTCCAGATCGCTCTCGGAAGGCGGGCTCTGCTGCCGCAGGATCACGGTGGCGTTGCGCGAGGCGGAATTCGACGCCCCGCCCGTGGTGACCACCGTCGCGGTGAAGCGATACGCGCCCGGGAGGAGGTTCGTCCACGCGTAGTCCCAGAAGAGACTCCCGCCCACCGTGACCGGCTGGCCGGCGGCGAGCGCCATGCCACCCGCGAATCCGGCGGGCGTCGCGTTGAACTGGATGCCGACCGTCGCGCCGTTGGTCGCCGTCGCCACGCGCACGCGCGTCTGCCGCTGCTCGGGCGTCGGCGAGGGGACATCCGGAATGACGATCCGCCACGGATTGCCGTCGGGGCCGTATTCGGGCGGCTCGACGATGGCGATGTACGGCGCCGCGGCCACCGGCTCCGCCTTCACCAGCCGCGACGCCGTCAGCGCGGGCAGCGACGGCCGTTCCAGCGTGACCTCGATGCCGTGCAGCCAGTCGGGGTGCTCGTTGTAGAGGTTGGGCAGCGCGAAGGCGAGGGCGTGATAGTCGGCCGTCTCGTTGCGCACGATCGAGTACAGCGCGCGGCTCTGCGCCTCGCCGCCGTCGGTCCGGCCCGACTCGGCGCTCTGGAGGCGGATGAGGAACCGGTCGATCAGCTCCGCGTCGCTCAACCCGTCCGCCAGCGCCTTCGTGAAATGGGCCTTCATCACGTAGCCGGGGCCCACGAGGTCGCCGTCCCGCCGCGGCCACGCGACGAACAGCCGCAGGTCCGGCCCCCACGTGGACACCGTGCGCGCGAGGGTCGTGAAGCGGCCCGAGGCGTCGGTGTGGACCGGGAATGCGGCGCGCGGCGCCGAGGAGATCTCGCGCAGGCGGACCCGGATCGCGGCGTTGCTCCCGCCGGGCGGAATGTTGACGTAGTTGAACCGCCATTCGTCGGGATAGGCGCTCTGAATCGACGCCGACGGCGTGGCCGCGTAGGCGGCGACCCATGCGTCGCCGATGTCCGCGTCCCATGCGCCGTTGGTGTTGAGATCGGTGAAACTCTCGCCGGCGTCGTACGCGCCGTTGCCGTTCCCGTCGCTGTACGGTTCGAACCCGTGCCCGTTGCCGTTGGCCACGCCGGTGGCGACGTCGTCGTTGTTCGGGTCGGCATCGTCGATGTGATACCACACCTCGGTCACCGTCGGATCCGTGCGGACCACCGCGCCGTACTGCTGTCCGCCAACACTCTCGCCGTCGGACGCCGGGTAGCGGATCTCGCCGGCGGGGGCGCGGGCGTCGTAGTAGAAGGTCTGCTTGAACGTGTGGTAGATCGACGCCTTCCCGTCCCGCTTCAGGAAGGCGCGCGCACTCAGCAGATGGAAGCCGTCCACCAGCCCGGTCGAGACGAGCATCTGGCCCTGGGGATTCTGCGCGTAGTCGTTGTGCGGGAAGTGGCGCACGGTCTCGGCGTTGAAGGCCGGCGTCTCGAAGACCGTCAGCATCTTCTTCTTCCGGGCGACCGAGGTCGCATCGCCCGGCCACCAGGACGGCGCGCCACTCCGATAGGCGCCGATCTTGTAGCGCGAGGACGGCGTGAAGGCCGCCGGCAGCGGCTCGCTGCGCCACCAGCTCCCGGCAAGGCCGCCGCCTTCGTCGTGATGCCAGTGCAGCTCGACCGTCTGCGCGCCCCCCGCCCCGCGCCCGCCGGCGCCTTCGGGCCATGCCGGCGGATCGATGAAATAAAGGTACACCTTGTAGCCCGAGAGCCCGGTGTTCGTTTTCGCCCAGACCCGGCGACCGCCCTCCGGGTCCGCGGGGTCGTACTGCAGCCGCGACGGCGAGACGGCGCCGACGGCCGCGGTCGGATCGTGGTAGAGAAACGCCACCGTGTCGCCGTCGATCCACTGTCCGCCGGACCCCTGGTTGAGCATGCCCGAGGTCAGGTACGTCTCCGCGCCCGCCGAACCGGTGATGTTCCTCGCCGTGTCGACCGCCGCGAACAGCTCCGGGTGGATGCGGTCGATGAACGTCGGCTGCTCGAACCCCAGGAAGAAGTCCCATGAAAGCGCCGGCGGATTGTCGCGGTTCACGGGATCGTTGTTCGGCATGCCCACGTTCGTCGACGGCGGGCGGCCGCCGTTGAGATCGACGCCGCCATCCAGCCGGAGCAGGATGTTCTCCGCCGATCCGTCGGCCCGCGCGACGAAGCGGAGGTTGGTGCCGGCGGTCACCCGCGGCACCTCGTAGCGGTAGGTGTAGGGCGCCGGCGTCGCACCGGTGGGATAGCCGCGGTTGGACAGGCCGTAGGGGTTGAACTGGGCGTCGCCGTTGGGACCGTCGCGCCGCTCGACCGCGACCGTCCCGACCTCCGCGCCGTCCCGCAGGATCGTGATCGGCCGCCCGCCGAAGCCCGCCCAGAGATCGGACGGATCGGGGTTCTTGAACGAGAACAGGAAATACCCGCCCGGCGGGACAAGCGCGTCCTTCAGCCCGCTCCCGTACACGAAGAACCCGCCGCCATACGACGAGTAGTTGTACAGGTAATCGCCGGGCAGGAATCCGACGTTCGCGCCCTCCGCGCCGCCCTTGTCGTTGATCTTCCGCCCGTAGGCGTAGTTGTCGTTGACCATCGCGAGCAGGGTCGCGGCGCTCGATTCCGCCATCGAGCCCTCGCGGTAATCCGTCCGCAGGTAGGCGACGAGGTCCTCGTCGGACCACACCCCGCGCTGCGCGCCGCGCGCGAATTGCTCGTGGACGTAGAGCAGGTTGGGGATGCGGGGGTCGCTCCACTGGCCCAGGAAGGCGGTGTTCGCGTGGCGCGGGAAGGCGCCGCCGGACTCGCCGAGCGTCTCGGCCTGGTGGTTGCCGTCGGTGTAGAGCAGCCCGAGCCCCGCCCGCGTGAAGTAGAACGCATGCTGCAGCTCGCGCCGGGCCGCGTAGTCGTTGTCGTGGCTCTGCGCGTGCATCACGCCCACCTCCGGCGAGAAGCCGCCGGCGCCGGGCTGATCGAACCCGTTCAGCCCGGCCCACGGGCTGCCCAGCCGGCCGTTCAGCTCGTTGCGGAGCGGGTTGTCGACCAGCCGCATGCCCGCGCTGATGTAGTCGCCGTAGGCCGGCGGCTCCCCGAGGTGCTCGCCGAAGGCCATCGCGTCGTCGCGTGGTTTCTCGGTGTCGAAAACCGTGTCGCGGTGATGGGCGTCGCTGAACCCGCGCGTGAGGTTGAACTGCCGCTGCACCTGGCCGAGATAGCCGTAGTCGCTCGAATCCTTGTCCGCGCCGTACGTGGCGCCGAAGAAGTCCGCCCGCACGTGCTTCACGGCGTCGAGCCGCAGGCCGTCGGCCTTCGTCCGGTCGATCAGCCACCGCGCGGCGCGGTTGAGATGATCCTCCACGCGCTCCGCGTAGAAGGCCGTGTTCGAGCCGATCAGGCCGGCGGAGAGGCCGTTGGAGGGACCGAAGCCCACGTAGGTTCCGTCGGGGCGGTAGCAGTAGAACTCCGGGCGGTCCGGCTGGCGGACGAACCGGATCTTGGGGAAGGTGGCGCCTTCGGTCCGCCCGAAGTTCTGGTTCCACTCGCCGGGCTCCTGCGCGAGGTCGATGAGGTCCGCGAGGCCGAGGTTCATCACCTGCCACGCGTCGCCCCAGTTCCGCGTGTTGTCCCACTTGCGATAGAAGCCCTCCGCCGTCACGCGCAGGTGGAAGTCCTCCGGGACGAGGCCCGGATAGACGTCGATCGGCGTCTGCTCATTGTAGCCCGGCACGTCGAACGCCCGGTGGTTCATGATGTTGTCGAAGTAGACCCGCAGGCCGAAGCGGTGCGCGGTCTCGACCAGGCGGATCAGCTCCGCCTCCGTGCCGTAGCGCGTGCGGATGGTGCCCCGCTGGTCCTGGCCGCCGAGGTCGAAGGGGTCCCAGAGGTCATAGCCGACCGACAGCCCGCCGCTCCCCTTCGTCGGCGGCGGCAGCCAGAGCGAGGAGTAGCCGGCCTCGGCCAGCTCGGGGATGCGCGCGGCGATCTCCTGCCAGCTCGTGTTGAAGTACTGGAGCATCGCCTCGCCGAAGGCGGGCACGGCCCCCCACAGGACGCAGGCCGACGCGATGGCCGCCCAGCCGGCCCCGACCGACCCATGCCTCGCGATGCCTTGCGGGTGCGCGGACTCCCTTGACGCCATACTGCCCTCGCCCCAGGCTCTCATGGCCCCTGCCCCACCCGCGCCCGGCCCTGCGGCATACCATAGCCCTGCCCCGCGTGTTGCGCACCTGCTGTTTTCGGACAACCACGCGGAACAGGCGCCCCGGACCGATGTCGTGATACCGGCCGGAACGCGACCTCCGGACGTGTCTGTTCCTCGTTCTATGCGTCGTTTTTTCGTGATTTTTCGATTGACCGCACCGGGCGTCCCGTCGTAGAAATTCATCAGCCTCAGATGGCGAGAGGTTTCAGCGGAGCGTCAACAGATGAGGAAGGCGAGGGTGGCGATGAGAATCCTTGTGGCGATCTTGCTTTGCATGGCCGTTGCACAGGCCGATACCATCAGCGTCAACTTCGTGGGCGGCGGCGCGTCGTTGAACGCGTCGGATCTCGCCGGACTCGTCGATCCAACCGATCCGGCGAACCTCCTGTACGCCGCCACCTACGTGGCGAACTGGAACAATCTCTCCGGCACGACGGGCTCCGGCGTTCCCCTCAATCTCAGTTCCGGCGCCCCCAGCGGAGCGACCGTCGATTGGACCACGGCGCTCGGAACGTGGTCGTTGCCTGGCGCTCCCACCACCACCGGCAACGACAAGATGTGGTCCGGCTATCTGGACGCCGACGGAAACGCGTCATCGGTCACCTTCAACGGACTGATCGTCGACCCAGCCCGCGGTTCTTATGATGTCTTCGTCTATTTCGACGGCGACAACGGGGGCAACTGGCGCGTGGCCCAGTACACGATCGGGGTAACATCGCTGAGCGGAGAGGACAGCGAGAATACCAATTGGAAGGCGACCACCGGCCAGAACACGAACGGTTACTTCCAAATCCCCGCCTCCGGCTCCGGCGGAAACCTGGAATTCCTCATCCCGCCTCCGGGTCGTCAACCGAACAACGGCGAGGGCAATTACGTCGTGTTCGCGAGCGTGTCCGGCGCAAGTTTCACGCTGAATGCGGTTGGGACGGCGGGGAGTCCGCTCCGCGCACCGATCAACGGCATTCAGATTGTCGGAGTCGTTCCCGAGCCCACAACGCTTTCGCTGCTCGCTCTGGCCGGTCTGGCAGCCGTCCTGCGGCGCCGCTCCGCCTGATGCCGCAAAGGTTCGATGTGCCGGCGACGTGCGCCGGCGAGTGTGATATGGGTCGCTCCTGAAAGAAGGATTCGGCGATGAAGAATCAGAGGTTCGCGATTTCGGCGGTCTGTTTGACGGCCGCGTTCCTGGCCGCCTCCGCTCCCGCCACCGTGATCTGGCAGAACATCGGACCCGTCACCGTCTCCAACGGGGTCAACCAACCCGTGTCCTTCAATGCCGCGGCCCTCACTACCACCCGCGACGACACCGCCTCCGACACCCTGTACTTCAGAGCGACGATCACACCGTACACCGACTACAACAACGAGAATTACTACGCGGGTTTTCAGTTGTTCCAGTCGGGCGGGGAGAGGTTTGCCGTCGGCAACAACTGGGGCGCGCACGCGTGGAGCGTGTTTGGAGGCGGGGTCAACGCGGATTTGAATTCCTCCAATCCCGAGAGCGGACAGGTCTGGCAGTTGGTCGACCGTACCGATCCTCCGGTGACACTCCTCTATCGCGTGGACTACGCGGCCGGCGCCAGCGACAACATCACGGTCTGGTTGAATCCCATCAACGACACCGAGGTCAACCAGCCGGCGAATCTGACGACCACCTTCGCCGCCGATGCTTCCTTCGACGAGATCCGCCTCCGCATCGGTAATGAGGGAACGAGTTGGACGTACGGCGACATGGGCATGACCACCACCTTCTCCGAGGCCATGGCGATCCCGGAGCCGGGCGTGGCGTTCATGCTGGCCATCGGCGCGGGCGCCCTGCTGCTGCGGCGGCGGTTGCGGGTGGCGTAAGCCGCAATCCCCTGAGTCCACACCGTTCTCTTGTCTGCTTCTGAGTAGCAGGCGCGTGGCGATTCATTGTTTGCCGCGGGATCGTGTAACTCACGCCACCACGTGCCCGACTCCTTCCAATTTCGCGGAAGGCATCACAACAGCCGGAGACTGCCCAGACCGTACCGCGCGCAATCTTGCGCGCGATGGGCGAACCCGCGGAACAGGGCACGCAGGAGGGCTCATCTCCACCGTCCTCCGGCCCGGATACTCGGGCGGGATGGGTCGCGGGCGATGTCCGGGCCTGGGTCGCGGGCAGGATTGCCCGCGG
>CAZSUU010000064.1:0-17736 GCA_964610105.1 uncultured Verrucomicrobiota bacterium | reverse complement strand
GTCGCGGGCAGGATTGCCCGCGGTACGAGCAAGGGAGAGCGGCACGACACCCGCCTGCCCGCCACGGACGAGAGCCCGCGGATTGCCGGCCGTACGGCCGGGGAGAAGAAGGCGCGAACGCACCGCCCCGCGATCGGGGATGCGCCTGCCGTCGCGTGGCCTCCCGTTCAATCCGAATTGGGTTGCGCGGCGCTGGCGGAAAGGATGAATATGGTCGGCGTGTCCCCGTCGGATGGATGAGGTGAGGAGACGAGTCTCACGAGAGGAATCAAGATCATGAGCAGGAACTGGATGAGAATCGCATGGGTCGGATTGATGGCTGGAGGACTCTGCGGGGCCGCGGCCGTCACCCTCGCCCAGCAGCCGGCCGCCCCGGCGAAAGCCCCGGCGGCGCCCAAGCCCCCGCAGGACAAGACCAAGCTGCCTGAGCTCTCGCCCGCAGACTTGCAGAGAATCGAGCAGGCCCTGCCGGCCAAAGCCGCGGCCAAACCCTCCAAACCGCGCAGGATCCTCGTGTTCTGGCGATGCGAAGGCTTCTTTCATGGAGGCGGCATCGCGGGCGGCAACAGGGCGATCGGGCTGATGGGCCGGAAGACCGGCGCGTACGAAGCCGATTTCAGTATCGACTACGCGGTCTTCGACGCGGCCAACCTGGCGAAGTACGACGCGGTCGTGCTGAACAACACGACCCATCTGAAGCTCCCCGACGCCGCGAAGAAGCAGGCCCTGCTGGATTTCGTGAAGAACGGCAAGGGCCTCGTCGGCATCCACGCCGCGACGGATAATTTCTATGACTGGCCCGACGCGGCGGCGATGATCGGCGGCGTCTTCGCCGGACATCCGTGGGGCGGCGGCGGAACGTGGGCGGTGAAGATCGACGAGCCGGATCACATCCTGAACCGCGCTTTCGCCGGCAAGGGATTCAAGCTCAAGGACGAGATCTACCAGTTCAAGGAGCCTTACACGCGGGCGGACCGCCGCGTGCTGCTTTCCCTGGACTTGTCCGATCCGGTCACCGCGGGTCCGGCCGAGAAGGGCAACCGCGCCGACAAGGACTACGCGGTCGCGTGGATCAAGAAGGTTGGCCGCGGCCGCGTGTTCTACTGCTCGCTCGGCCACGACCGGAATGTGTTCATGGAACCGGCGGTGTTGCAGCACTATCTCGACAGCATCCAGTACGCGCTCGGCGATCTCGAGGCCGACGCGACGCCGAGATAGATTCTATCGGCTCGCGAGGCCGCTCGCCTCCAAGCCGCGAGGCCGCTCGCCCTCGACGCTGCCGGCGGCTCGGCGTTCCCACCCACGATCACGTGCCACCCACGATCTGGAGGGCGAGCGAGCCACTTTCGAGGGCGCCGGGCAGCCGTTTCTCCTTAAAACCAGCGGCTTTCGTAAGGTTTCAGCGCGATCCGGCGTCGCCGGCCGACCCCGTCGAACAAGGCCGTGGTCTCGGGTCGGGCGGTGTTGTTCACGACGACCAGTCTTTGCGTCTTCGGGTAATACGCGCAGTCGGTCCGCGGATTGACGCAGTGCCAGCGATCCAACGCGGCCTCCTGCCCGGCCGCCCAGAGGATGGCGCGCAGGAGCAGGCGCGAGTTCTCGAGCGAATACGGGAGGCCCGCGAAGAACACGGAACGGCCCCGGCCGAAGGAACGCGCCGCGAGCAGCACGTGCAGGCCATTTGCGGCCAGCACCTCCGTCTCGCGATCCGCCAGGAACACGAAGCTCTCGCTCGACCCCAGGTCGAGGGTGCCCAGATCGTCGTCGGTGATGAAGTGCCAGTCGACAAGGCGCATCGGCGCGGGCGCGGATTGCAGTGTCGGGCCGACCTCCCTGTCGACGCCCATCACGTCGGCCAGCTGGAAGTACCGGCCCTGGTGCAGATGCGCCGTGGGGCCGCGGCAGCCGATGAAGCCGCCGCCGCGCTGGACGAACCGGCGGACCGCCGCCGCCACATCGGCATTCGCCCACCAGCACCCGCCGCTCCACGCCGTCCCGGCGTCGCCATCGTTGACGATCACGTCCACGTCCACCGGAACGCCGTTCTTCTCCACGTCGGCGAACCGGATGAACTCCACCTCGACGGGCAGGCCGGACAGGCACTCGAGCAGGTTCGTGCCCGCGACCTGGATCACGTCGGGCCGCTTGACGAGGAACTTCTGCGGCGCGCCGAAGCTGTTGATCCAGGCCTTCCACGTGCCCCAGCAGTTCAACACCGCCACCTTGACCGGCTTCTTGAGCGATTCCCCGCCGCCGGCGTTCGCCTGGAACGTGCGGAACTCACGGCAGAGGCCGGCGACATGCTCCACGAACTCCGGGAACTTGAGCGCGAGGCTCAGGTATCCCCCGTAGCCGATGCGGTCCACCGGCTTCCGCATCAGCGCGCGGCGGATCTTGATCCAGTTGCCGATCGACTCCGAGAGCGGATCGCCGCCCTCGCGGAAGACGTCGGGGAAGAAATAGGGGTAGAGCCGCAGTTCCTTCACCAGGCCGCCCGGCGTGTCGGAGATGCGCCGGAGGGCGACGCCGTCCTCGGCGGCGCCGACGTGAATGTCGATGCCCATCTTCAGGAAATCGGGCTGGTAGGGTTCGACCCCGATCCAGTGGTCGCCCCAGAAGATCGCGGTTCGCTTGCCCGCCTTGTGCGCCTTGTCCGCGAGCGCCTTGCCGAACCGGACGACGAACCGGTGGATGAAGCTCATCCAGTCCAGGTAAGCCTTGGACGGGACGCGGCAGGCGGCGTTGTAGTAGCCCTGGTCCACGAAGTCCTCGGAGCGCAGCCGGTAGCCGTGCTCGCGCGCGAAGTCCTCCAGCGCGGGGACGCTGACCGTGTCCTGGTAGCCGGTCCAGTCGCGGAACTTGTCCACCGCGTCCTGGTCGGAATCCACGGAGAAATGATAGGCCAGGGTGGTCAGGCGGACGACGTCGGTCTGGGGGTGGTTCTCGAGGTACGTGTCGTAGAAGGCCATCAGGTGGTCCCAGCACTGCTTGTGGTAAGGGTCCACGCTGATCACGTGCGGCTTGGTCCAGTTGTTCGTGAGGTGGTTGTACATCGAGGTCGTGTCCCAGATCTGGAACACGAGGAAGTTGACCGTGTAGACGTGGAACGGCGCGATGCGGTCCAGCGTGACCTTCCCCGTCCGCGGGTTGAACCGCCACTTCGACGGGGCGACGACCTCGCCGGTTGTCCGGTCGATGACCTCCCAGTACCGCTTCGCGGAGTGCTTCGTGTCGATCACGTACTTCTCGCGGTAGAACCCCCTCATCGGGTCGATCACGAGCCGGCGCGATGTCGCCGTGACGGGATCGGACATGAGGAACTTCTGCGGCAGGTGGTCCCTATGCCGGCGGGGATACGTCTGCTCGGCGCGGACAAGGCACGTCGTCGAGTAGACCTCCAGCCCCATGTCGAGCATGTCCTGGGAAAGCTCGGTGCCGTCGCTGTCGCGGATGGCATCGGCCCCCCATTTCTCCGCCAGTTCGACGACCATCTTCTCCTCGCCCACCTCGGCGGGCAGGGTGACCGATCCGATCCCGGGTGCGGTTGCGCGGACTGTGCGTGGGGTCATGTGCGGCGTCCCTTTCCTTCAAAGTAGTCCTCGATCTCCTCCAGCGTCTTGCCCTTGGTCTCGGGCATGAAGAAGGCGGCGGTGATGAAGTAGATCACCGTGCAGCCCACCCAGAAGAAGAACATGGCGTGGAATCCGTAGTTGCCGACCACGGGCAGGAAGAACAGGGCGATGAGGAACTGGATGCCGTTGTTCATCACCATCGCGATGCCCATGCCGGTCGAGCGGATGCGCGTCGGCATCAGCTCCGTCAGCGCCAGCCACACGCAGACACCCGGGCCGAGGGAGAAGAACGACACGGACAGGCAGAGGAAGACGGTGATCAGCCATCCCGTCGTCTTCGACGGGATGGGTCCGTACTTGGCGCGCCTGATCTCCAGCGGGAACGGTTGGCCGTCGGCGTCCACGTTCTTCGGATCCGGCGCGATCGCCAGGACCTGCGCATCCCGGATCGCCGCGGCATCCGCCAGGGTCTTGCGATCCGCTTTCGGCAAGGCATCGATGAGCTTCCGTCCGGCAAAGACGGCTTCCTTCTCGGCGGCCGAGAGGGTCTCCAGGTCCTTCTCCTTCAGGGGCGTGGCGGCATCCAGCGCCGCCCGGTCTTCCGGCTTCATGCCTTCCAGCACCTGCTTCTCGGCCTCCAGCACGGCCCTCGCCTCGGGCGTGGGCATGAAGGCCCGCGCCAGCTGCTGCCTGTCCCCGTAGTTGTAGAGGATGCTCAGCTGCCGCGGCGCGCCGGAGGGGGCGGCGGTCCGGAGGTCCTCGATGTGGAGCGACAGCGCGTTGTCCTTCACCAGCGCCTGGACCTGCGGCCCCACGTCGGCGCGCCTGGACTCGAAGCCGCGGTAGGTCAGCCCGGCGGCGCTCAGGCACACGATGATGCCCAGCGTGCCGGTCTTGAGCAGGAACTTGCGACCGGCCCTGTCCACCAGCGCGGCGCCGACGAGCGTCATCAGGCAGTTGAGCGTCATGATGAGCGTGTAGCCCCACGAGGCGGAGATCGCGTCGAGGCCCGCCTGCTTCAGGATCACCACGGCGTAGGCGATGATGGAGTTGATGCCCGTCGCCTGCGTGCAGGTCAGGATGACGCAGGTGATGACGAAGGGGATCACGTACTTGCGCTGCAGGAGCGAATCGCGGACGGCGCCGCCGGCGGCGGACGGCGCCGGCGCGGCATGCCGGCCCATCTCGTCGATCTCCAGCCGCGCCTGTTCCGGGCTGCGCGAGAGATCGAGGATGGCCGTCGCCTGCTCGACGCGCGTGCGGCGGAAGAGCCAGCGGGGCGACTCCCGGATGAAGAAGGCGCCGAGGGAGTAGATCGCCCCCGGCAGGGCGGCGACGAGGAACATGTTGCGCCAGGCCGCGTTGTTGGCGGCGAGGATGGCCGTCTTGAGCCGCGCGGGGTCGGCGGCGAAGGCCTCCTGCGCGGCGGCGATGACCGCGGCGTTGTGGCGGGTGAAGTACACGCCGATGCCGCCGGCGGCCACCATGCCCAGGGTGAGCATGAACTGGAAGATGGCCGTGCCCCGCCCCCGGATCGCCGACGGGAGGCACTCGGCCATGTAGAGCGGCACCACCACGCAGATGATGCCGCCGGAGAGCCCCATCAGGATCCGCCCCAGCAGCAGCGGAACGAAGCCCTGCGAGAGGTAGATCAGCAGGATGCTGGCGACGAACATCAGCCCGCCCCCGATCATCATCCTCTTCCGCCCGAGCCCGTCCGCGAGGATGCCGGCGAAGAGCGAGGCCACGAACCCGCCGCCGATGTAGATGGCGACGATGAACGAGAGCTGGGCCTCCGTGACGTTGATGGTCTTGTTCAGGAAGTCCAGCGCGGACCCGATGATGCCGAAGTCCACGCCGGCGAGCAGCCCGCCCAGGCCGGAGATCAGCAGCAGATACGGCAGGTAGAGCCGGCTGCTGCCTCCCCGCCAGTCCACGGCCCCGCCCACCGAACCCGATTCGCCACCCGTCGTCATGCCCGGCATGATTCCACCCCCCGGCTGCTTCCCATCACTGGAAACATCCGATGCGCATTCGTCCAGCGATTGGACAAGCCATCATGGCCGCGTGTCATTTCGCCACATCAATCGCCAGGTTGTCGAGCGACAGGATGCCCTTCTCCTTGTCCCTCTTCACCACGCCGATCCAGTAATCGTCATGGCCTCCGGTCGTGAAGGCCGCCTCGAAATGCCGCCGCTGACGGCCCTGCCCGGGCAGGGCCTGGTTGAGCGCCTCCGGCCCGCCGTCGTCGCTGCGGACCACGAGCGCGTATTGCCGATCGTTGTCGCAGAGGTAGTCGAAGGCGACGGTGTACCGCGTGTCCGGCTTGAGCGGAAGCAGCGCCGGGGTCGAGCGGAAGATCAGCTGCGCCGGCTCATCCATCACCTTGAGCGAGTAACGGCCGTCCACGACGTCATCGGTGAACGGCGGGTGGGCCTCGGCCAGATGCACGCGCGTGCTGCCCCGGAAGCCGTACACGAACGGCCCCCAGTACTGGTCGACATTCTCGAAGTCCTCATAGAAGGCATGGCCCCGGGCATCGGGCGGGGCGGTGGCGACGACGCGCGCGTCGTCGAAGCGCGCGGCCGCGTCAACGGCCCCTGCGTTCGCGCGCAGGAACAGTTCGACCGGCCGACCGTCAGCCGGGGCCTGAAAGACGACCTTTGCGCGCTGGAAGTAGGTCAGGTACTTGTCGCCGTTGTCCTGGTAGTTCATCACGTTCGTCTTGCGGACGAGCGTCTCCACGGGACGGAAGGCGGGCCCGGCGCCGGCACGGGGCAGCAGCACCCCGATCTCGGCGGCTGAGCCGAAGTCCTGGCCAGCGATCTCCGAACGGGCAACGAACTTCAGGAAGCGCGCCCGGCACGCGGCAGGCAGGACGACGCGGTTGGCCTCACCGCGCCCCACCGCCGCGAACTCGCCCTCGGCCGCCGGCTCGCCCCACTCCGCGCCGTCGGCGCTGAGGAAGAACGCGAATCGCTTCACCGTGCCGTTGGCCCCGCCGGTCTGGCGCGCCAGGTAGACAAGACCCGCGACGTCCGTCTCGCCGCCCATGTCCACGACCAGTTCGTGCGGGTAGCCGGCCGTGGTCGGCCCGGAGTACCGCGAATGCCAGAGCGTCGCCGGGTCGCCGTCGATCGCGTGGGCCGCGCCGGACTTCTCCGCCGAGGTCTCCTCGCTGCTCGCGGAGACGATCCGCCAGCCCTTCTTCGCCGCCTCGCGGAGGTCGCCCGGGTGCCCCGGCCACGGCCGCACGCCCATCGTCGCCGTCCGCGCGCCCTCCAGCTCCAGCCACACGCCCGCGGAATACCACCGGCCGGGCTCGAGGCCGAAGAGGGGCTGGCTCACCTCCCCCGCCGCGCCGCCGTTGCCCCGGATGCGCAGGTGCGTCTGGCCGCGCGGATCGTTGGCGATCTGGACGTGATCCACGCCGCCGGAGGGACTGGCCGGAGTCCACCACGCGAACGAGTGGCTGTCGAACCCGGGGTCCTTCACCGGCGCGTTCTCGCCCCATTCGATCTCCGGATACCGCGGCGGCTCGTCCTTGTACAGGACATACGGCGTGCGCGGGGCGGCCTCGATCGTGACCTTGCCCGCGCGCGCCGGCAGTCCCTGCACGAAGACGCGGCCGGTGTCGGTGAGGCGGTAGAGCCGGATTCGCGGTGCGCCGGCCCAGGACGGCGGCAAGTCCCAGGTCGTCGCCCCGCCGGCGTCGTTCCAGTGGTAGATCCTCGTCTCGTTCACCGGGTCCCAGGGCATGAACAGCGTGACATCGACGGGAGGCTGGTTCTGGTTCGGATAGCGCGCCGTGTTCAGGAGGCGGTCGCCGCGGAGAATGCGATACACGCCATCCTCGACCTCCGCGCGCACGCCGCCCTCGAAATCGATGCGCGCGTCCGTCCATCTCCGGATCGCGAAATGCTGGAGGTACTTCGAGGGCAGGTTCACGGCGAAGGCCGAGCGGATCACGGCCGTGAGGTCGCGCTGGCTGTGCCAGCCGAGGAAGCCGTCGTTATTGCTGCCGCGGAGCAGCGGGTCGTGCGCCCAGGTGTCCTTGTCCTGGTGCTGGATGAACCGCGCCAGCCGGCTCTTGCGGCCGTCGCCCCAGATCTTCTGCGTCCAGTCCTGCGCCGTGTGGTTCCAGGTTCCGTAGCGTTCGAACAGACCGGGAAACTCGGTGTAGAGCGTCCAGCCCAGCGTGTTGATCTTCCGCGCCAGCTGCCGCGCGTTCCAGCCGGTGCCGAAGTAGACGTCCACGTAGACCCACTCGAGCTCCGGCAGATCGGCCTTCATCTCGTCGAGCCGCCGGTAGAGCTTGCCCGACGTGAGGTCGTAGCGCTGGTCGGTGTAGTAGGACTGGTCGAGCCACGCCCAGCCCTTCTTGTTGGTGTCCACCAGGTCCGCGCTGTAGTGCCTCGCCTCGGGGTAGTACTCCGTCGCGTTGATGTGCACGCCGGCGCGCGCGTGGAAGTCCTTCATCCGGCTCATGGCGCAGTTCAGCCCGTCGCGCCCGCCCTGCCGCCGGCCGACGTTGCCGCCGTAGTCGGGGTGCGAGCTGTCGTGGCCCTCGGTCTGGTAGCCCTTGAACTGGATCTCCTGCCCGAGCCCGTCGGTGTAGAGGAAGACCTTCTTCACGCTGTCGAGCACGCTGAGGAACGGGTGCTGCGCCTGGCTGGCGAAGTTCATCGCGATCTGCGAGACGACGCGGCCGCGCGTGAACTCCGCGCCGTACGGTTTCGGCTCGATCGCGCGGTACGCGATCGCGCCATCCTGCCAGTCCACCGCGCCGTCGCCGTTCTCGTCCGCCGCGAAGACCACGCGCGCGACGGGCCGCTCCACCGTTTCCGACGGGATCTCGCGCCAGGTCCACGCCGGACAGCCCACGCGCGTGACCGTCCGCCCGTTCTCCTCGCGCGTCCACACCTCGATCCGATGCCCGTCCAGCAGCACGTTGTTCCACAGCGACGCCGCGAGCTTCTCCGTCGTCGCGACGACGTGGGTGAACCCCTGCGGCTTCTCCTGCGCCTTCGCCTCGGCCACACGGAAGCTCACGTCCGCATCCGGCACGCGCGAGGCCACGACGGTCGCGCCGGGCTCGTCCGACGAGAGCGCGATGAAGCTGAGGTCCGGCACCGCCAGCGTGTGAACCAGGGCCGACCCCGACTCCCGAAGGGCCGTCACGGCATAGTCGAGCACATTGCCGGCCACCGAAATCCGCAGGTCGATCTCCACGTTCAGCTCGGCAAGGGTCAGCCTGTAATCCAGGGCCGACGCGCCCGCGGGTGACGAGACGACCTTCGGCTGGTAGTTCGTCCCGTTGATCCGCACCGTGTCGAGAGACGCCGCGGTTCCCGCCATCGTCGCGCCGGTCGCCTTCCACCGGTAGTCCATCACGCGCGGGAAGGCCGTATCCACCGTCGCGGACAGCGCGTCCGATGCGATCGTGGCCGGCGCGGCCGACATCGACCGGGCGGTGAGCAAGGCGAGAACCAACGCGGACGAGAGAACCGGGCGCATGTATCAACTCCGTAAACGCTTTGCCGGAATCAAATGCTGGCCTTCTGACAAGGCCCTTTCCCCTGCATCACGACACGTGATGCGACTGATCATCGCCTGCCCTTTCATTTCCCACATCCGTTTGTCGGCATCGGAAGCATTTACAACACCCGGCCACGCTTGTCCAGCCGCGAGTCGGGATCCCTTTCGCTCCTTCTCAAGCGTCACGCGCGGTTTCGTGCGGCAACTTCCTTTGCCGCGGGCCGGGTAGCGGGTCCGGAGGCCCCGCGCTACCTTGCGATTCGAGCCGACCGTGGGCAGCCAGGGCGACGGGTCCGGAGACCCCGCGTCCGGCATGCCAGTCCCTTCTTTCCGCCGTCACGATGATCTGTTACCTGTTGTCGACATGAAATCCGAAGCCGTTTCCCTTCTCGCCGTCCTCTCGTTTGTTCCCTTCGCCCCTGCCGCCGAGCCGCTGCCCGCGGAGGTCTACGCGCGC
This sequence comes from uncultured Verrucomicrobiota bacterium, assembly GCA_964610105.1. Taxonomy (GTDB): domain Bacteria; phylum Verrucomicrobiota; class Kiritimatiellia; order PWTM01; family PWTM01; genus CAZSUU01. The sequence continues at coordinate 8,169 of CAZSUU010000064.1, read as the reverse complement.
GCCGAGCAGCAGGGGCTCAGACCCGGCTGGCGGATCTACCGCGACCGCGTGTCGCCGCATTGGATGGACGGGGACCGGCTCTGGTATGCCCACACCCTCCCCGGCGCGCGAAAGGAATTTGTCGTCGTCGACGCCTCCTCCGGCGTGCGCAAGGTCGTGGCGGAACCGCCGCGCGAGGCGGCGGGCGAAGAGCAGAGAGAGGAGTCGCCGCGGCGCGACCGCTCGCGCCGGGAGCGCGGGCGCGCCGAGGTGCGCGAGGGCGCACTGATCGTCCGGAGCGGCGACGGCGAGAGGCGGGTCGCCCTCCCTCCCCCGCCCGACCGCGCCTTCTACCGGGACGCCACCGCTTCGCCGGATGGCGCCCACGCGGTGGTGTGGCTGACCACCCCCTCGCCCGAGCTGCCCATGCCGGTCGTGGAGTCGGCGCCTCGTGACACCCTCCGGCCGCAGGCGCGGTCCTACAACTACGCGATGCCGGGCGATCCGCTGGATGTGCACCGGCCCTACGTCGTCGATCTCGCGGCCGGCCGGATCGTCGCCGCGGAAACGGATCCCATCGACGAAGGTGGCGCTCCGCGCGTGACCTGGCGCCCGGACGGCCGCCGGTGCCTGTACGTCCAGGCGCACCGCGGCCATCAGCGCGTGCGCGTGGTCGAGCTGGACTGCGCGAGCGGACGGGCCCGCACGGTCATCGACGAGACCTCGAAGACGTTCATTCCACCGATGAAGACCTGGTCGCACTTCCTCAGCGGAGGCCGCGAAATCCTGTGGATGTCGGAACGCGACGGGTGGAATCACCTCTACCGTTTCGACGGCGAGAGCGGCGCCCTGCTCAACCGGATCACCCGCGGCGAATGGGCCGTGTTGGGAGTGGAGAGCGTCGACGACGGGCAACGGAAGGTCCTTTTCCGCGCCGGGGGGCGGGAGCCGGACCAGGACCCGTACTTCGACCATTACTATCGCGTCGGCTTCGACGGTGAAGACCTGGTGCGGCTGACCGAGGGCAACGGCACGCACCGGATCCGGTTCGCCCCCGGCGGCCGCTACCTGCTCGACACCTGGTCGCGGGTGGACCAACCGCCGGTGACGGAGCTGCGCCGCGCGACAGACGGCTCGCTCGTCTGCGAACTCGAACGCGCCGACATCTCGGAGCTCGTGAAGGCCGGTTGGCGTCCACCCGAGGCCTTCGCGGCGCCGGGGCGCGACGGCAAGACGATGATCCATGGCGTGGTGTACTTCCCTTCCCACTTCAACCCGACCGGCCGGTACCCGGTCGTCGAGCACATCTATGCCGGCCCGCAGGACGCCTTCGTGCCGAAGTCGTTTCACGCCGGCAACGGCATGCGCTCCCTGGCGGAGTTGGGATTCGTCGTGGTGCAGATCGACGGCATGGGCACCTCCGGCCGATCCAAGGCCTTTCACGACATCGCGTGGCGCAACCTCGCCGACAGCGGCTTCGCGGATCGGATCGCGTGGATTCGCGCTCTGGCGACGAAGCACCGCGCCCTCGATCTCGCGCCGGGCGTCGGGATCTACGGCTCCTCCGCCGGCGGCTACAACGCCGCGCGGGCGTTGATCGATCATCCCGAATTCTACTCCACCGCCGTCGCCCTGGCCGGCAACCACGATCACCGCACCGACAAGCAGTGGTGGCCGGAGGTCTGGATGGGCTGGCCGCTCGGACCGCACTACCGCGAACAGTCGAACACGGAATGCGCCGGCCGCCTCCGGGGCCGCCTGCTGCTCATCCACGGCGAGTTGGACGACAACGTCAATCCTCACGCCGCCACGATGCAGTTTGCCAAGGCGCTCATGGACGCCGGAAAGGACTTCGATCTCCTGATCGTTCCCGGGACAGATCACGGCCTCAATCATCCGTACGTCCAGGGCCGCCAGTGGGATCATTTCGTCCGTCACCTTCTCGGTCGCGAGCCGCCGCGCGACTACCGCATGAAGGGCGGATCCGGCGATGACGTGACGATCACCGTGCGCAACCGGACCGGCCGCCCCGTAGCGCTGTTCTGGGTCAATTTCACGGGCGGCCTTACGAAGTACGCCGATCTCGCGCCGGGCGCCGAGCGCTCGCAGCACACGTACGAGGGGCACCAATGGGTCGCCATGTCCGGCGAGGTGCGCGTCTCGGAATACACCGCCGGCCGGGGCGATCCCGTGTGGGAGGTGGAGTGAACGGCAGGCCGTTCAGCGCACCCGGAGTTCAGAGGTCAGTGTTCGGCGTTCGGTGTTCCGCCCCCTCCCTCCCAATCCCCCTCCCAATCCCAATCTCAATCGCAATCCCAATCGCAATCGCAATCCCAATCCCCATCGCAATCGCAATCTCAATCGCAATCGGACTCGCAATCGAACCGGCCATCGAACGTCATGCACGGTCTTGCGCAGAGTCCGTATCCAGATCGCTTGTTCCCTCGCGATCGGGCAAGGGCCGGTCACTTCGCCGCACAGGGTGCGACGCGTACGCCACGGAGCGGCGTGGCTACAGTGATTGGATTGCGGATCATGTGCGCCCGCCTCGCGGTCGAGGTTGCGTTGCAGACACACGCCCGCCTCAGGTCAGGAACTCCAGGATCCGCCTCGCCGCGATGGGCGCGCCGCCCTGCAGGACCCGCTCCGGCGGGGGTGGAGCACGGAGCGCCGCCTCCACCGCCTCCTCGATCCGGCCGGCATAGAGCTCGTCACCCGTGATCCTCGCCGCCCGCAGGTGGCGCGCGATCGCCGACTCCAGCACCGCGCTCTCCGGCCATTCCGGGCGCTCCGCGTACACCATCGGCTTGGCGTTCACCGCGCACTCCGACACGATCCCGAAGCCGGGCTTGGTCAGAACCGCGTCGGCGGAGGCAAGCACATCGCAGAACGGAAACACGTGCCGGTCCACGGCCACGAAGTTGCGCCGGGCCGGCCATTCCAGCGGCTTGACCGTCAGAAACAGCAACGGCTCCATCGCCTCCAGCCGGGCGAGGGTCTCCGGCGGCCAGTGCAGCGCGGAGAAGGACAACAGCACCCACCGGCGATCCGCCGGACAATGATACCGGGCGGCGATCTCCGCGCGGCGCGGCGCGCCGGGCGAGGCGAGAACGGGCACATCCTCGATCCGCGGGAAGGCCTCCATCGGTTCGTGGAAGGGCTGTCGCAGGAGCAGGTCGCAGAGCCCGTATCCCCGCCGGTACATCTCGGCCGCCGTCCGCCACGCCGGATCGGCGGCGGCGAAATGCTCGTAGATCCAGTTCCACGAGAAGTTGCCGGTCGCCAGCCGGGGGATTCCCAGGCGCGCGGCCGCCTCGATCGGAAAGGCCGGGATGTCGCACACCGCCAGCCGGATGCCTTCCGCCCGCAGATGCGCGGTCTCCGCCTCGATCAGCCCGGACCGACGCCGCTCCAGGTCGCGAAGGGCGTCGAGCGTGGCCGGAAGATCGGCCTGCACCGAGTCACGCTGGATCATGCCCACGTCGAAGCCGGCGTGCCGGAAGGTGAAACGGCCGGCGGGCAGCCGGTTCCGGAGGAAGGGCTCCGGGGCCCGGCTGACGATCTCCACCGGCGCCTCCGGACGGAGCCGGCACAGCGCCGACAGGATGTCGCACGATCGCACGGCATGCCCGTTGCCGTGCGGGGTGATGTACCAGGCGATCGGACCGATCGGCTTCATCGACTCCGCGTGTATCATCGTCGGCGCTCCGCGCCAAGCCGTGGTTTGACGCGTGCGGTTTCTCCCCCGCGGCCCCCGACGGGGGGCGACGCGCGGCGGGAGGGCCGGCGGCCCCGCCGACCGGGTGGAGATCCGAGCGACGGCGGCTGGCCGCCTCCCTCCTCCATCCCCCCTTTCGCGATCCCATCGGGAAGCCGCAGCGCCGCCAGGCGTAACATCCAGCTCAGCGATCGCTGGGGTGGATGTTATACATGCGGTGGGGACCGGGAAGACTGGGCGGCGGCCATTTTGGTTGTCCACACGAAGGTTTTGGTCCAGACTCCGTTGAACGGAGCCGCCCCGGACGTACAGTAACCCGGAGCGAGTGGAGTCGCATGTGATCTTCCGATTGGTAGTCCTCAACGGCCCGACGAGGGGCGAGCGGATCACGATCCCGATGGAACCTATGACCATCGGGCGGGGAGAGGACTGCGGCCTGCGCCTGTCGGACCCGGAGGTGGCGCAGGAGCATGCGATTCTTGAACACACGGACGACGGACTGCTCGTCCACGATCTGGGCACGATGAACCGCATCCTCGTCAACAAGCACGAGGTGCGCGAGGCCCATCTCAAGCATGGCGACGTGATCGAGATCGGGCGCACGACCTTCCTCGTCCAGGCCTTCGTCCAGGCGGAGATCAGCGGAGGCACACCGGCCGACCGCGTGCGGCTCCTCCGGAAGGCGTTGAAGGCCGCGGCGGTGGCGGCGGTTCTCGCGCCCGTGGCCTGGTATGGCGCCCGCCTGGCCGGCTCTCGCAGCGGAGCCGCGACCGGGACGTCCTCCGTCGCCGGCCTGCCCGACACCAACGCCGCGATCCCCGTCGCCTCCATCCCGCCGCCGTCCACGGCCGCCGCTCCGTCCGTCGCGGTCGCGCCGTCGCCGGTGACCACGGTCGTGGCCATGGTGCCGGTGCCGCCGGCGGTCACCAACGCGCCGGCTCGTCCGATCCCGGCGCCGGCGGACATGGTGTCCGAGGAATTCCGCCGCCTCCGTGAAGAGCTGGCCGTGATCAAGGAAGCGGTGAAGAACCTCCCGACCCAGACGGTGGCCGTCGCCGCCGCGCCGCCGCCGGCGACCGCGGTGACGTCCCCACCGCCGGCGACCGGTACCGCCTCCGTGGCGGTGGCCACGGCTCCACCCCCGCCGACGAACGCCTCCCCCGAAGCCACGAATGCGCCGCCGCCCATCGTGGCGCGGCCCGCCCCCGCGGCTGAGGACGCGGCCGCGGGGGCCGCGGCGAAGGCGGCCGAACGGCTGCGCCGGTCGGAGGATGCCCTGCGCAGGGCGCGCGCGTCCCTCGCCTCGGGGCAACCGGACGAGGCGGAACGTCAGTTGCTCCAGTTGCAGAAGGAGGACCCCGGCTTCCTCGCGGCCTACGAGGAGGGAGCGCGCCTGTATGAACAACAGGGGCACCTCGACAAGGCGATCAGCCAGTGGTCGCAGTTGATCCAGCACAACACGTCGCCGCCCCTGGCGGAGAAAGCGGCCGGCGAATGGGCGCGGTTGTCGGCGGATCTGCGCCAGAAGTCCGCGCCGCCGCCCCGGCGGCTCAAGATCTCCGGCGTGTCGCAGCACCGCTTCCCGGAGAGCACGGACTATGACGAGATGCGGGTGGTGCGCATCGGCCTGGCGTCCGTGGGCGGTGCGCCCCCGGCCGCCGACCAGGTCCGGGTGGAGGTGTCGTTCTTCGACCGCGACGCCGACAGCGGCGAGATCGTGCTGTCGCGCGCCCTGCCCCCCCGAACCCTGATCTCCGCCGAGGGGGAATGGTCGGAGGACGGGGCCAGGACCCTCAACGCCACCTACCTCATCCCGCGGGGCTTCCGCGAGCGCGTGCGCTCGGGCGAGGAGTTCTACGGCTTCGTCGTCCGGTTGATGCTCAACGGCCTGCTGCAGGACGAGGAGGCCCGGCCGACCGATCTCCTCCGCCAGACGCCCGGAGAGACGGCGGCCGGCGGCGGCGGCGCGCAGGACGGATCGTGAGGCATCCGATGCGGGCTCGGATCTCGGCGTGTATCATCTGCTTCAACGAGGAACGCAAGATCCAGCGGTGCCTCGAAAGCGTGCGCTGGTGTGATGAGGTCGTCGTCCTCGACAGCTACAGTACCGACCGGACCCCCCAGATCTGCCGGCAGTTCACGGAACGGGTCTACCAGCACGAATGGCTGGGCTATGTCGGCCAGCGCAACCTGATCCGCGGGATGGCGACCCACGACTGGGTGCTCTTCCTGGACTCGGATGAGGAGGTTTCGCCGGAGCTTCGGGACGAAATCTTGGCCGAGTTCGAGCGGGGGAACGCCCCGTTCGTCGGCTACGAGTTTCCCCGCATGGTGTATTACCTGGGGCGATGGATCCGCCACGGCGAGTGGTATCCGGATATCAAGCTCCGGCTCTTCCACAAGGCCCACGGCCGCACGGAGGGACAGGAACCGCACGATCGCGTGGTCGTGAGCGGGGCCGTGAAACGGCTGAGGTATCCCCTGTGGCACTACACCTACGACGATGTGGAGGACCACATGGTGACGCTCAACCGCTTCTCGACCATCACCGCGCAGCAGAAGTTCGTGGAAGAGCGACCGTTTCGCTGGACCGACCTCCTGTTCCGTCCCGCGCTCCGGTTCATGAAAGGCTACGTCGTGAAGGGCGGCTTTCTGGACGGGGCCCACGGGTTCATGATCGCCCGCCTCGCCGCCTATGGCGCGGCCTTGAAGTACATCAAGCTGTGGGAGCTCCACCTGAAGGACCGCGCCAACGGCTCGCCCGTGCGAGGCGTCAGGTCCCGCGGGAAGGACCGGTGAGATCCCGGCCGCGAGCTCCAGGCGCCCCTCGCCACGAGGAGACGCGGGGAGGCGCGATTGCATGGAGGAACGGACGGATTGGAGCGGAAGCGTGGAGCGGTCAGGGCCGTTGCGTTGCGGATGGCCGTCTCAGGTTGTGCCCTCGCGTCTCGTTCCCCGGTAGTCCCGGAGCGTTTCCCGTGGCGAACGCACCCGCGCCGATCATACCTGCAGAAGACGACTTGCCAAATCCCCGGCACCCTTGTATTCTATCATCCGTAGTTTGGAACAAGACTGCGGGGTGGAGCAGCCCGGTAGCTCGTCAGGCTCATAACCTGAAGGTCCCTGGTTCAAATCCAGGCCCCGCTACCAACTTGAGGGCCGGAACAAGCGTTCCGGCCCTTTGTTTTCAAGGGTTTTCTGCATGTACGCCCGTTTCCGCCTCCGGCGGTGAAACGCGGCGAACACCCTGAAATACGGTGGCCAAAAACCAACAAAACCACCAACGGGAACCAACGGACCCACCAACAACCGCCACGCCGATGGCGGTTGCGAGTCCGTCAGCATCGCACCGCGGCGTGAACGCAGACGCGCATTAAGAACTGAGCCAGGCACGCGTTAAGAATTGAGCCACCTTCAGAGGCCTCTGCATGCTTCGGGGCAGATCAGTGCCCTGGGGGCAGGAGGCGGGAAGGATGCTGAAGGTGGAAGACGTGCATGGGATAACGGATTACTGCCGCGTGCTGGGTCACAGTGCGCGGGAGGCGGCGCGGGTGTTTCAGCGTTCACGGAACACCATCGCCAAAGCGCTCAAGGAGGGGATCGAGGGGTTTCGCCATCGGGAGGTGCAGCGGAGGGAGCCGCGGGTGCTTCTGGCGGAACACCAGCGCTACATCGACGATGTGCTGGAGGGCCGGGAAGGCGGCGTGCAGTGGGGCAAGCAGAAGCACAACGGCCTGTCGATCGCCAACCATCTGCGGGAGCACCTGGGGTACGAAGGCAGCGTCTCGCAGGTCCGGCGCTACCTGCACCGGCGGCGCGGGGAGTTGGGCGTGGTGCGCGGCGAGGTCTCGCTGGACCGCGTGAAGGAACCGACGGGGCTGTGCGAGGCGGACTGGACGGAGGTGAAGATTTACCTCGCGGGCGTCCTGACGAGCGTCTGGCTGTTCGTCATGCGCTTTCGCTTCAGCGGGGCGCTGTACGTGCGGGGCTACCGGGCGATGGACACCGAGAGCCTGCTGGACGGGCTGCAGCGGGGCTTCGAGTGGTTCGGCGGGGTGTTGCCCCGCGAACTGTACGGTCGTGGAATCGTTGTGCAGTTCGTCCAACCGCACGGCGAACCTTCGGCTCATGGTCACGACCACCTCGGTCAGCAACGCGGCCCGATTGGCGAGGAACAACTGATCGAGCGCGCGGCCCAGGGTGTCATCGCACAACCGCACGGTCTCGGCCGGCTCCAGGCCAAACAGACCCGGAGCGAAGCTCTGGACCAGCGCCTCGTGCCGATAGATCGGTTCGCGCTCGATCAAGATGGAGCGCAACAGCACGCCCAGGGCCTTGCCGTAGGGCAGCCGACAGCGGCGGGCGGTGGTCGGCACGTAGCGATCCAGCAACGAGGGTAACTCCAGTTGCCCGATCAGTTCGCTGGCCAGCTCGAACGGCGGCAGCAGCGATGCAGAAAGCGGTTGACACGT
>CAZSUU010000063.1:17048-30287 GCA_964610105.1 uncultured Verrucomicrobiota bacterium | reverse complement strand
TGTTCATCCACGTCATCGGCACCGTCACCAACACCCTCGACATGACACCCCTGCCCTAAAGAACCCCGACCATGAACGAAAACGACACCCCCGTCGCACCGCAGCAGCCGGCAGCAGCCGCAGGCGCCGGCGTCATGTGCGCCCTGCACGACCAGGCCGTGAAGGACATCCGCGCCCAACTCGACCGCATCGAGGCCCAGACGACGGCCACCAACGGCCGCGTCCGCAACCTCGAGAAATGGCGCCTCGGTCTCGCCACCGGAATGGGCGGGCTCCTCCTCGGCACCGCCGGCGGCTCCGACCTCCCCGCCAAACTACTGCAGCTCCTCACGGCCATCTTCACCGGTGCCACATGACCGACTCCCCCCAGATCCTGAACGCCGCCCGCTTCCTCGGCATCCTCCAACTTCTCCCCTGCCCCGAGCGCGAACGCACATGGCGAGTCATCGCGCCCTGCCGCTGGCATTCCGCCCGCCTTGACCGCGTTTTCACAATCCCCGAGAACCTCATCGTTGACCTCTACTCTGTCCCCCGGCCCCTCTGGATCATCTACCCGCCCAGTGAGGGCCGCGAAGATGCCGCAGCCGGCCTGCACGACTACCTCGTCCGCTACCGTCGCACTCTCGGTCTCGGCCTTCGCGCGTGCCACCGCGAATTCTACGACGCCATGAATGCCACCGGCGCCCGCCCCGTGGAAGCGCTACTGAAATGGCTCAACGTCTGGTGCTTCAACTGGCTCCACCCGGGGCCCGGCGACGGCACCCCGCCCGCTTCAATCCGGGCCATTCAAGCGAAATGGCCCGTCCTCGACCCCCCCGAGCCTCAACAAGAGCCACAGGAGCCCGGCCCATGACCACCCGCATCGGCATCGCCCCCGTCCTCATCATCGGCACCCTCGTTTTCATCGCCGCCGCACCGTCAGCGCCCGCGGCCGACGCCGGCCCCGAATTCGCGCTCAAGCCCGTTCTCCAGACCGACGGCCGCGGCATTGACTTCGCCGGCCTCGGCATAACCTGCAAGTTCTGGGGAGCTCCACGACCGAAACCGGCCCCTATCGCAGCCCACGAGGGGCAGCCCACCGTATGGCGAACCTACCAGACCCCGCGTCGCATCATCGGCGACACCATTGCCCAGGCTGGCGGCATGGCCGACACGCCGGCCCTCGTGGCGACCACTGAAACGCCCGTCCCACGGTCCGTCTGGGGCGACATCGGTGCATGGTCCTACACCAACCGCGGCGCCCTTGTCGCCTCCGGCCTCGTCGCCCTCGCCGGCGGCATCGTCACATGGGGGGAAAAGACAGACTGGCGCTTCTGGAACGAAAAGACCGAAACCAAGACCGTCCAGACCGACACGCCATACGTCGACGTCGCCCAGGCCGGCAAGCGCAACACCCTTGAGGTCTCCGTCCCGCCCGCCGACTCCGGCGGAAACATCAAAGCCCGTCAGGATGGCGAAGGCAACGTCATCCGCATCGTCGTCGCCGAGGAAGACGACCAGGAATCCGCCCAATGAGACTCTGGGACAGAATCCGCTCATGGTTCGGCTGGGAGCCCAAGCCCAAACGCATCACCAGCTGCAAGAACTTCAGCCGCGACATTGCCGAAGCGGCGCTCGCCGAAGCCGAAACCAAGCTCAGCAAGAAGTACCGCGGCAAGTACGGCATCAAGGTCGTTGGCGTCCAAGGCCAGCATCTTGGCGGCGGATGGTGGGGCGACAAGAAGACCAACACCGCCGCACAGATCGCCGGAACCGCAGACCGCCAGACCGTCACCTTCTACCTCGACCCCAAGGGGAATGAACGCTGGCCCGAGTGCGTTCACGAAATGGCCCACGCCGTCCTCTTCGGCTTCGGCCAATTCCGCCACCCCGCCGAGTACACGAAGACCTTCGAAAACTGGTATGACTGAGCACTGGCCCAGAAGGGACAAAAAGGGGCACCAAACCTGCTTTTCGTTGCCATTCGTTGCCGTCGGCTGCTACGCCGTTTCCGTGCGGCCGGGTATCGAAAACATCGCAAAAACCTAAGTAAATATGGCTTTTTATGTTATGGCAGAATGGAGCGGGCGACGGGGATCGAACCCGTGACGTTCAGCTTGGGAAGCTGACATTCTACCGCTGAATTACGCCCGCAATCGAACGGCAGATGAGCTACCAGATCGCGCGGGGGATGTCCAGACAGAAACGGGCCGATGGAGCGACCGGGACTCCTGGGTTGCGGCTCGGCGCCTTGAATCGTTCCGCGGTAAAACGACACGCAGATGCGTGTGATGTCTTTTGTAGGGTTTCTCCGTGGAAAGGGTGGCAGAACAATCTCCGAAGGCGGCGCGGTTGCACGGAGGAACGGACGGACTGGAGAGGAAGCACTGAGCGGCCAACGACCGTCGGATTCTGGCTCGCCGCCTCAGGAGCCTGTGTCGACGGCGGAAATGCGCTCCATGACGTGGGCGGCGATGCGTTCGTACGCCTCGCCGCCGGTGCCGAAGGCGGCGATCTCCTCCGGGGTGATGGGCGCCCCGTAGACGACCCGCACCGGGTGCGGACGAAATCTGCGCCCCTTGGGCCACGCCTCGAAGGTCCCGGTGATCCGGGCCGGAATGACCGGCACCCCGGCCTTCGCCACCAGGAACCCCACGCCCGCCTTCGCCGGCTGCATCCGGCCCGTCAGCGAACGCGTGCCCTCGGGAAAAAAACCCAGCGCTCCCCCGTCCTGCAGGATGCGGAGCGCCCTTCGCAGGGCACCGACGTCGCCTCGATCGCGGTTGAGCGGCACCACCCCGAGGTGGTCAAGCACCCATTTCATGATCGGCGGCCTGAACAGGGAATCCCGCGCCATGTAGTGCACCATCCGGTGCGTCACGGCCGCGCCCAGCACCGGCGGGTCAAGGTAGCTCGCGTGATTGGCCACCACGATGCACCCGCCCGAGCGCGGGATGCGGTCGATGCCCACGGCCTTCATCCGGCAGAACAGGCGCAGCAGGCCGTGCAGCGCGCAGCGGCAGAAGCGGTAGAAGAGCCCGATGCGCCCGTCGCTCATGCCCCCACCCCGTCCGCCCGGACGCGATCGACGATGAACCGGACCACCTCGTCGACGGACATGGCGGTGGAATCGATGACGGTGGCGTTGCGGGCGATCTGCAGCGGCGCCGTCGCCCGCGTCCGGTCCTTCGCGTCCCGCCGCGCCAGGGAAGTCCGCACCATCCCGACGTCGCCGCGCCCCTCCAGCGAAACGATGTCCTGCAGCCGCCGGCGCGCGCGCACCTCGGGATCGGCGTCGAGATAGAACTTGCAGGGGCTTTCGGGGAACACGACCGTCCCGATGTCGCGGCCCTCCATGACCAGCGGTCCGAAATCCGCCGCTTCGCGCAGCCGGCCGACGACGAAGGCGCGGACTTCGGGGATGGCCGCGATATCGGACACGTGTTCCCGCACCGGCTCCGACCGCAGCTCGATCCCGGGGTTCACTCCGTCGATGTCGAATTGAAGCGCCTGATCCACCACGTGAAACCGCCACCGGTTGCGCGCGAGCAGCGCGATCACGGCGGCCGCATCCGTCGTGTCGACGCCGGCCTTCAGGGCCGCCCAGGTCAGGCCCCGGTAGAGGGCGCCGGAGTCGACGTAGACGAACCCCAGCGCGCGCGCGACCCGCCTCGACACCGTGGACTTGCCCGAGGCCGAGGGACCGTCGATGGCGATGCACAAGGTCGACTTGCCCATGGTTACAATTCCCGTCCGTCCGCCCCCGCTTTTCGGTCGCCGCCCGGACTCCGATCGGCCCGGCCCGTCCCGGCCACGGCACAGCGGTGGATGGCGGAACACTATGCCGTCAGCCGCGCGAGATGGGCCCAGAACTCCGGATACGAGGTGTCCACACAGTCGACATTCGCGATCGACGATGGCTCGGGCCCGAACAGCGAGAGGATGGCCAGGGACATCGCGATCCGGTGATCGCCCGCGCTCCTGAGGGTAGGCGAAGGCCGCACGGCCGTCCCGCCCCCGATGCGCATGCCATCCGGCTTCTCCTCCACCTCCACGCCCATGTCCCGCAATCCGGCGGCCATGGTCGCGATGCGGTCCGATTCCTTCACGCGCAGCTCCGCCGCGTCACGGATGATCGTCTCGCCCTGGGCCAGGGCGCCCGCGACCGACAGGATCGGCAGTTCATCGATGAGATTCGGAATCTCCGCCCCGCCGATCTCGGCGCCCCGGAGGGTGCGGCCGCGCACGGCGATATCGCCGGCCGGCTCGACGAATTCCCGGGACGACGACGGCTCGACGGTCAGATCGGCGCCCATCCGCCGGAGCACGTCGAGCAGCGCGATGCGCCGCGGATTCAATCCCACGTTCCGCACCGTGATCTCCGCGCCCTCTTTCGCGGCCGCGGCCACAAGCCAGAAGGCGGCCGAGGAGAAGTCGCCGGGGATCCGCCATCGCGCGCCCTGCATCTTCGGGCCCGCGGGGCCGAATCCGCGCATCGAGACCCGCAGGCCGTCGGTGGCGACCGGCACACCCATGGCGTTCAGCAGCCGTTCCGTGTGATCGCGGGTGGGCATGCGCTCCCGCAGGCAGGTCTCGCCTTCCGCGAACAGCCCGGCGAGGAGGATGCACGACTTCACCTGCGCGGAGGCCACGGGGAGGTCATAGGCGATCGCCTTCAGCGCGGTCCCGCGGACACGCACGGGGGCGCAGCCCTTTTCGCCCGTCAGATCCACCTTCGCGCCCATGCGCTCCAGCGGCTCCTCGATGCGCCCCATCGGACGCGAGCACAGCGAGGCGTCGCCCGTGAGGGTGACGTCGAGGGGGTGCCCGGCCAGCAGGCCGGCGAGCAGGCGCAGGCCGGTGCCGGAATTCCCCATGTCGAGAGGGCCCACCGGCTGCATCATTCTCCCGCCGTTGCCGGTGACGTAGAGGTCGTCGTCGGCGAAGTCCGCCCGCGCCCCCAGCGACTGCATGGCCCGGAGGCTGTGCAGGCAATCGCCGCTGCGCAGGAAGCCCTTCACCACCGACCGCCCGGACGCGATCGCGCACAGCATGGCGACGCGGTGGGAGATGCTCTTGTCGCCCGGCATCTCGATCTGGCCGCGCAGCCGCCGCGCGGGTTTGACGGTCATGTTCCGCGTCCTCATGCCGATCCCCTTCCGTTGTCCGCGTCCGGTCCGAAGGGCGACCGGTCCATCAGGCCGCTCCGTACGTGCCGCGCGTCGTCCAGCATCCGGTACACCTCGTCGAAGCGTTCCGTCCGGACGGCCTCCGCCAGGGCCTCGATCCCGCGCCCCAGATCCGCCAGGGCCGACAGGATCGCTCCGCCGTTCGTGCACAGGATATCGCGCCACATCGCGGGCGATCCCGCGGCCACGCGGGTCGTGTCGCGGAACCCCGGACCGGCCAGCGCCCCCAGTCGCGGCCGCCCCTCCGGCGGTGTGCCGGCGGCCGCCGCCAGCACGACGAGGGCCGCCGTGACGTGCGGCATGTGGCTGGTACGGGCCACGCACAGATCGTGTTCTCCGGCGTCCATTTCCCGCACGCGGCACCCTGCGGCCTCCCACAGCCCCCGGACCGCGCGAACGGCCGCCGCGGGCGCGTCCCCCGGCGTGACGACGGTCAGCGCGCCCGAGTAGAGTCCCGCCGAGGCCGACTCCAGGCCGGTCTTCTCCGAGCCGGCCATCGGATGACTTCCCACGAAATGCGCGCCGGTTCCCTCCACGGCGGCGGCCGCCTCGCGTTGCACCCAGGCCTTGGTGCTGCCCACGTCGGTGACCACCCCGCCCGGGCGCAGTCCCTCGCGGCACTGTCGAACGAGGTCGGGAATGGCGAGCACGGGCGCGCACACCACCACCACGGATGCCCCGTTCGCGGCCGCGGCCGGCTGATCGAACGTCTCGTCCGCCAGGCCCCGTTCCAGGGCCCGCCGGAGCGTCTCCGCCCGCCGGGCACAGGCGGCGACCCGGAAGCCCCCGCGGGCCTTGAGGGCGAGGCCGAGCGATCCGCCCATGAGCCCGAGTCCGATTATGGCAATGCGATCCATGCGCGAAGGGGGCCGTCAGAGGGTCCGGTCGACCGCCCTGGCCAGTTGCGCCAGTTGCTTCATCATGGCGGCGAAGGTCTCCGGCAGCAGCGCCTGGGACCCGTCCGAGAGCGCCTGTTCGGGCTGCCGGTGCAGTTCCACCGTGATACCGTCCGCGCCGGCCGCCACGGCGGCGCGGGCCATCGGCGGCACCAGGTCCCAGTGCCCCGTGCCATGGCTCGGATCGACGAAGACCGGCAGGTGCGTCTCCCGGTGAAGCACCGCGACGGCGCTGAGGTCCAGGGTGTTCCGGGTCGCCTTCTCGAAGGTGCGGATGCCCCGCTCACACAGAATGACGTTGGGATTGCCCTCGCTCAGGATGTACTCGGCGCTCATCAGGAGCTCCTCCACCGTGCTGGACAGTCCGCGCTTGAGCAGCACGGGCTTGGCGGAACGGCCGATGACCTTGAGGAGGTTGAAATTCTGCATGTTGCGGGCGCCGACCTGGATGATGTCCGCCACCTCCGCGACCAGCTCCACGTCGCGCGTGTCCATCACCTCGGTCACCACCGGGATCCCGACCTCGCGCCGAGCCTCCGCAAGGTAGCGCAGGCCCTCCACCCCAAGCCCCTGAAAGGCGTAGGGCGAGGTCCGCGGTTTGAACGCCCCGGCGCGCAGAATCGCGGCGCCCGACTCCTTCACGCACCGGGCCATGTCGAGGAGCATCTCGCGGCTCTCGATCGAGCACGGCCCCGCCATCATGACCACGCGCTCGCCCCCGATGAGCAGCGGCTCGACATCCGGGCGCACGGGCGGGATCGTGATGCGGGTGCCGACCGGATTCGAGGCCAGGCTGGCCAGCCGGTACGGCTTCACCACGCTCATCACCTTCTCGACACCGGGGAACACGTCGAGGGGCTTGGACCGGATGATGTCCTCGTTCCCGATGACGCCGATCACGGTCCGCTCCACGCCGCGGCTGACCGTCGGCGTGAGCCCCCAGCCGCTGACGGTCTCGACGATGTGCTGCAACTGGGCGTCGGTGGCGCCCTGTCGGAGGACGATGATCATGGCGCGCGCTCCGACATGACCTCCGCAAGCTGCTCAAGGAGGCGCGCGTTCTGCGCGCGCGTGCCGACCGAGATCCGCACATACTCGGGCAGGCCATAGCCGTCCATCGGCCGGACGATCACGCGCCGCCGCTGCAGGGCCTCGAACACGCGGCGACCGGCCCCCACCCGGACCAGGATGAAGTTGGCCACCGAAGGCACGAAGGGCAGCCCCTGCGCCTTGAGTCCCCGCCCGAGCTGGCGGAGCCCCGACGCCACCATGCGCCGCGTGCGGGCCACGTAGGCCTCGTCGTCCAGCGCGGCCCGCGCGGCCGCCTGCGCCATCGCATTCACGTTGAACGGCTGGCGCACGCGGTTCAGCGCCTCGATGCCCCGGGCCGGCGCGATCGCGTAGCCGACGCGGAGGCCGGCCAGGCCATAGGTCTTGGAGAACGTCCGGAGCACGAAGACGTCGCGCCCTTCCCGCACGAAGCGCAGGGTGTCCGGCTGCCGTTCCGGCGGCAGGAGCTCGATGTACGCCTCGTCGAACACCACGGCCACGCCCTCCGGCACGCGATCCATGAACCGGTCGATCGCGGGTCCGTCCACCATGGTGCCGGTGGGGTTGTTGGGATTGGACACGAACACGAGCCGCGTCCGGGGCGTGATGGCCGCGCGCATGGCATCCAGGTCGTGCGTGAAGTCGCGCATGGGCACCGCCACGATCCCCGCCTCGTACAGGCGGGCGACGAGGGCATACACGGCGAAGGCGCGGTCCGCCATGACGATGTCCGTGTCGCGGCCCAGGAAGGCATGCCCCAGCAGGGCGATGATCTCGTTGCTGCCGTGCCCGACCATGATCTCCTCGGGGCTCACCCGCAGCCGCGCGGCCAGATCCCGCCGGAGGTAGTAGGCGCCGCCGTCGGGATAGAGGTGCATCGTGCGCGCGGCCGCCCGCATGGCGCGGACCGCGCGCGGCGAAGGCCCCAGGGTGTTCTCGTTCGACGCCAGCTTGACGATCTCGTCCGCGCTCGCGAATCCGTACTCGCGCGCGACCTCCTCGATCGGCCGGCCCGGCTCGTAGACGCCCAGATCCCAGATCCAGGGTTTGACGCCGTTCATGCTCATCCTTCCCTCCCCTGGGCGCGCGGGTACGATCCCAGCACCGTCATGATCGTGGTGTGTTCACGCATCTTGTCGAGGGCGCCCGCGACCGCCGGATTCTCGGCATGGCCCTCGATGTCGACGAAGAAGTAGTACTCCCACGCCTTGGTGCGGCTGGGGCGCGACTCGATCTTCATCATGTTGATCCCGTGATGGCTGAACACCGCCAGCGCCTGGTACAGGGCGCCGACCTTGTGCCGCACCCCGAAGAAGACCGAGGTCTTGTCGTCGCCGGTCGCCCGGCCGAAGCGCGGCGCGACGACCAGGAAGCGCGTGGTGTTCCCCCCGAGATCCTGGACGTTGTCGGCCAGCACGTCCAGACCGTAGAGCTCGGCGGCCAGGATGCCGGCGATGGCGCCCGCGCCCTCCTCGCCGGCCGCCATCTCGGCGCCCCGGGCCGTGCTCGAAATCGGGATCAGCTCCACGCCCGCCATGTGTTCCTGCAGCCAGCGGCGGCACTGGGCGAAGACCTCGCCGCGGCTGTAGATGCGGCGGATCCGGTCCTTCGGAATCCGCGCCATGAGGTTCTGCGAAATGGGCAGGTAGATCTCCGCGCAGATCTTGAGCGGGGTGGAGAGGAACTGATCCAGCGTGTGCGTGACGGCGCCGTCCGTCGAGTTCTCGATCGGCACGACCCCGTAATCGGCCGCCTTCTTCTCCACCAGCGTGAAGACATCGCCGATGGTCTCGCACGTCAGGTAGTCCACGCTCGCGCCGAACCGGGCGCGGGCGGCCTGGTGGGTGAACGTGGCGGCCGGCCCGAGGTAGGCGATCCGGACCGGCCGTTCGAGCGAGATGGCGGCGGACATGATCTCCCGGTAGATCGCCCCGAGCGAAGGCGACGGGAGGGGGCCCTGGTTCATCGCGATGATCCGCTCCAGGACCTCCTTCTCGCGGGCGGGCACGTACACCTCGTCGCCCTTGCCCCGTTTCAGCTCACCGATCTCGAGCGCGGCGCGGGTCCGCTCGTTGAGCAGCCGCACGATCTCGGCATCCAGGCTGTTGATCTTCTTCCGGAATTCGTCGAGGTTCATGACCGCCTTCCCCCGGGCTCCTCCCCTTCCCCGTCGTCCCCGGGGAGACCCTCGCGCTCCTCTTCCTCCCCCTCGGACTCCTCGACCTCCGCGGGGGCGTCCTCGCCCTCCTGGTCGAAACCCACGAACGGCGCCGGCTCCGTTGAGGGCTTCTCCGCGCCAAGCGCCATCTCCTCCTGCATCGGGGCTTCGCCGCGCGCGACCTCCATCCGTCGCAGCTCGTCCACGCCGGGCAGGTCGTCGAGACTGCGGAGTCCGAAATGCTCCAGGAACCTCTGGGTCGTCCCGAAGAGCCATGGCCGTCCCGGCAGATCGCTCCGGCCGGCCACGCGGATGAGCTGCATGTCGAGCAGATTGCGCAGGATCTGGTCCACGGCCACGCCGCGCACGGACTCGATCTCCGACCGCATGATCGGCTGGCGGTAGGCGACGATCGCGAGCGTCTCCAGGGCCGGGTGGGAGAGGCGCGCCGGGCGGCCGCGATCGAGGAAGGTCCGCAGCCACGGACCGCAGGCGGCCGTATTCTCCATCCGGAATCCCTGGGCCACCTCGGCCACGCGCAGGCCGCAGCGGCCCCGGTCCAGATCCGACCGCAGGCTTTCCAGCGCCGTGGCGACATCGCGTTCCGAGGCGGCGGCGAAGTCCCGCGTCACCCCACCCATGCGTTCGGCCGTCTGCCGCATCAGGGCGTGAAGCTGCGCGAGGGAGACCGGTTGCTTGGCGGCGAAGAGCACGGCGCCCACGATCTCCTTCAGTTCCGGAAGCACATGCGATTCGTTCATGTCCCTGTCCTGTCCGGCCCCCTCATGCGGCGGGCGCCCTCGCGATCACGATCTCCCCGAACGCGTGGTCCTGCCGCGCCACGATGTGCTTGAGCCGCATGAGCTCCAGCATGGCCAGGAAGGTCACCACGACCTCGTGGCGGGAGCGCATCCGGCCGAAGAGGCGCGACAGCGAGACCCGTTCCTCCCGGCGCATGAGGTCGAGCAGTTGGTCGATCTTCTCGCCGACGGTGAACCGCTCCGAGAAGATCTCGCGCAGCTCCTCCTTCGGGATGCGGGTCAGCGCCGCGTTGAAGGCGCCGATCAGGTCGAAGAGGCTCACGTCGCCGATCGCCACGTCCGACGCCGCGCCCATCTGAACCCCGTCGCCCTCCCGTCCGAATACGTCCTCCTGGCGCGTCTCGAGATGCTGGAGAAAGAGGGCGGCATCCTTGAACTTCTTGTATTCCACCAGCTGCCGCACGAGATCCCACCGCGGATCCGCCTCCTCCGCCTCCTCCTCCGCCTGCGGCCGCTCTTCGACCGGCAGCAGCATGCGGCTCTTGATCATCATCAGCGTCGCGGCCATCACCAGGAACTCCCCGGCGATGTTGAGGTCCAGCATCCGCATCAGGTCCAGGTACTGGACGTACTGGGCCGTGATGCGCTCGATCGGTATGTCGTAGATGTCCACCTCCTCTTTCCGGATGAGGTAGAGCAGCAGATCCAGGGGACCCTCGAAGACATCCAGACGGACCTTGTATTCTTCCCGCGGAGGCATGGCGGATTCCGTAGGTCGGCTACTCCAGCCCGACGGCCTGCCGTGCACGCCGGAGGGTCTGGGCTGCCTCCGTCCGGGCCCGTTCGGCCCCCGCGCGCAGGACCGACTCCACATATCCCGCGTCGCGCACCAGCTCGTCGCGGCGCTTGCGCATGGGCTCGAAGTGGGCCTCGATGCGCGCGAACAGCTCCTTCTTCACCGTCCCGTAGCCGAGGCCGCCGGCGCGATACCGCGCCTCCATGGCCATCCTCTCCTCGTCCGACACGAGAAGACGGTACAGGGCAAAAAGGGTGCACCGCTCGGGGTCCTTGGGCTCCTCCAACGTCCGGCTGTCGGTGACGATGCGCATGACCTTCTGCCGGATCTCGTCCAGCGGGCCGAAGATCTCGATCGTGTTGTTGTACGACTTGGACATCTTCTGTCCGTCGAGGCCGGGGACCACCGCCACCGCATCCTGGATCGCCGGCTCCGGGATGGCGAAGACCGGGCCGTACGCGTTGTTGAACTTGATCGCGATGTCGCGCGTCACTTCCACGTGCTGCTTCTGATCGCGGCCCACCGGGACGACGTTCGACTGAACGCTCAGGATGTCGGCCGCCATCAGTACGGGATAGGCGAAGAGACCGTGGTTGGCCGCGATGCCGCGCGCGAGCTTGTCCTTGTACGAATGACATCGCTCCAGCAGTCCCATCGGGGTCACGACCGACAGAAGCCACGTCAGTTCCGTCACCTCGGGCACGTCGCTCTGGCGATAGAAGGCCGTTCGAGAGGGGTCCAGCCCGCACGCCAGGAAATCCAGCGCGACGTCACGCGTGTCCTCCCGCAGACGGGCGGGATCCGCGACCGTGGTCAGGGCGTGGTAATTGGCGATGAAAAAGAACGCCTCGCCCTGCGCCTGCAGCTCGACGGCCGGCTTCATCATGCCGAAGTAATTGCCCAAGTGTAACTTGCCTGACGGCTGTATGCCCGAGAGTATTCTCATGACTGAATCCCGAAAAGACGGTCAGGGTACGCGAAGGGAGGGCGGCGATAAAGCAAAAAAAGGCGCGATCAACGCGTGGGGAAGCAGTGGTATCCGAGCGAGACGTTTCCCAGCGAGCACGTCGGCACATCGGCCAGGGCGCCGATGTCATACAACCCGCCGGCAGGGCAGCTGGGGAAGCGGTTACCCTTCAGGTAAAGCCGGATGACATCCGAGGACAACACCTCGGATCCCGGGAACGCCAGGTTGTTCTCCAGGATGTACTGTTCCTTGGCCGAGTCGATCAAACGGAGATTCGTGATGCAGGCCTTGGACTTCGAGTTCTCGCGCGCCCGCACGAAAGAAGGGAGGGCGATGCTGGCGAGCAGGCCGATGATGAGCGCCACGAACATAATCTCTACAAGCGTGAAGCCCATCCGCGAGTCCATGCGCGCCTGCCGGGCAACACCGATGCTGCTGTCACTTGATCTGCTCATGGCTGCCACCTACCGGTACTCCAAGGCTCTATTTAGAGCAGACTCTACGCCACACTGATCATCTTGCAAGATATTTTACTGTTGTTTTATACGACTTGTTCTGACAGATCCGCACGGATAGACCGAAGGGCATGCCGCAGGAGATGCCGCACAGAACGGGGGGTCCCGCTCGAGAAGGGGGCAGGACGCAAAGAAGGCGCCCGTGAGGACGGGCACCGGCACGCAGCAGACGATCCTTTCTGCCCGAAGCCCACGCCATCGTCGGCGTGGGCCGGAATCCTTCTCAACGATCACGGCATCGGCGCATCGCCCGCGCGTTCGATCATGCCCGCCACGTTCCGGATGAAGGCGTTCACCTGGACCTCCGCCAGGGTCAGCAGCGCCTCCTTGGGCAGGAAGACCATCTCCATGCCCAGCATCACCACGCTCGACACGAACACGCCCTGGCGCCAGTACGAATCCACACGCGTGATCGCGTAGAAGAAGATGTAGAAGGGTATGAACATGCACATCAGGCCACGCGCCATGCTGTCGCGAAACGCGTCGTACAACACCATCAGGCATGCGAGACCGAGATAGACCAGCCTGAACACGCGGTAGGCGTCCCGGTACTCTTCCATCCTCATGTACACGAACTGCGCGCCGATCACGACCGCGGTGAGGAGGATGAATATCAACCACCCGAGCACGGGGGAGGAATGCCGTATGCCCTTCGCCGACCGCCGGGCAAATTCCACCTTGCGGTCCAGGATGACGTGCCCGACCGGCGCAGATCCCGTTCCCACCACGGGCGGGTCGCGGGAAGCCGGACTCGCCTCCTCGCGCGTCTGCAATTGAAGCCGCATGCGCTCGCCCTCAAGCCGGGGCATCGTGAGCAGAGCGCCACACCGACCGCATCTCCTCGCCTCGTCCGTCGCGAACTCCGAGAGGGTGAGTGTCGGTTAGTTCCCTGCGGGTATGGCATGCCATGCATTATCCGCGTTCGGGG
>CAZSUU010000063.1:0-16948 GCA_964610105.1 uncultured Verrucomicrobiota bacterium | reverse complement strand
AGTGTCGGTTAGTTCCCTGCGGGTATGGCATGCCATGCATTATCCGCGTTCGGGGTGACACCCGTGGACGGACACGTCGGAACCGTGCCCACCGTCGGCCACGTGTACTCCGTTCCGCTCGAAGGGCAGGCCGGCATGACGTTGCCCTTCAGGAATTGCAGCGCGTCGTCGTCGTTCGGTGTGGCCCCGGTCGTGGCATTGTTCTCCATCGCCCACTGCTCCACCGCGGCATCCACCAACCGCAGGTTGTTGGTGCAGGTCTTGGCGCGGGAGGTCTCACGAGCGCGGACGAAGGACGGGATCGCGATCGCCGCCAGCAGGCCGATGATCAGAACCACGATCATGATCTCGACCAGGGTGAACCCCTTCTTGCTCATCTTCTTCATTTCTTTCTCCGTATTTTTTTATACCGCCTGGCCTGCCTCCTGCCGACCTCACGCTACACTATCCTCACCCTGCTGCACCATGCAGCCAAGCCAAGCTGAGTCTTATAGAAGCAGGCAGCATGCCATGCGTCAAGCACTATTTCCCGCCGGGTGAACGGAGATTGATCCGGGACGAAATGGCACTAATGCCGCATCGTAATTAGCTGATGATGAGCATGCTAGACATACCCGCTCCATTCGTCGTCACGCGACCGCCAAAAGCCTGATTGATCGCGCTGGAATCAGAAATGAAAAGAACCGGAGCGAAATCGAGGGATCCGGCAGTGTGCGGTCCGTCCTTCCGCCGGTCGATGGTCAGGTCGGCGAGCCTCCGCACTCGCGCGATTCCCTCGATGCCGCGCCGTTCAGAGTACGCGGAGATGGCCCGCCGCGTGCTCCCAAGGGCCGGGGAATGAGAGTCCGGTTCGCCCTCTGGAAGATGACGGATTGACTTGTTCTTGCATTCACGGGGGGCGGCGTGCAGAGTGCGGCGGTTTGCGGATGGAGTCCCGGCCATGGAGTCACAGGCACCGTCTCCGGAGTGCGCCGTCGCGGCGCAGGAAGCCCTCCCACCCCTCGTGCGGATGGTGCGCACGGCGACATGGGCGCTGGTTCTGATGACCATCCTGCTGATTCCCCTGCGCATCATGGGGTACGGCTTCCTTCCGACGGACGATGCGCTTCGCCATACCGCGAAGGCGGTCAGCGGCAAACCGTGGTCGGAGATCCTGGTCATGCGACCGGATCTCACGATCGACCACAACCCGGGCTGGCACGCGATCCTCGGACGGATTCACCGCCTGACCGACATGGACACGGACGGCCTGGTTTCCTTCTCGGTGATCGCCCTGTTCGTCCTCTTCCTCTGCAGTGCGTTGCCCTGGATCCGTCGCCCGGAGGCATGGATACTCGCCCTGCTGCTGCTCGCCTTCACGGGACAGAATCCGATCGGGCGTCTGTTGTTCGGCCGCCCCTTCATCCTCAGCATGGCGGCGCTGGTGGTCCTGCTGAGCCTGTGGAGCGCGGGCGAACGGAAGGGGGATTGGCGGTGGCGGGTGCCCGTGAGCGCCGCCCTGATCGCCCTGGCGGTGTGGATTCACGGCAGTTGGTATCTCTTCGTCGTTCCCGTCGCCGCGTTCGTCGCCGCCCGGCGATTGCGCGAGGCTCTCGGCCTGGGCGTATCCTGGCTCGCGGGCTCCCTGGCCGGCGCCGCGCTGACCGGGAGGCCGATCGAGTTCCTTGTCGGACATCTGCGCATCGTCACCTCCGCGTTCGGACGCAACGATCTTCAACGCATGCTGGTGGCGGAGTTCCAGCCCACCGACGGCCTGATTCTCGTCGTGACGATCGTGGCGCTCATGTTGCTCCTCTTGCGCATCAACGAACCGAACGTTCTTGGGCGGGTGTTGCGCGATCCGGTTTTCCTGTGCGCGATGCTCGGGTGGCTGCTCGGTCTCCAGGTCGGCCGTTTCTGGCACGACTGGGGGATGCCCGCCTTGTCGCTGTGGCTGGCGCGCGAGCTCGCCCGCGTGACCGAATCCGGCTGTCGCCCGAATCCCCTCCGCCGGCTGGCCCTGGGCGCGTTCGCCTGCGCATCCTTTTTCCTCGTGACCACCAGCGACTACGGCGGCCGCTGGACCTACAATCTCACCGCCACCTATCTCACGCGCGAGGACGCCGAGACCGCGGAATGGCTTCCCGAGAAGGGCGGCATCATCTACAGCGACGACATGAAGGTCTTCTACCGGACCTTCTTCAAGAATCCGCACGGCGACTGGCGGTACATCCTGGGCTACGAGGCCACCCTCATGCCGCCCGAGGATCTGGAGGTCTACCGGAAGATCCAGTGGAACTTCGGCGACGCGAAGGCCTTCGCCCCATGGGTGAAGAAGATGCGCCCCGAGGATCGGCTGGTGCTCATACGACCGAGGGCTGGCAAACCCGACATCCCCGAACTCGAATGGGAGTACGTGGTCACCCAGACCTGGGTGGGCCGCCTGCCGAGGGAGTCCGGCGGCCCCGGCGCCACCAACCCCCCGCCCCCCGCGATTCGCGCGCCGCAGTGATGGGGGCCCGCGCGCGCCGGGGAACCGCGGAGCGCCGGACACCCCGCCAGGCCGCATGCGGCTCGAGAAGGCGCTAATCGATGTTCTCGGGGAGTTTCCGGTAGAGCGTGGCCAGGCTGATCTTCAGGGCCCCGGCGGCCTTCTCCTTGTCCCCATCCACGCTCTTGATGATCGACGCGATATACTCCTGCTCCTTGGTCCGCAGGAAGGCCTTCAGCGACTTGCCGCGGTAGTTTTCCAGCATCTCCATCGACATGGCCCCCCCGCCGGCGAGATCCACGATCTTCGTCGGGAGATCCTCCCTGCGAATCACGCCCTCGCGGCAGAAGGTCATGGCGTGGCGGATCGCGTTCTCCAGTTCGCGCACGTTGCCGGGCCAGCGATAGGACTCCAGTACGATCTCGGCATCGCGGTCGAGACGGGGAATCTCGCCCGACGCGCCCCGCTCCCGCCGCAGGAAGCAGGAGACCAGCGGGATGATGTCCTCGCGTCGCTCGCGCAGCGGCCGGAGTTCAATGGGGATGACGCTGATGCGGTAATACAGGTCCTCCCGGAATTCGTTGCGATCGATCTTCTTCTCGAGCGGTTCGTTCGTCGCCGCGAGCACCCGAACGTCCACCGGATAGTTCTCCGTCCCTCCGACCTTGCGGATATGCTTATCCTGAAGCACGCGCAGGAACTTGGCCTGGATGCTCAATGGCATGGCGCCGATTTCGTCGAGGAAGATCGTTCCCCCGTTCGCCACTTCGAAGAGGCCTTCCTTGTCCGACGACGCGCCGGTGAACGATCCCTTTTTGTGGCCGAACATTTCGGACTCCAGCAGCGGCTCCGGCATCGCGGCGCAATTGACGGGAACGAACGGCTTGTGCTTGCGGCTGCTGAGCGCATGGAGCGCGCGGGCGACCACCTCCTTGCCGGTTCCGCTCTCGCCGATGATCAGCACCGTTGCGTCCGTCGGCGCCACCCGCTCGATCATCTCGCACACTTTCCGCATGCTCGGGCTCTCCGCCACGATATTCTCCAGGCGGTAGCGCGCCTCCAGCTGCGCCTTCAGCCCCGCGTTCTCCGCCAGCACGCTCTGGTATTCCAGGGCGCGCTGCACGATGAGCAACAGCTCGTCCACCTTGAACGGTTTCGTGATGTAGTCGAAGGCGCCTCCCTTCATCGCCTCGACCGCGGTGCGGATCGATCCATAGCCCGTGAGCAGGATGACTGCCGTCCCGGGGCTGTCCTGGCGCACCGCCTCCAGAACCTGCAGACCGTTCACCGGCTCCATTCGGATGTCGGACAGCACGAGGTCGAATTTCTCGGTGCGGATGAGGCCGATCGCCGCCTCGCCGTTGCCCGCGGGGACCACATCGTATCCCTGCTTCCTCAGGAGGGCGGTCAGTACATTCAGAATGGAAGGCTCGTCATCGACCAATAGAATACGCGACATGAGAATCACCTAGCGAATGGACACACCATGAGCCAAGAATATCCGTAAGCATCGCACATCCGCGCAGGAAATGCAAGATACATTCTCATTTATAAGAAGAATTTCAGCCAATATCCTGCGCATCAACGACATGAACATGAGGACTCGCTTCCTTCGCCGTCTTCCCGATGGCCGCGGATCACACGCCGATGATGTCCGCCATCTTGAAGATGGGCATGAACATGCCGAGCACGATGCTTCCGACGACCACGCCGAGGAACACCATCAAGAGAGGTTCGATGATGGACGTCAGGCCCGCCAGGGCCGCTTCGACCTCCTCCTCGTAGAAGTCGGCCACTTTCTGGAGCATTTCGTCCATCTTGCCGGTCTTTTCACCCGCCGCGAGCATGTGCACAAGCACGCGCGGAAAGACC
Source organism: uncultured Verrucomicrobiota bacterium (assembly GCA_964610105.1). Lineage (GTDB taxonomy): Bacteria > Verrucomicrobiota > Kiritimatiellia > PWTM01 > PWTM01 > CAZSUU01. The sequence goes on along the minus strand of CAZSUU010000063.1, from coordinate 12,606 downwards.
TTGTGCTTGGTCAGCTCGGTCGAGAGGAGTTCGCCGCTCTCCACGGTGGTCTTGGCGTTGAGGATGATCCTGCCGAAGACCTTGTTCCCGACGGCCACGGCGACGATGTCGAGCGACTCCAGGATGGGCACGCCGCTATGGATGAGTTGCGCGAAGGTCGACGCGAAGCGTCCGAGCGCGATCTTCGCGACCAGGTCGCCGATCAGGGGGAAGCGCAGGATGAAGTTGTCCCACGCATAGGCGCCCGTCTCGGTCTTCTTCCACTTGTTGAACAGGAAGATCAGCCCGCCCACCACGAGGATGACGATCAGGGCGTGGGCGCGCAGGAACTCGCTGGTATGGACAAGGAACAGGGTCGGACCCGGGAGGTTCGAGCCGAAGTCGCTGTAGATCTCCTTGAACACGGGCACGAGCCAGATGATCATGGCCGTGGCGATGCCGAGCGCGATGCACATGACGACGACCGGATACATCATGGCCGAACGGACCTTGCGGCGCAGCCGCATGGCGCTCTCGAGGTAGCGGGCGACGCGGTTGGCGATCTCCGCGAGCAGACCGCCGGCCTCGCCGGCCCGGATCATGCTCACGTACAGCTCGTCGAAGACGTCCGGGTATTCCTTGAGCGCGTTCGAGAACTCGGCGCCTCCCTCGATGCGGGTGCGCAGCCCGGCGACGACGCTCTTGAAGACCCGGCTCTGGGTCTGTTCCTCCAGGGCGGAGAGCGACTGCACGAGAGGGATGCCCGAGTCAAGCATGGCCGCGATCATGCGGCTGAACACGGGGAGTTCCTTGAAGCGGATCTTGCGCGCGCCGGGGGTATGGCGAATCGACGGGCGGCTGGCCGCGGCGAACCGCGAGCCGCCGCCCGACGCGGACGACACCCGCGATGCGTTGCGGGAGGAAGGTGGTGGTGTGGCCATGGGCTGGGTCTCCTGTCGATGAGGTGGCTACTCCCCGGTCGTCACCCTCAGGACCTCCTCAATGCTGGTGATGCCGTCCCTGACCTTGTTCATGCCGACGTCGCGCAGGGTCAGCATGCCTTCCCGCACGGCGATCTCGCGGATCTTCGTGGCATTCGCATCCCGCATCATCTGCTCGCGGATCGGATCGCTGATCATGAGGATTTCCATCAGCGCGCCGCGCCCCTTGTATCCGATATTCCCGCACTTGGGGCATCCGCGCGGATGATAGAAGGTCACGCCCTCGAAATCCGCGGGGTCGAGATGGTTCAGGCGGAGCTGCTCCGCGGGGAACTCGCGCGGCTCCCGGCAGACGGTGCAGATGCGGCGGTACAGGCGCTGCGCCTGCGTCATGAGCAGCGACGACGCGAGAAGAAACGGTTCGATCCCCATGTTCACCATCCGCGCCACGGCCCCGGCGGCGTCGTTCGTGTGCAGCGTGCTGAGCACCAGGTGGCCGGTGAGGGCCGCCTGCACCGCGATGGTGGCGGTCTCGGAGTCGCGGATCTCGCCGACCATCACGATGTCGGGGTCCTGCCGGAGGATCGAGCGGAGGCCCGCCGCGAAACTCAGCCCGATCTCCGAATGCGTCTGCACCTGATTGATGCCGGGCAGCTGATACTCCACCGGGTCTTCGACCGTGATGATGTTGACGTCGATCTGGTTCAAATCCTGCAGGCACGAGTAGAGGGTCGTGGTCTTTCCGCTGCCGGTCGGACCGGTGACCAGGATCATGCCATGGGGTTGCTGGATGGCGTAACTGAAGTTCTCGTAGGCCTGCGGGTCCAACCCCAGGTGGGCCAGGCCGGGCGCCAGCTGCGACTTGTCCAGGAGCCGCATGACGATCTTCTCGCCGTGGACGGTCGGCAGGATGCTCACGCGCACGTCGGCCTCCCGTCCCATCGCCCGGATCTTGAACCGTCCGTCCTGAGGCACGCGGCGCTCGGCGATGTTCAGGTTGGAGAGGATCTTGATGCGGGAGGCGATCGCGGAATGCAGGCGCTTGGGCGGGCTCGGATTCTCGTACAGCACGCCGTCGATCCGGTAGCGCAACCGCATCGTCTTCTCCATCGGCTCGATGTGAACATCGCTCGCGTGCTGGCGCAGGGCCTCCAGCATGACCGAATTGACGATGCGGATGACCGGCGCCTCCTCGGCGATCTCCTTGATCGCGTCCAGGCTGATATCCTCGCTGACCGTCCGGTCCACCTCGACGTCGCCCTCCTGTTCGGCGACTTCCTTCAGCACGTCCTGCAGGACCTGCGAGGTCTTCTTCGCCTGGCGCTCCAGGATATCGAGCACCTCCCGTTCGGCGGCCACCAGGGGGATGATCTCCAGTCCGGAGAGCGTGTGCAGCATCTCGCCGGCGGAGATGTCGAAGGGATCGGCCATGGCCACGAAGAGCATCTGGCCCTGGCGGTGAACGGGCAGGGCCTTGAACTGCTCCAGCCACTGGAACGGCACGATCTCGACCAGCGCCGGATCGGCGGCGAACCGCCCCAGCGCGATCGGCGCCATGCGAAGGTAGTCGGCCACCGCGAGCGTCATGTCGCCGGTCGACACGGTCTTGTTCTTGACCAGCAGATGCTCCAGCCGCACGTGCGTGTCGGCCGCTTCCTGCTGGGCGGTGGCAAGGGTCTCAGGCGTCAGGACTCCGCGCTGAACCAGAACCTCGCCGATGCTGCTGGCGGTGCGCTGCATGACGAATGACCGGAATGGAAAAGCGGGCGATCAGGCGCGGCCGCCGGCGCGGGCGCCGCCCGGCGATCCGAACAGCGGCGCATCCGTGGTGAGCACGAAGGCCTTCTCCGGATGCTCGACCGAGTCGCCGCGGGCCGAGATGGCGTCGAACATCACGCGGAGGGCGGCGGCGGCCGGGCTCGCGTACAGCCGCACCAGCCCGACCTTGGCGGTGGCGGAGAAGATGATGACGAGCAGCACCTCGCGATTCACGGCCCGGATGAAGATGCTCTTCTTCTCCCCCTGGTGGAACACGGCGCTGAACTCGTCCTCGCCCAGGATGCGCGCCAGCTCGCGGCTCGCCGCGAAGACGCCGGCCCCCAGGGCGGACACCAGCAGGGGATCCTCCGTCCCGCGGCCCTCCTGGCCCAGCACGTAGCCACCGGAATCGCAGACGACGCAGCCGTCGGCTTCCGACTTGTACAGCAGGTCCCGCAGCACGCGCCGCAGACTCACCACATCCTGCTCGATCAGTGACAATGACATTTCGTGTTCCCCCACCGTTCCCGGGGCCGGCCTCGTCTAGACCAGCACCAGATCTTTTTCCTTAACCTCGTTCTTCGCGTACATTTTGACGAACCGATTCAGCACCAGCCGCGCGATCATGTTCAACGTCTCGAATACCCCCTTGCCCTCGGAGGCCACCGCCGTGAAGCTCGGACGTCGCACTTCGCGGTTGTTCAGGATGTACTCGAGGTAGTTCACCGGCGCGATGTCCGGCAGATCGCGCTTGTTGTACTGCAGCACGTACGGGATCGCGTCGACCGAGTCGCCCTGCAGCTCCATGTTCTCGACCAGATTCGCGAAGCTCTCGACGTTCTCCGCCATCTTGCTCCACTGGCTGTCGGCCACGAACACCACGCCGTCCACGCCGCGGAGGACGAGCCGTCGCGTCGTATTGTACATCACCTGCCCGGGCACCGTGTACACCTGGAAGCGCGTCGTGTAGCGCTCGATGGCATTCGCCACCAGCGGCATGAAATCAAAGAACAGCGTGCGGTCCTTGGAGGTCGCCACCGAGGTGAGATTGCCCTTGGCATCGGGCGCGATGAGCTTGTGAATGACCTGCAGGTTGGTCGTCTTCCCGCCCAACCCGGGGCCGTAGAACACGATCTTCAACTGCACTTCACGATTGGCAAAATTTACAAACGACATATAGCGCTCCCGCCCTGCCCGCCACGGAGCCTTGCGACCCATGCCTTATTCCGAGAAACTCCGCAAGTCATTTTTAGCAGAAAACATGCCATCAGACCTTCACGGCCTCCATGCCCGCCGGCTCGGAGACGCCGCCGTTCTTCTCCTCGTCCAGCACCCGCGTCCCGTCCAGCAGCAGGCCCATCGTGCTCTGGGTGATCGTCAGGTCCTTTGCCTCCGTGACCCCCTGCCGGAAGAGAAACGCCGTGCCGCCGCGTCGGAGGGCCAGGTGGAAAGCGGCTTCGCCCGTGGACGAGCCGCACCGCGCCGCGATCACCTGTCCGTTGCTGAACGAGACCGTCGACACCACCCCGCCCGCTTCGTCCATGATCGACAGCACACCGCTCTTCCGGGTGGAATCGACCAACTGCACGACGTCGGGGATGGACACGATGTTCAGCATCCCGGAGAATTCCTCCTCTTCGCGGGCCTTCTTCATCTGGGCCGCGGCCTCCTTGCGGATGGCCTCCTCGGCCCGCCGGCGCTCCGTGACATCAATGAAACTGAACACCAGTCCGGTCGTCCGCTCGCGGCTGTCGCGGTTCGGAGCGGCCGAACCCTGGACGTAGAACGTCTTTCCGCTGAGGCCGACGGACGAGAGCTCCCCGTGCCAGGTGCTGCCCGCGGCCGCCTTGGCCACCATCTCGGCCGCCGTCTCCTTCTCGTTCCAGAAATCCCGGATGGGCTTGCCGGCCATTTCCTTGAGCATGGCGTAGCCCCACAGGTGAAGGAACGATCGGTTCCCGAAGCGCACCCGTCCCTCGTTGTCCGTGATGGCGATCCCGCTGGCCGCGTTCTGGAGGGCGTTGTGTTCCGTGCGGAGCAACTCCTGCATGCGCCGCCGCCGCTCGGTGCTCCGGATCGCGAGCACCAGGTGCGGGGAGTCCCCGTGGCGGATCGCGCTCATCGCGATCTCGGAGGGGAACGTCGTCTTGTCCTTGCGGATGCAGTACGCGTCCAGCACCGTGAACCGCCCCCCCGCGAGGTCGCGGTAGATGCGGTGGAGAACCGTCTGGTCAAGGCCGGACACCAGATCCTCCAGTCGGCAGTCCGACAGATGCTGATCGCCGTACCCGAACGCCTCGCGCGCCCGGCGGTTCTCGTCCACGATCTGCCCCTTGAGGTCCGAAACCATGACCGCGTCGTACAGCCCCTGGAACACCTGCCGGTGAAACGCCTTCCCGGGTCCCGCCTCCGCGCTGCTGCGGCGCATCGAAAACAGGAAGCCTTCCTCCCGGCCCACGGTGCGGCCGATGCCGATATCCACCGCCTCCCGCGAACCGTCCTTCTTCCGGAGGGCGGTCTCGATCACGGTGAACTGCCCCGTCGTGATCCGCGCCTTGAGATCCGCGAGGTGCTCCCTCCGCAACCCTCCGAACAGCGACATGACCGTCGTCGCGCAGAGGTCCGACGGGAAAAAACCGCTGAGGAGCGCCGCGCGCCGATTGGCCGCGACCACGCGCCCGTCATCGGCCACCACCAGCAGGGCGTCGTACAAGTCGTCGAGCGCCACACGCCCATCGTGCGACTTGCCCTGCTCATCCGACGGTGCTGTGGTCATCGACAGACTCCCGATTGGTCCCCTGCGCCGGAAGCATATTGACGCACGTCCTTCGCCAAATCAACCCAAATGCCAGCAAAGGTTTTTTCGGCCGCCCGACCCCGCCAACCCCCCGTGAAGGCGTTTTCCGTGGCATAGAATCTGCTTGAATCCAGCCCGCGTTCGTGTCATCTAGAAGGTCAAATCGCGTGGCCAGAGGGCACGACATGTGAATGCCCGGCGGGGCGTGGCGAGGCAAACGGGAGCACAGCGATGGACTTTGCAAAGTTCATGAGTTTTATTCGCCGGAAGGAAGCGGCGGCCGCGACGTCGGGGCCCGCACCGTCGTCACCGGCATCCGCAACGCCCGTGGCCCCTCCGCCGGCGGCCCAGCGGCCCCAACCGGCGTCCGCCGCCGCCACGCCCGTCGCGGCCGGCGGCGACGTGGTGACCTCGGCGATCGAGGACTTCGGCGCTATCCAGGAGATTCTGGGCGATTCCGACACCATGGTGCGGATGCCCTGCAGTGTGGCCCTGGCGAACCTCGCTCCCGATCTGCGGGGTCCGCTGTGGAAGACCGACGCGTTCCCGCGCAGCGAGATCGAGATCGACAAGATCGACCTCCTGACGCAGCTCAAGCGGGGGCGCGTGGTCTACAAGCTCTCGGACCTGGCCGTCATGCTGCCGGAAGGCTGGGTGCAGAACAAGCCCGACGCCATGGTCGAATTGAGCCTGCCCGCGGTCGTCGAGGCCCTGCCCGACGATCTTTTCAAGGGCGCGGATCAGGTCTCGGACGACGTCATCGAAGTGGCCGGGATGCGCGACTACTTCGCGCCCAAGGTCGCGGAAGGGGCCCCGGCGTCCGAGGCGCTCCCCGCCGAGGCCGCCGCTCCCGCGGCCGCGCCGGCGGCGCGGGAGCGACCGGTCGCTCCCGCGCGGAAGACGATCCATGTGCCCGCCCACCTCGCCGCCGCCGCGTGGAACGGCGTGGAGGAGTCGCCGGATGCCGGCGTGCAGTCGGTGGATATCAACACCGCCACCCTCGATCAGATGCTGCAGATTCCCGGGATCGGGCGCGCGAGGGCGGAGGCGATTCTCGCCTTCCGGCAGGCCAACGGCCCGTTCAAGGGCATCTACGAACTGGCGGAGATCAACGGCGTCGGACGCCGCTTGTTCATCAAGCTCACGGGGCTCAATCCCGCGCCCACCAAGCGGCGGGATCGCCACGAGGTGCTGAACCGGCTGCTGGGATTCGACGCCGGCGTGCGGCCGACCCTCATCCAGATTGCCGAAGCCACCACGCAGGTTCTCGGCGCCGCCGGTTGCGTGATCGCGGGACCGGACGGGATCGCGCTGGCGCGAAGTTCGTCGCTCGGAGAGGACGGCGATCGCATCGCGGCGCTGGTGCCGCCTCTGCTGCGGCGCACCCGCCGTCCGCTTCGGCGCCTGAGCGGCACCACGGAGAACTGCCTGGTGCTGCCGGCGGTCAAACCGCCCCTGCTCCTCGCCTCGTTTGCGCACGACTCCTTCATTGTCGCCCTCAAGCCCGACACCCCTCTTGACGCGACCGTGCCCAAGGCGCTCGAAGTCGCGCGCGAACTGGAGTGGATGCTTGGACCGAGAATGACCGTGCGCGGGAATTGACAGCCGACCCCGCGGGGCCGTGCCCCGGAGTCGCAGAACCAGGAAGAGCCCATGAAGGACGGCGATACGTCGCGCGCAGCATCCGGTGATCCGGTGGAGCAGGAGGGGGCTTTCCGCCTGCTCGCGGACGAGGTGCTGAATGCCTCGCTGCAATTCGCGCGGGTGGGGGATTTCGAGAAGCTCCTGCCGGGGATTCTCGAGGGCTGGGGCCGCGCCGCCGGCGCGGACGTCGTCATCCTCTCCCGGCGCTCGGCGGTGGGGACGAAGGAGGGGCCGCAGGTCGTCCGCGTCGCGTGGCACGCGTCCGAGCCGCCCCAGGGCGAGGCGGAGGAGGCGGTCGACTGGGTGGCGCAGCCCTGCTTCGAGTCGACGGACGGCGCAGCGCGCATCCGCCTGCCCGTCGGGATCGGCCGGCTGCCTTCGGGCTTGCTGGATTTCTGGTTTGGCGGCCGGCGCACGTGGACGGAGGAAGGCAAGAAGGTGTTCGGCCGCTGCGCCGAGCTCCTGTCGGCGATGATGGAGCGTCATCAGCGCGAAGGGGCGCTGGACCGCCTGGCCCGCGCGCTCGACCAGACGGCCGAGATCATCATGGTGACCGACGAGCAAGGCACCATCCAGTACGTGAATCCGGCCTTCTCCACCATCACGGGATACGCCGCGTCGGAGGTGATCGGCCTCAATCCCCGCATCCTCAAGAGCGGGCAACACCTCGGGATGTTCTACCGCGAGTTGTGGCAGACGATCCTGCGCGGCGACGTGTGGTACGGCCGGTTCGTCAACCGTCGCAAGGACGGGACCCTGTATCGGGAGGAGGCGACGATCTCCCCCGTCAAGGACGCGGCGGGCCGGATCGTGAACTTCGTGGCGACCAAGCGCGATATCACCCGCGAGGTCGAGATCGAGGAGCGTCTCCGCCAGGCCCAGAAGATGGAGGCGATGGGCCTGCTGGCCAGCGGCGTCGCCCACGACTTCAACAATGCGCTCACCCCCATCCTCGCCTACTCCGAGCTGGCCCTGATGGAGCTGGACGAGCAGCATCCGGTCCGGGAGTACATCCGGGAGATCCAGGAGTGCGGCGAGCGCACCGCCGCGATGACGCGGCAGCTGCTTTCCTTCGGCCGGAAGCGGGAGTCCGAGTTCAGCCTCCTGGACCTGAACGAGGTGTTGACAGGTCTGGAGAAGATGATCCGCCGCCTCATCCGCGAGGATGTCGAGATCAGCTTCGAACTGGTCCCGTCCAGCGTGATGGTGCGCGCCGATCCGTCGCAACTGGAACAGGTGATCGTCAACCTGCTGCTCAACGCCCGGGATGCCATGCCCGGGGGCGGCCGCCTGCGGGTCGCCACCCGCGAGGTGATGGCCGAGGAAGAGGGGCTGCCCGACCTGGCGCCGGGGCAGCACGTCTGCATGGAGGTCGAGGATTCCGGATGCGGCATGTCCGAGGACGTGATCGAACACATCTTCGACCCGTTCTTCACCACCAAGGAACCGGGCCGCGGAACCGGCCTGGGACTGACTACCGTCTACAACATCATCCGGCAACACGGGGGCGCCATCACCGCCCGAAGCGAACCCGGCCGCGGAAGCACCTTCCGGGTGTTCCTGCCGATCAGCGAGGCCCCCGCCCCGTCGGAGGGGGAGGACGTGCCCGCCCTCGCGGGCGCCCGCGGCCATGAGACCGTTCTTCTCGTGGAAGACGACGGCGACGTCCGACGCCTCGCCACCGAGATTCTGCACAAGCACGGCTACCGCGTGTTCGACTTCGGACACCCCGAGGATGCGCTCGGCTTCGCCCGCGAGAGCAGCGAGCCGCCGGATCTGCTGATCACCGACGTGGTCATGCCGCAGTTCAACGGGTGCGAGCTCTACCGGCGCCTTCGCGAGACCCAGCCGAACCTCAAGGTCCTGTACATGTCGGGCCACAGCTCGCGGACCATCGCCCAACTCGGCTTCGACGCCGCCCCCACGCAGTTCCTGGCCAAGCCGTTCACGATGGGCGGCCTCACCTCGCGGGTGCGCGAGATCCTGCAGGAACCCGCCGGAGGTCAGGTGCCATGATGCCCAGGAAGCCGGGCGGAGGTCAGCCGCGCCCGGTAAAGGAGGCGTGGGGCGCCATCTCCGCCTTCGAGGAAATCCTGCAGGCCGTGCCCGACGACTGCGGCGCGATGGACGCACTGGTGCAGTCGTACGAGCTGGTCGGCGACCGCGCCCGTGCCCGCGAATACCTGATCCGGTTGGTGCAGACGTACCTCCGGTCGGGCCGACAGAAGGACGCCGTGGACCAGATGGACCGCCTGATCCAGTACTACGACGGCGAGGCGGAGATTGCCGCGCTGATCGAGGAACTCCACGCCCTCGCCCCTGCCGAGCCGCCCCCCAGACCGGCGGAGGAGGCGGTCGCCGACACGGCGGGGCCCGACCGCCAGAACGCATTGCAGGCCGAGCTGGCGCTCGCGTGGAAGCTCCATGAGCAGCGGCTGCTGACGCAGGACGAATACGCCTCCATCGTCCAGGACCTGTCGGAGATCTCCTCCCGTCCCGTGGATACCACCGTGTCGGTGCTCCACGCCCTGCTCGACCGTCACTTCGGCAATTTCGACGGCATCATGTCGGCCGTGGCCAGGGAATCCGGTCTGCCCATACTGCCGCTCAATTCCTTCGACACCCCCCGCGCCACGGCGGCCCTCCTGCCCCTCGCCTACATGAAGCGCCGGGGCGTCGCCGTGTTCGAGACGATCAGCAACGAGGCGCTCGTGGCGGTCATGAATCCGTTTGATGAGGACCTTCAGCGCGACGCGGCGCGCCTCCTCGGCCGCCCCTGTCGCTTCTTCCTCACGCTGCCGACGGAACTCGACGCGTGGCTGGCCCGCGTCGAGAAGACGCAGACGAGCTGAACGCCCGGACCGCCCTCCGGGCCGCGGGCGCGTTTCCGTGCCCGCCTGTCACGGAGCCCCTGCCGCCGCATGTCTCCATCGCCCTCCCACGACGCATCGACCGCGACACCCGCGCGCGCCGCGCCCGCGCGGAGACCGACGCCGCGACGCGGATGATCTCCAGCCTGCACGCCGGAAAAAACTGCTTGAAGCAAGGCGGGGATTGCGTATGATCGCCGCCCGTTTGGGGCCACGGGGACGTAGCTCAATTGGTTAGAGTACCAGATTGTCGATCTGGGTGTTGCGGGTTCGAGTCCCGTCGTCCCCGCCAGCCGTTTCTCCCATGAAATCCGCAGATTACTGCGGATTTTTCCATTTTCGTGCCCTCAATCGGTTTGGAAGTCGGATGCACTGAATGGCAGCCAAGCGAAGCAGAAATGTCCACATATGTCCACGCCGGTCACTTCGCGGGTTGGATACGCCAGTACCGTTTTGCATCTTGGATGGTGACCAGCGTTCGATAGTGCCGATACAGCATGTCGGGCGAGTGATGGCCCATCTCGTGGGCTACTTTGCCGGCGTTTTGAATCAATGCGAAGAGGTACGAGCCGAAGCTATGGCGCATGGCATTGTGCGGCCATGGGATCTCGGCCTTCGTTCGGATTTCCCCGATCACCTCAAACGTCTTCTTCTTCGCGTATGGGCATACCCTGCCGTCGCCTCTGTACTTCCGAATCCAAGCTGAGAGATTCGGCCTGATCTCGATGTAGCGTGCGGCCCGCAGCTTCTCGATGTCAGGCGTGACGTGGATCACGCCGGCGTTCACGTGATCCCACCGCAACCGCAGGATTCCATGCGTCCGCAAGCCTGCGAACAGCCCGATCGCACAGTAGGCCGCCATGCTGCCCCCGTCGACCTCCTCGGCTGCCTTCATCAAGGCCACCGCTTGGTCGACGGTGAAGATGCCTGGTAGTCTCTCGTCGGTGCGAGATCGCGAGATGGCGGCCGTCGGATCTGACGTGCAATAACCCGCCGCCGCAGCCCAGCGATAGAAACTACGCCAGGCACGGCGGAAGTTGTTTCGCGTGACTGGATTGAGCCCTTGCAGCAGATCGAGGAGTTCGGCCGTATGAACGGATGACACCCCACGGTCCCCCACCGCGGCCACCAGTCGTCCCGTAGACCATCGCAGGTCATGGATCGACGACACCCGCAGACCCGCCGCGCGCTTGTCGTCCACGTACCGGTCCACCGCGTCCTTGAGCGGAGTGTTCGCCAATGGCGCGCGACGCAGGGTGGCCGCGTAACCGGTCACCGCGTCCAGTAGAGAGACATCCGGCGGGAGCTTTGCCGTCGCAGCCCGGTACTCGGCGATCTGCGCCGGGGTGATGGGATCGAGGCCGGAGACAACATCCGGCATGGCCTGATCGACCCATGCTTTCACCTTCTCCAGATCGGCGTTCTGGCAGCGCTTGCGTGTCCCGTTGCGATTGATCTCAGCGCGCCAAGAGGCACGGTGACGGCGGATGATGGCGCCGTTGTACCGAATGAGATTCCTGGAGACTCGCTTCATGCGAAGAGCCTGCGCGATGCCCGGCTACCGCACACCGTGCACCGCCAGCCCCCGACCTTGATCGCGCACAGTATCCACACGATGATCCAAAGGCCGGCGGTCAGAAGCGAAAGCAGGAGGTGAAGGAGGTGGTTGGTCCCCTTTCTCCTCACCAACACATTCCGGCCGCACGATCTACAGTATCCGCCTGCTTCTTGATGCGCCATCGTCAACCTCCTTTCTCATCGCATCGCGGTTCGCTGCACCGTCACACTCTCAGGTTCGATGCGGATCATCCACCTGCTACTTGCCATTCGCGTCCCGACGACGAGCTGCACCGGCGTCCATGTGTGGCCCCTGGCAGAATTCAGAGTGCTGACACTGGCTGCAACAGTTTCCGCGTTCCTTCTCATCGTTCGACCGCCTTGGGAATACGGACACGTTTAGAATCATTTTGCCTTCTGCACCGCCCTGGTTTTGACCGTTCCATTGTTCGTCCCGATCTTGATGACCGTCCCTACGTGGGGAACCGGAAGGTGATCCGCGTTCCCGTACTCCTGGGCGAGCGCCTTCACTGCAGTCTCGATGATCTGTGTGTAGCTCTGCCCGAAGCGTTGGCTCAACTGGTTCAGAAGCTCGAACCCCGACTCGCTGAGCCGCACCGTCTTGTTGCCTTTCTTCCTCGCCATGACGTGACCCTCCGTCTTCTGGTCGAGGGTGTGCAAAGTGGACACTTTTTGCAAGCATAATGTTTACACGCTTGAACGGTGTTCAGATGGTGTGCATAATGCGCACCATGAAACGGAACCAAAGGACCGTCAAGATTTACGACTCCACCCACGCCACGGCGTCGAGGCTGTCCAACCGCTTCGGCGTCTCGATGGTGGCGTTGGTCGAGATCGCCGTCCGCAAACTCGCAGAAGTTGATCATCTGGTCATCCCGCCCCGCGATCTGCGCAGCCGCAAGGTGAACGCCCGGAGAGCGGTGGCATGAGGACCTCCCCACAGATTTCCGGCGCGTGCGCGTGTGCCGATCCCCACCCGGCCGACTCCCTGCGCGCACCGCCGGTTCCCCTCATGGAGAGTACTTACGGGCCGATCTCC
>CAZSUU010000062.1:0-30836 GCA_964610105.1 uncultured Verrucomicrobiota bacterium | reverse complement strand
ATCATGCCCTATTCCCTCTGTCCAGCACGAATCAGCAGAAATCCGTCTCACACCCGCCCCTCCGGGGTCGGTTCTTCCTAGAGATTCATGCAGAAATGGTTAGGAGTGCATTTTTCTGCAGGCGCGAATCGGTCGGAAGGCACGCAGGAAGATCGACAGTGCGCCGTGAGTGGGCAAGACGTCATTCCATGTGGGGGTTGTTGTCAGCGCAGCTTCAACTCGTCCTGAAACAAGTCGCCTTTCCGCTGCGATGTGACGGTCAGCGGATGCTCCGCGGCTGCGTTCGACTTCTGCTTGCGGAAGGCGGTGACATCAATGGTATCCCACGTCTGGGCAGCGAGGAGAAGGGTGGTTGCCAGGTCGACCGCTTGTTGCTTCGAGAGGCGTAGCGGCGCGAAGATAGAGCATGTCATCCGGTACTCAGTCTCGCGGGCGTAGAGGAAGTCGCGGTCGAGGAACGGGGTTAGAAGTGCGTCGAAGTCCGCGGCGGTCAGGACCGGGACGTTCAGTCTGAGGGTGCGGCCGTCCTTCAGGAGGCATTCGGTGACGCCAGGATTGCGTTTGAAGACCGCCCTGCGGTCCTCGCCATCGGAATATCGGCCGAGTCTGGTGAGGCGGGTGATTTCCTTGCACAGGCCGATCTTGAGGGATTCGGCAATACTCAGCAGAGCGGGTGTGATGCAGAGCGCTTTGTCCTCGTAGGACAGATCGAAGGGGTTCAGGTTGTTCTGTGCGACGAGTTGCGGGATGAGGATGTCGTGGACAATGGCGGCATCAATGTCTCCTCCGCCCAGACGGTGGTAGCGCGAGACGGTCAGGGGCGCCATGTCGACTTGGCCGTTGCTCGCGATGGCGACCTTGAAGATGGCGACGTCGCAGGTGCCACCGCCGAAGTCGAAGACCAGAACGTTCTTGGGTTGGGCGGCGAGTTCGAGCGGCTGGACATCGTGGCTGAAGATGTAGTCCAGAAACGCGGCGACGGGTTCGTCCACGAGGTCGCCCGGCGCGACCGCGATGCCGGCGAGTTCAGCGGCCTTCTGGGTGTCCTGACGCTGAGGAATGTGGAACGAGGCTGGGACGGTGACGATGGTGCGCGCAATGGGCGTCGCATTCTCCTGGCGGGCCGCTGCGAGGAGAAATTTCAGGATGTGGGCGCCGACTTCCTTGGCGGAGCGGAATCCTTTCTGAGCCTGGTGGTAGGTTCGGGTGAGGCCCATGTGGTTCTTGCACTCCCAGAAGATGTCACGGCCTTGTTTGAGACCGAGAGAATGGTCGGCCATGCGACCACGCAGTACCTTGGCGCCTTCGCCGACCAGGGTCCCCTCCTGTTGGACGCAGACGATCGAAGGGACCATGGGACTCGTGTGTCGGCCGCTGCGTGTTTCCTGGTCAACGTCGAGTGTGCGCACGGGTTCGGGCGACTCGTGTCCCGCCTTCCAGACGAGTTCTGACACGGTGGAGATGGTTGTGCCGAGGTCAATGCCGACGACCCGGATGTCTTCCTTTGGCGGCGTGGTGGCGCCACGGGACTTGAGGAGTGTGAGAAAGTGATTCATGGGGTGTTCCTAGCCGACGCAGAAGTCGGCGCGATGGACCAGCAACAGAGTCTGTCGCAGAGCGGGAAGCAGCCAGTCGGCGATGTTGTCGAAGACCCTGGGCATGCAGAAACCCCGTTCCTCTCTACGCGTGTTCGACTATGTGCGGCGCGGGAAGTAGTTGTCCAGCGAATAAGATATCAGGGAGCGCGCTGAACATCAGGGCAATGAACGGCGGCACGCGCCAAGGAGATATGGGTGGGGAACCCGATATGTAGAACGCGTCGGCAATCGACAGAAGAGGATGGCAGAAAGGGATGACCGGCATGCAGAACAAGCATCGAACATCTGGCGCTTTCGAGCACTTCCGGAGAGCCAGCGATTTGCGTAACTCGCTGCCCATCCGTGGTGGGCGGTACAGGACTCGAACCTGTGACCTTCTGGGTGTAAACCAGACGCTCTGACCAATTGAGCTAACCGCCCCTACTCGACTCGCGTGGCGGGCCGCCGCGATGTCTAGCGCTCCTCGTCGGCGTCCGGCGCCGGCTCGCGCAGCCACGCCGTGCGGATCGGCAGCCCCCCGGGATCGGGAGGACGGAGGCGGACGATCCGCCACACCCGCTCCCGATCCTCGATCCGCACCTTCGACTCCGACACCTCCGCCGTCCATCCGTTCAGCACCGCCGCGTTGGCGCCGGGCTCCGCGTCCAGCCCGGAGAGCGATCGGCCGGCCAGCGACCTCACCCTCAGAGCGCCGTCCCGCAGCTCCATCGCGCGCCGTTCGTCCCGCAGCCCCCTCATCATCGCCGCCGAGGCCGCGCCGACGATCAACGCCGTGATCGCCAGCGCCACGAGGACCTCGATGAGGGTGAAGCCGAAGACGTGCGGATTGCGGATGGGGGATGGCGGATGGCGGTTCACGGCTCCTCGGAGGAGATGTTGTCGCGGTCGTACTCGGGACTGCCGCTCTCGCGGTCGGGCCCGCCGCTGAAGATCTCGAAGGATTTGCCGTCCGGAGTGGTGACATAGACGTAGTCCATGCCCCACGGATCCTCGGGCACGCGGCGGCTGTCCAGGTACCCGCCATCCGGATAGGCCTGGGGCAACGGCGGAACGGAAGGCTTGCGGATCAGGGCCTCGAGCCCCTGCTCCATCGTGGGCAGCCGTCCCTGCTCGATCTGGTACTGCCGCACGGCGTCGCGCAGCTGCTGGATCTGCAGTTTCGCCCCCTTCACCCGCGCCTCCGCCTGGTGGCGCACGACGTTCACCGAGACCACGCCGGCGATGATCATGATGATCGAAAGCACCACCAGCATCTCGACGAGGGTGAAGCCGGGGACGCCGCGGGTCGCGGGTCTTGAATCACGCGTCTCGGGTCTCGGGTCTGAGGTCACGATTGTCCTGACTCAGGTTTCAGGTTTCAGGTCTCACGTTTCACGTCACACGACTCAAGTCATAGATCTCAAAGGGACAATTCGCGCTGGGCATTATCCCCGGCCCCCTCCTGCGATTCAAACTTTTTGGCGAGGTCGTCCATCTTCGCCAGATAGTACGCCACGTTCTCGTCGCGGCGCCGCGGATCCCAGGTCGAGACCAGCCGGGCATTCGCGTGCACCGGCACGCTCTTGCGCTCGCCGGTGACGTAGTACGACACCGCATCGCCCGCCCGGTACTCCCGTCCCGAGGCCAGGGCCAGCTCGTAGGCCGCGTTCCGCGCCCGCCCCCCCGCTTTCAACTTGGCGGCGTAGACGGCCGGCGATTCCTGGAGGCGCTCGGTCTTCGCCAGCCGCTGAATCGGCCACTCGCGGTTCGCGATCGCCTCGCGGTACCGGCGGGTGAGCGCCGGGATCTCCGCCTCCCGTCCGCGCAGTTTCAGCGACACCCATTCCTCGATGTAGTCGCGCTGGAACGGCTCCAGTCCGCGCGACTTCAGCGCGGCGCCCTTGAGCACGATCTCGCCGTCCGCCGACA
This sequence comes from uncultured Verrucomicrobiota bacterium, assembly GCA_964610105.1. Classification (GTDB taxonomy): domain Bacteria; phylum Verrucomicrobiota; class Kiritimatiellia; order PWTM01; family PWTM01; genus CAZSUU01. The sequence continues at coordinate 27,330 of CAZSUU010000062.1, read as the reverse complement.
GCAGGCCGTAGTTCTTCATCCGGTAGCTGAACATGGCCTCGAACTCGCCGTCGAACTCGACCTCGATCCCCTCGGGCAGGGCGGCGCGCACCCCGTCGCGGAACCGCTCCAGCCCCGCGGCGGCATCCCCCGCCGGGGGCACGAAGTAGATGCCGTCGGTGTCGATCTCGATCGGCCGCCCGCCGCCCGCGCGGATGGCGTCGATCATCGCGCGCAGGATCGCGCGGCCGCGCGCCGTCACGCGCTCCGCGGCGTCGAAATCGTTGAACCGCGCCATCTCGAAACCGAGATAGCCGTAGAAGGAGTTGATCAGGATCTTGAACGTGCTTTGCAGCGCGTCCGCCATCTGCCGCTCGTCGCCGGCGACGGCGCGTTTCATCCGGTCCTTGGCGGCGAGACGGAGGTCGCGCAGGTAGCCGAGGAGGCGCAGGAAGACGCCGAGGCCGTCGCTGCGCGGCCCCACGGACTCGGCGAGCATGATCGAGGGATACAGCGAGCGCACGTCGCAGTGGTGCACGCTGCGCGCCACGCCGGTGAAGAAGATGTCGGTGTAGCCCCCCTCGAACGGCCGCGGCGCGTCGGGCTTCGGCACCGCAGCGCCCGCGTCGAGGCAGGCGCGCAGCAACAGGGCGTCGATTTTCGCCGCATTCCCCCGCACACACACGTTCTGGAACGACATCGGCAGGATCTGCGCCTGGGCGAAGTACACCGGCCCCAGCAGTGCCGCCAGCCCGGCCGCCTCCCGCACGTCATCGCGCAGGTAGGCGAGCACCCGCGCCGGATCGCGCTCGAAGACGGCGCCGACCTCGCCTCCGTCGATGTAGGTGCGATCGGCCGCCGCCAGCCCGAAATGCCGCGCCGCCTCCTTGAGGCCGAAGCCCGGCAGGGAGCGGTGGCTGAGGTCGTAGATCTGCAGGAGGAAGTAGGTGTCGAGCACCGACCGTCCGCGCACGTCCATCCGCGGGTAGTTGATCGTGCGCTCGGCGGCCGAGAAGCGGCCGGACCGAACCGCCGGGACGCGCCCCTCGCGTCCGACGGCGAATTCGACGCCGTGCCGGCGGGCGCGCTCGGCCAGGTAGGCGAGATCGAACGCGAAGACGTTGTGCCCCTCGATCACGTCCGGATCGCGTTCGCGGACGGCCTCGACGAAGCGGCGCAGCATCTCCGGTTCGTCCAGGGTCTCCGCGGAAAGAAACAACTCCCAGCCGCGGTTGTCCGCCAGGCCGATGGCGATGATCCGGTCCTCCTCGCGCTCCGCGTTCGGGAACTCGAACCCCGGGCCGGTTCGCGTCTCGATGTCCAGCGTGAGCCGCCGGAGATCGCCGAAGCGCATGCCCTTGAACATCGTCCGCCCCGTCCGCATCAGGTGCTGCTGCACCGAATCGTTGACGAAGAAGAAGGGCGCGTCCGGCGCGGCGGGCGCGCATCCGGTCTTCTTCCTGAGCCATCCCAGCGCCTTCTCCAGACCGGCCCAGGTGGGGAAGTCCGCGCGGGTGCCGAGGGCCGCCCCGCCCGCGAGATCGGCGCATTCCACCGCTCCGCCGTATCCCTTCAGGAGGTCGCGCGATTCGAGCCACAGGAACGGGCGCAGGGGCTCGCGCCGGATCTCGACGGATCCGCCCGCGCGGACGAACAGCACCGCGGCGTCGGCGTCGCGGCCGGGCTCGTGCTCGACGTCGACCAGGCCCTCCTCGGCATTGGAGCCGAAGACCAGGGCGTCATGGGTAAGCGCGGAGTTCATGGCACGCCGTGGATCTCCCGATCATCCGGTCCCCGAGGCCGCGGACCCTCCCGCGGCTGCTCGCGTTCTGGGACCATCCCCTTCTCTTCCTGTCGTCGCCGGGGGCCGCCGGCCGCGGCGCCGTCCCCGCGCGTTCGGCCGACGCGCCTGACCCCTCGTGCAGGCCGATCAACCGCCGACCTGCGCATAGCCGCCCGGAATGTCGAGCAGCCAGAACTGGGCCCACACGCCGTAGTCGTCCTCCTGCCCGTCGTACCCCGGCTCGTGACGGAACCCGATGCCCCACCCCACGCACTTCATCTCGTGCCGCACGAAGTACGAGTGCTCCTCCAGGCGGCTGGTCTCCGCCTCGTAGCGGCCGTACAGGCGGAAGCTCCACTTGGCCTTCGGCAGAAGGTCAAGCTGGGCCGCGATCAGGTTGCGCTGCTCGTAGTAGTAGATGTGCTCGAGGGTGAGCGAACTGAAGTCGCCCGTGGAGATCGCCACCTGCGTGTTCATGGAGGAGAGGATCGACTCGTACATGTCGTACTGCGCCTCGGAATCGATGCGCACGTAGCGCGACGGGCGGAATTGTAGCAGGGCGTAGAGGGGGCCGAAGTCCTCCTGGTCGTCTTCCTTCTCCACGAGGTAGTAGGTGCTCAGGTTCAGGTCCACGAGGTCGTGAACCATCAGCGAATTCGCCGCGCCGGGCAGCTCGGACATGCGGCCCTGCTCCAGGCTGTCGAAGTTCGCCTCCATCGTGCCCGGCGCGCGGTAGCTCGACCGCTCGATGTACATCGCGTTGCGCCGCCGTGTCTGCAGCTTGTTTCGAAGGCCGAGTCCGATCGAGTGATCGCGGCCGAGCCGGTCGATCGAGTCGAACTGGTAGAGGTGGTCCGGCATCAGGTCCGGCTCCGGGATGTAGGTGTACCGCACGTACGGCTCCGCCACGTGGCGCAGCCCGCGGCCCCAGATCGTCTCGCCGTTGTCGAGGACCTTGTAGGCCTTGAACGACGACTCGAAGCCCAGCTCCAGGAGGTGCCGCATGTCGGCGCCCTCCTCGGCGTAGATCGTATCCACGGTGTTGGTCGTCGACGTGATGCCGTTGGTGTCGGTGAGCGTCACCGGGTTGGTCACGCTGTAGGCGTCGCCCAGGGTCTTGGAGTAGTAGGTGCCCCGGTATCCGGCGCGCGGCGTGAACGAGAGGAAGCCGAAGTACTTCCCCGGATAGGACAGCATGTGGTAGGTGTCGAAACGGAAGGCGTCGTAGTCCTCCCGGTCCGACGGCTCGGCGTAGACATGCTCCAGACCGGCGGCGGTGGAGGAGCTCTCGTAGTACACGCCGCTCGGCCCCATCTCCACCGGCTGGACGTCGAGCTGGGCCTCGGGCAGACGGTTGATGTTCTCGTAGAAGTCGTTCAGCCGCGAGTTGAGCTGCAGCGAGGCGTTGTAGACATCGCCGCGGTGCGACAGCGTGGCGCGGTTCTCCGGCTGCACGTTGTAGCGGTAGTCGCGGCGGAAGAAGTCGTCGTTCACGTAGGGATCGCTCAGGTAGGTCCCGTCCGCCATGAACAGGTCGCGGTCCGAGAGCATGTGCGTGTGCTGCAGGCGGAGGCGATAGCGCTCCGGATCCGTGAGATACTCCTCGCGCTGGGCCTGCTCGTTCTCATCCCGGTAGATCTGCTGGTCGTCGATGTAGAACGAGTTCAGCTGGCCCCGGTAGGTCTCGTTCGACAGCGCCTTCCACTTGAAGTCCTGGCCGAACCCGAGCCCTCGCTCGCTGTAGTAGCTGGCGAACGTCGAGCCCCGGAAGGTGCCGGTGTCGTTGATCGGGTAGTTGTAGGAGACCGTGAGGTAGCCGCCGAGGCGCGAGCTGTACCCCGGCACGATATCCCACCGGCTGGACCCGTGAAGGTCGCGCTTGTAGACCGGCCACCACATGATCGGAACGGGGCCGACGTAGACGACGGCGTCGCGCGCCACCAGGTACCGCTGGTCCGTCAGCGTCGCCTCGCGCAGCCGGACCTCGAACTCCCGCGGCGCCTCGCCCTCGCAGGTGGTCAGGATCACGTCCTTCAGCGTCACGACGTTCGTCGCGGGCATCGCCGCGTCCTCGCCGTAGACGAAGTACGGCTCGGAGTAGAGGGTGAACACGCCGAAGTCGCCGAGACCGGTCTCGAAGTTATAGGCCAGCTCCTCGCCCTTCCAGACCATCCCGTCGGCCCGCACGAACACCACGTGCCCGCGCGCCAGGGCATCTTTGGTGGTCGGGTTGTACTGCACGTAGTCGGCGGTCATGATCTGCCGGCCCTGGCGGATGTGCACCCCGCCCCGGCCGATGAGGTAGCGGCCGTCGCCCTCGTATTCCAGGCTCTCCGCCTTGATGTCCACCGGCAGGCCCGGCTCGAAGCCGGGGGTCATCGACAGGGCCCGGCGCGGTCCGCCTCCCGGCGCCTGCGCGCGCGCGGAGCCGGTGAAGGCCGCGGCCAGCATCACCGCGATGGCCGCGGCGCCGAGGAAACGCAGTCTAAACGATGCCATATTGGTTCACCTGTTCGCGCCCGAAAGCGTGGCGTCACGCTAGCACAGCGCCCTGAGAAACGCCAACCCCGAATCCGCGGAGCCGCAGGGCCTTCCCGCGCGCGATCCAGGCCCTGGAAGCGACGGCGGCCCCGCCGTCCGGACGTTGGAAGTCGCCACACGCACGCGGTCCGGCGGTCCGCGGCGCCGCGGAGCCTCCCGCGCCCGATCCGCGCCCCGGCCGGGACGGCGCCACCCATGGCCATGAATAGCATTGCGCCGCGGCGCGGCGTCCGGTATGGGAAAGGCCTTTCCGCCGGGCCAGCCGCCCGGCCGCGGGGAGAGACGCCATGCAGGCGAGCGATTTCGTACGCACGATCGAGGTGATGGGCCGGTCGCACCGGTATCTCAGCCTTTCCGCGCTGGACGCCGCGCTGGGCGCGCCTCCCGCACGGCGTCCGCTGTGCGTGCGCATCCTGCTCGAGGGCCTGCTGCGCAATCTCGGGCGGCCGGGCTTCGAGCCGGCCCACGTCCGCGCCCTCGCCGCGTGGCGCCCCGGCGGCGCGGAGGAGGAGATCCCGTTTCTGCCCGCGCGGGTGCTGCTGCAGGACTTCACGGGCGTGCCGTGCGTGGTCGACCTCGCGGCGCTGCGCGGCGCGCTCCGGCGGCAGGGGGGCGACCCCGGCCGCATCGAGCCGCAGATCCCCGTCGATCTCGTGATCGACCATTCGGTCCAGCTCGACGAGTCCGCCCACCCCGGCGCCTACGCGGCCAATCTGGCGCGCGAGTTCGAGCGCAACCGGGAGCGCTATGTCTTCCTGCGCTGGGGCCAGCGCGCCTTCGCGAAGCTGCGGGTCCTGCCGCCGGGCCTGGGCATCTGCCACCAGGTGAACATGGAGTACCTGGCCACGTGCGTCACGGAAGGCGTGGACGCCGCGGGCCAGCCCGTCCTGATGCCCGACACCGTCGTCGGCACGGATTCGCACACGGTGATGATCAACAGCATGGGCGTGCTCGGGTGGGGCGTGGGCGGCATTGAGGCGGAGGCGGCGATGCTCGGCCAGCCGATCCCGCTCGTCACGCCGCGCGTGGTCGGCGTCCGACTGACCGGCCGGCTGCGCCCGCCGGCGACGCCGACCGACCTGGCCCTGGCCGTGACCGAGCTCCTTCGCCGGAAAGGCGTGGTGGGCGCCTTCGTGGAGTTCTTCGGCCCCGGCCTCGACGCCCTCAGTCTCGCCGACCGCGCGCCCGTCGCCAACATGGCGCCGGAGTACGGCGCCACCACGGGCCTGTTTCCCATCGACCGAGCGACGCTGGCCTACCTGCGGGAGACGGGACGTCCCGAGGCGCACGTCCGCCTGGTCGAGGCCTACGCGAAGGCGCAGGGCTGGTGGCGCGAGGCGGGGGCCGGGGAGGCGGAGTACTCCGAGGTCGCGGCGCTCGACATGGACACCGTCGAGACCTGCGTCGCCGGACCGAAACGGCCCCAGGACCGCCTGCGGCTCGCGGAGGTCGGCATGCAGTTCGACGCGGCGCTGACCGCGGCGCCGGACCAGCGCGGATTCGGCCTCGCGGCGGAGGCGGCGCACGATGAGGCGGCGCTGCCGGACGGCGCCCGGATGGGCCACGGCGCGGTGGCGATCGCCTCGATCACGAGCTGCACCAACACGTCGAACCCCGCCCTGCTGCTCACCGCCGGCCTGCTCGCCCGCAAGGCGGTCCGGCTCGGTCTGCGCGTGCCCTCGTCCGTGAAGACGAGCTTCGCGCCCGGATCGCGCGCGGCCACGGCCTTTCTGGAGCGCGCGGGCCTGCTGACCGATCTCGAGCGGCTGGGATTCCACGTCGCGGCCTACGGCTGCGCCACCTGCATCGGAAACAGCGGACCGCTGGCGGCGGAGGTCGAGCAGGCGATCCGCGACCGCCAGCTCGTCGCCGCCGCCGTGCTCAGCGGCAACCGGAACTTCGAGGGACGCGTGCATCCCCTCACCCGCGCCAACTACCTCGCGTCACCGCCGCTCGTGATCGCGTACGCCCTGCGGGGGACGGTGCGCGGCGACCCGGAGCGCGATCCCGTCGGACACGGCGCGGACGGGCGGGCGGTGTACCTGCGGGATCTGTGGCCCTCGACCGCCGAGATCGAGGCGGCCATGCGCGAGGCCCTGGATCCGGCGGACTACGCGGCCGCCTACGGGCACATCGAGCGGCTCACCCCCGAGTGGGAGCGGCTGCCGGAGACCGGCGCGGCGGTCTACGAGTGGGACGCGGAATCGACGTATATCCGCGAGCCGCCCTACTTCGAGGATCTGCGGCCGGAGCCCGCCCCGATGGCGGACATCGAGGGGGCGCGGGCGCTGGGATTCTTCGGCGACTTCGTGACGACGGATCACATCTCGCCGGCCGGTTCGATCGCGAAAGAGAGTCCGGCCGCTCGCTATCTCATCTCGCGCGGAGTGCAACCGCGCGATTTCAACTCGTACGGCGCGCGCCGCGGGAACCACGAGGTGATGATCCGCGGGACCTTCGCGAACATCCGCCTTCGCAACCGGCTGGCCGATCGGGAGGGCGGATGGACGCGGCAGTGGCCGGAAGGACGGATCGCGTCCATCTACGATGCGGCGATGGCGTATCGGGCGGCGGGCGTGCCGCTGGTCGTGCTCGCCGGCAAGATGTACGGCGCGGGTTCCTCGCGCGACTGGGCCGCGAAGGGAACCGCCCTGCTCGGCGTCCGGGCGGTGATCGCCGAGAGCTTCGAGCGCATCCACCGCAGCAACCTCGTCGAGATGGGCGTCCTGCCGCTGGAATTCGTCGACGGACAGACCGCGCAGGGATTGGGCCTGACCGGCGCGGAGGTCTTCGCCATCCGCGGACTGGCCGCGGGCCTGCAGCCCGGATCGCGCGTCGCAGTCGAGGCGGCCCGTCCCGACGGCGCCCGCGTGCCGTTCACGGCGAGGTGCCGCATCGACACGAACGTGGAGCTCGACTACTACCGCCACGGCGGGATCCTGCCGTTCGTGCTGCGGGGTGTCCTGCGGCGCTGACGTCTGACCCGATCGGCGCGAGCTCGCCTCACCGCCTTCTCCTCGGCTGCCAGGGCGTCTCGTCGACGTCGAAACCGGTGTTGCCGGAGAGCCGGGCTGCCGCCTGGTTCCGGATGACCTGCCGGGGACCGTCGCATCGGTTGTCCCGGACCTCGTTTCGCTCCGACGGGGAGCCGGCGATGAGAATGCCGCCCCCGGCCACGGTGTTCTTCACGATCGAGACGTTCCGGCAGGGGAACGCCTCGTACACCCGGTTGGCATCCACGAAGACCGCCGCCCCGCCGCGGTTGGCGGCCAGCCGTATCTCATTGCCCTCCACCCGAAGACCGTCGATGCCCGCCGTCTTGAACAGCGAAAGGTACGTATTGCCCCGGTTGTTCGTCAGCACGCTGTCGCGAATGATGGAGTTCGCGTGGTCCTCGTGCATCAGGCCCTCGCCGTCGTTGATGAGGTAGACCCGGTCCGAACACCAGTTGCTGTAGACCTCGTAGTCGTTGTCGTCGACGACCCAACGCCAGCCGCGCATTTCCACGGCGCGGTTGTCATTGGTCGCGGACCCGGACGTGACCGAGATGCCGCCGGTCGTCGGCCGCCAGACGTCCTTGGCGAAGCGCACCACGTTGCCGCGGCACTCCACCCCGTCCCCCGAGAAACCGATCGCACAGCGACCGGTGTTGAAGACGAAGTTGTCGCGGATCACCGTGCCCTTCCGGAATCCGAACGGATGCGTTTCCGGCGTGCCGTCCGGCCCCTCCCCGCCGGGCCCGCCGATGTTCTGGTGGTTGGCATAGATGCCCGGCCGGTTGTCGTAGTCGAACACGACCCCGTCGAGGTTCACCTGCTCCTTCTTCCGACCGAGCAGGACATAGCCGTTCATCGTGAAGTTGTCGTCGCCGCTCCTCGGGATGCGGTTGTTGGCGACGAGCGCGTTCTCGCGGGCCTGCACGTGGATCGCCGCGCCGAAACGATACGTGAACCGCTGCCAGGCCTTCTGGCCGATGGCGGCGTCAGGCACCTTGGTTTCCGCCGTCGCCGCGTTCCGCAGCACGCATCCGAACACGAAGCGGTTGGACCCGCAGAGGTGGTCTTCCGCCTCGCCGAATTGCACGTGCCCGCGATGGATATCGATGTTGATCACGCCGCAGTTGGAGGCGGCGGACGGGTCGGCGAGAAGGATGCCCTTGAAGGCCCGCGCGACCGGCATGCCGTCACCCTCGGCCGCGAACTCGTACTTCGGGAACTCGAAACGGGTGGGCGGCGCGTACGCCTCGTTGCAGGCCCGCGTGACCGGCGCGGGATCGGTCCCGCGCAGTACCACGGCGTTCAGCAGCCTGACGGATTCCCTGAATCGGTAGGTGCCGGCGGGGAAGAACGCGACGCCCCCGCCCTTCGCGGCCAGGGCCGCCTGCGCGTGGGCCAGTTTCTCGTCGATGTCCTTTCCCGGAAGACGTGTGACGTCGAGGCCGTGGTCCCATCGGATCCCCTCCGTCCACGCGAGTTTGAGCGACGCGAGCGGATTGTCCGTCGGCACTGCCTCCGCCGCGGCGCGGATCGCGCCGGGCAGCAGCAGCCAGCCGAGACCGGCCGTGCCGCCGAGGAGGAGATCGCGCCGGGAAAAGGCAGGGCGGGCATGGCGGAGTGTCTTCATGGACGGATTCTACCAGCCCTCGGAAGCGCCTCAAGCGCCGGGCGAGAAGAGAAGACGGATCACAGGGGAGCGGTGGAGCAGGCGGGTCTCTTCAGACGCGGCTCGGCGTCGCGGCGCCTTCCCCGGCGCCGATCGGCAGGGTGGCGCGGCGGGTGCGGCGCGGCATGCCTGACGCGCCGTCGGACCGATCGCGCGCGGCATTGCGCGCGGTACGCACGCGAACCGGTACCGCGGGCAATCCTGCCCGCGTCTTCTGCTGGCGACGGGTACTCGCGGCCTGCGATGAGGGCCGCCCACGGGAGAGGGGGCAGTCTGTGTCGCGCGCGGGCTGCGCCGCCGGCCCGCGTCCTCAGAATTCGAAGACCGCGATGACGGGATCGTGGTCGCCCACCCCGCGGTCCGGCCGCGCCGGATCGGCGGGAAAATCGGCATTGATGTGCTCCACCCGCATCTGCCGCAGGCGGGGCTGCCAGGGAGCGTTGAACAGCAACTGGTCGAGCGTCTGTGCCTGTCCCTGGTAGACGTACGTGTAGCAGCCCACCGGCCGCGCCTTCATCAGCACGTCGTAGCTGCACACCAGACCCGCCTCGTACAGGGGTCCCAGCGTATCCACCGGCGACTCGGGTACCGGCTCATCCGGCCGCGGGAACGTGTTCAGGTCTCCCCCGACGAGAACCAAGGCCTCGCCGTTCGCATCCTGCAAAGCCTTCACCAGGTCCGCGTTAAACTGCGCCTGCGCGCGCCGCATCTGGAGGAAGTCGTTCGGCCTGGACTTGAAATGGTTGCAGATGGCGTAGAAACGGACGGGGGCCGCATCGGCCGCCGGCCTGAACTCGAACTGACCCGCCTGGGCCCCGCGGCTCATGAGCGGTTTCTCCCTGTCGATCGCCGGGTCGGTGGCGTTGACCGCCCGCGGATTCAGGGGCCCCGCGGTGTGGAGCAGGGCCCGGCCGGGGCGCGATGCCACCTTGATGTCCCGCCCCAACACGGGATCGTCCGCGGAGGGCGTGGCCAGCCCGAGACGGTCCTGGCGCCACATGAAGGCGCACACGATGCCGCGGTCGTCCGTCCCCTGCCGGTCGCACGCGGCGGCATAGCGCGGCCCACCTTGCTTTTCAATCTCCGCCGCGAGATCAGCCAGGGTGTCCGGAATCCCATCCGCATGGTCAGCCGGCGCCCGGCCGGCCGCCCGCGGGAAGATGTCCTGGTCCTCCACCTCCTGCACCATCAGCAGATCCGGCGCGGCGAGGTCGCGGACGATCTGTTGCGCGAGACCGGCCAGGCGGCGCCGGTAGACGGCATCGGACGCCGGGACGTAGTTCGCGAGCACGGAAGCGCCGCCGCGGTCGACGATCGTGAAATCGTTGGCGTCGAACGGATCGTCGACGTAGTCGTAGAGGTTCTCGACATTGAACACCGCCACGGCGAGGCGGTTCGAAGCGGGCGCCATCGGCTCGGGCCGGTTCAGGGCCGGGTCCACGCCCTCGCGAAAGGCGGGGGTTCCGTCGCACAGCACGACGGCCATCCCCTCCTTCACCTGCACCGCCCCGGTCACGTCCTCCGCCAGCGTCGAGTACACGCGCGCGGGCGGCAGTCGGGCGCCCACGAGGAAGATGCGCGCGCCGTTCCCATTGTCGAAGAGCGCATCGGGCTGGTCATCGAGCGGATGCGCATCGCGGAACACGCGACGCGCGTGGGCGTCCGGTCGCGACAGAAGCGGGTGGCCGGCGGGCAGGAGCGCCATCTCGGCATCGGGCTGTCCAATCCGCTCGCGCGGCGGACCGGTCACCGAGGCGCCCGCCGCGATCCGGCACCGCATCGCGTCGCACTGCCGCCAGTAGGCCTCCGCGGCCGTCAGGTCGTCCGGCGGGAGGATCGGCACCGTCTCCAGTTCCTCGGCCAGGGCCACGCCCGCGCGCACTTTCTTCTCCAGGCGGACCCCGCCCAGCTGAAGCTGGTTGCGATACATCGTCAGCCTGCCCGACAGCACCAGCTCATCGCCGACGCGCGGGCGGTAGTCGCCTGACGCCGTGGGGATCATGGCGGTCTCGCCCAGATCGACGTGGATCGCATCGGACGTGGAGGCATCGCCGTCGGCGCGGGCCTTCGAGTCCTGCACGAGGATCGCATGGCGAAACCGTCCCCCGCCGAGGTCGCGATGCACCAGGGTGTGCACCACCCCGCACACCTTCACCGACCGATTGAGCGCGTTGGTTGACCGGATCGCGCCTATGGCCTCCCCTCCCTCGCCGCCCCCCCCCGCTTCCGCGGCGCAGACCGCCGCGGACGGATACAGGGCCGAAATTGTTCCGAACACAACAAGGATCGCGACCGGACGGGTCCATTTCATGCGCCATACCTTGCCGCATTGGCTGAAAATGGCAACACTTTCGAGCAGACGACGGCCGCACCGGGGAAACCGGGCCGGAATCCGCCCATCCGAAGTCCGCGATTCCGCCCCACCCCGTCCGCATGGCCTTCGCACGGGAGGACGAACACGCGATCGTGACGGCCGGGGCGGCCGGACCGATCCGCCTGCGTGTCGCCGGCTCACGCGCCCGGGATGGTCGCCGACGAGCGGCGCAGCCGGTCCTGCCGCCGGTCGCTCTGGCCCACCAGCGTGTAGAAGAGCGGAATGAAGTAGAGCGAGAGCAGGCTCGAGACGACCATCCCCCCCACAGACCCCACGCCGATACTGGCGCGGATCTCGCTGCCCAGCCCCCTGCCGACCGCCATGGGGATCATGCCGAACACCGCCGCGACGGAGGTCATGAGGATCGGCCGGAACTTGTGCACCGCCGCCGTCATCACCGCCTCGCGCTTGTGCAGGCCCCGATCGCGTCGGAGCACGTTGACCTCGTCCATCACGAGGATCGCGTTGTTCACCACCACGCCGATCAGCATGACGCCGCCGAGCAGCCCCAGGATGGACATCGACATGCCGGTCCAGTAGAGCGCGAGAAAGAGCCCCAGGTAGGAGAAGGGCACCGTCATCATGATCATGAGCGGCTGGGTCCACGATTCCAGGATCGCGGCGAGCAGGAGGTAGGTCAGCAGGATGGCGATGATCATGACGGTCTTGAACTCGTCGACCGCCTCGGCCATCTTCTCCGCCATCCCGATGAACGTGAGCGTGTAGCCGGCCGGCAGGATCCTGGCGATGGCGTTGTCCAGCTGCTTCACCGCCGTTCCCAGGCCCGCGCCCGGCGCGAGGTCGGCGTAGAAGCGGACCACGCGCTGCTTGTCGCTGCGGATGATCTGCACCGGCTGCTCCGTGGTCTCCAGACGCGCGACGACGTCCAGGTTGAACGGCTTCCCGTCGGGCGAGGGCAGGTTCATCGCGGCCACCTGGCCGCGCCCCGGCCGTTCATCGAACTTCACGCGGATATCGTACGTGCGGTCGCCTTTCTTGTAGGTGGAGGCCTTCAATCCCTCGATGTTGCCGCGCAGCGATAGGCCCACGTTTCTCGCGGGCAGTCGGAGGTCATGGAGAACGGCCATGTTCGGCCGCACGCGGATCTCCGGCCGGCCGACACGGACGGAGTGCTCGATGTCGACCGCCAGCGGACTGGCCTCGGCGATGCGGGCGACCTCGCGGCCCAGGGACGTCAGGACGTCGAGGTCATCGCCGCTGATCTTCGCTTCGATCATCTTGGTCGCCCCCCCCATGGGCGAAGGGATCATGATCGAGTACAGGCATCCCGCCTCGTCGCGCAGCATCCGCCGGAAGCGCTCGCGGATCTTCTCGATGCCCTCCGTACGTTCGTTCTTCGGCGTCAGTCGCAGGCCGATCTCGGCCAGGTACGGCCCTTCCGAGACCTGGCCCAGGATGCCCTGGACCTTGCCCGCCACCACCAGGACATTCCGCACCACCGGATCCCGGCGCAGTCGGGCCGCCAGGGCAGTGGCCCGGCGGATCGTTTCCTCGATATTGAGATCCCCGGGGTACTCCAGCTTGACCGTCACTTCCCCCTGGTCCGGCTCGGGCGTGAACGTGGTCGACACCCGCGGCGCCAGCCAGGCCAGCGACAGCGCCAGCGCGGCCAGCGTGACGCCGACGAAGAGGCCGGCCCGGCGGGCGCACCACTGGAGCGACCGATCGTACCCGCGCTCCATCCGTTCGTACGCGCGCTGCCAGGGCCGGAAGAGCCACATCAGGTGGCGGTTGAAGCGCGGCTCGTGCCGCAGCAGGAGCGAGGAGAGGATCGGCGTGAGGGTGAAGCTGATGAAGAGCGAGGCGAACGTGGCCACCGCCGTCACCACGCCGAAGCAGCTCAGGAACCGGCCGGCCAGCGACTTCATCATCCCCACGGGCACGAAGACGACGATGTTGGTCAGGGCGCTGGCCAGCACCGCCACCGCCACGCCGGCCGTGGCCTTCTGCACATCGTCCCTCACCCGATCGCGATGGCCGGTCAGTTTCGCGGCGATGTTCTCCAGGACGACGATCGAATTGCTCACCAGGATGCCCACCGCGAGGCCGAAGGCGGTGAGGGTGGGCGTGTTGAGCGTGTAGCCGAGCGAGGGCATGACGGCGAAGGAGATGACGATCGAGACCGGCATGCTGACGAACGCGATCAGCGCCGTCCGGACGTCCTGGAGGAACAGCAGCAGGATGGCGCCGGTGAGCAGGATGCCCATCAGCACGCTGCCCCATGCGTCGGTCACGCTCGCGCGGATGAAGGCGGCGTCGTCGCGAAACCACACCAGCCTCGCGCCCCCCGGAAGCTCCGCGCCGATCCGCCCGACGGCCTCGCGCACGGTGTTCACGACCTTGACCGCGTTCGCCTCGCCCTTCTTCACGATCTTCACGACCACGCCCGGCTTGCCCTCGACGAACGCCGCCGTCTCGACGCGCTCGGTGCCCATCTCGACCCGCGCCACGTCGCTGACGTAGACGCGCTCGCCCGCCACGACGCCGACCTGCACGCCGCCGAGATCCCGGATCGCCGGGGCCTCGCCATCGAAGCTCACCGCGAACTCGCGAATGCCCTCTTCCAGCGTGCCCGCGGGGATCTTGACGTTGCTGGCCGAGATGGCGTGGACCAGGTCGAGCGTGGTCAGGCCCCGCGAGGCGAGCCGCTCGCGGTCGACGAGCACATGGACCTCGCGCTTCGCGCCGCCGACGATGTCCACGTTCGCGACGCCCGGCAGCGTGGAGAGCCGATCGCGCAGGCGGTTGTCCGCATAGTCGTAGAGATCGTCCAGCGGGAGGTCCCCCGTCAGCACCAGCGTCACCACGGGCCGGGCGTTGACATCGAACTTCAGGATCTTGGGGTCCTCGACCGCCTCCGGCAGGTCGGCCCGGATGAGATCGATCTTCTCGCGGACGTCCATCGCGGCGAAATCGACATTCCGGTCGAGGTTGAACTCGATCAACGTCTGGCAGACGTTGTTCATGCAGGACGAATCCAGGTGGCGGATGCCGTCGACCGCGACCACCGCATCCTCGATCTTCTTCGCCACCGCGGTCTCGATCTCGTCCGGGGATGCGCCGGGGTAGGCGGTCACGACGGTGATGAACGGCATCTCGACGGGCGGCATCAGGTCGAGGCCGAGATGGCGGTAGGCCAGCCCGCCGAAGACGGTCATGACCAGGATGACCGCGGTCATCGCAATGGGGCGCTGGATGGCTGCGTTCGAGAGGAACATGCGGCGCGCCTTTCTGCGTCAGTCCGTGCGGATGGGATCCCGGTCGTTGAGGAAGGTCTGGCCGTCCACGACGATCGGCACGCCGGCCAGGTCCGCCGCGTCGAGCAGCTCCGTGAAACCGTCATCGCACGCCCCGGGCTCGACAGGGCGGGCAACGGCCCGGCCCTCCTCCGCCTTGAACACCACCGCACGGCCGCCGCGGCGCCCCACCGCTCCGTCGGGCACGCCCAGGCCGCGATGCTCGGCCAGGATCACGTCCACGTCGCACAGCATGCCGGGAGAGAAGCCCTCCGCCGACGGCAGGCGCGCCTTGACCTCGAAGGTGCGCGTCACCGGGTGGACCGACGGCGCCTTGAAGTGCACCGGCGCCTCCTCCTCCCGCCCCGCCCGGCGAAACCGCAGGCGCGTCCGCTCCGGGAGGACGCGGTCGTAGTAGTCGGAGCTGAGCACGAGCGCGATTTCGAGCCGCGCCGGGTTTTCCAGCGCCAGCACCGCCGCGCCGGGGGCGGCGTACTCTCCCGGCTCATGGAGCCGGCGCGTCACCACCCCGTCGAACGGCGCGCGGACCAGCGAATCGGCCATCTGCTTCTCCGCGATCCGGAGCGAGGACTCCGCCTGCGCCCCGCGGGCGACCGACAGGGCCACCAGGGCGCGGGCGTGCGCCAGGCCCGCGTCGGCCCGCTTGAACGCGGTGTCCATGCGCTCGAAGGCATCGAGAGTCACCGCCTTGTCCGCTTCGTACAGTTTCCGGAAGCGCCGGACGTCCGCCTCCGCCTTCTGGTATGTCGCCTCGGCCTCCCGCACGGCCGCGTTCGCCTCCGCCTCCGAGGCCCGGGCCACCTCGACATTGTGCTTCGCGATCTGGACCTGGTTCTCGAGGTTGAGCTTGTCCGTCTGGAAAAGCGGCTGGGCGTTCCGCACGCGGTCGCCCTCCTCCACCAGGAGCGCCTCGATCGTCCCGCCCACCAGCGCCGAGAGGGTGGCGCGCTCTTCCGACTCCACCGTGCCTTGCACCCGGACGGTCTCGCGGAAGAGCCGTTCCTCGACCGGCGCCGTCGTGACCTTCATCACGCGGCCCCCCGGGCCGTCGCCGCGCTTCTCGCGCCGGCAGCCGAAAGCGCCGGCGAGCAGGACGACCGCGACGATCATGCGCGCGATGCGCGCGTCGAACCCGCGGCGCCCGCGACGGCGCGCGAATCTCCCCGATGGCTCCCGCGCGGCCCGCGGGTCCGGGCCCTCCACGTCCTCCCTCGACCCCGGAGGGCGGGCGGCCCTGCCGCAGGCCTCGGGACCGCGACCCTCCGGACCGCCGTGAACGTCGACGTTGATTCTCATGAGTCGGTTTCCCTGCCCAGGCCCGTGACGTCCCCGAACACCAGCAGAGCCGCCGCCTGGGCGTACTCCGCGCTGCGCAGGGCGGCCGCCGACGCCTCGTGCGCCGCCCGCGCATCCAGATACCGCGAGAACTCGGCCAGCCCTTCCTCGAACCTGCCCCTGACCACCGCCAGGTCCAGTCGCGCGGTCTCCGCGGCCTGGCGGGCGACGTCGAGCTGGCCGGCGGCATCCCTGAGGTTCTTGTGCGCCTCGACCACCTGCACCATCACCCACATCGCCAGCTGTTCGCGTTGCGCATAGGCCTGACGGTGTTCGGCGCGCGCGGCCCGGTACGCATGGATGTTGCGGAATCCGGCGAACAGCGACAGGGCGCCCTGCACGCCGCTCCCCCAGTACTCGTCGTTCACGGTGTAGGAATCGGTCGTAGTGTAGAAACTCGCGAAGCCGTACAGGCTCGGCAGGAAGAGGGCGATCGCCCGGAGGATCTCGTTCCGGCGCAGCTCGATGTACCGGTCCGCGGCGAACATCTCCGGCCGCAGAAGCAGCGCGTCGCAGATCCACTCCTCGATCGGACGCGCCACGACCGTCTCCGGGGTGAGCACGACGGGCGGGGCGTCGGCATCGGGCCCGCGGACCCGGCGCACGGCGGGATCGCAGAGCGAGGCCGCGACGAACTCCGCCGACGCCAACGGCCAGAGGTTCATGGCTTCCATGAGACGGGCGTCCGCCAGCCGCACCTGGCGCTCGAGCGAGTCGATCTCCTGCCGCCGCCCCGCGCGAAGGGTCAGGACCCGCTGGCGATCGGCGTCGGACAGGTACCCCGCCTCCGCGAGGGCCGAGGCCTCCCGGAGCAGGGCGTCGCTGCCCTCCAGCTGCCGGCGGGATGCGTCGAGGCGGTCGGCCAGCACCGCCCGCTGGTAGAAGAGGTTCAGCACCTGCGTGTCCAGCATCTGCTCCGCGCGCTGGCGCGCAAGCCCCCGGATGTCCGCGCCGCGGCGGGCCGAGGCGTAGAGCAGCCAGGCGCCGGGCGCGAAGACCGGCTGCGTGATCTGAAGCGCGCTCGTGCGGGTTCGCCGGTCCTGAACCTCGATCGGCTCCGGCCCGAGCTGCTTCTTCACCGGTTCGCTGAAGTCCAGCGACTGAAACTCATAGGTGACCTGCGGAAGGAACGCGCTGAAGGCCGCCTGGGCGTTGATCTGCGAGACCCGCTCCGCCAGCCGGGCGGACGTCAGCGCGAGGCTTCGCTCGCGCGCGATGCGGATGCAGTCGGCCAGGGTCAGACCGTTGGTGCAGGAGGCGAGGATTCGTGCCGTTTCCTCGCAGAGGTTCGTCCGGCAGGTTTCCGCGTGCCTCGCGCGCTTTTCCCGCGGCGAGAGGGTGCCGCAGCCGACCGTCATCGCGGCCGCACAGGCCGCCACGGCCGTCAGCACGGCACACCCCCGTGCGGAGGAGCCGGCGCGTCTCACGGCGTCAACCCCGGCGTGGAATCGGGAGTTCCGGCGGCGGCGGTGGAGTCCGCCCGGAAGTCCAGCCGGCAGGCGACGCCCCCGGCGATATGGCGCGACATTCGTGCGATCCAGTCGTCCCGCGACACCCCCGGAGGCAGCAGCTGTTGCTCCCAGGGCGGCACATGGTCCGCGAACATCGTGATCTGCCCGAACACGGAGCCCCTCCACATCCTCAGCGTGACCTCGTCCACATCGCCGGGAAGAACCATCCGGAGCAACCGCTCGAGACTGCTCTGGATCGGTCGGATGAAGCTGTCCATGAGGACCGGAAGCGCACTGGAGGGGGCGTGCCGTTCGTGCGCGAAGATCCGCACCATCCACGCGTGCGGGGGCTGATCGGTCAGCATCCACCCCAGCACAGTGGTGATCCACTCCTCGGTCGCGGACATCCACGACGCCGCGTCGCACACGCGGTCCGGGATGCGCGTGAGCGGGAAGGCCAGATCCTCGAACAGCCGGCGGCAGGCGTGGATGTAGAGCTGTTCCTTCGACCGGAAGTAGTAGTTCACCGCCGCCACGTTGACGCCGGCGGTCTCGCAGATCGCACGAACGCCTGCCCCCGCGAATCCCGCGCGGGCGAAATGCTCCATGGCCGAGGCCAGGATGCGGTCTTGCGGATCCGGCCTGTTTTCCTGCTGCGTCATCGTTTCCCTCACTGGCCAGTGTTGCTACGAGCGTTTCATATGATCGTTTGAATCAATACAACAACCCCGACTGGATGGTCAATGACATGTTTCATGCGTTGAGACGATCATCCCATCCCGCGAGCGTCGACAAGCGACGCCCCCTGCGAAACGCGCAGCGACATGCAAGACGCCGCCAACGGCGCTACATGTCCGCCGCCGGCCATTCGAGGGGGATGGCGACGTTGGCCGAGTGGGAGCGCGCCTCGTCCCAGTCGTAGGCAACGTAGAGCGCCTTCGGACGGCCGTTCTCCAGCAGGACCTGCGGCCGCTCCAAGTGGCGGACCTTCTGCACAATCCCGTTCTCCCACCGGATCTCCAGGCGCGAGACCAGGGGATGCCCCGCCGCACGCCACTCGAGCCCGTCGCCCGAAACCGCCAGCCCGACCGACCCGCCCGTGCCGGTGAGACCGCCCCTCTCGTCCTTGAGCATCGCATGGTAGCGGTCGCCCTGGCGCCAGATCGTCGGATCCTCGAACGCGAAGGCCCCCTTCCCCGCCGGCATGACCGGTCCCGGATGCTTGCGGAAGGGCCCGAGGGGATGGTCGGCGACCGCCATCCGCATCACGACCCGCGCTCCCGTCGCAGGCTGACCGTCGGGCGCCGCCTTGTACATCATCAGAATCCGGCCGTCCGGCATCGTCGTGACCGCCGCATTGCCGGTCATGAAGTAGTCCAGCGCTCCGGGCGTCTTCTCCACGTCGATGACCGGCCGGTCCTGACGCTTCCACGGCCCGGACGGCCGATCCGCGACCGCCACGCCCACCCGCTCGTTGTTACGGTAGTTCCACCATCGCTCGTCCATCCGAACCGGCTCATCGCCGACCCGCCCGTCGGCATATGGTCCGCTGCCGCGCGCGCCGGTGTAGTAGAGGTAGTACTTGCCCCCCAGGAACAACAGGCTGGAGGCATGGACGCAGTGCGCGTCCCACGCGTCGCCCCCCCGCCCCGCCAGCACCGCCCCGCGATCGGTCCACGGGCCGAACGGCGTCGTCCCCGTCGCGTGCGCGGCCTCGGCGCTCGTGGCCCATGCCTTGTAACCCAGCTTGCGCGGCCAGCGCGAATAGAGACGGTGGTACGTGCCGTCCTCCGAGCGGACGATCGTCGCGTTCCAGACATACCAGCCGCCGAGCATCAGCCGCCCGTCGAACGGCGCCGGTCGCAGGGCGGCCGCGAAGTCCGGATCGCCGCCGCCGGTCGCGCGGACCGGCTCCTCCATGCCCTGCGCCAGCCGGCGGCCGAGCGCGAGGAGTCCCGCGCCCGCGAGCCCCCGCCGCAGGAACCGCCGCCGGTCCCATGGGTCGCGTATCATGAAGCAGTCCGAAGTCTGAAGCTCGTGGTTTGAGGTTTGTGATCTGTGGTTTGTAGTTTGTAGTTTGAGGTTTGTAGTTTGTAGTTTGAAGTTTGTAGCTCGTGACTTGTGAGTTGGAGGAGGCATTACACGGCCCCGAGTCCGGGTCGGTCCAGGGCGGCGGTGCGGAGGGTGCCGTCGGCGATCCGGAAGAGACCGGGGTATCTGTCCTCCCACGGCCGGTTCGCCGCGGGCATGTACTGCCGCGCGTTGGCCTCGATGCCCGACACGCCCGGCACGTGCGCGGCGATCCCCGCCGAGTGGATCAGCGCCGCGCCGGGACAGGTCAGGTCCTGGACCGTCAGAAACATGCGGTACTTTTGCGCCGCCGCGGCCATGAGCATCGCGTGCGATTGACCCTTGCATGCCTTGAGCGCGACGCCGGTGTATCCCATTTCCCGCGCCAGCAGCAGGCTCTCCAGGTCGGTCAGCGATTCATCGATCACCACCGGCCGCAGCCGGTTGGCCTCGTGCATGACGTTCGCGCGATTCGCCTTCAGGTCGCGCGCGGTGGGCTGCTCGATATAGAGGATGCTCTCGAAGCCGCGCGGCGCGCGTTCCTTCACCTTGCGGAGGAACTCCAGCACGTAGCCGACGTTCGGGCAGCGCTCGTTGAAATCGCAGCAGTACCGCCATTCCGTCCGCGGCCGCGTCTCCCGAGCCACGCGGTCGATCGTCACCGTCCGCTCGATGTCCCAATCGAGGTTCTCGCCCTGCAGCTTGATCTTGATGTGCGTGAGGCCGTTGAAGCGGATCCACTCCGGCAGCGTCTCCGGGAAGCCGTCGTTCAGGCGGTTCCCGACGTCGGCGTCGGTGATCGCATCCGCCCCGCCGACCGAGTGGAAGAGCGCGATCGTCTTCCGGGGCCTGGACAGGATGCTGCGCTGCAGTTCCTGGCCCCGGAAGTCCTCGCCGAGGTAGCGCGACAGGTCGTGGCCCATCCACGCGCGGGTGTACGTGCGGAAGCTGCTCACGCCCATCGCCTTTCCGAACGCGTCGTGCAGCGCGGCGTCGAACGGGCTGGCCGTGACGAGCGTGCAGAGCTTCGGGATCGGGATCGGCAGCTTGAGCTCCGCCGTCACCGCTCGGGCGGCCTCGATCCACTGCGGCTCCAGTTGGTGATTCAGCTCGATCGGATGCGCGGATTCCGTGCAGGCGCGCGTCAGGTCCGCGATGCGGGCGGACAGGGTCTTCATCGCGTTCAGCGTCGCGTCATAGGCGAGATCGCGCAACGGGAAGGCCCACACGTTGCCGAGGGGCATCGAGCCGAATCCGGTCACCCGCCGGCCGGCGGGCATCGAGGCCTCGATCGTGACGTTCAGGATCGTCGCCCGATCCACCGGCACGCCGCCGAACTTGTAGGGCGCCCGGTACTTGAACTCCTCGAACGCGCAACGGACGGCCTCGATGCGGATGCCGTGCGGCTCCCGTGCACGGCGGACCAGCACGCCCGCGCCCCGTGCCGTCGACGCCCCCGCCGCCGTCAGCGCCGCCGTCTTGAGGAAGGATCGTCGGTTCATGGCCCTAGGGCATCAGAGAGCGTGGCAATGTTCAAGCACCAAGAGTTCAGGGAGGCGCGCTGCGAGGCCGTCTCCGCGCGGCTCATCCTCCTCCAGGCCGCCGGCGGCGCGGCGTTCCCACCCACGATCTGGAGGGCGAGCCGCTGGCGAGCCGTTTTCGACGGCGCCGGACGGTTTCATAACTCGCGAGGCCGCTCGCCCTCCACGCCGCGGGGCCGCTCGCCCCCCACGCCGCCGGCGGCGCGGCCACAGGTACTACGCGAAACCGCGGACGCGGTCGGAGGAATCGCAGGGCGGCCAATCTGACGCAGGTTAGAGGCGCCATTCCTCCCGGATGGCGCCTCGAAAAACGGCATGCCCGACGCGACGCTCAGCCCCGCCACCGCCGCAGGCGGCGGACGATCAGGCAGACGAGCCCGCTCCCGAGCAGCAGCGAGCCAATACCCGGTTCAGGCACGATCACGAAGGCGAGGTTGATGCTGGTGTCGTCGCCATAGGGATGGCCGGCGGGATATGTCATGTCCTTCCAATACACCGGTGGCGGCATGGGGCCGATCAGGTTTCCGAGGGCATCGGTATCGGCGAACACCGCATCGTCATTCCAGTCATCGGGCGACGTCTTCCAGCCGAACACCTCCGTGCCGGGAACGAAGGCCTGCACGTCTAGCCAGTACACGATCGGCGACGTCGATGTGCCCTGTTGGATGAAGGGGTCATTCACGATAGGGAAGTTGTATTGAAAGCACACTGTATCTGAGCCGATTATCGTATCCGTGTTCGGTTCGTAGAACATCTCTTGCCCAGACGCGTACGGCCTCATGATGTACTGACCCGGCACGAACTCCTGCTGCCAACGCGGAATGGGCACTGGGTGACTGTACGGCGCATCCACCCCTGCCGGCACGTCGTCGTGAATGCTCAACTTGAAGAAGGTATTGGGATTGACGATGTCACCGAGCCACGAGCCCCAGATGTGGATGGACGTGATCGGACCGGTTTCCCTGCACAGGAAGTCGTCCGCCAGCACTTTGATGAACGGCGGGGTGGGTTGCCCGGTGCCACCTAGCTGGTAGGTCGCATTGACGTCCATGCCATTCGGCGTCAGATCGGGCAGCTGGACCCACTTGGAAGGCATGCCCGGTTCCCAATCCGCCATCGCAACCAGTGAACTCACCGCCAGCACCGCCACCACCGCGGCGAACCATCTGCCTCGCATAGCCTTCATGGCCATCTCCTTTGTTCGAGCGGAGTAAACGCCTTTCTGTTTCTGAAAGCAAGCTTTTTCTGCGCAAAAAGAGTCGCGCGCGGCGGGCGTCCGCGGGGCCCGCTTCCGCAACGTTTCGGCCCCCGACGTTCCCCCAACCATCGCGCGCGCAGGATTCCGCGCGACACGAACGCGGACCCGTGCCGCCGTCCATCCCGCCCGCGCAGTCTGCCGTCGATGCGACTGGGGGAGCGACTGGAGGAGCGACTGGGGACAGACACTTCCCCTCCGTTCTCGTCCCGATCGCCTCGCGCAAAGCCGCAAAGCCCGCCAAGGGAATGGTCAGCCACGCCCTTTGTTCGACCTTGGCGCCTTGGCGTCTTCGCGCGAGATGAGATCTGGTGTGGAACGCCACGAATTCCCTGTCCCCATCGGTCACGGCCACCGCCTCCCGCAAAGCGCAATGTTGATTGTTGACCCCAGGCCGCCCAAAGGCCGCCCAAAGGAATGTGGTGACCGGGTCGCAGGCAATAGCCGCAAACACAGAAAGACACAAGAATCGACAGAGGAATTCTTTGCGCCTCTTTGCGTTTCTTGCTGCTATCCCCCCGCCAGAGGAATCGAGCCCTCCCAGCCACGCTCCACACCCGTGCGCGCATTTGCACCCTCGCACTGCTCCGCGGCGCCCCGGCTACGACGGGGCGCCGCTCGACGATGGTCGTTCCCAAAGCCCGCAGCCTCGTCCTATCCTCAATGTGCGATGTCTCGATGCGACCCCAGAACGTTCTTGCCCCGGGTGTTGCGCTTGGACCGACGTGGGAGAGAAAGGCAGATCGCCACAACGATCCACAGAACAGCAGCAACACGAGCCGGAACACCGGTGATATATACGCCTTTGTAAGGGATGAGGATCTCGCCGCCAATAAGCCAGAAGAGACCGACAGCCACCAGGAAGACCATGACGCAGACAGTCAGACACCCCAGTGCCGCGCGTTGGGGCGACTGTGGATTCGAGTCTGGC
Source organism: uncultured Verrucomicrobiota bacterium (assembly GCA_964610105.1). GTDB lineage: Bacteria > Verrucomicrobiota > Kiritimatiellia > PWTM01 > PWTM01 > CAZSUU01. The sequence goes on along the minus strand of CAZSUU010000062.1, from coordinate 4,130 downwards.
GGTGTGACGGCATCCCTCATTCGATTACCTGTCCGGCCAACAATTCGAGTGCAGAGCTTCGTATACTTGCCCCATGCCCCAGCCAATCATCCATGACTTGGCCTCGCCCCGATTGGCGAAGGGGCCGCCAGGACCCGGAGCGATACCGTAGGCGATTTGCGAAGCATACGGCGTCATGGCTCTCCACAACTCCGCCACAGTCGCACGGGCTGGGGGCAATTGCGGGTAGTAGACGGCCATCCAGTCAACAAGCGCCATTGGCTGGGAAGCCGTCAGTCGGTAGCCCAGATTCTGCACGGCATCATAGGCGCGCGAGCCGGCCACTGCGACCACTGGCCATGCTGCCTCCAGTGCGTACACCGTTCCAGCGGCGGCTACTGCTGATCCGACGATCAGTCCTGCATCACCAACCGCATCCCACATCCCCGGCCGCCGCAGAACTGAGTCTGGACCGGCCGTGATGCTGTTCACCCCTCCCAACGTGAACGCGATGCTCTCCGGATCGTAATCCTGCCCCGCGCCGCCGCCCAAATATCCCAGTGTACCGCCAGCCAACAAACCCAACGCATCTCCGACGTTCACGGGACTGTCGGCGCAAAACGCATACCGGTTCAGCCCGCCCGCGATTCCGATGGGATCCATGGAGATCCACCGGCCCTGGTCGGGCGCGTAGTACCGGAATCCGTAGTAGTACAGGCCGACGGAGGCGTCGTATTCCTTCGAGTTCAAGCGGAAACGCGAGGAGTAGGCTCCGGTGGCGCTTCGCGCCTCGCCGAAGGCGGAGTAGTCGTAGTTCGCCACCGTTATCGAACCGGAACGGACCGCGGTCACGTCGCCGCGATGGTTGTTGAGAACATAGAAGGTCCCGCTGGTCCAACTGTCCGCGGTGTGCGTGGCCGCGACGATCGTGCCGACGTCGCCGCCGACGCCCAGTCCGCGGGTGTAGTACTCCAACAGCTTCCCTGATTCATCCAGCACGGCCATGACGGTCATTCCGTCGTAGACGTATTGCACCTTGCGGGTCTCCCCGTCAACGACTTCCTGTTTCGCGATGCGCCGCCCCGCGCCGTCATACCAGCACCGCAGCACCTCCACGCCGTTGCTGGTGACGCGCGTGAGGTGGTTCGCCACGTCCCACTCGTAGGCGTTCGTCACACCACCCCTGGTCATGTTCGTCAGATTCCCGTTCGCGTCATAGGCGAGGCACGTGCCGGAAACGCTCCCCTTGGTGAAACCCACGCTCTGCGTGCTCATGTTGCCGGTGACGTCCCGCACCGTGACCGACAAGACGTTGGTGCCAATCATGGTGTCAGTGAAGTAAAATACTATCGCCGTCGCGCCCTTCTACGCCAGCCTCGCTGATACTAGCCCGGCGCTACGGGGTCTGTCCTCGGAATCCTGGATGCTCACATGGTATTGTGTGCCTGTCTGCGGAACTTCCCGACTCTGGATTCACCCTGATCCCGAGCCGCGCGATTCACAATCTCACGGAACTCAGCCGACAGAGGAACTTCGTCCACATAGGGGCAAAAAACGCTAGCAAGATCCGAGAACTTGACCGGTATGATCCAGTTACTTTCATTCATGGCGGCATAGACTGCAGTGATGAAGTTCGCCGCTGATACATACTCCCGTGCTTTGAGAAGATGTTCGAGTGCTCGCCCCACTTGGTGGGCATAGTCTTTCACGTCGTTCTGCTCGACGGCTGTTCTGTTGAGCCAATACAAAGCCAGCAGATGGTCGTGCCCATCAAGATAGCGCGACTGCACAAAACAACCCGCACGGCCAAGCAGCACGTCGAACGCCCGCCCGCTTAGAATCAGTTCGCTCATTCTCTTCATAAGCCAAAGTCACACATGGGTATAACGTTGCGGCGTGCCTGTCCCCGAAATCCCTTCGAGCAGCATAGGAGCACCGTGATCCGCTTCGTCAAGATGATCACGGCGGCAGTTGCTCAAACACTTCTCGCGCGAGTTCGCTGAGCGCCACAGTCCTTGTCAAACATCCAGACTGCCACCGAACCCGATCTTCTCGCCGGAAAGCCGATTGTGGGAACCCATCCCGCCTTGTCATGCCTAGTCGGTGAAGGGCTACCAGGCAATATGCGCTGACCATGGGATCTGTGTCCGAAATGCCACGCAAGTAGAGCGATTCTGCTTCGCGGGGATGATTCGCGGAAAGGGTGTCAAGCAGTCTCACTTGGACCGGCACTCTCGCCGTTGGGCCGACGGCGCCCGCGAAAACGGTCGCCGAGGAAGAGAAGACAGCGCAGATAACACTCCAGTGCTCGCCTGGATCCTTATTCTTGTCCGCCAAAGCCTCCAGAAGTGCGGATTGGTGGCGCATTACGAGGAAGCACTGCTTTATGCACCTAAGAAGGCTCATAATGCCCTCCGGCCAAGCCAGAACGAGCGTTCCGCTTCATAACCTTGCCGGGTCTGCACAAGAAACTCGAGATCCAAGTTCATGCGACCGGAGCCCAGCGTTCCACCTCGGCCAGACTGAATCATCAGACTCTTCAGACGAATCTCGTGGCCCGTGCGCAGCAACGGATTCGCAAGCACATCTGCTGTCCTTCTCGAGCCGACAATCTGCATGAAGCGGCCGTGCAGGTACTCCTCAATGGCGGCTGTCGGATGCGCAAGAGGGCTGATCTGCAACTGCGGCGGGCGACCGACGGCGAATCCTGCGCGGGCACCGAAGAGCGGCCGACTGACGGCCATACCGCTCGCCCTTGCGCGACTGACGATCTGCTGCGTACGATACCATTGAATGGGGTTCAAGGTGAGTGCGCGGCTGGCACTCCGCAAGCCAACTTGAACGCCCTTCGCGAGCGTGGTGGTCGTGCCAAATGCGCCTAACGCTCTCGTACTTCCTGCGGCAGCCGGCACATCAACCGCCATCAGCGCGATGTTCAGCATCAAACCAAGCGCGATTTCGATCTGCACATCGCGGTCGTTGCCGTAGACCTCGTAGAAACGGCTGGGGTTGTTGTTCCGCATGCGGTCCTTCGCCTGGAGCGCGTTCAGTCCGAAGTCGTTCCCGGCGAAGGGTCTGATGCCTCCGCTCTGCGCGCACAACCCGAGCGGGTCGGTGCGGTTGACCGGGTCGGCGTCGGCGTAGGCGTAGAGGTTGAACCCGCCGTCGATCCCCAGCGGGTCGGGCGAGAGGAAACGCCGCAGCCCCGCGTCGTAGAACCGCGCCCCCATCCGGTAGAGCGTCCCGCCCTCGCTGGTGACTCCCGCCGCCCCGACGAACAGGAACGGCGTGGCGGTCGAGCCGGTGCGCGCTGCCACTTCGCCGTGCGCTATTTCACAGTGGGGCCAGCCGTGCGGGACAATGGCCGACGCCTCCAACGCGCCGGCCAGCAACGCCAGTGCGGCGAAGAGGGTCAGCTTACAGTGTGCGGAACGGGGTGCGTTCATTGCTTCCAAGGCTTGAATGCCAGTGCGATCCTACCGCCGTCGCGCCCTTCCGCGCCAGACTCGTTCACCCGTGTCCGGCGCGACTAGGAGCCTGCGCCACGAAGTTCTTGTATTCGGAATGGTCTCTGGCTCAGTGAATACGAGCGAAATAGTCCGGATAGCGCTTCTTGGCCTCGGCTTCGCTTATTGGGTTTGCAAACCGCAGGTCAAAATCCCAATATGTGCCACACTTCTCGCAGCGATGCAGGAATGTAGGGCCGTCTTCACGAACAGCAATTCGCCGCGGCGGCGGCCAGGTCGCACCATATGCACCCCGTCGGCATTCTCCACAGCCGGACAACGTTTGCCCGCTCATTTGTATCTAGAACGAATAGCGTTTTAGCCCTCGTGCGGCGAGGATAGACCTTGGGCATGGAGGGGCAAGCGGAAAGCTCGCCGCATGAGGGCTAAAATGTGTTGAACGGAGCCGCTTTGCGGGGCGCGCTATGGGTGTTTGAAGGCGGATTTCCGGGATGCGGGGGCGGACCGGCGGGTGGGAGCGCGCGCCGCAGGGCCGGGCTGGCGTTGGTTTGGACGGACGGGGGCGGCGCGGAATGCTTTTCCGAAGGACGGATGGGGTCGCGGGAGGGGGGCGGGACGCATCGGGGGCCGGCCGGCCCCTTCTTCGCCAGGGGGGCGGCGGACCGCGGACAGGATGGAGGGTTC
>CAZSUU010000061.1:0-31031 GCA_964610105.1 uncultured Verrucomicrobiota bacterium | reverse complement strand
CCGCCGGCGCCTCCAGAGTCCATTCTTCTGAGCGGGCCGGTAATTGTAAAGGATCTCGCCTCTCTGCTGCTCCTGAAGCCGAACGTCTTGATCGCCGAACTCATGCGGATGAACGTGTTCGCGTCGATCAATCAGACCCTCGACCTTAAGACCGCCACCAAGATCGCCGAGAAACACGGCGTGAAGGTCGAGCAGCCCAAGCCGGCGGAGCCTCCGAAACCGCCCGAACCCGTGTCGCCGCCTCCCGGCGTCGCCCCGCCGGAACAAGCCCAAATCCGCATCAAGAAGAGAAAGGACCGCGGCAAGGGGCGGGGAGAGGATACCCGTGAGGAACGACCGGACGAACTGGAACTGCGCCCGCCCGTCGTCACTCTCATGGGCCACGTCGACCATGGCAAGACCTCATTGCTCGATTGCATCCGCAAGGCCCGCGTTGCGGCGGGCGAAGCCGGAGGGATCACCCAGCACATGGGCGCCTACATGGTCGAGGTGAACGACAAGAAGATCACCTTCCTGGACACGCCGGGCCACGCGGCGTTCACCGCGATGCGCGCCCGCGGCGCGAATCTGACCGACATCGCGGTCATTGTCATCGCGGCTGACGAGGGAATCAAACCGCAGACCAAAGAGGCCATTCAACATGCACGGGCCGCCAACGTCGCGATCATGGTGGCCATAAACAAGACGGATCTGCCCGCCGCCAACATTGACCGCGTCAAGGGCCAGCTGCAGCAGGAGGATCTGAGCCCTGAGGATTGGGGAGGAAAGACCATCTGTGTCCCGGTCAGTGCCGCCACGGGAGACGGAGTGGACCATCTGCTGGAAATGATCCTTCTCCAGGCGGAGATGCTCGAACTGAAAGCGGCCCCGCGCAAGAAGGCGGCAGGTCACGTGCTCGAAGCCCGTCTGGAACCCGGCATGGGACCCACCGCCACTTTGCTGATTCAAGCCGGGACACTCGAGATGGGCGACACCGTTGTCTGCGGGGACTACTGGGGCAAGGTCAAAGCCATCATCAACGACCGCGGCGTCAAATTACGCACCGCCGCTCCGTCGATGGCCGTCAAGTGCCTCGGCCTTACCGCTGTTCCGGACGCAGGCTCGGAATTTCACGCCGTCGCCAGCGAACGTGACGCGCGCGCGTTCTCGGAAGAACGGATGGCCGCCCGCCGCATGGAATCCCTGCAGACGCCCAAACGGGGCGTGTCGCTGGATGATCTGCTCAACCAGACCGATGCGTCGACGGTCCGTGAACTGCCTATCGTCTTGAAGGCCGATGTCCAGGGTTCGCTCGAGGCGATTCAGCAGGCCCTTCTCGAAATCAAGAGCACCAAGGTCGTTCAGCGCATTGTCCTCGCCGGCGTCGGGAACATTACCGTCAATGACGTCCTGCTGGCCAAAGCGTCTAATGCCGTGGTCTTCGGCTTTCATGTCAGCACCGAAGGGGACGTCCCCAAGGTGGCGCGCCGTGAAGGCGTGGAGATCCGTCTCTACAGCATCATCTATGAGTTGCTCGATGAGGTGCGCGCGGCCATGGCCGGACGCCTGGAGCCTATCCTCCGCGAATCGCAGCTTGGAACCGTCCTGGTGAAGCAGATCTTCCAATTGAGCAAGAAAGGGACCGTGGCCGGATGCTTGGTTAAGAGCGGCCGGATCACATCGCGGGCACGCGTCCGCGTGCGCCGCCAGGGCGACATCATCTATGAGGGCGTGGTCGCCAACCTCAAGCGCTACCAGAATGACGCCGCGGAGGTTCGCGAGGGCCAGGAGTGCGGCTTGCGGCTTGATAATTTCCAGGACTATCAACCGGGCGACCTCGTGGAGGCCTTCGATGTCCACAAGATTGCTCAGGAACTCTGAAGAGGGCCGCCTTCGCCCCGTCCCATCCGGAGCGCCCTATGTCCACTCAACGCATCAAGCGCCTTAATGAACTGCTGAAACGCGAGATATCCGAAGCGTTGTATCGGGAACTCGCAGGCACCGACCTGGACCTTGCTACCGTAAGCGTGACTCGCGTGAGCATCACCCCGGATCTCCGGCAGGCCCGCGTTTATGTCTCCGTGCGGGGGGACGATTCCGCGGCCGACTATGCCCTTCGCACCCTGCGCCGTCATCGTGTGCCGCTTCAGAAGACGGTCGGTCGCGATATCATTCTCAAGTACACGCCCGTTCTTCAATTCGAGCGCGATACGTCCATTGAGAAAGGCGATCGTGTATTGGATCTTCTCCTGCACCTCGATGAGCCTCCGGACGCCCCCGCCCGGTCTGACACTCGCGATAACGACCCCCTTGCCTCCGCGGAGCACGGTCTCCCGACCGACCCTGGCGAAGGAGAATCCGCTTCATGAGCCGTCGTTTCGTCTCCCGCCATGATGATCCCTGCGGCCTGCTTCTGGTCGACAAGGCGGCGGGGATGACTTCGCATGATGTCGTGGATCGCGTACGGCGCCAGTTTCGCTTCGGCAAGGTCGGCCATGGAGGCACGCTGGATCCGATGGCCACCGGGCTGCTGGTGCTCCTCGTCGGCCGCGCGACCAAGGTCTCCTCGCAGATCATGAACAGCGACAAGACGTACGAAGGTGTCATGCGGCTCGGGACCACAACCGACACGGAAGACGTGGACGGCCGCATCCTGGAGCAGCGCGATCCGTCGTCCGTGACGCGCGAACAGATCGAAGCCTCCCTGGCTCGACGGCGCGGCGACCTGTGGCAGACCCCCCCGATGGTATCCGCGGTCAAACGCGAGGGCGTCCCTTTATACAAGCTCGCCCGCCGGGGACAAGTCGTTGATCGGCAGCCGCGGCTCATACATCTCTACACCTTTGAACTGCTCGACTTCCGGCCCCCGGATGTCGATTTCCGACTTCGCTGCAGCAAGGGAACCTATGTCCGTACGCTCTGTGCGGAGATCGGCTCCGAGCTGGGCTGCGGTGCTTTTCTGCATGCTCTCCGTCGAACCGAAGCCGGTCAGCATCAGGTCGATGGCGCCCATTTGTTGGATCGTATCCTGCTATGGTCACGGGAAGCGTTTGTAGAACATCTGATACCCCTCCACACTTTGCTGCCGTATCAGCCGATGGCGTCCGACGACCGCGGCCCTGATTCCTGATCGTCACGCGTTTCGATGATCCCGTTCCGACAGTTGATCGATATCCCGGCCGACCGCGGCCCGGTTTCCCTGGCCGTTGGTTTTTTCGACGGCGTTCATCTCGGCCATGGCCGCGTGCTCGAAGCCGCGCTCGCACGCGCCCGGACGACGGACGGACGCGCCTGGGCTCTCACCTTTGAGCCCCATCCATTGCGCGTATTGAACCCTCATCTCGCCCCCCCGCTTCTGACACCCGTTGAACTCAAGATCCATCATATTCTCGACGCTGGAGTTGAGGGATGCGCGGTGCTCCCATTCACGCGCGAATTCGCGGACCTCACGCCGGATCAATTCGTGAGCCGCCTCCGCGACGAGATACCGCCGCTCACCTCTCTTTCCGTCGGAAGCAATTGGCGCTTCGGCCGTGACGCCGCCGGAAATGTCGACCTGCTGCATCACCTTGCCAGTTGTTCCGGCCTGACGGTTGATATCGTGCCCCCTGTCGAGATTAATGCCCGTCCGGTGTCGAGCACCCGCATACGGGAAGCCGTCTTGACCGGTGATCTGGAAGCCGCGGCCGCTATGCTCGGCCGTCCATATAGTGTTGCCGGGCAGGTGGTCCATGGGCATTTCATCGGGCATGAACTCGGCTACCCGACCGCGAATGTATCATCCCGCAACGAAGTCTGGCCTCCGACCGGCGTCTACGCGGTCTTCGCCTGCCTCGATGCGCGCCGTGTGCCCGGGGCTGCGTACTTCGGGCGTCGACCCACCTTCGATCCCAGCGAGGAACCTCTCCTGGAAGTGCATCTCTTCGGCGAGAACAGCGATCTCTACGGCCGTACCGTGGAGGTCTTTTTCCTGGAGCGGATCCGTGCAGATATGCGGTTTTCGGACACGAAAGCGCTCAAGGCACAGATCGCCGTGGACGTACGACACGCAGAAGAGATTGCCATTCCGTGGCTCGCCTCGTCCCCGCCTGCGTTGACAGGCAACCGCCATCTCTCTAATATCGGTCGTGATTCGGGCGCTTAGCTCAGTTGGCTAGAGCACTACCTTGACATGGTAGGGGTCACAGGTTCAAGTCCTGTAGCGCCCACCACGCCTGTGTCTTTTCCGCCTGCATCTCACGACATGCGCATGGGCATGATGACATACAGAAACGCCTCCTCCGCCTTCACGACGCCCGGACTGACTTCGTCATTCAATTCAAACGCGATCTCATCGGATACCAGATTCCTCAGTGGATCGATGAGAAATTGCGGATTGAACGACACCGATATCTCCTTGGCCGAATACTTGATCGGCACCGTTTCGCAGGCTTCGCCGACATCGGGCGTCGAAGCCGAAATATCCAATTTGTTCTTGGAGAACCTCATCTTGATCGAATTGCTCTGCTCGCTGGTCAACAGCGCCACACGACGCACGGCACTGAGCAGGACTTCGCGATCAATCTTGATCTTCTGATCGCACTGCGCCGGAACGACCTGACGGAAATTAGGATAACTGCCTTCAATCAGCTTGCTCAGCAGCACCATATCGCCGGAATCGAAGGCCACCTGATGCGTGGCGGTCTGGATCTTCACCGGCCCCTCCCCCTCAAGAACCCGGATGAGCTCAGCCACCGTCTTCGGCGGGAGCACCAGGTCACCTTCCACTTCCTTGGGAAACTCCAGTTCCTGCTCAGCGAGCGCCAGGCGCCGTCCGTCGGTCGCAACCACCGTGGCCATCCCCTCCCGGAAGCTCAGCAGCACTCCCATCAACGCCTGACGCCCTTCATCGGTCGACGCCGCATAACTGGTCCGCTGCAACATCTGCTTCAAGATCGCGCGCTCGATTACATATGTCCTCGCCGCCTCGAAAACCGGCACCGGCGGGAACTCATCCGCACGGATGCCGTTCAGGCGGAAGACCGCACTCTCACTCCGGATCACCGTGATATCGCGGTCGTCCACATCCATCTCAACCTGGTCGCCCGGCAGTTCCCGCATGATGGCCGCCAGATGTCTCGCCGGCAACGTAGTTTCGCCCGCCTTGGAGACGTCGGCCTCCACAAATGCGCACACACTCATCTCAAGATCGGTCGCCGTAAGCGCAAGACGCCCGTCGCCTGCCTTGAGAAGGATGTTGGAAAGCACCGGAAGGGTGGTTCGCGTGGAGACAACGGATTGGACTTTCTGAAGCCCTGAGAGAATGGCTTCCTTGGCTGCTTTCAGTTTCATCGCCGCCTCATTTCTTTCGCTCTGTTCTATAGATAGCTTTAAAAGAGTATATCACTAGCACCACTATAGCTGTCGATAATTAGAGGAACAAGGAAAACATCTCTCAGGCAATGAGTTGAAAGCATATGTGCCTGTTCGCTGGTATCCGTGGTTCCAGTGCACAAACGCGGAAAAGAACGGTTGTAGTCCTGCTATGCACAGCATGTGCCTGTGTTTTGGCCGGTTGTTCACAGAAGATTAACCGGGTCATGAGGCGCCGAGCTGTCGACGGAGGTGATTCACGGTGTGACGGAACGAAGAATCGGACCGCATGCGATCCTCAACGGTGCGGCAGGCATACAGGACGGTTGCGTGATTACGCGCGAAGGCTTCTCCGATAACCGGAAGCGAATGAGCCGTGAGACTCCGGCAGAGATACATCGCCACCTGGCGTGGGAGCGCCACGGAATTGGGCCGGCGTCGCCCCGTGAGGTCGGAGACACGGAGATCAAAGTGCTCGGCCACGGTCTTCTGTACGAGCTCAAACGACGGAGGTTCGGGCGTCGCGCGTGCAACGGCGTGGCGCAGGAGCGTATCGAGCTCGTCATCGGATAGCGAGGAGCGGTTCATGGTGGCAAACGCCATAACGCTGGTGAGTGCACCGCCGAGCGCGCGGATGTCATTTCGAATGCGCTCCGCAATGTAGAAGAGAACCTTGTCGGGGAGCGGCAGGGAATACCCCTCGGCCTTCTTGCGGAGAATGGCCACGCGGGTTTCGAGATCGGGGGGTTCGATCTGGGTGATACAGCCCCACTCAAATCGGGAAACCAGCCGCGGTTCCAAGCCCGGCACTTCACTGGGCGGTCGGTCGGAAGAGATCACGATCTGTTTATGTGCATTATGGAGTTCGTTGAACGTATGGAAGAACTCCTCCTGAATGGCGTCTTTTCCGGCCAGGAAGTGGATATCATCAATGAGCAGCAAGTCCATGCCGCGGAACTTCCGTCGGAACGCGTTCGGTTGATTGGCCTGGATCGCTTCAATGAACTCGTTCAGGAATGCCTCGGCGGAGACATAGCAGATGTTCGCTCCGCGTTGGGCGGAGGAGACGTAATGTCCGATGGCCTGCATGAGGTGTGTCTTTCCCAGGCCGGGGCCGCCGTAGATCAACAGGGGGTTGTATGCTCGCGCCGGCGCCTGGGCAACAGCCATGGAGGCCGTGTGGGCAAAGAGATTAGACGGGCCGACCACGAAAGCGGAAAACGTGAAACTGGGATTCAGGACCGCGACCAAGCGGGAACGACGGGCCGCAGCCTTCTCATCGGCCCTCGCGACGGAAGAAGCCCGCGGGGCAGGCGGGGGCACAAGGGGAGGGGCCCCTTTCCCCTGATGATCAACCTGTAGGATAACGTGGCGCTCGCATCCCCCAGCCGCGGCCACGGCCATGCGGATCAGCGGAAGGTAATTCTCCTCCAGCCAGCAGACATAGAAATCATTGGCCACCGCCAGAACGAGTTGTTCGTCGCTGCAGCTGACGGAACGAATCCCCGCAATCCAGCGAGCAAATACGTCCCGGGAAAGCTTCCCGGCGAGAATGCGACACGCCGCGTCCCACAGTTCTCCACATGCGCGATCCATGCTTCCGGTCTCCCCCCAGCAGAAACTGACGTGCGTAAATGGTCATGAACGAACACCAAACGCCAAATCCCAGGTGAAAGCACAGCCCGAGAATCAACAGACATTCACATCCATCGCAGGGTTATCAACAGCTTGTCAACAGGCTCGCTTCCGCGCGTCCCAAAGGACACGGAGGCGACGATAGAAACAACGCGTAGAGGCGACAAGGAGAAACCGGGGCCGCAGGCTAAGAAAACCATATGACGCCATTGGTAGTACACCATAGGGAGATCAGCCACATCACATAGAAGTAATCCGAAATAGAGAGTCAGAGAGACGTGGCTTAGCAGAAACCGGGCCAAGAACAGCGAAGCCTGAAGAATTGAAGGCGTGATGTAGTGAAAAGGGGCCATTTTCAAGGGGAAAGTGGCAGTAATTAACAAGAGGAGCAGGCGGACCGTATCACGGCGCATCAGTGGAATCGTTGAGCGAAGGATGTCTCGATACGCACGTACGCGAAGGCGACGGGGCAGGAGCAGCGAACATCCGTTCACGATTCGCGCGTGATGTCGGCGCCCAGCGCGCGGAGGCGTTCATCAATACGCTCGTAACCGCGGTCGATCATCTGGGCGTTCTCAATGACGCTGACACCTCGGGCGCACAGTGCCGCGATGACCAGACTCATGCCGGCCCTGATATCCGGACTCGTCAGATGGCATCCGTGCAGTCGGGACGGACCGCTGACCACCACGCGGTGAGGGTCGCACTGGACAAGCTGTGCGCCCATCTCGAGCAAACGATCGACGAAGTACATGCGGCTCTCGAACATCTTTTCAAAGAAGAGGATATTGCCACGGGTCTGTGTAGCAAGCACGAGGGCCACACTCATGAGGTCGGAAGGGAAAGCCGGCCATGGACCGTCTTCGATGCGCGTCATCGCGCCGCTGAATTCACGCAGGACGGAACGGCGTTGTTTCGGGGGCAAGAGAAGAGAAGCACCGTCATGCTGCCAGGAGATCCCCAGGCGGGAGAGGGCACGTCCCGCCACCGCCATGGTCATGTCGTCCGGGGGATCCTGAACGACGAGCTGGCCGCGGGTCACCGCCGCGGCGGTCATGAAGCTGCCGAGCTCGATGTAGTCGGGACCGACGGTATACTCGGTCCCGTGGAGAGAGGGCACCCCGCGAATGATCAGCCGGTTAGTGCCCAGTCCATCGATCGCGGCCCCCATGGTAATCAAGAGGCGGCCAAGATCCTGCACATGGGGCTCACAGGCGGCATTATGAACGGTGGTTACACCGTCCGCCAAGGCCGCAGCCATCATGACGTTCTCGGTCGCGGTGACACTGGCCTCGTCGAAGAGGATATCGGCGGAGTGGAGGACCTTGCGGCGGAACGTATAGGACGCGTGGCCGTCGATCTGAATGCCCAGAGCCTGAAGGCCGTCAAAATGAGTGTCCAAACGGCGACGGCCGATGACATCGCCTCCAGGCGGAGGGAGCACCGCACGACCGTGGCGTGCGGCAAGCGGGCCGGCCAGGAGAATGGAGGATCGCACACGCCGGCAGAGAGCGGGATCGAGCCGGCGGCTTCGAAGAGTGGCCGCGGAAAGACGGACCGTGGAACCGTCGCTGCATACCTGGACGCCAAGGGACGCCAGAAGCTGAAGCATGACCTGCACGTCGACGATGTCAGGCACGCGGTGCAGGATGACCGGTTGGTCGGTAAGAAGGCTGGTCGCCAGCATGGGGAGCGCAGCATTCTTGTTGCCGCCGACGCGGTATGTGCCCGCGAGAGGAGCGCCGCCTCGGATAAGCAGTCGTGCCATAGGATCCTCAAAGACGACGGATGATAGCGCGGAGCGGTCGGAGTGCGGAGGAAAAACCGGTGGTGAGTTGGCACGTCGTTCGCTATAAGGGATGGGATCATGTAGATGGAAGGAGACGCGTCATGCCGCAAACGAGTTTGCTGACGGCCGTTCGGGAGAAACGGATTCTCGTGTCGGACGGCGCATGGGGAACTTTTCTGCAACGCAAGGGCCTGCAACCGGGCGAATGCCCAGAGCTCTGGTGCATCGATCACGCGGAAGCGGTGGCGGACATCGCGCGCAGCTACATCGAGGCCGGGGCGGAGATGATCGAAACCAACAGCTTTGGGGGCAGCCGCATCAAGCTGAAGCAGTACGGTCTTGCGGACAGGGCGGCGGAGATCAATCGCGCGGCGGCACGGCTGTCGCGGTCGGCAGCCGGGCCGGAGCGATGGGTGATTGCATCGGTGGGCCCGACAGGGCAGCTTCTCCTGATGGAGGAGGTGTCGGAAGCGGAGATGTACGACGGATTCCGTGAGCAGATGGTCGCCCTCGTGGAAGGAGGCGCGGATGCGCTCTGCATCGAGACCATGAGTGCGGTGGACGAGGCAAGTCTGGCGATCCGGGCCGCGCGTGAGCATACGGGTGCGGAGGTCCTCTGCACGTTCACGTTCGAACGGAATGTCCGGGGAGAGTACCGGACGATGATGGGCGTTTCTCCCGGCGAGGCCGCGGTGGCCGCCGCGAAGGCGGGGGCGCACATCGTGGGTGCGAATTGCGGGAACGGGATGGCGGGCATGATCGAGATCGTCCGCGAGATGCGGAGCGTCTGCGCGGAGCCGCCGATTCTCGTGCATGCAAACGCGGGTCTTCCGCGCCACGAAGACGGGGTGCATGTGTGGCCCGAGAGCCCGGCGGATATGGCGGCGCAGGTTCGCGCGCTCGTCGATGCGGGCGCGGGCATCATTGGAGGGTGCTGCGGGACCACGCCGGATCATATCCGCGCCATCCGGCAGGCGGTGGATGCGCTGAGGTGAAAACAGGGGAATCGAGGTCGTGCCGCGGCGTTATACAGTGATCGGGGCGGGGGCCGTAGGGGGGTACTACGGAGCGTTGCTCCAACGCGCGGGCGTGGAGGTCCATTTCCTCCTGCATACCGATTACGAACATGTGCGGCGGTGCGGACTGGTGGTGGATTCCAGGGAGGGACGTCTCGTCCTTCCTGCGGTAGACGCGTATGACCGCGCGAGGGATCTGCCGCCGTGCGACGTGGTGCTAGTGGCCCTGAAGACGACGTCCAACACGGCGCTGGAGACGCTGCTGCCGGCAGCGGCAAGGGGGGGGGCGCACGTGTTGATGCTGCAGAACGGCCTGGGAGTGGAACGGGTGGCCGCGCGAGTCGTTGGGGAGAGACGTGTCATGGGCGGACTCACCTTCCTGTGCTCGCACAAGAAGGGGCCGGGGCATATCTGTCATCTCGATTACGGAGAGGTTACCGTCGGAGCTTACCGTCGAGCATACGAGGCGGCCGGTGTGACGGGAGAAGCGGAAGAAGTGGTGGCCGATTTCCTGGCCGCGGGTGTCCCTGCAAAGGCGGCGGAGGACCTGTTGTCCGCGCGATGGAGAAAACTGGTGTGGAATATACCGTTTAACGGGCTCTCCGTGATCACGGGGGCCGATACGAACGCTCTGGTGGGCGATCCGGGTCATCGGGAGCGCGTGTGGAATCTGATGCGGGAGGTCCAACGCGCGGCAAAGGGATGGGGCCGCATCGTCGAGGATGAGTTTCTGGCGAAGATGATACACGATACAGAAGTCATGGTGCCCTACGCGACAAGCATGAAACTGGATTTCGAACATGGACGGCCGATGGAAATAGCGGCGCTGTACAACGAACCGATCCGTATGGCGCGAACGAAGGGGGTAGCCATGCCTCTCACCAGCGAGCTGGCGCGGGGGCTGCGCCAGGCGGAAAAGCGGCGGCAGAAGCGGGCACAGGACGGTTGAGTTATAGCTCGCCGCCTTAGAACAACGCGCGCGGAAGGATGGCCGGGCGACCGAGACGAATCGTCCGCGCCAGCGGGAGAGGAATCCCGCGTGGATGCAGCGGGACGCCTTACGGGGTGAAGCCGAAGGCGCGAACGGCCGTCTGGCATCGCCAGGTACGCATATCCCCGAGCACGCGCCCCGGCTCAAGGTGCACGGTATCGCCGCGCTCCCATGCCGCCATGGCGCGGCGGGCGCGGGGGTCGAGATGGCGGGGCAACCACTCGCACGCCCAGAGGCGGCCGTCATCGGCGCAGCCCCGGGAGACAAAGCGTCCGTTGGCATGATGAATCGGAGCGACAAGGCGGGCGGAGTGCGGACTTGCGTGGACCGAAGGGGGAGGGGATGCGCGCTGCAGGGCGAGGAAGCTGAACCGGAGAAGATGGATCTCTCTCTGCAGATGGCGGTTCAGCCAGGACGCCGACGGCGGCGGCCGCCAGCGGCGAACCTCGTGACAGACGGAGCCGGTCTCGCGGTTCATCGGGCACGGCGCACCGTGCAGACAGGGGGCTAAGACGCGAACGTCGTCCAAGGGCGCGAACCGATCGCGGACATGTTGCAGCCTTCTGGCACACGGGTGCGTGGCGGGCTCGAGGATAAGGAGAAGTCCTCCGCTTCGCAGCAGAGGGAGAAGGGACATCAGCCATTCCATCGCGTCCGCATGAGGGCGGTCCTGGAAGACCTCGTTGAGGACAAAGCCGGCCAGAATGACATCGTAAGACTCGCGGCAATGGAGGCCTGCGACGACATCCGATGTGCGCGTCTCGAGAACGAGTGCGGGCCAGAGGGACGGGCGCATCTCATCCAGCAGCTCGCGGAGCAGTTCCAAACTGGTCGCGGAGCGATCGACCGCGGTGAGGCAGAGAGGGGCGGACGAGCGGGTGCCGGCAAAGGCGTGAACGGCGCCCAAACCACTGCCACCGCTCCCGGCTCCAAGGTCGAGAATCCGCACCGGTCGTCCGGTGTCCGGGAGCAGACGGACGTAGCGCGACAGCAGCTCCCCCAGGGCGAAAGCCGCACGCAGGAAGGACTGGGGAAAGTAGAAGAATCCGTAAGCCAGCAAGGAGTCCAGACAGGAAGCATAGTCGTCGAATCCGGGCTGGCGAAGACGGGTGAACGTGTCGCTCAAATCGGCAACGGCGGGCAGGAGTCGCGACAGGACGGCAGGGTGATCCGGTCGGCCCGTCATGCGGGCGGCCATGCGAAACCACGCGTCCTCCACGGCGGCGGGGTAGACGGGGCGGGAGAGATCCGGCACGGCAGCACGCCCCCTCAGCGGCCGGATAATGCATTGCGAATGAGATCTTCAACCGTGCTGCCATCCACGACGTCCGAGGGGAGGGCGGCGATCATCTTCTGAGCGTCCAATTGCTTGTAGCCCAGCGCAATCAACGCGAGTATGGCATCGCGACGATGCTGGTCGCTCGCGCAGATTTCCCCCGCGCCGGCGATGGCCTCCAGGGCATCGGCATGGGAGAGTTTGTCGCGCAGTTCCATTACGATCCGTTCCGCGGTCTTCCGCCCTATGCCGGTGATGGAGCTGAGACGCTTGATATCGCCGCCCACGACCGCGGCTGCCAGATCGCGGGGAGCGAGACCCCCCAGCGCGCCAAGGGCGGTCTTGGGCCCGATGCCGGAAATCGAGATGAGCAATCCGAACATCCGCCGTTCGGTCTCGGAAGCAAATCCGTAGAGCGTCAGGGCATCCTCGCGAACATGCAGCCAGGTAAAGAGACGGCAGCGCTCCCCCTCGCGGGGAAGCCTGTCGTAGCTGCTGAGGGGAATCAACAGCTCGTAACCGACGCCGCCGACATCAAGAACCGCACGGGTCGGTTGTTTCTCGTCGAGGCGACCGTCGAGAAAGGAAATCATGGTCTATGTCCGCATCGTAAAGCAGCCGGGCGACAGGTTAATCGAAACCGGGATGGAGGGAAAGCCTGCCCGCGTCAGAATCTCAGATCGGCCGCCATCAAACGGCGGCCAAGCTCTGCAAGCACACGGTCGTCATCCGAGTCGCCCCGCGACTCGAAGGTGGCGGAAAAGCGCAGAAAGGCCCCGACGTCGTCCCACGGAACGGTGGATACCGACTGCTCGCGAATCAGGAACTGCGACGCCTCTTCCGCAGATGCGAAAGGCCGCCCCGCGGCGCTCCTGGGGGCCGGGACGTAGAGGTAGAAGGTGCCTCCCGGCATGGTTGCGTCGAACCCGGCGCGGCGCAGAACCGCCACCAGTTTCTCCAGCCGGACCCTGTAGTGTTCCCGTATGACCTCGGAGATCTGGGTATCGGCGATGCCGGCACATGCGGCGACCTGGATGGCCTTGAACTGCCCGGAGTCGATGTTGTCCTTCGCTTCGGCGAATGCCTGGATGGCGCGGGCCGAGCCCGCCGCGAATCCGAGGCGCCACCCGGTCATGTTGTAGCTCTTGCTCATGGAATGGAGCTCGATGGCGCACTCCTTCCCGCCGGGCCGGCCGAGAATCGACAGGCGCGGCCGATCGTAAATCAGGGTCGCATAGGCGGCATCCTGAACGATGAGGATATTGTGGCGCTCCGCAAAGGCGATCAGGCGGTCGAAAGAATCGGGTGTGGCTGCGGCGCCGGTCGGGTTGTTGGGGTAGTTCACATAGAACAGCTTCGCGCGGGTCGCTATCGCCGGGTCAAGGGTGTCCAAGTCTGGCAGAAAGGCGTTCTCCCGCCGGAGGGGCACGGTCAGCACTTCTCCGCCAAGGTATCGGGAATGCGTGGCCAGGACGGGATACCCGGGAACCGTCGTGAGGACAACGTCGCCGGGATTCACGAAGCAGAGGGGCAGCAGAGCCAACGCCGCCTTCGAGCCGATGCTGTGGTTGATCTCTGTGTCGGGGTTGAGATCGCGCACGCCGAAGAAGGCTTCCATGTACTTCGCGGCCGCGATCCGAAAGGCCCGGATCCCGTTATCGGCGTACCCGCGGTTGACCGGGTCGTCCACCGCGAGCTTCAGGGCCGCGCGAATGGGCAGCGGGGCCATCTGATCGGGTTCGCCAACGCCGAAGTCGAGCAGTTCCACCGTCGGACGAGCCTGCAGTGCCGCGGCCTTGGCGTTCTTGATCTTCTGGAACTTGTAGATCTCGTTGGTCAGGCCGAAACGGGCGCCGCCAATCCGATCCGCGAAGAGGCTTTGTAGATTCATAAGGGTCGCCATGCCTTTCATCCGCCGGACAGGCCGGCGGCGCCGGTGTATTTCATAATGCGCGGTGGCTGTCAACGCTATCGGAGCACGGCACGGTGCGTGAGACGACTCGAACCGCACCGGACCAATCGTGTCGGAGGGACGTGCAAGCCCACCCATGTGCGCGCGAAGCGGTGTGCGATTCGCCGGCGTTATGGAAGTGGGTTGCGGCTCGCCGCGTTGGGGATGTCGAGCCCCGACGCCGGCCGTGCGCCGGCCGGCCATGGAGGCTCAAAGAGGCGCGTCTGCCCTAAGGCGGCGAGCCGCAACCCAACGGGCCTGGCCGCTCAACGTTTCCGCTCCAATCCGTCCGTTCCTCCGTACAACCGCGCCGCCTTTTGAAATTGTTCCGCCGCCCCCTCCACGGAGGAACCTTACGGAGAACATCATACGCATCTGCGTGTCATCTTTCGGCGGAACAATCTGTCCCGCGGGCCCCGGACGAAGGACACCTTCTGGACGCTGATGCACCGCACCGGACAGACTTCCAGGCAGGCATTGCAGCGGATGCAGTCCGCCTGGTTGATGTAGTACTCAAAGCCCGCGGTTCCGGTCTGCAGACTCTCCTCTTTCGGTCTCCATCCCCGGACGCGGCCTTCGGAGTCGGTATCGAGTCCTGGGGTTTTCACGATACAGGAGGGGCGCGGTTTCACCTCGACGCACTGGTCGCAGTAGATGCACCGCGCCATATCGATCTCGTACTTGTAGTGACACAGGTAGCATCGTTGCGCCTCATGTCGCGAAGAGGCCGCATCGAGACCGGTCTCCACCTCCGCCGTAAGCGTACGCGCGCCAACGGGAATCAACGGCATGGTCTGGCGGGGCCGGGCGTCCAGCTCTCGCGCCCGTGGCTGGGAGCGGCCGGATTCGATAAGAACGCGGTCGGCGAGCCGCTCCCGGCCGGCAAGAAAGGCGGCCACCCGTACGGCGCAGTCCCTGGCGTGGCCGATGGCGTCGATCAATGTCCGACTTCCCGTGGCGAAATCGCCGGCGAGGAAAACGCGGGCCAGCCGCGTGGAATCAACGGCGCCCAGCCATGACCGGTCGGGCTCCTGGCCGGTCGCCATCAACACATGATCGAGCGTTTCTTCGAACTCGGAGCCGGGCACGTCGAGCGGACGCCGACGGCCGCCCGCGTCGAGATCGCCGAGCCGGGTGCGTGTGAACCGGACGCGGGAAACGCGATCCGCCTCTCCCTCGAACGCCACGGGCGAGACGAGGGCGTGAATAGGAATCCCCTCATGCTGGAGTTCCTCGCGTTCGCCGGGCGTCACCAGGATCTCCTCCTGCGATCGGCGGTAGTACACGGCGACCGATTCGGCCCCGAGGCGCAACGCGACGCGCGCACAATCGAGGGCCGTGAATCCACCGCCGATCACCGCCACGCGGCGGCCGATGTCGCGCCGGGCGCCGGTGTTGACGGCGGCGAGAAACGGGAGGCCGTGCTCGACGCCCGGCAGATGGCTGCCGGGGCAGGAGAGCAGCCGGGGTTTCAGAGTCCCGGCCGCAACGATGACCGCGTCGAAATCCGCGGCCAGGGCCGCCAGCGACGGGTTGCGCCCGACCTCAACGCCGCAACGGATCTCAATGCCCAGCAGCTCGATCTGACGGATCTCGCGATCGACGATCTCGCGCGGCAGGCGAAAAGGCGGAATACCGAAGCGCAACATTCCGCCGGCCTCCGGGCGCTTCTCGAGGACGGTGACCGCATGACCCAGAAGCGCAAGGGTGCGGGCGGCGGTGAGACCCGCCACGCCGCCGCCGATCACCGCCACGCGTTTACCGCTGGGAGGGAACACCGTCGGCAGCAGAACCGGGTCTGTGGAAGACTGGAAATCGGCCGCCGAGCGCTTTGAGAAACAGATGGCGACGGCCTCCCCTAATCCCGGCCATCCATGACGGCACGCCGCCTCGCAGGGACGGGCGCATACGCGGCCGAGCACCGCTGGAAACACGTTGTCGGCCAGGTTGATCCTGTAGGCGTCGTCGTAGCGGCCACGCGCGATGGCGGCCAGATACGCGGGGATGTCCGTGCGGGCGGGGCAGGCGAACTGGCAGGGGATGTTCTTCTCCAGCCAATGGAAGTCGCGCGGCTGGTCCGCGAAGCCTTCAGGTCTGCTCAACGCCGGTTGCATGCGAGTCGCCGAAGTATACGTCCCCGCGCGGCTACTTCAACCGCCGGGGGCCTCCCGATCATCACCACGCACGATGGCGAGCAAGGGTATCGCGCATCGTCAGGCCTGCACGGGTCGCCTGCGCGTTCCGGGGGTTCGGGCGAGGAAGTCGAAGGCGTTCCGAATGCGGGCCTTGAGAAGGGTAAGGCTGTACCGCCGCTCCAGACGGGCGACCGCGGCAGCGGCGCGTTGAGCCGCGGCCGCCGGCTGGTCCAGAGCCAGGATGAGGGTGTCGGCAAGGCTGTCGGGTTTCGGATCGGCCAGGTAAGCCACCGTGTCGTCAAGCACCTGCACGTGGGTCGGCACGCGCGTCGCGACAACCGGCCGGCCGCTCTGCATGTAGGCATAGATCTTCATCGGAGGATTCGCCCCCTTGTTCCGGGGCGTACAGAGCAGGGTCGCCAGCGAGAGAAAGGACGTCATCTCCGCCGGAGGACGTCGGCCGGCAAAGACGCAGACATCCGCGGATCCTATGCGGGCGGCCAGCCGCTTCATCTCCTCGATCTGGGACGGTTCTCCGCCGGCAAAGACGAATCGCACGTCGGGATGCCGCCGAACAACGCGGGCGGTCGAGCCGACGAGGAGGTCGACTCCCTGATAGGGTTCGAAGTTGCCGGTGTAAACCACGACACGGGCCTGGCCCAGGTGGAACTCCGCCCGCAGACGATCGGCGCCCTCGCGATTCTCGACGAAACGGTCGTGCAGGGGGGCATCCGGCAGTTCGAGGACGGTGGTGGATGGCGAAAGGCGGTGCACCTCGGCCGTGTGCGCGGGGCCGACCGTTACCACCAGCGAAGCCGCGCGCATCGCCTGGCGCTCCAGGCACTTCGCCATCGCCAGAAAGGGGCCGCCGGTGGCGAATCCGCTGAACACGAGCTGTTCGGAGATATACGAATCCATGTCGTATACCAGATGGGCGCCGAACATGCGCTTAAGCCAGACCCCGAAGAAAGCGGCCTCCTCGATTGCCTGAATCACGTCATAACGACGTCGGGCGCACAGGGCGGCTGCCCGCAGGAACATGAAGCCGTCGAGGGGGATCTTCACCAGGGACGGTCCGACGCCCACATCGCGGATGCCCGGGCAACGGGGTGACCGATAGAGGCGGACACCGGGCAGTTCGATATTCTCGCCAAAGGGGTAACACAACAGATCCACCTCGTGTCCCGCCTCTCCGAGGGCACGCAGGATGTTCCGGGCGCGCAAGGGGGTTCCGCGCTCGCGGAAGAACGGCTGGGGCGCCAGAAACAGGATCTTCACGGTGGCGAGTTGTACCAGAACCGGCGCGGCAAGGCACGCCTGCTGACACCAGCGGGCCTCGTCTCATCCGGCGGGCCGATCTGCCCGGACGTCGGCGGGTTGTGCCGGTGGATTTTCCGCGTATACTAACTGCTGCTTGAGCGATATCTATGCGTGTTGATCACGGACTCCGGACCACCGGGCGGGACCTGCGAAGGTGGGGTGTGCGGACCGCCGCGGCGACTCTTCTCGCGACGGCCGGGCTGGCTGTTTGCAGAACGGCGCTGTCCGGCCCGGGGGAATTCAGAGTGGGCCGGCCGGCCGGCCTGGAAGAGCTGCCAGCCGGTGCGCGACTGAGGACCCAGCTGGAACAGCTCCCGCCCGTGGCGCGGGAACGAGGTCTCCGCTGGCTCCGGAGTTTCCATTTCACGGACGGCGATCTGCCGTCGCTGCACGCCGACCCGGCGGGGGGCATCTTCTACGTGTGCCCCGCGGCGGCAGACCGCGCGGAGGGCGCAGTCGAGCCGCCCGTCTCCCCGCTGTCTTCGGTGCCGGCGAGCCCCTTCCCGACGAACCTCGTCTTTCACAGCCGCCCGGGGGCGCCGAATGTGCTGTTCATCGACTTCTCGGGCGAGACGGTCACCAACACCGACTGGAACCTCGTGGTCGGGCGAACGCAGATTCCCGCGATGGCCTTCAGCTCGGACGCGGACTACTCCACCTTCAGCGACTCCGAGCAGGTCGTGATCAAACGCGTCTGGCAGCGCGTGGCCGAGGACTGCGCCCCTTTCAACATCGATGTCACCACCGAGCGTCCCGCGACCTTCGGCACGCGAACGGCCGTCGCGCTGGTCACCCGCAATACCGATGCGAACGGCGATCCCAATCCCTACAACACGGGCGGCGGCGTTTCGTATGTGAATGTCTTCGGCACGTTCAACTACGCGAGCTACCGTCCGGCGTGGATCTACCACGACAACCTGAGCCACAATGAGTCGTATATCGCCGAGGCCGTATCGCACGAAATCGGACACAACATGGGTCTCAGCCATGACGGCAGGACGGACGGCATCGAGTACTACACCGGCCACGGCAGCGGCGAAACGTCCTGGGGCACGATCATGGGCGCGGCCTACAACCGGAACGTGACCCAATGGAGCAAGGGCGAGTACTACCGGGCGAACAACACGCAGGACGATCTCGCGACCATCGCCGGCAAGCTTTCCTACCGCACGGACGACTTCGGCAACACGGCGGGCACGGCCACGGAGCTGGTGTTCAGCGACGGGACCAATATCGTGTCCACCACGCCCGAGAACGATCCCGCCAATGCCAGCCCCGGCAACAAGGGGGTGCTTGAACGCAACACCGACGTGGATGTCTTCTCGTTTGTCACGGGGAGCGGCACGGTCAGTCTCGCGGTCTCGCCCTGGGTCATGCCGGCCGGCACTCGCGGCGGCAACACCGACATCCTGCTGGAGCTCTATGACGAAGCCGGCGCGCTTCTGCTGACCAATAATCCGGCCGACCAGACCGCGGCCCTGTTCCAGACCAACCTGAATGAAGGACGATACTACCTGTACGTGCGCAACTCGGGCGCCGGCGATCCCTTGGCGGCGACCCCCACCGGATACACGACCTACGGCAGCGTCGGGCAGTACTTCATCGCCGGCTACGTAACGGACGCCGGCGGCTATAATGCGCCGCCGACGGCCGAGTTGCATGTCACGGACCTCACGCAGTCGGGACAGACCAACAAGACATTCTCGGTGGTTTACTCGGATGACGGCGCCGTTGACGTATCCACGGTCGATTCCAGCGACATCCGCGTGACCGGTCCGAACGGATACGACCAATTGGCGGCGCTCGTATCGCTCGACATCGCCAGCGACGGCACGCCGCGGACCGCGACGTATTCCGTCACCCCGCCGGGAGGCGGAATCTGGTCGTCGGCCGATGATGGCCCGTACCTGGTCTTCATGGAGAGCGCGCAGGTGAGCGACACAGAGGGCGCGCAGGTGGCGGCGGGATTGCTGGGTCAGTTCGAGGTGTCGGTACCGGCGGCCGTCTTCATGGTCAACATGGATACAGATCCGGGCTGGACGCTGGAACCCGAATGGCAGTACGGCGCACCGGCCTACGGCGAAACGGGGCCGACTGCGGGGTATACCGGCACCAACATCGTCGCCTACAATCTGAGCGGGAACTACGCCAACAACCTCAGCGCCAGATACGCGACGACGGCGGTCATCAATGGCGCGGGCTACTCGAACCTGACGCTGCGTTTCCGGCGCTGGCTGCGGGTCCGACCCAATGACCCCGTGTCCATCCAGGTGTCCACAAACGGGACCGATTGGACGACGGTCTGGTCGACCTCCAGCGCGGTGTCCGACAATTCATGGCAGGAGGTACAGTACGCACTGCCCGCCTTCACGGACGGCAGCTCTTCCATCCAACTTCGCTGGAGTCTGGCCTCCAACAAGGCGCAGAACGATATCGGCTGGAACATTGATGATGTGGAACTGCTCGGCGCGGGCGCCCTGGATACCACGGCCCCCGTGCCCGCGCTCAGTGTGGCGGACCTCACGATGGCCGGCTCGCCGAGCCATTCGTGCAGTGTGACCTACACGGATGACACCGCGGTGCGCTTGTCCAGCCTGGACGGCGCGGACCTGGAAATCGTCGGTCCAAACGGCTACTCCAACCTCGCCGAATTCGTGGGGGCGGATCTGCCGGAGGACGGCTCCCCGCTGACCGGCAGTTACTCGATTCCGGCTCCTGGCGGCACGTGGGATGAGCCCGACAACGGCAGCTACACCGTCACCCTGCTGGAGAATGCCGTGGAAGACGTCTCGAACAATGCGGTCACCCAGACGGTACTGGGCGCCTTCACTGTCGCTATCAGCCCGCCGCCTCCGGGCGAACTGACGGTGTCGCCGGCGGAGGAGCTGGAGGCGACGGGAACGGAAGGCGGCCCCTTCGCCCCGTCGTCGATCGAATACACGCTCGCCAACACGGGAGGCATGGCGCTGGAATGGACGGCGGGCGTAGCCGACGGATGGCTGAGCCTTTCGGCGACGGGCGGCGTGTTGTTGGCGGGGGCGTCGACGGGCGTGACGGTCTCCATCAATGAGCAGGCGAATCTTCTGAGTTCGGGCGGGTATACGGGCGTGGTGGAGTTCGCGAATGCCTCGACGGGGAACGGGAGCACAAACCGCTGTGCGTACTTGACCGTCCATCCGCCTCTGACCTTTGAACTCAGCGTGGCCGTGAACAATCCGGCGTGGGGATCGGTGATTCCCGCGGGCGGCGTATACGCGGCCGGGTCGCCGGTGGAACTCCTGGCCACGCCCGCGAACTACTTCCTTTTCCGGGAATGGAGCGGGGACACTTCGGGCACCAACAATCCAACCACCGTGGTGCTCGACACCAACCGCGTCGTCCTTGCCACGTTCGGCGAGATCCTGACCACGAATTGGCCGACTCCGCACTGGTGGCTGGCCGTCTATGGCTTCACGAACGACTTCGAAAACGCCGTGACGAATGTGGGGGCCAACGGACTGGCCATGTGGCAGTCGTACATAGCGGGCCTCGATCCCTCCAATCCGGACAGCCGGCTGCTGCTGCAGGGCAGACTGGGCGGGCATGGCGAAGACTACGTACTGGAGTGGACCACCGTCTCCGGCCGGGTGTACACCATTTCGTCAGGCACGGACCTGATGGCAGGATTTGCCCCGATGACCAATGCCGTCGATCTGCCTCCCGCAATACGGGCGGTCACCAACGGGCTTGACGGGGCGCCGGGGATCCAGTTCTACCGATTGGAGGTCCGGAAGCCGTAAGGCGACAACGTGCGGGCCAATGGTCCCGACCCCAGGCCGCGATCCCCCGTTCCCGGCGCGTCAGGATGCCGCGCCCCCCCGTTGTCGGCTCGATGCGCAAGGTGGGGCGGGGCCTCCGGCCCGGCCGTTTTCGCCGGCTCCATGCTTCGAACGACGCCTGGGGTCGGGTCTCGCTCGCCTTGCGCCAGGGGCCTTTCCATGCCATGTGCCCGGGCAGAGAAACCCAATCGCCAGGCTCATGGCGTTCCGTGGAGATTCGGGGTTAGCGCGGGCCCTCGGGTTGCGCGGACGCCGCATCGTCCCCCCCGCCTCCGAGCACGGCGTACAGCTTTACGGCATTGGAGAATTGCGCGGACTGCAATGCGACCCAGCCTTGCTGGGCGCCGTACATGTTCCGTTGGGCATCGAGGACGCTGAGGTAGCTGTCGATCCCGTTCTCGTGCCGCGCCAGAGCGAGCCGATGGATCGCCGTGGTGGATTCGACGAGCGCGTGTTGCGCCTCCTGCTGTTCGTCCAAGGTTCCGCGCGTCGCCAGCGTATCGGCCACTTCCCGGAAAGCCGTCTGGATGGCCCGCTCGTACTCGACGAGCAGGATGTTCCGGGTGGCTTGGCTGACCCGGTTGGCCGCCCACGTGCGCGCGTCGAAGATGGGCATCACCACGCTCGGCGCAAAACTCCAGATGTCCGTGCCAGATCCGAACAGGCGCGACAACTCGTCGCTCGCCGTGCCGATCGCCGCGGTCAGTCCGATGCGGGGGAAGAAGGAGGCCCGCGCGGCGCCGATCAACGCGTAGGCGGCTTTCAGTTGATGTTCGGCGGCGAGGATATCCGGCCGCGCCAGCAACGCTTCCGAGGAGAGTCCGGGGATGATGCCCATGGGCGGCACCACGGCCGAGAGATCGGCGGGCAGCCATTCCTCCGGCACGGGACCGCCGGCGAGGAGAGTGAGCGCATTGCGGCTCAGCGCCTCGCGCTGGACGGCGCGCGCCACTTCCACACGCGCGGCGTCCACCTGGGATTGGGAGCGGCGGACGTCGATTTCGGTAATTAGCGCCGCGTCGTACCGGCGCAGGATCATGCGATGCGCCTCTTCCTGGGTGTTCAACGTGGAGCGAGCCAGGGCGAGGGTGGAACGGTCGGCCGCCAGGGCGTAGTAAGCCGAGGCGGCGCCGGAGACCAGGGCGATCCGCGCCCCACGCTGCATTTGCTCCGATGCGAGATATTCTTCGAGCGCCTGGTCCTTCAGGCTGCGAATCCGGCCGAACAGGTCGATTTCCCACGACGCAAGGCCCAGATTGATCTCATAACGTTCGGAGATGGCGGGCTGGCCCTCCTGCAGGAGGTCAGACGACGAGCGCTGTCGGCTGCCCGCGCCCGTGGCATTCGCTATCGGAAACAGATCCGCGCGTTTCACGCCATAGAGCGCCCGCGCGCGATCCGCGGTCAGCGCCGCCAGGCGCAGATCGCGATTCTGGTCCAAGGCCAGACGAATGATCTTGCGCAGACGCGGATCGGGGAAATAGGCCGGCCATTGAATTTCGGGAATGGAGACGGCGCCTTCCTCCGGCGCGACGGAGTCGTACGCGTCACCCGTGGGCCATTCCTGCGGCACCGGCGCCTCCGGCCGACGGTAGGTCGGGGCCAGGGTTCCGCACCCGCCGAGCGTGCCGGCCAGCAGGAGGGCCCCCAGCGTCCGCGGATACTTGATGATGTGCATGCTCATGCGCGCCTTTTCTTGCCAAAGGTTTTCTCGATGAGGACGAAGAACAGGGGCGTGAACAGCACCGTCAGAAGCGTGCCGGTGATCATCCCGCCCAACACCACGGTGCCGATTGCGTTCATGGCGCCCGCGCCCGCGCCGGCGCTGAAGGCCAGGGGCAGCACGGAAATGCCCGTGGTCAGCGACGTCATCAGGATCGGCCGCAGCCGCAGCTTCACCGCGCTCAAGGAGGCCTCGACGAGCCCCTGCCCCCCGGCGTAGCCCTGCATGGCGAACTGGACGATCAGGATCGCGTTCTTGGTCGCCAATCCAAGGGTGTTCAGCAGGCCGATCTGGAAATACACATCACTGGACATGCCCCGCAGCTGCGAGGCGGCAAAACCCCCGATGATGCCGAGGGGGAGGATGAGCAGGACAGAAATCGGCACGTCCCACTTGCCGTAGAGGGCCGCCAGGAAGAGGAACACGATCCCGATCGAGAAGCCGTACAGCAGACCGGTCTGGGTTTCGGACTGGCGTTCCTGGTAGGAAAGGCCGGTCCAATCGAAATCGAACCCGCGCGGCAGTCTGGCCGTCAACTCCTCCATGGCGTCCATGGCCTGACCGGAGCTGAACCCCGGCGACGCCTGTCCCCAGATATTCAACGAAGGTGAGGCATTGAACCGCTCCAGCCTGGGCGATTCACTGGTCCAGCGCCCCGAGGCGAGCGAGTGATAGGGCACCATCTCGCCGCTGACGTTGCGGATGTACAACCGCTGCAGGTCTTCGGGGCGGCTGCGGTACTCGGCGTCTGCCTGCAGGAACACGCGCTTGATGCGGCCGCCCACGACGAAGTCGTTGACGTACGCGCTGCCGAACGCGGCGGAGATGGTGCTGAACACCGAGGCCATCGGCACCCCCAGGGCGCCGGCCTTCTCCCAATCCACATCCACCCGGTACTGCGGGGAATCCTCCAGCCCGTTGGGGCGAAGCCCCATGAGTCTCGCGTCCTCCGACGCCATGCCGAGCAGCTGGTTGCGCGCGGCCATGAGCGCTTCGTGGCCATGGCCCCCGCGGTCCACCAACTGGAAATCGAAGCCCGTGGCCACGCCCAATTCCGGGATGGGCGGGGGTGGGGTGGTGAAGATCATGGCGTCGCGCTGTCTCCCGAATCGAGCCATGGCGCGGCCGGCCACGGCCGGCGCGCGCAGGTCCGGACGGCTCCGGAGCGTCCAGTCGCGCAATTTCACGAAGACCATTCCGTTGTTTTGAGCGCGGCCGGAGAAACCCACCCCCGCGATGGTCGCGCAGGATTCCACGGCCTCCGACTCCTGCTCGATGAAGTGCGTTCGCACCTGATCCATGATGGCTTGCGTCTGCTCCAGCGTGGCGCCGGTGGGGAGAATGACCTGCGTGAACAGGCTCCCCTGGTCTTCATCGGGCAGATAGCTGGTGGGCATGCGCATCAGGAGATACCCCAGCCCGCCCACGAGCAGCAGGTACACGAGGACGAAGCGCACCGTGCGGGCGAGGCCGTACCCCACGAGCCGGACGCATGCATCCCGGAAGCGGAGGAACGACCGATCGAAGCCCAACAGGAATGGACGCAGGAACCAGATCGCGCCCTCCGCCGCCTCGTGGCCTTTCTTCACCGGCTTGAGGATGGACGCGCAGAGCACCGGCGTCAGAATGAGGGCGACCAGCACCGAGAGGACCATCGAGGCCACCACGGTCACCGAGAACTGTCGGTAGATGATGCCGGTGGAACCGGGCAAGAATGCCATGGGACCGAACAGCGCCGACAGCACCAGCATGAACCCGATCAGGGCGCTGGTCACCTGGCCCATCGACTTGGCCGTGGCGTCCCGTGGCGACAAGCCCTCCTCGGCCATGAGGCGTTCCACGTTCTCCACCACCACGATGGTGTCATCCACCAGCAGGCCGATCGCGATCACCATGGCGAACATGGTGAGCATGTTGATCGAGAACCCGAGGATGGAAAGCGTGGCGCAGGTGCCCAGCAGCACCACCGGCACCGCGATGGTGGGGATCAGCGTCGCGCGCAGGTTGCCCATGAAGAGCCACATGACCAGGAAGACCAGCACGATCGCCTGCAACAGCGCCTTGACCGCCTCGCCGATGGCCACGCGGACGAACGGCGTGGTGTCGAACGGATAGACCACCTTCAGGCCTTCGGGGAAGTTGGCGCTCAATTCCTCCATCCGGGCCTTGACGCCGTTGGCGGTGTTCAGGGCGTTGGCGCCCGGCATCTGCCGCACGGCGAGCATCGCGGAGGGTTTGCCATTGTAGAGGACATCCACGTCGTAGATGGCCGTGCCCATCTCCGCCCGGCCCACATCGCGGATCCGCACGATCGAACCGTCCGGCTGGGTCCGCAGGGGGATCGCCGCGAACTCGTCCGGCGTCTTCAACAGGTTCTGAACCACAATCGGAGCGTTCAGCCGCTGGTTTGCCACGATGGGGCCGCTGCCGAACTGGCCGGCGGACACTTCCACGTTGTAGGTCTTCAACGCGGTGATCACGTCCTGGACGGTCAGGTTGTAGTTGACGAGGTGATCCGGGTGCAGCCAGATCCGCATCGCATATTCCCTGGCGAAGAGCTCCACTTCGCCGACGCCCGGCACCCGGGCGAGCACGTTGCGGATGTTGGATGCCGCGTAGTCGCCGATGTCGATGGAATCCATGCTTCCGTCTTCGGAGATCAGACCCACCATCATCAGGTAGTTGCGCGTGGACTTGTTCACCTGCACCCCGGTGCGCTGGACCACTTCGGGGAGGCTGGCGATGGCGGGCTGCAGCTTGTTCTGCACCTTGGACCAGGCGATATCCGCGTCCACGCCGGGGGCGAAGACCAGTTCGATGCGGGTCGAGCCGGCGGAATCGCTCGTGGAGGCGAGGTACAGCATGCCGTCCAGCCCGGACATGTTCTGCTCAATCACCTGCGTCACGCTATTCTCCACGGTTTCCGCGGAGGCGCCCGGATAGGTCGCCATGATGGAGATGGAGGGCGGCGCGATGTTCGGATACTGGGCGACCGGCAGATTAAGGATGCCCAGCACGCCCAGCATCATGATGAAGATGGCGACCACCCAGGCGAAGACCGGACGATCGAGAAAGAACTTCGAAAGCATGGCGGTCTCCGATTACTCCTGGGGAAGCGGGGCGGTGGGGCCGGCGGGAGGTCCGGCCGGAGCGGCCGCTGCGGGAGGCCCATCCAGGGGAACCGCCTTCACGGAGACGCCGGGCCGGGCGCGCTGCAGTCCTTCCACAATCACCCGGTCGCCGGGCTGCAAGCCCGACGTCACCCGCCATCGATTTCCCACGGTCCGGTCGGTGACGATCGGCCGAATCTCGACCTTGTCCTCCGCACTGACCAGCAGCACATACGCCTCGCCCTTGGGCGTGCGCTGCACGGAGGTCTGGGGGACCAGGATGGCCTGGGCGTCGACCTCCTCCGTGATGATCGCGCGCACGAACATGCCCGGCAGCAGCACCCGGTCGGGATTGGGAAACACCGCGCGCAGGTTGACCGTGCCCGTGGCCGGATCCACGCTGACATCCTGGAACTGGAGCCGGCCATCCAGCGGATACGGGCGGCCGTCGGCGAGCACGAGCTTCACCGTATCCTGCCCGGACGCATCCCGATTCCGGATGCGGTCGGTGGTGGACTGGGGCACATCCACATACATCGGATCGAGCTGCTGGATGGTGGCCAGGGCCACCGGCTGAAACGCCGTCACCAGCGCGCCGTCGGTGACGCTGGACCTGCCGATGCGCCCGCCGATCGGGGCGGTCACCTGGGTGTAGTCGAGATGGATGCGCGCCGTTTCGACCGCCGCCCGCGCGTACATCACCTCCGCCTCGGCCTGCCGGACTCCGGCGAGGGCGTCATCATAATCCTGCCGGCTGATGGCTCTTTCCTCGATCAGTTGTCCGTATCGTTCCGCGCGCAGCTTCACCGCGTGCGCCGCCGCCTCGGCGCGGGCGAGCGCGGCTTCCGCACTGTGTAGCGCGGCCTCGTACGTCGCGGGGTCGATCTGGTAGAGCACCTGGTCGGCTTCCACCTCCGCGCCCTCTTCGAACAGACGCCGCTGGATGAGGCCATTCACCTGTGGACGAATATCCGCGATGAGAAACGCCGAGGTCCGGCCGGGCAACTCGGTCGTCAGCTTCACGTGTTCGGGCCGCACGGAGACGAAAGCCACCTCCGGAATCGTGGACGGAGGCGGTCCGCCCTGCGGTTTGCAGCCGTTCGACATCAGCACTCCCGCGGCGGCCAGCAGGGCGACGGCCGCCGCGCTTCCCTTTCCGATCCGGCGGGTCAGGAGTTTCATCTTGGGGGGGGCGTTTCTCTTCATGGGGGCTCCGGGAATGAATACCGAGGTGGGCATCGTCACATCTCCTGGGCGTTCTGCCGGGCCAGCGCATCGGCATATTGCCCCAACTGCGCGCGAATCTTCGAGACGTCCGACGGGGGTATGGCGGCGAGCCCCATGGATTCAAAGCGCACAATGTCATCCAATATGCGCCGCGCCATCCGGGTTCCGCGCGGGGTGATCTGGAGGAGACGCCGCCGGCGATCCGAAGGATGCAGGGCTCGCCGCAGCATGTCCTTGCGCTCCAGTTGATCGAGGACGAACGTCATGGTCTGCCGCGGCAGGCTGATGGCTTCGGCCAGCGCCGAGGGCTCGCCCCTGTCCGGATGCAGGTGGAGTTCCAGCAGGACGAACGCGGCGTTCGACGAAATCCCCCACCGTTCTATCCGGCGCCTCAACTCCAGGAAGACGCGCCGCCAGAGCGGGAGCAGCGTCTGCGTCCCTTCGTCCGGCGGGAGGCCTGGCCTGTGGCCGGCAGAGAAGCTCGCCTCGCGAGTCATCGCCGTGGTTCCCAAAAGTACATGATGGGATAATACAACATAGGACGATACAGGCAACCGAAAAAATGCGGCTCCTCAGCGAAACCGATGGGCGAGCTCCGGTCCGGGCAAACGGTCAGGGGTGGAGCACGGGGCGGTCTCCAGCGCGGGGAAGAGGCGGAACAATCTCAGAAGGCGGCGCGGTGGCACGGAGGAACGGAAAGAACGCACTCGGCGCATTGCGCGACCAAGAGCTTGAGCTGCGGCTCGCCGCCTTAGGGCTCCACACGGATGCGGTAGAAGCGCGGGGAGGGGTTGGTGGCGGCGCCGGGGTCGACCGCGTTGGTCACGGCATCCCCCGGTGTGCCGAGGATGACCGGCGTCCCGACATCGCTGAACGGCCCGTTCACAAGGGTGGAGGCCGCCTGAAGCTGGTTGGTTCGGACACCCGCCGCGGTCCACGTCACCACGAAGTCGTCGCCGCTCTTCTGCACCTGCACCACAAGCAGCGCGGACGCCGGATTGGTGGGATTCGTGTTGGCGCCGAACTCCGTCTCGTTGGAGGTGCGGTCATGGTCCGGATCGGCGTCCGGCGCGGCATTCGGATCGCTGGTGCTGCCGAAGTAGTCCATCTGCCATTGCTCGTAGGGCGTGAGGCTGCTCACCGAGACGAGCAGTTTCACCGCTCCCGGCGTGTTCGTGTCGACGGCGCCGCCGAAACCGGCCGGCATGCTGGAGACAGTCGGCAGACTTCCGGACAGGGCGCCGGAGTATTGGATCAGGGTATACTCGCCCACACCGAAAGCGCCGCTGTCGGTAACCTCGATCCGCCCATTCAGGGCCAGATCGCCGGATATCACCGTCAGGTCGCTCGTCGTCCCCAGTTCATACTTCAGCAGGGTCTGCGGCGAGAACGCCGCGGGGCCGTTGATCGTGAGCGTGCCCGCGCTGGCGCCCGGCGCGAGCGTCCCGTTGTCGGCGATGGTCACCGCGCCCGCGATCGCCCCGGTGCCGCCGAGGGTTCCGCCCGCGAGCACGTTCACCGCGCCCGACCCGGTACCGCTCCCGGCCGCGTTATTGGCGAGGAGCACTCCATTGCTCACGACCGTCCCGCCCGCGTACGTATTGTTGCCCGTGAGGCTCATCGCAGCGCCGCCGCCCTTGTTCAGTCCGCCGGCGCCGGACAGGACACCGGACAGACTCACATCGTATCCGGCGGTGTCGAAGGTGATGGCCGAAGCGCCGGTTCCCGAGAGCGTCGCGTCGAGCGGCGACGAAAAGGCGGCGGTGGCGCGGACTACACCGCCGGCCCCGCCGTACTCGACGAGATAGGGCGCCGTAGGGTCTCGGGTGATGCCCCCCGCGCCCACGTTGAGCACTCCGCCTTCGACCGTCAGGCGGCCATACCCGCCGGTGTTGTTCCGTTCGTTAAGCATCACCCTCGTGGCGAAGATCTCGCCGCCGGTCTGGTGAACCCAGCCGGTGCCGTCCGTGGCAATGCCAAGGTCGTAGCCGCCTCCCACGGTCAGCGTTCCACCGCTCAGATGGTAGGTGCCGAACGCCTGCGGATAATGGCCGAGCCGCAGACCGTTGTCCTCGGCCGTCGTGCCGGTGGTCTGGACCGCGCCGCCGGACTGGTGGATGAAGCCCAGCATCGATCCGCCGGTGACGACGGTGCCGTTGCCCATGATGATGGACCTGGCCGTGAGCGCGGCGCCGTCGGGGATGTTCACCGCCGCCACGACCGAGGTGGGATCGATCGTATAGAACGAGCCTTGGCGATCCGCAACAATCATGTCGCCGGCGAGGAAAAGACTGGCGCCCGCGCTCAAATTCAGCGCGCCGTCGGCCACGCGGAAACTGCCGTTGGTGTACGCGCCGGCGGCCAGGGTCATGGCGCCGTCCTGGCGCACGACCGCGCCGCCGGTCCCGGAGAGGTGGTTGGAGAAGGTGTAGGCGTTCGAACGGTCGAAGATCAGGTTGCCGTTGTTGACTACTTCCCCGGCGCCCAACCAGCCCGTCGTTCCACCGCTCCTTCCGATGTACAGATACGAGCCGCCGTTGTTCACGGTCGCGCCGCTGTAGCCGATGGTATCGCTCGAGAGAATCAGCGTGCCGTTCCCCATATTGGTCAATCCGCCGGCGCCATCGAAAACGCCGGAGAACTGCACCAGGCGGCCGAATCCCGAGTTGACGACGATGTTGCTGTTGAACGTCAGGTTCCCGGTCAGGTTGAATGTCGTATTGCTGTTTCCCTGGCTGAGCCCGCCGCCGTTGAAGATCACGCGCTCGGCGATGCTGTAATTTCCCCAGCAGTTGAGCCGGCCGCCGTTGACTGTTGTGTCTCCTGGCGTGGTTCCGCCCAGGGCTCCGGCGTGTTGGATCGTGTACAGACCGCCGTCAATCACGATCGTGCAGTTGGACATGTACCGGCTGACGCCCATCTCCATGGCGCCGGCCTTGGTCAGGGTGAAACCGTTGCCGGCGAAATAGCCGGCGTTGTTGAGGTCGAGGCGGCCCGGCCCACCGATCGTCGCATTGGCTGTCAGTGTGAGATTTCGAAAACTCTTGTTGATGTGACCGGCGCCGCTGTTGATAAGGGCGCCCTGGTCACCAACGCCACTGCCGGCGATGAACAGGTCTTCGTTTCCGCTGGCTGCGCTGTAAGCGCCGGCGAAATCGAGGGTGGCGCCAGCGCCGACATACGTCTCGTTGCCCGCCCCCATCGCGCCGAGGGCGCTGATGTTCGCGCTGCTGAGCCTGAGGACGCCGGAGGTGACCACCGTAACTCCGGAATAGGCGTTGGAGACCGAGAGCACCAACATTCCGTCTCCGCCTTTGTAGAATCCACTCGAACCGGCCAGAGTATCGCCGATCGTAGCAGTGTAAGCGGGGGCGACGAAGAGGGTGTTTGACGCCCCCCCAGCGTCAACAGGCCGTTGGCATCGGAGTCGGCAATCGTATAGCCGTCGGCGTTGAACGTCAGATCGACCGCGGTAACGGTGCCGGACAATTCCACTGTCTCGCCTACACCGCCGAAGACGGCGTTGTTCAAATTGGTCCAGGGCACACCCGCATCCCAGTTTGCGGCGGTGGTGCTCCACTCGTTGTTGACGTTGACATCGATCCAGACCTGGTCCGCCGCCTGAACGGCCACCGTTGCTACGACCCCCTCAACTGCCGTGGACCCCATTTCTGAACCACTGACGGGCAAAAGATAGTTATGGTTTCGG
>CAZSUU010000060.1:31058-31273 GCA_964610105.1 uncultured Verrucomicrobiota bacterium | reverse complement strand
ACGTGTTGTAATACACGATGCAGTTGTTCAGCGTGCCGTAGTACGCCCCGCCGCCATAGGACGCCGCCGAGTTGCCCGAGAGCGTGCAGTTGTTCAGCGTGGCGAGGTCCGCCCCGCCGCCGTAGGTCACCGCCGAGTTGCCCGAGAGCGCGCAGTTGTTCAGCGTGCCGTAGTACGCCCCGCCGCCGTCGGCCGCCGAGTTGCCCGAGAGCGTG
>CAZSUU010000060.1:0-30958 GCA_964610105.1 uncultured Verrucomicrobiota bacterium | reverse complement strand
CAGTTGTACAGCGTGCCGTAGTACGCCCCGCCGCCGTGCGACGCCGCCGAGTTGCTCGAGAGCGTGCAGTTGTACAGCGTGCCGTAGTACGCCCCGCCGCCGTGCGACGCCGCCGAGTTGCCCGAAAGCGTGCAGTTGCTGAGAACCGCCGAAGCCTCGCACCATGCCGCACCGCCGGATAGCTCCTTGGTCGAATCTCCAGAAGTCCTCGTGTTGCCGTTGGTCAACAGGAACCCCGACAACGTCGCATTGGCGCCAACATACACGCACCGCACGGCTGCGTTGCCGCGCGGGCCGTCCCCCTTGATTGTCGTCACGCCCGGTCCGTTCAGACTGCGGACCGTGATGGCTTTCGTTATGGCGATGCGGTTGGTCATCGTGCCATACACCGCTCGTCCTCCGGTATCGTAGACGCCGTTACTGACGATTACGGTGTCGTTCGAAATTGCCACATCGATGGCGGCTTGAATGTTCGTGGCGGCGGTGGCCCAGGATGTGTACGGCGGGATGTGTCCGCCCCCCAGCGACACATAGAGTGTCTTCACTGAAGCGGTCAACGTGACGATCCTTCTACTTTGTGCTCCGGTCAGGAGATTGCTGAAGGTCACGACCGCGCGGTAGGATCCGGCATCGAGCAAGCGGGCGTTCTCGTTGACGGTCACGACGACCTCGCTGGTCGCGCCCCCGGCAAGCATGCCGCTCGCAGGCGTCAGGCTCACCCAATTCGACGCGCACATCGCGGTCCAGTTCAAGAGGGAGCCGCCGGCGTTCGTTAGCGTGTAGACCTTGTTTGAGGGGAGAAACGGGCCGGCGACGAGACCAAAGGCCGATAACCCCTCTGCGGGCGTCACAGCCAATATCGTGTCCTCTGCGAACTCGTAGGCGCCCATATCGACGATCCCCTGCGCAATGCGCGCCGAATGGTCCAGATCCACGGCATTGTCCATCCACGGCTGATTTGTGCCGGAATCCCGGCATGGCGAATTGACCGCGAGACGAAAGTCGCCCGCGGAAGGCGATGCAAACAGGGGATCCGTACTGATATTACCCAGCCCGCCCGGGTCGGGGGCGGTGCAACTGAATTCGAAGATCGGCGCGCCGCTGTAATTCGAGCCGCTTGCCGCGCTGTTGAAATACACGATCGAATTGTACACGCACATCGGCGCGGCAATCCCGCCACCCGAACCCAACCCTGCGGCGGCATTCGTTCCGAAGGCGATACCTCCAGACGCCTGGTTGCCCACCACGGTGCAGTTGTAAAGAGTCGCATTGTAGCACCCTCCACCAGATGAGTTCCCGCCGTCACCGTTCACGAGATACCCCGGTCCAGCTCCAAAAGCTCCACTTACTCCACCGGTGCCTCCATTGACTATATTGCTCCACACCAGGCTGTTATACATATCGCACCCGTGGGCCCCGCCGCCGCCCGCCGGGCCTCCATTTCCACCCCGCGCGTATCCGCCCTCCATGTCGCCCCCCCCTGTGCCGCCGAACGCTGTGTTTGCAGAAATGACGCAATTCGAAATAACGCTCCATGAAGCGCCCCCGCCAGAAGCCCGTCCTCCCATGAAGCCGATCCTTGTATACCCGCCGTCGCCCGGCGTTTCGCCACCTCCGCCACCAACAGCACGATTCCCCTCAATCTCGCAATCGACTAGACGTGAGTAATACGCACCGCCACCGGCGCCTTCCCCCCCATAGCCCCCGGTCGGAATTCCGGACTCATCGAGACCCCCGTATCCGTCGCCACCGATCACGGTGTTCCCCTTCAGACTGCAGTTGAAAAGTGTGCAGTCATATGTGCCTCCCCCTTTACCTTCCAAACCATCATACAGATACGAGGGGAGGTTCATCCCTGGTCCCCACGATCCGTTCCCGCCCTGCGCCACGTTGCTCGTGATGATGCAGTTGTACAGAACACTTCCATATGCGCCGCCCCCCATGCCGTCAGTACCCCTCTCAAACACAGAGTCCCTACCGACGACGACATTTCGGGAAATCGTGCAATTGAATAGAGTCCCGCCATAGACGCCACCGCCACCTGTCCACGCCGATCGGTTGCCGGTGATCACACAATTGGATATGGTTGCGCTGGGAGTCTCGCAGTAGAGTCCAGACCCCCATTCGCCCACGCCGTGGGTGATCGTGAACCCGCTGACGACTGCGTTGGTCTTGACGTAGAAGCAAATATGCGATTCATCGCCCCTCACGATCGTGAACTCGGGTCCGTTGACGCTGCGAACTTCAACCGGTTTGGTGATGAGCACGCGCCAGCCCTCTGGCGATGAACCGGTTTCGTAAACGCCGTTTGTTACAAGCACAACATCCCCGGCACTCGAAAGATCGACGGCTGCCTGAATCGACCGTTTTGCCGTGCTCCAGTCTGTACCTGCCGCCGTATCGTCAGGTCGACTGGCGTCCACAAAATAGGTCATCGCGCTGATATAGTGTACAACGCTCAGAAAGGCCATCCCGATCAGCGCGTGCCAAATCCTGATGCTCACATGTCGTGTGTGATAGGTAATTGCTCTTGGGCTGGGACGGAAATGCTCTTGTGTAGACCGACCTAAAATCTGATAGGGAATCGCTTTCATCGCTTCTCCGGGTGGTACAGTCATGCGCTCGACCTCTCCATCCTGATGGCCAGACCTCATGCTGGAGACGCTGCCGGAAATTGCCCGGGGAGACAAGAAACAAGTTCGGGCCGTCCGGGGTATGCCCCGGACGGCCCGGAGCGGCGGCGTTTGGCAGGTCCAGGCACGGATGAGAGGCAATCCGTATCATCTATCGCGTCTGCACCGCCGCCGGGCGGCTGCCAGGCCCTCCGGGCGATACCGGCGTCGCCTTGGGGTATGCCCCGCATCTGCCGGAGCTCGCAAGCCCGCCTCGCATCTGTAGTCACGGCTTCGCTGGTGGTCCGGCCGCCTCTGGAGGGATCAGCGGGCGGCGGAAGCCCGCAGGCAGCGGCGGCAAGACCACCCGGGTCATGTACGACACCCGTTTGCGCTCTCCTCGCGGGTCAGTCCCTTCGATCAGGACGGGGCACTGCACGCCCAGCGTGCCCCTGAGGCTCGGGTCCCGGGACGTGACATCGAAGGTCAGGTTGATGGAGGGCGACGCCACGGCGTCCAGAAACCGAACGCCCTTCTGTATTCTCTGCCAGTCATTCGTCTTGCCTGAAACAACCACGGTGACATTGCTCCACGCGGCCATCTCCGGGCCGGGGATCAGGCGGAGGTAGTAGTCCCACTGGTAGAGAGTCGACGAGTCGACAGTGCCGCGGTCGAAGTCCACGCGACACAGGAGAAAGCAGTCGGGGAACCGCACGGCCACATCGCCCACGCCATTGCTCGGTGCGAGGCCGACCACCACGCGATACACCGCACCGGTCCCCTCGAAGAGGATGCTCCGAGTCCGCGCCTCGTAGCGAACAGGCCGGTTCATCTGGTCGCCAATCGAGGGCGACCACAGGGAGTAGGGCATGACGCCGCGGGTCACCGTGCACGCGGGCAGCCGCCGATCCAGGTCGCCCGAATCTCCCCTCGTGAAGACCATGGAGGCCTCCAGCCGGGGTTGAAGGCGGGGCAGTTCCGCCGCCTCCTGCCGCTCGACCAGCGGCTTGAGGATGGCGATCTCGTCCAGGAAGCGTTGCTGCGTCAATCCGGCGGTTCCCGGGTCCGGCCACAGGGGGAAGCATCTCGACCCGGCGGTCATCTCCTCGAGCGCGCGGCGATTTCGCCCGGCCTCCTTGTGGCGGCGCCCCAGCGCATAGTGCGCCTCAGCGGCTGGTGCCGTGCGCGAGGGAGGGATCTCAGTGATCCGTTGCCATTCCCGCGTGGCCAGATCGGGCAGGCCTATCTCGTCCAGGAAGCGGGCAGCGTCGAGGTGCGGCGCCTGGGAAGCGAGCTGCATCGCGGCGATCCGATCGAGCACGCGCTCAGCCTCGTTCGTCCGGCCCATGCCGGTTAATCCCCCGACCTGCAGATAGGCGAAGCGCAACTCCCGCGGCAGGGCCTCCGAGCAATCGGCGGCCTGACGCGCCAGATCCTCCCACTCGCCCCGAACGTGCAGTGCCCGCAGGCGGGCCACACACGAGGTGACGGCAAGCGCCAGTTCGGGGGCGGCCGCGCGACTACCTTCGAAGATGCGAAGGGTCTCGTGGGGCTGGCCCAGTACGTCGTAGGCCCACAGGCAGGCGCGCCGCTGCCCCCGGGTGGCCGGGGCGGTCAGGAACGCTGCAACTCGTCCCGCCGCGCCGGTGGACGAGATCGCCCCCAGCAGGCGTTCCGCTCCCGCCGACTCCTCCGGAGCGGTTGATTCCATCCGGGCGAGCAGGAGCCATACCGCCTCGCCACCGTACCGGCCCGCCACGGCCTCCAGCAGATCCACACGGCTGCCGGGCCGCATCTGCTCGATGCCGAGTATCCGTTTCCCGAGTTCCGCCGGCCATTCGGGGCGGATGCCGAAGACCGCGTTCGTCAAGAGGCTGCCCGCCCGGTAGCGGACCTCCGGATCGTCCGACGCCGCGGCCGCCTGTACCTCCCGTAGAACCGCCGGTCCCCGGTTCGCCAGTTCCCGGGTCGCGCGGTCGCGCACCATGTAGATCGGGGCACCCAGATCTTGGATCAGAGCCTCTGTTCGGACGATCACATCGGCCGACGCCTCAACGGCGAACAGGGCTGCCGACACCGGTATGATCAGGCGAGGCATCACATCTCTATTCAACCCGCAAGCGTCCGGTCGGTCAACCGGACTTGCGATAGACAGGAGAGCGGTCGTGGCGGCGAGTGGATCCAGACGCCAATGGCGCGGAGATCGGGAAGACGGGATGCCGCCCCCTCGCCGTTGGCGAACGCCAACAGCGCGCCAATGCGCGTCAGATGGCCTGCGGAAGGGCCTTCAGGTGCCCGTGGCGGCAACGACGCCGGAATCCGTATCTTCCATCAGACCCCGCGAAACGCCCGACGATCGGGCCGACACGAGCGTTTAGGGGCCTTTGGGGAGGACGGGGGTACTCTTGCGTTCAAGCGGCCGAACGGCGACCGGAACGGCGGACGCGGGTGGCATCCACCACCCGGCCGTTGCGCCATACGTAGAGGGGCGTGCGGGTCTGGAGGGCAAGACGCCGTGCTTCCTTGGCCGCCCGCAACAGGGCGGGCAGTGACCCCCGGATGTCCGGGTCCTTGATGTGCTTCGGCATTCTCATCGCTTCGTCTATACCGCGAGCATATCTGATGTCGGGTCATCGTAAAGCACGAGTTCGCCCTGATGCCGGGGCGACGCCAGCAATGCAAATGAAAGCCAAGCGCGCTTGAAACTCACTGCCACCACTGCACGCGTCATGGCACGCGCTCGGCGACCGGCCGGTGCGACAGTTGTGGTTCAATGTCACGTGTCGCGGCCTGCCACTGGACCAGGAGTTCGCACGCCAAGCCCGCGACATCGCGCAGGATCGCCAAGTCGCCTTCCGAGAAGCCCTCCGCGCGGGCGACGCGGCGGAGGTGGCTCCGCGCGATCGCGAGCGGCCGGTGCAGCGGCGACTTGAAGCAGCCACGGCGGGAGAAGGCGGGATACCGCTTGCCGTCGATGCCGATCCGGTAGCAGTCGGGCGGCGGGGGTTCTACGCCAAGTCGCAGATACCGCTGGGCCGTGCGCAGGCTGATGTTGTGTTTCTCCGCCAGGACGCGGGCGGATGTCGGGGGGACATCGCCCACGGTGCACGGGGCTTGCGAGACACGCAGCGATGTCATGCGGATCTCCTCTCTTCCCGGACGGCATTCTCTGGAAGCATGTGCTTCTCGATCTCCATCACGATCTCCTCCGCGGTGAACGGCATCTTGACTGCTTCGCACACGTGCGCAAAGAAAGCCGAGCGGATGACTGTGCGGGCAGAGAGGACCGCGGCCAGGGTGAGCTGCTGGGGCTGCGGCGCGTTCCAATCGACGCTCTTCCGATAGAGACTGTGACGGACCGCCAACCTGTAGTCTACGATCGTCCGGACCGCGAAGGCGGTCAGGAACATCCTCGGCCCGTCGATACGCTTCAAGTCGTGCGTTCCCATGGTGTCATGCTCCGGTCTCGCGGCGGCAGGTTTGGAGTGCGTGGCTTCGCACTCTCCGCCGTGACAGGACCGGGTATACACCATGCTCTGGGAAGCGATGGAAACGAGGCCGGAATGGCGCGATCACATGGCGCAGAATGAACCGCGCCTAAGCTTGCCCAATGTTGCACACTGTCGCACAACGCACCAAACTGGTACGGTGAAAAAGGAGAAGTCTGTGCTTGACGCGTCTTGGGGACGGCTGGGCCTCACACGGGCTCGATACGGATCGTCGACGCGGCACGATCAGATGGTATTGCGCGGCCCCTCATGCCGGGGCACCGCCCACATCAGGAGTTTCACCGTTTTTTTCACCGCTCATGTCGCGACTGAGCGTTTCAGGGTGTCACGAAACCCGCTGTTTATGCGGGTTTGGCGTGTTTCGGCAGTATCGGCGTGGCTTCCTAAACCGTAGGTCGCGTGTTCGAACCACGCCCGGGGTGCCACCCAGGCGGCGAGCCGCAACCCAACGGTCCTGACCGCTCAACGCTTTCCGGTCAGTCCGTCCGTTCCTCCGTGCAACCG
Source organism: uncultured Verrucomicrobiota bacterium (assembly GCA_964610105.1). Lineage (GTDB taxonomy): Bacteria > Verrucomicrobiota > Kiritimatiellia > PWTM01 > PWTM01 > CAZSUU01. Next base: position 24,333 of record CAZSUU010000060.1, on the reverse strand, counting down.
CGCCGCCTTCCGGGAGTGTTCCGCCACGCATCTCTGCTTGCGCCCTCTCGCGAAAGACGCCCCACACGCGCATCTTTCACGGACGGACGCCGAAGACGTCGCGGACGGCCTCCAGGTACTTCATCCCATGCACGGTATCGGGTTCGAGGTAGCTGCCCTCGGTCCACTCGTTCCAGCAGTTGATGTTCAGGATGCGGGGACCGCCAGGCTTGGACAGCAGGCGCCGCCTGGCGATCTCGAGCGCCTCCCTGAAGCGCTCCGGCGTGTTGCCGCCGATGGTGTGGGTGAACGGGTAGCCGAAGTTGCCGAACTCGTCATCCGGGTGCGCGCGCGGGCTCGAATCCCAGCCCATCGTCACGTTGGGATAGTACGGCACGTCGAACATCCGCACGGCTTCGTTCCAGTACAGGAGGTAGGCGTCGCGCACCTCGTCGTAGTCCGTCTGCAGTCTCGGCAGCGGCACGTGGTGAATCCACACGTAGGAGGTGACGGAGTCGAAGCCCAGGTCCCTGACCAGCTTCGACGCGTCCGCCGGCTTCTCTTCGCCGGGCAGAATCGGCCGGCCCCAGACCACGGCGTTCAGGTGCAGGCCCGGCAATCCCGCCGCCGCCGCCTTCGCGCGGAACCGGTCGAGCGCCGCCCGCGTGGCCGTCACGCTGCCGAAGCTCTCGAGCAACCGGGTCAGGTCGTAGAACGAGAAGTAGGGCCGTCCGTCGACGCGCCAGTACGACGGATGACCGAAGTACGACCGGATGACATGGTCGCTGATCCGCTCGAAACCCGCGGGCGTCACGGCGCCCGGATAGAGGACCTTACGTTCCGCGCCGCGCCGGTAGGGGTGCAGGTCGATCCAATCGTGGTTGGCCCACATGAACCCGAATTTCAGGCGCGCGTTATTCGTCGCCCGCAGGAAACCGACGTCGATCGGGCGCTCAAGGAACGGGCCGTCGTTGTAGTAGTACCAGTCGAAGATGAACGCATCGATGCCGTGGTCGGCGGCGGCGGCGATCTTCTGCGCCATCGCCGCCGGATCCGACTCGTCCGCGTAGCCCCACAGCGGCACGTTCGGCTGGCGGTGGCCGGGGAAACGGGGCTTCGCGGCCTTGACCAGCTCCCACTCCGACCAGCCCTTCCCTTTCTGCTTCTCGTTGCGCGGGTCGCTCGGATGGTAGTTGCCAAAATAGTAGCTGGCGACCGTGATGCGGTCGCCCCCCGTCGCCGGCGCCGCCACCGCCGGCGCGACCGACGGAGCGGTGCTCACGGACACGTTGTCCAGCCCCGGCGTGGCGCGCGCGGCGTGAAACGCGATCAGGACCTGCGTCCCCGCCGGAATGCCCTTCGCGACGAGCTCGCGCCGCGGACCGGGCCCGAACTCCGCCCTGGCAAGCTCGCACAGGTCGGAATCGAGGATCGACGCCACCAGGATCGAGTTCGTCTGCCACGGCTCCGAGACGTCGAAGGCGAGCGTGACGTCCGAGACCGCCTCGACCGTCCCCACCTCCTGCCGGAGGAATCCGAGCGTCGACGGATTGCACACCGGCGGCGTCCCGCCCCTCGTGGTGTGGACCGCGTACGACCCGCCCGCCCCCCGCCATCCCCTGGGCACCCCCGCGTACCAGCCATCGTTACCCCTCTGGAGCCCCGCCAGGTCCGCGAAGTCGCCGTTGACGACGGTCAGCGCCGCGCCGGAGGAAGCCACCGACAGCCACGCCGCCACCAACCCCACAAGGGGGCTGACCGCGCCAGCACCTCGTCGAAGAGGACGGACGGGACCCTTCGTCTTCATGCGTTCTCCCTCCCGGTCGTGTTCAACCGCGGCGGCATTCTCTCGCGCCCGCCGCGTCGGGCACAAGCCGGATTTGCCCCCCACGAGGAGTCGTCTTTTGGTGAAGGCATCGACGTCCATGATCACCCGTGCCGAACGCCGCATTTCGGGCCAACCGGGAGAGCCCGAATCCACTTCGGTATTTCTCATCGCGTACAATCCTGCTTGCACGGAGATACGGCCGCGGGAGGAAACCCGACAGGCACACGCCCGAGGTGGCGAAGGGCTCCGTTGAACAGACGCACGGCCATGCGTGTGAAGGCGATCATTCACAACTCCCTCCCCGCGTAAGGGCTCACGCCATCCGCGGATCACTCGGAAAATCCTTCCCCGCCGGATCTTATGCCAAAAAGCTTCTCTCATTCTCGTTTCGCGCCCGCAAGATTCGCGCACCCTCAGATCTCCTCCATTTCACGAGGTAACGGGACCGAGAATCCGGCGTTCCGTGCGACCACATCCCGGCCGGTCATCAACCGTCCTCGGATGAAGACATCCAAATTGTTCCTACGTGGCACGCTTCGTGCTAGATCATACCACAAATTGGTGCACAGGCGGGGACACAAGGAAGGAAGACGCTATATGGCCGATCCGGAGCATGTGACGAAGCTAAAAGAAGGGGTGCAGGCGTGGAATGCTTGGAGGGAAGCCAACCGGAGGACGGCGATTCCGGACCTCTCGTGGGCGGATCTCTCGTGGGCGAATCTCGCGGGGGTGGACCTCTCGCACGCGAATCTCTCGGGTGCCGATCTGTCGGAAACGAATCTCTCGCAGGCTGACCTTTCGTGGGCCGATCTGTCCTGGGCAAACCTCTCGGGTGCGGATCTGTCGCGAACGAACCTCTCCGGGGCGGATCTGTCGCAGACGAACCTCTCGCAGGCGAAGCTGACGTGGGCGAACCTCTCGTGGGCGAACCTGTCCGGGGCGGATCTTGTGGGGGCGGACCTCTCGGGGGCGAACCGTTCCTGAAGTCGGGTCCGGCGGGGGCAACTGCAAGGAGCGTCGGGGCTGGATGCAGGGCGTTATCGCGGTCACGCGATTTTGCCGCTGTCAATGGCCTTGAAGAACCCCTTAGGATGGGCCTTCGAACATGCCCGGCGCCAAGCCGGGCGAGGCCTTCGGAACCATCGGCAACCTCGCCGGCAAGGGACTGTTGACCACCGGCCAGAGCGGGCTCTTCCGAGCCTTGGAATCCGCCGGCAACCTGGCTTCCCAGGCTTGGAACGCCGTCCTGAGCGCCCTCGGCGCCGCCCAGCACGTGAGGGCAGGGAATGCGAACAAGGCCAGCGCGATGCTAACCCGTGAGAAGCGACTGGTCGTAGAATTGACGTTGGCGGAGCGGAAGAGAAGAGAACTGCGGTTGATCGCGGTCGGGATCGGTATCGGGGTCGAAAGGGAATCGGCATAGCCTTCAGGCACAAGAAGCTAGAGGTCCATCACGCCGCCATCGAGTCGGGCGGTTGACCTCCCGACGGTGAAGGCGAAGCTGGGCCTGCCGGCCGACGTCTCGAACCCGTCACGCCAGGATGGCGCCTTCAAGGGTGGCGGGGGTGAAATCGCCCTCCGAGAGGTTGGCCTCCGTGAAATCGGCGCCCGTGCACTTCGCGCCAACGAGGTTGGCGCCCATGAGATTCGCCCTCCAGAGATGCGCACCCGAGAGGTCCGCTTCCGAGAGATGCGTCTGCGTCAGCTTCGCCTGTGCGAAGTTGGCCATCGACAGCTTCGCCCCCGTGAGGTCCGCTCCCCCAAGATAGGCCCACGAGAGGTTTGCGTGTCCGAGGCGCGCCCCGTAAAGGTCCGCCCCACAGAGATCCGCCCCATAGAGGTTGGCCTCGGAGAGGTCAGCGCCCCGCAGATCCGCCCCCTGGAGCTGCGCCCATGACAGGTTGGCGCCGCGGAAATTGACATTGCGGAGATTCACCCCGGAAAGATCCACCCTGGACAGCTTGGGCCACGAGAGCCGCGCCTCGTCAAAGATCGCTCCCGACAGGTCCGCCCCCGCGAGGTCCGCCCCCGAGAGGTCCGGCTCCAGTATTTCGGGGTGCGCCCTTCTCCAAGCGTTCCACGCCCTCCCCCCCTCCCTAAGCCTCTCCACCATCTCCCGATCCGCCATGTTGCGCCCTCCCGCCTGAAATCCTGCGCTTCTCGCGTCGATTTAGGTCAGATAGAGCAGGAAAGATGCCAGATGCGGCGGAATCCCAAGAATCTCCTTCCGGCAAAAGCGAAATGCCCGATCCGCCACCCGGTATGGTTCGCGCCGGTCCACAGCCGGCCCAGGCGAACGGAAAGGGCCGCCCAGAAGGGCGACCCCTGCCGGATCAGGATATGCCGATTGGTTACAGCGACGACTTCGCCGTCCGGCGACGCCTGATCCACGTGAGAACGCTCACGCCAAGCAGTCCCAGGAGGGCCGCGGTCGGCTCGGGAATGGTGGTGAAGCTGGACTCGGTCCCCGTGGTGACGAGATTGACGTTCCCGGCGTCCACCCGCCAGTAGTACGGGGTGTTGGCCGCCAGCCCCTGGCCATCGAGGTCGAACGTGAGCGGCGCCCCTTCGAGAACCGTTCCGATCTGCGTGAGTGAACCCGGGGCAAGGCCGAGAAAGACGTCGAAGAAGGAGTCGCACGAGCCCGCCGTCCAGGTCAGCTCGTTCCCCTCGCCCGTCAGTGGGATGCCGGTCGCGCCGTTGGCCGGTCCGCCGTTGACGACCGCGCCCGGCGTGGAGGACAGGAACCGCACGGCGCCCGAATGCACGCGGTTCTCGGGGGAGACGGCCAGATAACCGGCATAGATCCCCACATGATAGGTCGTCCCCTCCGCCAGATTGGCGGTGGTGAAGTCGTTCCAGACGCCAACGTTCTTGTAATACATGTCCATCGTGCCATGGTGAACGATCCCCACTGGTCCGCCGGCGTTGCCCCAGGGATCGGCAGGCCCGCCGGTCGCGGCACCTGTGTAGAGGTTGACCGCCGTATTGGTCTCGCCGGCAGAACTCGTCCAGGCCAGAGCGATGTCGTAATAGCCTCCGTACCCCGTGGCGGGGGTGTAGTTGAACTGGGAATATCGAGAAGGCCCGAAGTACAGAGTGGCGCCACTGTATCGCGAGCCGATTCCCACCGTGCAGCCTGGCGCGTTGACATTGCCGGAGCTGTTCGCCCATCCGCTATCTGAATAGTCGGCGAAGTGCTGCCCGCCTGTGCGGTTCTCCACGATGTTGGTGAACTGACCGAACGCCACCGTCGAGAACGAAACGAGGACCGCGACAGTCGCAATGAGCATTCTATTCTTCATGGCCGCACGTCTTCCCTTTCTCCATGCATCTTCACCCTTTGCCACACCATCGACCCCGCTCGCGTCGCCTTCAGGGCAGTGCCGGAACGCCTTCCCCGCGCCGCTGATCCGGCCTCGCCCGCTCCACCCTCACAGTCCACGCGATCGGGACGAGCGGCGCCGACCGAGCACGAACGCCAGACTTCCCAGCAATCCCAACGCGAGAACCGAAGGCTCCGGCACGACCGCCACCGAAATACCGTCATACCACGCGTCACCGTTCGACGAACTCGTCGTGCCGAATCCCATGGTGATCGTGTCCCAACTCTGAACCGTCGTCCCGGCGATCGTCCGGCTCAGCACGTCGTCCACGTAGAAATTGACCGTACTGTCGTCCGCCAGCCGCTCGATCGTGAACTTGTGCCATCCGGTCGACCGGCTCGGCGCGCCCGCCGCGTTCAGATTGAACCACCCCGCAAAGGAGCCCGACACAACCCGCGCCTGATATTTCGTCGCGTCATAGGTCTCACCGGGCGCCGTCACGGAACTGTACTTCCCAACGGCGAGGAGTTGCACCAGCGTGCCATCCGCCGTTGTCCCGCCGTTGGGAAGCCCTGTGCCCGTGTAGCCCAACGCCTGGACATAAGGACGGGTCATCGTGGAATCGTAAATCCACGCCGTAAGCGTGCTGGCCCCGCTGAGCTCCGTTCCGCCGTTGTCGGCGATGATGTTGCGATGCATGCGGTTCAACGACAACGTCGCATGCGCGCTGTAGGTTCCGCCCACAGGCACCGCGCTGTAGGTGTTGTCGATCACCAGCGGGCTGCTCCCACTGGTGGTCCAGTTTGCCAGACTCCCGGACTCGAAGTCGTCTGAGAAGATGTCCTGGGCGGTGGCCGTCTGCACACATATTCCCCATATCACAACGGTAAGGAAGGCACTCAACGCAACTCTCATGGCAGTACCTCTTTGCACCTGCAACCTCGACGCATTCTGCGGGGGAGAATCTCATATTCTGTGACGCTGTCAAGCAATAATCTCGATCTTAATCCGGCCTCATCCGCCGCAGGGGTCTTTTCTCACGGAAACTCCTTGCCAGCAGTGTGGAGCGCGGCATAGCATGAGGCGTGGCCGATGATGCTTGCTCGGCCGAACGGGGTGGTGTCAGGGGCGGTGATCGGCGCGAAGGCAGGGGCTAAGGGGACGGCAGTGCGGTAATCATTTCCGAGAAGGCGATGAAGCGTTCGGCTCCCTGTCGTCCTGCCCCGGCCTGCGTGATCGCTCGCACGGCCAGCCTGAGAGGAGAGAGCGTATGAGCACGCCGCGATGGATTCCCGTGGCCCTCGTCGGGCCGCTGTCGGTGTTGATGTCGGTCGAAACGCGGGGACAGGGAAGTCTCACCCCGCCCGGCGCGCCGATGCCGACCATGTTGACCTTGAACCAGGTTGAACCGCGGCTGCCGCTGTCCAACGGCCTGAAGCCCATCCGGCAGCCGGGCTCATACTACCTGACGGGCAACCTGACTGAAACCGTGGTGATCGATGCCGACGACGTGACGCTGGACCTCATGGGCTTCGAGATCGCTCCGGCGGTCAGCAATGCCATCTTCATCGCCGCGGGAAAGGGGAGGAACACCGTCGTCCGAAACGGCTCCATCAGGATGACGGCCGGCGTGGCGGCCCTCGATGCGCGCCATGTCCAGGACGGCCACAGCCGGTTCGAGGATCTGCGGATCGACGGTCGGACGGTGGCCTCCCACGGGATCATCGCCGGGTCGGGCTGCCTGGTGCGGAACTGCGACGTCCTTGACTGCAACAACTGCGGGATCATCGGCAACAGCGCCAACGGCGGGTTGGAGGTGCGCGATTGCCGGGTCACCGGCGGGACGGCGGACGGGATTACGGTCTACAAGGAATCGCGGGTGATCGACAACGTGATTGAGGGCCACGGAGATGACGGCTTGGTCGTCGCCGGGACCGGAACGTACGTGTCCGGCAATCTCGTGCGCCGCAACCGCGGCAAGAACTATGACCTCGCGGCGGGCAACCACCTGAACCTGCTGATCAGCGAGATCCCCGAGACGCTGGAGTGGCCCTGTTCCGTGAGACTGGCCGGAACGCTGACCTGCACGCCGACCAATGCCAACGGGATAACCGTCAACGCCGACGACGTGACGATCGACATGGCAGGGCACACGCTGATCGGCCCGGGCGCCAACAGCGGGCACGGGATTCTGCAGCCGTCCAGCAACCGGAACCTGCGCGTGTTCAACGGGAAGGTGGTCAACTGGCGGGGAGTCGGCTCCATCGCCGGCCTCGCGGCCTTGGGCGCGGGCGCCAACCTGTCGGACATCGGCGCATTCACCAACCGCTATGGCATCAAGCTGGGCGCGGGGTGTCTTCTACGCGACTCCGTGGCGGCGACCAATGCGGATCAAGGCATCCAGTCGGGCAGCGACTGCGTCCTGAGCCGCTGCATCGCCCGGTTCAACGGCGCGGAGGGCATTGATGCGGCGGAACGATGCGCGGTCAGGGACTGCGTGGCGACGGACAACTCGGGCGACGGAATCAACGCCGGCTTCGGCTCAGTGCTGGGAAGCTGTGTGGCCGACAGCAACACCGGGGATGGCATACACGTGGCCACGGGCAGCTCGGTCGGGGATTGCGCGGCGTACGGCAATGGAGGGGACGGCATAGCGACGATCAACGGCAGCCTGGTGCGCGACTGCGTCAGTTACGCCAACAGGGGCGATGGCATCCAGATCAATATGCGTTGCCGGGTGTCAGACTGCGTCTGCAGCCTCAACGGGGCGACCCCGGGCGATGGCGCAGGCATCCATGCAACGGGATCGTACAACCACATTGAGGGAAACACCGTGGCCGACGGGAATGACCGTGGTATCGATGTGGATGTGGGACAGAACATCATCATCCGCAACCACGCGGCAAACAACACGGTGAACTGGGACATCGCGGCCGGCAACGTCTGCCTCGTCGTTCACGCCGCTGTCAGCGGGGACGCCATCAGCGGCAATTCGGGCGGAGCGGCGCCGGGGTCCACCGATCCCAGCGTGAACTTCACGTACTAGCCGGTCTCACACCTCATGAGGTGTGAGATGGGGTGTTGGGCGCGAAGATGCGGTCCGACTGTTGGCCGGTCAGTATGGACGTTCATCATGAGCGGCGCGGGCGCATTGGGGTCGATGCGCTCTCCGGCTTGCGATGCGGGCTTGCCGCCTTCAGGCTAATCGGCCATGATCTGACTGCACAACACGGGAAAAGGGTCAGGCGTGACGAAAGGCGCATATCCCATGAAGAACCGATCAACCGTTTCGTCCGTGCTTCTTCTTCCGGCCGTTCTCGCCGTCGCGACGGCCGCGTCGGGCGCGGAGATGCCGAAGCTGACCGTGGTGAGCGTCGACAGCGAGGAGACGGTCGCCGAGGACACCAGGGGCGCGAATGCCGTCGACGGCAATCCCGACACGATCTGGCATACGCAGTGGCAGGACGCCACCCCCGCCCATCCCCACGAGATCATTATCAAGCTCGACCCGCCCAGCCGGATCAAGGGCGTGACCTATCTGCCTCGGCAGGGAGACAACGACCACGGGACGATCAGGGACTACGAGATCTACCTGGGCGACGGCGCGTCCGGCTTCGGGACCCCCGTGAAGGCCGGCTCCTTCGAGGCGGGCCGCGAGCGGAAGACCGTCGAGTTCGACGCGAAGCAGTGCGGCTACGTGAAGCTGGTGGCGCGGTCGGAGATCAACGGCGGGGCCTGGGCGTCCGCCGCCGAGATCGGCGTGGTCCTGGACAGCGACAAGGTGTCCGGCAAACCGCGACTACGGGTGGTGCGGGTCGACAGCGAGGAGACGGCGGCGGAGGACGCACGGGGGGGCAAGGCGGTCGACGGGAAGCCGGACACGATCTGGCACACGCAATGGCAGGATGCGACGCCGGGGCATCCGCACGAGATCGTCATCGAACTGGAATGGCTCGCGCCGATCAAGGGCTTCACCTACCTGCCGCGCCAGGATCCCATCGCAAACGGCCGCATCAAGGACTTCGAGTTCTACGTGAGCCGGGACGGAACGGACTTCGGCGAGCCGGCCACCAAGGGCACGTGGGAGAACAACACCGACCTGAAGCGCGAGAGGTTCGGCGCGCGCGAGTGCCGCTTCATCAAGCTCCGATCGCTGTCGGAGGTCAACGACCAGGCCTGGGCCTCCGCCGCCGAGATCGACGTCATCGTTCACGAATGAGCGGCTCAACGCCCGCGCAAGGCCCGGATGCGATCAGGCAGGGTCCTCTCCTTCTCCGGATCCGCCCACCAGAAGAGGAAACTGGTGCCGTTCATGGGCGTGACGGCGGGGTGATCGAGCTTGTCCCATGAGGCGATGCGGTCCGCGGGCAGGTACCAGCACGGGATCCCGTAGACGCCCCATTGCAGGAGGCGGTCGAGCACACGCGTGCGCGTGACGAGGGTGGCGCGGTCGGGCGACTCGATCAGCCGGCGGACCGCCTCGTCGATGGCCGGATTGCGGATGCCCGCGGCGTTGTAGCCGCCGGGTTCGTCCGCGGCCGCGGAGGTCCAGTACGCGCGCTGCTCGTTGCCCGGGCTGTCCGTCTGCTCCCACGACGCCACGACCATGTCGTAGTCGTACGAGATGGCCCGGTTCATGAAGAGCGACGCGTCGACCGTCCGCACGCGCGCCTCGATGCCGAGCTTGCGGAGCGACTGTCGGAACGGGAGCACGATGCGCTCGAAGAGCGGCGAGTAGAGGAGGATCTCGAACTCGAATTCCAGCGGCCTCCCGCGGGCGTCCGGAAGGCCGGCATGGACCAGCCGTTGGTCGGAACTCCGTATCCCCCACCCCGCCTCGCGCAGCAGGCGCTGCGCCTTCCGGAGGTTCTGCCGCACGGCCAGGGCATGGCCGCGGGCGTCCGTCCACTCGCCCGTTCCCGGCGGCTGGTATTCGCGGGTCAGCGCCTCCGGTGGAACCGCCTCGCCGAATCGGTCGGCCAGTCCTTTCAACTCCGCCAATTCCGCAGCGTCGGGCAGGCCCCGGGCCTCCAGTTCGGTGTTTCCGAAGTAGCTGCGGCACCTCGTGTAGGCCCCGTACATGAGCTGGCGGTTCGCCCACTCGAAGTCGAACGCGTGCGTGAGCGCCTCGCGCACACGTCGGTCCTCGAAGAGCGGCCGGCGGAGATTGAATGTGAGCGCCTGCATAGGCGCCGGACGGCCGTGGGGGATGACCTCCTTCCGCAACAGGCCCGCGCGGGCCTCGGGGATATCGTACGCGGTGGCCCAGTTCTTGGCGCTGGTCTCCATCATCCAGTCGCACGCGCCCGCCTTGAAGGCCTCCAGCTCGACCACGGCGTCGCGGTAGTAGTCGAACCGGATGGCGTCGAAGTTCTCCATGCCGACCTTCACGTTCAGGTCGCGCGCCCAGTAGTTCGTCACCCGCTCGAAGACCAGCAGGCGGTTGGCGTCCACCCGCCCGATCCGATACGCGCCGCCGCCGAGCGGCGGTTCGAGGGTGGTCGCGCCGAAATCGCGCCCTTCCCAGTAGTGGCGGGGCAGAACCGGCAATTGGCCGACGATCAGCGGCAGCTCGCGGTTGACCTCGTGGGTCGACAGGGCGAACCGCACGCGGCGCCCGCCCTCGGCGGTGGCCGAGAGGACGTTGTGATAGTACAGCCGGTAATGCGGCGCCCCTTTCTCCGTGAGCACGCGGTGGCTGAACACCACGTCCTCCGCCGTCACCGGCTGCCCGTCGTGCCACCGCGCCTCGGGGCGCAGTTCGAACGCCACCCACGAACGGTCGGCCGGCAGCTCGATGGTCTGCGCCAGGAGGCCGTACATCGTGAACGGCTCGTCGTCGCTGTTGACCATCAGCGTGTCGTACATCAGGTCCAGCCGGTACGCGAAGTTGCCGCGAGGGAGGAAGGGATTGAGCGAGTCGAATCCGCCTTCGCGCGAAAGCCGCAGGGTCCCGCCCTTGGGCGCGGCGGGATTGACGTAGTCGAAGTGCGGGAAATCCGCGGGGTACTTGGGATCGCCGTGGAGGGCGATCGCGGGGCCGCGGTAGACCGGCGCCTCGGCCGCGGCGGCCGCCGCGAGGGCGCCCGACCCGAGCAGCGCGACCAGGAGGACGGCGGCAGAACCCGAGAAACGAACACCGAAATCCGAAGGAGACTCGAATGCCCCGCACGACGGAAACGCGGACGCAAGGGGAGCGGTTTCGAGCTTTCCGATTCGAATCTCGTGATTCCTTCGGATTTCGCGTTTCGGATTTCGGATTTGCGCGCGCATCTTCATCGCTTCTCGAAATCGATCCGCGGGTCCACGAAGGTGTACAGGAGATCGCTCGCGAGGGTCAGGAGCAGGCCGAGGACCTCGAAGAGGAGCAGGGTGCCCATCATCACCGGGTAGTCCCGCCGGATCGCCGCCTCGAAGCTCAACAGCCCCAGGCCGTCGAGGCTGAAGATCACCTCGATCAACAGCGACCCCGTAAACAGGATGGCCAGGAGCGCCTGGGGGAATCCGGCGATGACGATCAGCATCGCGTTGCGGAAGACATGGCCGTAGAGCACGCGCCGTTCCCCGAGCCCCTTCGCGTACGCCGTCAGCACGTACTGCTGGTGGATCTGGTCCAGGAACGAGTTCTTCGTCAGCATCGTCAGCGTCGCGAAGCCGCCGATCGTCACGGCGGTCACGGGCAGGGCCAGGTGCCAGAAGTAGTCCAGGATGCGCCGCGGCCACGTGAGGTCGTTCCAGTCGTCGGACACCAGCCCGCGCAGGGGAAACCAGTCGAGATACCGCCCGCCGGCGAAGACGATGATGAGCAGGACGGCGAACAGGAACCCGGGGATGGCGTTGCCCAGGACCACCAGCGAGCTGGTCCACGTGTCGAACCGGCTGCCGTCGCGCACGGCCTTCCGGATGCCGAGCGGGATGGAGACGAGGTAGATGAGCAGCGTGGACCACAGCCCGAGGGATATGGACACCGGAAGCCGCTCCCGGATGAGCTCCACCACGCCCCGGTCGCGGTAGTAGCTCTGGCCGAAATCCAGCCGCGCGTAGTCGCGGAGCATCTTCAGGAAGCGGACATGGGCGGGCCGGTCGAAACCGTACTGCTTCTGCAGATCGGCCACGAACGCCGGATCCAGCCCCTGCGCGCCGCGGTAACGGGCGCCGCCGGCCGCCGTGGCCGACGCCGTTTCGGCGCCGGTCCTCCCGGACACCCGCGACGCGGCATCGACCGCCGACCCGCGCAGCTGGGCGATCACCTGTTCGACCGGCCCGCCGGGCACGAACTGGATGATCGCGAAGTTCACCAGGAGGATGCCGAGCAGGGTCGGGATCATCAGCAGCAGGCGTCTGAGGATGTAGGCCCACATGGTCAAATCCGTGCGCGGCCGCGGGCCCTCCGATTCATGCCCGGTCCCCTTCCCGGCTCAGTTTCCGCGGGTCGAAGGCATCGCGAACCGCCTCGCCGATGAAGACGACGAGGATGAACATGACCGCGAGCACCGCGAAGGCGGTGAGCCCCAGCCACGGGGCGTGCAGGTTGCCCTTGCCCTGCTGGAGCATCTCGCCGAGCGAGGCCGATCCCGGCGGCAGGCCCAGCCCGAGGAAATCCAGCGACGTCAGCGTCGTCAGCGATCCGGCCAGGATGAACGGGAGGAAGGTGAGCGAGGCCACGAGGACGTTCGGGAGGACATGCCGCAGGGCGATGCGCGCGTGCGAAAGGCCGAGCGCGCGGGCGGCGCGCACGTAGTCGAAATTGCGCACGCGCAGGGTCTCGGCGCGCACCACGCCGACCAGGCTCATCCAGGTGAACAGGAGCATCACGAGGAGAATGGAGAAGAAGCTGGGCGCGAAGAACGAGGACATGATGATCAGGACGTACAACTGCGGCAGGGAGGCCCACAGTTCCATGAAACGCTGGAACAGCAGGTCGATCCAGCCCCCGCGGTAGCCCTGCCAGAGGCCCAGCAGCACCCCGATGACGGTGCTCAGGGCGGTGAGAAGCACGCCGAACAGCACCGAGACACGGAACCCGTACACCGCACGGGCGAGGACGTCGCGTCCCTGGTCGTCGGTGCCGAGCCAGTGCGCGCGCGAGGGCGGCGCGGGCGCCGGCGCGTCGGACTCGAAGTCCACCGTGTCGTACCGCCATCGCACGGGCGGCCAGAGCATCCAGCCGCCCTTCGCGGCGATCAGGTCGTCCCTGACGTACGGATCGCGGAAATCCGCCGCCGTCTCGAAATCGCCGCCCAGCAGGGTCTCCGGACAGTCCCTGAAGACCGGGAAGAGCCACCGCCCCCCGTGGCGCACGGCCAGCGGGCGGTCGTTGGCGGCGAATTCCGCCGGCAGCGCGACCAGCAGCAGAAGCAGGAACAGGCGGAGCGACCACACGCCGCGGCGGTTGGCGCGGAACTGCGCCAGCCGGCGGCGCGCCAGCGGCGATCGGACCCGCGGGCCGCGGAGGAGGCTCATGGCGCCGCCTCCGTCGCGGTCTCGGGGGGCGCCGCCAGCGGCCGGAGATCGAAGGCGGCGGTCATCAGGCTGCGCGTATAGGGATCGCGGGGGTGGGCGATCACCTCGTCCGCCGGCCCCTGCTCCACCACGCGGCCGTGGCGGAGGACCAGGATGTGATGGCACAGGGCCCGGACCACGCGGAGATCGTGGCTGATGAAGAGATACGAAAGGCCCTCCCGTTCCTGCAGATCGTGGAGGAGGGCGATGACGTCCTTCTGGACGGTCATGTCGAGGGCCGAGGTCGGCTCATCGAGCACCAGCACCCGCGGCCGGAGCACGAGGGCGCGCGCGAGCGCAATGCGCTGACGTTGTCCTCCGGAGAACTCGTGGGGGTAGCGGTGGCGGGTCTCCGGGTCCAGCCCCACCCGCGCCAGGGTGTCCGCCACCAGGCGATCCGCCTCGACGCCCGAGAGGTCGGGCCGGTGAATGGGGAGACCTTCGGCCACGATGTCACCGACGGTCATGCGGGGGCTCAGTGAGCCGTAGGGATCCTGGAACACGACCTGCAGATGGCGTCGGAGGGGCCGCATGCCGCGAAAATCGAGCCGGGAGATGTCGGCGCCCTGGAAGACCAGCGTGCCCCGCAACCGGGCGGCCTGGTCGGCGATCAGGCGCAGCAGCGCCAGGGCGGCGGTGGTCTTGCCGGATCCGCTCTCCCCGACCAGCCCGACCGATTCCCGCTCGCGGAGGGTGAAACTGATCCCGTCCACGGCGCGCACGTGGTCGACGGTCCGGCGCCAGAGCCCCCGCCGGATCGGGAAATGCACCCGGAGATCCTCGACGCGCACGAGCTCCGGCGCCTGCGGGGGGGGCGGCGGGGGACGTCCGGTGGACCGGGCGTTGAGCAGCCGGATGGTGTAGGGATGCCGGGGCGTCTCGAAGACCGAGCGGCAGTCGCCCTCCTCCACCACCGCCCCGTCCTGCATCACGCTTACGCGTCCGGCCATCCGGCGCACGATGCCCAGGTCGTGCGTGATCATCAGCATGGCCATCCGTTCCTGGCGCTGCAGATCGCGCAGGAGTTCGAGAATCTGCGCCTGGATGGTCACGTCCAGCGCGGTGGTGGGCTCATCGGCGATCAGCAGGTCCGGTTCGTTGGCCAGCGCCATGGCGATCATCACCCGCTGACGCTGGCCGCCGGACAGCTCGTGCGGGTACGCGCCCAGCCGCCGTTCCGGGTCCGGCAGACCCACGCGCCGGAGGAGTCCGATCACCCGCACGCGCGCGAGGGCCGGCCGCATCCGGCGGTGCACGCGAAGGACCTCGCCCACCTGGCGCTCCACCGTGTGCAGGGGATTCAGCGACGTCATCGGCTCCTGGAAGATCATCCCGATCCGGTTTCCGCGGATGCGCTCCAGCAGGGTCACGGGGGCGCGCATGAGATCGACCGGCACGGCGCCCCGTTCGTGGAACACGATCGAGCCGGAGGGATAGCGGGCCTGATGGCGCAGCAGCTGGAGAATCGAGAGGGCGGTGACGGACTTGCCGGATCCGCTCTCGCCGACGAGGGCCACGGTCTCGCCGCGATCGATGCGCAGGCTGACTCCGCGCACGGCGTGGACGGCGGCGCCCGCCTGGCGGAAATCGACCGACAGATCCCGAATCTCCAGCAGCGGCCCGGATGGCGCCTGTTCGGTGTCGGCGATCATGATGGCGCCCGCCGCGTCAGAACTCCTCGATGCCGAGCGCTCCGCCCGGAAGCGCGACGCCCGTCGGCGGGAGTCGCTCGCGCCCCCCGATCACGCAGACCGGGGCCTCCCGCAGGCCCGTGCGGAGGATCTCCTCGGAGGCCGTTCGGATCTCCTCCGCGGTCAAGGCGAGCAGGCGGCCGCGGAACAGCCGCCGCGCCTCGTCGGTCGTTCCGCCCAGATATCGCGAGAGGGCGATCCCGGCCGCGGAAGAGGGGCGGATCGGGCGGTCCAGGTGCTTGAGGGTACCGATCACCGCCTGTTCGATGGCCTCCGGCGACAGATCCATCGTGTGCGCCACGTGGTCCGGGACGCGTTCGTACACCTCGAGCGTTTCACGCACGGCCGGATCGCGGTAGCTCGACAGCGTGAACAGCCCCAGGCCCTGGTCGTACCGCGCATGACAGCCGTAGGCGCCGCCCTTGACCCGCACCTCGTTCCAGAGGAAGGCGAAGCTAAGCTGGGTGGCCAGCAGGAGCAGGGCGGGGGATCGCGGATCGTTCGCCCCCACCGCCGGCATGGCGCGGGCCACGAAGGCGACCTCCGAGGGCAGCACCACCGCCTCCGAGCGGAGGCGCACCGCGGGGATGTCGGAGGGTAGCTCCGGTACGGGGCCGTCCGCAAGCGCGCCGGCCAGGCCGCCGAACCACTGCTCGATCCCGCGCCACGCGTCGTCCGCCCCCGCGAAACTCCCGTACACGCGCGGACGCGCGAGGAGGAACGCGCGGAGCCGTTCGAGCTTCTCCACGATCCCGGCTGCCTCCGTGTCGATGTTCGCGGCCAGCCGCCGCATGAAACGCGCCTGGGTCAATCCCCCGAGCCGCTCGGTCAACCCCGCGTTGCGCGAGAGCCCGCGCTGCGCATAGGAACAGGCGAAGGTGCTTCCCGCCGGCACAATCGCGTTCCGCCACCGGACGGCGCCCTGGATGACGATGTCGCGCAACCGCGCGAGGTCGGTGAAATCCGCCTTCAGCAGGCGGTCCGCGAACACGTCCGCCATGCTCGAAGCCCTCTCCTCGAGGGCCGAGGCGCCGATCGTGAGGAACGGCTGCACGTGGCCGGGATCGTCGAACCGGCCGGAGGCCCCCACGCCCGCGCTGACCCCGCCGCAGACGGACGACTCCCGCTCCGCCATCGCGGCGTAGTCGAGGCCGGCGGCGCCCATCCGGCAGAGCGCTTCCGCAAACAGGGGCAGGCAGTCGACCAGGTCCTCCCCCACCCCCCGCAGGTCGATCGCGACATGCAGGAAACACAGTCCGTTGCAGAAGAGGTCGGTCCGCAACAGGGGCCGCCCCCCGGCCGTGGACACGGCCGTGTCGAGCTTCATCGGCTCCGGGGAAACGTCGGAGCGCCGTAGCCTGGGCAGCGTCGCCAGCGCCTCCGGCGTGTTCGGGGCACTCTGGAGGGCCTCCAGATCCCTGGCCTCCTTCGCGATCGACTCCAGCGCCGGCCGCGACAGGCCCGACTTCACCCCCGCCCAGTGCCGCGCCCGCTCCTCCTCCCTCCGGGCCGTCAGGCCGGGATCGGGGATGAACGTCATCCGCAGGCAATGGGGGTTGTCGA
Organism: uncultured Verrucomicrobiota bacterium; assembly: GCA_964610105.1. GTDB lineage: Bacteria > Verrucomicrobiota > Kiritimatiellia > PWTM01 > PWTM01 > CAZSUU01. The sequence continues at coordinate 7,444 of CAZSUU010000060.1, read as the reverse complement.
CGATCCACTTCCGCAGGCGCCCTTCGAAGTAGCCCGGTTCCGATTCGTACCGGCGGCGCACCTCGGCCACGTGCTCGCGCGCGCGGAGCAGCGCCAGCGGATCGGCGTCGTAGATCCAGCTGTTGAAGACCCGGTCCATGAGCACCAGGGGGTAGTTGGCAGGTATGTCGCGCGTGGCGAGCTCGAACTGGTGGAAGCACGACTCGAGAGGACCCCGCTCCAGGCCGCGCTCCGCCAGGCTGCGGCAGGTGTCGAGGACGAGCCGGCGGATGGCGTCGGCCTTGTCGCTGCCCGTGCCCTTCAGGCCCACCCCGAACGACGTGTCGCGGCGCCAGGGGAAGTAGCCCTCGAAGGTCACGTCCTCGCCGAGTTTCGAGTCCACCAGCGCCTTGCGGAGGGGGCTTCCGGAGTGTCCCAGGAGATACTCGCCGAGCAGCGAGAGCGTCACCGTTTCCGCGGCGTCGATCAGGGGGTTCGTCATCCAGGCCATCGTGAACGCCGACTTGCGCTCCGGCGTGTCGCCGGGATCGCCGGGATAGGCCAGGGTCAGGCTCTTCGGTTCCGTCCAGCGCGGCTGGGGGGCGATGGAGGTGTCGATCGCGATGCGCCGATAGAACCGGAGGTAGCCGGAATGCAGGAAGTCGAGGAGCGGCTCGGTCGGGATGTCGCCGTACAGAAAGATGCGGGCGTTGGAGGGATGGTAGTAGCGGGCGTGGAAATCGAGAAACCGCGCGTAGGTCAGGTCGGGTATCGCATCGGGACTGCCGCCCGAGTCGAATCCGTAGGCGTTGTCCGGGAACAGGCCCTCAGCGGCCCGCTCCATCAGGCCGTCGAGGGTCGAGTAGTGGCCCTTCATCTCGTTGTAGACGATGCCTTTCACGATCAGCGGGCGGTCGGGTTCGCCCGGCGCGGCGAAGTCGAAATGGTGGCCCTCCTGCTTGAAATGCGCCTCGGTCAGCCGCGGGTGAAAGACGGCATCGCAATAGACCCCCGCCAGGTTGAAGAAGTCGCGGCGGTTCATGCTGGCGCAGGGGTACACCGTGCGGTCCGGATACGTCATCGCGTTGAGGAACGTCGCCAGACTGGTCTTGAGCAGCTCGACGAAGGGATCCTTGACCGGGTAGCGCCGGGACCCGCAGAGCACGGTGTGCTCGAGGATATGCGGCAGTCCGGAGTTGTCGGCCGGGGGGGTGCGAAAGGCGATGGCGAACAGGTTCTCCGGATCGTTCGCGTGCAGGTGCAGGAGGCGGGCCCCGCTGCGCCGGTGTCTCGCCTCCACGGCCACGGCGCGGAGGTCCGGCAGCTCCGTCACCCGCCGGATCGCGAAACCGTGCGTCTGCCGTCCCGCCCGCATCGAGGTCGCGGGCATCGCTGTGCTCATGTGGCCCCTCCCGGCCCTCGCCGCGCGGCGGCTCAGGCGTTTCGATAGTCAATCACCGTCTGCCGGTACCCCTCGGGAATCCCGATGTCGAACCGGCGCCCCTTCACCATGCACCCCGAGCAGCCCTCCTCCTGCCGGACCAGATCCAGACACGCGGTGAGCTGAAACTCGCCGCGTTCGCGGACGTTGTGGCGGATGTGCTCCTCGAGGTAGTCGAAGATCTTCGGCGTCAGGACGTACTGGCCGAACAGCGTCAGCACCTGGTCGTCGCCCAGCCCCTCGACGCGGAGGTGCTCGCGCGCATACTCCGCGTCGGGCTTCTCGACGAACTCCGTCACCGTCAGGACGGCGTCCTTGGTCTGCCACACGCCGGCGGCGCAGCCGAAGTGGCGCGACTCCTCGATCGACGTGCATTTCAGGCCCACGACGCTGTGCCCGACCTGCTCGAAGACGTCGACGAGCTGCCGGGCGCAGGATTCGACCGCGTGGGAGGCATACAGGTGGTCGCCCAGCAGCATGAGGAACGGCTCCCCGCCCACGAACTCGCGGGCGCAGTGCACGGCGTGGCCGAAGCCGTCCTGCGTCTCCTGCACCACGAACGAGACGTGTCGCCCGAGGTCGAGCAGGCGGCCGAGGTACTCGCGATCGTCGCGCGACAGCTTGTTCAGGTGCTCCACCGGCAGCGGATCCTGGAAGAACTCGCGGAAGATCTCGCGGTCCGCCGCCTGCACGATGACCGCGACCTCCTCGATGCCGGCGCCGAACGCCTCCTCGATGATCGCCAGGATGGCGGGCTTGACGCGGCCGTCGCGGTCGATGACGGGAAACAGCTCCTTCTTCACCGCCTTGGTGGCCGGGAAGAGCCGCGTGCCGAAGCCGGCCGCGGGTATGACCGCCCGGCGCACGCGCTGGCCGGTCCGGATCGTCAGCTTGAGCCCCGACATGCCGAGGTCGCGCTCGACGATCTCGATCACCCGGTCCTGCGCCGCCTCATCGCGCACCAGGAGCTGCGCGGTCCCGTCGCCCTGCGATCCGACCCCCTTGCCGCCGAGGACATGGGGTTTGAGCGGTTCGTAGGCCAGCAACCGGTGCAGAATGGGAGCCGTGAGCTGGGACGGGCAGACCGGCTGGAGATGGCGGTCGAACTGCTCCTGCGCCTCGGTCATCAGGCGCCCGAGGGCTTCCGCGTCGCCCTGGCAGAGGGCGTCCGCCGCCCGGCGCGTGATCGACGCGCTGATCGGCCCCAGGAACCGCTGGGCGCCGCGATGAAGCTCGTTCTCCGCGAACGGGAAACAGCGGTTGAGTTTGCTGAGGATCTCCTTGGTGTCCTTGTGGGCGTGCAGATCGACAATGACCAGGTGGAAACTGCGGGCGACTCGGACCTCGGCCACGTCGAGGCGGTCGCCGTCGAACGTCATCAGGATCGGCCGGTTGCCGTAGGCGCACCCCTGGTCCAGCCGGCCGCAGCGCGAAGGCGTGGTGATTTCGCCCGTGTAGGCGTATTCCATCTCGCCCCGGATCGTCATCTTCAGGTCGTACACCCGGTTGAAGGCCCGCGCGACCAGCACGCAGATGGCGGCGCTGGAGGAGAGCCCCTTCTGCACCGGGAGATCGGTGAGGTAGTTGTCGATCTCCATCCCGCGCACCTGGTAGTGGGTGAGCACCTGGTACGCCACGCCGGCGGCGTAACTGAAGAAGCCGCCCTTCTGGGCCTCCGCCAGCAGCGCCTCGCGGTCCATCGGCAGCTCGTACGGTCCCTTGCGCGTTCCGTCGGGCAGCGCCGCCCTGAGGATCAGCTTGTTCGGGTGCGGCCGGACCTCGGCGTGAATGCCCTGGTTGGTGCCGACGATGATGGCGAGGCCCTTCTCCAGGTCGGCGTTGATGCGGCGGTAGCCGCCCGCCCAGTCGGTGTGCTCACCCAACAGGCAGATGCGGCCGGGGACGAAGAGTTTCATGTTGGACCGGGGGGTTGGGGTGGCTCATGCGCGCGCGATCAGCGAGATCTCCACGCGGGCGTCCCTGGGAAGCCGCGCGACCTCCACGGTCTCCCGGGCCGGGAAGGGCTCCTCGAAATGCTCCGCGTAGATCGCGTTGAGCAGGGCGAAATCGCGGAGGTCCCTGAGAAACACCGACACCTTGACCGCGTGCCGGAACTCCAGCCCGGCGGCCCGGAGAATCGCGCCGAGATTCGCGAACGCGCGCCGCGCCTGGCCCTCGAAATCCTCCGCCAGCGCGCCGGAAACCGGATCCATCCCCAGCTGGCCCGACACGAACAGCCAGTCCCCGCAGCGCGCGGCCTGGGCATACGGCCCGATCGCGCGCGGCGCCTCGTCGGTGTGAATCGTCTCGCGTCGGTTGTTCATCCCTGCCTCCCTTCGCCCGGATTCGCCGCGCGGTACTGGAGGATGCCCTTCAACACGTCCAGCGCGCGGTCCAGCTGGATGTCGGGCGGCATCCCTGCCCGCCCCGCCGCCGCCGGCGCGCCTTCCTCGCCCCCGGCGCGGGCGCGCAGGATCAGCTCCCAGCTCTTCAGGGACACCGGCACGTAGATGTCGGGCTCGATGCCCTGGTCGTGAATCATGCGGTCCTTCGGCGTGTAGTAGCGCGCCGTGGTCAGCCGGAGCGCCGATCCGTCCTCCAACGGAAGGATGGTCTGCACCGACCCCTTGCCGAACGTCCGTTCGCCCACCAGCACCCCGCGCCCGTGATCCTGCAGCGCGCCGGCGACGATCTCCGCGGCGCTCGCGCTGCCGCCGTTGACCAGCACCGCGACCGGCCATGCGCGGGGACGGGCGCCGGGGCGCACCATGAAGGTCTGCCGCAGACGCGGATCGCGCCCCTGGGTGTAGACCACCAGCGATCCGCGGGGAAGGAAACGGCTGCTCACCTCCACCGCCCCCTCGAGCAGACCGCCGGGGTTGTTGCGAAGATCGAGCACGAGCCCGCGCAGTCCCTGCCCTTCCAGCTTCCGGATCGCCTCGTCGAGCTCGGGCACCGTCTTCTCGTCGAATTGCACCAGCCGGAGATAGCCGATGCCGTCGGACAGGATGTGGGCGTCCTTCACGCTGGGGATGTTGATGATCGAGCGCTCGATCTCCACCGTGGTCGGGGCGCCGCTTCCCGGCCGGAAGTAGCGGATCTTCACCTTCGTGCCCGGCTCGCCGCGCATCAGCTTCACGGCCTCGGTGAGCGGCATGTTCTCCGTCGGCTGCCCCTCGATCTCGATGATCTGGTCGCCCGACAGCAGCCCGGCCTTCCACCCCGGCGAATCCTCCATGGGCGATACCACCGTCAACACGCCGTCGCGGAGACTGACGATCACGCCGATGCCCCCGAACTGCCCCGCCGTGTCGTCCTGCATGCTCTTGAAGGTGTCCGGATCCATGAACTCGCAATGCTCGTCGAGCGAGCCGAGCATGCCGCGGAGCGCGCCGTAGGAAAGGTCGCGATAGCCGGTCTTGGACGGCTCCACGTAGTTGCGGCGGACGGAGTCGATGACGCGCGTGAGCAGCGCCATGCTGTCGTAGGCCTCGTCGCGCGGCGCCCTGGGCGCCTCTTCCGAATAGATGCGCGCGCCCCAGAAGAGGTTGGCCGCCAGGACGGCGCCGGCGCCGATCCAGCCCAGTGATCTCAAGATTCTCTGTCTATGCATGCCTGCGATCCCCGATCGCCTGCACCATACACGGAAACGCCCCCGCCGCCAAGAAGGCGGCACTACTCGTTCTTGGCGCCCGTGTCGCCCCCCTGGTTCATTTCGAGCAGCCCGCGGACGGCTTCCTCCGACCAGCCGCCCGAGAAGACGGCGGGCGACGCCCCGCCGGACCAGCGCATCCATGCGGGCCGCTTCGCCCCCGCGGCGGGCAGCGCGGCGTAGAAGAGCTCGTGGGGGCCGCGCCACGCGGGCAGGGTCCGGCTCTTTGCGCCCCGGCTGGGCGAGATGACGTCCAGACGCCCGCCGGCGAGGTCCAGGAGGGCGACGGCGTCGGATCCCGCCTCGGCGATCGCGACGCGGCGGCCGTCCGGGCTCACCGCGTACCCGGCCAGGTCCGAAGGCACCTCCCCGGCGACCGCCACGACGGCCGGCCGGTTCGACGCCGCGCCTTCCGGACCCGCGATGAAGAACCTCGATTCGCCACGGGCGCCGATGGCAGGGAATTGCAGCACGGCGCCGGCGAAGAACACCCGGCCGTCGGGCAGGCACCGCACGCGCGGCAGGAACGGAAACGCCGCGAATCCGAACGCGCGGTTCTCCCCGAGGGCCGGCGCGCCGTCCCTGCCGATCACCGCCTGCTGCTGGACGTGCGCCAGGTTGATGCCGTTCTCCTCCCATTTCTCGGACTGGCGGACGGCGAAGGCCAGCGACCGGCCGTCCGGCGTCCAATCGAAACTGCCGCTGACCTTGTCCGCCACTCGCCACCGGTTGGTCCCGCCATGCAGCGGCGCGACGATCAGGGAGCTGCCCTTCAGAAACGCGAGCACCGGCGCGGACGGCGACGGTCGTGGTTCGGAAAGCCCCGCCATGCTCCGCTCGATCACGAGCGGCGCGCCCGCCGACTTCCCTCCGTCCAGCCGCAGCACGCTGATCTCGTGGATGGCGACTTCGCTTTCGGAGAGCCCCTTCTCCACCTCGGCGGCGTTGGTGAGCGCATGGAGCGCGTCCTTCAACGCCTCCGGCCGGGTATCACGCAGACAGATCGCGGCGGCCGCAATGGCCCAGTCGTCGCAGGCGACGTTCAACGGCTCGATGAACTTCCCGCCCATGGCGTCCTCGTCGCCGCCCGCCATGGTGAAGACCGCCTTGGCCGCAGGCGCCAACCCCCCGGCAAGCGCTTCCACCGGTCCCGTCTCCGCGCGCGGCGCCAGTCGCACGATGTCGCCCCAGTTCGTCGCCGCGATCGCGCGAAGCACCACCAGCCCCCGCCCGTCCGGCAGCCACGCCGCGAACGTCACATCCGACGCCAGCGACGGGCTCAGCACGCCATTCGTGTCGGCGAGCCTCAAGCCGTCCGCCGACCAGACCGCCGCCCGCGTGCCATCGGGCGACCAGGCCATCCGTTCTTCGAGCCTGCAGCCTGGGGCGAGCCACAGGGCCGCGGCGGACAGCCCCACGGCCGAGATTCTTCCGAATGCGTTCATCGTTCGTTCCTCCGCGCGCTCAGCGCCGGGCGGCGGCTGAAGAAGGCGGGCAACGACTCCCTGCTCTCTTCGTAGAGACCTTCGATGTCATTCGCTGGCGCCGCCATGCCCATGCGGTTTCTTCACGTTGACCCGCCGCCCTCTCCCGCGGAGGGACTTCCTGGACACCATCATGCGCACGTGCGTGTCATGGTCCGGCGGAGCGTTTCATACCCTGCGTCGTGCGACAGGCCCGGGAAGTTCACTGCAGTGTAGCACCTTTCCTCCAATGGCCGCTGCGGAAACTCAGCCATTCGCATTTTCGCGTTCAAGTCGCCCAGGGTCCCAGCCGTCCCGAAGGCGTCCGGCGGCGGGAGGGTGAAGACCGCCACCGGCAACCTCGCCGGCACCGGCCTTCTCACCACCGGCCGGAGCGGCACCTTCCGAGCCTTGGGACCGGCCGGCAACCCGGCTTCCGAGGTTTGGAACGCCGTCCTGAGCGCTATCGGCACGGTGCAGCACGTGAAGGCAGGAATGCGAACAAAGGCAAGAAGTATCCCGTGCCGAAGGGGTCCTCGCCGCGAGAGTAGACGCCCGGCCGGGCGCCAACACCGCTCTGCACTTCCCGCTTGCCCGCCACCACCGCCCGACCTACGCTACGGCCGTCGTTTGGATGATGTGTCGATCATCAGAAATGGAGGAAGCGCCGGTGAAAGCAGATCGCGCGCAGTGTCATTACGACGCGCATCCTCGGGGTTGACGGAGAACTCGTCAGCGCCACGCCTGTGTGGATCACGAGAGAGGAAACGAGTGCGGAACCAAGTCTCATCGCAGCACTACGCATCAGCGCGCAGAGATGAAAAGGAAAAGAAGACTCCTCAATCACTTGCTGTCCCTGTTCCTCGCCTAAGGAAGGGGGGGGAGGCGGGAGGGCGTGATGTTGACAGC
>CAZSUU010000059.1:0-31279 GCA_964610105.1 uncultured Verrucomicrobiota bacterium | reverse complement strand
GACCAATCTACGCGGATGGGCTTTCAGGGGGCACGCACGGTTGCCGAAGGGACACTCTCCTCTCACGGCGCCACCCTCCCACAACCCGGATCATTTCTGCCAGACGGGGTTTACCGGACGCTTACGTCGTAACAACACAGACTGCCTATCCCCAATGTCCCCCACCGGCCTCTCCGGATTCGGTACTCTCAAGCCCTATTCTTTGATGGGTGATTCCAAGCGCTTCTGCTTTGCGCAACCGAACAGTGCACTTGCCACTGCGTCGATGAACGCGATAGCTGCCAAGATACTCGCTGGGCAGAAGTACCCGCTTCTGCGAAACAGACATCCTGCAATCAGAAAAGAGCCGCTTACGCTCATACATGCCGACCGGAACCACATGCGCCCCGGCCTGCCCCACGTCCGTTCGCAACTCATCGCCGCCAGAAGGTAGAAAACGACCGGCGCAATTACACCGGTAATCAGAACAGTGAAGTGGTACGCCTCACTCACTGTGAATGTTGCTGGTGCTTCTGCCTCACCGAACCGAGCAAACAGCCGGGAGAAAGCGCCCACGCAAGAAGCGGACAAGTATCCGCCGACAGCAAGTGATAACGCCAGGAGGATGCCGTAGATGAAGACCTCTCTTCGGGTTACTCTCTTGGCCATGGCATCGCATCCTCTGCATCCTCAACCACCAAGCCCATATTCAGATACATATCCGTTATATCGGAGACTACGGTTATGCCAAAAACGGACACCTTCTCCTGGACTTTGAATTGGACCAGTACTCTCCCAATCTCCTCACCAAGTCTCATGTCTGAGAATGTTACGTCATCCTTCCTTAGTGGATACAGCCACCCGTAGTGGATCTTCCCGTACCAACCATACTTATCCATAGTTGATGCTGTCACACGCTTCTCAACACAGAAGCGCGCGAGCCCGAAACCAAACGCCCCTCCGATCAAAGGAATATCTGTAGCCGCTGTTGTTACCATGCCCCAGAAGGCTCCGAGGACCCTGTCCAATTCGGAATTCTGGATCCACCCCGTGTCGACATCCTTCCGCGATGCTGGATCATAGGTGACGCCACGAAGGAAGCCGGGCTTTAGCTCAATATCAATGGGGAACGGAAAGAGGCCATCACAATCAGTTCCATTAATGGCGTTTCTCAGGAAACAGTAAATAGCGATGCCCCCTTCTTCCTCAATTCGGTCACGCGAAGCCCACCTTCCAAGCCCAGGTAAGTAGTATCTGTAGCCGTAGTACACCAAGCCCGTCTCATCATCGGTGTACTTCGTTGAGAACCGGAACGGATTCGCCGCCGCCTTCGCGCCTGTCGCCCGCAGGGTGTTGCCGAAGGGGTCGTATTCGTAGGTCGCCATGATGGACTTGTCCGCCGCGTCGACCAGCGCCATGACGTTGCCGTTGCCGTCGTAGCAGTAGAGGAGGCTGGAGGCGGGAGACTGGAGGCTGGAGGAGAGCAACCCGCCGACGCCGCCGGCGCCCTGGAGGGTTTGGGAAAGATCGAGGCCCCAGGTGTAGGAATTGCGGATTTCGGATTGCGGATTGTGGATTAGCTCGGCCACGAGGTTCCAGCCGTCGTAGAGGTAGGCGGTCTCGACAATCGGGTTGCCACCGATTGTCGAGTAGACCTTCTTGCCTATACGGCGGGAATTGGCATCGTAGGAGAACTCGAGGCGCCGATACGGGACGTTGGCGTCGATCGCGGCCTGAATGGTTTCCATCTTGATCAGCCGGTTCTCGGCGTCCCACGTGTACGTCCAACGGCCGTCCTGCTTCAGGTTGCCATCTTCGTCGTAATCGAACACCTCCGGCGTCTTCGCCACGAACCGCTTGCCCTTTGTCTCCGCGAGGTACACGTCCGGACTTCCTGCCTGGCCGACGATCACCGTGATCTCAGGATACTGCGCAGCGTCCGTATTGTCGACCTCCACCTGGGCGTGGAAATGCGCCCCGAGCTGCGCTGCCGGCGTCACATTGACGACCACCTTCGCGTTTTCCGTCGCCTCGCCGATGACGTCCACCACCCCCGGCACCGTGCGCTGTTCGTACTGGTTCAAGGCATTGGCGGTGTACGCGCTGACCTGTGCGTTGTTCGTCTCGGTGCGACGGTTCCCGATGTCGTCGAACCAGTAGCCGAACTGCATCCCGGGGATCGGTTCGTTGGCGACGGTGCGCTTCGATCCGCCGATGACCTGGCCGAGATCGTCATACGCATACGACCAGTAGCTCCCGTCGGCCAGAGTCGCGCGGGTGCGTTGATTGGCGTCGTTGTACGTGTAGGTCCAGCTCTGGGCCGTTCCGCCCGGAGGGGTGTTGACGATGCTGGTCAGCCGGTTCAGCAGGTCGTAGTTGCGCGCGATAGCGAGCTTCGGTTGCCCGTCTTTAGCGATCAGAAACGAAGTGATGAGGTCGCCGACATCGTGGTAACCGTACGTATATGTCCGGTCGCCCTCGGCGATGTTGTTGATGCGGCCGGCGGCGTCGTAGCCGTACATGACAAGGGACTGGGCTTCTCCATTGACCGTCGGGGTCATGGTAGAGAGACGGTGGAGGGCGTCATAGCCTCGCGCTATCCGGGCACTGGAAATCGGTCCGGCACTGAGGGCCCAGTCCTCGGACTCCAACACGCCATAGTTGCTGTAGGTGTCCGTGCGCGTGCCCGTCCCGTCTGCGACGGTTTCCACGCGTCCAAGCCGGTCATAAGTGTATGTCACGTCCGGCGTGCCGTCGGCGTAGTCAATCTTCTTCAGATCACCCGTCTTGAGGTCACCGGCGGCGTCCCCGTAGTACTCGTAGGTCGTCGTCACCCCGCGCGCCCACTGGCGCGTCGCTAGCCGGCCGCCGGGGCCATACGTGTATTGCACCGTCGAGCCGTCCGCATATTTCTTGGCCTGTAATGTGCCGTTGAGCGGGCTGTAGATCCACTCCGTGACCGCCCGGCCGGAATCCTGTTCGAAGTTCCGCCAGGTGACCATGGTCCGCATCCGGCCCTGGGGATCGTAGGTGTAGCCGACCGGGTACGTGCGCGCGCCCCACGTCATCATCAGGTCGCCGCTTGGGTAGTACTGGTTGTTCACCACCCCGCCGTCGGGATGGGTAATCGACACCACCCGCCCGCGTTTGTCGTAGGTGTAGCTGGTGGTTTGGCGCACGATTTCGCCCTCGGAGACGGTGGCGGCTATCCGCTGATCCGCAATATTGTAGGTTGTTCCCACGCGACGGTTCTGGCCATCGGCGACGTATATGCGGCGATTCCAGGTGTCGTAGCCGTTGGTCACCGCGATCAACTGCCCTGCGGTGGTGTACCGGGTCACCCTGCTCAACAGCCCGTTCGTCTCCACGGTGACAGTGTACGTCTGGTCGGGAGCAGTGGTGGTAGTGGTGCGCACCGGGCCGTTGGCGGTAGGAACAAGCATCGACGTCGTCCGGGTCGTGAGACCGAAGCTCACCGACTCTGTCTCATGGCCATCCAAGCGGCGCTTGGTCACACCAACGATTGTGCCGTTGTCGTGGTCATCGTCGCCGGTTTCCCACTGATAATGCGTTGTCATTTCCCACGGAAGGTTCCCGAGGGTCTCGTAGGCCTGGACAGTGCGCGTAACACGATCATTCTGATAATCGATCGTATTGTTCTCCGTGTCGGCGGGATTGACATCCAGGGCACGGGTCTGCGTACGACCGAGGGCATCCTGTTCGTACAGCGTCACGAGGCCCGAGCGGTCCTCCGTCTTTACTAACCGCCCGGAAGGATCGAAGTGGTTGGTGGTGAAGGTCCCGTCGGAGAAGTCGACGCCCGACTGCCGACCGGCGAAGTCGGTCCATGTGCGACTCCACTCGGTGACGCTGTCGCCCTCTCCGATCCGGATCTCCTTGGTCCAGTGGCTGTAGCCCTCGGCGCCGTACTCATAGCGGACCGGGCGGGCGGCGGTTCCACCAATGCTGAGTGGAGAGCCGCTGGGGCAGGAGCGACGGATATCAGTCGAACCGTCGGGATGGGTGGTGGTGCGCACGACCAGGCCCTCGGCGTCGATAGATTCGTCGTACGTGGTCACATTGCCCAACACGTCCTTTGTTGACGTCAGGCGACCGGCTTCGTCGTATGTGTTTTCTGAGAGTACACGATTCTGTTTGTTGTCACTGTTGAACTGTGTGGTCTTTACGACCCGCCCGGCGGCGTCGTAGGTGCGCACGGTGGACAGCCCTTGGCGAGTCTCGATGGTCAGCCGGTCGAGGTCGTCATAGCCGAAGGTGGTCGTAATGCCGTCGCGGCCGGTCTTGCTGGTGAGACCGCAGCATCCATGTGTCATGAATTCCGACGTGCCGTCGCTATAGGAAATCTCCAGCGGCCGGCCGAACTCGTCCGCCTCCATTACCGTCCAGCCGGAGATCAGGATTTCCGTCTGGTAGTCCCGCACTTCACAACTCGTGGTGATATTGCGTTCGTTGATGGTGGTGATGGTCCTGGTACCGGTGTCCACGACGGGCACTCCGTTCTCCACGTGGGCCGCACCCCAGTCTTTTGTGACGATACGGTTGTCGCCATCGGTGGTGTAGCTGTAGGTGGTCGCCGTGCCGTCGGACTGCGATTGCCAGAGTATCCGGCCGGTTTCCGTGCTGCGGTAGGTGACGGTGGTCAGGCCTGGGACACCGGGCGTGAGATAGATGGTTTCAGTAGTGAGGGTGCCGGCACCAGAATCGACGGACTCGACGATGGTCTCGCGACATGACAACGGGGTGGTTCTTATCTCCACGTTGTCCTCCAGATATTCGGTGACCGTGGTCGTGCGCTTGCCGCGAGTATTGAGGTCATCGCCTTCCTGCTTGAACTCCTGCGTGGTCAATAACTCCCGCCCCGCGTCCGGCGCGGAGCCGGGGTATTCGGTGCGCACTTCGGCGGGCTTGCCAAATGTGTTGTATAACTTCGTCTCCACGGATCCATTGTGCTTCACCACGCTCGAGACCCGACCGTAGTCCGCCATGCCCGGGTTCTCGGCACAGTAGGTCCAACGGTTGGTCAGCATCGTTGCGCCCCCGCCGGGGTCGCTGATTACTTCAAGGAGGCGTTCTCCAAACGGGAAGTTGGTGTAGGTCTGTATCGTCTTCGATGTGAAGGTTCCTGCTTGGTCTTTCAGAATCGCCCGGGTCACCCGCCGGCTGTCCGGAGCGACCTTGGCTTCGTGATAGACGATCGTCTCCGCGGCGTCGCCTGTGCCCAAGGTCTTGCGCAACTCGTGGGACGAGGGCCACAAGTATCGAACGGGGCGAGTCGGCTCGGCCGTCAATTCCTTGCGTGTTTCAGTGATGGTAACATCCTTCCCGGTGGCATCAGCTCCTTGTACGGTCCATCGCACAAACCAGGCGGCGGCGGGATTGCCATCGACCACGGAGCGGAAGTCGATCGCATAGCCCCGTTCGATGATTTGGACATCGGCTTGCACGAAGGGGGTCGAAACCTGTTGGATGTACCCGGCCTGATGGCGCACCACTGTTGCGCCTTCCGAGGCTCCGACGAAAGTCAGTGAACTCGGGCTCAGCAGATGCGGACCGCTGTCAGGACTGACGAGCGACAGGAGGCCGGCGTTCATACCGTTGATCGCTGTTCCCAGGGCAACGGACCAGTCCATGCCGATGCCGGCGTCGGCGTGGGTGCCTTTGCCCGGGCGGCAGGATGAGCACCCGCCGCCGTCGCCAGGCGAGGGTGCGCCGTCTCCCGGCGGCGGCGTTGGATCCGGCTCTGCGGGCTCGGCAGAATTGATCCGTACCGTGCAGATCATCGGTCTGTGGGCAAAATCTGAAGCAGGTATGAAGTCGGTGTTGAGGTAGATCGTCGCCACATCACCGCCATACACATCCCCGATGATGGTCAACGTGTTGTCCTTGGTGATTCGCTCCACCTCGGCGAAGACGCCGCCGACGCCAACAAAGTCCTGCCATATGTTCGGGTACTTCTCGGCATGACTGAACGTCACCTCGCTCTTGACCCTGACGGGGCATTCATCGCCCTTGATCTCCTTCGATCCCGGCGTGTCCAGGTTCCAGCTACTCTCCAGGTGCCCGGTGGCGGTCAGTCCCACCAGATCCTCGAAATGCACCCTCGCATCGCTGCGGCTGACCAGAACCGACCCGGCGGCGACGATCACGGCAAGGCGGATGAAGAGCGATGCCTGGCCTGCAAAAGGGTGATGCATTGTTCTTCCCCGGAAACTCGCACGGTTGTGTTGCACGCTGGAGCTCCTTTCCTTCCAGAATCAATTCTCGCACGGCGTGAAGACCACCAGGCTCAGCACGCCCGCGCCGGCGGGCTGGGAGAGGATCTCGAGATCAAAACCCAGCCAATACTTCTCGGCATAACTCAGCGCGTCGTCAGGGAGATGTGCAGCCCCGTCTTTGGTGCTGGTGTTGCCATAGTTCTCCATCTCCCACGAATCGAGCAAGCCGTCATGGTCGCCATCGACGGGCGGCGCGGTGGGGGACGTCCCCGCCTTGTATTCGGCGAGGTTGTCCATGGGATCGGCGTCGGGGTTGTCGTCGTGATCCTGGTTGAGGTTCCCGAAACGGGCCATTTCCCACCAATCCGGCAGGCCGTCGGCGTCGCGATCGAAGTCGAAACTGAAGGCGTACTTCACCTGGCCGAGGTTGGCCTGGGCGAAGTCATCGTCGTCGATTGTTCGATCCGCCGTCCATGGGTAGACCTCGGCGTCACTCATGGGTCGCGCGTCCACGATCTGTGGAATGGCCGCCGCCAGTTCCTGAATGCGGTCGTAGAAGGGTTTGGCGAGGTTCTTCAACTGCCCGAGGTTCAGCGCGGTGAAGTTGTATGACTCCGGCAGGCTCGCGACCACATCCCGGAGCAGCGGCCCGGCGCCTCCGTATCCCACGAGCATGGCGTCGAACTCGTCCGCGGCGCAGGTCGCAATCCACTTCGCCTGGCCCTGGTTGGCCGCCGCGAAGTCGTCCGCGGCATCGGCGTCAACGACCTGGCGGGCCAGCCACCAGTGCGGATAATCGCCCGTCGCGGCGAGCGCGGCGGCGGCGCAAGCGAGAAGCGCCGTCGTGGCCAGCGGGAGGATCGTTCTCCTCTTCATGGTTCAAGCCCTCATTTCAATACCGGTCGATGCTGGTTCATTTCCCGTTCCACTCGCGGGCTTTCCGGCTCAGGGCGCTGTCGGCGGCAGGGCCGGAGCCGGGGCGGCCGCGCCGCCACTCTGAGGTCCAAGCACGCGGGGTGGCATCGTGCCCCGTGGGGCGGATTTCATCATCCACTCTTGCATTTCGCGGCGCGCCTTCTCGACCGCCTGTATTTCCGCCGTCAGCTTGTCCCGGTTCTGCTGAAGCAGGTCGCAGCGTTTTCGCTCGAGCTCCGTGAGCTTCTCGCGCAGCGGCTTGATTTCCACTTCGAGCGCGGCCAGCTCCGGCACATTCTGCTGCGCCGCCAGCAGCGCTTTCTCGGCATCCTGGACCGCCTTCCGCCGCGCTTCGAACTCCGGGGTCTTCATCCACTCGGGGCGGCGGTCGGGCATGCCCGCCGGGGCGGGGGCCGTAGCCACCGATGGCGCGACGGTGTTGGTGGGGGCGGTCGCGTCCGCTGCCGCGGAGACGGCGGTTGTGATGGCAGCCTTGCACAGGGAGGCAAGAATCAACCCGACACGGACTCTAGTTGAGATCATATATAATCCCTCACAAGGGTCGGATTTCAGAATCCACCGTTGAACAGGCTCCCGATTTCCGCCGCGGGGAGCGCCCGGGCGTAGATCCGCACGCTGTCGATCCAACCATGGAAGAGGCGACCTGTGTTCAGCAAGTCCTTGCCGATGCCCAACAGTCCATCGGGCATTGTCATGCCGCCCTGCGCCGGGGTTGCCGTCGCAACTTCAAGACCATTCACATAGAGCCGAATCAGCGCGCCATCGTATACGCCGACGACGTGATTCCATTGGCCAAACTGGACAACGGCGGCGGGACCGCTTCTCCACCCGCCATTCGGACCGTCTGTGTGGATCCAGAACCGGACGTTGTAGCCGTCGAATTCGATACTGAATCCCTGCCCACTGTCCGTTTCGCCGGTCTGCTTCACGACCGCCGCATAGGTACTCAACGGTTCCGTCGGCTTAATCCAGGCCGACACGGTGAGCGCGTTCGCATTCAGGCCCGCCAGGGGCGGAGCCGTGATGAAGTCATCGCTGCCGCCGAGGAAATAGACGCCATTGGGATGGCCGCCCGTCGCGTAGTAATCAGGGTCGCCGAAGATCGTGCCGTCGTTCCCATTCCCGCTCATATCGGCGGCATCGTTTTCAAACACGTAATGCGCCAGCAGCCCCTGGGTGAACGGATCGCTGCCAGTGCTGGTGAAGGGGCCCATGGACAGGTCACCCCGCGGTTGGATATAGTTCAAGGTCGCCGAGATCGGCTGGCCATTGACGGTCAGGGTGCCCTGGATGTCCAGGTCGCCGTTTATGGTGTCGCCGCTCTTCTTCACGTAATGCGCACCGATCGAGGCCGCGTCAAGGTCCAGATACGTGATGGAGCCATTCACAATCGCATCACTGCCAATTTCGCGGAGGCCGGAGCCGTTGCCGCTGATGGTGCCCGTCACTTCCAATGTTCTCACGTTGATCAGGTCGTTACCGTTCGCGTCGTGCTCGCCTACCCACGGGTTCCGGCCGTTGGCAAGTTCGTAGGCGATGGGGGTTGTAACAGTTTCTGTTACTGGAACCTCTTGAGTTTGGTAGTTCGCGTGTATCGTGAAAGTAAAGCCATCGTACCCGTAGGTGTCAGGGAACGAAACGCCCGATGGCGGCGTGTCCAGGCTGCCCCCCAAGAAGATATCATATTCACGCGTCTCATAAACATACGTGTGATAGAAATACAGATAGCCCTCCATGTAGTAGAAGTAGTTCTCACCGTTCCCGTATCCGGAAGCTATCTCTCCACTATAGTAACCCTCAAATGGGGAAGGACTGCTGACTTCTATGGTGCCGTTTCCGTATTCGTCACCAAAGTAGTAGAAAAGGGAATTTGCGTTGTACATGGAGCAAAACCAATCGCCATTCCAATCGTATTCGAATGGATTGCCATAGGTGTTTACGTTGTCCTGTTCTGTCGAGTAGAGATCGACTATGCAGTGGAGTTGCCACCCTTGGTGAAAATCATCCCACCAGATCGAGCACCCCGCGGGCCCGCTGTAATAGCCGGGCTCAGATTCAGAGTAGCTGCCCGCATAAACCATTCCGACCGCGCTGTCATCATACACGTCAAACCCTGTGAACACCTCGGTCTCAATCATGTGGGTCACTTCACTAGTCTCTAACCTGAAAGCATTATTGAGGTTGTTCAGTTCGAATCCGCCCCCATCCTGGTTCGCCGTCCACGCTACTTGCCCGTCCGCTTGGAGTGCGGTATTGGCGACTTGGAGCGCAGTCTCGGCCGATGTGCCCTGGGCGGCGGTGGCGAACTCCGTCACATTCACGCGGGCGGCGGTGCCGAGGCCGCTGATGTTGTCGATCGGGAGGTCCGTAAGACCCGCGCCACTCCCGTGGAAGCTCCCGTAGAATCCGAGAGCCGTGACGGTCCCGTTGCCCTGGCTCTGGAGGTCATCGCCCGCGACAATCGCCTGGTCATGCGCCACCGTGCACGCCCCCAAGCCGAGGGATGCGTGCCCGTTCATGAGGGCCTGCTGGTCCGAGGAAAGGCTGAGCAGTTGGATTGAGCCTTTGCCGTTGTTGATCGCGGTGGCGTTGAAGTCCAGGAATCCCTGCTGCACAGCACCAAAGGCCGATCCCCCGATGGACTCCGTGCCCCGGTTGAACCCCTCCTGTCGTGCGCCAAGGGCAAGTTCTCCGATGCTCTGGTCACCGCTATTCTGGCCCACCTGTGATGCGCCATAGGAACTCTCCCCAATGGTCTGTGTACCTTGGTGGTTCCATCCCCGCTGCAGCGCGCCCATCGCGGAAAGCCCAATGGTCTGCGTGGACCCCTCACCGGCACCGCCCTCTTGTGATGCACCGTAGGCCCCACTCTCGATGATCTGGGTGCCACCTTCGGTTCCGCCCCGTTGTTCTGCCCCCATGGCTCCGATCCTGATGATCTGTGTGCCATACGAGTTGAAGCCTCTCTGTGATGCGCCAAAGGCTTGATATTCGATGGTTTGAGTGCCGCCTTCGATTACCCCTCGCTGTTCCGCACCCGGGGTAGACGTCTGGATGGTTTGGATACTATAGTAGTTCGCTCCGTGCTGCGATGCCCCGTAGGCTCCATCGCCGATGGACTGTGTGCCGCCTTCGGTCAGACCCCGCTGCTCAGCACCGTAGGCGGTAGCGGCGATATTCCCCAGGAGCAGGCCATAGCCAGCCACAGTTCGCCCGGGATTCAGAATCAGATCTTGGCCTCCGCTCAGGCTCATGTAGCGCCCGTCAGCCCAGTTCTCCCAGCCAGCGATTGCGACCTTGTCGATGGTGATCGTTCCCGTGGCCAGCTTCGAGCCGGCAATGGAGGCATCAGGGGCGATATGCGTGTTAAGGATCGCGTCTGGGCCCAATTGGTTCTCACCGACGGTCCCAGACTCAAGCTTCGAACCATGAATTGAGCCGTTGGCGAAGTTCAGACTGTTGAGGCCAGTCAACCCGGAGCCGTTGCCGTAGAATCCATTAGCCGTGACGGTCCCGTTGCCGTGGCTGACCAGCCCGTCGCCCGCGACAATTGACTGGTTATGCGTCACCGTGCACGCACCCAAGCCGATCGACGCGTGCCCGCTCATGAAGGCCGTCACATGATAACCGTTCAGATTGAGGAGCTGTATGGAGCCTATGCCGTCGTTTATCGCGTAGTTCTCAGTACCCACATAGCCCCGCTGTTCCGCACCATAAGCAGAGGCTCCGATACTTTGGTTACCCCTCTCGTTGAATCCACGCTGTTCCGCGCCATGGGCTGAGGACTCAATGTCTTGAATGCCCGCGTAGGTATATCCCCGCTGCTCCGCGCCATAAGCGGTAGCCCCGATACTCTGAGTGCCATATCCGCAATACTTGAATAGTTTGCCTCTTTGTTCCGCGCCATAAGCGTCAGCCGCAATGCTGTCGAAACTCAGGCCGGAGCCCGCGACCATGCGTCCAGGGTTCAAGATGAGATCCTGGCCGACAATCGGCGAACCATCGAGGAAGATGCCTCCAGCGGCGTTGACGACGAATTGGCCGCTCGCCGCAGAGATCGACGCGCCGTCGGAACAGGCGAAGCCGCCTGGAGCCGCCTGCGCGCCCGCACCGAGAGCGATTCCTCCTACTGGAACGATGAGGCCACCGTTCATGGTGGTGAGGCCGCTGATGGTCGTCCAGCCGTTGACCGTCAGATTCCCAACGGTCAAGGGTTCTTCGGCCGCCGCAGTGAGCGCCATCAAGCCCAGTGAGCAGATGCCCGTGATTACAGCCTTGCCGAACGACGCCTTCATGTCCTTGTCTCCTTCTCTCTCTCGCGATGCATTGATCAACGCCCGCCTGCCAACGAAACGGAGGGTGAGATCTCGGAGGTGGGTTACGCGGCATGCGCCCTCGGCGAAGCAGCCTCTGTCGTCGGATCGCGACTGCTCCGGCTCCCGCGCGCCTCTTGCGGATCCCCCACGCCCATTCGAGCTCTCCAAACCTCCGGGTCTTCTCCCGGTTCAACGATTACGCGGGACATCGTGCGGCACCGCGCGATGAGTGTCAAGCAGAAAGATTGCATAAATGATAGAAACGATTTTGATGGGTATAAAATACATTTCATGTTCGCTTGGTTTGGTTGCTTGTGAATAGTCGTATTATACAGTACAACAGCAGCTTGCGCATGATCTTCTAGCCTAGGAAGCATTAGATTACAGTATAGATAAGACTGGTCCCGATGGTGTTGGATGATTCTCTGTGCAGATGTCCTTGAATCGCGGCATAAAGCCGCTCCCACAGGAGGTGTTGGAGTCAGCTCACCATGCTCTTGTTGCATAAAGCCGCTCCCACAGGGGGCGTTGGAGTCAGCTCGCCATGCTCTTGTTGCGTAAAGCCGCTCCCACGGGGGGCGTTGGAGTCAGCTCACCATGCTCGTGTTCCGTAAAGCCGACACCACAGGGGGTGTTGGAGTCAGCTCGCCATGTTCTTGTTGCGTAAAGCCGCTCCCACAGGGGGCGTTGGAGTCAGCTCGCCATGTTCTTGTTGCATAAAGCCGCTCCCACGGGGGGCGTTGGAGTCAGGTCGCCATGCTCTTGGTGCGCAAGGCCGCTCCCACGAGGGGAGCGGGAGGAGCTTCCTGTGGCCTTGAGGTATGACGCCGCGTCGGTCGCTTTCATCGCGGCGCAACGCCCCTTCCACGAGGGAGGACCCGGGAAGCCGCTCCCATACGGGGCACGCACAAGGCCGCCCCACAAGAACGCGGGATTGACTTCGGGCGGCTTTTCCGCCACTTTTCACCGCTTTGCAGAATTTGAGTCGAGAGGACCTATGAAGAGGACCTATCAACCGCACAAGAAGAAGCGTCTGCGCAAGCACGGATTTCGCAAGCGCATGGCGACGAAGAACGGACGCAAGGTGCTGTCGCGCCGCCGCCAGACCGGCCGGAAGCGCCTCAGCGTCTGAGCCAGGGGCGCGGCATGCCGGACTCGCCGTCCGCCCCGGCCCCGCGTGACGCGCCGGGCCCGCCGGACGTCGGGCTTTCCCGACGGCAGCGGCTGGCGCTCGAACGGTGGTTTCGCGAGGCTTACGATCAGAATCGCAAGTTCGCGGGACGGTTCATGGTGGTCTGGCTCCGGTCGGGGGAAGGCGCGGCGCTGCGGCTGGGCGTGGTGTCGAGCCGGAAGGTCGGCCGCGCGGTGGCGCGGAACCGGGCGCGGCGGCGGCTACGCGAGGTGTTCCGCCGCGAGCGGCCCCTGCTCGGAGGCGCCGTGGACGTGGTGATCGTGGCGCGGGCGTCCATCGCCGCGGCTTCGTGGCCGGAGCTGGTGGCGGACTTCCGCGGGATCATGGCGCGGGCGGGGCTGGCGGCGCCGGCGTCCCCGGAATCGACCGAATCGGGAGCGACCGGGAGCGGGAACGGGCCGGAACGGGGCCCCATCGGATAGGGTGTTTCGCGCGAGATGAAGTACGTGCTCATGTTTGCGATTCGATTGTACCGCTGGACCATCTCGCCATGGCTCGGCCCGACCTGCCGGTTCCATCCCTCGTGCTCGGAGTACGGCATCGAGGCGCTGCGGACCCACGGCGCGCTGCGCGGGCTGTGGCTGATCGCCGGCCGCCTGCTTCGCTGCCATCCCTTCCATCCCGGCGGCTATGACCCCGTGCCCGCCGCCCGCTCCCCGCGCGGAGAGAGGCTTGCATGAACAAGAAGGATCTTCCCCTTTTCCTCGTCCTGCTGGCCATGGTGATCCTGTGGCCGACCATCGACCGGAAGTTGATCGCGCCCCGTTTCCCGAAGCCCGCGCCGGCCGCGCGCACGAACGCCCCCCCGGCGACCGTGACGAATGCCGCCGGCGCCTCCGCGATGACGCAGATCCCCGGCCCGACCGGCGCCCCACCCGCGATGGTCGAAGGCGCCCCGCCCCCGGCCGCGCCGGTGGAGGCCGAGGAGGAGGTCGCCGACGCCGAGCCGGCTCAGACCGTGGTCCTGAGCAATGACGTGCTGGAGGTCACATTCTCCTCCCGCGGCGCGGCGATCGAATCGGCCAGGATTCTGGACTACCTGCAGACGCCGGACCCCGCGAGCGGCCCGGTGGTGCTGGACTTCGCCGGCGAACCCTCCCTGACCTATGAAGGACTCAGCGGGCTGGGCGCCGCCCACCCGTTCGCCGTCACGCCGGCGGCGGATGGACGGTCGATCCGGTTTGAACGCCAGGCCAAGACGGGTCTGACCCTGGTGCGGACGGTGACGCTGGGCAGCAACTACCTGCTCAAGGTCCGCGACGAATTCCGTCTGGCTTCCGGCGCGAAGGTGTCGGCCGGCCCCTACGGCCTGCTCCTCGGCCCGATGTCCAGGCCGCCGAGCGAGAGCACGGTGAGCGGGATGCACTTCCTCGGCGCCGACACCCTGCCGCCGGGCGGCGAGAAGGTGCAGCACTGGTCCAGCAAACTGCCCGCCCTGTTCAAGGCGAGCCAGCCGCCCGCGCGGGCGGATCTTGAACTGATGCCGGAGGGCGACGATCCCGACTCGTCGAGGAACCGCGTCGAATGGCTCGCGGTCAAGAGCAAGTATTTCGTGCAGATCCTGCTGCCCGCGGAATACGGCGCGCGCGCCGTCGCCCATGCCCGGCGCCGGGTGTCGCCGGAGGAGGGCACGAAGCCCGGCGTCAAGCCGAATCGCACGATCGAGGCCGTGTCGGCCACCCTGTTCTTCGACCCCCGCTCGTTCGAGGCGGGCGGCGATCCGGTCGTCCACGAGTCGGAGCTGTATCTCGGGCCGAAGAAGTTCGACGAGCTCAACCGGCTCAGTCACGGGCGGGTGGAGGTGATGGAATTCGGCTTCTGGAAGGCGATCTGCAAGTTCCTCCTGAAGGTCCTCAACGCCATTCATTTCGTCATCCCGAACTACGGGGTGGCCATCATTCTGCTGACGGTGCTGATCCGGGTGCTGTTCTGGCCGATCACGCACAAGAGCACGCAGAGCATGAAGAAGATGGCGGAGATCCAGCCGCTGGTGAACGAGATCCGCCAGAAGTACAAGGAGCCCCAGCGCCAGCAGCGCGAGATCATGGAGCTCTACAAGGCGCACAAGGTCAACCCGGTCAGCGGCTGCCTTCCGATCATGATCCAGATCCCGGTGTTCATCGCGCTGTTCGTCATGCTGCGGAGCGCGATCGAGCTGCGGTTCGCGTCGTTCCTGTGGATCCGCGACCTCAGCGAGCCGGAGCGCATCTTCACCCTCGGCGTCCAATTGCCGATGATCGGCGAGGCCTGCCTGAACATCCTGCCGATCCTGATGACCGTGACCCAGGTCTGGCAGCAGAGGCTCACGCCCTCGGCGGGCGATCCGATGCAGCAGAAGATGATGGGGTGGATGCCGGTGATCATGCTGGTATTTTTCTATAATTTCGCGTCGGGGCTCGTGCTATACTGGACGACGAACCAGATGCTGATGATCGCGCAATTGCTGATCCAGAAGTATCGCCGCGAGCATCCGTCCGTCCCGAGGAAGGCTTAAGGAGGCGTCGCGATGAACGATACCCTTTCGTTGCCGGAGGCCCGCGAGAAGGCGCTCGCCCTGTTGCAGGAGATGGTCCGGCGGATGGGATTCGAGGCGACGATCCAGGCGCGGGAACAGGACGAGGACGAGGTGCTGCTGCAGGTGTCGTCGCCCGACGCCTCGCGGCTGATCGGCCGCGAGGCGCAGATGCTCAATGCGCTCCAGTACATCCTGAACCGCATCATGCGCGCCCAGTACGGGACGGACGCGCATTGCATCGTCGACGTGGAGCTCTACCGGGAGCGGCGCAAGGACCGCCTGTTGAAGGAGGCGTTCGAAGCCGCCGAGGGCGTTCGGCGGACGGGGCGTCCCTACACGTTCGCCCCGCTCGGCGCCGCCGACCGCCGCACGATCCACCAGGCGTTCCGCGAGGATGCCGACCTGGAGACCCTGTCGGGGGATGAGGACGAGGACGGCCGGAAGCGGCTCTCCCTGCGGCTTCGCGAGGCGCCCGCCCAGGCGGCGCCGCCGGCGCCGCCAACGGCCCCCGCCGGTGAGCCGCCGGCCGATCCGCCGGCGACAGCGTAGTACTCCTGCCCGTCATCTCTGTGTCGTATTCCCGTGAGTTCCGCCGACGTTTCCACGGCTGAACCTCACGGAGAACATCCCACGCGTCCGCGCATCATGTCTTGGCGGAACAATCTGATGCACTGCAGTCCGGCAGCGCGTCAGGGATGCCGCGCGCTACCCGCCGTCGGTTCGCCGTGGAGAGGGCCGACGTCCTTTGCTTTGCCGAAGGCTGCGCGGGTTGGCGGCTCGCCACCGGTCGCTCGGCGGTCGATGGGCGCAGTGCCGTCGCGCGCGCCCTTCGCAAAAATAAATCTCTTTTTCTCTTGAACCCCGTCGGGCTCGGGTGGTCTACTTACTTTGCCATGCAGAGTACTTTGCCATCTTGGGTCGGGCGGCCGGATGGGGGCGTTCGGATCGACCCGCGGCGCCGGAGGCCCGCCCTGCCGGATACCGATGGCGCGGGGTCTGTGGGCGACGGGGCGGCGGCCTCCGTCGCCGGGGGGAGCACACCATGACGGCGGACACGATCGACCGCGCATTGGAACAGGTGCAGCGGTTGCAGGAGGTGATCCTGGAGCGGCGGCGCTTCCGCGGGTTCTCCGGCGAGGCGCGCATTGCCTCGGGCTTCGTGGCGCTGGCCGCCACCGTGGCGTTGGCGTCGGGCCTCGTGCCCGCGCGGGAGATCGCCCACCTCGTCGTCTGGGGGGGGGTGCTCGCGGTCGGCGTCGTCTCCAACTACGGCGCCCTGGCCCACTGGTTCTTGCACAATCCCGCCCGGCACCGCGATCTCCTGGCGCTCAAGCCGGCGGTGGAGGTCATCCCGGCCTACGCCATGGGGGCCGCGCTGTCGTGGGCGCTGGTGCGGGAAGGACAGTACGACCTGCTGTTCGGCGTCTGGATGTGCGGCCACGGTCTCGCGCATGCCGCCTGCCGCCTGGCCCTCCCGAAGGCCAACTTCCACGTCGGTCTGGCGTACCTGGCCTGCGGCGCCGCGTGCCTGGTTGCGCCGGCGTGCTCGTTGCTGAATCCGTGGCCGATGGGCCTGATGTTCGGTGTCGGCGAGATTGTCGGCGGCGCGATCCTCATTCGCGACCGCCGCGCGGATGGAGATGATGCCCATGAAGACTGATCCCGAATCCTCTTTTGACGCCCTGGAACGGCTCTTCCACGAGCCCAGCCGGCTGGCCATCCTCTCCACCCTCGCCGCGGCGCGCGACGGGGTCACGTTCACCGTCCTGCGCGACGGATGCGGACTCACGGACGGCAACCTCAGCCGCCATCTCAGGGCCCTTGAGGAAGCCCGCGTGGTGCGCATCCGCAAGGCCTTCGTCCGCGCCCGGCCGCAGACGACCGTCGACCTCACCCCGCGCGGCCGCGAGCGGTTTTCGGACTACCTGCGGCACCTCGAGGAGGTGCTCCGCGCCGCGCGCCGCGCCGTCGACGGCGAAACGGATCTCGACGACCTCGCCCAGACCGCCAAGGTAACCGCATGAGGATCCCTCCATGAACGACACCCCTCCACCCGTCCCTCCGCCTCCGGTCTCCGTCCCTCCCGCGCTCCCTTCCCCACGCCCGCGGCGGGCCGGGTATGGAACCGTGCTCAAGATGCTGATGGTCGCCGTGTTGACGCTCGTGCTTCTGATCCCGCTCCACATGATCCAGCGGGTGCTCTCGGAACGACTGACACGGCGGAACGAGGCCATCTCCGACATCACGTCCACATGGGGAGCGCCGCAGGTGCTGTTCGGCCCCGTGCTCATCGTGCCCTACAAGTACGAGGTCAAGGTCTTCAAGGACCGGCTGGTCAACGGCCGCATGGAGAAGTTCGAGGCCACGGAAAGCCAGGTCGCCCACGCCTTTTTCCTGCCGGAGGATCTGCGGGTGACCGGGGACCTGAAGACGGACAAGCTGCACCGCGGCATCTACAGGGCGGTTGTGTACCGCGGCGCCTTCCAGGTCTCGGGAGCTTTCGCCCGCCCCACGTTCGAGGATTGGAAGGTCGCTCCGGCGGACGTGCTCTGGGAAGACGCCGTCCTCTCCCTCGCCATCACCGATCTGCGCGGCGCGCGGGAGGCGCTGTTCGTGAAATGGGGCGAACAGTCGATCGCGCTGGAACCCGGTTCGAAGGTGCCGGGGTTTGCCTCCGGCGTCAGCGCACGGATCAAGGACCTCGCGGAAGGCGAGGGACCCCTGCCCTTCGATATCTCGCTCCACCTCAACGGCAGCTCCTCATTCAGTGTCATACCCGCGGGCCGGACCACGGACGTGCAGCTCACGTCGGCCTGGCCCGACCCGAAGTTCGACGGGGCCCTCCTGCCCTCCGAACGCAAGGTGCTTCCCTCGGGGTTTGAGGCGCATTGGCAGAGCTCCTACTACGGCCGCACCTTCCCCCCGCGCTGGACCTCGCGGGAACACCCGTCCTCCGGTTCCGGGCCGTCGGCGGCGTTCAGCGCCCAACAGGCCGGCCTGTCGGCGTTCCGGGTCGGCCTCCTTTCGCTCGTCGACGGTTATCGGCTTGTCGAACGCTCGATCAAGTACGGAATTCTCTTCCTCGTGCTGGTGTTCACCGCGTTCTTCCTGTTCGAGATCCTCGTCCGGGTCCGGGTCCATCCCTTCCAGTACACGCTGGTCGGCGTGGCCCTGTGCCTGTTCTTCCTGGCCCTGCTCTCCCTGTCGGAGGTCATCCCCTTTGGCGCGGCCTATCTCGGGGGTGCCGCCGCGTCGACGCTGATGATCACGCTCTACAGCGCCTGCGTGCTGCGCAGTCTGCGGCGCGCGCTGGTTGTCGCCACGGAGCTGTCCGTTATCTACGGATTCCTCTTCGTGATTCTGCGCCTTCAGGATTTTTCGCTGCTGCTCGGAACATCCGGTTTGTTCCTTGCGCTGGCGATCGTGATGTTCGCCACCCGGAACATCGATTGGTATGCACGCGATGAGAAAGCGTGAATACGAAAGGAGAACGAGAATGAAGACCACCAGATATCTGGTTCCCGCCATGCTCCTGGCGTCGCTAGGCGCAGGCTACGGCGTCCCCGCGCCGGTGGACATGACAAAGGTCGACCAGGAAATTGCGGCCAAGTATGCCCGCGCCCATGCCGAGATCCAGGAATACGTCCGCTGGACAGCCCGGACATTCGGTCCGGGAGGAATGTGGCTCAACGAAGACGCGTTCGCCTCGCTGTCAAAGGAGGAACGCGAGAAGAAGATCACGTACCTGGTCGAGCTTCTTGAAGGGGCCGAGTACGGGCGCCATCTCTGCCAGGCATTGGCCGAGGCGGGGGCGTTCAAGGACGACCGCCTGGTCCGCGGCCTGATGAAGATGGCGGGCTACCACCGGGAGGACCGGGACTACGACTGCCGTCCCAAGTGGATTGCCATCGCCTCGCTGGCGCGCCAGGAGTCCGACGAGGCCGTGCCGCTGCTCATCAGCCTGGTGGATCATGGCAACCAGAACACGCGCACCTGGGCCCAGGCCGCCCTGTCGCGGAAGACGGGCCAGGACTTCAGGGCGGACAAGCAGGCCTGGGCCAAGTGGTGGGTCGCGCAGGGACACAAGCCGCTGGCCGAGGATCTCCTCAAGCCGTGGAAACCGGTTTCTTCCGCCGCCAATCCGGGTGCCCAGCCGTAGTGTGCTTTTCATGCCTTTGCATGACGCATTTGGATTGCCTATGAAAACGAAACTGCTCTTTCTGTTGTTGTTCGTGCCGGCTCACGCCTTCGCGTCGCTGGCCGTGCTCCAGCACGGTTTCAACCCTCCTCCTGGCGGGCATTCTGCGCTCTTCAGGATGGCGTCGGCGGTGATGGCTTCGCCCATTCTTGTTCCGCTGGTCATGTTCGATCCGGACGGAGAAAGACTGCCCAAGTGGATTCAGCTTGTTTCTGTTCCCCTGAACAGTCTGGTCTGGGGGATAGCCATCCTGCTCGTGGCCGGACTCATCAAGCGGGTCGTGCGGGAATCCCGGGAGCACGCGACGGCATGACTTCTTCCCACGAGATCACGGGGGCAAGCGCGGATGGGTCGGACCCGTCGTCCGCGCGCAGCCCCGCCGCGGCCGACACGGTTGCGTCGTACGGTTTGTCGACGGGGGGTACGGGCAGCGGAGCGCGGGTTACGCCCCCTCCGCTGCCCGGTTGCGCGCCCTCCAGCTTTGCCGCGCAAAGCGATTCGCAGAGGGAATTCGCCGCGGATTACCGGTCGCTTGACGGCCCCGCCGGCGCTCCGGCTGTGGTGGAGGGTCTCCTGAAGCACCCCGCCCGGATGGCCTTCGAGGTGTGCGACGGCGACCGCCGCCTCCAGGTCGGGCTGCGAGTGGCGGGCGTCATGACCGCCGGCTTCGTGGTCTACGGCGCGCTGATGGGACTGTTCGGTGGCGGCGTCCAGCTCTGGCGCGTGCCCCTCAAGGTGATGGGAGGGCTTTGGGCGAGCCTCCTGTTGTGTCTGTCGAGCTTCTACATCTTCGCCTGCCTTGGCGGAATCAACCTGGGTGTGACGCGCGTGGCCGCGCTCTTGCTGGAGGCGCTGGCCGGGCTCACGGGACTGGCGCGGCTGCGCCACGCGATGTTCCGGGCGGCCGGCGCCCGCCGCGGTCGCCGCGTGTTTGCCGCATGGCTCCTGTTGACGGGCGCCGCCGGCAGCGAGCTTTCCTGGTGGTTCTGTCCCTTCCTCAGCCGCCCGGACCGCCCCCCCATGCTAGCGAATCCGAACGCATTTCGCATGAACATGTACGCGTACCTCGGATACCACCTGTTTGGAGTCGGGAGACCGCCGATATGAATCGTCTTCTTCGCCGCACAGTCGGAAGTCTGATGGGACTCGTACTGGTCATCGCCCTTCCCCTCGCGGGCGCCGCTCTTGTCGGCCGCGAGGTGACGGACTACCTGGAGTTTCCTCCGTTGACGCGGCACGTGGCGCATGCGCCGTTTTCCTGGCCCTTCTTCATTCTCCTTGCCTTCGTGATTGCGGCAACGCTGTTCCCGTTTTTCCGTCGCGCCTTCACGGGTTTTCATCCTGCGCCCGCTCGCTTCCGCCCTGAATCCGCGGTCCGCCATCCGCCATCCGCCATCCGCCATTCTCCCTTCCCCTGGTGGGGCTGGCTGGGTTTCGGCGTGGGCGCCGCGGCATGGATACTGGCCTGGAACCGCTTCCCCTGGTTCGAATCGCTTCAGTCCCACACGTTCGCACCGCTCTGGTTCTCCTACATCCTGGTCGTCAACGCCGTGGTCAGGATGCGATCGGGTGAATGCCCGCTCACTCGCCAGCCGGCGCGCTATCTGGCGCTGTTTCCGCTGAGCGCGGGATTCTGGTGGCTGTTCGAGTTCCTGAACCGGTTCGTGCAGAATTGGTGGTACCAGGGGGTGGTCGGGTTCTCGCCGGTCGAGTATGTGCTCTTTGCCTCCGTTTCGTTCTCCACGGTCCTGCCGGCCGTCTCGGCCACCGCCGCCCTGCTGGGCACTTTCGGCCGGCTGACCGACCCGTTTGCGGACTGGCAACGGGTGCGGATGCCCGCGGGCGCGACCGCGATCGCCGTCTTCATCGGCGGCACACTGGGCACGGCCGGTCTGGGGATATGGCCCGACTACCTGTTCCCCCTCGTTTGGGTGGCGCCCTCGCTCCTGGCCCTTGCCATCGGCGGGCGCCCCCTGTTCGCGGCGCGTCTCGAATGCGGAGACTGGCGGCCGGTGGTCTGCTGGACCCTGGCGGCGCTGGTCTGCGGCTTCTTCTGGGAGATGTGGAACTTCTTCAGCCTGACCCGGTGGATCTACGCCGTGCCTTTCGTGAACCGTTTCCACCTGTTCGAAATGCCTGTGCTCGGCTACGCCGGCTATCTTCCGTTCGGCTTGGAATGCGCCGTGGTTGCCGGATGGCTGCTGCGCGATTTCGAGCCGGGCACGGAACGCCTTCCGTCCGCCAACCGAAAGGAGGAATCATGAGCCTCGCCCGTCACTCGCGCTCCACGTCCCGGCCGGCCCCGCCGGTTCCACACCTGGTTGCGCTTCTTCGCATCCTCGGTGGCGCCCTGCCGTTCCGCTATGCCCTTCCAGACGGCCCCCTGCCCCGTCGCCGCCGCCCGGTCTCGAGGTGATCCGTGCGCATCCGCCTGGTCGCCCCGGGCATGAGCCGGCGTCCCATGGACACGGCCTGGAAGACGCGGATGTCCCCGCCGCTCGCCCTGCTCACGGTCGGCGCCTTGACGCCGACCGAACACGACGTGCGTCTCGCGGACGAGAACGTGGAGCGCGTCGCGCACGACGACGGATGGCCCGAGCTCGTGGGAATCACGGTCAAGGCCGACACGTTCTACCGTTCCGCGGAGATCGCCGCCGCCTACCGCTCGCGCGGCGCCCGGGTGGTGATGGGGGGCATCCATCCCACCGCCTGCCCCGAGGAATGCGCACCGTTCTGCGACGCCGTCGTCATCGGCGAGGCCGAGCTCCTGTGGCCGCGCCTGCTGGCCGACGCGGCGGCGGGCGCGATGCGTCCGCTCTACCGCAACGCGGGGCCGGTCGATCCCGCACTCACGCCGGTCCCGCGTTGGGACCTGTTGCGCGAACGCAACTACCTTTTCACCAACACGCTCTGCGCCGGCCGCGGTTGTCCGTGGCGGTGCGAGTTCTGCTACAACAGCTCGCGGAACCTCGACGCCCGCTACCGGATGAAGCCGGTGGACCACATCGTCGCCGAGATCGAGTCCCTCGGCATCGCCCACGCGATGTTCATCGACGACAACTTCATCGGCGATCCCGCCCGCGCCGCCGACCTCGCGGACCGGCTCGGCCGCATGGGCATCACCTGGCACGCCGCGGTGTCCGCCGACCTGCTCCGCCATGGGGACCTGCTCGACCGCATGGCCGCCTCCGGGTGCCGGAGCCTGTTCATCGGGTTCGAGACGCTCAACCCGGACGCGCTGCGCGGCTGCCGCAAGGTGCAGAACCGCGTGGAGGACTACGAGGCGCTGGTCGACGCGATTCACGCCCGCCACCTGATGGTCAACGCCAGCGTCGTCTTCGGCTTCGACGAGGACGGCCCGGAGGTGTTCGATGCGACGGTGGACTGGCTGGAACGGCAGCGGATCGCCACCATGACCGCGCACATCCTCACCCCTTATCCCGGCACGCGGCTGCACACGCGACTGGAGCGGGAGGGCCGGATTCTCACGCGGGATCTGTGTCGGTACAACACCTCGTGCGCCGTCTTCAGACCCGCGGGCATGACCGCCGCCGAGTTGGAACGCGGCTACCGCGGCGCCTATGACCGGTTCTACTCGTGGACCAGCATGTGGCGTCGCCGCCCGGTCTCGGCCGCGCAACGCGTGGCCTTCTGGGAGTTCAACCTGATCTACCGCAAGTTCGGCGCCGTGACCAGTTGGGCGGGGCGTATCCTGGGCATGCGCACGATGGCGAAACTCGCCAAACGTCTCGCCTACCCGGCACGACTACGACGCGGTGCGCGCTTGCCCTGCCCGTCGGAGGGCGTTATGCGTGAGGCATGAAAACGTCCCTCGCCTGCCTCCTCGGACTCGCCACGTGCGCCGGCGTCCAGGCCGGTCCGCCTTGGCATCATCCGCTTTCGCTGGCCAACCGCGGCTACTGGTCGGCTCGAATGCCCGTCACGGTGACCAACGGTACGGCCGCCGGCATCGAGGGCGAGCCGGTCGACGTGCCGCTCGACGCGCTCGCCGGCGAACCGGTCGACACCCTGCGCGTGTGCGATGCCGACGGGCGCGAGTTGCTGCACGAGGTGACGGACGGCCGCGGCATGGCGAAGCGATCGACCGACCTCGCGGCCGGCGACCGGCTGTTGCTGCCGGCGACCTGCCCGGCCGGAGGCACGGCGGAGTTCTTCGTGTACGCCGGCAACCGCCGCGCGTGGCCGCCCGCGGAGTTCCTGCCCGCCGGCTTCCGCAACGGCGGATTCGAGGCCGGCGCCCCGAAACCGGAAGGCTGGTCCGCCGCGACGACGGATTCGGCGCACCGCGCCGCCCTGGTCGACGGTGCGGGCCGCGGCGGCGGGCGCGCCGCCCTGGTCGAAGCGGACGCCGGCGCGGAGCCGACCTGGGTCCAGTGGCAGCAGGATCGTATCCCCGTCCGGCCCGGGTGCGCGTACGAGCTGCGCGGCTGGGTGCGCGCGGAGTCGGTCGACGGTATCGCGGGTTTCTACGTGCACGTGCACGGCGAGACGCCGCAGATGCTCAACCGTCACGCCGACGCGGGGCGGGGTTCGTTCGACTGGCGCGAGGTTTCGCTCTCGTTCGTCGCGCCGACCGGGGCGCAGTCCGCCACGGTGGGGACCGTGCTGCACGGAACGGGGCGCGCGTGGTTCGACGACGTCAGTTTCCGCGCCACGGCCGGCGGACCCCGCCCGGCGGCGCGCTGCGGACCGGTCGAACGCGTCGACCTCGAGGCGCCCGCGCCCCGCCCGCCGGAGTTCCGCGAGGGCGAGCTGCTGTGCGCGACCGTGCAGGCGATTCATCCCGGCGTCGAGGCGGCCGAATCGATCCTGCTGGCGGTGGATCTCCGGCCCGTCGGCGGACGCTGGTTCAACTACCGCCCCGGCGGGACGGCGCGGGTGGTCGATGCCGCCTCGGGACAAGCCGTGCCGGGGGCGTTCTGGCTGCCGCCGCGCCTGGTGTTCCCCTGCTCGTTGCCCCCGCGCAGCCTGCGGCAGTTCCATGTCTTTCTCTCGACCAACCGCGCGGCGAATGCGACCACCGCTCCGGACGCAGCGGTGGCGGCCGGCAACCTGGCCCCGCCACCGGTGCAGGCCGCGGCAGGGAGCGTGACGGGATGGCAATTCAACGGCGACGCCGCGTCGATGAAGGCGCGCATCATTGAGGGAACGCCCTCCGGCCGGGGATTCGAATTCGTCGTCCCGGCCGGCGCGCCCGAGGCGTGGCGCGGCTGGGTGTCGCCGCCGATCCCGATCCGCGCCGGGACAACCTACCTGCTCGGCGGGAGGATCCGGGCCGTCGACGGCGGCGCCCACGCCGCCATCCATGCGCATCTGCACGGAGCCGACGGGAAACTGGTCGCCTCCGGCGCGATGCTCAGCACGCGCGCGGCCGGCGGCGGCGACGATTGGGCGCTGACGCACACGACCTTCCGCGCGCCCGTCGATGCGGCCACGGTTCGAATCCACCTGACCATGAACGGCCCCGGCACGCTGCGGCATGACGGCGTGTTCCTCCGCGAGGTGCGCGAGGGCGAAGTGGCCGGGTTCGACGTGCGCGGCGCTCCGCGCGACGGGCCGTGGCGGGTGTGGACGGCGGACCCGCTGGTGAAGATTTTCCGCGACGATCCGCCCGGGCCGGCGGCGGGCCCGCTCCGTCTCGACTGCGCGGCCGGCGAACGCGAGTGCGTTCAGCTCGCCGTCTTTGCCGGCGCGCGGGAACGGCGCGTTTCCGTGTCCGTAGAGCCCCCGCGCGACGCCGCGGGCGCGGCGCTCCCGCCCGTGGCGGTCGAGCGGGTGCACTACGTGCCGGTCGATCATCCGACCGCGTACTACCACGACGAATCGCCCGCCTGGGTGCGCAAGATCCCGCGCGGCGACGGATCGACGGACGGCTGGGCCGGCGAGTGGCCGGACGCGCTGGTGCCGTTCGCGGCCGGCGAGGTCCGCGCCGGCGAGAACCTGCCGCTCTGGGTCACCGTGCGCGCGGACCCGGGCACGCGGCCGGGCGTGCGCCGCGGCACGATCCGGATCCGGTGCGAGGGCGAGCGCGAGGTCGCGCTGCCGCTCGAGGTCAACGTGCTCCCGTTCGAGATACCCGCGCGGCCCCGGCTGCGCGCGCTGCTCGACCTGCGGACCGGGCCGGGCGGCGATTTCGCCTCCGGCGTGGCCTCGGGCGACGGACGCCGCGCGTGGCTCCGGTTGCTCGCCGAACACCGCATCGGATTGCACGAGATCCGTCCCCAGCCGGTGTTCACGCGCAGCGACGGCGTGGTGCGGATGGACGCGACCGCTTTCGACGAAGAGGCCCGGTATTGTTTCGACGAGCTGCAGATGGCGGTGGCGTACACGCCGCATTTCTTCTACGCCTTCGGCTGGGCGTATCCGCCGCGCAAGCTCTTCGGGCTCGAGCCGCTGACGCCCGAATACGACGAGGCCCTGCGGCAATGCGTGCGCCTGTTCGGAGACCACGCGCGGACGCGCGGCTGGCGGGACCGGTTCGCGTATTACATCTCCGACGAGCCGCATTTCAACCACGCGTTCGTCGTCGAGCAGATGAAGCGGCTCTGCGCCACGATCCATTCGGCGGGCGGCGGCTTTCCGATCTACTCCAGCACGTGGCGGCCTTGCCCGGAATGGAACGACTCGCTCGACCTGTGGGGCGTCGGGCAGTACGGCTGTTTCCCGGTCGCCGAGCTCGAGCGGCTGAAGGCGGCGGGCAAGGGATTCTGGTTCACCTGCGACGGGCAGATGGCGATCGACACCCCGTTCCTCGCCACCGAGCGGCTGCTGCCCTACTACTGCTTCAAGTACGGCGCCGGCGGATTCGAGTTCTGGGGCGCGACCTGGTGGACGCACAATCCGTGGGAGCGCGGCTGGCACACCTTCATCTCGCAGAGCGATGACGGCCGGCGGCATTACTGGATCCGCTATCCCAACGGCGACGGCTACCTGGCCTATCCGGGCGCGCCAGGCGTTGCGGAGGGGCCGGTCAGCACGATCCGGCTGGAGGCGGTTCGCGAGGGGATGGAGGACTACGAGGCCCTGAAGACGCTCGAGGATCTTGCCGCCGCCGCGCCACCTGCATCCCCGGCGGCCCGGGCGGCCCGGGAAGCGCTCGCCGCCGCGCGGGCGCTTGTCGACATTCCGAACAGCGGCGGCCTCCGCTCGCTCGATCTCCTTCCGGACCCGACCGCGGTGGGGCGCGTTCGGCGGGAGATCAACCGGGCCATCGAACGATTGGCAACCGAAGGCGTGCGCCCGCCGGCCGGAAAGGAGCCGCCGGGATGAAGCGGACCGACCGGATACGCCGTCGCGGCCGGCTGCTCGCGTCGCTCGCGCTCGCCGCGGCGGTTTGGCTGCCCTGCCTGCACCTGGTGTTTGGCGTCGACCTCGCGCGGTTCCGCGCGGACCGCGCGGTCGCCCCCGAGGCGAAGGCGATGTTGCAAAGGCAGCTCGCGCTGTGGGAGACGCCCGACGCCCGTACGCGGGAACTGGCCCGCATGCGCCGGAGCAACGCCGAGTGGGATTTCATGGGGCGTACGTTCCTCGTGCTCGCGCTCGCGAACGCCGGCCTGCGCGAACCCGCGGAACAGGAGCGGTACCTGGGCATCATGGACGCGCTGATCTCGGAGACCCTCCGCCTCGAGCGCGAGAACGGAATCTACTATTTCCTCATGGACTACGCGCAAGCCCGGCCGTTCCTGGGCCCGACGCGGCGAAGCCTCTTCCAGGACGGCGAGATCGCGATGATGCTGGCCGCGCGGCGGCTCGTCCGGGAAAAGCCGGAATACCAGGCGCCGCTGGCCGAGCGCGCCGCGTGGATGCTCAAGCAGATGGAGGCCGGTCCGGTGCTGTGCGGCGAAAGCTACCCGGACGAGTGCTGGATGTTCTGCAACGCCGTTGCGCTGGCCGCATTCCGCATGTGCGACGCGCTCGACGGCTCGGACCACCGGCCCTTCGCCCGCCGGTGGATGGAAATGGCGAAACAGAAGCTCGTGGAGCCGTCCACGGGGCTGCTCGTCTCGAACTTCAGCCTCGCCGGCGAGGTCGGCGACGGGCCGGAAGGTTCGTCGATCTGGATGGTCGCGCATTGTCTGCAGATCGTCGACCGGCCGTTTGCCGAGGACCAGTACCGCCGCGCTCGGAAGGAGCTCGCCCGGAGCGTTCTCGGATTCGGCTACGCGCGCGAATGGCCCGAGTCGCGCGTCGGGATGCCGGACGTGGATTCGGGCCCCGTGATTCCCGGGCTGCAGGCGAGCGCGGGATCGAGCGGCATGGCCCTCGTGGCCGCGGCCGCCTTCGACGACCGCGCGTATCTCGCGTCCCTCCTCGCGTCGCTCGAGTTCGGCGCCTTTCCCGAGCGGAAGGGCGGCCGGCTTCATTACCTCGCGAGCAACCAGGTCGGCGACGCCGCGATGCTCTACGCGCTGGTGCTCGGACTGTTGTGGGAGGAAGTCGAGCGTCGCGCGTCCACGGCGCCGTCCGCCCCCGCGCCCGCCGCCCGGAGGACTCCATGAAATTCCGCCTGATTCGCACCTGGTCGCCCGCCGGACTCCTGCAGCGGGCGCTGGCGCTCGCGATCGCTTACCTCATCCTGCTCCTGCTCGACGCCCGCCGGGCGACGGCGTTCCTGTCCGGGACCCCGGCCGACGCCGAAGCCGGCGCCGCGCGGGCCTGGCTGGGCGCGCTGTTCTTTCTCGTGCATGGGCTCTGTTGGACTCTCGTTCCGGTGCTGGTGCTCGCGGCCGGCATCCTTCGCGCCTGGGAACACCGCCTGTCCTCCGTGCCGCCCGGAGAATCGTCTCCATGAATCCCGATCTTCCGCCTCGATCCTCCCCCTCCCACTCCTCCTCCTCCAACTCCCCTTCTTCCGGTCTCTCATTTCTCAGTCCCACGGCTGCAGTTACCGTTCGATCGCGCGCCAGCCGCTGGCTGCGAGGCTTCGTCGGATTGGCGGCCTTCGCGCTCGTTACCGCCACCGTGCCCTCGCGCTGGTTCGCGCGCGACGCGGAGACCTGGTGGCGCGGCGATCCGGCCGCGCAGGCCGCGCTGGCGCGGACCGTGGAAGGATGGGTGACCTCGTCCCTTTCACGCGTCGATTTCGACACCGGCAGCGCGACCTTCAACGGTGAGTGGCTGTTCGGCACCTACCTGATGGCCGGGTTCGGATTCGGGCAGACGGCCCTTGAGCATCCCGAATGGAGGCCTCGTCACGCGGCGTTGATGGAAGAGTGCATCGAGCAGATCTTGTCTCTTCCCCTCCGCGCCTTTGATCGCGAGCAGTGGCACGGCGAGGACCCGCTGGATTCACTGGAGGGTCTCTCGCATCACGCCGCCTATCTTGGCTACCTGAATCTGCTGCTCGGCTTCCACTGCCATATCGACCCGGCTTCCCGCTTCGCCCCGTTGCACGACCGGATCAGCGCCGCCCTGGCCCGGCGGATGGACGCCGGGCCTTCCCCTCTCCTTCAGACGTATCCCGGAGAGACTTATCCGGTCGATAATTGTGCGGTTGCGGCTTCTCTGGGGTTTCATGACCGTCTGGGCAGAGGCGATCATTCCGAGCGGCTGGACGTGTGGAGGCAGCACGTGCGCGTCCGATGCTTGGACCCCCGCACCGGTCTTCTCTTCCAGGCCATGGACCGCCAGGGGGCTCAGCCGGAGGACTTGCCGCGGGCTTCGGGAACTACGCTGGGCGCGTATTTCCTGTCGTTCTGGGACCCGGCTCTCTCCAAGGAACTCTTCCATGCGGTGCGCTCCAACTGCCTTCGGTCGCCTCTTGGGCTCGGCGGCATGCAGGAGTATGCGCCTTCCACGCGGCGCGAGTCTCCGGCCTCAAGCTTGAGGGGCGACATTGACTCCGGCCCGGTGATCTTCGGATTCGGCTTCTCCCCCACGGGTTTCATGATCGCCAATTGCCGGATTCACGGCGATTTCGACGGCTACCGCCGTTTGCTGGCGTCGGCCTGCCTTTGCGGCGCCCCGGTCGAGCGCGGCGGGCGCCTGCAGTTCGTCAGCGGCGGGCCGCTCGGCAACGCGATTCTCTTCGCCATGCTCACCGCGCAACCCGGAGGTATTCCCGATGCGACTGCGCCCTGATTCGCCCGTCCGTCGGCGCGTGCGCACGCTGATCGCCGGCGCGCTGTTCTGGTACGCGCTGTACTTCGCCCTCCTCGAGTACGCGATTCGCGTGGACATCGTGTCCCGCCTCTTCGCCCTCGGCCCTCACGTCTCGATCGCCGACCAGGCCATCGCGGCAGGCTTCGCCGCCGTACGGCTGCTGGTGGCGCTGCTCCTGCCCGGACTGCTCGCCATGCGCGCGGTCTGGATCCTGTGGGACGCGTGCGCCGGCCGCGCCGCGGTCTCGGGCGAACCGAAGGTGCGAATCTAGCCGACGCCATGGACTGGTTCCCGGAGAGATCGGGCGCTTCTTTCGTTGCAGGTGCAGGTGATTCCGACGTCCTTGGCCAGGTGGTGGATGACGTGAGCGACGAGCGCGATGCCGCGGTGTTTGCCGGGGTCTTCCCCGTGCCGGCCGGCGCTCTACGAGCCCCGGGCGCAGCCGCCGAGGGCGCCGTACACGGTGAGCAGCACGAACAGGGCGAGAACGCCGATGGCCGCGATCCACCAGCCGCGTCCGATGCCGCGCGGGCGGCGTGGGGCGCCGAATTCGCGTTCCAGGTACTCCTCGTAGTTGAATTCTTCGTCGGGCAGGTCGAGTCCGTCGTAGGCCGCGGCCTCTTCGTTCCAGCCCGACGCATGGTCCGCTCCGCATGCCGGACACGCCAGCGCATCCGGCGGAACGTCTTCGCCGCACACCGGACAAGTCTCTGGCGCTGTCGATGGCCTGGATCTCGACACTGCTTCCCCTGCGCTATGCGAACAGTATGCCGCCCCTCCTTTCTTCCCGCAACGACCGTCACTCTGCCTCTCTCTCACTGAAAAGACGCGTCGAGGCCCACGCTTTCCACCCGCCGTCGACCGCCTTGGGCGGAGCGTCTTCGCCCGAAGACGTTTCGCCGTCGCAATGACACAGATTGCCTGTCCACAATGTCGGCTCAATGTCGGCGTCCGGCGATGGACCGCCTTCATTCCAGCCCGCCCATTCGCTCGCGACCCTGCCGACATCATCCTCTTCCACCGCACAACGCCCGACCAAATGCCCCGCCGAAACTTGCCGGACCGCACATACTGTTACTTTTCGAGGCGTTTCACCGCTTCGTTTATCTCGGTCGTCTGCGCATCTGGATCCTGTCTGAATGAGACAGAGATACGGGATCCTTGCTGATGCAGACAGACTTCCATCTTCTTGCCGTCAACTGTTTCCAGTTTCCAGTGGACGGTAGTCATCTCAGCCCCCCGAAGCGGCGCTCCATGTCGCGCGGTTAGGAGTACCGCGATATCCCTAAACGAAACGTCACTTGTCGAGTATTTGGCGCTAATCCCCATACAGCGCCTATCCTCTATCAGAACTTCTACAGCAACGGGGAGAACAGCGCCCTGCTCAGGCACCTTCTCTATCAGGCCCACAGCTTCATCCGGCGACCGTCCAACAACGGCGGCGTTGGGTAGGCATATCTTCCTGGCAACATCTGCCGTTGGGCCTGCAATGCCAGTATCAACACCGATCGCCAAACACATAAGTGCAATGCCCACCCGTTTCATAATCTTCTCCTCCCTTCTACTCATGCTCACCGCATACAGAGCGGCGTCGTTCAAACATCTCGCATTCCGCACGGCATCTTCTTCATATTAGTCCGTGCAAAGCTTGGACCCTCGATTGGCCATATCGTTCCTGCACTTCTCCGCTTCGGCTTGAGTAATGCTCCCGATTCCCTCGAAGAAATCGTCTCCTAAGGCGGCGAGGCCGCAACCCAACGGCGTTGGCCGCTCAATGCTCTCGCT
>CAZSUU010000058.1:0-31289 GCA_964610105.1 uncultured Verrucomicrobiota bacterium | reverse complement strand
TTGGTCTTCTCGTTCTCCTCCGCGGTCAGCGCCTCGCCGAACCGGTACGCCCAGCCGACGTACTCGGTGGCGGTGCGATAGACGTCCGGTTTCTCGTGTCCGAAGGCCAGGCCGATTCCCTTTCGACCCCCATACCGATACCGACCCCGACCCCGATCGTCCGCAGTCCTGTTCTCTTCCTCTCCGCCGGATGTCGCCGGTGTGCTCGGCGCGAAGCGACGTAACCACCACCGGCTGGTTCGCCGCTCTCTGCAATCATTTCAGCGTCGCGACTGCAAATGACTTGCGAACGAATGACTCCGCGTCCCGGAGTCGGTCAAGACTGTTCACGGCAAGTTCAACATCGCCGACTCCCCAGTGTCCGATCCGGGACACGTCTCTTGCGAAGGTCGCGGATGGGTCAAGTTCCTTCGGGTCTGTCTTCACCCATACGCGGAGGCCGCCTTGCTGAAGGTGGGCGCAGCAGAAAATCGCCTTGTCGAGAGTCCAGTTCACGGTCTTAGACTTGTAGGAACGTGTGATTCGTCCAGGGGCCAAGTCCTGACAGAAGCGGTCAAGGCCACGGTAGAGTTCAAGAACTTCGTTCGGTCTGCCGTCGGTATGGTGGGTCTCGGTGTACTCCGCCTTCTCCCGTTCGGACTTAGCCGGTCTTTCCCCTTTCTGCGGCGTCGTCGATTCCTCTGGCGCGGGCACCGGTGCCTTGCCGGTGTCCCAAATCCGGCGGAGAGCCTGTTGAATTTGCGAGGGTGTGACCGATGAATCCGCCATAGCTTTACGAATCAGGCGGATGAACGAGGCTGGAGTCTCGGCGAACAGGCGGTCCAAAACCTTCCGAACTTTGCCGGTTGTAAAGATCTCGGTGCCGAGTTGATCGAGTAGCCCCTTCGCCATGGACTCCCGCGAAAGGCGGTTGAACTGGCGTGCCAGTTCTTCCACCGTCTGGCCATTCGAGTCCTTCGGATCAATGCTCACCTCAAATAGCAGTTTGTCCGGTGCACTGGCCTTCTCCGACGCCTTGTATACCTTGTAGCGCACACCGTTGGTCAGAACGCACCATTCAATTCCATCGTTGGCGGCGTAGCCGACAACCTGTGTGATTGACTTCACGTCATCGAGCGGGTCGCCGAGTTGCTTTGCTTCCCAGTGAAGCACAACCTTGCGATTGACCTTCATCGCGTAGTCAACGGATTTGCCGTCTACGGTTGGGTGTTCAAGTTCAACCTCGTCCGGGTCTCGCACATCCCACCCCAGCGCACCGAGAAGTGGGTCGATGAATATCGTACGTGTTGGGTACTCCTTGAGTCCCTCTTTGCGGTGCCGTTCCAGTTGGACTCGGAGACTCTCGATGCACTTCACGATGTCCTTCATCTTATTCCTTTCCTCAAGTTGATGCGGAGGGAGGGAATCCAAACCTCCGTCGCCCTATCTCTTGGATTACGAATCGAATGCCACCACGCCTCGCCCCTTCTGATTTCGGAGCCATCACCAGATCTCTGCAGTAGGGCCACTCCTGCCACCAGACTTGTCATCACGACATTCAGGCTCATGAGCACCTCCATTCCCAGGGAGACACCGATGAAGACTCCGAATGAGGCAACGGCATGGAGCACGCATTCAACTCTTGCACCCAAGCTCTGCACGGCTGCGTCAGGCGGCCGCGTCTGAAATCGTATTTCATTCTGTTTCTTCCGGCGAACACATATTCTATGCTCCGTCGCTTTTCACGGGTTAGCATCGCTGCGGAGGCCCGGGTTGTCTCGCGGGCCGGCCCTCCGCTCCATGAAGCAAAAGCCCGCTATTATGAGGATATGTGACGTGTCGTGTATAACGGCTCCTCCGTCGTGGAAGGGGGCACTCGGAGTCCGGCTGCTGCTGGAGTTGACGTACGGGGCCGGCCTGCGTGTCTCCGAGGTTGTGCGCCTGAGGGTGAAGGACCTGGACTTCGACAACCGACTGGTCTTCGTGCGCGCCGGGAAGGGGGACACCGCTCTGCATGTTCTTCCCCAAGGCGGCGAGCCGCAACCTAACGGTCCTGGCCGCTCAACGCTCCCGCTCCCATCCGTCCGTTCCGCCGTGCGACCGCGCCGCCTTCTGAGATGGTTCCGCCGCCCTTCGCAACGGAGAACCGTCACGCAAAACATCCTACGCATCTGCGTATCATGACTGGGCGGAACCATCTAGGGCGCCGCGGCGGTCAGCCGCAGGGCCGCGTCCTGCGTGTAGGTCGGCGACCGCAGCGGCAGCGCGCCGCCCGTGTGCGGCCGCGTCTCGTCGCGCAGCACGCGTCCGGTCGCCGGTTCGATCCACTCGGCGCGGTAGGTGCCGGTCGGCGCATCGAGCTCGAAGTCGGTCCGGAACTCGCCGGTGCGGATGCGGTCCTTGTCCTTCCAGGCCGGCGCCGGGCTGTTGTGCAGGTAGATGGCATACTGCCGCCCCGGCTCGGCCAGCACCCGGATGGACACGTCCTCGCGCCGGCCCGACCGCACGAGGTCGTCGGCCGGCTTCATGCGCACGAAATCGAAGCGATGAATGAAATCCCGCAGCACGCGAAGCTGCCGGCGGAATTCCGTGCCGCCGCCGCCCGGCTGCGCGGCCGGATAGCGGAACGTGCCGTCCTCGTGGCCGACGGCGAAGGAGTAATCGAGGTGGTTGAACAGGCCGCCGCCGGCCGTGAGGAAGTCCCACGCCTCGACGCGGTAGACCTCGTCGCGCTGGCCCCGGAATCCGGTTTCGTTCTCGCCGATGACGCGGCCGAGGGCGTAGTTGTCGGCGACGGCCGCGGGCGGGTGGGTGTAGTGGAAATTGAGGATGGACACGGCCGCGCGTGGATCGCGCACCTTCGCGGTGCCGTTGGCGATGTTCTGCGACACGAGCTTCGGTTGCCGGTGGTTCTTCTGCGCGTCGGCGATCGCGTCGGCGATGCGGCGCTGCCACTCCAGTTCGACGCCGCCGAAGTACGGTTCGTTGCAGATCTCGTAGTACACGTTGTCGAAGTCGCGCAGTTCGTCGACGAACTTGCGGACCAGGCGTTCCTGCACCTCCAGGAGGCCGCCGTGGCGGCCCAGCGTGTACACGTTGGTGCGCGCGACGCCGGCGCCGAGGCCGTTGACGTTGTTGGAGGCGTTGAACGGGCTCAAGCGCCACTGCGTCTCCTCGTAGAAAGGGCAGAACAGGTTGACCTCGACGACCACGCCCCGACGGCTCGCCTGTGCGACGAAGTCGCGGAAGCGCTGGAAGTAGGCGTCGTTCCAGCGCGTGAGGTCGTGCCGGTTGCCGCCGTCGGCCGCGCCCGGCTGGTCGCTCCGCGCCCAGGGGCCGATGAACCGGCCGGGGGCGGGGGCGAGCGTGTTGCGGTCGATGCGAAAGGCCCCCGGGGGTTCGAGATAGGCCCCGCCGGTGAAGGTGCGCGTGAGGTTGCACCCGTCGCGGGCGAGGGTGTCGAGGTACTTCACGTAGTCGAAGTCCCGGTTCAGCACCGCGCCGTAATGCTCGGCGGAGGTGATGAGCACGACCGGCTTGCCGCGCCATTCGAGGTAGTGCGGATTGTCCGGATGCAGCCGCAGCCCGCCGTGCGCGGGGGCGTCAGCGGGGGCGGCGGAGACCCACGGTCCGAGTCCGAACGCGAGGGCGGGGATCAGCCATGAGCCCCATTTCATACGCGGCGCTCCTCACTCGAGTTTCTTCAGGATTTCCTTCAGGCCGCCTTCCACCGGCTCGATCTCGATCCGGTCGCCGGGCTTCGGGGCCTGCGGCGGAACCGGTTCGACCTTCTTCTCGCGCCGCGGCGCGCCGGCCGTCGGCGGCGGCGCGGCGTCGGGCGTCGGTTCGGGGGATTCGGTGTCCGGCGGTTCGGGGCGTTCGTCGGGGAGGTGCCAGCTCTTGCGCGCATCCAGCCAGGCGCGGTAGCGCGGGAAGGTCCACATCCCGTGTTCGGCGCCGGTTTCCAGCGCCGAGGCGATCTTGAAGAACTCGCGGTTGCGGACGTAGTTCCGGACGGCGTGCGTGGGGATGAGCACCTCGCATTCGGGCACCCGGATGTTCAGGTCGGGCCGGAAGATCAGGCGCTGGGCGATGACGGCCAGGAGGCAGTCGGCCAACTGCGCGCAGACGCTGTCCTGGATCTCCGCCGGGAACGCCGAGGCGATGCGCTGGAGCGCCTCGGCGCAGGAGGAGGAGTGCAGGGTGCTGAGGACGAGGTGGCCGGTCTCGGAGATGCCGAGCGTGAGCCGCATCGTCTCCGGCTCGCGCATCTCGCCGACCATCAGCACGTCCGGGTCCTCGCGCAGGGCATCGAGCAGGGCCTGCTCGAAGCCGGGCGTGTCGCGGCCGACCTCGCGCTGGCGGATGTACGCGCGGCGCGGGTGGAAGGTGTATTCGATCGGGCTCTCGATCGTCAGGATGTGCCGCGTCTCGGTCAGGTTGACCTCCTGGATCAGCGCGGCCAGCGTGGAGGACTTGCCGCAGCCGGTCGGGCCGGTCACGAGGATGAGGCCGTGCGGGTGCGCGACGAGCCGCTTGAAGTCGGGATGGAGGTTGAGCTTCTCGACCGTGGCCTGGAAGGGCGCGAGCAGGCGGATGGCGAAGCCGACGCCGCGCGCGCTCTGCAGGATGTTGACCCGGCAGCGGACGCCGCCGAAGGTCCGGGAAAGGTCGGCCGAGCGGCGTTCGAGGAACGACGGCCAGAGCGCCTCGCCCATGACGCCGCGGGCAAACGCGAGGAGCGTCTGGGCGGCGACGGGCTTGCCCACCGTCCGCAGTGAGCCGCGGATGCGCACCGCCGGCGGCAGGCCGGGTTCCAGATGCAGATCGCTGGCGCCCTGCTGCTGGGCGGAGGCGATCAATGACTCCAGGCTCATGGCGCCCGCTACTTGAGTTCCTTGATACGCACGTCCTTGAACTCGGCCCACATGGGCTTGCCCGCGTGCAGCTGGAGGCCCAGCATGCCGTCGAGCAGCGCCAGTTTCGGATCCGCGTCCGTGAAGTCCGTGATCAGGCGCCCGTTGAGGTAATGCTGAATGTGATTGCCCCTGGCGACGATCACCACGTCGTTCCACTGGTCGAGCTTGAACAGCTTCGCGAAGCCCTCGTCGTCAATCAGCGTCGCCTCCACCTTCTTGCCGCCGTCCGCATTCCAGACGGCCTTCTCGCCGACCAGGCACATCCGCCCCCGCTTGCCGCCTTCGTCGTAGATGAAGCCCGAGACGCTGGGCCGCTTCACCTCGTTGCGGATCTCGTGCTGGTAGCCGCGGAGCACCCATGGGTTGGCCGCCTTGATGTCGGTGAAGTGCTTCGAGCGGTACTGGATGCCGGAGTTGTTCGAGGCGTTGCACCGGAAGGACAGGCGCAGCTCGAAATCCCTGGTCGTCCCGTCCTTCCAGATGAGGAAGGTGTTGCCCTTCGCGGGGTTCTCCGCCGTGGTCTCGCCATGGATGGCGCCGTCCTTCACCGACCACAGCCTCGGGTCGCCGTCCCAGCCGGACAGGTCCTTGCCGTTGAAAATGCGTTTCATGTCCGCGGTCTCGGCCGGCGCCGCTTGCGCGGCCTCGGCTGCGATCGACACGGA
This sequence comes from uncultured Verrucomicrobiota bacterium, assembly GCA_964610105.1. Taxonomy (GTDB): domain Bacteria; phylum Verrucomicrobiota; class Kiritimatiellia; order PWTM01; family PWTM01; genus CAZSUU01. Next base: position 25,726 of record CAZSUU010000058.1, on the reverse strand, counting down.
GGCGAAGGCCGCGAATGACGCCCACATCAGCATGCGAATCATGACCGGTTCTCCACGGGCGGCGAATGGCACACGGCACCTCCCACGCCCCCGGACACCCATCCGGAGGAACGGGCCCGCGGCCACGCACGCACACCCGCACTATGCCAGAACGCGAACGGGAGCGCCAGCACGATGCGCGAGACGCGCGGCATCCGGGAGGCGGGAGGCGGGACGCGCATCGGCGGAGACGCGCGAAACAGGAGAAAGAGGCTGGCATCCCGCGCGGGCGTGCGCTGTAATGGCGTCGAAGCCCGAAACCGGCGTTCGTATGAGCCACGCATACCAACGCAGAACGCGAGGGACCCCATGAGCGCAACCCCTGTTTCCCACGGCATTCCGTTTCCCCCGGCCAGCGTGCAGGCGCGCCGGCCGTCCGGGGTCCGCCCGCGGCGGGTCGCGGCCTGTGCGCTCGCGGCCTTCGCCTGCATGGCGCGGGGCCAGTCGGACAACTTCGACGACGGCAATGACACGGGCTGGACGCGCTACGCGCCGCTCGCGCCCTACGGCGTACCCACCGTCTTCTCTTTTCCCGGCGGGGGATACCGCATCCAGACCACGGCGCCCACCGGCGACCCGAACAATCCGGGGCGGGCGGGGAGCTTCCGAACCGATGTCACCTACACGGATTTCTACGTGTCGGCGGACCTCGTGAACTGGAACAACGACACCCGCCAGGCATTTGGCGTGCTGGCGAGGATCGCCACACCGGGCCTGGGGCAAACCACCGGCTATGCCTTCACCTACGAGCGGGGATCGGGGGTCACCCCCACCAGCGGCGACCTCGACATCGTGCGACTCGACGGGGAGGTCCCGACGGCGATCGAGACGGGACCGAGCGGGTACCACCTGGATCCGGCCAAGGACTACCGCTTCGTGTTCACCGGCAGGGGGGCCGAGTTCGAGGGGCGCCTGTACGAATTACCCGACACCACGACGCCGGTGGTGACGATCGCGGCCTACGACACCCAGTATCCGAGCGGTTACGGCGGGCTGGTGATCTTCGACAACTCGGGCGGCAACGGCGTGACGGATGCCACGTTCGACAACTACCGGGCCTTCCCCGAAGAGCCGCCGCTGCTGTCCATCGGTGCCGCTGCGGAGCCCGCGGGGATGACGGTGACCTGGCCGGCCACGTTCAGCGGCTTCCGCCTCTACTCCACGCCCATGTGGCCGGCCGCCGACGGCGGGTGGACCGAGGAGACCGACATCGCGACGGACGGCCTGCTCTGGTATCACCACGAGGGGATGGGCGTCGACACCAAGTTCTTCCGCCTGGCGAAGTGAGGCGCGCCCCCTCCCCGGGGCAACCCGCTCGGCGCGCGCAAACGACTCACGGCGGCAGCAGCTCGCGCCTCGCCGCGTCGGCGAAGGCGCAGCGCCTCGTGCGTCAAGCTGGGCAAACACGGCGTCGAGACCGTCTTGCGGGTGGGCGCCGAGCATCGTATGTTGCGCCGTGTCGGGCGTGGAGCGGGGCTCCGTGGCGGTTACCGTGAGGCCGGTGATCGTGTGCGTGGCTGTGGATCTTGCGCGGCGGAGATGAGTGATGAAAAGCGTTTATCTGCTGAAGGGCCAGGGTGCGTCGAGCATCCTGTCGGAACCGGCTTTCCAGAACGTATTCAAGGCGATCTTCGCGGGATACACCGTGGAACTGGATCTCACGGGGAACAAGGCCCATTTTCTGGCGAAGTTCTTCAGCAGCAACCTGGCCTACCTGTCGCTGCACAACGCCACGAGCCGGATGGAGCTGAAGGTCGCCAACGGCGACATGGTGTCGGTGGCCGACATGAGCGCGGCTTACAGGGCACGCAGCCTGCTCCTGCCCGGACTCGTGATCGTGACCGGGTGTCAGACGGTCGGCAATGCGGCGGGTGATCTCGCCGGCGCCCTCGGGATATCCAACGGATCGGCCAGGCGAGCCTTGATCGGATTCACGAGGAATGTCGTCGGCAACGCCAGCGATCGTTTCTTCCGCTTCTTCCTGGCGCACTGGGTGCATCCTCGGAAGGACGGGACCTGTCGCACATTGGCGGAGGCCCGGAAGGACGCCCAGGATTTCATGAGGCGCATGATGTCCCCGATAGCGGACACCAAGGCCGATTCGTTTGGCGTCCCCGAGGCGTTTGGCAGCGTGGCCGGTGTGCGGGCGTACCCCCTGTCCATGAAGCTCGGGACCCGGCTGTCGGGTGCGCCGTGGACGAGCAACGATGCCGATATCGGCAACCAGTTCAAGATCGTCGGAAGCGACCATCTGAAGGTGCACGACCTGTAAACCGCATCGGGGGTCTGTCCGCTTCCAAGGCCCGGAATACCGCCCGTGTTGAACGTCCAATCCCTGGACCCGGTGCTCGCTTCTGTCACCCTCGTCCTCCATTCGTCCGAGGACGAGGAAGAGGAGGAGGACGACTGGCGTGTCTCACACATCGCTCCATCCGGCTGCGCCAGCGGCAGAGACCCTCGTTACCGCATGCCCCATAGCTGAACCACGCTCCAGCGGCGGGTCCGGAGGCCCCGCTCCACCTTGCGAATCGAGCCGGCGGCGGGCAGGGCGGGCGGACCGCGAGGCCGCGATCCTGCCCATCATGGATGTTCTCCCCGTGGAGCCGGACAACGAGACGGGCGCCTCAGCCCTTGGTCGGCAGGTAGCCGCTCAGCCAGCCCGCGAAGGCGGACGGATTGCGGGTCTGGGCGTAGACGGTGCCCGGCCCCTTGAAGCGGCAGACGAAGCCCTCGCCGGACGTGAAACTGGAAATCCAGCCCGACGCCGCCTTGGAGATGCTGTAGGACGTGGTCGCCTCCCACGCCACAAGGTGATAGTTGTCCACCACATACTCCTGACCCGGCGCGAGATCGAACTTCATCAGCGCCCCGAACGTGTTGAGCACCAGCGTCCCCGTGCCGGCGACCCGCGTGATGAAGAATCCCTCGCCGCTGAACAGGCCCTGGGTGAGGTTCTGCGTCTTGGTCGCGATCTGCACCGAGTCCGAGGCCGCGAGGAAGGATCCCTTCTGCAGGAAGTACTCGGTTCCCGTCAGCGGGAGTATCTCGATCCCCCCCACCGTGGCGGGCGCGAGCATCGCCTCGCCGTCGCCCTGCTGGGCCTTGATCGTGAGGTAGAAGAAGGTCTCGCCGCGCAGCAGCTTCCGGGACAGCGCCCCCATCAGGCCGCCTTTCATGGAGCTTTCCAGGGTGAGGTTCGGGGTCATGGCCATCATGGCGCCTGCGTCCGCGAAGAGGGACGAACCGCCGGGCAGAATGGCCTTCACGACCGGGGCGTCGCCCGCCTGGATGATCTCAAAACGAACCGCGCTCATGGCATCTCCTTCCGTTCGCCTCGCGCGGCGGGCCTCATGCCCGCCGGACGGACAATGAGCGTAAGACGGCCGCGCGTGCATGCAAGTTCATTCGCATTGTCCGGTTGCGGCCCTCCACCGCACGCCGCCCGCCATGTCCCGCGGGGAAATTCCACGGGTCACAAGCTTGAACTCCCTGCATCGCAGAAGGTAGATTGACACTGCGGCGCGTCGCGCCGCTCCGGGTTACAGCGGAACGGGCACCTATAGAACGGATTGAGGTCAATGCACCTGGCGCACAGATGGTCAAGGGTCCTTTGGGGGGTGGGGATGATTCTCGCATGGGGGAGCGGGTTCCCGGCCGCGCGGGCGGCGGACGTGTACATCAGCGAATTCATGGCCGTCAATGACGGGTCGGTTCCCGATGTCGACGGCGACAGCTCCGACTGGATCGAGCTCTACAACGCCTCCGCCTCGCCGGTGAATCTGAACGGGTGGTTCCTGACGGACCGAACCAACGATCTGGTCCGCTGGGCCTTCCCGGCCGTCACCCTCCAGCCGGGTGCGTACCTGGTCGTGTTCGCATCCGACAAGAACCGCCGCGATCCGGCGGCGGAGCTGCACACCAACTTCAAGCTCTCCGGGGGCGGAGGATACCTGGCCCTGGTGCGTCCGAATCTGACCGTGGAGCATGCGTACACGCCGGGGTATCCGCCGCAGGAGGGCGACGTGTCCTACGGGATTGACCTGCGGGGCACTCCGCTGCTGCAGGCCGGGGCCGCGGCCTTCATGCACGTGCCGACCAACGACGCCGCCGGCACGGCGTGGCGGGCGGCGGGGTACGAGATGTCGGGGCTGGACTGGGGGGAGGGGAATACCGGCATCGGGTTCGGACTCACCGTGCCCGGCCTGTCGGTGAGGTTCGTCAAGGCCAACGTCGGCGACATCGGCGGACTCTCGACGGCCGAGGCCATCGCGGACGATCCCGGCCTGCAGACCTACAGCACGACGGTCGTGGCCTCGGTCGTGAACTACGTCAACACCGGCGGGGGCGCGAACTTCGGCGGCGACGCCACCTTTCCCAGCCTGACGATCAACCAGGACGTTGAGCGCTTCGTGGTCGAGGCCACCGGTTCGGTGTACATCCCGAGCGCCGGGTGGTGGAGTTTCGGCGTGAACAGCGACGACGGCTTCCGGCTGGAACTGAACAGGGGCAGCAGCGCGTTCAGCATCGAGTTCGCCTCCAACCGCGGTCCCGGCGACACCCTGGGCCAGTTCAACGTCACCGAACCCGGCTGGTACGAGCTGCGGTTGATCTACTGGGAAAACGGGGGCGGTTCCGAGGTCGAGCTCTACGCGGCCCAGGGCCTGTATACCACGTTCAACGCCAGCGCGTTCCGGCTGGTGGGCGATACGGGGGGCGGCGGCCTGCAGGTGCGCACGCAGGCGGGGGGAGGTTCGGGGGGCGTCCTGGTGCAGACCGACGTCAGCGCACAGATGCTGGGGACGAACGCCACGGCTTACCTGCGCATCCCGTTCACCGTGAGCGCCACCAACGCGTTCTCGTCCCTGCGGCTGTACATGCGCTACAACGACGGTTTCGCCGCCTACCTCAACGGGACCTCCGTGGCGTGGGCCAATGTCCCGGTGTTCCCCATGTGGAATTCCGCGGCCACGGCCAGCCGCACCGTGGAGCAGACCCTGGCGCCGCAGACCTTCGACCTCACCGCGCATCTGGATTCGCTGGTGGCCGGCGAGAACTGGCTGGCGGTGCACGGGATGAACGTCTCCGCGGCGGACGGCACCTTCCTCGTGCTGCCGGAGCTGTTCGCGGGGAGCGCCGAGCAGGCGATGGGCTACTTCTCGCCGGCCACCCCGCGGGCCGCGAACGGCGATCCCTACTTCTTCGGATCGGTCGGCGACACCAAGTTCAGCGTGGACCGGGGCTTCTTCACGAACGCCTTCGAGGTCGCCATCACCTGCAACACGGAGGACGCCGAGATCCGATACACCCTGGACGGCAGTTGGCCCGGCGAGACGAATGGGACGGTGTACACCGCCCCGCTGACCATCGACCGGACCACCGTGCTGCGCGCGGCGGCCTTCAAGGCGGGCCACATTCCGTCCGATGTCGACACGATGACCTACCTCTTTCTGAACGACGTGGCGCAGCAGACCGAGGCGGCCACGCTCGCCCGCGGCTTCCCCAACACGTGGATAACCACCACGCCCGACTACGGCATGGATACGGACGTCATCGGGCCCGGCGATCTGTACGGGGGGGTGTACGCCGCCACCATCAGGGACGACCTGCGGGCGGCGGCCACGATCTCCGTGGTGGCCGACCTCAACGACCTCTTCGGGCCGTCCGGCGTCTATGCCAATCCCACCATGACCGGTCCGAACTGGGAGAGGCGCTGCTCGGTGGAGCTGCTCGATCCGCAGGGACAGGAGGCCGGCTTCCAGGTCAACTGCGGTGTCCGGATCCAGGGGGGGGCGTTCCGGGAGTGGGGCCTGACGAAGAAGAAGTCCTTCCGCCTGCTGTTCAAGAACAAGTACGGGGCCGGCAAGTTGACCTATCCCCTGTTCGGCGACGAGGCCATCGGGGAGTTCGACACCATCACCCTGCGCGCCGAGGCCAACGACGGGTACGCGTGGGGAGGATACCCCGAGGTGCTGTACCTGCGCGACGAGTGGGCCCGCCAGACCCAGCGCGAACTCGGCCAGGCCGCGCCGTGCGGCCGCTCGGTCCACGTGTACCTCAACGGCGTGTACTGGGGACTGTACAACGTCGTCGAGCGGCCGGACCAGGGATTCGGGGAAGCGTACTTCGGCGTTCCCAAGGAATCGTGGGACGGTCTCAATTCGGGCGAGGTCATCAATGCGGACGGGGACTACATTCGCCAGCAGCGGGCGACGACGGCATGGAACACCCTCATCAGCCTGTGCCAGGCCGTCGCGAACGCCACCGACGAGACCGCCCGCTCCGCGGCTCTCCAGCGCCTGCAGGGCCGCAACCCGGACGGGACGGACAACCCCGCATGGGAGTGCTTCCTGGATGTCGACAGCCTGATCGACTACTACATCGTGAACCTCTATGGGGGCAACGACGACTGGCCCTGGCACAACTGGTACGCCGGCCGCGAGAACGTGCCGGGCAGCACCGGCTGGAAGTTCTTCTGCTGGGACACCGAGCGCATCATGGACCTTCCGAAGAACGTGGATGCATGGCTGCTGAACGACACGAACGGGCCGGGGGCCGTGCTGAATCACCTGCGCTCCAGCGCCGAGTTCCGGCAGCGCTTCGCGGACCGGCTTCACCGCGCGTTCTTCAACGGCGGCCCCCTCTACGTCGACCCGTCCGCTCCGCAGTGGGATCCCGCCCATCCCGAGCGGAACCGCCCCGCGGCCCGGTTCGTGAACCTGGTCAACCGGGTGCGAAGCCCGCTGGTGGCGGAGTCCGCCCGCTGGGGCGACCAGCATCAGGAGCCGCCCCTGACGGTGCGCAACCAGTTCGACGCCGAGGCCAATTACCTCCTGCAAAGCTACTTCCCCGCGCGTTCCGCCCTGGTCCTGCAGCGGTTTCGCAACGCGAACCTCTATCCGAACGTGACCGCGCCGTCGTTCTCTCCCCGTGACGGGCTGGTCGCTCCCGGCTCCACGCTGCGCCTTTCCGCCCAGGCCGGCACCGTGTACTACACCTTCAACGGCGAGGACCCGCGCCTCCCCGGCGGCGGGATCAACCCGGCGGCCGTGGCCGTCAGCGCAAGCGGCGGCGGCGTCCACACCCTCGTATCCAGGCAGGCAACATGGCGGTACCTGGACGACGGCTCCAATCAGGGGACGGCCTGGCGCCATCCGACGTTCGACGATTCGTCCTGGAAGCAGGATGAAGGCGTGTTCGGATACGAGGACGGGCAGGACACCATCATCTCGTACGGGCCCGATCCCAGCAACAAGTACATCACCTACTACTTCCGCAGGAGCTTCGTGGTCCAGGATCCGGGCGCCTACGATGCCGTCACCATCGGCCTGCGCCGGGATGACGGCGCCGTGGTCTACCTGAACGGGGAGGAACTTTTCCGCGACGGCATGGAGGAGGGGGTCGACGTGAACTTCCAGACCCTGGCGGAGACGCTGGCGAGCGGCAGCGGGGAGACCACCTACTTCGCGCACGCCGTGGACCCCTCGCGCCTGTCGGCGGGCACCAACTACCTCGCGGTTGAAGTGCACCAGATCACGCCGAATTCCACCGACGTCAGCTTCGACCTGGAGATGACGGCTACGTCGACGGCGGCCACGGACATCCCGATCCCGTGCACGGGCACCCTGCAGGCCCGCGTGTGGGATGGCGCCTCGTGGAGCGCGCTCAACGAGGCGACGTACGTGGTCGATGTGCCCATCCCGTTACAGGTGTCCGAGTGCATGGTGAACGCGCGGCTGCCCGAGGGCGCGGAGACCAATCTGCTGTACGCGGCCGAGGACTACGAGTGGATCGAGATGGTCCACACCGGCGCGCAGGTGTACGGACTGGCCGGCCTGGAGTTCGGTGACGGGATCGAATTCCGTTTCGCGGACGGGAAGGTCAGGACGGTCGCGCCCGGCGAACGCGTCGTGGTGGTGGCGAACCGCGCGGCCTTCGAGGCCCGCTATCCCGCCGTGGATCCCGCCCGCATCGCCGGCGCCTACACCGGCAGCCTGAACAACGGGGGCGAGGACCTCGCATACGGCGTCCCCCTGCAGGGCCTCTCCGTGCGGGTCCCGTTCGGCAGCGGCCGCGAGTGGCCCCTGAAGGCCGCCGGGGCGGGCCACTCGCTGGTTCCCCTCGCGTCGGACGCGGATGAGCTCGAGTACGGCCCGAACTGGCAGGCTTCCGCCTACCGGGACGGATCGCCGGGCGCGCCCAACCCCGCGTTCTTCGAGGACGTGATCATCAACGAGATCGCCGCGCACACCGATTACTACAATCCGGCCCGACCCGAGTACGATTCCAACGATTGGATCGAGCTGTTCAACGCCGGCACGAACGCGGTGGGACTAGGCTCCGACTGGTACGTGAGCGACGACATCAACGACCTGCGCAAGGCGGCGCTCTCCCCGGCCGTGCTGGCGAGCGGCGCATGGAAGGTCCTCGACGAGATCAACGATTTCCACACGCCCATCACCCAGGGGTTCGGCCTGGACAAGGCCGGCGAGCAGGTCTTTCTGTCGTACCTTCCGGGGAACGCGCAGGACCGCGTTGCCGACGCGGTGCGCTTCAAGGGCCAGGAGAACGGCCGTACGCTGGGCCGCTACCCCGACGGCGTGCCCGGCGATCACACCCTGTCGCCCACGCCGGGCGGGCCCAATCATCTCGGTCCGCCGGACCTGCGCATCACGGAGATCATGTTCCACCCGCTGCCCACGGAGGCCCACCCCGAGGACAACGAGAATGACGAGTTCGTCGAGATCTTCAACCCGACGACCAGTCCGGTCGCCATCGACGGCTGGCGTCTGACCGACGATGTGGAGTATGTCTTCCCGGCCGGGACCGTGATCGGGGCGGGGAAGACCCTGGTGGTGGTCTCGTTCCACCCGACCAACGCGGCGCTGCGAGCCGATTTCCTCGCCGCCTACGGACTGGCCGAAGGCGCGATATCGCTGACGGGCGCCTGGGAAGGCAAGCTGTCCAACCGCGGGGGGCGGGTGGCGCTGGAGCGCCCGCAGGCGGCGGATCTCCCCGGCGATCTGCCCTCCTGGGTGATCGTGGACGAGGTGTTCTACTTTGACCGCCGGCCCTGGCCGTCCACCGCCGATGCCAGCGGTCAGAGCCTGCATGTGACGGGCCCGAATGCGACCGCCTGCGATGGCGCGATGTGGGAGGGCGCCCTGCCATCGCCCGGTTCCCTCGACGTCGCCCCCCACGATGCGGCGCTCCGCATCGAGGACGTGGGTTCGACCTTCCTGCTGAGGTGGGATCCGCTGCCCGGCGTGCCGTACCAGGTCGAGTGGCGGGCGGACCTGGACGGTCCGACCTGGACGCCGCTGGGCACCGTGCAGACCAACGGTCCGGCCTCGTGGCTTGACACGCCTCCCGCCCCGGCCCTGCGGGGCTTCTACCGTCTCTCCTGGCCAAGGTGAGAGGGAACGGGCACACGGCGGCGCCGCGGCCGCGAAAGAATCGCAGAGGGCCCTGAACGGGCGGTTGGGCGTCCCCGTGCTTGACTCGGTCCGCTCGGTCCAGCATGCTTCCGGCCATGCAATCGTTTCTCCAGATCGGTTGCAGAGTCCGCCTGCCCGAACCGCCGAAAGACGATTCCTCGTTCTCCACAGCCGCAGGCGCAAGAACCCAGAAACCGAGGTCCCACGAACATGAAACACCCAGATAGCCTGCCGCGATGGACCCCTTGGGTGGTCGCGAGCCTGATCCTGGCAGGTTCAGGCAGTGTGGGTCGGGCGGCCGACCCGATTTCCTACACCTTCGACAGTGATGCCCAGGGCTGGTATGCGGCCGACGGGCACGGGACGGTCACGTTCGATCCCGCCAACGGCGTGGGCGGCGGCGGCTGCCTGAAGGCGACCCTGCTGTCCACGGACACGGAGGTGGATCCGCGCGTGGATGTGGCCTTCAGTTCGGCCGAGTACCTGAGTGTCAGCATGGATGTCAGAGTTGATGTGGCTTCCGGTGCAGACGCGGGAGGACTCTACGGCAATTTGCAGGCGGTTCTTCGCAATGCGTCCTGGAGTTGGGGCAGTCTGTGGTACGGGGGGGTCGACACTGTGTTCAACGACTGGCAGCACGTGTCATTCACGATCGTCAGGCCCTACGACACCATTGCGCATCTGCAGGTGCAGCTGCAGGGCGCCGCGCCCTATAGCGGGGACGTCATCCTCTACCTTGACAACATCCGAGTCACCCCGCTGCCCAATCCGTGGATGTTGAATGCCTTCACGAATGCGGAGTCCGTCACGGCCGGGGTCGCTTCGTGGGTGGGAGGAAGTCCGTCTGCCGACGGTATCGCGGTCAGCTGGAACACCGACCGCGATGCGGGCGGGGGTCTGACGCCCACCGGTTCGCTGCAAATGGTGGTCGGCTACAACGAGCAGAACACCGGCTGGCAGGAAGGGGTTGTACAGATGACCCCCTTCGACTGGGACCCGGCGCGATTTGCCTACCTGGATTTCGATCTCTACCTCGACGGTCCTGCTGGCCTATCGACATACGGCGTTTTTCAGCTCTTCCTCATCTCGCCCACCTGGGATTGGAGCCATATTGACGGCGTCAACCTCAATGCAGGCATGATCGGGAAATGGACGCACTGCAGCTTCCCGTTGGCGGGCTCCGGCCTGACCAACAGCCATGGATGGATCTTCCAGGCCGGCGGCGGCGTGACGCAACCGCTCACGTACTGCGTGGACAACATCAAGGTCTGGAAACCCGTGACGCTTCCGACGATTACCCAGCTGGAGCCGGGTTCGGTCGGCGGCGTCCGGATCACCATGGACCAGGACGGGGCGCAGTGGCAACGCGATGCCATTTGCAGTCCGGCGAGTCCGGGCGATTGCCTGTGGACCGCCTACGCCACGCCGGAGACCCCGGTGACCTACTCGTTCACCATCACCAACTTCCCCGACGCGCTTGCCCATCCCGGATTCTCGGCCCATCTTTTTCTGGTGAACGGCGACACGGCCGGGGGCTCGTACAACGAGACCCAGGGAGGTTGTGACTGGAACGCGGCGGATGTCGCGATCATGCGTGTGGAAAACGGGAACGCCGGAGGCGTGTTGTTCTCCTTCTCGTGGAAGACGAACATGCCGAACGCGAATCCTCTGGACGCCAGCCGGACGACGATCTGGGCTCCCAGCGCCCTGGGCACCTGGTCCGTCTCCTTCACGAGTGCCACGGAGGGAACACTGAACGGTCCCGACGGCGTCACCACCAACTTCACATTGCCCGCCGAGGCGGCGGCGAACTTCACCGCCTTCGCCTCGTTCCTCCAGTTCGGCATGTTCAAGAACGACGGGGCCAACGACGGGCACAACAACCAGCAGAGCGGCACCTTCAGCCGAATCCAGAAGACCGGCGGGGATTTCGTGTTCGACGACAGCTTCGGCGGGCCCGGCCTGACGGCCAACTACGCCTGGCGCGTGAGCAGTGCCACCGCGGTCCGGTGGATACCCGCCGACACCGCCTACTGGCTCACGTGGACCACACCGGACGACGGTTTCAGCGTGGAAGCCACCGACGACCTCATGGGTTCGTGGCCGAGTGCCGGCGTGACCTACACCTACGCGGAGGGAGCCAACCGGGTGGGCGCGATTCCGTCCGGCGGCCTGCCGCCTGGCGCCACCAACTCCTGCTTCTTCCGGCTGGCCAGGCCGTTCTGAAGCTGGCGCGGAAACGCGAGCGACCGGACCGCAGTCGTGGACGGGGCACGGCTGTCCGAATCCCCCGGCGCAGTCGATTTCGTGGTGTCTTCGGAGTGCTCAGCAGCGTATGTCGATCAAGGTCGTCTGGAGATCGGCAACCGCGAGGGACGAATGCTCATGGAACCGCAAACGGGTTGGGGGAGGCATATGAGGTCACCCGGACGAGAAACCGCGTCATCGGACCGCCCGTCCGTCCTGCGGAGATTCGCGTGCTGGGGCCCTGTGCTGGCACTTTCCTGGATGGCCGGCCTCGCTGCACCGGCACCGCAGGGACAGACGGAACGGCGGGCCGCGTTCACCCGTCCGCATCTGGCCGACTACCCATGGAATACGCCATCGCACGAGGGGGACCATGTCATGGGCAGCCTGTCGGCTGCGGTGCGCCGGGGCGAGCGCTGCCGGCTGCACTTCCGCGAGCGAGACGACTTCACGGGGCCGACGACGGGGTACCACTTCAAGCAGGTGTTGATCGATGGCGTCGTAGTCTGGGAAGAAGACGTGGCGGGCGGATCACCGGCGTGGCGTGAGGTGTCGGTCGATGTGACGGAGCAGGCCAGGGGCAGGACCCACGTCACGGTGGCGTTGCGACTCATCGACAAGAAGGGCGTGAGCAACTTTGGAATGCGCTGGCGCCTGAGCGATGTGCGCGCGGAGGGACTGCAGACGGAGGCGGCCTGGGCCGAGCCGCAGGCGTGGAAGGTGGCCCGGCAGGGAGCGTTCGAGACGGGATTCGGCGGCGAGGTGAAGCCCGGGCAGAGGCGCTTCCATGTTCCCTTCGTTTCCATGACCGCCGGCGACGCCGAGGAGTTTCGCCAGCGGCACGGTGACCCGGTGACTCCGGAGCGCATCGCCGGGCATCTCCGGCTCTCCCTGCAAGCCTGGCTGGATGGCAAGTGCGAAGGGGTGGTCACGTATTGCCTCGACAAGCGCCCGACGAGCCAGAGCCTGCCGCTGGCGCGGGACCTGTTTCACGCGTTCAGGCGTCAGGCGGACACGCCGAGCACCCAGCCTGTCCGCTGACCGACCGCTCGTGTTCTTCGTTCTTGCCTTCGCCTCGGTGTTCAAGCAGCGTTCTTCCCATGAGCGCGCTTCTTACTGTGCTCTTCTGGGCGACGTCGGTGGCGTCCGGCTCCACGGTCGACGCATGGCCGGAGCTGCGCGGACCGGAGAGGAACGGACACGCGGCGCGCGCCCAGCCGCCGCTGTCCTGGAACGAGACGAACCACGTCGCATGGAAGACGCCCATTCATGGCCTCGGATGGTCGTCGCCGGTCGCGTGGGGCGGGCAGATCTGGCTGACGACGGCGACCGAGGACGGGCGGCAGATGTTCGCGGTGTGCGTGGAGGCCGAAACCGGCCGCCTGCTCCACGACATCAAGGTCTTCGACACGGCAGAGCCGGAGCATGTCGCCAGCGTGAACAGCTACGCGTCTCCGACCGCCGCGATCGAGGCCGGCCGCGTCTATGTCCACTACGGCACCTACGGCACCGCCTGCCTGGACACGCGCGACGGGAGGATCCTGTGGAGCCGGCGGGACCTGACCTGCGACCACCACGAAGGGCCGGGGGCCTCGCTCATGCTGGAGGGGGATCGCCTCTGCTTCGCGGTGGACGGCCGCGACGTGCAGTACGTCATTGCCCTGGACAAGACCACGGGCCGGACCGCGTGGAAGACGGACCGCTCGGTCGACTACAGCGCGTTTCCGACCAATTGCCGCAAGGCGTTCTGCACGCCCATCGCGATCGAGGCGGCCGGCCGGCGCCAGCTCTTCAGCCCGGGGCCCAAGGGCATGTTCGCGTACGATCCGCAGACCGGCACCGAGTTGTGGAAGGTCCGCTATGACGGGTGGTCGGTGGCGCCGCGGCCGCTCTTCGGTCACGGACTGCTCTATGTCGTCACCGACTACGACCGGCCCGAGCTGTGGGCCGTCCGGCCCGACGGCAGCGGCGATGTGACGGCCACGCACGTGGCGTGGAAGGTGGCGAAGGACATGCCCTCCACCGCGTCGCTTCTGCTGATCGGCGACCTGCTCTACATGGTCAACGACCAGGGATTCGCCCTGTGCCTGGAGGCCCTCACCGGGAAGGAGGTGTGGCGCGAACGCCTGAAGGGCCGGCATTCCGCGTCGCCCATTTTCGCCGGCGGCCGGATCTACCTCGTCAGCGAAAAGAACCTCACCACGGTGATTGCGCCGGGGCGCGAATTCCGCGGGCTCGCCGAGAATCCGCTTGAGGACCGCGTGATGGCGACGCCGGCGGTGATCGGCAACGCCTTCATCCTGCGGAGCAAGACGCACCTGTACCGGCTGGAGGAGAAGGCGTCCGACGGCAGCCGGTAGCGCCGGCCGGGATCGGGCGGCGCGAGCGCGCCGTGCGCGGGCAGGTCGATGCCCCTGGCATTCGGGGCGCGCAGAACACGGAGGCGTCAGGACCATGACGGAGGGTGACGGGCAGGGACCGGAGCCCGCGCGGGAATGCGCGGTTCCGGAGGCGCAGGCGGGTCCCGTCGAGATCCCGATCGACGGTGTCCTCGACCTGCATCCGTTCCGCCCCGCCGAGGTGAAGGATCTGGTGCCGACGTACCTGGACGAGTGCCGCAGGAAGGGCATCCTCCATGTGCGGATTATCCACGGCAAAGGCACAGGGGCCCTGCGCGAGACCGTGCATGCCCTTCTGCGCCGCACGGCGGGGGTGGTTGCGTTCGGCCTGGCGCCGTCTCACGCCGGCGGCTGGGGCGCGACGGTCGTGGAACTGGAGAAGGGTCCGTAGGGGCGCCGTTGCCTGGTCGGAAGGCGGCGCGGCTTGCGCCTCCGCGGCGCGCACCGCGGGGCAGGGTCGCGCTTTCCGGATCCATCGCACGCGCGCAGGATTGCGCGCGGTACAAGGGCGCCCCCGCACCGCGGGCACTCCTGCCCGCGTTCCCAGGTGGCGACCGGAGCGAGTGATGGGATTGGCAAGACTGTCGGGTCGGTATCGGGGTCGGGCCTTGCCCTTTCGTTCGCCCGTCACCGTCGACGAGCGAGTCGATAACGACCCCGATAGCGCCCCTGACGCCTACGCGAACACACTCGTAGATATGCCATTTGCTGCGGGTGGTATCTTTCCTGCTGTAGTTCTTGAGTGTATTTTAGTAACGTCGCGACAATCGTGTCTGTCATCCTGCCGCCTCGGGTGGGTAAGCGGGGGAGAGGTCGACCGCGTTTGGGCGGAAGGGCAGTGCTGTATCCTGCCGTGAAGGGACGTGTCATGCGTGAGCGAATCTGGCTGGCCGGATGGATCCTGAGTGCGGCGGTGGCGTGGACCGCTCGGTCCGCGGACGTGCCCGTGAGGGACCCGTCGTTCGAGACCAATTCCCTGTCGGCCGGCGGGTGGACCACGGACCTGAGTCCGGACTGGTCGGAGACCAACGGCCCGAACAACGGCAGCGGGTTCGAGGAATACATCGCGGGGTTCGCCGCCGATGGCACCGACCATCTCGGCATGGAGCTCGGTCACGACGTCTGGCAGGACCTGTCCGTCACGTACCAGGCCAACACCGTCTACACGCTCACCGTGGCCGTCGGCAACCGCTCCGAATTCACCGCTTCGGGCAACCAGTCCACCTACATCGTCGCGGACTCCGTCGGGACGATCTACGCCACGGGCATCACGGACGCCTCGGCGGTGAGCGTGGGGTCATTTGCCGATGCGCCGGCGCTGACCTTCAACACGGCCGAGAATCCGGCGGCCGTGGGCCAGACCATCCGCATCCTGCTCCAGGCGCGCGGCGCCAACCGGTCGCATTTCGACCACGTCCGCCTGACCTCGGAGCCGTTCAACGTGGAGGGCATGGCGACCTTCGGCCCGCTGACGACGACGAACATCACCTCCACCGGCGCGACGCTGAAGGGTTCGATCGCCGACATCGGCGACTCCACGCCCACCGTGACGGTCTTCTGGGGGCCGTCGAACGGCGGAGTGAACCCCGGCAACTGGGCGAACTTCGTTTCGCTGGGCTCGCAGGCCGGCGCCTTCCAGACCACGGTGAGCGGGCTGTCGGCCGGATCGACCTACTTCTTCACCGCGCGGGCGGTGAACACGGCCGGCGCGTCCTGGGCCTATCCCGTAGCGTCGTTCGAGACGGCGGCCCAGCCGCCGCAGGTGGTCACGCTCGCCGCAACGGACGTCAGGGCAACAACCGCGACCGTCGGCGCGCAGGTGACGGGCACGGGCGGCTCGGTGCCCACGGTCACGATCTACTACGGCACGACCGATGGCGGAACGAATCCCGCGGCGTGGGCGACCTCCGTGTCGCTGGGCCCGCAGAGCGGGGTGGCGACCGCGCCGATCTCGGGTCTGGCGCCCGTCACTCCTTACCACTGCCGCGCCTTCGCGCAGAATGAGGCCGGCGGCGCATGGGCGCCCGCGTCGGAGAGCTTCACCACGCTCGCCGTATCTCCCCCGGCCGTGGCCAACCGCGATCCGGAGGGCATCACCGGCACGACCGCCTCGCTGCGCGGAGAGGTGACGGAGACCGGCAACGACCTGCCCGTCGTGACGATCTTCTATGGCATGACCGACGGTGGAACGAATCCGGCGTCGTGGGCGACCTCCGTCCTGGTCGGTCCCGTGTCCGGCAATTTCTCGCGGTTCGTCACCGGGCTCACGCCGGCGACCTCGTACTACTACCGTTGCCGCGCGGTGAACGGGGCGGGCACGGCGTGGGCGACATCCTCGGTCTCCTTCGCCACCACCGCGCCGCTGGCCGCCCGTGCGGTGATCAACGAGTTCCACTACAAGCCGGAGGACAAGACGAGCATCGAGGAGTTCATCGAGCTGCACAACCCGGGCGACTCGGCGCTGGACCTGTCCGGTTGGACGCTTCGCAACGCGGTGTCGTACACCTTCCCTCCTGGCACGGTCCTGCCCGCGGCGGGGTATCTCGTGGTGGCGACGAACCCGGCGACGATCCTCGCGAAATATGGGGTCACCGCCCTCGGGCCGTGGGGCGGAAACCTCGCCGCGGAGGGCGAGAACATCGACCTGCATGACGCGGTCGGCGTGCGGCAGGATCGGGTGGGGTACAGTGCCGGTTTTCCCTGGCCTACGGGCGCGGACGGCGGCGGCGCGTCGGCCGAGTTGATCCATCCCGGTCTCGACAACGATCTCGGCGGCTCGTGGCGCTCTTCCGGCTACGGCGTGAGCGCGACCCCGCAGACCAATACCTACATCGCCGCCTCTTCCGCCGGCTGGCGCTACAAGAAGGGGACGGCTGAGGCCTCGTCGCCTGTCGATGCGTGGCGCGCGACAGCCTACGACGACTCCGCGTGGTCCACGGGCACCGCGGCGTTCGGCTACCGCTACACCGTGAATACCACGCTGAGCGACATGCGGTACAATTATTCCACGGTCTATTTCCGCAAGACCTTCATTGTCTCCGCCGACGCCATGCCCGACCATCTCATCCTGCGCATGCGCTATGACGACGGCATCGTCGTGTGGCTCAACGGCGTGGAAATCGCCCGGCGGATGGTGAATGGCGGTCAGCTTGGCTACGACGCGACCGCGACGAGTTCACACGACGGGAACGCCTGGGAGGAGATCGTGCTCCCGGTGGCGGAGGGGCAGGTGTACGGCGGCTCGAACGTGATCGCCGTACACGGACTCAACAGCGATCGCGACAACCGCGATTTCGTGATCGACCTGCAGTTGTACGGAATCAAGGGCGGAGGCGGCACCGCGCCGACCCCCGGCGCCCGAAACTCGGTCTACCGGCAGGAGAACGCGGTTCCGCCGCAGATCCGCCAGGTGGGCCATTCGCCGAAGGAGCCGGGCACGAACGTGCCGGTGACGATTACGGCGAAGATCACCGATCCCAACGGCATGGGCGCGGTGTCGCTGTCGTACCAGACGGTCGATCCCGGCGCGTACATCCGGCTGACCGACGCGGCCTACACGACCACGTGGACGACGGTGGCGATGTACGACGACGGCACGCACGGCGACGCGTTGGCGGGCGACGCCATCTACAGCGCCGTCCTGCCCTCCACGCTGCAGACGAACCGGCGCCTGGTGCGCTACCGGATCACCTTCCAGGACGCCCTGGCCAACGCCGAGACCGTGCCCTATCCGGACGATGAGCAGCCGAACTTCGCCTACTACGTCTATGCCGGCCTGCCCGCGTGGTCCGGGTCGTTCAATCCCGGCGCTTCGCCCATCCAGACCTACCCGTCGAACCTGCTGGCGCGGATCCCCGTGTACACCCTCGTCGCCAGCGGCACGGATGTGATCAACAGCCAGTACAACTCCGGCTACGACGCCGTGCAGATGCGCGGCACGCTGGTCTACGACGGGGAGGTCTACGATCACATCCTGTACCGCAACCGGGGCGAGGCCTCGACGTACGTGTCAGGCAAGAACAAGTGGCGGTTCTACTTCAACCGTTCGCGCGATTTGGAGGCGCGGAACAACTTCGGCAAGCGCTACGCGGAGACGTGGGTGCAGTTCTCCGGCGAGGCGTGCTCCAGCCCGTGGGCGGCCGTGCACCGCGGGATGGCGGGGGTCGAGGAGGCGGTGTCGTACAAGATCTTCCAGCTCGCCGGCGTGCCCTCGCCGCACACGCATTACTACCACTTCCGCGTGGTGCGCGGCGCGACCGAGACGCCGCCGGCGGGGACGACGGTGGTCGATCCCATCGGGACGGCCGACGGACAGTACGCCGGCGATTTCTGGGGGCTCTATCTCGCCCTTGAGCCCGTGAAGGGCTCGTTCCTCGACGAACGCGGTCTCCCGGAGGGCAACCTCTACAAGATCGAGGGCAACGCCGGAGACAAGAAGGCCCAGGGACCGACGCAGGTGGTGGATTCGTCGGACTGGAACACCTTCCGCGACGCGCACGTCAATGCCGATCAGAACTTGGACTGGTGGGGACTGAACATGGACCTCCAGACCTACTACACGTTCCACGCCCTGAACCGCTTGATCGGCGACGTGGATGTGCGCGGGGGGTACAACCACTACTTCTACCACCGTCCGACGGACGGGCGGTGGGTCGTGATCCCCTGGGACCTCGACATGATGTTCGTCGCCAGGTCCCACTGGACCACCTCGATCAATGGCACCGATTACCCCGGCGTGATTCACGCGCACAAGGCGCTGCTGCAGCATCCCGCGCTGGCGCAAGAGTATCGCAATCGCGCCCGGGAGATCCTCGACCTGCTCGCCTCCGACGGCTCGCCGACGGGCGGCCAGATCGGCCAGTTGATCCGCGAGTTCGCCGACATCGTGCACCCGGCCGGCGAGACGAACACCTGGGCCAACGCCGACGCGGCGATGTGGAACATGCATCCGCGCACGCAAGGCGACGTGAGCAGCCACAGCGGGCAGACCAGCCACAAGGGGAATTTCTTCTACACTCCCTTCACCGACAACCGTTTCGGCGGTGATTGGGTCCGCTGGCTTCGCAGCCCCTCGTTCACGGGCGCCGCGGCGCACGAGGACTGCATGACGTACCTGCGCGACTACGCGATCGACACGTGGCCGAGCGGCAGCGCGTGGGCGGTGAACAACGGCAACCAGCTCGGCTACGGCTATCAGTACGTGTTCTCCGAGTCGGCCGATGCGGACATTCCGAACCGGCCGGTGGCCACGGCGGCGGGCACGAACGGATTCGCGGTGAACGACCTCTCGTTCACGTCGTCCGCTTTCGGCGATCCCCAGGGGGCGGGGACCTACGCGGCGACGGAGTGGCGCATGGGGGAGATCAGCGCGCCGGGCATGCCCGGCTATGAGGCCGGCACAGCGCCCAGGTACGAAATCGAGGCGGTCTGGACCTCGGGGGAGCTGACAGGGGCTCCAGGCACGATCGTTATCCCGGACGGCGTCGCCGAGGAGGGGAAGACCTACCGCGTGCGCGTCCGCCACAAGGACAACACGGGACGATGGAGCCGCTGGTCCGAACCGGTGACCTTCCAGGCCGGCGCGCGCTCGGCATCCCCCCTGTTGTACTACTGGAACTTCAACGACGACGACACGCTGGCCACCCTGCTGGCGCCGACGCGGTCGTACACGGGCGGCGGGGCCATCACCCCTGCGCTGACCCTCCCGGCGGAGGTGACCTCGGACACCGGGCAGGACTTCACCGGCATCAACGCGCGCGACGGCGATCCGGCGGCGGAGCACCTGCGCGTCAATTTCCCGACCGGCGCGGTGTTGACGGTCTCTCTGCCCACTCCGGGCTACAAGGACATCATCGTGAAATACGAGACCCGCCGTTCCACGCAGGGCGCGGGGACGCAGCGGTTGTCGTATACGCTGAATGGAACGGACTTCACCTGGCTCACCGACGTCGCGGTCCCGAACGCGGCGCCGCAGTTGACCACGCTCGACTTCACGGGAATCGCCGGCGTGGCCGACAACCCTGCCTTTGGCCTCCGCATCCAGTTCCTGCAGGGTGGGGGAGGACTGGCGGGGAACAACCGTTTCGACAACCTCACGGTCGAGGGCGTTCCCGACACCGCCGGCGGCATCCCGCGGCTGCTGCCGCGGGAGGACGCGTCGTGGCAGCCGCCGGGCAACTGGAGCACGGCCCATACGCCCCATGGCACGGGCGTGGAGGCGTGGATCTGTCCGCCCGTTCCCGAGGGACGCACGGTCGACCTGGACGCGCCGGTGACCGTCGGCACCCTCGTCTTCGACGGCGGAGACAGTGTCGGGCGCAACGGCCTTTCCAGCGGGGCGACGAACGCCACGCTCACCTTCGCCGGCAACGGGCCGTCGGCCCTTCTGCGCGTGCTGGGCGCCGGCGGCGGCCACGCCGAGCTCGATCTCGGCGCCGGGGCGGTGTTGGCGAGCGACCTGCGCCTGGACGTGGAGAATGTCGTCGGAGACCCGGAGTACGGCGCCCTGCGGCTGCGCGAGACCTGGAGCGGACCCGGCGGCTTGATCAAACAGGGCGCGGGCATCGCGTCGCTCACGGGGACCGGCAAGATGTTCGGCGGCGCGGTGGTGATCGAAGAAGGCGTCCTGGGCATGAGCCAGCCCGCCGCGCCGACGCAGACGGTGGGCGTGGCGGTGCAGCCCGGCGGGCAGCTGCGGCTGACGTCGGGCGACATCGGCACCGGGCCGCGGGTCTACACCCTGGGCGGAACCGTGAGCCTGGCCGGCACCGGGCGTGGGGCGGGCGTGCCGGAGGGCGAGCAACAGGGCGTTTTGGGCGCCCTGCGGTATCATCCCGGCTCGAGCAGCAACCACCACGCCGTGCTGACGAATCCGATCGCGCTGACGGACGATGCCGAGATCCACGTGGACGGCACCTCGAACCGGATGGACCTCACGGGCGCCCTCTCCGGCGCGCACCTGTTGACCAAGTCCGGCGGCGGCCTGATCGTGCTCAGTGCGGCGTCGAATCCCGCCTTCGCGGGTAGCGTCTACGTCTCGAAGGGGGCCCTCGCGGTGAATGGAGCGCTGCCGGTGGCGGTGGCGCTCGGCTCCGAGGCATCGCTGGAAGGCAGCGGCAGGGTGGGGGCGGTGAGCGGCGGGGGATCGATCTCGCTGGATGAGACGGTGCTGACAGCGACATCCTCCACGGCCTGGGGCCTCTACCGGTTCGTCTTCACTCGCACTGGCGTCCCCGCGGCAGGCACGCCGGCCTCGAGCGGCAACAGCCTGCTGCGCCTCACCAGCGCGAACCCCTTCCCATCCGGGCCGGCGGGAGTGGATCTTTTCCTGGACGTCGATTCGCGATCGGTGGGCGACCGCTTCGCCGGCGGTTTCTTCACGGGCGCGGGCTACAACCTCGCGGCGGCGCTCGCCGGCGCCCAGGTGCGGCTGTTCGTGCAGGACGCGGCGGGCACGGTGACGAATCGGGGTCAGACCTACCGCGCGGCGACGCCCGCGGACGCGTTGATCTGGGCGGTGACGGATCGGACGCTGGACTTCGGCGAGGGCCCGGTGGCGGGCCGGATCCTCGAAATCAAGGTCGGCGGCACGCCGGCCTCCTACGCGCAGTGGCGCAATCTGATGTTCGACAACGCCGCCGCGCGCGAGAACGACGCGATCGCGGGGCCCACGGCGAGCGCGGCGGGCGACGGCATCAGCAACCTGTACCGCTATGCCATGGGACTCGGGCCGTATGACCCGGTCGACGGGCGGCTACCGCGGATCGTGCGCGCGCTGGAGGAGATGCGGTACCAATATCAGCTCGACATCGCGAGGACCGACGTCGCCTGGCGCGTGCAGGCCACGCGCGATCTGCAGGCCTGGCCGTTCAACCTCTATCGGCACGACGATCCGGCCGATCCCGTGCCGCCGCTGGAAGGCATCTGGCGGTACCACGTCCTTCCCGCCTCGCTGGACGGCGGCCCGGAACCTGACCGCTTCCAATTCCTGCGATTGGAACTCTGGCTGCTGGAGTAGGCGGGCTCGTCCCACTCACGGTACGCCGCCAGTTTCCTCGCGTCTCGTGAATCAGGGCCGGCGAGGGTCGCACGGCCCTTCGTGCGGGTCGGATGCCAGATGGCAAGGTGTCCTTTCTTCGGGGCATCAGGCGATGAGCAGACGGAAGCGCGACTTCGTTCGGAGCTACTCACGACGTAGTCGGTAGAAGCGCATGGCGTCCGCGCACGGTTGTTCCACCTGAAGATGACCGCCCAGGAGGTTTGGCGCGGCGAGGACCTCGCCCCAGGGTTGTCCCAGTTCGGTCGTGCTCTCCAGTACCCAGTTCGTGAACTCCGCCTGCCACGTGAGCTTCCAACCATCGCCGTCTTGAAGGAGGAGGAGATCCGGACGGCGGAAGACCGCGAAGTGCGCCGCGGCGAGGTCCGTCCAGTTGCCTTCAACGAGCGGCTCATCGGCGGGGATGGCTGCGGCTTTCAACAGGATGGAGTTAGTCAAGACGATCGGCGCAGTGTACATCCGGCGACTCAGCGACAGCCGCGGGTCGGACCCGTCCGTGGTGAAGTAGATCGTCCACCCGGCTGCGGCGGTGATGCTCAGTCCCGTGTTCGCGGAAATCTCCCCGCCCTCCGCCGACAGCACAGGCATCTTGTCGGCGCCGGGTATTCCGGCCGCCGCCAGGTAATTCGACAGCGAAAGCTTCTGCGAGATCAGAACGCTCTTCGCTTCGGTGGTGTTCGTGCGCATCGTGCTCCAGCGGGCCAGATCGGCCTCGCGGTCCGGCGTCATGCGCGTGAACAACTCGTCCATCCGGGGAAAGATCTCCTCCTCCCGAATGACGTCGTTCAGCATCTGCCGCAACGTCAGCAGGTAGATGCGGCGCAAGGTCGCATTCGCGGAGACGCGCGCGCACAGCTTGTTTCGCTGCCAGTCCGGGTTGTCGCCGTTCGCACCATCCCCGTAGAACGGGCGCAGAGCGCCGACCCGCGAGAAGCTGAACCCGGAGTCAAAATCATAGCCGAGCCACCGCCATTTGCTCCCCGGCCCGCCGGGCAGGAAGTGGTAGTGGTTGTGTCCGCCAAAATCGTCGACGTTCATGCAGACCAGCAAGGCCCATCGCTTGAGCCATTGGTCGACATCCACATGGATATCAAGCCAGGGGAGGAACTGGTCGTCGGGCAGATCGTTCACCGCATCGACGAAGGCGCGGAGGGAGTCCGGTTTCTCCAAGGGGCGCACCTTCTTGTTGTAGGCGCCCCAGTAATCGAAGTCGGTTGCGATTTCGTTGTGGAACAGGTCCGAGTTTCTGGACTGGTGCGACGTCTCGACCGCACGCGCCTTGTAGAGTTCGCCAGCCGACCCGTAGCCGTGTTTGTCCAGCCACGAGCCGGTGGGACTCTCGAAGCCGACATACACACCCCAGAAGGGCCCGTTCATGTGCATCCGAATCAACTCGTGCTCCAGGTTGTCGATGCCGGCGCGGTCGAACATCTCGAAGGCCATCGCCTGTTCCAGGGGGACGGAGTACATGAGGTCGTACGTGCGGTTGGTTTGGTAGAGATGTGATTTGTGGAACCGGAACTTCCAGGGGCACTTGGGATGCTCGCGCGAGCGCCGTCCTCTCAGGCGAATCCCTATGTGAGGATACGCGACATGGTTGATCGCCAGGCTGCAGTCCACGTAGTCGTCGGCATATGGGTTGGCCTGAAGCACGGCCCAGTTGTCGGCGGAGAGAAACAGGTGGAACAGGGTGATCTGCGTGTTGATTTCGCCGTCGTAGTGGAAATACGCCTGGGTAGGCGAAGGCTCATCAAGTTGCGGGGCAATCGCATGCGAACCCTGGCTGTCGATCGCATGAAGGCGGTAGTGGACGAAAGTCTGCGACGGCCGGGGTGGGAGGATCGCGCCGTAGACGCCGTCATCCATGGCGGAATCGCCGTGGAGACCGTCGTCCAACATCTCCAGGAAGGCGGAGTTGGTGTCCAGGTTCTGCGTCGTTTCCACGCAAACGGAGGCGAGAGGGAAATCGCTGTGAATACGCGCGGTGACAATGACGGGATCCATCGAGGAAGGCTTCTCGGGGGAGTGGCGGAGATCCTCTACGAAGGGCGGAAGACTCGACGCGCAGACGGAGTTCACCCGCCCAGGGGTGCCCCTGCCGATGAATCCCGCGACGGGAGGGACCCGATTGCCAGCGTCAAGTGTGGCCCCGGTGACGATCGAGATGTCGAATCCGACGAAGTCCTCGACGGTGTTCGGCGCGCAGGGGAGGGCGCCAAATTTGAGAACGTCGCCGGACTGCAGGTCGAGCGTCAGGGCCGCCGGATCGGCGCTGCTGGCAAAATGCCTGGGCGATTGAGAGGAGACGTCGGTCTCAGATGACAGGATCGTGCCGCTGGCCAGCGGGGTGTCATTTCGCGTGATGTACCAGCGCTGATCCCGCCCGATGTGCCGCAACAGCCACACCCCTCCCGCAATCGTCACGCACTGGCTGGTGGAAGACGTCCACCAGACTTCTGCGGGGCCGTGGGCCATGACGTTGCCGGGAGGGAAGTCATATTCCGGGTGGGGTGCGCCCACCGCCGTGGAGGAGCCGGTGCTTCGGCACCAGCCCGGCACACCGCCGCAGCCGGCGTCCGTCCATGCGGGCTGCGTGGCCCCTAGGTCCCCGGGGAGCCACGCGGCGACCCGGTTTGTGATGAGGGTTCCGTTCCGTTGTCGGTAGCTCCATGCTCCATTGGGATTTCCCGCGTCACTCCACTCGTCGGCCAGGCGGCTCACGCTGAATCCCGCGCCTGCGACCATCCCCGTGGCGCTTCCCAACCAACCGAAGCTCAATTCGCTGTTCCCCCGCAGCCAACTGGCGCGGCAGGATAGGGCGTAGACCCGGCCGGACACGATGCCGGGCACGTCGGCACAGCGAATGTGATTCGATACCGCGTCGCCCGGGGCGCTGGCCACCAGCCACAGACTTCCCGTTCCTGTGTAAGCAAGGTCGTTCGTGCGTTGGCTGGCCCCGTGATTGCCCATCACCGCCCAACCTGAATCGTCCGGCTCGAAGGATCCATTCGGCAGCAGATTGGCGCCGCCCTCCGCCGGGCGAACCTCTACATCCTCAATCAACCATTCCCCGGCGCCATTGAGGTGAACGAACAGATCGTCCGAGCCGGCCGTGTTGGTGACACTCAGGGTTTGCCACTGTTGGCGGAACGACTGTGTGCTCGCCCGGCATGAGCGCCAGTTCGCCGGGGAGCTGTTGTCACGGCGGGGGTTGATGCATTCGAGGGAGTAGCCGAACTCGTCCGGCGCCGCGGGCCACGGAGCGGTGTCGCCATATCTCAGGGTGTCCATGACCCGTCCGCCGGCATCGCGCAGGGTGAGGCGTTCGCCGCCGTCACTGAGCGCCCCCGTGAATGGCCCGACGACGTTGGTGATGCCGCAGCGTGCCCGAATCACCTCCGGACGGGTCGCGACTACGACATACCCGCCCGGCGTCAGCGCGACGCCGTCCGGGAAGGTGAAGCCCACCCCTTCGGTGAAGGCCCATCCCGTCAAGTCCACCGTCTCATCTCCGCGATTGAAAAGCTCGACATACTCCCCCATCTCGTCAT
>CAZSUU010000057.1:0-31435 GCA_964610105.1 uncultured Verrucomicrobiota bacterium | reverse complement strand
CTCGCACAGGATACGAGGCATGTCTAGTCTATTATGAGAAGGTTAGTAATCCCGCCCCTGCTCCTACTCCTGCTCGTGCTCTTACTCCTGCTCTTGCTCTTGATCTTGCTCTTGATCTTACTCTTGATCTTGCTCTTGATCTTACTCTTGATCTTGCTCTTGCTCTCACTCCCGCTCCGGTTCACCCTCACCACTGTCATGATGGCTGCGAACGAGTCAGCGGGGTTGCCGCCGATCTATCGAGCGGGCGGGACGACGTACCATCCGGACACCTGCGAGCCGCTGAGGCGGGCCCAGAGGCGGGGCCAGGTGCGCCTGGAAGCGATGGTGCGCGGCGGTTACCCGGGCCGGCCGCTGCCGGACGGCGTGCTGGAGGGCATCCGGACGATCGGCTACTGGGATGCGGTGGGCGAGCAGGACTGGGGCCTGGAGTGGCACCGCAACGAGGGGATCGAGTTCTGCCTGCTGGAGAGCGGCGCGATGCCGTTCGCGGTGGACGACCACAGGTACCGCCTCCGGCCGGGGGAGCTGACCTTCACGCGGCCGTGGCAGAAACACGTGCTCGGGGACCCGCGCATCGGACCGGGACGCCTGCACTGGATCATCCTCGACGTGGGCGTCTACCGGCCCAACCAGCCCTGGCGCTGGCCGCCCTGGATCGTCCTGTCGCCGGACGATCTCGCCGACCTGACGGGACGGCTGCGGCATGTGAAGCAGCACGTCTGGCGGGCGACGCCGGCCGCGAGGGCCTGCTTCCACGGCATTGCGCGGCATGTCGAACGCGCCGGCCGCCGGCCGCCGGTGTCCTTCATCGCGGTCCACGTCAACCTGCTCCTGCTCGAGATCCTGAACCAGTTCCGGCGCGGGCGGATCGCCGTCGACCAGGACCTCTCCTCCGACGACAGCACGGTGGCCCTCTTCCTGCGCGACTTGCGCACGAATCCCAACAGCCTGTCGCACCCGTGGACCGTGCCGGAGATGGCCGAGCGATGCGGCGTGAGCGAAGCGACGTTCTCGCGCATCTGCCGTCGCGCCGTCAACACGTCGCCCTCGGACTACCTGCTGCGATCCCGCCTCTCCGCCGCGGCGGAGCTGTTGCGCCGCGAGTCCGGACGGACGGTGCTGGACGTCGCGATGGCGTGCGGATTCTCGTCCAGCCAGTACTTCGCCACGGCCTTCCGCCGTCTCTACGGCCGTTCGCCGCGGGACGAGAGACCCAGGCCGCCGGGCTGAGACCGCCCTGCGCCGACGCCCCTGACAGGCAGGGCGACGGGAGCGCGATGCGGCCGTGGACCGACGCGCGACGGGCCGGGCGAGCCGCTAGACTTCCCGCTGCTCCGTGCGCCGGATGATCTCGTCCTGGAGGGCGTCGGAAAGGTTGATGAAGTAGTCGCTGTAGCCCGCCACGCGCACGATGAGGTCGCGGTACTTCTCCGGGTGGCACTGCGCATCGCGGAGCGTCTCCGCGCTCACCACGTTGAACTGGATGTGATGCCCGTCGAGCCTGAAGTAGGACCGCACGAGTTTCAGCAGGGCCCGCTGGCCCGCCTCATCGTCGAGCAGCGACGGCGTGAACTTCTGGTTCAGCAGCGTGCCGCCGGTGCGCAGGTGGTCCATCTTGGCGGCGGACTTGAGCACGGCGGTCGGGCCGAGGCGGTCCGCCCCCTGCACCGGCGAAATGCCTTCCGAGAGAGGTTCGCCCGCCCGCCGTCCGTCCGGCGTCGCGCCGGTGACACTGCCGAAGTACACGTGGCAGGTGGTGGGCAGCATGTCGATGCGGTGGGTGCCGCCGCGGGTGTTCGGGCGGCCGTTGACCGCCCCGTAGTAGACCTCGAACACCTCGCGCATGATGTCGTCGGCCCGGTCGTCGTCGTTGCCGTATCTCGGCGTCTCCTCGCGGAGGATGCGGCGCAGTCGATCGTGCCCCTCGAAATCCGCCGCCAGGGCGCCCAGCAGGTCGCCCATCGTCACGTCGCGCCGCTCGTAGACATGCTCGCGCAACGCCGAAAGCGCGTCGGTGACGGACCCGATGCCCACGCCCTGGATGTAGCTCGTGTTGTAGCGCGCCCCTCCGGCGTGGTAGTCCATGCCCTTCTCGATGCAGTCGTCGATCAGCAGCGAGAGGAACGGCACCGGCAGGTGGCGGGCGAAGAGCGACTCGATGACGTTGTTCCCGCGGATTTTCACGTCGGCGAAATGCTTCACCTGCGCCGCGAACGCCGCCATCAGCTGTTCGAAACTGCCGAAGGAGCGCGGATCGCCGGTCTTCGGCCCGAGCGGCCTCCCCGTGCGCGGATCGACGCCGTCGTGGAGGGTCAGCTCGAGGATCTTCGGCAGGTTGAAGTAGCCGGTGAGTATGTAGGCCTCGTGGCCGAAGGCCCCCGCCTCGACGCACCCGCTGGCGCCGCCGCACCGCGCGTCTTCGATCGATTTGCCCTGCCGCACCAGTTCCTGCACGATCGCGTCGGTGTTGAAGACCGACGGCTGACCGAAGCCGGTGCGGATGATCCGCACGGCGCGCTCCATCAGCCGGTCGGGGTTCTTCTTGCTGATCTGCACCATCGAGCTCGGCTGGAGCAGGCGCATCTCCTCCACGACGTCCAGGATCAGGTAGCTCAGCTCGTTCGACGCATCCGATCCGTCCGGCTTCACGCCGCCGACGTTGATCAGGCAGAAATCCGTATAGGTCCCGCTCTCCGCGGCCGTCACGCCCACCTTCGGCGGCGCGGGATGATCGTGGAACTTGACCCAGAAGGCCTGGAGGAGCTCGCGCGCCCGCTCTTCGGTCAGCTCGCCGGAAGCGAGGCCGGCGCGGTAGAACGGGTAGAGATGCTGGTCCAGGCGGCCGGGATTGAACGAATCCCACGGATTGGCCTCGCACAGCACCCCGACGTGGATGAACCAGTAGTGCTGCAACGCCTCCCAGAACGTGCGGGGGGCCTGCGCCGGCACCCGCCGGCAGATGCCGGCCATGGTCTCGAGCTCGCGCCGGCGCACGGCATCCGCCTCCGCCCGCGCCCGCCGGTCGAGGTCCTCCGCGTGCCGCCGCGCGAAGAACAGGATGGCCTCGCAGGCGATGTCCATGGCCTCCAGCTCCTCGCGCTTCGCCTGGGCCTGCGGGTCGCCGAAGAAGTCCAACCGCTCCATCCGCTTTCGCACCTGCGCCTGCAGGTCGAGGAATCCGCATCGCCACATCTTCGCGCCGAGAACCGTGTGGCCGGGCGTGCGCTGTTCCATGAACTCGGTGAAGATCCCGGCCTCGTAGGCGGCGCGCCACTCGGGGGTCATGGCGGCGAACAGCCGCTCGCGCTGCGTGCGGCCGCGCCAGTGGGGGGTGACCTCGTCGAGGAGGACGCGGCGGGTCTCCTCGTCGACGGCGAAGGCGATCTTCGGGCGGGAATGCAGGACATCCAGATCGGCCGCGGAGTGGAGACAGACCTCGGGATAGGTCGGTGTGGCGGCCGGCGCCGGCCCGCGCTCGCCGACGATCATCTCGCCGTCGCCCACGTGCAGCGCCTTGTGGGCCATCAGGTGGCGGAAGGCCATGGCGCGCCGGACCGGGACCGATGCGCCGCGCGCGTCGTCGCTGCGCTCGAATTCCGTCAGCAGCCTCGCGCGCTCCGCGCTGATGCGGGGCACGGCCGCCAGGGTGGCCTCCCGCAGTCTCCGGATCCGCTCGTTCATGTCGCCGCTCCAATCGTCACCCGCAGGCCGCGCGCCGCGAGGCGCGCCCTCACCTGCTCCATCCGCGCCGGCTCCGGCGGCTCCACGCCGGCCATCGGCGCGCACCGGCCCAGCCGCTCGTACTTGCGATCCGCGAGCCGGTGATAGGGCAGCAGGTTCACCGGCGCGTCGGGCCGCGTCGCCAGCAGAAACTCCGACAGCCGGTCCAGATTCGCATCGCCATCCGTGTGGCCCGGGATCACCGGCACCCGCACGATCACCGGCCGGCCGCTCTTCGCCAGCCGGCGGAAATTGCGCAGGATCCGCCCGTTCGGACACCCAGTATACCTCCGGTGCGCCCTGCTTTCCATGAGCTTCAGGTCGTACAGGAAGAGATCGGGCTCCGGCATCACCGCGTCGAAGACATCGGCCTCCGCGAAACCCGACGTATCGACGGCGGTCGGCAATCCCTCGGCGCGGCACGCGCGGACGAGCTCGCGCAGGAACTCCGGCTGCATCAGCGGCTCGCCGCCGGAGAAGGTCACCCCTCCCCCCGACTCCTCCATGAACACGCGGTCCTTGACCGCCTCGGCCACGACCTCGGCCGCCGACATCTCACGTGCCCCCGGCGAGCCGAGCTGGCGCAGGGACTCGGGGTTGTGACACCAGCGGCACGAGAGCGGACAACCCTGGAAGAAGACCGTCACGCGGATCCCCGGTCCGTCATGGACCGTGAACCGCCGGATGTCGAAGATGTAGCCCGTCGCCGACATGACCGCGCATTCTGCGACGCCGGGCGCCCTCGATCAGTATCGAAGGCTCCGCGCGGGCAGGCAGGATACGTCTCCGCGCTGACGCACCCGCAGCCCATGCACGGGTGGGACGGCTGAGAGAGCGCGCACGAACGGGCGTCGGAGTGTGCGGAGACTGCCGGAACCGTACCGCGCGCAATCCTGCGCGCGAAGGCTGAGCTTCGAGAACAGGGCGCGCGGGCAGGATTGCCCGCGGTACGGGACGCCAACAGGCGGCGACCCGTGGCGGAGACGCGCCGGTCGCATCTTGACGCGGGCGATCGGCCGCCCGATACTCCAGCCATGGAGTTGGAGAGAAAAGGAGTGCGTATGAAGAGAACTCTCTGGGCCGTGACCGCATTGGCTCTGATTGCGCTGGGTATCTCTGCAGCGGCGGTTGACCTCCAGCGGAATGCCGACCACACCGGCGACGAGATCACCATCAGCCTAAACGACGTCCCTCTCGCGGATGCTCTTGGCATACTGATCCGCAACGTTGACCTGAATATCGTCTTCAATCCGACCGACCCGAAACTGAAGGGTCAGAGGATCACCGCCAACCTCAAAGACCAACCCTTTCTTCCCTCCTTTCGCTCGATGCTCGCGCCATTCGGAATGGTATTGATACCGAATCCCGGACAACGCGATTCCTACACGATTCTCTCCATTGATTCGGACACGGTGGCCGAGAAGTGCCGCTCGGCCGAGCGGGCGGTCTCGTTGGCCGAATCGGTTCTCGAACAGATCGAGAAGGGTGACTTGGCGTCCGCGAAGGAACTGCTGCGGAAGTCTATCGCGGCCAACAAGGAGACCTTGAAGACAGTCCTCTCCGCGAAAGACGCAGGCGGCAAGGCATCGGCGCCTAGCGGATCGCCCGGAGAGACCAAGATTCCGTGACCGTGCGAATCCGGCCCGCCCCCCGGAGAGAGGCGGTCGGCCCGCACAATCGTTTTACAATTGCATGACACCCGCATGGCAACTGTCAGGCCGTCGGCGGCATGATGACGCTTGTGACGGCCTATCTTGCTGCGCAGTGCATCCCGAGAGGCAGGTCATGGGCCGCGAGGTTCACGACGAAGGAAAGGGCGTTATGAAGACCCATATGTGGACATGGCGAGCGGCGATGGTCGCGGCGTTCCTGGGCTGTGGCGGAGCGACCGTGTTCGCGGCGGAACCGGTGAAGACGGAGTCGACGATCGCGCGGGTCACGGTCTACCCCGATCGGGCGCGCGTGGAGCGGGAAGCCAAGGTGCGGACCGCCGCGGGGCGGCGCGACTTCGTGTTTGCGGGTCTGCCGGGCTGGACCGACGAGGAATCGGTCCGCCTGGCCCTCTCGCCGGCCGGCGCGGGCCGCATTGTGGACGTGCAGGTCGCGCGCGAGCACCTGGCGAAGTCCACCGACGAGGAGGTCCGCAAGGCGCAGGCCGCCGTGCAGGAGATCCAGGACCAGGTCGCCGACCTGGATGACGATCTCAAGGCCCTGGCGGCGCAGGCCCAGCAGGTCGAGGGCGTGCGCGCGTTCTCGACCGAGCAGCTGCCGAAGGACACGCTGACCAAGGGCGTCGATGTCGCGGGCTACGACGCCGTGGTGAAGTACGTGCTCCAGCAGTCGCGCGAGATCGCCGCCGCCCGGCGCAAGATCGAACGCCAGAAGCGGGACCTGCAACCGGAGATGAGCGTGCGCCAGCGCAAGTTGGAGGAGCTCGGCCGGCGCCGCCAGCTTGAGCAGACCGCGATCACGGTCACCGTCGAGGCCGAGAAGGAGCAGGACAGCGTCCTCACCCTGGCCTACCTCCTGCCCGGCGCCACGTGGGAGGCCGCGCACGAGCTGCGCGCCAACGGCGCCAAGCCCTCGGCCGTCCGACTGGCCTCCCACGCGATGGTCAGCCAGACGACCGGCGAAGACTGGAACGGGGCGGAGATCCAGTTCTCCACGCAGTCGCCGGTGGAGACGATGGAGCGCCCGGAGATCGAGGCGCTGCTCGTCGGCCGCCGTCCGGCCCCGCCCGCCGCACAGACGAAGGCGTCCTCGTTCAGCAAGGCGAAGGCGGTCTTCGAGGGCCAGAACACGGCGTGGTTCCTGTACAACAACGGCGAGGCGCAGTTCCAGATGTTCACCGACAACTTCGCCCGCCAGAACGACATTCAGATGCGCGCCGTGCGCGTCTTCCAGCGGCTGCAGAAGCGCGGCACGACGGCGCACTTCTCCGGCGAGGGTCGCCCGATGGTCCGGGCCGACGGCCGGCTGGTCCGCGTGCCGATCGGCTCGGTCGAGCTGGCGGCCGCGGAGAAGATCGTGGCGGTGCCGGAGAAGAACCCCAACGCCGTGCGCACGGTGGAGCTGACCAACACCTCCCGCCTGCCGGTCCTGCCGGGGCGCGTCGCGCTGTTCCAGGGCGAGTCGTTCCTCGGCCACACCGATGTCGATTTCGTCGCCGAGAATGAGCGGTTCTCCCTGCTGCTCGGGCTGGAAGACCGGCTCAAGATCGCCCGCGTACTGGACGGGCGGAGCAGCTCGCTCGTGCGCGGCGAGCGCACGCGGATGGACGTCGCGTTCGACATCACCATGGAGAACCTGCACAGCGAGCCGGTGCAATTCGAGCTCTCCGACCGTATCCCGGTGTCGCAGAGCAGGGACGTCGAGGTCTCGCGCGTGCGCGTCAAGCCGGACGGCCGGCCGGACAGCCAGGGGCTTCTGAAGTGGACCCTCACGCTGGCGCCGGGTCAGAAGCTGGCCTATCGCATCGAATACACACTCGAATACCCGTCCAACCTGCTCGCGGTTCGCCAGACCGCGGAAGAGAGCGAAGCGCGGCAGCAGGCGGCTCCCGCCGCCCCGGCCGACGCGTTGAGGGAGCACATTCAGACCCTGGAAGGGCTGTTCTGAGGCGGCGCGCGGCCGCGCTTGTGCGACACGCGGACAGGAAGTCATAAACACCAGAACCATCTTGATGGCACTGATGGTCGACCCGGAGGCCGTTCTGCCCCGGCTCAGCCAGAGTGTATCCGCCACGGAAGTCCGCTTCGCTTCGGGAGGGCAATCTCCCGGAGATGGATCCCCTGCGAGAAGACAGGAATCCAACCTCGTGGCCATGATCCGACGGAGCGGCATGTCAACCAACTACGTCAGCCGGTGCAGTCTCAACACCAACGGCACCGGAAGACTGGACTATCACGATCTCGAGCGAGGCTGTCATTTCCAGATCGACCTCGCGAAGACGAACGACACGTGGGCGGTCAAGCGAATCTGGTTCTGCCGATGAAGGAAGGACCGACCCCCACCTTCCCGCCATCGCCGCTGCTCCGCCGAAACGTGAGGGGCTCCGTATTGGATGAGGATGAAGATCATGACGAGAATGCCGCACGCCGTGGCGGTGGCCGTTGTGGTGCTCGGATGTCAAGGAGGCTGGACTTCCGGAGCGGAGGACGCACGCAGAGCATTACTTGACAGTCGCATTGACACGATCCGCGTGGGAGACAGGGCAGGCCGTCACTGTTCTACTTGCCTTTCGTCTGGTACTCCATGAACGCTTCGGGCAGGAAGTAGGCCTTCCCCTTCTCAAGGGTCTCGAGAAAACCCGCGACCTCCGGCGGGGAAGCGGGGCTTCCGATGATGAAGGTTTCACCCGCATCGGTTCGAAATGCCGCATAGCAGGGCGCTATTTCCGTGACGCTGGCTCTTCGGGAAGGCATGGCCAGAATCTGAGCGACGTACTCGTAGTTGCCTGCGTCCGCGCGCCGCGGCGCAACAGGCGTGGTCGCGCACCCTCCAAGGTACGCGACGCTCAGAACAGCAAGAACGACGAGCAGCGGCCGTTTCACGATAGACTCCTTCCCGTTGCAGCCAATACGTCTGCCGCGCTCGCTCCCTTCACACCTTTCTTCCCGGTGTCCCGAGGCAGGGTATCTTCTCCGTCAGGGTTTCCTTCGCTTGTCTGTGTCGCCGACCGAGCGTAGAAATAGACCTTGATTCCGGAGGGCGACTATGGACAGGCGTGGTTTCTTGCAGAACGGCGGTGCAGCCCTTGCGGCGGCGTGGATCGGGCGCGCGGCGCGGGCGGAGGAGGCGCGGAAGGCACGGGTGTCCGAAACGCGCACCATCAGTCTCCAACCCCAGTATTACCACGGCTGGCCCACGGTCGCGCGCCGACGGAATGGCGATCTCCTTCTCGTGTGCTCGGGAGGCCGCGAGGCCCATGTGTGTCCGTTCGGCCGCGTCGAGTACATGGTATCGCACGACGAAGGGGCGACGTGGGGCTGGCCGCAGGTGCTGCTGGACAGTGCGATCGACGATCGCGATGCCGGCGTGCTGGAGACCGCGAAGGGATCGATCCTCGTCACCACCTTCACGTCGCTGGCCTATGAGAACTCCTTGTCGGCGGCAGCGAAACGTAAGCCCGATGACGGGGGTGCGTGGCCGGCGGAGAAGCTCGATCGGTGGCAGCGCGCCCACGGCCGTCTCAGCGCGGAGCAGCGGAAAGCGGAGCTGGGTCAGTGGCTGGTACGTTCCACCGACGGCGGTGTCACCTGGTCGGCGCGCCTTCCAACGATTGTAAACAGTCCCCACGGTCCCATCCAACTCTCGGACGGCCGTCTGCTCTACGCGGGCAAGGAGCTCTGGACGGCGGAGAAGCGGGTGGGCGTGTGCGAATCGCGCGACGATGGCGCGACCTGGCGGTGGCTGGCGGCGATCCCCGCCCGCCCCGGCGACACGGGGGAGAAGTACCACGAGCTTCACGCCGTCGAGGCGGACGGTGGCCGGATCGTTGTGCAGATCCGGAACCACAACGAGGCCAGCGCCAGGGAGACGCTGCAGTGCGAATCCGAGGATGGCGGCAAGACATGGTCCGTCCCCCGCCCCATCGGCGTCTGGGGTCTTCCCTCGCATCTTCTGCGCCTGCGGGACGGCGCCCTGATGATGACCTACGGACACCGCCGCGCGCCCTTCGGCAACCAGGCCCGGCTCAGCCGCGACGGGGGACGGACGTGGTCCGAGGCGCTGATGATCTCGACGGACGGCGCCGGAGGCGACCTCGGTTACCCCAGCACGGTGGAAACCGCGGACGGCAAGTTCCTCACCGTCTGGTATGAACTCCTGAAAGGCTCGGAGCGCGCCGTCCTTCGCCAGGCGCGATGGACGCTCGCCTGAGCGCGTTGCCGTGGTCGCGCCCGGAGATGACCCGCGCGGCCGCCTCTCCCATCCGGTGCACTGCCATTCGTTCACCCTGGCCGGGTGCCGGGGCCATGGCACGGGCAGCCGCCTGAGTCGGCCGGAATTGCCGCAACCGCACCGCGCGCAATCCCGCGCGCGGAGGCTGTGTTTGGTGAACGGAAGACGCGGGCAAGATTGCCCGCGGTACGCCACGCGGGAGGCGCGGGCGGGATGGCCTGCGGGCTGGGGCGCGAGAGCGCCGTCGCCGACAAATATACCATTTTCATGATACGATCGTATCATCGGAATGGTATGTTCGCGCAGGCGGGTTGGCCGAACGACGGGGCGGGGGATCGCGCGACGGTCAAGGGCCGGACGGCCTGCCGACGGAGGCCGCGGGCTCGGGGAACCGACGGGGCGCGCTCCCCTCGGATCGGCGCGGCGGGCTCAGGGCTGGGCGGGCGTGACCAGGCGGTAGAAGCGGCGCGGGACGGGGGCGGCGTCGACGATCGACACCAGCCGGTCGACCGCCTCGGCCCCCACGTCCTGCAGCTTCTGCCAGTCGGCCGCGCAGAGATCATCGCACCACAGCACGCTGTACGTGCGGCCCGCCACCGCGAGGAACTGCACCAGCCGGGCGCCGGCCTGCGCCGTCACCTGCTGCACCCGAAGGTAGCTGTTCGGATCGCGCGGGTCGGTGCCGGCCAGGTATTCCTGCCGGTTGGTGAACCGGTCGCCGTCGCTGTCGATGTCCGCGTCCAGCGGGTCTTCGGGATTCAACGCGTACGCCGATTCCCACCCGTTCGTCAGGCCGTCGCCGTCGTAGTCGTTCGGCGTCCCGGCCAGGAGGTTCTTCCGTCCGGGCGACGGCGCCCACGCGCACCAGTTGGTGCTTTCATTTCCGTAGACCGCGGCCACGACCCGTTGCAGCGAGGCCCCGCCCCCCGCCGCGGCCGCGGGCCAGGGCGCGTCGTTCGAGTAGGCGATGCCTTCGAGCAGCACGTAGGGCACCAGCCCCTCCTCCGGCCCGTCCTGTTCAGGCGTGTCGGGCGCCAGCCACCCGATCCGCTCCCCCTCGTCCGCCAGCCGGCCGCCGAACGGCCCGTAGACCGGCGTGGACTGCGGAACGCCGTAGCGCGCACGGAACGCGGCCACCGCGGTCGCATTCGACGCCGGATCGAAGTTGACCACCAGCGCGTAGCCGTTGGAGGGCACGGTGACGCCGCCGGGCAGATCGAAGGAAACCGCCTCCCCGAGCTTCCACCGGTTCGTGGGATAGGCCGGGTCGAACAGCGACACGGCCTCCCCCGTGCGGTTGTGGAGCTCGATGTATTCCTCGGGAATCCCCGCCCCCGCATCAAACCAGTTGGTCGACCGATACATGATCTCGTTGATCACCACCGGCGGCACCCGCGCGGGCGCGTTGGTCAGCCCCCCTCCGGACCGGAAATCGCTCAGATCGAACGGCGTGTCGCGGCCAAAGGTGCGCGCGACCAGACCCACGAAATCGGGACCGTGCGTCGTCGGATGCCACCCGAACGACATCCCGTTGAACGAGGGACCGAACCGCACCAGCGAACGGTAGCCGGTGGGCTGTCCGCCGCCGTCCACCTCGGAGAGCAGCACCGTGTCGCCCTCGAACGAATTGAGATTGAACGGAATGGCCGAGCCGGGCCCGCCGTTGAACTGGTACTCGTAGAACACCGCGTGTCCGTTCGCGCCAAGGGTAAGCCCCGCCGGGATCGTGTACTTGCCGGGCCGCCGCGGATCGTCGCTCAGCGTCCAGCCTCCGATCCCCACCGGCGCCCCCGAGACGTTCGCCACCTCGATCGCGTCCTCCAGCGGCGGATCGGTGTGCGCCAGCACCTCGTTGACCACCACGTTGGTCAGCGGCAGGTAGTTGCTCGCGTCGGGCGTGGCCGTGGTGGGGAAGAACACCCGCGCGGCCGCCCCGTCGGGCAGCAGACCCTCAGAGACCCCCGGCGCTTGGACACCAAACTCCGCCGCGTCCACCAGCCCCCCCCCCGCGTCGTACAGCCGCAGCGACTCCCCCATCGCATTGAGCTGGAAGCCCACGTGATCGCCGCCCGCGTCACGGTCGCCGTCCGCCGCAAACAGCACCCAGCCCCCGGCGCCGACGAAGCTCAGCGGGCCGATGACGTTGTTGGTCAGGGCGAAGAGCGCCGGCGTGTCGGCCACCGCCATGCCGGTCAGGCTCACCGGCAGGGCGCCGGCGTTGTGGATCTCGAACCAGTCATCGCCCCCGTCGGTCATCCATTCGTTGATTCGCAGCAGCGAGCCGACGGTGAGCGCGGCGGCGGCGGCGTTCGCATCGCCCGCCGTGGGGTGATCGAGAAGGTACCAGGCGCCGCCGATGCGGCCCACCGAGAGATCCTCGATCTGGAAGCCGTACACCACCGAATCGACCTCCTGGCCCCCGGCATTGAACAGGTGGACGCTTCCCTCCTCCCCCGATAATGAACGACCGGTGTTCAGAACGTCCGACGCATTGGTCGTGGCGGGGCGCCCGCCATCGCACCAGAGTACCAGATAGCCGTTTCCGGGGTTGGTGGTGCCCGCCGGGAACACCCACTGACCCGGCTCGGCCTTGCCGATGCTCAGGCTCATGCCGTCCATGATCGCGGGCGCGGCGGAGGGGTTGCGCAATTCCACGAAGTCGGCGATCCGGCCCGCCCCGTTGGTCACCGCCGACTGGTTGCGGGCCAGCACTTCATTGAGCAACGGCCCCGTGTAGGTGGACACCCAGTTCGAGGCCCCCGGGCTGGCCGTGCCGGGGAAGTCGAGGAGGGTCGCCGCGCCGTCCGGCAGCCGCCCGCTGGACACCCCCTCGACCTGCGCCGTGTAGGTCACGCGGTCCACCTCCGCCGCCAGCGCATCGTACAGCGCCAGCGTGCCGCCCGCGGCGGGCAGCTTGAGATCGAGGTGGTCGGCCCCGGGCGTTTCATCCGCCCAGAAGCGCAGGAATCCGCCCGCGGGCACGAAGGAAAGCGCGCCGATCCGATACAGGCGGTCCTCCACCTGCACGTAGCAGTCCTGCAGGGCGGCCGGATGCATCGCATCCCGGTTGTGGATCTCCAGCCAGTCGTCCTCCCCGCTCACCGGGTTGGCGAACCATTCGTTGAGCGTCAGGTTCGTTGCCGCGGCCAGCGTGGCGGCCGTGTTCGGCGCGCCGGGCGTCGGCACGCACAGGTTCCACGGTTCGTCCGGCCCCGCGAGCCGTCCCACGGTGAAATCGGCCGCCTGCAGGCCGAAGCTGACGCTGTCGAGGCGGCTGGTCGTCGCGTCGTACAGCGCGATCGACTCGCCCTGGCGGCTCAGGCCGAAGCCCGTGTGCAGCCCCGGCTGGTTGGTGGCCGTGTCGCACCACACGACCAGGAAGCCGCCGTTGCTGATCGCCGTCCCCGCCGGGAACACGTAGCGCCGGGGATCGGTCCCGTCGCTCAGGCTCCACCCCGCAAGGCTCACCGTCGCCGCGCCGGGGTTGTACAGCTCGATCCAGTCAGTGATCTGCCCGTACGCGTTGGTGAACGCAACGGGATCGGCCATCGCCTCGTTGAGGCGCACCGGCGGCGCGGCGGGCGGCGAAACCGGCTGGCCCGGCGTGCCGTACACCGGCCCCGCCGTGGTCCAGTTCGCCGGATCGTCCGGGTCCGCCTCCAGGTCGAGCCGTTCCAGCGACCGTCCCCGCCCGTCGGCCTCGCGCGACCATCCGTCCTCGTCGTCGTAGTCCACCGACTCGATGATCCCCTCCTGCGGGTCCAGCAGCGTGATCCGTCCGCCCCCGTTGGGCAGGTTGCCCGTGAAGTGCCCCGCCACCGGCACCCCCGGATAGCGCGCGGCAAAAGCCGCCGGGTTCAAGCCGTTGGCCACGACGACCATCTGCCCCGGCGTGAGCACCGTATCCGGCGCAAACGCGAACTGCACCTCCTTGAAATGCACCAGCCCCACGTTCAGCGGCGCCGTCGAGGTGTTCCGCAGCTCGATGAACTCGTACGCGTCCCCGCCCGGCGGGTTGTACATCACCTCCGAGATCCGCAGCGGCCAGCCCAGATCCTGCACCTGGAACCGCGCCTCGGTCAGCGCGCTCCACACGCTGTTGCTCCACGCCCGCGCCTTGATCGTCTGCGACTCGTTCAGCTCCACCGGACCCGAATAGACCCGCGCGTACGGCGAGGTTGCCCCCGTCCCGTACACCCGCGGATCCACGCCGTTGGTCGTGTAGTAGATCGGGTTCGTGCCGGCGCTCATCGTCAGCAGGAAGCCCTTCGGCGCCGCTCCGCCGAACTGGTTGAAGACCGGCGCCGGGACCCGCGGGTACAGGTTCAGCGTCATGTAGTTCGTCACCACGCGATCGCGCCGCGCCGGCAGGTACGCCGTCAGAATGTCGTTGCACTCGGGCCACCAGTAGTAATCGCGATCGTAGAGGTCGGCGGTGCCGCTGGGGGCGACGTCCCTTCGGTAATCGCCCCACCGCGCCGACTCCGCGACGATCGCGCTCTGCATACCCTGGACGAGGGCCGAGAACCGCGCCGCCGCGCTCTCGGGCGAGAGGGCGCCGCCATTGTAGCAGTGGCGCTGGATCCGGTCGGCGAACAGCAGCCGGAACTCCGCGTTGTCGCGCAGTTTCTGGTACACGCGGGACGGCATGTTGGCATTGTTGTCGCTGAACGCGGTGAGATCCGTCACGCTCTCCAGGATGCGTTCCGAGTCCCAGCAGAAGAACCGATAGCCGTCGTTGGTTCCGCGGCGCCGCGCGGCATACCAGTTGTGATGATCCCAGTCGGCGTTGCCGGCGTAGTGATTCAGCAGCATGTAATCGGCGAGGTTGACGACATTGACGTATTCCTGGATCGCCTCGTACTGGGCATTGGAGGCGACCCCCGCATTGGCCAGGGTCTGCAGGGTGCTCCACGCCGCGGTGTCGCCATCGACGGCGACGGCGGAGTTCAGGACGTCCCAATCCTCCTTCTCCCCCCCGAGATAGGAGGCGGCAAAATCGGCGTCCGGGCGGTCGCTCACGTCGTAGACGCCCCAGTACAGGCCATTCAGATAGACGTGAGCGAACCGGCCGCCCGCCGACACGTGCCCCATCGCCCACTGGGTCTGGCGCGCCCACTGGTCGCGCAGGTACTCCGACTGCGCGCGCTGCGTCGCGTCCCAGTGGACCCAGGAGTTGTTGAAACCGGCCCGCAGGATGATGGTGTCGTAGGTTTCCACGGGACGCCCCGGAAACAGCGGGAACTCCAGCTCGCCGGGCCCGTAGTCGCCCTTGAACAGCAGTCGGAAGGAGTGCTTCGGGCTCTTGGTCGGGTTGCGCCCTTCGCCGCCCTGGATGCGCAGCCCCGCGTCGACCTGGAACTCCCGCCGGCCGTCCGGCTGGATCCACTCGCAGGACGCCGCCCGCTCCCAGGCCAGCCCTTCGTTGTAGGGATTGCCCCCGTAGTAGATGCCGTCCGCCGCCCACAGGCTGTCCGGGTGCGTGACGATGGACAGGGTCGGCACCTGCAGCAGGGCGGACTCCATCTCCCCCGAATAGGCCGGATCGAACACGATCTCCGGGTCCATTTCGTAGTCGGCTTTCACCGTGGCGGACAGATACGTGCCCCAATCGGCGGGCCAACCCGGCGGGAAGGCGGACTGCTGGATCACGTCGGCGGGGAAGACATAGGTGCAGGTGCCCACCGACGACGGCAGATGGCCCGCCAGGAAGGCCCCCGCGCGAATGACGGACGTCCGCGCGATCCGGATCGCGCCGGTATAGGCGATCCCGCCCGTCGACGTCGGAGGTGCCCCGTTCGTCGTGTACCGGATCGAGGCACCGGGCATCGGGACCGTCAGGATCAGATCGAACGGATCCCGGAAGAACCCGCGGTTCACGTTGAAATGCACGCGCGGCACGATCCCCGTCAGCGTCGCGCCGGTGTTGGGTCCGCCGGGCGTGGGCACGGCGAAGTACGCCATCTGCATCGCCAGGTCGGGACCGTAGGAGATGTCATTGCGCTGCTCCGGGTACTCCGGCGCGAACTCCGATACGATCCGGCGCGGCGCGTCCGCGTTCCACAGACCGAGGTACTCGCCGTCCGAACCGAGCCGGAAGTTCGTGTGCAGCTTCGACCCGGGCGCGGTCGGACGCCGGTCCTTGCCCGAGGCGTAGACGACCAGGTACGTACCGGGATTGAGGAGCCTCGTCGGGAATACCCACCGGCCCGGCTCGTCCGCGTCGTCCGAAAGCGACCAGCCGTTGAGGTCCACCGCCTCGGCGCCGGCGTTGTAGAGCTCGATCCAGTCCTCCAGCTCGCCATCCTCGTCCAGAAGGCCGTTCGTCGACTGGTTGGAGGCCAGGAACTCGTTGATGCGGATGTTCGGCGCCGGCGCGGCGGGATCGTACCCGACGGTCCAGGAGGAACCGGCGAAGGCATTCGCGGGAACGGCGAGGTCGGCGATGCCGTGGCCGGTCGCCCAACCGAAGATGACGGTGCCCGTCGCCGGCCCGTCGAACGAGAAGACGTACGGCCCCGCCAGCGCCCCCTGCACTCCGCTCGCGGGCGATCCGTTGACCTTGAGGTCCGACGCGTCCACCCCGGTCACCGGTTCGCTGAACACGATCTCCGTCTGCGCCAGCTGCCGCACCAGCACCCCCTCCGGCGGGTGTCGCGACTTCACCGTCGGCGCCGTCGTGTCCACGATCTGGTAGCTCCACACGGCGCCGGGCGCGTTGCCGTCGAAGCTGTTCGGCGGGATGCAGCCGTCGGTGATGCCGTGGGCCACGTCCCACACGATCGCGGCGACCCCGACCGCCGGGGAACCAACCGTGAACACATACTGCGAGGCGCTCCCGGTGACCCCCAGGGCCGTCTGCCCGTTGACAAACAGATCGCCGCGGTCGACGCCGAAGACCGGTTCCGAGAAGGTCACGGTGATGTTCGTCAATCCCGGAAGCGTACTGCCCGGCGACGGCGAAACGGCGACGATCGTCGGAGGCCCGGCGTCGATCGAGTAAGTCCACGACGCGTCGGGCGCGGTGTGGTCGAAGGGCGTGCCGAGGGTGTCCGCGATCCCGTGCCCGGACGCCCAGGACACCGTAACCACCCCTTCCGGCGGGGTGTTGACCGTGAAGACATACTGGGTGGTCGAACCGCTCACCGACACGGCCGGGGCGCCGCCCACGAGCAGGTCCGAGGCATTGACGCCGGTGACGGGCTCCGAGAACCGCACGGTGATGTTCGTCAGCGTTTCCAGCACGCTGCCCGGCGCGGGAGAGATGAACGAAAGGGTCGGCGCCCCCGAGCCGAGGAGCGCCGTCAATTCCGCGTTGATGTAGAAGTCGCTGTTGTTCGCGCGACGATTGAAGGCCTGGATGCAGAGGTAGTTGTCGCCCGTCCGCAGCCGCGTGGCCGGATTCGCGATCCCGAAATTGCGATAGGACGGCGTGGTGACGGACGTGCTGGCCCCCCACGTATAGAGGGGCTCGCCCGCGTTCATATTGGTCCGGACCAGCTCCGTGCCGTTCAGCCACGCGATGAAGCCGTCGTCGAAGGCCACGCGCAGGGTCATCGAGGTGACGCTGGCGGCATCGGTCACCGAGAACTGCTTGCGGAGGAAGACGCAGGTGTAGCTGTTCGACATCGAGTTCAGCCGCGTGCCCCCGTTGGTGAGACTCGCGCTGAGGTTGCCGTAGAAGAACGGCGTGGGGGCTGTGGGCCAGGAGGCGTCGCTGTAGGTGTTGGTCCGCCAAAGGCTGGTCGGCGACGAGACCTCGTTGGTCCCCGGCCGGTATCGCCATGTGGTGTTGGTCGCGACGAAGGTGTCCGCCCGGCCCGCCGGCATCCCGAACAGGGTCATGCCCGCCACTGCTGTCCACGCCAGAATGCGCATATCAAAAACGCCCCACATCGCGGGACGCATCCGCATGCCTGCGCCCGCGCCCTGACCGCGACATGACAACCCACTCTTGCGCTTCGGCTCCCGCCCGTTGCGGCCCCCAAGGCGCTCGTCACGACCCGTTGCGCAACCACTCAGATGCCCCGTTCGCGGGACGTCCATCGAGATAATATACGTGAAACGCCGCGCCACGGGTACTATTTTCGGGATCACCGAACAGAAACGATGGATACGGGCGGTGTTGAACGCCGCGGCATGTTCCGTGCTCTATGACAGGCGGGCGGGCAACCGGGGGTGCGTTGTGAACCGTTCTTTGCGGAATGTCGCGAGAGGGGCGGCTGGACTGGCGGGGATGGGGCTGGCGCTTTCCGCCGGCGCGGTTCCCGGCCATGCGCCGCCGCTCGATCTGACCACGGGGACCGTGTACCGGGTGGGCACGGTCGCCCAGTTGACCGCCGCCGTGAATGCCGCGAATGCGGCGGGGGTTCCGGCGACGATCCTCGTGTCCAACGGGACGTATGTGCTCGACGTCCCGATGCTGCACCTCACGTGCGACCGGCTGATCGTTCGCGGCGTCAGCGGCGACCGTGACGCCGTGATCCTCCGCGGGCCGGACGAGGGCACGTCCGCCACCCTGCAGCATGTGTTTCTCATCCCCGCCTCGCACGTCACGATCGCCGACCTGACCTTCGGCTGGTGCCTGTACCATGGCATCCAGATCCAGGGCGAGACTCCCAACGACGCCGCGGGTCTCCGGGTCCACAACTGCCGGATCGTCAACTGCAACGAGCAGTTCATCAAGGGCTCTTCGTCGCCGGCCGACCCCGTCGGCGCCACCGACGGAATCGTGGAGGGGTGCCTGTTCGAATTCACCTCCGGGTGGGCCTACCAGTACTACACGGGTGGGATTGACATTCACAAGGGCGTGAACTGGGGGGTCCGCGACAACCTGTTCCGCAACATCCGGACGCCGGCGGGCGGCGACTCGCTCGCCGAGCACGCGATCCATTTCTGGAACCGCTGCCCCACCCTGCCCCAGAACGTCGTCGTGGAGCGCAATTGGATTATCAACTGCGACCGTGGCATCGGGTTCGGGCTCGGGAGCGCGGGCGGCGGTCACAACGGCGGGGCCAGCGTCATCCGCAACAACTTCGTCTGCAACGACGGAACCGGGCCGTTCACCGACGTCGGGATCGGGCTGGAGTACGCCTCGGACGTCCGGGTCGACAACAACACGGTCCACGTGCCCTACTGGGCGCCGATCGAGTACCGCTTCGCCGGCAGCAGCAACCTCGTGTTCCGCAACAACCTCGCCAACGGCGCCATCACCGCGCGCGACGGCGCCCCTGCGCCGGTCCGCTCCAACAAC
Source organism: uncultured Verrucomicrobiota bacterium (assembly GCA_964610105.1). Classification (GTDB taxonomy): domain Bacteria; phylum Verrucomicrobiota; class Kiritimatiellia; order PWTM01; family PWTM01; genus CAZSUU01. The sequence goes on along the minus strand of CAZSUU010000057.1, from coordinate 12,558 downwards.
GTCCAGAACGCCCAGGCCGCGTGGTACCGCAACGCGTCGGCCGGGGATCTGCACCTCCTGCCCGGAGCAGCCGCGGCCATCGGACAGGGCGTGCCGGTATCGGGTTTCGCCGACGACATCGACGGAGAGGGCCGGCCCGCGGGCCCGCAGTGGGACGTCGGGGCGGACGAGTACGATCCGGACACGGCGGACAGCGACGGCGACCGGATGTTCGACGCGTGGGAGACGCGGTACGGTCTCAATCCGACCAACGCGGCGGACGCGCATGCCCACGCGGACGCGGACGGCGCCGACAACGTCAGCGAGTTCATCGCGGGCACGGATCCGACCTCCTCCGCCTCGGTCTTCCGATGCGCGGGGGCCGTGGTTTCGGCGCCTCCCGACTCCGCGCGAATCGTCACCTGGTCGGCCGTGTCGGGCAGGATCTACGGCGTGGACGCCTCCTCCGCCCTGCCGGCCGGTTTCGTCCCGCTTGCCAGCGGCCTGTCCGCGCCAACCGCCGCCTACACGGACAGCGTTGCGCGTCCCCTCCCCGTCTTCTATCGCCTGCGCGTGACACAACCGTGAATCGAGGAACATGAGCAAGGCATACGTCCACGGCTACCACCACCGGGAGAGCATTCGCCTGCAGGATCAGGCGTCCACTCTCGTGGAACTGCTGCACGCCGACACGCGCTACCCGGCGGGAACCCGCGTTCTTGAGGCCGGGTGCGGGGTGGGCGCGCAGACCATCACGCTCGCGCGGAACAGTCCGAATGCCTCCTTCGTCTCCGTCGACATCTCCGAAGCCTCTCTGGCCGCGGCCCGGGGAAAGGCCGCGGCCGCCGGCTTGGTCAATGTCGAGTTCCGGCAGGCGGACATCTTCGATCTGCCTTTCGGGCCGGGGTCTTTCGATCACATCTTCGTCTGTTTCGTCCTGGAACATCTCGCCCGCCCCGTCGAGGCGCTCAGGAGACTGAAAGAGCATCTGCGGCAAGGCGGCACGATCACGGTCATTGAGGGCGATCATGGCTCGGCCTACTTCCATCCCGACAGCGAAGCCGCGCACCGGGCCATCCAGTGCCAGGTTGAGCTCCAGCGGCGGGCCGGCGGCAATGCCATGATAGGGAGGGAACTGTATCCGCTGTTGACCACCGCGGGGTGCACGTCCATTCGGGTGTCGCCTCGAATGGTCTACGTCGACGCCTCCCGGCCGCAACTGGTCGAGGGGTTTACGCGGAACACCTTCACGGCCATGATCGAGGGCGTTCGCGAATCGGCCATTGAGGCGCGACTGATTGAACTCGAGGTTTTCGATCAGGGAATCCGTGACCTCTACCGGACGACGGAACCGGACGGCGTGTTTTGCTACACCTTCTTCAAAGCCGTGGCCACGTGATCGAAGGGCAGCGATACTACTCGGCAGCAGACTGGACGACGGCGTTCGCAACGACGTTCATCATGCTGCGGGTCTACTGGGCGACTCTCGCACCGACCATCACGCTCGAGTACTCCGGCCAGCTTGTCGTTGCTGCCCATCACCTGGGAGTTGGGCGCCCCCCCGGCTACCCCATCTGGCACCTGCTTGTCAAGGGAGCGCACCGACAGATCGGGCGTCTTTCCGGGTAGACCTGGGCCCCGCGGCCCAGGCCCCCCACAGTCCCGTACGAGCGGTTTCCCCGCATGCGGTTCTTCAGAGCCGGCGCCCGTGTCAGACACAGATCGTGCCTGACCCTCGACGTTCTCTGGATCCATCGCTCGCGCGCAGGATTGCGCGCGGTACGCCCGGCCCCCGTGTGGCGGGCCACCCTGCCCGCCGCGACACCGTCTTGCTCGCGCTTCGGGCGGCGGGTCCGGAGGCCCTGCCCCACCTCGCGGATCGAACCGACGGCGGGCCGGCAAGGCGGGCGAACCGCGAGGCCGCGGTCCTTCCCGGCGTCAGTGTTCAATAGGAATTGGATTGCGGCTCGCCGTCTTCGGGGAAAGGCGTTTCCTGTCGGACGCTGACGGCCCCCTCCGATGGATGCCCGTCGTCCGAACCGATCGCCGAAGCCAGGCCGGCGACGCGGGTCACCAGGATCGGACCGCGGCGAAACACCGGTTCTTCACCGTGGACGTCGTCGCCGGCCGCACGCTCGTGGTAGACAATGTGGGCGCCTGGCGGCGGCCTGTTCCGCGGGCCGATCGGTTCCGGCCATCGGCCGAACTCCAGGTAGAAACGCGCCGCGGCGTTGGATCCCAGGCGGCCCGCCCACACGATCTCGATCCCGTTGCCCCGCATCCAGTCGAAGAGCGCCGCCCAGTGCGGCGGCTTTGGGACCGGCACGCGGGCGACCGGCAACACCGCCAGCAACGCCAGCCCGACAGCCGCGGGCGCAAGGGCGCGGAATCCGCCCAGGATCCACCGTCGCACCCCGCGGCCCACGATCCTCACCAGGCCTTCGGCGGCGATCCACGCGAAGGCCGGGTAGAGCGGCAGCTCGTACCGCGGGCGCTTGTCGGGAAACAGCGTGAGAGCCGCCAGCCAGACCGCCAGCCAGGCGGCCGCCATGGCGGCGCCCCGACGGCGCCGGACGGACCATCCGCCGCGCCGCCACGACACCAGCCCGGACGCCAGCGGAATCATCCACGGCCAGTAGGTGCGGCCGATCTCGACGGCATAGTAGAGCGGCCCGTGCGGATTGATGAATCCCAGCGCCCGCCCCCCGATCTCGGCGCCCATGTACTTCCCGAGGTACGCATCCCCCCACGTCAGCCACATCGCCACACGCCAGGGGGCGGCGACCGTGGCGGCGACGAGGAGGGCGGGGACCAGGAGGGCGATCCACCGCCCGCGGCGATTCAGCCCCAGCCAGATGCCGAAAACCGGGAGGGCGGTGAAGGCGACGACGGGCTTGCACATCAGCGCGAGTCCGATCGGAAGGCCGGCCGCCGCGATCCGCCACGCGGACGACCGCCGGATCGCCTCCGCCACGAGCAGCGCGGCGGCCAGCAGAAAAACCAGCTGCCACAGGTCCAGAGAGATGTGGCGCGTGTGCCGGAAGAACTCGAGGGTGAGCGCGAGGATGACGCCCGCCGCCGCGCCGACGCGGCGGCCGGAGTGTCGGCTCACGAGCAGGACCGTCAGCGCCACGCACCCCGCGGCGGCGAGCACCGAGGGCGCGCGCGCGGCGGCCAGCGACGGTCCAGCCAGGTGCAGCGCAAGGCCATGGATCCAGAGGGCGAGCGGCGGCTTGTTGAAGTAGGGCTGGGACGGGTGGAGCCGCGGGCAGGCGAGATCGCCCGTTCTCCACATCTGAAGGCCGATGGCGGCGTAGCGTGCGGTGTCGCTGTGAAAGTCGCCCTCCCCGATGTACGGCAGGGTGACCGACAGCAGCACGACCAGCGGCACCAGCACGTGGGCCAGTCTGTGATACGCATCGCGCACGGATCCGGACCGTCCCCGCGCCCCAGCCCCTCTTTCGAGCGTCATGCACACTTCTGCGTAGAGTCTGCAGCCGTCAGGTCAACTGCGTGAGCCGGATGTTCCGCCGAAGGAACGTGGGCACATCGAGGTCCGTACCCTCGTGCAGCGTCGGTTCCACATTCCGGAAGCGCCCGCGCCCGGCGCTGTCGAAACTCAACTCGCCCTGCACCACCCTGGCCTGGCCTGCCCGTCCCGCCTTCGCTCCGCTCTTCTTCGCGGGCTCGGCGGCGGGCGGCTCGGCCGGCGCCTTCTCCGGCGTCGCCGCCGCTCCCGCCTGCGGCTCCGGCGGGGCCGCGTCCCGGCGCTCCGAGGCCAGCACGGTGACGGCGATCCGGCCCTCGGAGGCCACGTCGATCGAGGTCCCCATGTGCAGGTCGACCTCCGGATGCGTCTGGGCCGTTATGCCCTGCATCAGCTTCTCGAGCTCGGCGAGGGTCAGGTCCGGTCCCCCGACGACGCCGACCAGCAGCGCCCCCGCCGCCTGCATGACGCGGCCGTGTTCCAGCAGGGGATTCCCGACCAGCGTCTTGAGGCACTGGTCGGCGCGGTCAGGCCCCTCCCCTTCGGCCGTCGCCAGCGCGAGCGTGCCGCCGCTGGTTTCCACCAGGCGCCGCAGGTCCATGAAATCCAGGTTGATCAGTCCGGGGAACGTCAGCAGCTTCCAGAGCGCGCGTATGCCGGATCCGACGACGCGGTCGGTGATGCGGAACGCCCGGCCGACTTCGGTGTCGCCGCCGACCCAGTCCAGAAGCCGCTGATTGGGCAGGACGACGACGGCATCCGCCTGTTTGCGGAGGTCCTGGAGACCCGCATCGGCGCGCAGCCGTCGCTGCGGCCCCTCGAAGAAGAACGGCAGGGTGCAGAACCCCAGCGTCAGCGCCCCCGCCTCGCGCGCGAGGCGGGCCACGACGGGCGTCGCGCCCGTCCCCGTGCCTCCGCCGAGCCCCGCCACCAGGATCACCAGGTCCGCGCCGGTCAGGGCCGGCCGCAGCAGGTCCTCCGCCTCCAGGGCCGCGCGCCGCCCGCGTTCCACGTCGCCGCCGGTCCCCAGGCCGTTGGTCACCTGCGCGCCGATGGCCACCTGCTCCTCGATGCCGCAGGCGGCGAGCATCTGGGCGTCCGTGTGCACGGCGATCATCGGCGGGGCGTCGGGCCACTCGGCGCGCACCGCCCTGAGCACATTGCACCCCCCGCCGCCGATGCCCACCAGCCGTATCCGACAACGTTCGTTCATCGCATGCCCGCGCCAGGGCTCAGCCCATGGCAAAGATGTTCCTGAGGATCTCCCGGATCGAGCGCACGCCGGACGGCCGCTGCATGGTCATCATGCCGTACTTGAGCATGCCGGTCGTGGCCGCGTATTCCGGACCGCCGGTCACGCTGGCCAGCCCGCTCACCGCGCGCGGCTGACCGATCACGCACGGCAGATTGAAGATGCGCTCCACCAGGTCCGTGACGCCGTTCATCATGGCCCCGCCGCCCGTGAGCACCACGCCGGCGCCGAGGTGGTGCAGCATGCCGCGCCGCTCCAGGTCCGCCCGGACCAGCCGCAGCGTCTCGTCCATGCGCGCGTTGATGATCGTGTGCAGGTCCGACAACCGCACCGTGCGACCGGGGAATCCGCCCTCCGGGGCCAGGGCGACCGTCTGGGTCCGCGCCGCCGGCAGCAGCAGGGCCCGCCCGTGCTGCACCTTCAGGCGCTCGGCCTGCGCCGTGGGGATCTTCAGCCCGAGGGCGATGTCGTTCGTCACGTGGTCGCCGCCCACCCCGATGCACCCGGCATGCGCGACCACCTGCGTCGCGTAGACCAGGTAGTCCGTCGTGCCGCCGCCGAGGTCGATCGCCACCACGCCGCTCGCCTTCTGCTCCGAGGTCAGGACCGACAGGGCGGAGCACAGCCCGCCGAACGCGACGTCCTGCACGTCCACCGGCACGGTGCGCACCACGCGGATGGCGTTGCGGACCATCGGGCCCGCGCCGTGGATGATCAGCATGTCGTGCGCGAGCTGCGAGGCCTCCATCCCCTCAGGGTTCACGACGCGATTCGAATCGACCAGGTAGTTCTGGCTGATGCTGTGAATCACCTCGCGGTCCGGCGGCAGGTTGAGCGTGCGCGCGGCCTCGTGCACGCGCTCCATCTCCTCGGCGGTGATCTCGCGCTCGGCGTTCATCACGTGCACGGTCCCGCGGTTGACGTCGCTGCGGAAGTGCCCGCCGGAGAGCACGAGGTGCACCAGGCGGATGCTCGTGTTGCTCTGCTCCTCCGCGGTCTGCAGGACGGTGCGGACGCACGAGAGCGCGTGGTCGAAGTCGACCACCTCGCTCTTGCGCACCCCGGCCGACGTGCACTCGCCGCAGCCGGTGATCATGAGATAGCCGTCCTCGCGGAACTCGCCCACCAGCGCGCGGACGCGCGTGGTTCCGATCTCGAGGGCGGCAACGATGGGGGGGGAAGCCATGAATGTCCTAAGGCGGCGAGCCGCAACCCAACGGTCCTTGCCGCTCAATGCTCCTACTCCATTCCTTCCATTCCTTCATGTAACAGCGCCGCCTTCTGAGATTGTCCCGCCGCCTTTCGCACCGGAGAACCCTCACGAGAAACGTCATGCGCATGTGCGTGCCATCGTGCGGCGGAACAATCCAGGAGATCAGGGCGATCGGACCAGCCCCCGCACCGGGAAGTTCGCGTCGCTGGTCATGTCGACGAAAAGGGGATCGGGGCCGCGCAGGTGCTCGTTCTCCACCGTCTTCATGATGGTCGCCAGCTGGCGAAGCTTGGCCTCCTTGTCCTGCCGCGGAAGCAGCGCCCGGTCGCCGTGCGCCAGGTGCAGGGTCAGGTGATCCGCATCGGTCACCTCGATGCCCTCCAGCGGAATCCACCGGAAGAGGCGCGTGCGGTCGCACAGATCCACCAGGGCGACGGCGTCGAGCACGCGGGCCTCCGTGATGCGGGCGCCGGGCCGCAGGCCCGCCGCCGGCGCCCCGCTCAGCAGGGGCAGCGCCGGCGAAGCGGATCCGGGACCGAGCACGAAACCCTCGCGGTCCATCGCGAGCGGCAGGTGGGTCACCGGCATCACCACGCGCACGAGCGGCGTCCGCTCCATCACGCGCACGCTCAGCCGCCCCGGCAGATGCCGCTGCACGGTCACCTCGCGCACCAGCGGCACGGCCGTCAGGCTCGCGCGCACGCGGTCGAGGTCGACGGCGTAGAGGTTCATACCCTGCGCCACGCCCGCGTAGGAGCGCAGATGTTCGGGGGTCAGCTTCCCGTCGGAGGACAGGTCCAGCTCGCGGATGGTGAACAGGCGGTTCTCCGAGAAGAACACGCGCCGCGCCTCGCGCGCGCTGAAGGCGGCCAGAAGACCGGCCGCGCCGAGCACGCAGAGGAAGACCACCAGCGATACCGTGTTGCGGATCCGGGCCGTTCGCTGCTCCGAGAGCCGCGCGCTCACCATGAGCACGGGAATCTGCGCCCGCCGCCTCCGATTGCCCCGCCTGCCCGCCCCGATCTCGTCGAAACCCATGCCTGCCCCTCGCCCCGGCGGCCCGCGTCCGCCGCGGGTGCCGCCTTTGCCGCTTGATGCTATCACGCCGTCGCCGCGAGGTTCAAGATGCGTTCGCAGAGTTCCGGAAAACCCATGCCCGCGGCCGCCGCCGCCTTGGGCAGAAGGCTGGTCTCGGTGAATCCGGGAATGCTGTTGAGCTCCAGCACGAAACACCCGCCCTCCGGGGTCATCCGGATGTCCACCCGGCCCAGGCCCCGCGCGTCCAGGGCGCGGAACACCTCGCCGCCGAGCGCGCCCACCCGCTCGGCCTCCGCCGGCGCCAGCGGCGCCGGGCAGAGGTATTCGGTCACCCCCGCGGTGTACTTGGCGCGAAAATCATAGTAACCGTCGGGCGCGCGGATCTCGATGACGGGCAGGACCCGCTCGCCCACGACCCCCACCGTCAGCTCGCGGCCCGGAATGAACGCCTCCACCAGCGCCTCGCCGTGTCCGAGCGCGTCGCGCAGGGCGGCGGGCCATTCCTCTTCGCGGAAGACGCGGTGACAGCCGACGCTCGAACCCTGGCGCGTCGGTTTGACCACCACCGGCAGCGGGAGCGGGCACCGTCCCGCGGGCGCGCCGAGCACGCGGCCCGGCGCCACGGGCAGGCCGCGGGCCTGGAGCCGCTCGCGGGTCAACCGCTTGTCGAAGGCCACCCGGCACGACGCGGGGCCCGAACCCGTGTAGGGCACGCCCCGCCGCTCCAGCTCCGCCTGCACGCCTCCGTCTTCGCCGTACTCCCCGTGGAGCGCGACGAACACGACGTCCGTCCCGCGCGGCAGCTCGAAGGCGGGCGACAGGAGGTTCACCTCCGCCACCTCGTAGCCCCGCGCCCTCAATCCGCGCGCGACCGCCTGCCCCGACCGCACCGAGATCTCCTTCTCCGCCGAGAACCCCCCCATCAGGACCGACACCTTCTGAAACCGACGCTTCATTTCAAAGCCCTTCAAAGTGTGTTGAGAGGAAACCGCGGATGGATAGCAGACCGCCCCGGCACTGCAAAGGGAAAAGGGACGGATTTGATTGCGGCGCCGCCCGATCCGGGTACTCTCTCGGCGAGCGACCGCGCGCGCCCCCGCGGCGCGGGGGGAAGAGCGTCGATGAAGATCGCCGGCCGAAGCTACCGAACGATATGGACCGACCCGGCAACGCCCGGGGCGGTGTTCGCGATCGACCAGCGCCGGCTGCCGCACCGTTTCGAGGTCCTGACGCTGCGCACGGTGTCCGAGGCCGCCGAGGCGATCCGCCACATGGCTGTCCGCGGCGCGCCCCTGCTCGGCGCCACGGCCGCCTGGGGCATGTATCTCGCCGCGCTCGCAGCCGACGACGAACACCTGGACGCCGCCCTGGAGGAGGCGGCCCGCGCGCTGATCGCGACCCGCCCCACCGCCCGCGATCTCGAGTGGGCCGTGCGCCGGCAGCTCGCCCGGTTCCGGACCGCCGGCCCCGGCGTCGACCGGCGGCCGGCGCTGGCCGAACACGCCGCCCGCCTCTGCGATGAATCCGTCGAGGCCTGCCGCCGCATCGGCGAGAACGGGGCGACCCTGATCGAGGAGGCGCACCGACGCACGGGCCGCGCGGTGAACGTGCTGACCCACTGCAACGCGGGATGGCTGGCCTGCGTGGATTTCGGCACCGCCACGGCGCCGGTTTACCTCGCGCACGATCGCGGCATCCCCGTCCACGTCTGGGTCGACGAGACCCGCCCGCGCAACCAGGGCGCCGCCCTCACCGCCTGGGAGCTGGGTCAGCACGGCGTCCCGCACACGCTGATCGTCGACAACGCCGGTGGGCACCTGATGCAGCACGGGCGCGTGGACCTCGTGCTCGTCGGCGCCGACCGGATCACGCGCCGCGGCGACGCCGCCAACAAGATCGGCACGTATCTCAAGGCCCTCGCCGCCCGCGACAACGGCGTGCCGTTCTATGTGGCCGCCCCCGCCTCCACCTTCGATCCCGCGCTCCGCGACGGGGTGCGCGAGATCCCGATCGAGGAGCGCCATCCCGACGAGGTCCGCCTCGTGCATGGCCGCGCGGCCGCGGAGATGGGCGCGGTGCTCGTCTGCCCCGAGTCCACCCCGGCGGCCAATCCCGCGTTCGACGTCACCCCCGCCCGGCTGATCACCGGATTCGTCACCGAGCGCGGCATCGCCCCCCCCACGGAGGAAGGGCTGCTGCGCCTCTTCCCGGAATGGGAAGGCCCCGGCGAGGCCGCGCATGCCGGGCGGCCGTCGGAGGGCTACGTCAAGTTCGAGGTCCGCCGGATGGCGGGGCCCGCGCCGTCGCATCCGGACCTTGGAAGACTGGAGGCCGCCCGCACCCGACTCTGGGACGCCGGGCTGCTGGGGATAACGCCCGACGGCATCGGCTTCGGGAACGTCAGCGTGCGCGATGCCGGGGAGGAGAGCTTCGTGATCACGGGCACGGCCACCGGCGGCGCGCGGCGCCTGGGGGCGGACGGATACACCCGCGTCACCGCGTTCGATCTGGAGCGCAATGCCGTCTGGTGCACGGGACCGGTGAAGGCCTCGGCGGAGACGATGACCCACGGCGTTCTGTACCGCGCCGACCGCCGCATCCGGTGCGTGATTCACGTCCACAGTCGCCGCCTGTGGAACGAGGGATTGGCCGCGGGCTGGCCGGCGACGCCGCGGGAGGCGGAATACGGGACGCCGGAGCTCGCGCGGGCGCTCGGCGCGCTCGCGGCGCGGCGGGGAGCGGACCGCGGCCTGGTCGTCCTCGGAGGGCACGAGGACGGCGTGATCGCCTACGGACCCGACATCGCCACGGCGGAGGAGCAGCTTCCTCCGTAAGGTGTCTTCCCACCGGCCGTCGCCATCCCGATCGCCATCGGAATCGCAGACGATCCCGATTCCGATTCGCCGTCGCACCGGGCCCGCTCACCGATGCGGGCGGCCGGCGACGTCCGAATCGCCGACATCCATCGCCCGCCCGCGTTCGGGGCGGCGCTTCGGCGCTGTATTCCTGCGCATGATGCTCAGGAATCTCGTTGCACTGATCGGACGCTCCGCAATGAGCTTTCCATCGTAGACGATGCTGAACACACCATACGGCGTTGGAAGCTCCCTTGACGCCTGGGCGCTCTCGACGCGAACCAGGTTCGGCTCCAGTCCCAACGTCCTGGACGCCTCCGCAATCCTCTCGGCCGATTTCGCGGCATACGGGCACTGATCGGCAGCCAGGATCGCAAGGCCCTTCCTGTACCTCTTCAATAGTCGCTCCCGTGCGACGACGAACCGAGGATCAGGGGCCGTCTTCTGGAGTCTCTTGACGAGCAGTTCATAGGGAGGGATGCGATCCACCGGAACGAAACCCGCTTTGATGAACAAATCCCGTCCTGCCATGAAACTTGCGGAACTGGTCACCACCGCGACCCCTCGGCACTTGCTCTTCTTGGCATCCTCCAGACAGCTCTTCAACAGCAGAGATCCAAGCCCTTTCCCCTTGTGTTGGCCGTAGACCCACAAGCAATGGATGACCAGGTAACTCTCCGCCTCCACAGGCCGCCACGCATGATGGCCGGGGGCGTACTCGATCATTCCAATATCCCCGGACTTCTCCGAGCGGAGCACCGTGTACCTCAGGCCCTCCGCATAGCGCGCCTTGAGCCACTCCGTCTTCCGGCGGTACCCCAGGTTGTCGGCGTTCTTGTTGCCACAGTGGCCGCACCCGCCGATGTTGTCCGCATGGGTGTCAATGATCTGGTAACCGCGCATGGTGTGGCTCCGATGGGTGGCCGAGCATCGAGTTTGCGCAATGGGAGTCGAAAGCGCTTTGCGGCGTCCCTGCAAACGGCGGGGCCGGCCTCGGAGCCGGTTTGCAGCGCGCCCGTGCGGGCATGGGTGCACCGTCACACATGCGCCCGCCGAGTCAGGCCGTGGTGTTGTCGGCAAGGAATCACGGGGAAGAACAGAACGTCAGCCTTGGGATACTCCTTGAGTCCATCCTTGCGGTGCCGTTCCAGTTGGACACGAAGGCTCTCGATACACTTTATGCCCTCTCTCATCTTGACCGATACCTTCAGTAGTTCGCATGCCACACCGAGTAGTCGTTCAACGTCACATAGTGCGGGGATCTCCTGTCCACGCACCGGAGCCACGAAAGCTCCATCTGGAACGTCTGGCCATCAGAAACACGCTTGATCACCGCGATCAGATCGTCGCATTCCGGGTTCAAGATGTCCAGAAGGTCGAACTTGTCCGTGTAGGATGGGTTTGTCTTCTTGAGTTCCTCGTACTCATCCTGATCCCAACCCGCCATCACGTACGGTTCCTCCCACGGAAAGTCTTCGATGCCTGTGACACGAACAGGAAGCGGCAAGGCTTTCTTGAGGCGCGTACGGTAGCGGCGGGCGTTCTGCGGCGACCGCTGGTGATCATGGCCGAGGACGGCGGCAATTCGCTTCTCGAATGCTGTCATGGCTCTCCCTCGCCCGAGACGAGGAGGACGCCCTGGCAGGAGCGGAACGGAATCGAGCAGGACCCGTCCGGCAGGTTCTTCACGGGGACGGGACCGTCGCCGCCGTACGCCTGGGCGCCCGGCGCGCGGAAGACGAGTTCGAACGACGCGGGTTTCGCGTCCTCGGGGGCGTCCGCCGCCGTCACGAAGAGTGCCCGCGCCGTGCAGGCGGGGTCGCGCGCGGACATCTCGCCCACCAGGAGCGGCGCGCCGTTCGAGGCGCGCACCCCCTTGAAGAAACCGGCGTCGAGCGCGGCGGGGAAGGCCACCGGCTCCTTCGGGTTGCGCGGCGACCCGCGCGGGAAGCCGACGAAGTGCGTGGCCGTGGACCTGAACTTCATGTACTCGGGCCCGAGGCGCTTCAGTTCGGCGTTGACCTTCTTCAGCTTCGCGTACTGCTCCGTCTGCACGCCTGCGGCATCGAGCACGTTGTTCGTCCACCAGCCCTTGCACCAGCACGCCCACGTGATCGCCTCCGCGCCGAAGCTCATGGCGGCGCAGGCCTGGAAGCGCAGGCGGTTCTCGCTCGCGGGCGGCTGGCCCTCGCGCGAGTTCACCTGCGGAATGTACCAGAACCCGCGTCCCGTGCGGCGGCAGGCATCCGCCACGAGGATGAAGTTGTCGTAGCACTTCGAGAGGAAGCTGTCGAAGCCCGCGGGCGCGACGTAGGGATAGAAGTCGTACGAGATGTAGTCCAGCGGCACGTGGCGGCAGTACTCGGCCACGTGCTCCGCATAGGTCGTGGTGCCGAGCTGGTTGATGACCTGCCGGCCCGTGTTCTGGACGACGCTCGCGTAGTTCGGATAGAGGTTCAGGTAGAGGGGCACGCCCGGCAGCTCGCGGTTCAACTGGCGCACGACCTCGCCGTAGTACGGAAAGTCCAGCGCGGAAGGTTCGTCGCCGATGTCGACCGCCCAGATCGCCGGGTGGTCCTTGAAAGCGGCCGCGCCCTTCGAATAGACGTCGGGCGGGTTCTTCTCGCGCAGCCTGCCGGCGTTCTCTCCGTCGCCGCCCCACCAGCCGGGCACAACGCCGTTGACGATTGCGCCCACACCGTGCTTCGCGAAGAGGTCGAGCGTGGCGCGGTCG
>CAZSUU010000056.1:0-31886 GCA_964610105.1 uncultured Verrucomicrobiota bacterium | reverse complement strand
TCAAGGTCTACAACGTCTTCACTCGTCGCTATTTCTATCCGCTGGTGACCGATTTTCCGTGTTACAGTGATATGCCGCCGAGGGCCCCGCTGGCCGTCGCCCGCGGCGTCGCCGGCCGGATCCTGACCCTCCCGATCTACCACGACCTGGCTCTCGACCACGTCAACAGGATCTGTGACATTCTGGAGGGGCTCGGCCGGAGGTAGATTGAAGACCATGTCGGGCTTCTATACGCGGGATGAACTGGCGGGACTGAGACTGGCTTCCTATGGCGAGGAGGTTCTCATCAGTCGCAAGGCCAGTTTGTACGCCCCGGGGGCGATCGCCCTGGGGCATCACGTTCGCATTGACGATTTCTGCATGCTCTCGGGCGGCGCCGGCATCAGGGTGGGCAACTACATCCATATCGGATGCTATTGTGCCCTCTACGGCGGCGCGGGCATCGTCATGGAGGACTTCTCCGGCCTGTCGGCGCGGGTGACCGTGTACTCGGAAACGGACGACTTCACCGGGGCGTCCGTGGTCGGCCCCTGGTTCCCCGCCCGGATGAAGCCGGGCTATGTTCGCGGCGAAGTGAAGATCAGACGGTACGTTCAAGTCGGCGCGAACAGCACGGTTCTTCCCGGTGTGACGCTGGGCGAGGGTGCCGCCGTGGGTGCGCATTCGCTGGTACGTCGGTCGTGCGAGGACTGGACGATTTACGTGGGTGTGCCGGCACGTCCTCTGCGCGGCCGCAGTCGCGAGTTGCGGCGCTGGCTCGGGGAGGCGTCGATGGAGTGAGGTCTTCGGAGTCAACCACTGCGGTGAACGCAAACGACCACCACGGAGGCAAGGGGGGGAGTATGGCGTCCAGGGTTCCGGACTACTCGGTCGTGGTCCCCGTTTACTTCAATGAGGAGAGTCTGCGGGAAATCGAGGCGTCGGTGCGCCGCGATGTCCTGGAGTCCCTTGAAGATCGACGGGGGGAAATCGTGTTTGTGGAGGATGGCTCGGGCGACGGGTCCTACGAGGTTCTGAGGGCGTTGTTCCAGGCGCATCCGGCCGACATCCGCGTAGTCAAGCTCAGTCGGAATTTCGGCCAGGTGAACGCGATATGGTGCGGGCTCACCCTGGCGCCCAATGCCGCCGTCGTCATGTCGGCGGACGGCCAGGACGCGCCGGTCCATGTGCGGAATATGCTTCAACTGCACTTCGCGTCCGGGACGGAGATTGTCATCGCCACTCGCGAGTCGCGTGATGAATCGGCCTATCGAAGGGTCACGTCCGGTGTGTTCTACTGGCTCATGCGGAAGTTGTGTTTTAGCGACATGCCTCCCGGGGGTTTCGATTTCTGCCTGCTAGGCGCCAGGGCGCGGCGAGCGCTGCTGGGCGACTATCAGCACCACGGGTTCCTCCAGGGCCAGATTCTGCGTCTCGGATTCAGTCGAAAGGAGTATCCGTATAGAAGGCTCGCGCGCAGGCATGGCCGCTCGAGGTGGACCTTGGCTCGGAAGATCACGTACTTCCTGGATGGAATTCTCGGTTACTCCTTCATCCCCATCCGCTTCATGTCGCTGATGGGGGTCTTCTTCGCGTTGCTCGGCTTCGTCTACGCGTGCGTCGTTTTTGTCGTGCGGCTCACCTTGGGCAATCCCATCAAGGGATGGGCGCCCCTGATGATCGTCGTGCTCGTACTCGGCGGCATGCAGATGCTGATGCTGGGGGTGGTCGGGGAGTACCTGTGGCGGATCTTCGCCCAAGTTCGAGGGGGCCCCCCTTACGTGGTCGAGTCGATTCTCGACGCGGAACATTCGGAAGGAGACGGCTCAATCGTCCCTTCTAGCCCCCGGTAGTGGACGCTGGCCCCGGTCAGGGCCACCGCGAGGAGATTATCGTGAGCGGTATCGCGGAGGAACCAGCGATCGCCCGGCATGACCATCGACCGGCCCGCCTGCCATTCGTCGCGCGTTGTCTCGTGGTGACCGCCGCCTTCCTGGCCGTCAACTGGCTTCTGCTCAACCGGGGCGCTTCCAAGCCGCGATGGGATGAGCGTTACCACATCGTGGCGAGCAGGGACGTCGCGACGAACATGACGTGGCAGACGCTCACGGCCTACAATGACAGCAAAGGGCCGATGTATCACGTCATGTACGGCGGCTGGTTGCGCCTCACGGACGGCGACCTGGCCGCCGCCCGTGCGCTGTCGGTACTGCTTTCGCTCGTGACCTGCGCCTGTCTTGCCGGCGGACTCGCCCGGCGCGGGCTGCTCCGGATGGAGATCTTCTTGGGGCTGCCGCTCGCTCCGTACTTCGGCGTGGTCGGCGTGATGCACATGTCGGAGCCCCTTGCCCTGCTGGGCATGTTCGTGCCGCTGATGCTGATCGGCGCGCCGGCGCCGGTGCCGCGCCGTGCATGGTCCGCGGTGTCGCGCTGGGCGGCCGGCCTTGGCGTTTTCTTCGCGGGGCTGACCACGCGCATTCACGTGGCCGTGCTTGGGGTGGCCGGCGTGGTGGAAGCGCTCCGGGAGCGGCGGTTCGCGGCCGCGGCGGCCTTTGCCGCGACCACGGCGGCCGGCGTCACCGTCTACTGGATGCTGCTCGGCGGATATGTGCGCCAGACGGATTACCATACGACGCGCTTCGCGATGGGGATCCATGTCGACACCTTCCTCTATGGCATTGCGCTCCTGGGTGTCTATACGTGGCCGTTACTTCTTGACCTCCGAAAGCGCGATCTGCGCCCGTGCCTGGGGGTCGCCGTTGCCATGCTGGTCGCGTGGGCGGTCTTTGCGCCGGAAGTCGAGGCCCGGAAGTTCTACGGCTTGGTGCGTTCGACCCTGATGGCGATTCCGGGGCTCTCCGGCGGCGTCCGCACCGCGCTGCTCGTTCCCGCGGCGGCCGCCGGGGCCCTGGTGCTGTACCGCGCGGCGTGCGCGATCCTGGCGCCGGATGTCGATCCGACTTGGCGGATGGCCGCCCTCGCCGGCGCCGGCGGCCTCTCGCTCTATCTGGTCGGCCCCGACCTGCTCTACGATCGCTACATGCTGATGGTCGTTCCCCTGCTCCAGGTTCCGCTCCTGGCGCTTTCATCCCGCCCGACGGGATGGATTCTCTCCTCCTACCAGGCGCTGCTGGCCGCGAGCTACGTGATCTGCCACTGAGGACTGACTCGTGACCGCGACCGCTCTGGCCTTCCTGTTGATTGTACTCGCGCTGGCGATCTGTCCCTTCTGGCGACGGGATCAGGTGTTTCTGCCGCTCTACCTGTGGTGCATTTACTGTGCCGTGGCGCACATCAACCTGTTTGGAGTGACGCTGCTGGTCTACCGGTGGCCCATGGCGATTCTGTCCGCGGTGATGGGCCTCGGCTGGCTGTCGTTGCAGCGGCGTCATCCCCCCCCCGACGGCATGCTTTGGTTGCCGCTCGTGCTGATCGGCATGGCCTTCAGTTCAACCATGTGGTCCGAACTGAGGTCGTACACTCTGATGCGCAGCGCCGCCCTGCTGTTGATGTACGTGTTCGTCTTCCTGGGCGTGCGCAGCCTGCTCGACGGGCCCGGAGCGGTGTGGAACGTGAGTCTGTGCCTGCTGGTCTACGTCGGTATCGCGTGCGTGATGGTCATGGCGGATGCGATCACCGGCGGCGTGCAGATCACGATGGACAGCCGGTTCCAAGGTCACCTGAAGGCGACCGGAGTTGCCCAAACCGTGGCGACATCGCTGCCGTTCCTTTTCTGGGGCATGCGACACATGCCGCCCAAGCTGAGAAGACTGGCCCCCCTGTTTGCGCCCCCGGTCATGTTGCTGCTCTATGTGCTCCTCGCCACCCGCTCGCGCCTTCCGATCGTCGCCGCCCTGCTGACGACGCCCGCGGCCATTGCCGCCATGTTCCGCCAGGGCCGGCACAGGACGATCCCGGTCGCGGTGGCGGTCGGAGTGGCCGTGGTGTGCGCGATCGCGATGGTCAAGCCCAATCCGGAGGCGCGGGAATTGCTGCGGATCGAAGATACGGACCAGGTGCTGCGAACGCGGATGGAGGGGCGATGGGACATCATGTGGGAGCAGGCGCGGGAGCACCCCTTCATGGGATGGGGGTACGGGATGGTTCGGTACGCGGCGGAGGGCGCGCCAGACGAGTGGTCTCTCGATATGGGGCGTGAAGGCCAGATCATGACGCACAACGAGCACCTCGCGCTTTTCTACGACCTCGGGATCGGCCCGGTGCTCCTGTTCTGGCTGTACCTCGGTGCGGTGCTGTGGCGGGGACTCCGCAGGCTGCACTCCTCATCGAATCCCCTGCGGGACCTTCTCGTCGCCATCTGGCTCTCGTTCTGCGTGGATGCCCTCAACACCTTCTCGCACGACGGCCTGATGACGATCGGCAACCCCGGTTCCACCATCTTCTGGATGAAAGGGCTGCTGGTCTATTACGGTGTGTCCATGCTGCGCGTGGAGCGCGCGGCGAGACTGGGTGCCGCCGCACGGCCTCCAGGCCTGGATGTCCTTGCCCGTGGGGCTGTGCCTCTTTCCCGTCGCCCGTCGCCCGTCGGAGAGGCGTTGCGATGAGCAGGACGAACCCATCGCCGGCCGAGGCCGCCCGCGGTCTGCGCCACAGGAGTTTCTCCGCGATGCTGTGGAGCTTCGCGCAGCGGGGCGGACAGCAGATACTCCGGTTCGGCATATCCGTGGTGCTGGCACGAATCCTCACTCCGGCGGAGTTCGGCATGGTGGCCATGCTCACCATCTTCCTGGTCATCTCGGAACGTTTTGTCTTTGCAGGTTTCGGCTCGGCGCTCGTCCAGAAAACCGACCTCCAGGAGCGCGACTGCAGCACCGTGTTTTTCTTCAACCTCGGAGTCAGCCTCGCCTGCTATGCAATCCTCTTCGCCAGCGCGCCTGCGGTGGCCGCCTTCTACCGCCAGCCCCTGCTCACGCCGCTTCTTCGGGTCACGGCGCTGAAACTCATCATCGATGCGCTTTCGCTGGTTCAGAATTCGCTTCTCGTACGTCGCATGGACTATCGCACTCCCACGCTGATCAGCTTCGTGTCGGTCGTCGTGTCCGGGCTGCTCGGCATCGGCCTGGCCCTGGGAGGCGCCGGTGTCTGGAGCCTGGTATGGATGAGCCTCACGCAGCGCATGGTGTCGTCGGCGATGCTCTGGTTTTTCAGCGAGTGGCGCTTGCGGACCGGTTTCGACCGGCAGGCCTTCCGCTATTGCTGGAATTACGGCTCTCCCCTGCTGGCGGGGAACCTGATCGACGCGTTTTCGGAGCACATCTACGACCTGGTCATCGGTCGCGTCTACACGGCCGTGCAGTTGGGCTACTTCACCCGCGGGAAGTCGCTGGAACAGATCGTGACGAGCAACGTCATCGAGCCCGTCCGCAACGTGCTTTTCTCGGCCTTCTCATCCGTGGGAGGACAGAAGGACCGGCTGCGCAAGGCGTTTGCATCATCCGTGGGCACCTTGGCTCTCGTCCTGGCCCCCGCCATGGTCGGCCTGGCCCTGCTCGCGCCGCGCGTGGTTCCGCTGCTCTACTCCGATCGCTGGGCGCAGGCGGTGCCCTATCTTCAGCTCTTCTGCCCCATCGGCTTCCTTCTCGCGTTCAAGATGGTCTGCATCAATGTCTTCAAGGCCACCGGACGAACGGACCTTGTCATGAAGCTGCAGATCGTCAGTCGCAGTCTCTCGCTCGTTTCGATCCTGTTCACCTGGCGGTGGGGAATCAAGACGATGCTGGTCGGTGAGCTGTGCGCCGCATTCCTGTCCTGGCTTCTCTTCGCGGGTTGCGCCGGACACCTGCTCGGGATGGGGCCCTTCGGGCATCTTCGCTGCGTGGCCCCCTCCCTCGCCCTGTCCGCCGTCATGGGCGCCTGCGTCTTTCTTCTCGACCGTCACCTGCACCTGCCCCAGTTCATCGCCGTGGCGCTGCTCGTGCTCACCGGCCTGTTGGTGTACGGGGGCGCCGCCTGGTGGATGAAGCTGGGGGATCTGCATCGGGTCATCGAGACCGCGCGCACCGTTCTGGATCGCCGTCCGGTCGGGAAGGCCGTCGCATGAGCTCATCCTGGCTCCATCGCGTCCGGCGCGGACTCGGCCGCCTTCTCGATCGGTGCCTGGTCGTGACGGCGCCCCGCGACCTGGCCCCGGCGGTGCGACAGCTCAAGGAGCACGACGCCTTTGCCCGCGACCGCGCCCGATGGGACGCCTCGTGTAAGATGGCCCGCCTGCGCCTCTACGCCCACGCGCTCGACAAGGGGCTCCACGTGGATGCCTTCGACCCCGACCGAGGGCGGGCTGCCCTGCGCGCCTGTGAAGACCTTCTCGCCGACCCTGATCTGCGTGAAGTCTCGGAGGATCCCACCCTCGTGTGGTGTCGGGAGAAGGTGGAGCAGTACCGATCTCGCCGGATGGCTGCGGCGGCCGGACGGGACAGCGGGCCGCTCGGCAGGGGGCCGTTGAACGAGGCGGCTCGCGAGGCTCTGTCGCCGGAGGCACTGCGGCGACTGTTCGAGGATCGCCGTTCCTGTCGCCTGTTCCTCGATCGTCCGGTGTCTGACGAGACGGTGCGTGGGCTCGCCGATGCCGCCCGCTGGGCGCCATGCAGTTGTAACCGGCAGGCGGTACACATCTTCGCCACCAACGATCCGGCACTCGCCGCCGCCTGCCACGCCACGTGCCGCGGTTGCAGTTGCTTCGGTGAACACATTCCCGCTTTCGCTTCGTTCTGTGTTGATGTCCGTGCCTATGTCCACCCGCAGGAGTTCACCGTCGGCTACGTCGATGGCGGTCTGGCGCTCCAGAACTTCCTCCTCGCCGCTCACGCGGCAGGACTCGGCGCGGCCCCGATGGCGGTTGGGGCGGAGACCGCCGAGCAGCGCGCCCGTCTGCGCGCCCTGCTGCGGATCCCGGCGTACTGCGCGCTCACGGCCAATTGCACCTTCGGCTATCCCACGCGCTGGCCCGAACCGCCCCCCCGCAAGCCTGTCGACAGCATGGTCACGCTCGTCAGACCGTCTCAAACCCCTGAAGATGGATGAATAGCAGTCGTCCCATCGGCATCCTGACCCTGCACTATGGTTTCAACGAAGGGGCCATCCTCCAGGCCGCGGCGCTCGCCCGCGCCTTGGAGAACGCACTGCCGGAACGTTCGGCGCGGATTGTGGACCAGCGCTACCCTGCGAAGCTCGATGCCTACGGACCGCCCCGCACGGCGCGCGAGCGAGCTTTGCAGAATGCCGTCGATCACTGGCTTCCCCTGCTGGAGCCCACCCTCATCCGGGCCGGCCATCACGATGCCTTCGCGCTGATCCGGCGCCAGTGCGCGGCCGTCGTGGTGGGCAGCGACCAGGTCTGGTGCTTGAAGTACCGCGCGCGCCTTGGCGGTCTGATCCGCACCCAGCCCTACGGGTTCTACCCCGCGTTCCCGAACGCTTATTGGCCCGATGCGGCCGTGGGCGTGCCGCGCATCGCTTATGCTGCCTCCGTTGGCACACTCGACTGGGGGCGGATTCCCACTATGCACCGCCGCGCGATGGACCGAATCCTGTCGGGTTTCGCGCTGCTGAGCGTGCGCGAGCAACGCTCGCTGGATTTCCTGGCGTGGATCAGTCCGCGGTTAGCAGCGCGTGCCCACCTCGTACCGGATCCCACCTTCGCTGCCGATCTGCTCGCCGATTCGAATCGCACGGAACTGTGCGGCCGTTTGGCCGCGGCGGGAGTGGATTTCGCGCGACCTCGCCTCGGTGTGGTGGCCGGCCAGCATCCCGAGGTCCGGAAGCTGGCCGAGGCCTACCGCCGCGACGGCTGGCAGGTCGTGGGTATCACCACGCCCAATGACTGTTGCGACGTGGAACTCTGGAATCACGAGCTCCGCCCCTTGGATTGGGCCGCGCTCTTCGGCTGCCTTGACCTCTGCGTATCCGAGCGCATGCACGCCTCGATCTTCTGCCTGCTCAACCGCACGCCGCTCGTGATGATTGACATCAACGAGCCTGCCCCGGGTTCGAACCCGGATACGAAGATGCTCCACCTGGCCCGTCGCTTCGGCTTGGAAGGGCGTGTGGTGCCCCGCGGTGCGCTTTCTTTCGAACGCCTGTGGAATGCTGCGCACGAGGGCTGGGACAGCGGGGGTGTGGACCGGACCGTCGCATGCCTTCGCGGCGAAGCGACCGCCTTCCTTGACCGCATCGTGCCGATGCTCGCGCCGGAGGCCACCCCGTGAAAGAGCCTGGTCCTCTGCAGGTCGGTTGCATCACGCCCGATCCAGAACTGTTGTTCGGTGCCTCGAAAAGCCTGCTGCTCCTCCTTCGGTACCTGCCGGTGGAACGTCTGCGCGTGAGCCTGGCGGCTTTCACCGGGGGCGCTCTCTGTCGTCATTTCGCGGCGAGCGGTATGCCTGCCTCTGCGATCTTCCGTCCCGGTGAGCGGCGTTGGTACGAATCGAGAGGACGACTGGCCAAACTGACCCGGCTCACCGTCGAGACCAGGATGGCCGTCAGCCGAATCACCAGTTTCCTGCGCGGCTGCCGCGCGCGTGTGGCCTACGTGAACACCGTTCAACTTGGCAGCCCGATCTTCGGCGCTCGATGGGCCGGTTTGCCGTGTGTGGTGCACATGCGCGAGAACCCGATGCATCTGCTCGGACGGCACCTCGATGATCGTCTGCGTCTTCACGTCCTCCGAAAGATCCCTCGCCTCTTCATCTGCAATTCTCGCGCGTCGGCTGACGTGCTGGGCGGACTCGGCATTGGATCAGAACGGATTGTCGTCATTCACAATGCCGTGGACACGGTGCGCTTCGCGCCCGGCGCGGTCGACGGCGCGTCGGTGCGCGCGCAACTTGGTCTGCCTGCGGAGGCGCGGCTGATTGTGACGGTGACGCGTATCAGCCCAGAGAAGGGCGTGGATGACCTCCTCGACGCCGCGGCGTGCTTGCTACCCGGACTGCCGGATTGCCATCTCGCGGTGGTTGGCGGGCCGCTGGAAGGGAGCTACTTCACTTCCGCCATCGCATCGCGGCTCCAGGCGGCCGCCCTTCAGGGCCGGGTTCATTTCCCCGGTTATGCCGAAGATCCGAGGCCGTGGCTCGCCGCCGCCGATGTGGTCGTCGTCCCCTCGCACATGGAGTCCTTCGGCCGGGTCAACCTCGAGGCCATGGCCATGGGGCGGCCGGTGGTAGCCACGCGCGTCGGCGGGATACCAGAAGTCGTGGAAGAAGGCCACACCGGCCTGCTTGTGCCGGCCCGCGATCCCACCGCGCTGGCTGAAGCCGTCGAGGCTCTGCTCCGTGATGCGGAGCAAAGAACCCGGTTCGGCGAGGCAGGCCGTGCGCGAGCCGTGAAGCACTTCTCCGCGGAGACGTGTGCCCGGGCC
Organism: uncultured Verrucomicrobiota bacterium; assembly: GCA_964610105.1. Lineage (GTDB taxonomy): Bacteria > Verrucomicrobiota > Kiritimatiellia > PWTM01 > PWTM01 > CAZSUU01. Next base: position 22,531 of record CAZSUU010000056.1, on the reverse strand, counting down.
ATTGCGGACGTTCTGGTAGATGCGGCGAATCGGAAGCGGCGTGACTGATCCGTTCGCCCGGACAATGCCTCACAACGGACTTGTCGATCCCTGCGGCCGGTCGGCGTTCGGGCGAAGAGCGCACAAGAAGGGCAAGGAGGTGCACCTGCTGGGGGCCACGTCCGTATGACACCACAGATACCACTCGCTGCCTATAGCGGCCCGAGTTACTTCAACAAGGCGCGGTTCGCCTCGTACGCTACGCAACTGGAGGAGGTCTTGCAGTCCCAGCCCCGGTCCGTGCTGGAGATCGGCAAGGGCAACGGTCTGCTCTCCTTTCTCCTCACGGGCGCCGGCGTGCGCTGCGTGACGGCGGACTTCGATCCCGCCTTGAAGCCGGACCTGTGCCTGGACATCCGGCAGCCTTTGCCCCTGGAGGACGCCGCCTTTGACGTGGTGTGCGCTTTCGAGATCCTGGAGCACGTCCCCTTCGAGTTCTTCGGCAAGGTTATGAAGGAAATGCTCCGGGTGTGCCGCACCTGTGTCTGCCTCAGCGTGCCGGACTGCGAGCCGCTCGTCGGTTTTGACCTGCGGTTGCCGTGGATTGGCCCCGTCCACTTCCAGCGCGAATTCACCCGATGGAGAAAGCCCGAACATGTCTTCGACGGCGAGCACTACTGGGAGATCGGCAAGAGGGGCTATCCCTTGTCGCGAATCCTGGCGTGCATCAGGCAAGCAGGGGGCGAAGTGGTTCGAACACACAGGATTTTTGAAATGCATCGGCACCGGTTCTTCCGGGTCGTGCATGCGGCTCGGGAATCGGGTCAACGAGGTGAGAGATGACATCGTCGTCCGTCAGTCCGTCCGGCGACGGCCGGCAGGTCGCCTGGATGCCCGGACCGGGAGAGCCCGGGCTCGTCAGCGTGATCGTGCCCGCGTACAACCGGGCGGAGGTCATCCGCGAGACCCTGGATTCCGTGTGCGCCCAGGACTACGCCCCCATCGAGCTGCTGGTCGTCGACGACGGATCCAATGACTCCACGGCCCAGGTGGTTTCTGAATTCGTACGCGATTCCTCCCGCCGGCGGGCAGAGAACGGTTGCAGCGTGTCCTGCCTCCATCAGGAGAATCAAGGGGCTTGTGCAGCCAGGAACCACGGGCTCAGGGTCGCACGGGGCGAGTTCATCCAGTTCCTGGACTCGGACGATGTCCTGCACCCGGAGAAGCTGCGCCGGAATGTCGAAGCCCTGCGACAGCGGCCGGAAGCGGCATTCGTCACGGGTCCCGCGTTCACCTTCACCGGGCGGTATGTGGCCGGAGCACTGACGGGTACGGATTCGATGAGGCTTTGCAGGGGTGGTCGGAGTTACTTCAAGGAGGTGGATTGGTACTCCCTGACGCCCCTCTACCGTCGTCGCTTGTGCGCGGCCGTGGGGCCGTGGGAGGAGGGATTGAGACGCAGTCAGGATTGGGAATACTCGGTACGGGTGGCACTGCACGCCGGAGGGTACGTGCTGCTGGATCGGCCGCTGGCCGGCATCCGGGCGGAAAGACGCGCCGATCGGATATCGTCCAGCAGCCCCGCCGATTCGATCCTCTGGAGCAACGAAGCCGCCGCCGCGGCGGTCCGTAACGCTCGCGCCGTGGGCACATGGAACAAGGACGCGCGGTGGCTGGTGGCGAGGAAGTACTACGGGAATGCGCGGCGCACGCTGGAGGAAGGGAACCTCTCCCTGTACCGGGAGACCGTTCAGGCCATGAGAAAGGAAGATCCCCCATGGGATCTCCGAATGAAGCTGGCGGTCGTCGAAGTGACCCGTGTGCTGCTGAGAGGGCCCAGATGCGCCCGGCTTCTAGAACACTTGCGCGAGATGTCACGTCTTCTCCATGGGTCCAAGCGCTAGCACCAGGCGAAAGGCAAGGCATTCGTATTCAAGGGACGGTGTCCGTCAAGACCTCTCTGCGGGGCGGCTGGCCGAATGAGCAAGCGGGTCTGCCGGGACGTCGACGCGTTACGCGTTCTGCCCTGCGGATGCGTATTCATGGGACTGCATCGTCTCGTCATGAGTCATTCCGGCGAATGAACGCGCGGGCTGCGAGCAAGCCTCTGGTCGCGCCACACGACGTGAGGATTCCTTGAACGGCGTATATCGGGCTTTGGGTACTGCGGACACGGTCCAGACCGGTGCGCGCGAGCATTACATGATTCCGCGCATCTTTCACAGTCTTGGTTTGCTCCGCTGGTTCTATACCGACTGCTACTGTGGGCCGGGAAGTTGGCTGGAGTCTCTGAGCCTTGTGCCCGATCCCGTCCTGCGTCTGGCGCATCTGGCCAGTCTGGCCGGTCGGCGCTCCGATCTGCCTGCGTCGAAGGTGCGTGCGGCGAACTTGCTTGGGCTGTCGGCTCTGGCGCGTCTTCGCTTCACCCGTTCGACGTACGAGAAGACCCTCGCTCACCATAGTTTCAGACGCCGTCTCTTCGAAAGAGTACGCCGCGCGACGCGCACGCCGGCCGACGTGGTCGTTGGGCTTCGCGGCGCGGACCTCCTCTTCGACTGTTTCAAGGGGAAGTCGCTCTGCGTCCTGTGGCAAAACGATGGCGGCCTCCATGAGGTGGAGGTCGTTCGGGATGAGCAGGAGCGTCACCGCGACTGGGTGCCCGGTCGTCCGGACTGGGATGTCGAGGACGGATCGAAGCGGCCTGCGTGGATGGACCTCGAAGAGCCCCGACTCATGCGTGAGTGGGCGCTTGCCGATCTGATCATCTGCAATTCCGCATGGACGATGCAGTGCCTCCGTGCGAGCGGTGTGCCGGCGGAGAAGCTGCGGCGCATCCCCCCCTGCTACGAGATCCCGGCTTCTGCACCGGCCGTGGCCCCGGCTGCCCGACCGCCGGGCGGGCCGTTGCGCGTCGGTTTCTTGGGGGGGCTCTCGATTCGCAAGGGCGTTCACCTCCTGCTCGATGCTTCGCGGCGGGCAAATGCGGAAATGCCTCTGCAGGTCGTGCTTGCGGGGCCGTGCGAAGTGGCCGAGGAGCGCTTGCGTGAGTTCGCCGGCGTGGCGGTGTGGCGGGGTGCGCTGCCCCGCACGGCCGTCCCGTCGTTCCTCGCCGATGTCGATGTGCTCTGCCTCCCGTCGATCTCCGAGGGATTCGGGATCGTCCAGCTCGAAGCGATGGCCGCGGGATTGCCGGTGATCGCGAGCGATCGTACCGGCGAGGTTGTTCGCGACGGAGAGGACGGGTTCCGCGTCCCCGCCGGCGATGTAGATGCGCTGGCCGACCGGCTGGTGCGGATGGGTCGCGATCCCGCCTTGCGCCGGCGGATGGGGATGGCCGCGCGGGAACGGGTCATGGACTTCGACATGGCGCGCATCGCCCGACTGTGGCTGGCGGAACTGCACAGGGTGTGGGAGTCGGCGCACGAGCAGGCGGTTGGAGAAATGCGTAAAGCGGACGCCCGCCATCACGGCGCTGTGCGCCCGTCGGTCCGTGCCCCCGACGCCGCAGGTGCCCGCTCTTCTTCGTTCTCCACCGTGGACATCGTTCAAATCGGCGTGCGACGCCACTATGCGGTCCCGCTGATGGCCGAATCGCTGGGTCTGCTTCGGACGTTCCACACCGATGCGTACTGCGGCCCTGGCAGCCTCCTCTATCCGTGGCGTGGCGCACTGGGGCTGTTCCGGGCGTTTCCGGCCGTGCGCAAGCTGGTGGAACGCACCAGTGCGCTGCCCGCCATGAAGGTCCGGGCACACAACACGCTCGGCTTTGCGAGTAAGTGGCGGATGCTGCGCGCCGCGCAGACGATGGATCGCATGCACGTACATCACGACCTGGCCGCCCGGCTGAATGCCGCGGTAGTGCGCAGCACTCCGTCGCCCGCCGATATCACGTACGGCTTCCGCGGCGTGGACTCGCTCTTTGCCGCTCTGCAGGGCCGCACGCTCTGCGTGCTGGATCAGATCGACGGAGGGATCCGCGAAGTGCAGCTCATGCGCGCGGAGCAGGCGGCCCATCGCGAATGGCTGTCCGGCGAGCCCGATTGGAAGGTCTGCGAGCGCACGGGCGCGCCGTGGTGGCTGGATATTGAGGCGGCGAGACTGCGCCGGGAGTGGGAACTGGCCGATCACATCGTCTGCAACTCCGAATGGACCCGGCGCTGTCTCGTCGCCGAAGGCGTTCCGGACGCGAAGTGCAGCGTCGTGCCCCTTTCGTATCTGCCGCCCTGCCTGGCACCTGCGGAATCGGAGCGGGCGGCCGACGGTCCGCTCCGGATCGCCTTCCTGGGCTCACTGACGTTGCGCAAGGGAATCCACCATGCCCTCGAGGCGGCGCGCCGGGCTGCGCGCATGGTCCCCGTCCGCGTCGTGATTGCCGGGCCGGCCGGAGACGTCCGGCCGGAACGCGTTCGCCAATACGACGACGTCGCCGACTTCCGCGGGGTCCTGCCGCGCGGTGAGGTGCCCGCCTTCCTTCGTTCCTGCGGGGTCCTGGCGCTGCCCTCGATCTCGGAGGGGTTTGGCATTGTGCAACTCGAAGCGATGGCCCAGGGACTGCCGGTCATTGCCTCCGACCGCACGGGAGAGGTCGTGCGGGACGGTGTCGACGGATTCCAGGTGCCCGCGGGCGACGTGGACGCACTGGCCGACCGGTTCGTGCGGCTGGCCCGCGATCCCGCGTTGCGCCGACGAATGGGAATGGCCGCCCGGGAACGGGTGAAGGACTTCGCCCCGGAGCATGTCGCCAGGCAATGGCTGGCCGTCCTGGGAAAGGCGTGGAATATCAAATTGTTGTCCATTCAAATCATGCCATGAGCAAGCTCAATCTTGGCTGCGGCAGGGACATCCGGTCAGGTTACGTCAATCTCGACAGGTTCGACCTTAAGGGTGTGGACGTAGTACATGACCTCAACACGTTGCCGCTGCCTTTTGCGAGCGGTGAGTTCGACGAAGTGCTATGCCTCGACGTGCTTGAGCACGTCGACTTCATTCCACTGATGGAGGAGATTCACCGACTCTTGACTCCAAACGGCACTGTGAGAATCCGAGTGCCGCATTTCACGTCGGTCAACAACTACCGCGATCCGACCCACAAGCATCGCTTCAGCATCGAGACCTTCGATTTCCTTGTCAGGGGTACTGGGACGCCTTGGGTGCGTGGATACTACTTCGGATACCACTTCAGCGGGGCGGAGCAGAAGACTATCACATTCCAACGTGGTAAGTACGTATGGAACCACCCCGTGCAATGGCTCGTCAATCGCTCGGCTGGAATGCAGCGGCTGTACGAAGAGACGGGCCTCTGCTATCTCTATCCTGCACTCAATGTTGAGATCACACTGAGGAAATGAGGGGGGAGATCGAAGGGCACGGCGTCTCGTAGGGGCTTCGCTTGCGAAGCCTGCCTGAAAGCGAATGAGCACCGCGGGCGCCGACCAGCGGCGCCCTTACGGGTGGATTGCTGCTGCCGCTCGAACCGTCTACCTCCATGAGTGAACTGTCTCAGGGCGGCCGTCTGGCCGTGGTCGTCGTGGCCTACCGTTCGGAGTCGTGGCTGCCGCGGTGCCTCGAGTCGATCGCCGCGGCCGGCGATGACATCGCCTGCCTGCTGGTGGATAACGGCGGCATGGAGGCCGCCACGGTGGATGCCTTGCGCCGGCACTGCCCGCGCATGAGGCTGCTGCCCTCCGCGGGCAACCTGGGGTACGGCGGCGGCAACAACCTCGCTATCGCGACGGCCCTGGAGGAAGGCTTCGAGATCATCGGACTTGTGAATCCGGACACCTGGTTCGAACCCGGTTGGGCCACGGCGTTGCGCGAGGCCTTCGCCCGTTGCCCGGAGCACGGAATCCTGGGGCCGCTGCAGCTGACCTACGACGAGGGCTGCACCCTCGCCGAATGGACATGCCGCGTTCTGAGAGTGCAAGGTCCTTCGGACCTCGATGCCCAGGCCACCGCGATCGATACACCATGGGTCGAGGGCTCCGCGCTCTTCGCGCGGCGGCAGGTGCTCGAACGCGTGGGGGTGTTCGATCCGCTGTTCGCGATGTACTACGAGGAGCTGGACCTCTGTCGGCGCGCCCGGCGCGCGGGCTGGCGGATCGGGGTTGTCCCGGCCGCGCGCTACCACCACGCCGGCGGCGTAACGGTGGGGGGGCGCGACTCGCCCGAGCGCGCCGTGCGAAAGGACCTCGGCCAATTGTTGTACCTGCTGACGGATCCGGCGCACGGCTTGGGCCGCAATCGGATCGAGGCGCTCCGCATGGTCGCGCGCCGCGGGCGTTCGTGGCTGCGCGGACAGTACCCGGCGTTCGGGCGACTGCTCCGAGAGGGCGGGGTCCTGGCCTGGCGGAAGCGGCACGGAATCCGGGCCAAGTGGCGGCGTGACCGCGAGGGGGTGGGGGCGCCGTGAACACGGTGATCATTCCCACCCACAACAAGCGGGACGATGTCCTGCGTTGTCTGGACGAAGTGGTGGCCCAGGCGCGGGCCGTCGGCGACGTGGAGGTTATCGTCATCGACGACGGTTCGGGCGACGGTACCCAGGTAGCCGTGGAGTCCGTTAAGAGCGAGGGCGTTCCGCTCCGCTGTCTTCGCCTGCCCGGGCGAGGACCCGCCGCCGCCCGCAACGCGGGCATCGCCGCCGCGCGCGGCGACGTCGTGGTCATGGTCGATGACGATGCCGTGCCGCAGCCGGGCTGGCTGGCCGGGATGCTCGCGCCGTTTGCCGATCCGGGGGTGGTGGGCGTCGAAGGTAAGGTGCAGCCGGTGGGCGGGGAGAGATGGGGACCCTTGGGCATGAGCCCGCGGAACCTGCAGGGGGGAGTCTTCCTCACCTGCAACATCGCCTATCGGCGCACGGCGCTCCTGAAGATCGGCGGCTTTGACGAGGGGTTCCCATATCCGGCTTTTGAAGACACGGACGTCGCCATGCAGATGAGAAGGTTGGGGCGGATCGTCTGGGCGCCGGATGCCGTTGTTCATCACCCACGCCGCCGATGGACCCTGCGGCGGGCCGTTCGCGAGATCCGTTTCAACGAGGCCCTCACCCGCTTCGCCCTGCGGTATGGGTGTCTCGGTTGGGCGGATCGCCCCACGCGCCATCCGCTCGCGCGCATCGCGCTGGCCGCGATCGTCACACTGCCGCTAGGGCGCCTGCGCAAGGGGCTCTCCAGCCTTCGGGCGACACCGGGCCCGGCGCTGACATTCATGGCGATCGCGGCGCTCCAGGGACTGGCTGCTGCGGCGCTCGTGTGGCCGGCCATCGTGAAGGGGAGCCGCGGGATCCGCGACCGCATCGGCCTCGCCAGCGGCGGGTCCGCAGGCCCCGCTCTACCCGCGGGATGACCCAGGATGGGTGGGGCGCGGCATCCTGACGCGCCGATCGGCTCTCGCGAAGGCACTCTCTCATGGACCCCCGCCCGCCAATTGAAGCCGAAGGACCTTCCCGGCCTCCCGTGACCACTGTGGTGCTCAACTTCAACGGGGGCGAATTGGCCGCACGTTGCGTCTCCTCGCTGCAGGCCGTGGAATACGCGCCGTTCCGGGTGCTGGTCGTGGACAACGCGTCGACCGACGGCTCCGATGTCGCATGCGAGCGCATGGAAGGGGCGGAGGTGGTCCGGACCGGTCGCAATCTCGGGTACACCGGCGGCAACAACGTCGGCCTGCGCCGCGCCTTGGCCGACGGCGCCGCGTATGTGCTCGTCGTGAACAACGACGTGGAGGTGGTGAACCGGCGGTTCGTGGCGGAGTTGGTGGAGTTCATGGATGCTCATCCCCGCGTGGGGATTGCGGGGCCCAAGGTCTACTTCAGGGAGCGCGGCCGCGTGCAGAACACGTTGTGCGAATTGCCGCTGTTCTGGCGTCAACTGATCGCCTGGCCGCTGAAGAAGCTGGGCTTGTGGCCGCGCCAGCGCTCTGGCGACGCGCCCGCGGAGCCGGAGGTGCTGAACGGGGTGTGCATCCTGCTGCGCCGGGCGTTCCTCGAGGAGGTGGGCCTGATGGACGAGGCCATCTTCATGTACCGGGACGATACCGATCTCGCCCTCCGCGCCCGCCGGGCGGGATGGAAGCTCGCTTATGTGCCTGTCGAGAGCATCGTTCATCTTCAGAGGGCCGAGGGCTACGATTACCTGGGCATGGTCGATTTCCTGCTCAAGCGGAACGCGGTGTACGTGCTGCGACGTCACGGCTGGCGTCTCGATGCCTGGGGTCATGCCGCCGCCGGGTTGACCCTGAGCGTCCTGCGCGCCCTGCGTTGGCGGTTGTCCGGCCGGCCGGCGGATCGCGCGTGGCACTTCTGCCGGCTCCTCGCCGCGGCGCTTCGTGCGGCGCTGCGGGGCGACACTTCATCTCCCTCTTTCGGCCCTCCCGCCGCGGACTGGAAGGCGATGATGGAGAGAGCAGGGGAGAAGTGAAGCCGTGACGGGCAACCTCCGTACGTGCCGCATGGTCTTCGTCTCGCGCCTGCCCGCCCCTTATCGCGAGCCGCTTCTGCAGAGGGTGTCCGAGCTTCCCGGCGTGCATCTGACCGTGCTCTACGAGGTGGCCGGCCGTGAGGGCACCGCGTGGAAGGCGGGTGACACGGGGCTTCCGGCGTTGACGTATGAGCGCCGGACCTGTCGCACCAGCCTCCGCGGGGGGTGGGGGGGGCGCGTGGACGTTCTGCGCACGCTGGCATGGGGAAGGCGCATGCTCGATGAACTCCGGCCCGACCTGGTGGTCGTGCACGGCTACTCCTTCCCGCTGGCGTGGTCCGCGATACGCTGGATTCGGCGCACCCGCACTCCGTACGCGCTCCGCTCGGACACCAATGTGCACATCGAGCGAGTGAGGGGCTGGTGGCTGGCTCTCAAACGGCGCCTTCTCGGGGAACTCGTCCGCGGGGCGCAGAGCATCCTGTGCATCGGCGCGGCGAACCGCGCGTACTGGAGCCGCTACGGCGCGTCCGCAGAGCAGTTCGCGGAGGCGCGCTACGCGGTCGACCAGGCCTTGTTCTCCCCCGCGGCGGACGGCGGCGTCGCCCGCCATGCCTTCCGTGAGCGGCACGGGCTCGGCGATCGCATGACGTTCCTGTTCGTGGGACGACTGATCCCGCGGAAGAACCTGCCCTTGCTGCTGGATGCCTTCCGCGCCGCGAACGCCGTGAGGCCGGACATTGCGTTGGTGATTGCGGGCGACGGTCCCGACCACGAGGCGCTCGATCGCCACCTGGCCGGCTCCTGTCCCGGCCGTGTCGTGGACCTTGGCCTCACGCCCTATGCCCGGCTCCCCGACGTGTATCGGGCCTGTGACGTGCTGGTCTGCCCGTACGAACGCGAGCCCTGGGGCTTGACGATCAATGAGGCGATGTCCTGCGGGCTGCCCGTCGTCGCCGCCGGCAACGGAACCTGCGGCGCGGCGGTCGACCTGGTTCGCGACGGCCGGACCGGCTTGGCCCTGGCGGAGCTGTCGGCCGGAATGCTGGCCGCCGCCCTGCTGAAGCTGGCTGAAGATCGGGACGGCGTGTCGCGCATGGGGGCCTGCGCGAGGGCGTTGATGGCGGAGTGGACGTACGAGACGGCGGCGTCCGGATTCGCCGAGGCGGCTCGGCGGGCGGTGGGCGGACCGAATCGAGCCGAGGATGGGTGGGGCGCGGCATCCTGACGCGCCGTCGCACGGAGGAGCGGACGGATTGGAAAGGGAGCATTGAACGGCCCAACCCGCTTGGGTTGCGGCTCACGCTTCGAAATGCGCATTCTGCACGTCATACCGGGTCTGGCGGTCTCCTCGGGTCCCACCAGCGCCCTGCTGAACCTCGCGCGGGAGCAGGTGCGGTTGGGGCACGAGGTGGCGATCGCGCACGTCACCGGACGCGGCACCGATGCGCGGCCGGAGTCCGGGCTTCCGGTCCTGGGTTTCCCGGCGGCTCATTTCCCGTACTGGGCCTATTCGCCCGGCCTGCGACGATGGCTGGGCGGGCACGTCGAGGGATTCGATATCGTTCACATCCACAGTCTCTGGCTCTATCCCAACCTGGCGGCGGAGGCGGCGTGCGCGCGGCGGGGGGTGCCGTACTGGGTGCGTCCAGCCGGTTCGCTCGAGCCGTGGTGTTTCGGACCGCGCGCGTGGAAGAAACGTCTGTACTTCCGGTTTCTCGAGCGGCCGGGCATGGACCGCGCGGCCGCGGTGCACGCGGTGTCGGAGCAGGAGGCGGCGAACATCCGCGCCACCGGCATCCGCGCGCCGATCGTGACCATCCCCAATGGCGTGGATCTCGCTGCATTCGACGGCGGGCCGGACCGCGAGGCCGCGCGCGCCCAGCTCGGTCTGCCGCAGGAGGCGCCCATCGTCCTATTCCTCGGGCGTATCCACCCAAAGAAAGGACTGGAATTGCTCGGCTCGGCCTTCGCGGGTGTCCGGCGCCGTTTTTCGGACGCCTTGCTCGCCGTGGTCGGCCCCGACCAGAGCCCATTCGCGCAGCAGATTCGGCGGGACTATGCGTCGATGGGCCTCGGCGATTCGGTGCGTTTTCTCGGCGAGCGCCGGGACGAGGAGAAGGTCGCCGCCTTCCGCGCCGCGGATGTCTTTATCCTGCCCTCCCACTCCGAGAACTTCGGCATCGCGGTGGCCGAGAGCCTGGCCGCGGGCACGCCGGTGGTCGTCAGCCGGAACACACCGTGGAAGGCTGTCGAGACGGAAGGCGCCGGCTTCTGGATCGACCTTGATCCCGGCCATATCGAAACCGCGCTCGGCGAGATCCTGTCCAACCCGGATCGGGCGCGGATCATGGGGGCCCGTGGGCGTGCGCTGGTGGAGCGGGAGTTCCAATGGTCGGCCATCGCGTCGAGGGTGCTGGTGGAGTACGAGCGAACCACCGCTGCCTCGCGGCAGACGCCGATCGCGAGTCTCTGCGGCGGCGATGCCGGGAAGATCCGAAACGTGAACGTCCACAGTGGAAAGAAGTCGGGATAGCGATGAGACGAAACGGGAACGAAAAACGGGGCGCACTCGAAACGGTCGATTCGCGTTTCGGGATTCCTTCGGATTTCGGATTTCGGATTTGGATCCTGTAGCTTGAGCCATGAGCCCTGCACCGGTCACGGTCGTCCTGCTGTCGCTGAATGAGGAACACCACATGCCGCGCGTTCTCGACAACCTGCGCGGCTGGGCCGGCGACATCTTCGTCCTCGACAGCGGCAGCACCGACCGCACCGTCGATCTTGCCCTCGAGGGAGGAGCGCGCGTGGCCCAGCGCCGTTTTACGAACTTCGGCGATCAATGGAATTTCGCGCTCGAGCGCCTCCCGATCCGCACTGCGTGGACGTTGAAACTTGATCCGGATGAACGGCTCACCCCGGCGCTGAAGGAGGAAATCGCCGAACTGACCGCTAGTCCGCAGACGCCCCATCAGGGCTACGAGATGGACCGGCGCCTCTGGTTCATGGGGCGTCCGCTCTCCGTCAGGGCCCCCGTCCTTCGTCTCTGGCGCACGGGCCGTTGTCGTTTCTCCGACGTGCTGGTCAACGAGCATCCGCTCATCGACGGCACGGTAGGGCGATTGAGCGGCCTGATCGAACACCACGACAGCCTGGACCTGCACCACTGGTTCGAGAAGCAGAACCGCTACTCGACGATGGAAGCCATCATGATGGTCCGGGGCGACAAACTGGCCGCCGAGCCCCGCCTCTTCGGCAACCCGTTGCAGCGGCGCATGTGGATGAAGCGGATGTTCTTCCGGCTGCCGTTCCGCTATCAGATCAAGTTCCTCCACGAGTACATCGGGCGCGGGGCGTGGCGCGATGGCCGGCTTGGCTTGACATGGGCTCGACTGCGCGTGACCGTCTGGCGCATGCGCGAGCTGAAGGCATCCGAGATGCGCCGTACGGGCCGTATTCCGGACCTTCCCCGCGCGGCCGCCGGTCCGTTCGACCCGCGCGTCGTGGCGTCCGATCTGCAGCGCACAATGATCCCCAACGCAGACGGCGAGACATGTGGAGTCGAGGTGACGATTCCGTGAAGAGGTTGTACCGATCCATCTTGAGGATGCGTCCCGCTTTTCTGGGAGTCGCAATCAAGCGCATGCTCGGCGTGCGTCGACGAGTCGTGCAGACCTCGCATGGGCGATTTTTTCTCGACCCGGCGTCGTCCTTCGGATTCACGCTGGAGTTCGAAGGCACCTACGAGCCTTCGATGACGCATGCGGTGAACACTCTTCTTCAACCGGGGGACGTGTTCCTAGACATCGGCGCGAATGAAGGCTACTTCTCGATACTGGCGGCCAGCCGTGTGGGATCGACCGGACGCGTCTTCGCTATCGAGCCTCAGACGCGTCTTCAAGCCGTACTGACCCGCAACATTGCCGAGAACAACACGTTCCAAGTCTGTGTGCTTCAGCGCGCGGTGTCGGATCGGTGTGGTGTTGCGAGCTTCTCGCTTGCGCCAGATGTTCATACGGGCAGCAGCGGCATCTTCAACACGGCTCGCTACCGTAATCCTACAGAATCCGTTCTTCAAACACCCCTCACCCAACTCCTCCACATCCTGCAAATCGACCGGATTCGGCTCGTTAAGATCGACGTCGAAGGATTTGAGTACGAGGTTGTACTTGGCTCCCCCGAGGCTTTCCGCCGCGGCGTCTTCGATCATATTGCCTTGGAAATGCACCCTTCGATCCTTGCGCGTCGCAAGAAGCCGCCATCCGACGTAACGGATTTTCTGGCCACCTGCGGTTACCGGCGAAACGCTTCATTCAAGAACCTGGTGCTGAGTCGTTCGGAGGCCGATGTCTGAGTCAATCAGCAAGCCGTGTCCGCAGGAGGTCTGGGTGAACTCCGACGGCTTGATCATCTGGCCGGTTCCCATATGTGGCCAGAGTGTGCAGAGAATGACGAATCGCGAGCACGGATGCAGAGGCTTTGGTCATGAAGCAGATCCTTCAGCATTTGAAGAACGGTGAGATCCAACTGGCCGAAGTCCCCGCGCCAGGCGCGAGGCCCGGAGCGGCGTTGATCCGCACGACGCGCACCCTCATCTCCGCCGGCACGGAGCGTATGCTGGTGGAATTCGGCCGCGCCGGCTGGCTGGACAAGGCCCGCCAGCAGCCGGACAAGGTGAAGCAGGTCCTGGACAAGATACGGACCGACGGCCTGCTGCCGACGCTGGAGGCAGTGTCGCGCAAGCTCGACGAGCCGCTGGCCCTCGGCTACTGCCACGTGGGTGCGTTGGAGGACGCAGGTCAGCGCTGCGGCGATCCGGCGTGGTCGCCCGGAACACGCATCGCCAGCAACGGGCCGCACGCGGAATGGGCGAGTGTCCCCCACAACCTGTGCGCGCGCATTCCGGACGCCGTGACCGACGACGAGGCCGCGTTCACGGTGCTGGGCGCCATCGCTCTGCAGGGCATCCGTCTTGCCTCGCCCTCCCTGGGCGATCGGGTGGTCGTCTTCGGACTGGGCCTGATCGGCTTGATCACGGTGCAGGTGCTGCGCGCTCACGGTTGCGAGGTGCTGGGTATCGATCTGAATCCGGACCGCCTTGCCCTGGCCGCGCGCTTCGGAGCCCGGACGGTGTTGGGCGCAGGCGGCGACCCGGTGGGCGCGGTCATGGCATGGACCGGCGACACGGGCGCGGACGCGGTGCTGATCACCGCCTCGGCCCGTACGGACGAAATCGTGCACCAGGCGGCGCTCATGTCGCGCAAACGAGGGCGCGTCATTCTGGTCGGGGTGGTCGAACTCAACCTCCGCCGCGATGACTTCTACAAGAAGGAGCTGACGTTCCAGGTTTCCTGCTCCTATGGGCCTGGTCGCCACGACGAGGCCTATGAGCAGGGCGGTCACGACTACCCGCTCCCGTATGTCCGCTGGACGGAGCAGCGGAACTTCGAGGCCGTCCTGAATGCCATGGCCAATGGACGGCTGGACGTCAAACCGCTGATCACGCATCGTTTTCCGCTGGCGAAGGCCTCGGAAGCCTACCAGGTACTCTCGTCCGACGCCGCGGCGCTGGGGATTCTCTTGGAGTACGGGCCGGCGCCCGACCGCTCGCGAGCCGTGGCCTTGGCCTCGGCCGCACCCACCGCGGCCCCGGCCGGCGAGCCGGTCGTGGCGCTCCTCGGCGCCGGCGGATTCGCTCGCGCGGTGCTCCTGCCCGCCCTCGCCAGGGCTGGCGCACACCTGGCGTGGGTCGGGGCACGCTCGAATGCCGCCGCCGCCACCGACGCGGCGCGGCGACATGGCGTCGCGCGGGTGACGTCGGACTACCGCCAGGCGATCGAAGACCCTTCCGTGAACACGGTCTTCATCGCCACGCGGCACGACAGCCACGCTCGGCTCGTGCTCGACGGATTAGCTGCGGGCAAGCACATATTCGTCGAGAAGCCGCTGTGTCTGACGGCAGAGCAACTCGACGCAATCGGGAAGCAGGTCCAGAGCGTGCCGGCCGGCCGGTGTCCCCTCTTGATGGTCGGCTTCAACCGCCGGTTCAGTCCGCACATCGTTGAGATTCAGCGGCGACTGGCCGGCCGGACACAGCCCCTGTGCATGAGCATGACGGTCAACGCGGGCGCGATTCCAGCCGACCACTGGACGCAGGATCCCGTCCAGGGCGGCGGGCGCATCGTGGGGGAGGGGTGTCATTTCATTGACCTGATACGCTTTCTCGCGGGTTCGCCCATCATCCGCGTGTCGTCCACGGTGGCCGGCGATGGCGGGCCGGGACACGAGGACAGCATGGCCATTCAGGTGCGGTTTGCTGACGGCTCCGTCGGCGCCCTGCAGTACTTCGCCAACGGGTCGAAGGCCTACCCCAAGGAGACGCTGGAGGTGTTTTCGGAGGGCCGGATACTGCGTATGGAGAACTACCGTCGAACCGTCGGATACGGTTTCCGCGGTTTCCGCGGACTGCGCACGTGGCGTCAGGACAAGGGACACGCGGGGGAGGTGGCGGCGTTTCTTGCCGCCGTGCGCGACGGAGGCCCGTCGCCGATTCCGTTCGATGAGATCGTCAACGTCACCCGGGCCTCCTTCGCGGCGGTGGAGAGTGCCCGGGCTGGCCAGGCCGTGCCCGTGCCCCTGGCATGAGTTCCCGTTCCCTCGCGTACTACCGGCGGGTCATTGCGGCCTACCTGGGCGGCGGGCGCAGCCAGCTCACGTTCTGGCACGAGACGCCGGAGGTCAACGAGCGCGCCTTCGCGGCCGGCGGCCGGGGGTTCTACATGACCTTCCGGGAGAAGGCGCGGTACGCGGGGCCCTTCGATGACGCGGGCATCCCCCTGCTCGACTATCGGGGGATCATCGGGCGGCAGTACAATCCCATCGCCGTTGCCCAGTACGGCCTGGGCTGCTGGAACTGCGATGAGGAAGGCGCGAAGCCTCCGGCGGACAGCCTTCGGGGCAACTGGGGCGAACGCTGGCTGCGCTCTGCGAATTGGCTGGCCGACCACCTCGAGCCCGGGCCTGGGGGCCACGACGTGTGGATGCATCATTTCGACTGGGAGTATTTCAGGACCCTCAAGGCGCCGTGGTACTCCGGTCTCGCGCAGGGCCAGGGATTGGCGCTGCTCGTGAGGGCCTGGCAGGCGACAGAGGACCGGCGTTTCCTGGCCGCGGCGGATCGGGCGCTGGTGGCGATGCTGGAGCCCATCTCGGCGGGGGGGACGGGATTCTCGGACGACGGCGGGTGCTGGTGGATCGAGGAGTACATCACCGAGCCGGTCACCCACATCCTGAACGGATTCCTCTGGGCAACCTGGGGCGTGTACGACTACTGGAAGGCCGTCGGCGACCGTCGGGCTGAGGATCTCTGGAACCGGAGCATGACAACCCTGGAACGGAACGTGCAGCGGTTCGACTGCGGTTTCTGGTCCGCCTACGATCTCGCTCCGACGCGCATTCGGAACGTGGCCAGTCCCTTCTATCATGCCCTGCATCTCGTCCAGCTCGATGTCACCCACCGCTTGAGCGGACGCGCCGTTTTTCACGACACCCGTGAGCGATGGCGGGCGTATTCGCGGTCCCCGTGGTGTCGGTGGCGGGCCTTTGCGCAGAAGTGCGCTTTCAAGGTCCTGTACTATTGAACGGGCGAGATGCAGCCGGATGACTCAGACCACGAAGGCGGCGGGTCCGGAGGCCCCGCCCTACCTGCGGGATGACCCAGGACGGGTGGGGCGCGGCATCCCTGACGCGCCGTCGGACTGATCGCGCGCAGGATTGCGCGCGGTACGCCCAGGACCTGTACTGCGGGCAATCGTGCCCGCGTTCCCCGCGCGCGATCGGTGCGACGGCGGGTCTGGAGGCCCCGCCCTTCTATGAGGATACATGTCAACCGCCCATTCTTCTCTTTCTCTCTGAAGTCGCTTCCGGGATGAACCGGCTGCTTGCATTCCGGTCAACGAGTGGCCGGACAACCTTCTATCCGTTTCGGCCGTGGCCGAGAACAAGATGCTGTTTGCGTCAGCGACTCAGTCAGCCGGGATGACCAGGGAGAACAATCTACCAAACCGGTGTGATGAGCACCAAGGGCGGGGCCGTTTCCCTGAACATCCCTGCCAAGCGACTTCAAAGCGTTCTCTTCTCTCTGTGGATTCGGGGGTGAGGGGCTCTTCTTAGGCCTTAAGGATGGCGCCTTCCGGCACCAGATCCTGCTCCAGGTACTTCCAGAGGGCCACGAGCAGTTTCCTGGCCAAGGCGACAATGCCTTTGCGCCTGGAACGGGTGGTCCCCCCGCGCACATACCGCTCCACAAACCAGCGGCTCAGGGCGCTGTCCGGTTGCCAGCGAACCCATCCCCACGCCAATTCGATCATCGTCATGCGCACCCGTCCGCTGCCCGCCTTGCTGATCCCCTGCTCCCGGAGCGTCTCCCCGCTGTCGTAGGGCGTTCCGGTCAGACCGACAAAGGAACCCAGACATTTGCGATTGGCGAAGGTCCGCCAGCCGAAGCATTCATGACTTAGCAGGCAGCTGCTCTGCAGCCCTACCGCCTTGAGACGATACAACTTCTGTGCCTTTTTCAGGGCGGGGGTGGACGGCTCTCGCAGCGCGGCGGCCTGTTGGGTCTCAAGCCCTTCCAGTTGTTCTTCCACCAAGCACAGACGTTGTTGTTCACGCTTCAACTCTTCCACCCACGGCTCCACCAACGGCTTGCCGTCCCAATCGCGCAGGGCCTCGATCGACATCGTGGCCGGATTGCCCACCTCGATGCCATGCAGGATACACAACGAACGGATGCGCGCCCGATGCCCGGTGCGTTCCCTTACCAGCCGTTCCCGCTCCCGATGCCTACGCAACTCCGACTCCTGCTCCTCGGTGGGCACGCGCACGGCCGAAAAGGTGCCCCGCTCGCCCCATAGTTCGGCCCGCAATAGCAGCCGCAAGAGTTTCTCCGCATCCAGCCGATCGGTCTTCCTTTTGCGCGATCGGCGGGGCACTTCGATACTGGCCGGATCCATCACACGGTTCTCAAACCCGTGCTTCTTCAGCATCCGGTCGATCCAGAACCCATCCCGCCCCGCCTCGTAGCAGCAAACTACCGGCGCATCCGATGGCAATCCCAACTTCTCCTTCGCCACCCTCGCCTCCCGCAGGAAGACCGCCTCACTCCGCGCGGGGATCGTACGATATCGCTGCCGGCTACCTTCTCCAAACGCCAGCTTCCATTTCTTGTTGCTCAGTTCCAGCGCCACGTATAGTCTCTTCTCGTGCAGGGACATGACTCAGCCTCCGGGTTGGTGGTTTCTACTACACGCTCCGACTCTAGGGGTTGAGTCTGTTCCTGCATAGTATCTACCTGCAGATCCAGCCGAGCGTGGGATAGAATGCGCATTTTGTTCCTGAGCCACTACTATCCGCCGGAGGGCAACGCCCCGGCCAGCCGCGTTCACGCCTTGTGCAAGCGATGGGCGGCGTCGGGCCACGACGTGACGGTGATCACGTGCGCCCCGAATGTCCCCAACGGCGTGGTGTATGCGGGTTATCGGAACCGCTGGAAGGACGAGCAGCGGATGGACGGAGTGCGGGTGGTCCGGACATGGACCTACCTCGCCCCCAACAGGGGCACCGGTCGCCGCATCGCGAACTACCTCAGCTACTTGGTCACGGCCGTCTGGCGGGGGCTGCGACTTCCCCGGCCGGAGGTCCTCATCGCCACCTCGCCGCAGTTCTTCTGCGGGTGGGCGGGAGTGATACTGGCCAGGCTTCGGCGGGTGCCCTTCGTGCTCGAGATTCGGGATATCTGGCCCGAATCAATCGCGGCCGTTGAGGCCATGGGCAATCGCCGTCTTCTGCGTGTCCTGGAATGGATGGAGGCCAGGATGTACCGCGCGGCAGACCTCATCGTAACGGTGGGCGAGGGATACCGCAGGCGGTTGATCGAGAAGGGCGTGCCGGAATCCAAGATCCGCGTGATCATGAACGGCCTGGACGCCGAGTTGTTCTCCCCGCGGTCTCCCTCGCTGGAGCTCCGCGAAAAGTGGAACCTGGGCCGCCGCTTTGTCTGCACCTACTGCGGCACCATCGGCATGGCCTGCGGTCTCGACGTGGTCCTCGCGGCTGCCCGCGAGCTGAAGCAACGAGGCCGGGATGACATCGCCTTTCTGCTCGTGGGCGACGGCGCGGTTCGTCCGGAGTTGGAGGCGGACGCCAGGGCGTCGGGACTCGACCGTGTCGTCTTCACCGGCCTGCAGGACAAGGTGCTCATACCCGATTTCCTGGCCGCCTCCGACGCCTGTCTCGTGCACCTCCGGAAGTCGGACCTGTTCGAGACCGTGATGCCCTCGAAGATTTTCGAAGCCATGGGCATGGCCCGCCCCATCCTGTGCGGGGTGCCGGGATGTGCGGCGGACTTCGTTCTCCGGGCGAATGCCGGACTGTGTTTCGAGCCCGGCCATGCGCGCGAACTGTCGGACGCCGTGGTCCGCTTGGCGGACGATCCGGTTCTTGCGCGACGTCTGGGGGAGGCGGGACATCGCCATGTGGCGGCGCATTTCAACCGCGATCGACTGGCCGCGGACTACCTTCAACTCCTTGATGTCCTGGCCCACGGCACTCGACCGTGAGTTCGCAAACCGCTCTGAGTGGATCCGATGAACACGGAACTCAGCCGCAAAGAGGCGCAAAGAGTGAGTAGCAGGGTGACCGGTCTCATCCGGCGACACGCAAAGGCGATGGTCTCAAAGACCATCGGTGCGTGCTATCGCGCGATGGGATACCAACGCGGGTACTCGGGGGTGACGAGTGTCAAGCGGGAGGTCCCGCTGATCGTATCCATGACCACCATCCCCGCCCGGTTTCACCTTGCGCCCATCGCGATACAAAGTGTGCTGCGGCAGTCCCTGAAGCCCGACCACTTGTTTCTATGGTACGATGAGACCCAGGGAAACGACTCTCCCGCGATGCGCCGCTGCATAAGGCAGGGACTTGTGGTGCGGCCCTGCAGGGATGTGGGGCCTCACACGAAACTGGTGCACTGTCTTGCAGAGTATCCGCAGGCGGTCATCGTCACCGCGGACGACGACTACATCTACCCCCGCACCTGGCTGGAGAGGCTCTACGCCTCCTATCTTGAACGGCCCGACGTGATCCACTGTCACTGCGCGCTTCTGATGTCGTTCGATGCGCAGGGTATGCCGACGCGCTACAAGGGATGGCAGCCTCCCCGTGGATGCGAGGGGGAATGTCGTCTCGACGTGTTTCCGCTGGGCTACGCCGGCGTGCTCTATCCCCCGGGCGCACTGAGTGCCGAGGCGCTCGATTTGACGCGACTGCGCGAGCTGGCCCCGTTCAACGACGACATCTGGTTCAAGGGGATGTCCCTGTTGAAGGGCACCCCATGCAGGCAGGTCGACGGGCGCCCGATACGACTTATTCAAGTAGAGGCGGCACAGCAGACCCGGCTCGGGAGCGTGAACCTGGGACAGGGAAAGAACAATTCTCAGCTTCGTGATGTGTTCACGGCCTACGGACTCCGAGGGGGTGGCGGAGTGGGCCGCAAAGAGGCGCAAGAGTCGCAAAAGGGTGGGACATGAAAAGAACCGGCGCCTATCGGCCTGTTCAGACCAGATCTTACCTTGTGTCCCTTGCGTCTTCTTGCGGCTAATCAGGAATGGCCGCGGGCTCCATTCGCATGACGTTTTTTCTCAAGAAACTCGTGTCCCGGTTCTTCTTCCCGGTCCCGCTGGTCCTGGAACTGATGCTCATCGGGTGGTTGCTGCGACGGCGCTCGCGGCACAAGCGTTTCGGACTGGGACTGATCTGGGCGGGGCCGGTATTGCTGGCGTTGATGGGATACGGTTTCTTCGGCGAGGGCTACCTAAGGCGAATCGAGAGTCGGTATCACCCGATCGCGGTCGACTCCAGCCGCGGGGAATATGCGCCCGCAGGAACGGACATTGTGGTATTGGGTCAAGGGCTCGTGAATGAACCGGGTCGCCCCATGCTCTCCCGGGTCAACCGGATCTTCCTCGCACGCCTGTTGGAGGGCGTGCGTATTCACAGGGGGACCCGGGACTCCCGCATCGTGGTCTCCGTCAGCGGAGACAGCACGCGTGAGGACGAGGAGCGGTTCATCCGCGAATTCGCCGGTGTCGTGGGCCTGACGCGCGACCGGTTCGTGTTGATGAGCGGCTCGCAGGACACGGCCGAAGAGGCACGGAATGCAAAGGCGCTCGTGAGGGGTACACGCGTGGTTCTCGTGAGCTCCGCCTCCCATCTTCCCCGTGCGGTGGCGTTGTTTCGCCGCGAGGGACTCGATCCGATTCCGGCGCCGTGCGACTACGAGACGCGGCTCTCGAACCCGCCGCACTGGGATCCCGATGAGCTGTTCCCCGGCGTGGGCGGCCTGGCGAAAGCTGAACGCGCCATCTACGAGGCCCTCGGCCGACTTTGGACAGCGGTCGGTGGCAGGTAGACGGTATGAGTGGCTGAACAGGAACAGCCACGGGAGCGGCAGGTCTGGAGGCCCCGCCCCACCTGCGAATCGAGTCGACGATGGGTGGGGCGCGGCATCCCTGACGCGCTGATCAGAAAGCTGGCTCGTGATCATGTCCCTTTCTTGCGGCTGGTTGTTCATCCTTGAACGCAATTCAGAGCGCTGAGTGCCCGCGCCTCGCGCGGATCCTGTGCGGACAGGGCACGGAGGCCGACTGGGCCGAGGTTTCGGCCGATAGGGGCCAAGCCCTTTTCGATCTGGCCTGCCGCCATGGTGTCGCGGCGCTGCTACACGCCAGACTCTCCGATACCGGCCAGATCGACCGGTTGGGGCCTGCGGTGGCCGATCTGTTTCGGAAGCACCACATCAACCAGGCGATCCGTTCGGCCCACCTCTCCGCGCAACTCGATGACATCCTGTCGGCCCTCGACCGCGCGTCCATCCCCGTCCGGCTGCTCAAAGGCGCTGCGTTGGCACACACGGCCTATGCGGACCCGTCCGAACGGCCGATGTGCGACATCGATCTGCTGATACCGGAGGAGCGCTTGGATGAGGCCGGCGCCGCGCTGGAGCAGATCGACTTCCGTCCCAAGGCGGCCTCGGCGCCGGGCAAGTGGGAGGGCATGGAAGAGTCGCTGTACATCCACAGGGTCTACACCGGTCCGTCTCCACTCGATCTGCCCTGCGAGCTGCACTGGCATATCGTCGCCGGTCGACGAAGCCGGTATGCGCCGGACATGGCGTGGTTCTGGAGAGAAGGCTCGACAGGGAGTCGTTCACCGGCAGGTCCATCCGACGCCGCGTGGCACGGTCTGTCCCCGACCGCCATGCTCCTGCACCTCTGCGCACATGTCATGCTTCAGAATCCGGGCCGGCGTCGGCGTCTCATCTGGTATTGCGACATCGACCGGGTTGCGCGGAGGAACGTCGACTGGGACCTGTTTGCCCGGCAGGCGAACCGCTTCCATTGGTCGGCGGCCGTCGCGGCCGCCTTGCGCGGCGCGCGGGAACTGCTGGGCACGGCGCTGCCCGAAGGTCTGCCGTCAACGCTTGATGCCGCAACGGAGCGACGCGACGCGCGGATGCTCCGTCTCATCGATGCGTGCGATTCCGAGTGGGAATCCACGCGGGTCATGCTGTGCCAGATGGACTGGCCGATGCGGTGTCGCACCGTGGCCGGCATACTGTTTCCCGGGCGGGAGTATCTGTCCTGGCGATACGGCGACGACGCCCGCGGATCGCGGGCGAGGCTGTATGTTCGCCGTTGGCGCGATTTGGGCGCCCGCATCCTGCGCGGCCGCCTGAACCGCTTCAAGGAGGGATGACGCAGATGGAGGCGCCCGCGGCGGTTGAGCCGCAAGGAGTCAGACTGCAGGATGGAACCCGGGCACAGCCAGCAGCGTCGATCGGCCGCGTTGTGTCGCACTGTTCCAGGGCGGCGGGTCCGGAGGCCCCGCGCTACCTGGCGAATGGAACCGACGGCGGGTAAGGCACGGCATCCCTGACGCGCCGTCGACCGGGGAGTCATGCAGACCGCATGTGAGTCTGATGCCGAAACGGCGGAATCCGGGAAACCGGATTCCGCCGTTTCATTTCCGATTAGGGCACCTGTCCGGCAGGTGCCCTAATCGGAAATAAGGGCGCC
>CAZSUU010000055.1:0-32591 GCA_964610105.1 uncultured Verrucomicrobiota bacterium | reverse complement strand
GCCCTCAACAGCCTACGCGGCTTGATGTCGGGACTAATGTGAGAGGTTTAGTAACCGCGCGCCGCCGGCAGGTTGCTGACGCTCGACCAGCCGACGAATGACCCGGCAATCCAGCCCGGATCGGCGGCCCTCGCCACCGGCCCCGACGCGGACAAGGCCGCACCCAAGACAAGTCCGCCGACTGCAAAAACCCCGAAGCCCTGATTCTTCATCACACCTCCGCATAGCCGAAGCCGACACACCACGGCACGCACATCCGAGCTGTGGAGTGAATCCTCGGGTGGGAAAGTAGCCCCTTCATTTCCTCGCGACAAGGTGAAACCCCGGCAACGTCCGGCAGGCCATGTCCGTGAGCCGGCCAGCCCGGTTGCGCCAACCCCAGCGTTGCACAGCTCTCGGGACAAGCGGCTGCGGTTCCACGCCGGCTTCAGGCCAGCGCTATCTCAAGCGAGGTGTTTTCGGGCACCGTCATTTCCGTCCTGAAGGTCACGGTGACACGGTCGCCCTCGCGCTCTGCTCGAACGGGCACGCCGCGGGCTCCGAGGCGGGCGACGACCTCCGGCGCGGCGGGCCCGCCGGGCCACGCGAGGGCCAGCGTGCGGAGCGTGAGCCGGCCGTACTTCACCGAGACCGACGCCTTCAACTGCCGGTCGGTCACCGTCTGGGCGATGGTGCCCCATCCCTCTGCCGTCGTGAAAGCCGCCTTGAAGTCGTCCGATCCCAGGCGGGGCGCGAAGCCCGCGTGCCGCTTCGGGCCATGGCATTCCCACCCGCAGGCGGCCAGGAAGGTGCCGTAACTGGCCATGGCGCGCGCGTAGTGGTCGGAGCACTCGACTTCGTTGTACGGATTGCGAAGCCGCGGATGATAGCGATCGTGGATGGCGCGGGTGACAGCGAGACCCTCGGTGACCAGTCCTTCCCACACCATGTGCGAGGCGGCCTGGTGCTCGAACCCGCTCATGCATTCGTTGAAGTACATCGTCGACCACGCCCCGCCGCCCTTGATCTCGCGTTCCGGCACGAAGGGGAAGGTGACCATGATCAGCCCGCCGTCGCCCGCCATCGCGTACCAGCGGCCGGCCTTGCGCGCCTGGCGGAACGGTCCGACATCCGGCGTGAAGTTGTACTTCCACAACGACCGCAGCGCCGCCTTCACGTGCGCCTCCGTCATGACCCGCCCGATCCCCACCTGCCACGCCCAGCCCTGCCCCATCACCTGGTCGATGTGGCAGCCCTCGTACGCGCCCACTTCCTGCGCATGGGCGTCGTCGCCACGGTGGATGTAGTACTGGAAGTCTTCGTTCCAGCACTGGGCATCCAGGTTTCGCGGCGCGGCGTCGAGGATCGACCGGCAGCGCGCGGCGAACTCCGCGTCGCCCATCTCGCCCGCCATGATCTCCGCGGCCCGCAGGGCGGCGTGGTAAAGGCCGTTCACCCACGGGACGATGCCGAACCAGTCGGCGTCGAGCGTGTTGTGAAGCGGGCCGCGCACGAGGCCGTCACGGTCCGCGTCGATGTCGATCATCGCCTCCGTCGCGCGTCGCACCTTCGGCCACAGGCGGCGTAGAAAACCGTCATCGACCGACATCTGGTGCTCCCGCAGGGCGCCCAGCACGCGTCCGGCCTGGGCGTCGATGGCCATGCGGTCGTTGTGTTCGGCCCGGAAACGGATGGCGCCGGTCTTCGGGTCGAACGCGATCCCGAAATCCACGCGCTCCCGCTGGTCGCGCTCGAGGGCGGGGAACAGCCGGCCGGGCGCCTGGGCATAGTGCCAGACGTGGGCGCAGGTGCCGGGGCAGCACCCGATGCCTTCCCAGGCCCAGAACCGGCCGCCGGCCAGCCGATAGCACGTGTTTGTCGCAAGGATCGAGGTGTTGGCAAAGGTGCGGTTCAAAAACCAGTAGGGGAGTGTTGAGCCATACCACGTGTCGCGCCAGAGCCGCGTGAGGCGCGCCAGCCGCTCGTGATGCGTCGCCACGTGATCCGCCACCGCGCGCGCATCGGCGAAACGGGCGCCATAAAACCGGCCTCGTTCCGCGATGCCCTTGATGACGAGGTTCGGGAAATGCCACACCACGGCGAAACTCACGCGTCCCGAAGCGCCTGCCGGCAGCCGCAATGTCCGGCCAAGAAGGCCGATGAGACGATCGCCCAACGGGGCCTCTGCCTGCGCAACAGCCTCGCCATCCAGGCCGTCGCCCTTCGCCCGCGCCAACCGAAGATCGGCGGGGGCGTCGAGAAGGGCGAGACCCATCGTTCCGACATCCGGCCGCTCCGCCCACGGCGGCTCGTCGCCCCGCCGGTCGGTCTGCCAGATGCGGCCGACGCCGATGTTGCCCCAGCCGCCCTGCGCCGCGTCGACGATCTCATTGACCGCGTCTTTACCCTCCCATTCGCGCACGTCCAGCCAGGCCTTCTCCATCCGGTTGTTGTTGCGGCCGGTGGCGCTGGCGACGACCTTGCCCTCCACGCGGAGATTCAGGCAGGTTTGGTCCTTGTGTCCGCCCCCGCCGATCCAGAAGCCCAGGTAGCGACGCTCGATGCGGAAGGGGCGGCTGGTGAGCCGTCCCGTGCGTGCGTCCTTCGGGCCGACGCCTTCCCCCGGCGCGGTGGCGTGCGAATTCACGACCCGCTCGGTGTCGCCGCCGACGTCGCCCTGGTAGGAGGGGATGTCCTTCCGGGCCACCGGTCCCGCACCGAAGGCGTCGCCCTCGGCCTTCCAACCCTCGTACGCCGGCCGCGACCAGTCTTCCAAGGTCAGGTCGGGCCGCGGCGCGGCCTGCGAGGTCTCGTCGGATTCCGCCCGCGCGAGCAGCAGGGTTCCGCCGACGAGGTCCGCGATCTCATTCCGTCTCCGGCCGGGCGTGCCGCGCTGGTGGAGCCCCACGGCATTCTCCAGCCAGCCGCCGAGCGTCACCTCCGCCTCGGCCGGCCCCTCGTTGGAGAGGGTGAATTCGAAGAGCGTGACCGGCAGGGAGGACTCATTGAGCTCGAGGGGGATGAACGGCGAGAAGGCTTCGAGGTCAATCCGCACGGGCAGATCCGGATCGCGGTACGACACCCGGCCGATCGGGTACTCGCCGGTGAACCGTACGTCGCGGATCCGATGGCGGTCGAGCGTCTTGACGACCTCCCGGCCGCCCGCCCTGACGCGGACCGCGAAGCCCTGGGCGACGGGACGGACTTCGTCGCACTCCGACGGCCGGACGTAGTTGGCGCCATTCTGCGCGTTGATCCTGCCCCCCGCGAATTCGACCTGCTTCGCGACCGCCCCCAGGCGGTGTTCGTTGAACACATCCCACAGCCACAGCCGGCCATCGCCCGCCAGGTAGAGGGTGCCGGCGCACAACCCGCCCACCGGCATGCCGATGAAACGGAGGTCTTCGCCGGAAAAGGTCTCGGGCGCCCCGCGGCTCGTGAGCGAGGCAAGCCATTCGGGCCTCAGCTTCTTCTCGGGGGGGATGAGCCGGGCGAAATCCTCGCGCACGAACGGTCCCGCAAAAGCGGGCAGGCCGCGCAGGGCCGAGGCCGCGGCGCCGAGACCGACGCATTTGACGAACGACCTCCGAGGCAGGCGGGGGCCGCCGCATCCGCATCGATCGTCCCGCCCGAGGTTCGTGTTCATAACATCTCCCATCCGCGCGTCGCGCCGCGCAAGCGTGCGCCTGCAAGGAGACCGATACTAACCGGAGGAACACGGGCTGGACATCAAAACCGTCGGGTGAAGACCGGGAGCACCGGGCGGGCACGGACGTGGCCGGCGGCAGGAGAATGGATGGCCGTCAACGGTTTGAAACAAGGAAGGAGATGACCCTTGCCTCGAGGAGGGCATGAGGCATTCGTATCGTCTGAAATGGAGAGGTTCTCCTGCCCCGCGGCATTCCGCGAGGGCGGAGTCAGAGGAGTGAGGGGAAAGAGGCGCGCAATGAAGAAGTCCCTGGCAGCCATGGTCGCCGGTGTCCGGCTGACCGCCGCTTCATGCGCATTCGGCGCCGATGCCCAGTGGGTCAACAACCTGGGGAACGGCTATTACAGCGACGGGGGCAACTGGGATACGTTCATCCCCCCTTCGGGCGCGGATTCCGCGGCCGCCTTCTACTATGACCCGACGTACAACGACGTGGGCGCCAACATCCTGAACGACATGGACTGGACCATCGGCTACATGCTGTTCGAGGATCTCGCCGGCTTCGGCAGTTCGAGCATTGGATTGACCATCCCCACCGGCGGCGCGACCGCTACGGTTACCATCGACAGCGACGGGGCGCCGTAGCTCCTGCCGTCCGGCAGCGGGGTGACGGTCACGACGCGCGAGGGGGTGCACGTACAACCTGTATGGCGGCCTGCTCAACAACGCTCGGAGTTTCCAGGTCGGGGCCTGCGGCACCGGGTTCTTCAACCAGACCGGTGGCACGTACCGGGCCACCGCGAACTGGACCGTGATCGGACGATTCATGGGATCGGAAGGCACGTGGAACCTCAATGGCGGCACGTTCTCGGTGCAGGCGATCAGCCGCGGGCAGGGCAGCGGGACGTTCAGCTTCAACAGCGGCACGCTGAAGCCCATCGCGCACAACGTGGACCTCATGTCCGGCCTGACCGCGGCCAACGTGCAGGCCGGCGGGGCCACCATTGACACGGGCGGGTGTGACATCGCCATCGCCCTGGTCATCCTGCTGCGCCATCGCCGGCGCGAGTAGCCGGGCATCAGATGCGACCCGGCCGGCTGGGCCACAGCAGGGCGAGGCCGTGGAGCGCGAGCAGGGCGGCCAGCGGCCACACGAGGGAGGGGCCGCAGCTCGTTCCGATCACTCCGGGCACGAACGGTCGCCACCCGCCGGCCGCCGCCCCGATGATCACCCCCGCCACGGGTGCGCCCGCCGCCGTGGCAAAGAGGATCAGCCCGCGCGGGAGGGAGACCAGGGCCTCGTGGTCGCGGATCCCCATCGCCTTTCGCCATCCGGCCGGGCCGGGCGCAATCTCGCGCGCGAGGATCCGGTACAGGGCCAGGCCGGGCAGCAGGGTGAAGACCATGTTGTGAACGGCCAGGATGCCGAAGTAATACGGATAGGCATAGAGAT
Source organism: uncultured Verrucomicrobiota bacterium (assembly GCA_964610105.1). Taxonomy (GTDB): domain Bacteria; phylum Verrucomicrobiota; class Kiritimatiellia; order PWTM01; family PWTM01; genus CAZSUU01. The sequence goes on along the minus strand of CAZSUU010000055.1, from coordinate 27,510 downwards.
GGTGCACGTCGGACCCGAGCGCCGGCCAGGCCGCGGCGACCAGGGCGCCCGGAATGGCCGCCATGATGAAACGAATGGTCTGTCCGGGCCGGGCCCGGTGCTCGGGGCCGCAGCAGCCCGGCAACCAGGAAAGATCCCAGAGCTGCTGGGTCGTGAAGGCCCATGCCATCGCCCCCCCCGCCCGCCACGGGGTCAGCGGTCCCCAGAACCCTGAGGCCCAGTCGCCGGCCAGCGTCCCCGCCACGGCCGCCCATGCCCCCGCCGGGCCGAGGAACAGGCCGGCGAGCGGGATCACCACCACACCGGGATTGAAACAGAGGTAATGGGGTATCGCGGGCACGTGGGCGAAGGCCCACTGCAGCCCCGCCGGCAGGAGGGCCGCCACCGGCATCCACATGAGGAGCCGCGGGACAAACGGCGCCCGCAGCAATTGGCCGATCGGAGTCTGACGGAATGCAGCCATGTCAGAGAATCAGCATGCCGTCTCCGTAACTGAAGAAGCGGTACCGCTGCCGCACGGCCTCGGCATAGGCCTGCAAGATAAACTCCCGGCCGGCAAAGGCGCTGACCATCATGAGCAGCGTCGAGCGCGGCAGGTGGAAGTTTGTCATCATCGCGTCCACGACGCGAAAGGAAAACGGAGGCCGGATGAAAAGATCGCTCCGGCCGGCGCAGGATCCGAAGCCGTCCGCCCGCGCCGCGGCGCCCTCCAGCGTCCGGACCGTGGTGCTGCCGACGGCGACCACGCGCCCGCCCGCCGCGCGGGCGGTCCGAATGGCGGCGACGGCCGCCTCCGGGATCGTGAACCGCTCCGCCTCCATCCGGTGGTCTTCTACCCGCTCGGCCGTGACCGGGCGGAACGTGCCGATGCCCACGTGCAGGGTGAGTTCGGTCCGAGCGATTCCGCGCGCGGAAAGCCGCTCCAACAGCCGGGGCGTGAAATGCAGGCCCGCCGTCGGCGCCGCCACGGCGCCGGGCTCGCGGGCGAAGACGGTCTGGTAGCGGGCGCGATCGGCGGCTTCCATGGCCGCATCGTCGCGGCGAATATAGGGCGGCAATGGCGTGCGGCCCTCCTCCTCCAACACGCGGCGGAGGGGCGCGGCGCCCTCGACGCGCACCCGCGCGCGCCCGTCGCCCAGATCCTCCAGGAGAACCGCCGTCACGCGCCCGGAACCCAGCACCAGCCGCGCGCCGGGTCGGGGCCTGCGCCGGGATCCCACGAGCGCTTCCCACGTCCCGTCGGGCCGCTCCTCGAGAAACAGCGTCTCCACGCGCCCCCCGGAGCCCTCCTTGCGCCCGAACATGCGCACGGGGATCACGCGGGTGTTGTTGAGCACCAGCAGATCGCCCTTCGCGAGAAGGTCCGGCAGATCCAGGACGGCGCGGTGCTCCCACGTGCGGCGGTCGCGGCGGAGCACCATGAGCCGCGCGCGGTCGCGCGGTTCCGCCGGCTGCTGGGCGATCAGCTCCGGGGGGAGGTCATAGTCGAAATCAGCCGTTCGCATGCCCGCGCCATTCACGCACGTGCGGAGGATGTTCCCGTGTGCCGCCGGCCCTGCCGCTGAAGTCCGTTTCGGCAGCAGCATTGTCCACACCCGCCGCCGCCCTGCAATGCGTTTGTTGGAAGCAAAATCGTGCACCAAGCGGGAGGAAGGTCTATGCTGCCCGCAAAAGGAAGAAGGACACACATGGCGCTCGCATTGTACCTCATCGGCGCCCCGCGCGCGGGCAAGACGGCGGTGTTCGACGCCCTTACGAACACGCCGGAGGGTCCGCATTTCACCGTCAAAGACCGCCACCGCTACGGCACCGTCAAGGTGCCCGACACGCGGCTGGAACGGCTTCGCGATCTCTACACGCCGAAGAAGTTCACGCCGGCGGAAGTGACGTTCGTCGATGTCTCCCCCCCCGGCGGCGAGGCGATCCACTTCGGCGACATGACCCCCGTCCTCGGCAACGCCGATGCCTTCGTGGTCGTCGTGCAGGCGTTCGGCGAGGTCGACTACCAGGGCCGGCCGCTGGATTCCGCCGGTCAGTTCGAGAACATCCTGCTCGAAATCACGGTCGCGGATTTCTCCCGCATCGAGAAGCGCATCGAACGGGCCGTCCAGGACAAGAAACACGGGGGCAAGGTGAGCGAGCAGGAGATGAAGCTGCTCGAGCGGTGCCGGGAGCATCTCTCCCAGGATCGCCCCCTGCGCACCATGGAGTTCCGGGAGGACGAGGAAAAGCTGCTCCGCACCTACCAGTTCCTTTCCCAGAAACCCATTCTCGCCATCGCCAACGTCGGCGAGGACCGCCTGGACGGCCGGGGACTGGAACCGCTGGCGGCCGCGGCGGAGGCGCGCGGCGTGCTCCTCCTCCGGTTCTGCGCGTCGCTCGAGGCCGAGATCGCGCAGCTCGACGCGGCGGCGCAGGTGGAGTTCTTGAAGGACTACGGGCTCGAGGAACCGGCGCGGGTGCGCCTGCTCCAGGCGGCGTACCGTTCGCTGCGCCTGATCAGCTTTTTCACGGTGGGCGAGGACGAAGTGCGGGCATGGACCATTCACGAAGGCACGCACGCCCAGGCCGCGGCGGGGAAGATCCACACCGACATGGAGCGCGGCTTCATCCGGGCGGAGACCGTCGGCGTCGAGGAGCTGCTGCGCCAGGGCTCGACGCATAAATGCCGCGAGCACGGCACGCTGCGCCTGGAGGGCAAGGACTACGTGGTCCGCGACGGCGAGGTCATCAACTTCCGGTTCAGCGTGTAAGATATTCACGCTGCGTCTCCGGACGACATATCCGTACTTGACGCTTCTGTCGGGGCAGAGGCGAGGGCGAAGGGCGGAAGGGTGAATCCTCAGTAATCTGAAGGTCTGAAATGGGTGCGGAATGGCAAGGAGTACGACGGCAAGGACATGCCCTGCGGCGACGGCCTCCGCGAGAGGCTGAGGCGGATCGAAGAGCAGCGTAAGAGCGCGAAGCGAGCCGAGGATGGTGAAGACAAGGCGGGAAAGGGACCCGCCGTCATCGCAGTTCCAGCACGCGATAGAAACGCCGCGTGAAATTGGTCGCCTGGGGATCGAGGAGGAGAAAACGGCCCAAGGGATCGGCGGGATTGGTCGCAATCGGCGTCCACAGCGCCGGTGGTAGAAGGTTGGTCGCGGCCTCAAGGCCGTAGTAAACGCCCGCGAATCCCGAACCGGAGACTTCGGCCGGCGCGGTCGAATCCCCGCCCGCCGTGGACGCCAGTGCGAGCACGCGCGGGACCTGCCACGCCGGTCGGAATGCCAGCCAGAGCCCGTCCGCGTCCCTTTCCAGCAGGAGCCGCCCTCCGTCCAAGGCGTTGGCGAAGCCGGATGCGTCCACCCCCACCGCGCCGGGAGCGAGGCCGGTCACGCCGCCCGACGCCGAGACCAGCCGCCATCGGCAGGGGACATCCGGATTGAAATGGGGAAGAGGTCCCGGCGACGCGCCGTTCAGCGATACCACGCGGACGGTGAACGGCTGCGCCGCTGTCGCTCCGATCGCCAGCGTGCCCTGGACCTGCAGCCCGTCCGCCGGTCCGTTGGTGCCGGCCACCTCCCAGACGTAGAGCCCGCCTCCGGGCCAGGTCTGCGCGCCGGTAGTGAGGACGCCCGCGCTGTCCCCGGGTGCGACCGTCCCGGCTACCGTCACCGCGCCCGATAGGGCGCCTGTCCCGCTCAGCGTCGCGCCGGCCAGGATCTGCACGGCGCCTTCCCCGGTGGCGCTGCCGGCCGAGTTGCTCACGCGCAGCGTGCCGCCGCTGACCACCGTCCCCCCGGCGTAGGTCGACTCCCCCCGCAGCTCCAGCTCGCCGGCGCCCGCCTTGCGGAGGCCGCCCGAACCGGAGAGCGTCTGGGCGACGGAGACAGCCCACCCGGCACTGTCGATCACGCCCCCCCCCGCCTCGAACTCGGCCTGCCCGAGGCCCTGCAGGAACGCGGTGTAGTTGGTGCGCGCACGCAGCGTGCCGCCGTTGAAGAACAGCGCGCTCAGTCCGCCCGTCGTCTCCACCTGCCGCACGGTCGCCACGCCGCCGTTCAGCCGCACGGTGCCCCGGCCGGAGGCCTCCTGGCCGATGCGAAGGCCGCCCGCGCAGTCGAGCGAGGCCGTCCCCGACACGATCAGCGCCCCTGCCCCGCTCTCGCCGACGATCAGGCGGTTGGCCTGATGGGTCTGGCTGAAGCTCCCTCCCGCGATCGAAAGGGTCCCGGTGCTTCCGGAGAACCGCCCGATCGAGGGCCAGCCGCCCACCGTCATCGTGCCGCCCGCCTGGATCACCGCCCCCATGCCGTAGGCGCCGACCTGGAGATTGCCGGGCGTGTAGAACGAGCCGCTCAGCATGTTGTACGCGCCCCGCGCCGCGACGTCGTTGGCCGAATTTCCGCCGCCGATGCGCCAGTCGGAAACGGCCGCAGAGTTGGAGACGGTGCCGCGGTGATTGACCGTGCCGAAAGCGTTGCCGAACTTGCCGACATAGAAGGCCTTGGCCAGCAGCGTCGCGCCGGATTCGATCTCCAGCGTGCCGGTGGTGTTGGAGACGTCGGCGATGTTGAAATCGTGCGTGGAGATGTAGCGGGCCGTGCCGCTCAGTCGAAGCGTGCCGCCGTCGCCCGACTCCTGCCCGATGCCTCCCCAGTCGGCGGTGACGACGGTCGCGTCGTCGAGCCGGAGCGTGCCGCCCTTGACGTAGACGCGCGCCGCGCTCCAGTCCTGGTCGCGGGCCACGACCCACGTGCCGGCGCCGTTCTTGAGGACGCGGCCGTCGCCCACCGTCACGGCCCCGCGGATCGTGCCGACGCTGCCGCCGTCGCCGGCGAGCGTGAGCTTGCGGTCGGTGCCCTTGGCGGCGTTGGTCGGATTGTTCAGGACGAGCGACGTCCCGCCGTCCAGCTTGATCATCGTGTCGCCGTCGAGGTACACGCGGCCGTTGACGGTGAAGGAGGCCCCGCCGCCGACGCGAAGCGCGCCGTCGTCGTCGAGGCCGGCGCCGTTGATCCAGAAGGACTCGTCCGTTGCGCCGCTGGCCAGGATCAGCACCTGGGCGTCCGTACGCGCCGCCGTGCCGCCGTCCGTGGTGCCCAAGGCATTCGGATGGCCGATGCCGAGACGCCCTTCCTCGACATACACGGGGCCGGTGAAGGTGTTGGACCCCGTCAGCGACACGGTGCCCGCCCCGTATTTCGTCAGCGATCCCCCGCCCGACACCTGGCCGCTCGCCGTGACGGTGCGGGAGCCGGTCTGCCACGCCTGGCCCACCTGCAGCCGCACGTCGCACGCGAGGGTGAGGTTCTGGTTGGCGACCTCCATGTCGATGCCGGAGGAGCCGATGTGCAGCAGGTGGCTGCTGATCGTGATCGCGTCGCCGGGTTCGGTGACGCACAGCCCCGCGACCCACCGTTCGGCATCGAGGGAGTGGGCGCGGCGGGCCTCGGCGAATCCCGTGAAACTCACGATGCGCTCGTAGAGCGGGGTGCGCTGTCCCACCCAGTTGTTCGTGTCGCCCCAGGAGTCGCTGCCGCCGCCGCCGCTCCAGTAGACGCGGTCCGAGGGGGCATACCAGCGGACGTAGTCGATCCACACCTGCGGATTCGAGGACGCGCCGTTGGTGCCGTAGCCGCCGGAGGGGATCGTCCACGCCCAGGCGTCGTTGTCCACCTCGGAGCTCAGCACGATGAACTCCGGGCGGTGCGAGATGCCCGAATAGGAGGTCCAGACCGTTCCGTCGTCGTAGTCGAAGCGGTAGCTGCCCGGACTCCAGAGGAGGCCGTACTTGTGGTAGCCCCAGCGCGCGTTGCCCACGTCCTCGCGGCTGCCGGCGGACTTGTGATCGGCGCCGTAGCCGTCCCAGTGGGTGTTGATGTCATAGCCCGCGGCGATGTAGCTGCCGGAGCTGTCGTACTCGCGGTGCTCGCTGATGTCGATCTCCGCGCCGGCCCGCGCGACGTCGCCGATCGGATTGCCCATGGTCGGCGACTGCAGCCAGAACGCCGACCACATCCCGCGCTGGCCGGTGTAGTCGATGCGGGCCTCCCAGTAGCCGAAACGTTCCTGGAACCGGCCCTGCGTGGAGATCATGCCGGTGTAGTGCTTGCCGCCCTCGGTGTACGTGCGGATATAGCGGATGCCGCCGGAATGGGTGACCGCCTCCCACGTGTTGTACGCGTCGCGTCGCGCCCCGTAGAGCCAGTGGTCGAACTTCGAGGTGTCCCACCAGCCGCACTCGTCCGACCACGCCAGCCAGTAGTCCGCCGGCGGTCCCGCCGCGGCGGCAAGAGCCCCCAGCGCGCCCGCCCACAGCAGGGCGGTCCTGGCGATGCGCCGCCCGGCCTCGCACGATCGGCTGCCGCTCTTCATCCGGCGTGCACAATGCCATCCGCCCCCCGGTTCGTCCAGCCGCAGCTGCCGTGCATTCCGCCCGCGCGCGAGGCCCATCGCCCCCGCCGGCCTGCCGCGAATCGCGCGCGTCGGACCAGGTCCGGTCCCCGCGAATCGGCTTGAATTCCGGGTGCGGTTTGCGCGAGGTTCCCTTCGTGGTGTTCCGGCGGGCGCGGCCCGCCGGGCGGCGGGAGACGGCGCGATGAGGCACGTGCACAAACGGGCGCGGGAGATGGAGGAAGCGTTCTTCCGCCGACGCGAGGCGGAGCAGCTCGCGAAACGCCGCGACGAACAGGCGCGCAGGGAGCGCCTGGCCGCGTTGCGCGAGGCGAGCGGGTGCGGCGACGAGGCGCTGCTCAACGAGATGCTCGAACACAACCTGCGCCCCGAGACGATCATGGCCTTCCGCCTGATCCCGCTCATCGAGGTCGTGTGGGCCGACGGCCACATGCATCCGGACGAACGGGGCGCCGTCCTGAAGGCCGTCGAACAGGACGGCATGGCGCCGGGATCGCTGCCCCATGCCATGGTCGAGGAGTGGCTCGACCGGCGGCCTCCCCGCACGCTCGTCAAGCTCTGGAAGGCCCATGTCGCGGACCTGCGCACGACGCTTCCGCCCCAATCCCTGCAGCGGCTGAGAGCGACGGTCGTCGGCCGCGCCCGCGCCGTGGCCAGGGCGGCCGGCGGTTTTCTCGGCTTCGGGCGCATCTCGGCCGAGGAGGAAGCCGTGTTGAAGGACCTGGAGAAGGCGTTTGGGGAATAGACGGTTCCGCCAGGACACGATACGCAGATGCGTAGGATGTCTTGCGTGAGGGTTCTCCGTTGCGAAGGGTGAACATCCGGCGCGAAACGGGGCCCGCCCGCGGGTGGCCGCCCCTTGTCCCGTGCCTGTGCGCGGCGGCGCTGTTGATCCCCGCCGCGCGGGCCGCGCGGGTGCCGTCCGAGCCGGCGGCCGCTGAATTCGCCGAACTTCAGCGGCAGATCCGCGAGGCGCCGACCTGGGACCGCGCGCGCCTGGAACGCGAGACCCTCCGCCCCTGCGCCCTGGTCCTGGCGACCGACCGTCATCCCGTGGACGTCGTCCTGCGCCGCACGTCCGCCCTCCTCGCGGATCTGCGCGGAATGCCCCGCGGACCTGATCTCGCCGAAGAAGCGAGGGATCTGGACGCGCTGCGGCGCGAGTATGCCGGGATCCCCGCCGGCGATGAACCTGCGCGCCAGGGGCTCTTTTCCCGCGCCGTGGCGCTGCGCCGGCGCATCGCGTTCCGGAATCCGTTGCTCGATTTCGACGCCATCGTGTTCCTGAAGCACAACAAGCAGGTCCGCGGCGAGCGGCACATGATGGACCAGTACTTCGGCTTCAACGCGGAGGCGGCCGGCGGCGTGTACGTTCTCGACCGGCCGTTTTCCGACGCCCCGGTCGCGCGAGGCCTGCTGGACGGATCGACCGTGGAGAACGGGCGGCTCAAGGGCCGGGAGATCCAGGGTCGGGGCGCGTTCATATCGGTCGACCTCGACTACGACGCCCGGACCCTGCTCTTCGCCTTCTCCGAGGCTGATCACCGGCCGCCACAGAGCGGCTTCGACACGAACTTCTGGAAGGCGGCCGACGTCCTCCGCGCGCCCGCGCCGCCCATGCCGCACTACTACTTCCGCCCGGAGAACAGCTATCACGTCTTCAGGGTGCGCGCCGACGGCACGGGTCTCACGCAGCTCACCGACGGACCCTGGCTGGACTTCGATCCGTGCTTCCTGCCCAACGGCCGGATCGCCTTCATCTCCAGCCGCATCGGCGGTCAGTGCCGCTGCGGCGGACGGCCCGATCCGACGTACACGCTCCATGCGATGATGGGCGACGGCGCGGATGTGATCCCGCTGAGCTGGCATGACACCAACGAGTGGCACCCGAGCGTCGATCACGACGGGATGATCGTTTACACCCGATGGGATTATGTCGATCGCGATTCCGATGTGGCGCACCACTTGTGGCGGTGCTTCCCCGACGGGCGGAATCCGCGCAGCCCACACGGCAACTACCCGGAGAAGAGGGAACTCCGTCCGTGGATGGAGCTCTCGCTGCGCGCCGTTCCGGGTTCGCGCCGCTACGGCGGCGTGGCGGCGCCGCACCACGGCGAGGCTTACGGCTCGCTCGTGCTGATCGATCCGGGGGTGGCCGACGACCGCGCCATGGCGCAAGTGCGGCGCGTCACGCCCGACGTGCCGTTTCCCGAGTCCGAGTCGGCCCCTGGCGTGCCGCATGCGAAGGGAACCCACCAACCGCGAGCGGAGGTCTTCGGAAGCCCCTGGCCGTTGAGCGAGGACTACTACCTCTGCGTCCACGCGGTGGATCAGCAACACTACGGGATCTTCCTCGTCGACAGCTTCGGCAACCGCGAGCTGCTGTACCGCGATCCGGCCCTCGCGTGTCTCGATCCGATCCCGCTCCGCCCGCGCCCTCGTCCGCCCGTGATTCCGACGGCGACCCGCCAGGCGGCGGCCGACCGGACGGGGACCGTGGATCCGGCGGACGGCGTGGTGGCGATCATGAACGTGTATGAGAGCCGCCACGCATGGCCCCCCGGCACACGCATCCGCAGTCTGCGCGTGGTGAATCTGTTCCCGAAAGACAACGCGATCGCCGACGTCCCGCCCGTCGGCGTCGCCGCGCAGTCGCTGTGCCGGGGCGTCCTCGGCACGGTCCCGGTGGAGGCCGACGGCAGCGCGCATTTCCTGATGCCGGCGGGGGCGGGGGTGTACTTCCAACTTCTCGATGACCAGGGAATGACCGTGCAGACCATGCGGTCGACCGCCTATGTTCACCCGGGCGAGACGCTGGCTTGCGTCGGCTGCCACGAGCCGGTCCACCGCGCGATGGCGACCGACCCCGGCCGCCGGCCGCTCGCCATGCGGCGGGCGCCGTCGCGCCTCGCGCCGGAGCCGTCGGGCTCCTACCCGCTCACCTTCCCGCGCCTGGTCCAGCCTGTGCTCGACCGCCACTGCGTCGTCTGTCACGAACGACAACGTGCGGCCGGCAAGGCAAACAAGGCAAAGCCGCCGGGCCTGCGCGGCGACCGCCTCGCGAAGAACGGCCGGTCGGAGGCATTTGAATCACTCGCCCGGTACGCCTGGGGCATGAGCGGCGGCAACGGCGTGGCCCTGAGAGAGCGCCAGTACTCGGTGCCGGGCGAGGAGGGGGCGCGGGTCTCGAAGCTCCACGCGATGCTCGCCCGCGGCCACCACGAGGTGAAGCTGACGGCGGAGGAAATGCGCCGCATCGCGCTCTGGCTGGACTGCAACAGCAACTTCTTCGGCGCGTACCATGACCCCGAGGCACAGGCGCGCGGCGCGATCGTGCGTCCGATGCTCGGAATCCCCGCCTGGACCGGCTTCCAGGCGCTGGTGCACTGACGGAGAACTCCGGCGTGCGCGTTGCAGGCGCTGTAGTTCCACCGTTCTGCCCGGGGGAAAGAACGAAACGGGGAGGATCCGCACCCGCAACCCCATTCGGATTGAACAGAAGGCAGCAAAGAAGGCAGGAAGCAGAGAGCAGGGAGAGCAACGGCGGTCGGTCTCCCCCTGCGGCGGCATCGCCGCGGCGGGGCCGCTTGGCTGCGAGGCAGATGAAATCCGAAATACAGAGGGAATCAGAATGCCGAATAGGGATATCCACGCAGGCAGGTAGCGCGCCGAGCAAGTCTGCGACTTCAAGCCTGAGGATTGCAGTCGGGATTGCCGATTCGAACCTGCCACACTTTGAGAAGTGTGCCTCAACCTATCCCTTGAAACCATGAAACCAACCCTGACTTTATGAAACGACGTGTTGGGGACGCTGCATCAACGGCGGTCACACTTTACAAAGTGTGCCGATAGGCATGTGAGCGCCGTGGCATCGGCGTTGCGATCCGGTCGGCTTTTCTTGCGATGCTCGACGGCGAAGACGTTAAGGCGGACGTCCACCCGCAACTCAAGTTCTGTAGTCACGCCGCTGCGCGACGTGTACGCGTCGCACGGCGACGCGCCTACGGATCCACGCAAGAACGTGTGTCCCGTTTGAAAAGGCGCTGACCATTCCGGCGACGTAGCCTTCGTCGTTCTTTGAACTGCGCAGTGTTCAACAATACACTCGTCAGCAACGGCCACGTCGGCGCGTGGGGCGGAGGCATCTGCATCAGCAGCCGGAACGTCCAGAACCGCCGGTTCACCCTCCGCAACAACCTGTGCAGCGGAAACCACAGCTGGCGGATCGGCACCGTGCCGATGACGGGATTGACCGTCGACCACAACCTCATCGACGAGTACCAGGGCTATGTCGACGGGTCTTTCCAGGAGATCACCGGGACGGCGGCCGTGGCGGGTGCGCCCCGTTTCCTGGCGGCGGCGACTGGCAACTTCCACCTGCGACCGGGCTCACCCGGCGTGGATGCGGGCGCGCCGGACGGCGCCCGCGCCGTTGATCTCGACGGGCGCGCGTCCCGCCGATGGCACAGGCGATGGGTGGCCGCCGTCGACCTGGGCGCGTTCGAGGTCGTGCCCCCGGCGATGGTCTCGCTCGTGCGCTCGGGCCGTGTGTCACGGGTGGCCTGGGAATCCCTCATCGGCGCGGTCTGCCGCGTGCAACACGCGGCACAAATGGGCGCGCCCCTCTGGGCCGACCTGCCGGGCGATGTGACGGCCTCCCGCCTCGTGGTCGAGGGGGTCGACGCGTCCGCCTCCAACGCCGCGAGGCGGTTCTACCGTGTCGGCGCGCTGGAGTGAACGTGAGACTGCGCGTCCGAACCGGTCCACCCGCGCCCCATGTTGTTCTGAGAGTATCAAAGGGTCCTGCCTTTGCGCCGGTTGCCAGACGGCTCGACCTCGCGTGACCTCTCGCGTGCGGATGAGGCCTTGACGTTGATGGAGACCCCGGAGGCGCTCTATCACACCTCACGAGGTGTGAGATGGACTATTCCGCCGAGCCGTCGGCCCGCACTGCACGCAGTGCGGCAGGCACGCTCTCCAGCGCAGAAGGAGAAATGGACGGACGAGTCTCACGAACCTGGAGCGCCTCTTGAAATGCCTCAGCGCGCGATCTCCGCGCGGGTTATGTCGAAGCCCCGACGACGGAGCGATTGAACCCCGAATCCGCGCCGGCCCGCCAGGCGTGCCATAGTGCCGCCGTGTTTGGAGACGAGCCACAGGATGCCACCGGGACGGAGCGTGGCGCGTGCGGCGTCCATGAACCGCTCGGCGATGCGGTGATCGGCGTAGTAGGGGGGATTGGCGGTCACGACGTCAAAGGGCCCGGGCAGGGGATCCTCAAGGTCGGAGAGAAGGACGCGCGCCCGGCCGAATCCGTTCATCGCGGCTCCGCGTGCGGCGCACTCGACGGCGCGGGCGCTCGAGTCCACGAGCACGGCGTCGAGGTCGCCCGCCGTCCGCGCGGCGAGCAGCAGCCCGGTGAGGCCACATCCGCTGCCGAGGTCCAGCAGCCGCATGCCCGGTGAGACCTCGGCGCATTCGGCCACGGCCAACCCGCCTGCATCCGGCCGCCCATGGCTGAAGACGCCGGGGCGGGAGCAGAGGCGGACGCGCGCGGCAGCCGTGGTCGCCTCGAACACCGCCATGCGCGGTGTCCACGCCTCGCGGTCGCCTCCGCTGAGCCCGCGCCAGACGACGCACCGGTCGTCGCGATGCAGCACCTGCAGTCGGCGGAGATGCCGTTCCACTTTCCGCGCGAGATCGGCAGCGCGACTGGCCGGGGCGAGCGCGATCACAAGACTGTCGGTCGATAGAATGTGATCCAGTCGTTCGATCTGATCGAACGCCAGCAGCCGGTCGGTACGCTCGCTCCACAACAGCAAACCGGTCTGGCGGACGTCGTCGGACGCCGGCGCGTCGGCGGCGCACAGCACACGGGCATTCGCAAAGGGAGCGAGGCGGGCGCTCAGCAGCCGTACGTCGTGAAGATCCGGCTCGACGAGATCCACGGCCGAATCCGGATTCGCCGCGGCGACGGCCGCGGGCACGAGCGGCGATCCCCCGACGCCGGGGATCACCACGCGCCCTTCCATAGGTGGGAGACAGCCGAGCAGCGTCGCCTCCGCCCGGTCGAGCCGGCGGAGTCCCTCCACGCGCAAAGGACCGGCCGGAGTCTGGATCACCCAGTTCCGACCCTCGCCCGGGAGGCGGATGACGGCAAGGACAGTCATCGAGCTACACGGGGCTGCCGGCTGCCGCGAGTTGCGCCATGAGGCCCGACTGCCACCCCGGGAATGTCCCGTTGCGAACGGCGTCGAAGAATCCCGTGTAGTCGTCGGGAGACCAGAACTTGCTTCTTGGCCGCAGGGGCACACGGTTGAGATATGCCTCCAGGCCCTGTTCGCACCGGCGCGCGATCTCCGGCCTCACGTTCCAGTTCTCGCGGATCAGCCGTTCCGTGTCGGAGTACTTCTCCGACACCAGGAACCGCCAAACGTCGTGCACCGCGTCGCGCTGGAAGGCGTACCGCCCCGCGCACAGGAGGTTCAGGAACGCGTCGAACCGGTGGACCTTCGCCTCGACCGCCTCCGAACGGTCGTCCACGCGCAACACCTGGTCCTGGACTCGGTACGAAACGCTCATGTTCGGTCATGCGTCCTCATAAGCCAGCGTTTGGATACCTGCTCTAGCCGCCATCTCTCCTCTCGTCTTTCTCGCCAAGCCGCGAAGAGCGCGAAGACTCGTCCAGTCCGTTCACGATGCGGGTGATGCCATCCTTGAGGAATGCTTCGCCGAAATTCAGCAGGTAGCCGAGTTTCAAGCCGGACAGTCTCAGATAGGTCAGCAACTGTTTCTTGTGCGCTGGATTGGTCTTCTCGACCGATTTCAGCTCCAGAATAACCTTGGATTCCACGATGATGTCTGCCCGGAATCCCTCGTCGAACCGTCTGCCGCGACATTCGATCGCAACGGACACCTGTCGCTCGACCACCAAGCCCCGCCGCATCAACTCGTCGGCAAGCACAACCTCGTAGACGGTCTCGAGCAAACCGGGACCCAATTCGCGATGCACAGCGATGGCGGCATCGATCACAATGGCGCCGATCTCGTTCTCCGTCATACTTGGCGTCCTTCGCGGCTTTGCGCGAGACGATGTCCCCGGTCGAAATCGTCTTTCGCCAGGGTCAGCACCTTCTCGTTCCCGTAACGGTCGCAAAGGACGATCATCATGCGCGCGCCTCGGAAGTCCTCCTCCGGGATCGCCAGCGTCAGCTTCTTCGCCGCATCCAGGCCCCCCGCCTCCGCCAGCAGGTCCTCGCCCCAGAAGACCTTGTCCAGCGTGAAGACCTTGCCGTCGTAGTCCGTGTCCACCATCGCCATCGAGAAGGTCGCGAAATTGGGGAAGTCCTCCGGATCGGTTGCCAGCGTCCGCGAGCGGAATTCGATGATGTCGAGCAGGTAGTGCCGGAACAGCCCGTCGCCCTTTCGGCCCCGGTGCGCTTTCACCCGCACCACCGGTTGCGAGACGAAGTCGCGGTACTCTGTCCACGGCATCGACCGGATCGCCTCGTGGTCGTACACGCCCGCGCTGTAGAGCGCGAACTCCCGCGCCGGCAGCGGCTGCTCCTTCTCCGGCTTCTCGCGCGGGGCGACGATGGAGATCCGGAAATCCACGCCGCCGATCTTCACCCGCTTCTGCCCCGGCGGCTCGGCGTCGCCGATGTCTTCAAACGTGTCCGGCGGGACCCGCAGCTTGTCCTCCGGACAGGCGAGCGAAAACGCCGCCGATTTCTTCAGGAAGCCGTGCCTCAGCGCCAGCGCGGCCAGGTCGTGCAGCAGGTCGAGCGTCACCTCGCACTCGCCCTTGCGCGCCTTCTCGGTGATCAACAATACGCCCGGCGCGTTCTTCAGGTGGGCCGCCCAGTCCTCCACCCGCTCCGGCTCCGTCCGCTCGTCCTTCTTCGCCGCGCCGATCGTCGTCGTCAGCGAGAACATCCGCTTCTGCACCGTGTAGATCGCCAGCTTCCCGCAGTCCATCGCGATCCACCGCCGCCCCAGCTTCTCCGCCACCGCCGCCGTCGTCCCGCTGCCCGCAAAACAATCGAGCACGATGTCGCCAGGGTTGGAAGAGGCGCGGAGGATGCGTTCGAGAACTGTTTCCGGTTTCTGAGTCGGGTACTCCAGTCGCTCATCGGCCATCATGTTAATGCGCTTGATGTCGTCCCAAACTGAAGCGACGGGCTCACCTTCCTGATTGTCCAGATAGCGTTTGAATTCGGGCTTGCCGCTCCGCGTGAGAACAAACCGACCTTCCGCCCAGTATTTGTCTATCGTGGACTGTACCCATCGCCAGTGCCGTCCCGCGGGTGGAGAGATAGTCCTGTCGCCGAACCGGCGTGGGGGTCCAGACCCGGCAGCTGTCGCGTCTTCCTTCCAATACCGACGCCCATCCGGCTCGCGAAAACGGAAATAGCGCTCAATATACTCTTGGGAATAGCCACGATACTGCGTGTTCCAGATGTAATGATCGCTTCGACTGTAGAAGAAGATCGTGTCATGGACTTGGCCGAATCGCTCAGCGTCGGAATGTGATGTGCTGCGACGCCAAATGATCTCGTTTCTGAAATTCTCCTCCCCAAACACCTCGTCGAGTACGGCCTTGATGTAGTGGCCCTTCTTCGTGTCCAGGTGCACGTAGATGCTGGCGTCGTCGGCCATGACTTCGCGGAGGAGGACGAGGCGTCTGCGGAGGAACTCGATGAACTGGGCGCCGAGGACCTTGTCGCAGTAGGCCTTTTCCTTGTCCTTCATGAAATCCTGTCGGGTGGCGAAGGGGGGATCGATGTAGACGAGCTTGATGCGGCCGCGGGTGCGGAAGCGGTCGGGTCCCTGCTGGTCTTCGAGGAGGCCGCGGAGGGCGAGGAGGTTGTCGCCGAAGACGAGCAAGTTCTGCCAGCCGTCGTCGAAAGGCCTTTCGGAGCAAAAGCGGCGGACGAGCTGCCACGGCGCGGCCGGGGTGTCGGCGAGGATCTCCTCGCGCTTGGCCTTTCCGGCATAGACGAGCTTGTATTCCTTCCCGATCTCCACCGTCGCCGCCGCCTCCGGGAACAGCCGCGCCCGCCAGTGCGCCGGGATCTCCCGTCCGGCCTCGATGGCGGCCACGAGTTCCTTCTTTTCGGCCTGGGTAAGCATCAGTTCTCCGTTTGCCCGCAGATTCGTTTTTACGCGGCAGGCGGGCGCTTGGCAACCTTGGATCGTTGTTTGCGGTGTCACGCAGGCCGTTGCTTCTCCAGTGTTTCCACGCTATCTTCTCCCGTCATGACGACGCTTACACTTCTGCTTTCCCTCGTTCCTGCGTGTTTCAGTACGTTCGTCTCGCCCTGCACCGCAGCGGTGCCGGACGCTCCGGCCCATGGCCTGGCGGCGAAGTATCCGGGGGACGCGGGGATTGGGCGGGATCCGTGCGTGCTGCTGGCGGAGGATTTCGAGCAGGGCGGGGTCGAGGACCTCAAGAAGCGCTGGACGGAGATCAGCAACAAGGACGGCAAGGTCGTCGCCGTGGTGGACGACGCGTCCGCGGGCGCAGGCCGCCGGGCGCTGCAAATGACGGCCACGCTGGGCGAGAACACCGGCGGGCATCTCTACAAGCTCCTGCCGCGCGAGGTGGACCGCTACTACGCCCGCTTCTATGTGAAGTTCGATCCCGCCGGCGGCTACATCCACCACTTCGTCCACCTCGGCGGCTACCGTCCGGCCACCCGCTGGCCGCAGGGCGGGGCGGGGGAGCGGCCGCGGGGCGACGAGCGAATCACCGTCGGCATCGAGCCGTACGGACGCTATGGCACGTGTCCGCCTCCAGGCGCCTGGTGCTTCTACAACTACTGGCACGAGATGAAGATTTCCGCCGGCGAGAAGTACTGGGGCAATGCGATCAGCCCCGAGACGCCGCTGCAGATCCAAACGGACCGCTGGCAATGCGTGGAGGTGATGGTGAAACTCAACTCGACGCCCGAGGCGGCGGACGGCGAGCTGGCGCTGTGGCTCGACGGCCGGGAGGCTATGCGCATCGCGAAGGGAACGCCGCGCGCAAAATGGAGCGGCATGGGCTTCGACCTGCCGAAGGAGGGCGGCGAACCGTTCGAGGGATTCCGGTGGCGGACCAGCACCGACCTGAACCTGAACTTCTTCTGGCTGCTTCTCTACGTCACCGAGAACGCTCCGCGCCAGAACAAGGTCGCCCACCCGCCCGCGGTCACGCGCGTCTGGTTCGATCATATTGTCGTAGCTACGGATTACGTCGGGCCGGTCGCCGCCCTGGGAGAGAGGCCGTGAAGCGCTTGATTCTGTTGGCGGTCGCAGCCATCTGCTTCCGGGTTCACGCGGCGGATCCTGCGTCGCCGCCGCCCATCCCGCCTGCGCCGGGGCCGCACACGAACCTCACGGAGCGCGATTTCGCGGAGGCGCGCAGCCATGCCGCGACGAACCGCCTCGTCGGGACGTACTACTTCTACTGGTACAACGCCGACACGAAGGCACACATCGTCAACGGGGACGGCACGGACGCGATGACCGACCACCCGGCCACCCTCGACGGCTTCTCCTACGCCTCCGCCGCCTGGCATCGGAAAGAGCTGCTCGACATGATGGAGGCGGGCATCGATGTCGTCCTGCCGGTCTTCTGGGGCGCCCCCTCGGATCAGGGCACGAGGGAACATCCGACCTGGAGTTACGCCGGCCTCGCCAAGCTCGTCGAGGCCCGCGAGGCGCTGGTGCGCGAGGGCCGTGAACCGCCGCGGATCGGCATGTTCTATGACACCAGCACGCTGCAGTTCAACGCGTGGGGGGTCCACGTCTGCCTGACCAACGACTACGGCCGGCGGTGGTTCTACGCCACGGTGCGCGATTTCTTCTCGCTCGTCCCGCCGCGGCACTGGGCGATGATCGACGGTCGCCCGATCGTGGTGCTCTACGCCGCCGCGTTCGCGCGCGGGTACGATGCCGCGTTCCTCGACTACACGCGCAGGGAGTTCGCAAGAGAGTTCGGCGGGCGCGTGCCGTGGATCGCCGCCGAGGTGTCGTGGAACATCCCCGCCGACGCCCGCGTCGCCTGGGGCGGGGCGCTCGGGCTCAAGCGGTACGAGGTCGCCGCGCTGGGCCCGGGCTACGACCATTCGGCGGTGCGGGGTCGGACGCCGCTCGTGGTGCCGCGCGAGGACGGGCGATTCTACGAGCGGAATTGGGCCCGTTTCCTGCGCCGGCCGACGAATCTCGTTCTCCTCGAGACGTGGAACGAGTACCACGAGGGCACCGACATCGCCGAGTCGCGCGAGTACGGGCGGCGGTACATCGAGCTGACGCGGAAGCACGTCGATCTCTTCAGACAGGGCGCCACCGCGCCGCAGCCCCAGGGGCGGTTCACGGGTGCCGCGTCGGTGGCCATCACACTGGGCGCGACGAACCAGGAGCGGGGGCTGCGATGGGTCGACAACGCCGACGGCCGGACGGCGCCGACCGAGTCCGGCGGACGGCCGGCGCGCGCCGTTCGACCGGTGGCCGGACAGGGGTGCTATGTCTACTTCGCGGTGGACGATTCGTTCAAATCCGGCGATGACGCGAATCTGGTGTTGGAGGTCGAGTACTTCGACGCCTCGCCGGGCGCGCTCGCGGTGGAATTCGACGGCAGCGACCCGGCCGCGCCCTTCGACGGCGCATACTCCCAGTGTTCGGATGTCGTGGCATTGACGGCGTCCAAGACCTGGAAGACGGCGCGATTCGGCCTGAAGGCGGCACGGTTCGAGAACCGGCAGAACAATGGCGCGGACTTGCGGTTGGCCGTCACAGCCTCCGACTTTGCGGTCGGGGGAGTGACCCTCCGGCGGTGAGCGCAGGGCGAATGGGATCGCCGCGGTTGCCGCGGAGTGGACCCAGCCGCGCGTCGGTGGGAGCGGTGCACGGAGAAGCCTCACGGAGAACATCCCGCGCATTTGCGTGTTATCTTACGGCGGAACCATCTATACTATGACGATGAACCGGAAGCGAAGGACCTCGCACGAGGAGTTGACCATGAAGCGACATGCGTACATCCTGATCGCGGCAGCACTCGCCGTCGGAGCATCCAACAGCCATGCCCTGTTCGGCAAGGCCACGACCAAGACCGAAGGCGGCAACGCCGACATGGGGCTGGGCGAGTACAAGGGGCTCAAACACGCCATCGGCTGCAAGGACTTCTCCAACGAATCCGGCTGGAGCGGCGAGTGGGACATCGGCCGGAACCTGACGATCATGCTGGAGTCGGCCCTGGTGGACTGCGGCCGGTTCGTGGTGGTCGAGCGCGAGAAACTGAAGGACGTCATCGCCGAACAGGACCTCGCGGCCAGCGGGCGGACCGCCGCGGCGAAGGATGTGGCGAAGACGGGCCTGATCCGGCCGGCCCGCTATATCGCATCCGGCGCGGTGTCCGAGGTGGAGCATCAGCAGTCGGGCGGCGGGGGCGGCATCAGTTTCAAGGGCATCAGTCTCGGCGGGAAGAAGGAGGAGGCGCAGGTCACGGTGATCGTGAAGCTGATCGACACCACCACCGGCGAGATCGTCTCCAAGGAGCGCATCGTCGGCAAGGCCGGCTCGACGGGGCTCAATGTCGGGGTCAGCGTGGCGGGGGTCAGCACGGACCTCGGCGGCTTCAAGAAGACCCCGCTGGGGCAGGCGGCGCAGGATTGCATCAACCAGGCCGTCAAAGTCATCGCGAAGAAGATGGAGGAGTTCCCGTTCGAGGGGAACGTGGTCAGTGTGGCCGAGAGCGGGCAGATCATCATCAACCGCGGCTCCCAGTTCGGCGTCGAGGTCGGCCAGGAGCTCGTCATCGCGACCGAAGGCAAGACGCTGACGGACCCGAGCACCGGCGAGCTGCTGGGCAAGGAAGAGGGCAAGGTGATCGGCAAGATCAAGGTCGCCAAGGT
Organism: uncultured Verrucomicrobiota bacterium; assembly: GCA_964610105.1. Taxonomy (GTDB): domain Bacteria; phylum Verrucomicrobiota; class Kiritimatiellia; order PWTM01; family PWTM01; genus CAZSUU01. Next base: position 8,212 of record CAZSUU010000055.1, on the reverse strand, counting down.
TCTCGAGAAGATGTCGTACTGCGACGTAGTCGACGGGGAGAAGAATCCCGCCGCCGGCGCCATCGTCAAGGCCCGGTAGGTCGTTGCGCCACGGACGTCGGCTGGCCGCGGGGGTCGCCCGCCTCGGGCGGGCGCGAGAGGCGGCGCGGCGGAGCGGAAACGGGCGCGGAGGGGAGGAACGCCGCGCGGCGTCCAACGCGTCCGATTCCGGGTGCGCTGCCTTGTCGGACGAAATCGGTCTTGACGATTGGAACCCGCTCCCCGAATACTCGGCCGATTTGTGGGAATGCCCGTCGGCACTCCTGCCGCTTTCTTACGGATTGTATTGGTCATGAATGAAGTCCCCTGGTCTGACTCTCATGCGCCCCTGCGCGGCGCCTGGCGGAAACGGATGCGTCGCCTTGCAGGGGGAGCGGTGTGTGCGGGCATGGTGTCCGGGCTCGTGTGCACGGGGTGCTGGAGCGCCCGGGCGCCGACGCGCGAGGAGGTGTTCCAGCCGGTGCGCACCCAGGTGGTCCCCCCGCCGGTGGCGGCCAGGAGCGGTCCTCTCGCCCTGGAGGAGGCGATCAACCGTGCGCTGGAGAACAGCCCCGATGTGGCCGACGCCCGCGCGGCCGCCGACGTGGCCCTGGCGAATGTCCGGGCGGCCGGCGATCTGCGCGACCCCGAGCTTCGGGTGGGCTGGGGCGAGGGCGAGATGGACGGAACCGAACGCTCCTCGGGTAGCGGGGTGGAGCGGCTGATCCTCCCCCGCGACTACGACGAGGTGCTGAATCCCTACGAACCGCCGCAAGATCTGGATAACGACGGCGTCGACGATACGCCGGGCGGATTCCAGCGGGAGAAGGAAGGGCCGACCCTCACGACAGACCGGGCCTCTCGGACCCAGTCCTCGGAAGAGCGATTCCATTCCATTGCGCTGCGCGTCTTCCCCCCCAATCCGTGGGCCCTGGCGGCGCAGGTCTCGGCGGCGCGCGCCGCGCTGCACGCGGCGGAGGCGGAGTACTTCGAGGCGCGCCGGCTGGTGGAGATTGAGGTGCGGCGGTTGTTTGCCGAGGGGGCGTTCGCCGAGCGCGAAGCCGCCGCGCTGGATCGGCTCATCGAGTCGCGAAGACGGATGCTGGATGCGGCCAGGGAGGCGATGGCTTCGGGCCGCTACACGCAGTCGGACCTGCTGCAGTTCCACCGGCAGTACCTGGATACCGTGGCCGACCATGACAAGGCGCGTCGCAACGCCGAGCGCGTCCGGCACCAGCTGGCCGCGCTGACCCGCCTGCCCGCGGCGACCCTCTCGGTGTCGTTCGCCTCGTCCGTCCCGGCGGCGGAGGCGCCCGCCGATTGGACGCCGGAGCGCCTGTGGGAGCTGGCGCTGGAGAACCGGGGCGACCTGGCGGCCCTCTACTGGGAATCGATGGCTCTCCGTTCCGAGTGGCGCGAAACCGAGGCGGATCGCATCCCCTGGTTCGCGCACATCCAGGGCGGCTTCGCATGGGGCGACGAGGACACGTTCGATTTCACCCAGGGAACGGACGAGTCGCGGACCCGCCACGACATCCAGGATCCGGACATCGTGCCGGGCGGGCGGTACAGCTACACCGAACGGCATGTGGGCGAGGAATCCGACTGGTCGTCGGGCAGCCGCGAGACGGAGGAATGGACCGTCAGCGCGGCCATCACGCTGCCGATTTTCAGCTGGTTCAGCGGCAAGGTGGAGGCGAGTCGCGCCGAGTACCGCCGCGCCGAGCGGGCCGCTCACTTCGCGCGCGCCCAGATGCGCGACGACGTGGCCGCGGCGCTGGAACAGGTTCGCAGCCTGGAGCGGATCCGGACGGAGTACACGGCGGCGTCGCTGCCCGTGCTGAAGGAGATGCGCGATTCGCTTGAGGAGATTCGTTCCAGCGAGGCCGTGCCGGCTGACGAGCTCTACAAGACGGAGCAGGAAATCCTCGATGCCGAGCGCCTGCTTGCCCAATACGAGTACGAGTACGCGGTGGCGCTGATCGATCTGCGCGAGAAGGTCGGGGCATTGCCCTCGGACCGGCCGGCCGCGAGGCCCGCCGGCGAAATGACTCCCGCCGTGCGGCCGTAGGTCCTTCCCCCGCCTTGTTCACGGGTTTGCGCAACCCTTCTCCCTGGTCGGCGGCATCGCCGAGATATACCGATTTCATGATACGATCGTATCATCGAAACGGTATATTGGACCGAGGGCGTCGTTCGCCGCGTTCGCGGTTGTTGCGGTCGGCCATTTCCGCCGCGCCGGGGGTGCATGCGGACGGGTCTTAATGCGCGTGCCATCCACCCTTTCATGTGACATCTTTCGTCCGCCCGCCCGAAGACGCTCCGCGCTCCAGGCGGGGGAGAGAGCCGTATGATCGCGAAGACCTGCAACCCGGAGGGATGCCCTGTCGTGGTCTTCATCGGCGGGTGGGGACAGCGGCTCGACTCTCCCAACACGCGGTGGCTTCTCGACGTCCTGACCACGGCCGGCATGGCCGTCCATGCGTTCGAACTGCCCACCGGCATGACCGACCTCCATCGTGAGTACGTGGAGCCCGTCGCGCGCTTCCGGGCTTCCCTGGGCCCGCACGCCGTGCTGTCGCACAGCGCTGGCGGGCTCGTCGCTGCACACGCGCTGGCCGGGCGCCGGGGCGTCTACCTCAGCCCCTGGTGGGGTCTGTACGGCGGGAAGCTGCGTGCGCGGGCGCTGCAGTGGTGCCTGCGGCTGCCGCTGCGGGCACGGCTCCTCCCGACCGGTTTCACGCGCGACGAGATGGGCGACTTGGTGACCGATGAGGACTGGGCCGCCCTGCCCAAGCGCGTCTCGCCCCGCTTCGTCGCCGAGATCGCGAGAGCGCAGGCCGCCCTGCCGCCGGTCGCGCCGGAGAGCCTGGTTTTCTGTTCGCTGCGCGAGACGATCGTGGGGCTCGACGCCATCGCGCGACGCGTGCGCGCGGATCGCATCGTTCTCTACGAGGGGGGCCACGAGCTGTACTCCTCGTCCTGCCGCGAGACGTTCCGGGGACGGATCGTGGAGGCGCTGCGCGGGGACTGACGCACGCGCGCCGGGATCGTCCCGCTGCGGGCAGGCGCTATCCGCCGCCGATGCGCGAGGCAGGGCGAAGCCTCCGGACCGGCCGCCCTCAGGGCGCCTTCAGCACGCCGCCGGTGTTGGCGCTCGTGGCCATGGCCGTGTAGCGGGCCAGCCAGCCGCTCTTGAACCGCGGCTCCGGCGCCTTCCATTGCGCCCGGCGCGCGGCCATCTCGGACTCCGGCACGGCGGTGTTCAAGGTCCGCTCCGGAATGTCGATGGACACGATGTCGCCCTCGCGCAGGAGACCGATCGGCCCGCCGGTCGCCGCCTCGGGCGAGACGTGGCCGATGCAGGCGCCGCGCGTGCCGCCGCTGAACCGGCCGTCGGTGATGAGCGCCACCTTGTCGCCCAGCCCCTGGCCCATGATGTAACTCGTCGGCGCCAGCATCTCCTGCATGCCCGGCCCGCCCCGCGGACCTTCATTGCGTATCACCACGACATCGCCGGCCTTTACGCGCCCGCCCAGGATGCCCTCGCAGGCGTCCTCCTGCGACTCGAAGATCACCGCCGGTCCCGTGTGCTTCAGCATCCTCGGGTCGACGCCGGCGGTCTTGATCACGGCGCCGTCCGGCGCGAGGTTGCCGCGCAGGATGAAAAGGCCGCCCTCCGGGCTGTAGGCGTTCTCGATCCGGCGGATGCACTGCTCATCCCTGATCTCCGCCCCCTTGATCGTGGCGCCGAGGGTCTTGCCGGTGACCATCTTCGCCCGCGGATGGAGCAGGCCGTCGATGCGGCTGATCTCCCGCAGGATCGCCGGGATGCCGCCGGCGCGGTGGACGTCCTCGACGTGGTAGGGGGAGGAGGGCGACACCTTGCAGATGTTCGGGCACCGCCGGGAGAGGGCGTTGATGCGGTCCAGGTCGTAGGCGACGCCCGCCTCGTGCGCGATGGCCAGCGCGTGGAGGACCGTATTGGTGCTGCCGCCCATGGCCATGTCGAGGATGAACCCGTTGTCCAGCGATTCCGCCGTGACGAGCTCGCGCGGCAGGGGGCCGCCTTCCGCCGCCATCTTCACGACGAGCCGCGCGGCCTTCTTCCACAGCTTCCGGCGTTCGGGATCCACGGCCAGCAGGGTTCCGTTCCCCGGAAGCGCGAGGCCGATGGCCTCGCACAGGCAGTTCATGGAGTTGGCGGTGAACATGCCGGAGCACGACCCCGGCCCGGGGCAGGCGGCGCATTCGAGCTGCTCGAGCTGCGCGTCGCTCACCTTGCCCGCCTTGTACCCGCCCACCGCTTCGAACACGCTGATCAGGTCCGCGGCGCGCCCGTCGGGCAGCCGGCCCGCCGCCATCGGTCCGCCGCTGGCGAAGACGGTGGGGATATTCGCGCGGAGGGCCCCCATGATCATGCCGGGGACGATCTTGTCGCAGTTCGGCAGGCAGATCATCGCGTCGAACCGGTGGGCATTGAGCATCGTCTCCACGCCGTCGGCGATCAGCTCGCGGCTGGGCAGCGAGTATTTCATCCCCGTGTGGCCCATGGCGATACCGTCGCAGATGCCGATGCAGTTGAACTCGAAGGGGGTGCCGCCGGCCCGGACAATCTCCTTCTTCACGAGGTCGGCGACCTTGCGCAGGTGCACGTGGCCGGGAATCACGTCGGTGTACGAATTGCACACCGCGATGAACGGTTTGGCGATCGCCTCGGTCGTCAGTCCCGTCGCCCGCAGCAGGCTGCGGTGCGGCGCGCGTTCAAATCCCTTTTTGACCACATCGCTGTTCATGAGCATCTCCTCTCGGGGAGGCGGAATCACTCCGCCGCCGGCCGCCCCGAGGGCGGCAAAAGGCGGAGCATAACCCGTTTGCGCGGTTTGCTCCACCTTCAACTCGCCCGATTCTACGCCCTGCCCTTCGCCGCGGTCCTGGCGGGCGGTGGGATTCCCGCGGCGGACCCGCTCCATCGCGCCCACGTGCCGCTGGGAAGGGGGGCGACACCCGGCTGGCCGCCCAGGAGCATCTCGCCCGACTCCACGCGGCCGTCGAGTCCGCTCACCGCCTGCGCCAGCACATTTTGCAGGATGATCGGCGTGAATCCGGGCGTATGACCGCTGAGGAGCACGAAGAGCGGGCGCTCGGAGAGAAGCGCGCGGCAGAGCCGGAGGGTCTCCGGAAGATCGCGCTCGATCTTGTAGACCTCGCCCCGCTGCCCGCGGCCGAAGCTGGGTGGATCGAGGATGATGCCGTCGTAGCGGCGGCCGCGCCGATGTTCGCGCTGCATGAACCGGTGCGCGTCGTCGTCGATCCAGCGAATCGGCGCATCCTGCAGCCCGTTCAAGGCCGCGTTCTCTCGGGCCCACTGCACCATCCCGCGCGAGGCGTCCAGGTGGCAGACCTCCGCCCCGGCGCGGGCGGCGGCAAGGGTGGAGCCGCCGGAGTAGGCGAAGAGATTGAGCACGGAAGGGCGCGCGCCGCGCGCCGCCGCGGGCCGGACGATCGCGTCGATCCATCGCCACGGCTCGCGCTGCTCCGGGAAGACGCCCAGGTGGCCGAAATCGGTGCTGGAGAGCCGGAATCGCAGGCCGTCGATGCCGATCACCCACGTCTGCGGCAGTGCGCCGCGGTTATGCCAGCGCAGGCCCTCCTCGCGGTCGAAGGCCGCATGGGCCTTCTCCCACTCGCGGGACGGCCGGGCCGGCCGCCACACGGCCTGGGCGCACGGCCGCGACAGCACGACGGGTCCGAAGCGCTCGAGCTTCCGGCCTCCGCCGCTGTCGAGGAGCTCGTAATCCGATCCTGTTTGCATGAACGGCATCCCAAGGCGGCGAGCCGCAGCCCGATCCCAGTTGAACAGAAGTCTAGCACAGGGGGTTTTCGGTGTTCCAGCTTTGAGCGGATTTGCGCGTGGATGTCACGTGGCGGCAAGATGATAGCTCAGGAATGGAACATCAGTTGAACAGGGTTGCGCAGAACGGTTTTCGGTGGCGCACTGCCAAAGAATCTGCCAAAGCCCGCAGCGCTACTGACCGGCGAGCGAGACCAGTTGCCGTACGAGATCGGCGACCGAGCCGCTGCCGCCATCGAGAAGCAGGAGCGTGGCGACGGCCGTGGTGAGGGGCAGCTTCCGCTTCTCTCAAATTGCAGGGCGGAGAGGCGATCAGACCGCTGACTTCGGGGCCTCTTCGGCGATCTTCTCGGAAACGCAGTTGCGCATGACCGAGGCGATGCCTTTGTCGCGGCTGGCTTCCGAGTTGTACATCTCGCTCTTGCCAATCACCTGGCCATTGGCAGCCAACAGCACGAAGTAGGGCTCGCCAGCCGTGGAGACCTTCTTCGTGAAGGCGCTCGCATTCGGGCCGTTGGCGCGGACAGAGGCGATGCCGTCGAGGGCACCCTGCTTTGCCGCGTACGTCTCGCTGGTGAGAATGACCTCGTGGTTCCCGGCCCGGAGATTGAACATCCATTGCCCGGCGGCGGTCTGCTTGACCTTGTAGTAGCCTTTCATGGCAGTTGCCTTTCTTCTCGTGGTCCCTGAAGTACTGTGGCGTACGCCACCAACACGAACAGCTTGGACTTGTGAGGAAAGCAGGTCAACTGTCATCCACCGTGCATCGCAGCGTCCGGTCCAGGTGGGACAAGGCTTGTGCGGAGGGCGCGAGGGAGTGATGCCCGTATGCTCATGGACCGGCGAGCGAGACCAGTTGCCGCAGGATATCCGCCACCGGGCCGCTGCCGCCGTCGAGGAGTAACAGGGTGGCGACCGCGGTCGTGAGGACCAGCTTCCACTTCTCCAGCCGCCCCACCCTACCGTTGGTCGACTGGGTCTGGGCGAGGATCTCGTCGAGCTTGCGGTCGACGCTGTGCTGCCACTCGTGGAGGGCGCCCCAGTCATTCTCGTGCTGGCAGGGCTCGGACATGGTCATTCTCCTCCGACGATCTCCGGGCGGACGATGAGCGGCGCGGGCTGCTGGATGACGGTGGGGTCGTCGGTGGCGACCTTGCCGAGGGTCCAGATCCCAAGCCCGCCGAGGATCGTGTTCTTGGCGGAGTCGAAGAGGCGCATCGCCGTGTCAGGGTCCTGCGGCATCGCGTGCAAGGGCTCGTGCGGCGCCTTCATAGTGATCTCCGTCGCCCCCGTGATCGTGAAGGCGACGTTGCTGCCGCGGATCGTCAGCGCGTCGTACGCCCGCTCCTGGGCGATGAACGCCTCGTAGGCCATGCGGGCCTGCTCGGCCGCCTTGACCGTGTTCTGTGTGGCGCAGCCGGCCATGAACGGCAATACGGCGATCAAGGCGACGGTCAGGGTCTTCATGCGCGTTTCCTTTCGAGCAAGTGCTTCCACTTGAACCAGGCATACCAGCCGATCGTCACGCCAACGAACCGCAGCCCCGCGCGGAAGCGGGTCATGTGATAGAGCCGCTGCAGCCGGTAGAACCTGATGTTCGCCGGCCACACCGGACTGCCGACGTACCAGTCGAAGTCATGCCGCAGACACGGCGGGAAGTACTTCGTGGGCCAGTAGGATTCGCTCACCGCCGTACAGCCGTCGCAGTCGAGATACCAGTCCCACCGCGTGTCATCCATGGCCTCCCGGATCAGCACCCGCGCCCACTCGGGCACGTCGAAGAGCCGGAACGAGGCCTCGATCCGGCGGCGCTCGGCATTCCGGCCGCGGGCCTCGGCCGGGGGCATGGCATCTGGAGGAATCGTCGGCATCGTCAGTCGTACCAGTTCTCGAACAGCTTGCGGTACTGCGGCGGGTGTCCCTGCTGTCCGTGGCTGAAGAGAACCGCATGCCCCATCTCGTGGAGGAGCTCGTTCCACCGCTCCGCCCCCTTGGGGTCGGTGTAGAGGTAGATGGTCTGCTTCCTGTCGTTGCCGGAGATCCCGGCGGCGGTGTTGGTCTTGCGGATGCCCCAGAACCCGCCGCCCATGCTCTCGCCCTTCTGGGCGATGACCGTGATGCCCTTGCCGGCATACGTCATGCCGAGGCGCTTCTCCGCCTCCGCCAGGGCGCGTTCGCACTCGCCCTTGTCGTAGTCCTTCACCTTGGCGATCCGGACCTTCTCCTTCCTCCGGAGGCCGAGGGCGGTGAGGATGCGCTGAAAGAGGTTCACGGAGTCTCCTCATGGCAGGGGTGTCATGTCGAGGGTGTTGGTGACGGTGCCGATGACGTGGATGAACA
>CAZSUU010000054.1:0-33354 GCA_964610105.1 uncultured Verrucomicrobiota bacterium | reverse complement strand
CTGCAGATCCAGCCAGGCTGGCGGGAAGCCGGTCACCACGCCGGGCAGCGACAGGGTCCAGCGGTAGGCGAGGTCGATCGCCTCCTGGTCCTCCAGCGGGCGGTACCACCACTTGCGCGTGCGCTCGACGTTCGGCGGCCATGCGCCCGCGTTGATGGTCTTGATCGACAGCACCGCCGCGCCCTTCTCTGCCGCGAGGTCGAGCACCTCCTTGCCGAAGCCGCGCGTGAAGTACTCGACGTAGTTCACGGGGAACATGACGGTGTCGAACGGGAATCCCTTCAGCGCCTCCAGCGCGGCCTTCGTGGTGTGGGCGGAGAACCCGATGGCGCGCACCGTGCCCTCCTCGCGGGCCTTGAGGATCGTCTCCATCGCCCCGCCCGGTCCGAGCGCGGTTCTCACCTCGTCGGGCTTGACGAGGTGGTGCAGCTGGTAGACGTCGAAGTGGTCCGTCTTCAGGCGCTGCAGGGAACGTTCCAGCTCCCGCCGGGCGCCGTCCTTGTCGCGCACCTTGGTCTTGCAGGCGAGGAAGTACCGCCCGCGGTCCAGGCCCTGGAGCGCCACGCCCATCTTGTTCTCGCATTCGCCGTTCCCGTAGGCCGGGGCGACGTCGTAGTAGTTGAGACCCAGGTCGAAGGCCTCGTGCGCGGCGGCGGTGCACTGGTCCTGGGTGCCGTTGACGAACGCGAGGCCGGAGAAGCCGACCACCGACACGTTCCAGCCCGTGCGCCCCAGCTTCCGCCGCGGCATGGCGGTGTCGGCCGAAGGGGTCGAGGTGCAGCCGACGCCGACCGCGAGGGTTCCGGCGGCTCCGCCAACGGCCCTGAGGAAGGATCTGCGCTTCATGTTCGCTGTTCTCCCATCTGTACGGTCCGCTGTCCCGCCGGCGGCGCTCCGCGCAAACCTCACGCGTGGCGCCCCTGCGCGAATACGACCCCGCGCGACGCCCCGCGCTCCCTGCATCGCCCGCACCGGACGCTGCCAGAATAGTTCGCGCCGGGGCGATGCGCAAGGTCCCGGCAGGGCATTTCAGCCCGCGGCGGTCACCGGCTCACGGCGGGGTGGCGTTTATGCGCAGGAATTGAATCGGCGCATCGGGATACGGGTCGACGAAGTCGAAACGGATCTCGCCGGGCACGCTGTTCGTGTCCACCTGGCCGTTGGTTCCGTTGACCGTGACGTTGGTGTCGATGTCCGTGAGGTCGTCGCCGATCGCGACGGCATAGGCCCCGCCGGTGTCGGTCCACCGCAGCGAGACCGTGCGGGTCGGCGGATCGAACGCGAAGCGGGTGATGGTGGCGGCGGGCGGCGTCGCGCCCGACACGGTCATGGAGATGTCGTCGATCCAGTAGCCCGGCAGATTCCCGTATTCCGTGGTGAACTGCACGCGAGCGACGCCCATCGGCTCCGCCTCGCGAAAGATCGTCAGGCTGGCGGCTGAATCCACCGAGGCGCCTGCGGCATCGAAAACCTCCAGATCATAGTAGCCGGCCGCCGTGTCCCAGTCCCTCGCCCTCACGCGGAGCCGGTATACGTTGCGGGTGTCGCCGGGATCGTTCAGGCTGTGGTTGCCGTCGACGTCGATGGACGGGGCGAGGACCGTGTTGCCCATGACCAGCTGCCACCCGGCCGCATCCGTGTAGGCGTGCCATCCCCCCTCCGAGGCCTGATATCGGAGCGTCACGCGGGCACTGCCGCTGCGGGGTCCGTAGAGCTGGAGGTAGAACTGCCGGTTCGTGGTGTCCTGGACGGCGAAGTAGAGGTCGAGATCGAAGTCCGCGGCTTCGCGGAGCAGGGTCTGTTCCATCCGTCCGAACTGGACGGCGGGCGTCTCCACGCGGTCGATGTAGGCCGCCGTGGTCGAGCCCGTGACGAGCCCCGGGACGTCCATGATCCGCGACGCCGTGCCCTGTTCGGCCCAGACGAGGAACGTGTCGTTGTCGGTCGCCGGATCGGCGCCCGCAAACTCGAACGACCCGTTGAAGAGCGGAGACTCCGCCCGATAGACCAGGCCCGCCGAGGAGACCGTCTGGGTGGGCTGCCCGACGCCGTTGGCGGTCGCTACCGCGATGGCCACGGGGATCACCTGCTCCCCCGCCAGCGCCGTGGCATCGAATCTAATCCCATAGTCCGCCGAGGCGCTCCACGGCACACTGGCGGGGACGGTTCCCGAGGTCAGGAAGAAGTTGGTGTCGGAGAATCCGATCCCCGTAACCGCCAGATCCGCTCCGATGCCGGTGTTCGCCAAGGTGAGCAGGCCGTTGGTCGTCGAACCCTCGACGACGCGGAATTCCGCTGGCGGCGGAGTCACGGCGAGACGCGCCACCGGAAGCGAATCGGCCGCCGTCGCGTACACCTCGTCGATCCAGAATGAGGCCGACGTCGCCAGGGACGGATTGGAGCCGCTCGACCGGTCCCCCGTCGTGAAGACGTGCGCCCCCGGTGTCTGCGCCGCGAGGTCGACGGCATGGCGGGTGGTGATCCCGGAGACCGTGTACGCGACATTCGTGGTATTCGCATCCGAGATCGAAATGTCGTAGGTCGCGCCGGCCTGCCCGAAACCGTGGCCCGTGATCGTGAGCTGGAAAGCGTTGATCAAGTCGCCGTCCGCGGCTCTCAATGTTCCGTTCAGATCGACGTCGGACGAGTCGAGAATCGTGCCCAGGCCCGGCAGGCGGGTCCACGTGGCCGCCGGTCCGTCGAAGACGAAGAAGCCCGCGCTGGGATCGGCGGTGGTGCCCGAAGGGAGGTAGCCCAGACTGACCATCGCCGAGTCGGCATGCGCGTTCGTCCAGACCCCGCTGGCGTCCTGCGGGATGTCGGCGTCGGCGTGGATCACGTACTGGATGGCCCGCTCGTCGGGCATGGCGTACCGCCACAGGTACTCCGGGAAGGAGGCGATCGCGAACCAGAAGGAGATCCTGAAGTCGCCGTATCCCTTGGGGAGAACCTGCCCGAAGTTGTCCGGATTCGCGCCGGCCGGATCGCCCTCGCCCTTGACGCGGACGCATTGCACGGACCCGGTGACAATCCCGGCCACGGAGTCGCCGCCGGCTCCGTCGGTCCACCCGTTCTGGCCGGTGTCGAGCGACGGATTGGCGTTGAGCACGAGCGGGTCTCCCGTCGCGTAGATCGTCGCCTGGATGGTCTCGTCCCGGTCCAGATCGACGGTGCCGGAGTTCGCGTGATCCGTGTCGATGTGGAGCAGACCCGAATGGACGCCGCCGCCCGCCCCGCCTCCTCCGCCGGCCGCGATCCGGACCTCGAAGGACTGCCCCACGTTCAAGGCAAAGGGCGTGGCCGGGGCCGAGGCGATGGTGAACGCGCCGCCGCCGTCATTCGCGAGCGACACCCCCTGGATGGTGATGCTCGCCGATCCGTCGTTGAGGTACCGGACCGTGCGCGTCGCGGTGTCGCTGACGGGATTGGGCAGGAAGACCGTTCCGAAGAGGTAGTTGGGCGCAGGCGAGTCGCCGGCCACGACCAGGTCCGGCAGCGGGGGAGGGGAATTGCCGGTGACGAAGTACAGGCTCGTGTTCTCGTCGCTGATCCGGAGGAGGTCGACGAGAATCAATCCCCCGTCCGTCGGCGGAGGGCCGCCGCTGGGCACGGCCTCGGTCACGATTTGCAGGCCGAAGTTCGTCACGCCGGACGCGTTGACGCACTCGCCCGTCTTCACGAGCGAAGGGACGCCGGGCGACAGCGCGTCCGCGGGATCGAGCCAGATCGACACCACGTCGTCGCCGGCGTCGTTCACGTCGATGCGGCCGAGGAGGACATGGGGGGCGCCGTCCCATGCGACCCCGGGGTGGCGTTCCCCCGCGGGAATCTGGGCGAGCGGCTGGCCGGTATTGGGCAGCGCGATCGCCAGCTCCCCGGGGGTGTCGTTGTCGCCCGCGAGAATGGCGACCCCGCCGCTGTTGACTTCGGATGACGTGCCGTTGACGGTGCTGTTCAACACGACCTTCAATTCCGAGTCGGGTCCGAGAAGGCTGTACAGAAACGAGAACCAGACCCTGTTGCCGGTTTGAGGGACGACGCCGCGGAGCTGCTGGCGACGGTACCGGCTCGTCATGTTGCTGTTGGCGGCGGAAATGCCGCTCGGCGCGCCGGGATCGACGGGCACGCCCTGGCTGCTCGTGAAATTCGCCACGGCGGCCGGGACCGACAGATCACCTGCGCGTGCGAGCACGTAGGCGGTGTTGAGGTTGTAGTCCGGGTTCGTCAGCCCCGTCCCCGTGCCCAGGTTGCCGTAGTTGGGTTCGCCGACGTTGGGGGCGGTTCGGAACGGGCCGAGGTACAGGTCATTGAAGTCCGCTTCCGCCTGACCCGCCCACGCCGGTCCGCAAGCCGCACCGAGGGGGAGCATGGCGGCGATTGCGAAGGCGGCGGTCCTCCTGCCATTTCGAAACGGACCGTCAGACGACTCGAACCTTGTCATCGAGCGTTTCATGGCGCAAGGGTCTCCGTATGGCTTTCGTTCGGGGGAATCTATTCCTTCGACTCGGCGGCTGTACAGCGCAAAGCCCCTCGCGGAGGACGAATGCCCGAATAGCAGACGGAGCACCCTTCAGCGGTTGGCAGTCGAAACAGAAGACGGGGTGGAGGCTATCGTCTCGCAGACCACGCGGAAACCGACATCGTACACCCCTTGAGGTGCCAGGTAGCTCTGTCGAAAGGCCGATCGACAGCGGTCTGGCGGATCGTACCAGGACCCTCCGCGCACGACGATGCGGTCTCGCGGCGTCGGGTTCTCGCGTCCGTCATGCTCGTTGTACGGGTAGGGGCGATACGCGGAACTGGTCCACTCGGCCACGTTGCCATGCATGTCGCAGAGTCCCCATGGATTGGCCGCGAACGCACCGATTGTGGTCGAGACGCGCGTCCGATCGTCGAACCGGACGTCGGCCGGCCGCCAGGGCGGGATGACCAGGGGTCGGCCGGACCAGCCGAACGGATCGATCGCCTGGTGCGTGCGGTCGGAGACATTCGCGAAAGGTGCGAAATCGCTGTCCAGCGTGCCGTACCAGAAGGGTGTGGCTGTGCCGGCCCGGCAGGCGTACTCCCACTCCGCCTCCGTCGGCAGCCGGAAGCGGCGGCCGGTTTTCGTTGAAAGCCAGCGGCAGAAAGCCACCGCCTGATGCCAGGAAACACGCACCACCGGCTGCCGCGGCCGCGCGAGCGACCAGCCGCGCTCGCCGGGACTGAACTGGATGTAGTCGCCGTGCTCGATCCGGCTGTCGTGGGCCGGGTCGAAAAGGGCGAACTGGTCATTGGAGACTTCGCATCTCCCGATCCAGAAGTCCCTTTCGATCCTGACCGCGACCGACGGTTGCTCGTCCGCGGCCCCTCCGCTCCCGCCCATGACGAACGCCGCGGCAGGGATTCGAACCATCTCCATGGCGACACCGCTCCCCAACGGAACCGCCTCCGCGGCGGGTTGACCCGCCGCCGTCTGGCGTCGGCGCGCTTCGGCGGCGTCAAAGGGCCAGTGCGCGCACTCCGGATCGGCGATCTGCAGTGGCACACCGGAATCGGATGGGGTGACCGGCTCCGCCGAGATCTTGACGGGGTTGAAGTCCTCTTCCGGATGATCGTCCATCCCGGCATAACGCAGCCGCATGGCCCGACGTCGTTCAGCTTGATGTTCGACGCGCGAACGGCCGCAGATGGCCGTCCACGTGCCATGGGCGGGCGCACCCAGGTCGATCCACGTGACGAGGCGATCCCACGCCTCCGCGTCCGGCGCGACACCGTGGTGGCCCTTGCGGAGCATTTGCACGAGCCGCGTCGTGTCGGCATGAAACTCCCATGGCGGCAGCAGGTGCATGTCGCTCTCGCGGGTCGGTGTCCGCACGAGACGGCGCAGGGCGTAATAGGACGGCGTGAACCGCGAGGCGAGGTTGTACGCGTTCTGGTTGTCCTGCACGGGCACGGGCGGGCGGTCCGTCAGGTCAGGGAGGATCCGACCATCCGGGCGCGGCTTTCCGTCATGGCACCCGATGCACCACTGGTTCAGCACCGGCTGCACTTCACGGCGGAAATCGAATCCGCGCGCCGGTCCATACCACGGGCGGATCGGGTCCGCCGCCCGGGCGTAGGCGAGCGTCTTTCGGAGGGGCGGTGTCGTGTTCTGCGGCTCGTGGCAGCCAATGCAGGAGAGGACCTCGCCCGGCATCGCCGTGAACCAGCTTCGCATCAACTGCACCGCCTTGCCCTCCGCGTCGAGCGGCTGCACCGCGATGGGCGTGAGCGCAGGAATGCGGAATCGCGCCGAACCGTCCTCGTGGACCGGCGCGGTGCCGAGGATCCGTTTCACATCCCATGGACCGTCGAGACCGGGCGCGTCCGGCTCGCCGCCCATGCCCTGGTATGCGAAGTGGTAGCTGATGATCCGCAGCGACTTGACGGCGCCGCGCGGCACGCCTTTCAGTCCCGGGCCGGCATGGACGTCGGCCATGAACACCTCCGCATCGTGCCGGTTGAGATCGACCTTGTCAGCGATCACCGGCGGGTGGGTGGTCTGGCGCAGCGGGATCGGTTCGAACAGCGCCTCGCCGGGCGATTCGCGGATGAGCACCAGGTTGTCGAAGATGTCGGCGAGGTAGATGCCCCACGGCGCGTCCGCCGCCGGTTGACAGGAGACCAGCAAGTACTTGTCGCTGAGCGGAAACGGATGCAGAAACTTCGGCCAGGTCTGCGCGATCGGCAGGTCGAGCATCACCGGTTCGACCTTGCGGCCGCGCCCGGGAATCCGCTGTATCGCACCATCCGCTTCGGATCTTCCGCGGGCCACGTCGAAAAGCACGAGGTCGCCCATCCGGGGCAGTTCGTGATGTCCGCCCACGATCGCCACAAACCGGCTTGGCTGGCCGGGCAGCGGTCTTGCATAGAACAAGGAGGCCGGCCAGTAGGAGTTGCTGCCGTAGAACTCCATCTGCTCCGTCCCGTCCGGATTCATGTGGAACAGAATGCGCGAGAACGCGTGCGGCAGGTCCGTGTATTCCCAGCGCAGGTAAAGGACGCGGCCGTTGGGCAGGACGGTCGGACACCAGTTGTGATCCTGTTCGACCGTGAGCTGCCGGATCCGCCCGTCGGTTTCCAGCCGGTAGAGGTTGGCGACGTGAGCCGAACCGCGGACGCAGGGCACGCCGGTGAAAGGCGCCGTGGATGAGAAGAGGATCTGGCCGCCGGGGAGGTAGCACGCGTCGTAGTTGTCCACATCCGGCTCATTGATCAGCGGCAGCGTGCGCAGGTCGGAGCCGTCGGTGTTGATCTCCCAGACGCGCCAGCGGTCACCCGCTCCAGGCATGGAGAACAGCAACCGCTCCGCATCGAAATGCAGGCGCAGGTCGCCCACGAAACGGCCGCCCTCGGGACGGTAGAGCGCGGACATCGCACCGCCGGGCCGAACGGGCGAGAGAAGGGCGATCTCATTGGTATAGCCGGCGGGTTCCAGGCTGGAGTTGCCGTCGGTGTTCGTCGGAAGGCCCAATTTGCGCGCATCGCGCCGGATCAGCAGCAGCCGATCGAAATCCAGCAACGGATTGGCCAGCAACGCCTCTTCGCGCAGCCGGCGGAAAGCGTCGAGGGTTCCATCCTGTCCGTCCGCACGCTTCAGCCGCTCCAGTCGCTGGCGATACCCGGCCCCGCCGGGATAGCGGTCCTTGAACGTATCGCACAGGTCGGCAATGGCCAGATCGAGCGCCTCTGCTTCGGCGGCCGGGATGCCGATCGGCGGGGCGGTCGCTGGCTCCCGGGGCTGCCGGTCGCGCAGGTGATCGAGCAGGTTGCGCAAGAGCCGTTCGACCTGGTCGCGGTGGCTCCGGGGCGCATGAAAGTACAGGGGAGAGAACCGCCAGCCGCAGACCACGATCCGCCCCTGGCCCAGCCGGTACTCCAGCAGGGGATTCGCCGGCCCGCCGGGGGTCCGGGCCAGCACCTCCCCGCGACGCGAACGCACCGCGGCGAACGCCGGAAAGACCGCCGCGCTCATCCACGCCACGCCGCGATCAAGATCGAGTCCGCGAAATGTCGGGTGTCCGCGCGCGACCGGTATCAGTCCGGCCTGGGCCCGGTCGTGGCCGAACGTCAGGGCCTCGGTCTCAAGCGTGTCGGCGCCGAGCGAGTTGACCATCGCCGCGGCGAAGCCGGTCAGGAGCAGGCCGTGCCCCGAGGCCACGTGATTGCTGAGGGCGGCGACGACGGTCGGCCCAGGGGGCTGATGCGGATCGCCCTGGTGGCACCATACGGCGGGGGCATTTCCGAGCGTCGACTCCGTGCCATCCACCACGCCCAGCTTGCGCGCCACCTCGCGAGCGGTGTCGGCTTCGATGCCCCGCTTCTCGCAGAGGAACGCGACGGGCGGCGTGGCGGAAAGGGTCTGCATGCCGGAGGTGGTGAAGATGAGAAGAAGACCGCCGAGAACCCCCACGGCGCGCCAGCATGGCCGTGCACGACTGCTGGGACCGAGGATATCTGTCTTGATCCTCATGCTACTTCACTACCGCAAGGCACCGCGCCCCGTCAATGACCGCATGCGGTGGCCGCATTTCCGATCGGACGCACGTGCAGCTCATTCACGGGTGCGGTGCGTGAAAGGGCGCGGAACCGGCAGGCGCCGGCGTGGCCGAAAAGAGTCGCACCCGTACCGCGCGTACGCCGGATGCCGGCGATCTTCAGGCGGGTGGTCGGGGTCCCCGGTTCCTCACGGAGCGCGTCCATCGAGGAAGTGGCGCCGCCTCGGCCGCGTTTCGCTCATGGCGCGACCTGCAGAGGCAGGGTGTTCCTCTCGGCGATCAGAAGTGGCGAGTCGTAGAGGGGGATGCCGCGGAAGACGCACCCCTCGGAGGTCCGTTCCCAGTTCGACTTCGCGATCGAGCGGACCTCGCCGGTCAGGAGGTCGGCCAGCACCGGCTCCCGGAACTCGCCCTGCGCGAAGCTCAGATCGGCCGGGGTGACGGCGTTCGCGTCGCCGGGCATGCCCTCGTTCAGCCAGACGGCTACGATCTGGCCCCGCAGGTTCTTGTCGCGGCAGGCCAGCACCGAGAGCCGGTTGGTGATGGACGCGGCACACGGGTAATCGGCCAGCCGCTCCACCCCGTCATCATAGATCGCAAAGACCCTCTGCGCCGCGAAATACGCGGGCTTCTCCCGCTCGACCGTTTTGTCAGGACGGGCCTTGAGCAATCCCTTCGTATTGAGCCGGTCCGTGTAGTGGAGTTCCATCAGGGTGAAGAGGTTCATCGGGGCGTCGATCGCCCGGTGGGCGAGGAGGCGGCGCAGGTTCCACTTCGCCTGCGTACGCTCCGTCCACGCGTGGCCCGAGAGCGCCCCGAAGGTCGCGGCGGTGGACGGTGCGCCGGTTTCGCCCTGGCGGACCGCGATCGACGGCGAGTAGCGGGCGGCGATCTCGCGTGCCCTGCGGACAAGCGACACGTCGTCGGGATTCCTCGGGTAGCCGTGGACGGTGATCGCGGTGACGAGGCCGAGCTTCTCCCGCGCCTTGACCGCGTTGAGAAACTTCTCCAGGAACGTCGCGTTCCCGGCCAGTCCAAGCGCGTAGATCCGGGCGTCCGGCTGCTCGCTCCGGATGAGTTCGGCCGTCCGGATGAAAAGGGCAGCGTAGTCTTCCGGCCGATTGGTCTTGCCGAGGTCCGGCTCGTTCCAGACCTCCCACTCGTTCACGCGATCCTTGAACCGGGCGACGAGCGCCTTGACCCACCGGTCCCACGCCGCCAGCGCTTCGAGCGACGTCGGCAGGCCGCCGCCGAGCCCCGTCCCGCCCGCGCCCGGGTAGTTGGTGTTGCCGTAGGAGGTCTCCAGCCAGGGTTGCACGCCCTGCGCCCGCGCGTCGTCCACGATCGCGTCAAGCCACGCGAAATCGTAGACGCCCGGCGACTTCTCGCACTTCTGCCATCCCGCCTGCAGCCGGATGCCCTTGGCCCCGAGCGGCCCAAGGTACTTCCGGTAGTGCGCATAGACCGCGAAATCGCGGTCCATGGTCTCACCACCGATGGACCAACTCGATGATGCGATCTCCTTCGCCGACCGCGGCCGGATCTTTCCGATCAACGGAAATTCGGGATCGGCGCCGTCCGAGGCCCGGACATGCATCGACGTGCAGAATGTGACGGCCACGAGGCACACCAACAGGCATCGGCACAGGGGAATCGGCCGCATCTCGGGCTGCAGGGGCGGCAGATTCATCGTTTCTCCGGTCTAGTCTTGAACGTGAAGGGTTCAGTACGGCTGAAGTCCTGCCAGCGCCGGTCCAGCGCCTCCTTCGCGGGCGCGCCGGCGTGCACGAAGAGGCCGTAGCGGAGCCGCAGCGGCCCGCCGTTCGTCACGACCATCGGGCCGCCGAAGGTCAGCGACGCGCCCATCCACCCGTCGTCGCGCACGTGAAACACAGACGGGTGGTTCGGATTGGCCGGGTGATCCATCAGCGTGATGCCCTCCGTCGTGCCCGGCGCGATCGGCCCGGCGTAGTCGACCCAGCGGGCGGGCTTCCGGAAGGCGCCGGCCTCGTTGGCCCCGCCCTCGGAGTTGCGGATCGTGCCGCCGCCGTCCCGCACGCCGATCGACTTCGCCATGCGCACGCCGAGCAAGCCGAAGGGGGTCTGGCCGAACGTCACGGCCGCGTCGGCCGCCTCCAGGTGCAGGTCGACGATCAACAGCCACTCGCCGTCCGGCAACGCCTGCGCGCAGGTGCGCCTGCGCTCGCGCAGCAGGGTGACGCCGTTCGTGCCCACCCACGCATTCAGGGTCTGCACGGCCGCCGCGTCGGGGCCGTCCTCCAGTGCCTCCACGCGCTGGTGGACGATCCGCGCGCCGCCGCCGCGGTCTTCCCAGAAGTTCACCCCGTTCACGTTCTGGTGCGAGATCCAGATCGAGTTGTGGTGGCTGTGCGATTCGGGATCATGCGGATGGCCCATCCGCGTGAGACTGCGCCCCGCCGGTCCGATGACGGGAAACACGAACGGCCGGTTGAGCGGGGGGCCGTAGTGGTAGCGCGCGATCTCGGCGCCGTCCCGCCGGAACGCCACCTGCTGGTAGGGCTGAGGCTCCGCCTGCATGCGCGGCGGCTCCGCGGCCGCGACACCGTGCACGACGGCCAGCGCCACCGCGCAGCACCCCATCGCGTTGTTGCGCATGAGATTCTCCTCCGTGTCTCCCGTCACTTGGCGTAGGCGCGGATGTAGTCGATGTACATGAACGACGGATCCGGCGTCTTGTCAATGGGCCAGCCGCCTCCGAGGGCGAGGTTCGCGAGCAGGTAGAGCGGCACCCGCCCCTCGGGAGGTGTCTTCACGCGTCGCAGCTCGATGCCGTCGAAGTAGAAGATGATCTCCTGCTCATTGACCATCGCGCCGTAGCGGTGGAAGTCGCGGGTCATCCCCGGCACGATGAAGGGCTCGCCGTCGCCGGTGTGCCGTTTGTCCGGGTACCAGAGGTGGACGGTGGTGTGCAGCGCCCCCGGATGCACGCCGTACTGCTCGACGACGTCGATCTCGATCTGCGTCCGCGACCGGTCCTTCAGCTGCGGCACGCCGAGCAGCCAGAACGCCGGCCACGTCCCGGGGCCCTCGGGGAACTTCGCGCGCATCTCGAAGTAGCCGTATTGCTGCGCGAAGCCGTCGCCGTTGCGGTCGACGGACGACAGCAGTCCCGACTGCCAGCGGCCGTCGATCTTCCTCGCCTCGATGCGCAGGATGCCGTTGGAGACCGTGAACGGGAAGCCGGGCCGGGGGTCGGCGAAGCGCGCATCGCCGAAGTCGCCGGCGTACGGCGTGTGGGCGATCCAGCGTGTGCCCGGACCCCAGGCCGACACGCTGATATCCGGATCGTTGAAGTCCTCGTCGAACGTCACACGGTAGCCGTCGAGGTTCAGGGTGGGGGGGCCAAGCTCCGGCACCGGGGCGTCGTCGGCGATCTTAAGCGCGCCGATCCGCCAGGCCTTGTCCCCCGCCTTCGCGACGCCCGCGCCCTCTTTCAAGTCCAGCCGTTCGCCGTCGCCCTTGGGATCCCAGAGTCCGGCGCGGAGCTCGTAGTCGCCGGCGGCAATCTGCAGCGGAAGCAGAAGGGTCTTGGTGTACTCGACGCGGCCGGTCCATTGCGAGGTCGGCACGGGCGGCTCATGGTCGTGCTGCATCGCCATCTTGCCGTCGGGCCCGATGATGTGCACGAACACCGGGCAGTCGCGCCCGAGCGGCTCGGCATCCCAGCGGTAGGTGATCCTCACGCTCTGCGCGGGACGGCACGCGGGTTGCGAGAAGGAACACGGATGAATCGTCGCCTGGCCGGCCGGCGTCACCACGGCGCGCAGGTCATCGATCCACAGCTCGCCCTGCGTCCGGCCGGCCGCCAGGCCGTCCCGGCCGATGTTGATCCCGAAGCCCTGGGCCGGCCCGTGCCACCGCCCGTCGTTCGCCCCGCCCCAGTGCTCGCCGCCGACCAGGTCCGCGATCTTCAGGACCACCTCCTGCCACTCGGCCGTCGCGACCAGCGGGAAGCCCTTTCGCTGGTGGCACTGCCCCGTGGCGTCGCTGAGGCGGATGCCGATGCTCGTGACCCCGTCGGACTTGGCGCGGAAACGGAGTTCCGTGATGTCGCGCGCGCCCCGGACGGCGAGCTCGCGCCAGCCCCCGACATAGGCGCCGCCCCCGCCGAAATCGGCCTGGAGCCGGGCCGCGCCGCCTTCGCGCGAGAGCGAACCTTTCGCACCGGGGAATTCCTCCCCGCCGACAAAGCGCCAGCCCTTCAGATCCGCCTCGAAATCGTTCAGGAGCCGCACCGGCTCCGTCTCGGCGGCGATCGCCGCCGGCAGCATACCCAGCGCCACCGCAAACACCCAAGACATCCCGTTTCGCACGTTCGATCCCCTTATCCGTCCCACCCACTCCGGCATTGCTGCCCTACTCTCTCGATCGCATCCCCTTCGCCCTTCACTCGCCTCTCGCTTCCAAAGCTCGGACCGACGCCACTTCTCAATGTCCACTGTCCGGACCTGATCCCCGGGAGCACTTTGTTATTCTTGACGAGACCTGTCCCCGTTTCCTGCTCGATGTGCTTCGTCGAGCAGCGGAACGGATTCTGTGCCGCGTTCTCACCCGTCGCTCGCAGCGTGTTCCCGAACGGATCGTATTCGTAGGTGGCCACGACGGAGCCGTCGGCCGCGTCGACCAGCGCCATGACGTTGCCGTTGGCGTCGTAGCAGTAGAGGAGGCTGGAGGCGGGAGACTGGAGGCTGGAGGAGAGGAGGCCGCCGCCGCCGCCCGCCGTCGCTCGTTGAGCTATGGCGGGCAAGCCCGCGCCTTGGAGAGTGCCGGAGAGGTCGAGGCCCCAGGCGTAGGATTGCCGATTGCCGATTGCCAATTGCAGATTGGTGGAGGCCTCGGCCACGAGGTTCCAGCCGTCGTAGAGGAAGCTGGAGGAGGTTTGGAGGGCGAAGGTGGAGTTGGTCCAGAGATAGACCCGTTTCGCGACGCGACGCCACTGGGAGTCGTAGGTGAACTCGATGCGCTGACGCGGCACGCCGCAGTCGAGCGCGTCGCCGCGGGTGCTCACGCGGACCAGCCGGTTCTCCCCGTCCCACTCGTATGCCCACCGCCCGTCGTGGACGAGATTCCCGTCCGCGTCGTACTCGAACTCCTCCGGTGTTTTGGCCACGTACATGTGCCCCGTCTCCGTCCGCGTCGTTCCGCGCGTGCCTTCAACTACAAATCGCCCTCGAACTCGAAACCCGCCACCCGCCACCCCAACTGCCATGGGCTCGCTCTCAAACCGTGCTTCTGATCACTCCTCGTTTCCCAGGTCTGGGACTCCGCTCCCTTTCGAACCCGGCCCCAAGGCACATGGAGTTGGCCATAAGGCGTCGGGGAATACTTCTGAGATGGGAGTGCCGCTTAATGAGAACAGCCGATCCATAGCCAGACGGTCATTCACGAAGATCAAGTAGTACCCATCCGAGGCAACTATTAGTTCCCGCCACGACATCGGAGATGAGTTTGCCACAGGCTTATCGCGCCAAACCCAGACATTTTCGCTCTCCGGATTCTGAGGCGGCCCCAAAAAATGCAACACCTCATGCTTTCGCATTCCGTAAGTTAAGTGTCGGCACAGGATCCCGATGTTCACGCGGATTTCATCGAACTTGCGCTCTGGCAACGCCGCACGTACTCGGCGACCGGCTCTCCAGGCGAAGAACTCAGGCGCAGCCCAGCAGAAAATACCCACACAGGCCGAAATCAAGAGCAAGAAAGAGAATCTTCTACTCATGGCTACTCCGGGGAACGATAGATCCGCACAGCATCTTGATTTACGGGTTTTATGCGTAATTCATATGGCTGTAAATTGGCTGGGTCTTCGCCAGCGGTCGCACTTACGTAAAGACCGTGACCAAGATAGATGCCCACGTGTGTCGGATATGAAATGACATCACCGAAGCTCGGTCTGGGGAAAGAAACGAGATAGTCATAGACCAAATCAGCGAGAATCTCGAACTTCTGGGTTGCCGGGGTCCCGTCGGGCGTAATGGTCCACTTCACCTTGAACCTCGCCAATTCGCCGGTAGCCGGATCGTGCCACTCACCAGTACCAGGCGGGCGACGTCCCGGCCGACGCTTGCGCGGGAAGACCGCGACCTCTTCGCCTGCCTCAGTCAGGACATCGGCAACGTACTTATTGCATGTTGGCCCCCGGACCTTCGGGTTGTAGGTCCAAAAGGCTTTCCATCTGCTCTGCCAGACCTGCAAAGCCGTGAGGCCGATTCTAAGGCCGACGGGATCCTCGGCGCCACGAACACTGGCTATCAGCCCCTCAATGTCCTGAATGACAGTCGCAAGCGCGGCAGAGAACTCCGGGTCACTCCTGCGACTACTGGCGGCGAGCGCGTTCAGTTCTTGGATGAGTTTCGCCTCCTGCGCCGATAAAGCGCGAAGCCCGAGAATGTCAACGTTGTCCAGCGGAGAGTTGGCAAGAAACAGATACAGAGAATCCAACGGTGCACGATCACGAGGATCCTTGTTCGGCCACCGTCCTTGGCTGCTGCTGTAGAACCGGTACCCGTAGTACACCAACCCCGTCTCATCGTCCGTGTACTTCGTCGAGAAGCGGAACGGATTCTGTGCCGCGTTCTCACCCGTCGCTCGCAGCGTGTTCCCGAACGGATCGTATTCGTAGGTGGCCACGACGGAGCCGTCGGCCGCGTCGACCAGCGCCATGACGTTGCCGTTGGCGTCGTAGCAGTAGAGGAGGCTGGAGGCGGGAGACTGGAGGCTGGAGGAGAGGAGGCCGCCGCCGCCGCCCGCCGTCGCTCGTTGAGCTATGGCGGGCAAGCCCGCGCCTTGGAGAGTGCCGGAGAGGTCGAGGCCCCAGGCGTAGGATTGCCGATTGCCGATTGCCAATTGCAGATTGGTGGAGGCCTCGGTCACGAGGTTCCAGCCGTCGTAGAGGAAGCTGGAGGAGGTCTGGAGGCTGAAAGTGGAGTTGGTCCAGAGATAGACCCGTTTCGCGATGCGGCGCCATTGGGAGTCGTAGGTGAACTCGATCCGCTGACGGGGCGCGCCGGAATCGAGCACATCGCCGCGGGTGTTCATGCGGACCAGGCGGTTCTCCCCATCCCATTCGTACGCCCAGCGGCCGTCGCGGACGAGATTCCCATCCGCGTCGTACTCGAACTCCTCCGGCGTCCTGGCCACGTACATGTGCCCCGTCTCCGTCCGCGTGGTGCCGCTCACCGGAAGTCCCTTTCGCAGTCAGACCCCTCTTGGAGCTTTCGCGACAGCCACGCACTCACCATGAAGTCGCCTCTTTCATCACAACTCGGTTCCCGTGCTCGCAATACCAGCAGTCTCGATGCCCAATGCCCACAGCGGACATCCGGTCTGCCCCCGCCCCTGCATACTGCGATACAGGTTCGTTAGATACGTATACTCTCTTTCGGATGCCTCTAGCTTCTTCTGTAAAAGGACAACCAATCGCTGGGTGTCCTCTAGTTCGTCGCCATCTCTGTATCCTCTCGCCGATCCCGCAGACTGGGGAACGAGAGCGGTTCCGAGATTCGTGCGAAGACGGACTATCTCGCCCTCGACTCGTTGAAACGTCTCGCAGAGAGAAATCAGTTCTGCGTCCGCACGTATCCGCTCATCACGCAGCGTGACTCCGGCAACTGTATCGCTTGTGTAGGGAGAGACACAGGAGCAGAAGACTGCTGCGACGGCAAACGCAGCTATGAATCTGCTTGGTTTCAAGGCCTTAGTGGGGTCGATTGTAGAAGTCATTTGCCACCTCCGTTATACAAGCTGCAAGTTCCTGCCGGAGTCTCTCTGTTTTCTGACTGAGATCAGCGACAGTCTTTGCATCCCTATCCGCTGCCTTTGCCCAGTCGGCCAAATCACCGTCCGGGTAGTCTTGCGCATGTAGTCTTGAGTCCTGTGCAAGGGCGGTCCATCGCAGTTGGTCGACCATCGCCTGTGTGTAAGCGAGTCTCTTCTCATCACATGTGACGGGGACACATTCCGAGGCTTGCGCGCCAACGAATGCTACGGCGGCCTTGACATACGACAGGAAATAGTCAACATGCAGACTCTCGTGTGTCCACGTCGGTAACCGGACTCTCCCCGATGGCTCAATCTGCGCAGCGAAGGGATCATGGCCTCTCAGAATCTTCACTCCTACTTCGCAACTGAACTGAACAGGCATGTATCTGTACCCTGCGCACGCCCACTTCGGGTGGGTACACGGTTCACGACTCTTCTTGTCAATCGCTGGCCCCAGAATTGGCTTCGCGTGACAGTCGGCTAACCCCACCGAGCGGGCGTCATCAAGTCTCTCGACATATCTCGCGCCTGCCCATCTGCAGGGTGCCGTGTCAATTCTCATGTCTTCGAGCGCGGAGAGTCCACGAGGGTCTACAGCGTTGATTGTGTCGTTGTGCGAGAATGACAGCAGATTGTGAGACTTTCTCTCTTCGATGGGATCGCGACTGAGCCACCGCCCAAGGGCCGGACTCAGATGCCGGTATCCGTAGTACACGAGGCCCTTCTCATCGTCGGTGTACTTCGTGGAGAACCGGAACGGATTCACGGCCGCCTTCGCGCCGGTCGCCCGGAGGGTGTTGCCAAAGGGGTCGTATTCGTAGGTGGCGGCGAGGGAACTGTCGGCGGTGTCGACCAGCGCCATGACGTTGCCGTTGGCGTCGCAGCAAGGTGTCAGGAGAGAGGAGTCGGCAGTGAGGATGGCCAGAAGTCCACCGACGCCGCCCGCTCCTTGGAGCGACTGGGAGAGATCGAGCCCCCAGACGTAGGATTGCCGATTGCCGATTGCCAATTGCAGATTGGTGGAGGCCTCGGTCACGAGGTTCCAGCCGTCGTAGAGGAAGCTGGAGGAGGTCTGGAGGCTGAAAGTGGAGTTGGTCCAGAGATAGACCCGTTTCGCGATGCGGCGCCATTGGGAGTCGTAGGTGAACTCGATCCGCTGACGGGGCGCGCCGGAATCGAGCACATCGCCGCGGGTGTTCATGCGGACCAGGCGGTTCTCCCCATCCCATTCGTACGCCCAGCGGCCGTCGCGGACGAGATTCCCATCCGCGTCGTACTCGAACTCCTCCGGCGTCCTGGCCACGTACATGTGCCCCGTCTCCGTCCGCGTCGTTCCGCGCATCCCTTGCACCGTGATGGGAGTGTAGACCGCCGCCTCGTCGTTGTCCACGGGCACCGCCCGGTAGAACTCGATCCCCTGCCGGCTGGCCGTGACGCCGTTGACCGTGACCGTCGCCGACGCGTGCGCCGATCCCTGCACCTCCGCCACGGCCGGCACGTCGCGCTCGGTGTACTGATTCAGCAGGTTCGCCGTCCAGTCGGCCTCGAACCCATTGGGCACCAGGCACCAGGGTCGGACCACGCACCAGGGTCGGACCACAGCTTTTCATAGAGCACCAAACGCACCAGGGTCGGACCACAGCTTTTCATAGAGCACCAAGGAGTTATGCATGCGAATGGGCCGTTGCGGGGGACTTGGAGGCGTTCTTTGGGCCAGAAAGAACGCCGTAAGGAACACACACTTCCCTCTCCATAACTCATTGATGCCCCGAGGTTGTTCCGCCGCCGTCTCCAACGGAGGAACCTCCCCGGATACATCATACGCATTTGCGTATGATCTCTTGGCGGAACAAGCTACCTATCGGAACTACGCAGAGCCGAGCACACCATTCGAGAAGAGGCCAAGGCCATCAGTAGCCGCCGACACAACCGATCCGGATCACGGGTGGCACCGCCTGAAACTCGGTCGGATCGAGCGCCTTTCGATTCATGACCACGTGAAGCCGGGTGAGGCGGATCGGATACGTCACGCCGGGGTTGGCACCCCGGACGCGCTGACAGCGCCCGCCGGGCGATGAGTAGAGGACCGGCGACTGTTCGTCGATGGGAAAGCGGATGAAGTGCCAGCCGTCGAAGTTGATGGAGAGCTCGCCGGGCCAGTCGTGCCATTCGCCCGCGTTCGTCCGCCAGACGCAGCCCGCGGCGTCTTCGAACTCGAACATGACCTTGCCCCACGACGAGTTGCCCTTGACCCACAGGCCCAGGGTATGCGGGGTGCCCGGAACGGGCGCGGACCGGGCGGAGGCGAGGGTGGTGTACTCGCCGACGTAGTCGGAGAGGGTCTCGTCGCCGTGCAGTTCCAGCTCGATGCACCGGCCGCGCTCCCCGTCGTCGACCGGCCGCAGGCTGAAGCGCCCCGGCACATAGCGCGGCAGCTCGCCCGTCGTCTTCGCGAGGGTCGCGTCCGGGGAGAGCGTCCACGCCGACGCGTCGTCGAGCCGGTCGGCTACGCGGAAGCCCGCCGGTTCCTTCTCCGTGACCTGGCGCACCACCCGCACGGCGCCGACCGGCGCGGTGGAGGTCAGATAGCACGGAGCGGAACCCGCGGTGAGCCTCAGTCGACCGGCGCGGAGGCGCGGGGTGGAGATCGCACCGTAAAAATCGGAGTGTTCGAGGGTCGCCTCCGGAGGGAATTCAAGCTCCACTTCCACCGACGCCCGGGGCGTCCACACGGCGTACGAGCGCCGGCCGTCGGCGCGGTCGAACTCCAGCGCGTACACGGTCAGCGAGCCGGTCGGGACCTTGCGGCGGAACTTCACCTGGTCCAGCGCCGCCGTGAGCGCGGCCATGGCGGCGTAGGCGGGTTTGGGATAGAGCAGGGGATGGCGACGGCACAAGCCACCGCCGCCCCAGAGCGTGTTGGCGTAGGCGTTGCCCGCGTCGTACAGCAGGCCGGGCGAGATGTGCCGGTAGTTGTACGCGTGGGCCATCAGCACGTCGCGGACGTAGAATTCCGCGTGACGCTGCCCGCCGAGGTTGCGTTCGCAACGGGCCGTGTATTCGTAACATCCGGTCACCGGAAGATCGCGGCCGAACCGTCGCGCAACGTCACGGGCGAGATAGGCACCCTGCGGTCCGCCCTCCCAGAGCTTCTCGGGCATGCCGGTCTGGCCCGCCGCGGTCTCGATGCCGATGTAGTCGATCAGCGACGGATCGAACCCGTGCCGCAGCAGGGAGGCGATGATGGCGGCGGACGCGCTGGTGTTGCCGGCAATGATCCGGAGCTCGGGGAATTGCCCGCGGTAAAGCCGCGCGGCGGCCGTCGCCGTTTCCACCCGCCTGCGCGCGGCCTCCACGGTCGCCGCGTCCTCCCGCGGCTTCTCCCCGAACAGCTCGGCCGGGAGGTAGTTCCCGTAGCTCTCGTGGAAGATCAGGATCGACTTGCAGTGGGGGAACCTGTTCGTCCAGTCGGCGACCTTCTTCGCCGTACCGGCCGGATCGTCCGCCTTGAAGATCCAGCCGATCTGGTTGAGCGTGACCTTCCAGGGGGCGAAGTCGGCCTCGGTGTACTTCGTCCACCCGAAGGTCGTCTTGTGATAGCCGGCCTTGTTGAGCAGGGGGCCGATGACGCTCGCGTCGTCGCAGCCGTAGTGGGCGCCGCCGAACCACCACACGCCGTACGGCGATTCGTATCCCGCCCCGCGCCGGTCGGGTCCGAGGACCGCGAACGCCGCGTCGTGAACGAGGAAGGGACGATCCGCGTCCCGCCGCGGCGCGAGGGAGAGCCGCAGTCCGTACCAGCCCGGGCGCGGCGCCTTCAGCGGGATCGTCGGCCGGTGCGCTTCGCCCGCGGCGGAGAAGCCGCGATGGACGCGGCCCTCGCGCACCGTCGCGCCGGACACATCGGTGATCCGCCATGCGAGCGTTGCCCGACAGGGTTCAAGGGCCTTGATGACGGCGAGGATCTCGGGAATCTCGCCGGGGCGGAAGATGTTCCCGGGCTGTTGCCGCACGAGGGAGAGCTCCACGGGCGATCGCTCCAGCGTGAGGCCGAAGACATGCACGCCGCTGACGCGGTCGCGCGCCGGCTTGATGCCGTCCATCGGGCCGAGCAGGTCGATGTCGAGATAGCCCCCGTCCAGCATGGCGGCGTGGGGATCCCGCTCCGATTCGAGCAGGTCCAGGATCGCCCCGGGGTCGAGGCGCATCTCCGCGAGATACAGCGGCACGGCGACGGACCGGCCTTCCGCCGCGTAGGCGACGGCCCCCACGCGCTTGAGGCCGGCGGGCGGCGTCTCGCCGGCGCGCGGGAGGGTCAGCGAGGTGTGCGACATCGCGTCGCCGGCCCGGCCGGCATTGCCGAAGCGTGTCATCCGCACCGTGAGCACCGGGTCCTTCCCGGGGTCCGGCTCCGCGGCGCAGAGGACATGCGCCTTGTGATAGAAGCCCTGGGGCACGGAGACGTGCAGCTGCTCCGGCATGCCGTCAAACGGTGTGCGGGACAGGTGCTCGTCGCACTCCAGGGCCCACGATCCCTTCCGCTCGCGAACGACGCCGACATCGGCGTTCCGCGGGCCGTCCGCCACGATCAGCGGGATGCCCTCGACGCGCGTCAGTCCGGTCGCCAGCGACAGACGCGCATCGCGCATCACGCCTGGCTGCGCAAGCGGGCTGATCTCCAGCGGGCAGAACTTCCGCTCCACCGGCGGCAGCGCACAGGCCGCTTCGTTCGTGATCGCACCGCCCGGCGGCAGCGACACGCGCACCCGCGACAAGCCCCCCGTCGCCGCGAACGCGCCCGCGTAGCAACCGCTAATCCACATCTCCACCCGCCCGGACTGGCTTCGGAATTGGAAAGGGATGAAGGTCTGCGAGGCCCCGGGAAGCTGGTCCCATTTCCGCAGCCATTCGTCCTGTTGCGCGTCCGTGTAACGGGCGAGGTTCGGCCGCGCGAAGAGCCGCAGGTTCGCGCCCGACACCGCGACATAGGAATCCCCGGCCTTCACCTCCTCGTACGCGGGCTTCGCGTTCGGCGGCGCGCCGGCCGCCGGGGGGATCCGCCGCTTCGCCGTCTGCGACTGAACGCTCAGCGCAAGCGATTTCCGGGAGCCGTCGCCGAATTCGAGAAGGATCTGCGTGCCCGGTTTCTCGGCAGGCCTGATCGACAAGACGATCGCGTTGGCGTCGCCCGTCAGCGGGAGGGTCACCGCTTCCGGCCTGGCCACGGGTTTGTCGTCGCGCGCCGCGCCCGGTCCGTCGCCGTGAATCTCCCCCGCCGTAGAGGTGCAGAACAGGAAGGCCCATCCGAGAGCCCCACCCAGCCGAAAGGCAGATCGTCGCATGACCGTTGGCGCTCGCATCACGGGCCTTTCACCGTCTGCTTCTTCGCCGACGGCGGATCGTAGCCGTGTGTGGAGCCCTGGATGTACTCGATGGTCTTCGGTCCCTTGATGTTGTTGAAGAGAACCGATACGCCGGAAGGCGGGCAGACGTAGTCGCCGAGTCCCGCCGTGATGAGGGTCTCGCATCGGACGCGCTTCCCCATGTTGGCCGTGTCGTAGTAGCCGAGCCCGTCGGCGTAGTCCGGCCGCCAGCCCCGGAGGCGTTCGAGCTTGATGCCCCCGAGATCGCAACACCAGGGTTTGAAGGCGACGCACTTCGTGACCTCTGGGTCGAGAGCCGCGGCGGTGATGGCCTGGAGACCGCCCTGACTGCCGCCCGCCGCAATCAGCGTCTTGCCATCCCATTCCGGCCGAGATCTGACGAAGTCCAGCGCTCGCATGGCGCGGAGCATCATTCCGTTGAAATAGGCCGTGTCGGGCCTGGCGTTTTCGGTGTTGTTGAAGGCATATCCCTTCAACTCGCCCTCCTCAAGCGCCTTGTAGTATTCGGGCGGACGCCCGTTCTCGATGCCGTGCGCGTTGACTTGGAGCACGAGCATGCCGTTGCGGAACTCCTGGTCGGCGCCGCTGACACCGTAGCCCCTGAAGCTGACTTGGGCGGCCAGCGATCTTGCCTGCGCGTCCTTCGGGAAGGAGAGGTACCCGGAGACCGGTCTTGTGCCGGCGCAGTCAACCTTCACGTCGAACACCTGGAAACCGGGATTCCTCGAGGCAACCTCCGTGAGGTTCGCCTTCATCGGAATCTCTGCGAGCCGGGTCTTCTGCGCCTTCCAGAACGCGTCGAAGTCGGCCGGTTCCGGGTAGTTCTGGAGTCTCGAGGGCGCGACACCTGCTCCACCCTCGAACTTCAGCGGATTCCCCTTGGCGTCCTTGAACGGCGTGCCGTCCTCGTTGAAGACCGAAACCTCGATACGCACAAAGCCGGGTCTGTCGATGGAGGTGGTGATTTCAACCGGCTGGGTTCCGGAACTGGCGGCCGTCCCGTGGGAGCTCTTCTGGTCGTCGCCGGTCCGGAGCCACTTGAGGTTCTTGCCGGCGAGAGGTTTGCCGTCGTCGACGAGTTGGATCCTGAAGGCCATGGTTTCGCCGGGCCGATAAGACACAGGCTCCTTGTCCGTTGACCAGTTGAGCGAGACGGTGCCTGCCCCGGATGTCATCACGCTGAGAACAGCGCACGCAGCCGCATGTTTGATGGTCATTTCTTCATGCCTCCCTGCCGTTGCCGTCGAAGGCACTCATTCGGAGTCCTTACCTTTCGCGAGCTCAGTCAGCATGGCGAGCAGGTGGTCGGTGAGGATCACCGAGGCATCCTCCTGCACTCTGCACGTGCCCAGCCACGTTTCATAACCGCCCAGTCTGTGCTGCTCCGGGGTGGGCAGGTAGCCGTGGTAGCCGTTGGCGATGCCGATGACGGCGGTGCGCGGGAAGGGGCTGCGCCGCTTCAGGTCGAGGCCGGTCTCGACGAACGTCTCGAACGGGATCGCGCAGATCGCGAAGTCGCCGATGCGCAGCGCTTGCAGCGGCACGCTCAGCGTCTCGCCGGCCGTGGCCAGGGAAAGCACGCGGCGCGCGTAGATCTCGGCCAGCTTCGGCAGCTTCGCGCGTTCGGTTTCGTTGGTGACGGCGAGTACGGCTTTCGCGTTGGCGACCTGCTCCTCGGTCGGATGGCGCAGGCTCAAGATCACCTCCCGCTGCGCCATGCCGACGCGGGCATCCGCGCGGTGCGACGCGATGTTCTCCCGCGCGAACCACGCCGCGTCCGCCGCCTTCCGGGCGACGATGCGGATCTGCTCGAACGGCTCGCGCGGCGGGCGCGTGATGCCGAAGGGGATGTTGTTGATGTCGCCCGACGTGCCGTTGGCCATGATGGCGACGAAATCCTCCCCCGCGCCGACACGCGATGGCACGAGACGGGCGAATTCGCCGTAGTAATCGGCCGACACTTTCGCCTTCGGGGTGCCGCCGACGTAGTGGAGGGAGTAGCTGGCGAGGAGCGCGAGCGGTTTGCGCGAGCGGGCGTCCCGTACGTCGAGGACGGTGAGGTCGGGGTCCGTCGGGCCGGCGGGCCGGTCGAGGATGTCCCGGCTGGTCCCCGGATTCATCTTCACCTGGTCCATCTTGCCGAACGGATTCAGCGGCATCTTGCCGGGTTTCAGGAACCACCGGCGGTTGAAGACTTCTTCGGTCAACGGATGCGCCGACGCGCCGATCTCGGCGGGGCGCAGCGCGGCATGGGCGCGGACGACGGCTTCGGCGAGGCCCTCGACAAGGACCTTGCGGTAAGCCGCCGCCGGAGTCGCCCCGGCCTTGTTGTTGGACGGCGGCGCGCTGTGCGTATGGGTGGCGGCCACCATGATTCTCTCCGGCGGAATGCCGCACCGCCGGGAAACGAGGGTCTTGGCTTCGTCGGCCGTCTCGCGCGCCACCCCGAGGTTGTCCGCCACGACCAGGGCGAGCGCGGTCGTGCCGTCGTCGAAGACGAGCGCGCGGGCGTGCAGCGGATCGTGGGCGCCGTCGGCCGGGTTCTCGCTGAACCCGCCCGGCATGTCGACCGGAAACTCCCGCGGCGTGATATCCACCGCCGCCGCTCCCGCCCGAAGCGCCGGGGCGCCGGCGACGGCGGTGGCGCCGAGCACCGTCCACGCGAGGGCGAGCATGCCGATTCGAACCTTCATCGCGCGTTCCTCCACTTCCAATGTCCGGACGAGCCATCATCGCAGGTTTCCGGCGATCGGCAATGACTCTGTCGCTGCATTCGAACCGAATCCCCTTCCGGCGTCGTCCCGCCGTGTCCGCTCCCGCATCCGCACGCGTTGCGCGGCGGGGCCGGGATGTGACATACTGCGGATCCCGCTCGAGGCGGACATTTCGATGCTGACGGAGATCCTCACCAGGCGGCTGCTGGCGGAGCGCGCGGACGACGGGCGGTGGGTGGGCCGGCTCGCAAGCAGCGCCCTGTCCACGGCCGTCGGCGGCTTCGCGTTGTCGCGGGTCGATTCGGGGCGCAACGCCGGACCGGCGGGTCGCGCCCTCGAGTGGCTGACGACGCACGTGAACGCCGATGGCGGCTGGGGCGACACGGTCGACAGCCCCTCGAATCTCAGCACCACCCTCCTGGCATGGTCGGCCCTCGGTCTCGCCGGGGAGCGCCACCGCGAGACGATCTACCACGCGGGCGAGTGGATGGCCCGGAGGACGGGCGACCTGTCTCCCGCCTCGCTGGCGGCGGCGGTGTCGTCCGCCTATGGCGACGACCGCACCTTCTCCGCCCCGATCCTGGCCTTCTGCGCGCTGGCCGGCCGACTGGGGCCGGAGCCGGAGGCATGGGCCCTGGTGCCGCAGCTGCCGTTTGAACTGGCCGTCCTCCCCCGGCGATTCTACTCCCTCCTGCGGCTGCCGGTGGTGAGCTACGCGCTCCCGGCGCTCATTGCCATCGGGCTCGTCCGCCACGTCCGCGCGGCGCGCGGTTTTGCGGTCGCCGCCGCCGTTCGCAACGGCGTCACCGGCCGCGTCCTCGGCCTTCTCTCCGGCCTGCAACCGGAAGGGGGCGGATTCCTCGAGGCGGCGCCGCTGACGGGATTCGTCGCCGCCAGCCTGGCCGGCGCCGGCCACGCCGCTCATCCGGTGGCGCGGCAGGCGGCGGACTTCCTGCGGAGAACGCAGCGCGATGACGGGAGCTGGCCGATCGACACGGACCTTTCGGTCTGGGTCACCACCGGCGCGGCATCGGCGCTGGCGTCGACCGACCCCGACGGCCGCCGATGGGATTCCGGTGAGCGGGCCGCCCTCTGGCGATGGCTGATCGAACGCCAGTACCGCACCGTGCATCCGTTCACCGGCGCGGCGCCGGGCGGGTGGGGGTGGAGCGATCGATCGGGAGCGGTGCCGGATGCCGATGACACGGCCGGGGCGCTGCTGGCGCTTCGTGCGCTCGGTCCGGTCGACGACGAGGCGCGGGCGGCCGCGGAGGCCGGTGTCGGATGGCTCCTCGATCTTCAGAACCGCGACGGCGGATTCCCCACCTTCTGCCGCGGATGGGGACGGCTGCCTTTCGACCGGAGCTGTCCCGACCTCGCCGCGCACGCGCTGCGCGCGATGGACGCGTGGCGCGAGGACATGCCCCCGCGAATCCGCGCGCGTATCGTGCGCGCTTCCCGGGCCGCTCTGGACTGGCTGGAGGCGGTGCAGAACAGCGATGGTTCATGGACCCCGTTGTGGTTCGGGAACCAGCGGGCGCCCGGCGGCGAGAACCGGACGTACGGCACCGCCCAGGTGCTGCGCGCCCTGGAGGGCGCGAGCGGCCAATCCACCCGGCCTGTCGTGTGGACGCGTGCGGTCGAGTGGCTGGTGTCGGCCCAGAATCCGGACGGCGGATGGGGTGGGGGCATGAGTGTCGCGTCCACGGTGGAAGAGACCGCGCTGGCCGTGACGGCCCTTTCCGGCGCGCGGCTGGCCGATCCGGTGCGGCGCGGTCTGGCGTGGCTGGCCGGCGCGTGGAAGAGGCCGGAGCCACCGTCGCCGTCGCCCATCGGCCTGTACTTCGCCCGGCTGTGGTACTCCGAGCGTCTCTATCCGCTCATCTTCAGCCTTCAGGCCCTGGGGAGTTCGCGCGGGATGGAACTGGGTGCGGTGACGGACCCTTGCGTGCCGCCGGACCGATCCGCGCCGGACCCATAGACTGTTCCGCCAAGACATGACACGCAGATGCGCAGGGTGTTTCCCGTGAGGCTTCTCCGTGGAAAGGGCGGCGGAACCATCTCGGAAGGCGGCGCGGGTGCACGGAGGAACGGACGGATTGGGGTGAGAGCGTGGAGCGGCCAGGACCGTTGGGTTGCGGCTCGCCGCCCTGGAAAGGAACAGGCGAACATGCGATGGACGTCAATCCTGTCGGCGGAGGTGAGGGGGGCCGCCCTGGCGTGTCTCGGCCTCGCGCCGCTGTGCGTGGGCCTTGCCGCCGACTCCGCCGCGCCGGCGCCGGCGCCGCGCATGAAGTGGGCGGACGCGACGCGGCTCGGACGACCGTTCAGCAAGGACCCCAGCGTCATCCGGTTCGGCGGACGCTACCTGATGTACTTCTCCCTCCCCCCGTACAGCGGGGAACTCGCTCCGGCGGGCGCGCCGGAAGGCTGGAGCATCGGCATCGCCGCCAGCCGTGACCTGGCGACGTGGGAGAAGATCGGCGAGATCCTCCCGTCGCAGGACTGCGATCGAAAGGGGCTGTGCGCCCCGGGGGCGCTCGTGCTCGACGGCCGCGTGCACCTCTTCTATCAGACGTACGGCAACGGGCGTGACGACGCGATCTGTCACGCCGTGTCGGGGGACGGCGTGACCTTCGCGCGGGATCCGACGAATCCGGTCTTCCGTCCCTCCGGCTCCTGGACCGCCGGGCGTGCGATCGACGCCGAGGCGACGGTGTTCGACGGACGTCTGCTTCTCTACTTCGCCACGCGCGATCCGGAGATGAAGGTGCAGATGCTGGGCGTGGCGGGGGCCGCGCTGACCTCCGACTTCCGCCGCGACGCGTGGAGACAGCTCCGCGACGGTCCGATCCTCAGACCCGAGCTGCCGTGGGAGAAGCGTTGCATCGAGGCGCCGAGCATCTGTCGTCGCGGCGAGACGCTGGTGATGTTCTATGCCGGGGGCTACAACAACGAGCCGCAGCAGATCGGTGTCGCCGTCAGCCGGGACGGCCTCGCGTGGAAACGGCTGTCCGACCGGCCGCTTCTGGCCAACGGAGGACCGGGGACCTGGAACTCCTCCGAATCCGGTCATCCGGGCGTTCTGGTCGAGGCGGACGGCCGGACAGTCCTGTTCTTCCAGGGCAACAACGACAGGGGCAAGACCTGGTTTCTCTCGGCCGTTGAATTGGGATGGGAGGGCGAGCGGCCGGTGGTGAAGGGGGATCTGTCCGCGCGATGACGCCTTGTCCGACGTTCAACCGGGTTCAGCCGCCGTCAGGCGGCACATGGAAGGCGGACTCGCGCCCGCAATCCGATCGGGATGCGGGCGCAGGCCCGCCTCAGGTCCGCCCGCCCGCCCAGAGCATCAGCCCGAGGAGCATCCGGCGGATGGAGCCGTCTGCGAACCGATCGCGCAGCGGGATCGGATGATCGGGCGGGGGCAGCAGGCGGTCGAGTTCCTCGCGGCGCATCCAGGAGTCGAGGAGTCTCCGGTGGGGTTCCGCCGCCTGCCGGACGGCCTTCCAGTAGGGGCCGTCGAGGTCGTAGTACCGGTAGTACCGCCGGGGCTCCGCGTGGCGCCATCGTGTCCAGTACCACTGGCGGGCCTTGAACCGGAGGGTCACTCCCGCCTGCAGCAGGCGCGGCACGTTCTTCACGCCCTTGAACAGGTCCGGCTCGAAGTGAAACGAGTTCGTATCGAACGGCACGCTGCTCAGCCCCGGCGACAGCCTGCGCAGCAGGTCCGACTCGATCCGCCGATGCAGCATGGTCTCCGCCGGGAGGTTGTAGGCCAGGTGCACCAGCCGCCGGTCGAGTGCCGGCAGCCGCGGCCACGAGAAGAAGCAGAGCCGGTGAAGGAACTGGCCGATGTGATATCGGCCCCGCGTTTCGAGCTTCATCCGGAACGAACCCTGCGCGGGACTCTCGCCGGGCCGATCGTACCGGCGGCACACCGCGGCCTTCACCTCGCCGGCCAGGTCCGCGGCGTCCGCGGGACGCAGCAGGGCCGCAAGCCGGTCGGGCGGCAGGCCCCAGCCGTTGATCTTCGTGAAGAAGCGGTGGGACGACCACTGGCCGGTGTCGGGATCCCGGCCGTACGCGTAGGCGAAACCGCCGATGATCTCTTCGAGGACAAACCCCGACCAATTCCATGGCCCCAGCGAGGCGAGGGTGGGACCCGCCAGGGTGAAGTCGAGTGCGCCGAGCCCGCCGGACAGCTCCTCGTATGCGACGACGCGCCGGGTCAACGCGAGGAACGCGTCCGGCCGCGGTTCCTGCGCTTCCCCGTGCAGCGCCCAGCCCAGGCGCCGGGCGACGGCCGCGGCCGCGCGATGCTCGAGGTCGGACGTCCGCCCCAGGCAGACCGCCGAACGCGTCGCTCCGTCGGCATCGAGACAGGCGGCCATGAGCCGCGAGTCCAGGCCGCCCGAGAGCATCAGGACCGCCGACGCGTCGGGCGGACGGTGTCGCCGGACCGCCCGCCGGAACTCGGCTTCCACCCTCTCCAGTGCCGCGGCCTGATCGACGGCGAAGGACGCGCGGTCGACGGCGAGGCGGTAGGCCTCCACCTCCCGCGCAGGGCCGCCCGCGGGGCAGAGGAATTGATGTCCCGGCGCCAGGCGACGGACGCCTTTCGAAAGGCCGCGGCCGGCGACCAGGCCGTTGGTGAGCAGGATGCCGGCGAGGCCGCGGAGATCGAGACCGCCCTCGAAGCGCGGATGAGCGGCGAGCAGGCCGGGTGCGGTGGCGACGACGGGCGACCCGGCGCAGTCGGCGTGAAACAGGGGGAAGAAGCCGAGGGGATCGACGCTGATCGCGAGCCCGCTGAGGACGGAATACGCGACCGCCAGAAAGAAGCCGTCGCACACGGGCAGGAGGGACGATTCCGGATGGCGCTGCCGGACGAGATCGTCCGCCGACAGGGGCCGCCCGTCCTCATCCATCGCGTATCCCAGGAGGAGGCCGAAGGCGTCGCCGCTCCTGCTTTCCGCGCGGGGAGCCTGTGCGCCGAAGGCCCATACGGCCGCCAGGTTGCCGACGACCGCCTCGCGGACCTCCAGGCCGGGGAAAGGAGCCGCGCGTCTCCTTGCCTCGCGAAGGAACCGCTCGCGGAGGTCCGGATCGGGCTCAAGGGCGAGGACGAGGTTGGCCATGGGCGGAGTCCTTTCCGGGGCGGCGAGCCGCGATCACAGGGCGCGGGCGCGTCCGTGCGTGCCCTTCGGTCCGTCCTCTCTTCCGTTCCACGACGTCGCCCTCACAGGATCGGTGTCATCAGCGCGCAGGCGTTCTCCAGGAGCCGCCCGTACACGGGTCGCCTGCGCCAGGCCTCGGGGAGGATCTCGCGGCTGCACGCGATCTCGTCGTCGGCGGCCTGCTTGAGCCGGCTGACGAACGGTTCGTCGTAGATCACCAGGTTGGTCTCGTAGTTCAGCCGCAGGCTTCGGGCATCCAGGTTCGCCGTGCCGATGAACGCCATCTCGCCGTCGACCACCAGGGCCTTCGCGTGCATGAACGGAGGTTGGCGCTCGAAGATGCGCACCCCCGCGTCCAGCAGGTGCTGATAGAACGAGCGGCCGGCGAGGCCGGCATAGACGTGGTTGTTCCGCGCGGGGACGACGAGGCGCACGTTGACTCCCCGGAGGGCGGCGGAACGGAAGGCGCGGAGGATGTCGGCGGTCGGGACGAAATAGGGGGTCACGGCGAGGATCTCGCGCCGCGCGGCGACGAGGCCGTTGAAGAACACGTCGGTCAGCGTCTCGATCTCGCCGGCGGGACCTCCGTTAACCACGCGCACAAGGGCGCGGCCGCCGGTGGGACCCTGCGCGGGGAACAGGTCGGGGTGAAGAAGCACCTCCGGATTCTCGTCGGTCATGTAGTGCCAGTCGCTGAGGAACGAGAGCTGCAGCTCCTGCACGGCCGGCCCGCGGATCCGGACGTCGTAGTCGCGGTGCGCCGCGAAGCCGGGCGTCGTGACGTTCGCGTCCTGCAGGTTGATGCCGCCGGTGATGGCGGTCTGGCCGTCGACGATCAGCATCTTGCGGTGGTTGCGGAGGTTGACCTGGAACTGGCGCTTCAGGGGATTGGCCTGGGTCCAGCCCGCGATGCGCAGGTTCGGCGAGCGCCCCCGGTACTTCGCGATCATGCCCGAGAGAAACGCGTGGGTGGAGCCGAATCGGTCGAAGAGCACGCGGACCGCGATCCCCTCCGCCGCGCGCGCGGCGAGGAGGTCGAGGAACGCCCGGCCGGTGCGGTCGCGCCCGAGGATGAAGGTCTGCAGATGGATGTGGTGCCGCGCGGACCGGATCGCCTCGCGCATGGCCGGATAGGCCTCGTCGCCCGTCACGAGCAGGTCCACGCGGTTCCCGCCGAGCAGGGGGAAATCGGGCAGGATGGCGTTCATCGAACGGTTGAGCTCGCGGGCGAAGGAAGAGGAGGGTTCGGACGTGACGGCGTCGCGGACGGATTTCCAGTAGGCCATCGGCAGCTCGGCCTCCTCGCGCGCCAGCCGCTCGGATACGAACCGCGCGTGGGCGTTCCGGCGGTGCCCGCCCTTCGGCGTCACGCGGTCGACGCCGAACATCAGGTAGGTCAGCGGTCCAAGGATCGGAAGGGCCCAGGCGATGAAGATCCAGAGCAGGGACGAGTTGGCTTCGCGCTTGTGGCGTAGCACGTGCAGCCACACGGACACGGCGGTCAGGACGTGGATCTCGCCGGCCAGCGGGAGCCAGGGCCACAACGCGTCCGCGTTCATCCCGCGCTCATGTCGGCCAGGATCGCGCGGGCCGCCGCGGCCGGATCGGCGGCATCGAGGATCGGCCGCCCGACCACCAGGTGGGTCGCGCCGTCGCGCACGGCGGCCGCGGGGGTCGCGACGCGCTTCTGGTCGCCGACGGCGTCGGTGGGGAGGCGGATGCCCGGCGTCACCAGCAGGGGGTCCCGTCCGAGGGCGCGGCGCAGGGCGCCCACCTCCTGGGCGGAGCACACGACGCCGTCCGCCCCCGCTTCGATGGCCATGCGCGCCAGGGCGAGCGCCTGCTCCGCCGGCGTGCGGGCTATCCCGATCTCGTCCAGGTCGGCGCGGTCCAGGCTGGTCAGGACGGTCACGGCCAGCAGTTTCGGCGCGAGGGGACCGGCCTCCCGCGCGGCCTCCGCCGCGGCCTGGATCATCGCGCGTCCGCCGGCCGCGTGGAGGGTCATCAGGCCGGCGCCGTATTTCGAGGCCGCGGCCACCGCCCGCGCCACGGTGCGCGGGATGTCGTGGAGCTTCAGATCGAGGAACGCCAGGCGTCCGCGCTCCCGCAGGGGGTCCAGCGCGCGGGGACCGTCGGCGCAGTACAGCTCCAGGCCCACCTTGAACCAGCGGATCTCCTCGGGCAGGCGGTCGATCCACGGCGCGATCTGCGCGGCGCCGGGCACGTCGAGGGCGACGATCAGGTGAGGTTTCACGCTCCTGCTCCTTAGCGGTTGCGCCCGCGGCGGCGGCTCAGGGATTGATCGCGTTCCATTCGGTCAGCCGCTGGAAGGCGTGCTGCGCCGCGCCGCCCGAGGCGCCGCTCTGCAGGTAGCGCCGGTAGGCATCGGCCGCCTGCGGACGGTGGCCCATGTTCTCCAGGGCCAGCCCGTCGAGAAACACGATCCCCGGGTTGCCCGGCAGCAGCTCCGCGTTGCGGACGAAATTGGCGTGGGCGCCGCCGAAATCCCTCATCTGGAGCGACGCGGTGCCGGACACCTGATAGGCCTGGGCCTCCTGCGGCGCGACCCGCTTGGCGCGTTCGGCGAACTGCTTGGCCTCCCTCTGGCGGTTCATGGCGATGAGGCACTTGGACATCTTGAGCAGCGCCTCGTAGTCGTCGGGGGTCTCCTTGATGGCGGCCGCGTAGTGCTGTTCCGCCTCGCCGAATCGGTCGGTGTTCGCCGCCTTGTCGCCCTTCTGGATCTCCGCGCAGGTCTTCTCGAAACGGCGGACCGGCGCGAGGGAGTCCATGTACCGCTCGCGCTCGAGCGGCAGGCCGCCGGCGCCCGCGTACTTCGACCGCGAACGCGACACCGCGGTGTCGTAGCGCTCCTTGCTCATCGGGTGGGTGGCGAACATCAGCTCCAGGACGTTGGGCTCCGAGCTGCGAAGGCTCTGCAGCATCTCCATGAGCTGCACCATGCCCGCCGGGTTGTAGCCCGCCCGGACCATGTACTCCATGCCGAGCTCGTCGGCCTGCCGCTCGTCCGACCGGCTGTAGCGCGCCAGCAGCAGCCCCGCCCCCAGGCCGCCGAGGACGGAGGCGATCTCGCCGTACGTCTCCTCCTTCTGCGAGGCCGCGATGGCGATGCCCGCGACCGCGAGCTGCAGCAGCAGGCCCTTGCTCATCTGCGCCGCGGTGTGGCGGGCATTGACGTGGCCGATCTCGTGGCCGAGGAGGGCGGAGAGCTCCGCCTCGTTCTCCATCTTGAGGAGGATGCCCCGCGTCGTGGCGATGCTCCCCCCGGGGAACGCGTAGGCGTTGACGTGCGAGGCGTTCACCGTCCGGAACGAGTAGGGCATGTTCGGGCGGTGCGACTTGGCGGCGATGCCCTGACCGACCTTCTCCACGTAGGCATTGACGGGGCCGACGGGGAAGACGCCGTAGTCCTCGGAGAACTGGTGCGGCGAGTTCTGCTTGTCGATGTTGATCTCCTCCGCCTCGCTGATCAGCATCAGTTGTTTCTGGCCGGTGACCGGATTGGTGATGCAGCCGGGCAGGGCCGCGGCGGCGGCCGCCCCGGCGGAGAGGGCCAGGAAGTCACGGCGATTCATCGACGCGGCCCCCGCATGCTCGTCGGTTGTTCTCATGGACGCCCCGGTTGGTTGCTTGTCGCGAAGCATACTCGCCGCAGGTCGGAAGGGCAAGACCGTTGACGCCGACCCAGCGATTCAGACAGTAGGGAGGCGGCGGGCGGCGCAGCCGTTGGGGCGGG
>CAZSUU010000053.1:0-33477 GCA_964610105.1 uncultured Verrucomicrobiota bacterium | reverse complement strand
ACAACTCGTTGCTTATGAACAGCCCGAATCTTGAAACTGTAGAAGATGGGTCAGAATGACCTCGTGGTTCCCAGCCCGGAGATTGAACATCCATTGCCCGCCGGCGGTCTGCTTGACCTTGTAGTAGCCTTTCATGGCAATAGCCTTTCTATTGGTGGGCCTTGAAGTACCGTGGCGTACGCCACCAACACGAACAGCTTGGACCTGTGAAGAAAGCAGGTCAACTTTCATCCACCATACATCGCGGGGCCGGGCGCACGTGCGGCGATGCTTGTGCGGGGGGCACGGGAGTGCGGAATGCCCATCTGGTCACGGACTCACGGACCGACGAGGGAGACAAGCTGCCGCAGGAGATCGGCGACCGGCCCACGGCCGCCGTCGAGGAGCAGGAGCGTGGCGACGGCCGTCGTGAGGACGAGCTTCCACTTTCCCAGGCGCCCGACGCGGCCGTTGGTGGACTGGGTCTGGGCGAGGATCTCGTCGAGTTTGCGGTCGACGCTGTGCTGCCACTCGTGGAGGGCGCCCCAGTCAGTCTCGTGTTTGCAGGGATCGGACATGGTCATCCGTCCGGCGGCCGGAGCCGCCAAGTCAGGATGCCGAAGGCGTCGGCGGTGGCGAGGGTGACTGTCAGCGAAGCGAAGCGCCGCACCATGAGCGGATAGCGATTGCCTGACACCTTCTTCCCTCTGGCCTCCGACGCCCGCAGCTCACCGTGGAGAGGCGGAGCCGTCCATGGCCTCCAGCCGCCGGGCGACGGCGGCGGGGATGGCGATGACCGTGCCATGCCGCATCCCGTTGGGGAAGGCCATCCGCTTGGAGACATCCTCCCACGCGGCCCAGTCCTTCGTCCGCACCGCTCCGTAGTAGTGCGGCGCCGTGTAGTGGTCGAAATAGACGTATACCCACTCCCCGATCCGGATCGCCGACGGTCCTTCGACCCAGTCGCCG
The DNA here is from genome assembly GCA_964610105.1 of uncultured Verrucomicrobiota bacterium. Lineage (GTDB taxonomy): Bacteria > Verrucomicrobiota > Kiritimatiellia > PWTM01 > PWTM01 > CAZSUU01. The sequence goes on along the minus strand of CAZSUU010000053.1, from coordinate 32,529 downwards.
GTAAACGGCTCGGAGGCCGGACCGAAGGGGCCGGCGGGGCTCTCCGCCGCGACCCAGCGGAGGTTCTTCTTCAGCGGGGTCTTCCGCTCATCCTTGAACACCAGCCGCAGCCGGCCGCCGTCGGCGAGGTACGTCGCATCGATGCAGTTGAAGCCCGGATCGTGCATCAGCTTCGTCGTCGAGAAGGTCCGGAAATCGCGGGTGGTGACGAAGTAGAACCGGTGATTGTAGTCGCCGTCGCCGGTGCCCGCCGTTTCAGGGAAGCGGCCGGCGATGGTGGTGGACCAGAAGATCGTCCACTGCCCGGCCTTCGCGTCGAAGAACAGCTCCGGCGCCCAGACGTTGCGCGCCGCAGGCTCGTCCTGCAGGACGGGGATGCCGCGCGGCTCGGTCCAGTCGACGAGGTTGGTGGAGGCGGCATAGCCGAATTCCGCGCCCTTGCGCACATCCCAGCCGGTGGTCCACACGAGATGGAACACCCCGTCGGCCCCGAGGGCGACGCACGGATCGCGCATGAGCCCGGCCCCGACCGCGGATTTCAGGAACGAGCGGTCGCCGTTCACGGCGGTCCACGTGAATCCGTCGCGGCTGAGCGCCAGGTGAAGCCCGTCTTCGCCGTTCCCGCGGAACGAGGTGAAGAGGTAACGGGGAGCCGTGACATCCGCGCCCACGGCCTCGAGGGCGAGCGCCATGATTCCCGCGATCAGACGATGCTGCGTCATCATGGATCGGATGATCGCCGTCCGGCGGCCGCGCGCCAAGCCAGAACCGAGGGGCGGATCAGAACCCAGGCGCCCCACGCCGACAGCAGGATCCAGACCGCGCGCGGCGGGCCGAGCTTCGAGCCTGCGGGCCGCCACGGCACGGGGAGGCGGGCCCACTCGACGTACCACCAGTCGGGGAACAGGTTTCGTTTCGGCATCCAGGGCAGAAGCCATGGGAATCCGCCGTGCGAGACCAGATCGATCAGAAGGTGGGAGAAGGCGCCGATGGCGAGACACAGGAGCACCCGGCGCCAGCACCTGCGCAAATCCCCCACCCCGTTGCCCGCGGCCATCGCCGCCCGCAGCGGATTCCACGCATGCGCCGCGAGGCTCGCGCCCTCCATGGCGGGAAGCCGCCGGAAGACACGGTGCAGGGCGCCCCACAGCAGCAGGCCGACGGGGACGCAGAGCAGCGGGAGGCTGACGAGTGAGTGCCCGATGCCCTGACCGAAACGACCCCGAACGAACACGCCCATCGCGTCGATGACATCCGGCATCGCGGCCCCGATGCAGAGCGCCCGCACGTCAAAGACTCCCGGCCATCGCCGCCACAGACCGGCGATGAGACCCTGGTGCGATGGAAACGTCATCGGCATCGGCACCCCGCCTTCATGAAGGCGGCATTATGCCCATCCGCGGTCACGGCGAAAAGCTATCCGATGGAGATTCCGCGACCCGTTGTTCGCGCACAAGATTGTGCGCGGTACGAGGGCGAACCCGTACCGCGGGCCATCGTGCCCGCGCATCCCGCGCGCAACCGCAGGGAGCGACGGGACGGAGGAGGCTTGTCGGGGTCGGAAACACGCGCGCCGTCTCGCGGTCCGCGGGGACGCGGACCCTCCCGCGCCCGCATCGCGGTCCGCACATCCGCATGCGTTCTTCGGCGCGCGAGGGTCTCGAAGAGCCTTGACTGCCCGCGCGGACCGGTCAACATGGCCCGACGTGAACAGCGGGGGCCGGGCACGGACACGTGGTCGCGCAGCCGGAGTCAGCGCCCCTGCCCGGGAGAACGAAGGGATCGCGGTGGGAGCATCGGACATCCAGGGTGGTCGGGAGACATCGCGCCGCAACGGGAGCTATTCTCGTGGTTGAACGAGATACGGCGGCCCCATCGACGCCGCACGCCGCGCCGGACGCCGCGGTGCTCGTCCGCATGACCGGCATTACGAAACGGTTCGGCTCGGTGACCGTCCTGGAGGATGTCGGCCTGGAGATCCGGGCCGGCGAGGTGCTGGTCCTCGCCGGGGAAAACGGGGCGGGCAAGAGCACCCTGATCAAGATCCTCGGGGGCGTCCACACGGAATTCGAGGGCCGGATCGAAATCGGGGGCCGGCCGGTGCGTCCGCAATCGCCGCTGGACGCGGCGCGCCTGGGGGTGTCCGTCATCTTCCAGGAGCTCTCGCTCGTGCCCTCGATGCGCGTGGCCGACAACATCTTCCTCGGGCGTCCGCTGGAGCGGCTCGGACTGGTGGATGACCGCGCGCAGCGCCGGGAGGCGCAGGGGCTGTTCGACCGGCTCGGCATCGACATGGAGGTCGGGTGCCGCGTGGAGGACCTGCCCATCGCCGGCCAGCAGTTCGTGGAGATCGCCAAGGCCCTGTCGCGTGACGCGCGCGTGCTGGTGATGGACGAACCGACGAGCGCGCTGGGCGCGCCCGAGGTGGAGAAGCTCTTCGGCCTGATCGGCGTTCTGAAGGCGCGGGGCTGCGGCATCGTGTACATCACGCACAAGATGGAGGAGATCGAGCGGATCGCGGACCGCATCACCGTCCTCCGCGACGGCCGGTTCGTCGGCGCCGCCCCGGCCCGGGAGCTGCCGCCGGCGCGGCTCATCCAGTGGATGGTGGGCCGCGAGGTGGAGGCGCTGTTCCCGCGTCACGTGCCCCGGCCGGGAGACGAGCGGCTGCGGCTGGAGGAGTTCTCGGTCCCGGCGCGGCGCGGCCGGGCATGGGCCGTGCGGGATGTTTCGCTCCGCATCCGGGCCGGCGAGATCGTCGGCGTGGGCGGGCTGCAGGGCTCGGGCAACAGCGACCTGTTCCTCGGTCTGTTTGGCGGGCGCGGCGCGCGGGTGCGGGGCCGCGCCTTCCTCGACGGCCGCCCCCTGGAGATCCGCTCGCCGCCGCGGGCCATCCGCCAGGGCGTGGCGCTGCTCACCAACGACCGCAAGGCCACCGGCCTGGTCCTTCCGCTGTCCATCGCGGCCAATGCCACGCTGGCCGACCTGCCGCGTCTCGCGCCCCGCGGCTGGCGCCGCCCGCGGCGGGAAATGGAGGCGACCCGCGCCCTGGCGGAATCGCTCTCGATCCGCGCGGCCTCGCTCGACATGGAGGTGGGCCTGCTCTCCGGGGGCAACCAGCAGAAGGTGGCGCTCGGCAAGTGGCTTCAGACCGGACCGCGACTGCTGCTGCTCGACGAGCCCACGCGCGGCATTGATGTCGGGGCCAAGCGGGAGATCTACCAGCTGCTCGACGATCTCACCGCCCGCGGCATCGCGATCCTGCTGATCACCTCGGAATTGCCGGAGCTGCTGGCCCTCAGCGACCGCATTGCCGTGATGCACCGCGGACGGCTCGCGGCCGAATTCACCCGCGCCGAGGCCACCGCGGAGCGGATCCTGGAGGCCGCCATGGGCCGGAACGTCACGCATGGGGAGACGCCCTCGCATGAAGCCTGAACACCCTCCCGCCGTCACCCGCTGGAAGAACCTGTGGGCCCAGCCGGCCACCCGGGCCATTCTCGCCCTGCTCCTGGTCCTCCTCCTGGGCGGGGTATTCCATGCCGACGGCGCCTTCTTCAAGCTCGGCACCCACCGCGATGCCCTGCGCCAGGCGTCGGTGTTCGGCATCCTGGCCTGCGGGATGTCGCTGGTGATCATCGGCGGAGGGATCGACCTCGCGGTGGGCAGCGTGGTGGCCCTGGTGGCCGTGTCGTTCTCCCTGATGAGCATCCACTGGGGCTGGTCGCCGCTGCTCTCGATCCCGCTGTGCCTTCTGATCGGCGCGGCCTGCGGCGGCGCGGCGGGCGGCGTGGTGGCGGGATTCCGCGTCCAGCCGTTCATCGCGACGCTGGCCATGATGGTCTTCGCGCGTGGACTGGCGAAGACCGTTTCCGGCGGCATGAAGATCTCCACCGCCGTGAAGAATCCCGAAGGCGCCTTCCGCTACGTGGACGTGCCCGCCGTCTTCCGCCTCATCGACGGACGGATCCTCGACGGCAATCTCGCGGTCGTGACCGTGGTGTTCCTCGCCTGCGCCGTCCTCGCCTGGATTGCGCTGTCCCGGCACCGGTGGGGGCGGCACCTCTTCGCCATCGGGGGGAACGAGGAGGCCGCGCGGCTCTCCGGCGTGCCCGTCGGCCCCGCCAAGATCCTCGCTTACGCCGCCTCCGGCGCCCTGGCCGCCGTGGCGGGCATGTGCCAGGCCGCGCAGGAACAGCAGGGCGATCCGGAGGCCGGCACGGGGTACGAGCTCACGGCCATCGCCATCGTCGTCATCGGCGGGACCTCGCTCACCGGGGGACGCGGCGGGATCGGGCTGACGCTGATCGGCACCTTGACAATCGGTTACCTGGACAAGATCCTGAGCATCAACGCCGTCCCCGAAGCCAGCCGGCTGATGCTGACGGGTGTCATCATCGTGCTGGCCGTGCTGGCCCAGCGCGGACGGAGAAACTGAATCGCGGGTCACCGCATGGGAGCCATCATGAATCGTATTGCTGCCGGAAGGCTGACCGCCTGCGCCGCCGCTGTCGCGCTGGCCTTCTTCGCCGCCGGATGCGGCCGGGGCGGGGAGACGAAACCGCCGCCCGCCGGAGGCTCGAAACCGGCCGCGTCGGGCTACACCCTCGGCATGAGCCAGTGCAATCTCGGCGAGCCCTGGCGTGTCCAGATGAATGCCGACATCAAGGCCGCCGCCGAACGGCATCCGGAGCTGAAGGTGATCTTCAAGGACGCGCAGAACGACACGCTCAAGCAGCGAGCGCACGTGGAGGAATTCGTCAGCGCGGGCGTGAACCTGATCATCATCAGCCCCAAGGAGGCCCAGCCCCTGACCGAACCCGTGGCGAAGGCGATGGAGGCCGGCATCCCCGTCATCGTCCTCGACCGCCGGCTGCTCGGCGACCGGTTCGCGTGTTTCATCGGCGCGGACAACCGCAAGATCGGGCGCGCGGCGGGCCAGTGGATCGCCCAGCGGCTCGGCGGCGCCGGGAGCGTGGTGGAACTCAAGGGCCTCATGACCTCCACGCCCGGCCAGGACCGCAACGCCGGATTCCGCGAAGGCATCGCCGGCGCCGGCATCAAGATCCTCTTCGAGGCCGACATGAAGTGGCTCGAGCCCGATGCGCGCAAGGAGATGGAATCGGCGCTGTCACGGTTCGACCGGATCGACCTCGTGTACGCCCACAACGACCCCGGCGCCCACGGGGCCTACCTCGCCGCCAAGGCCGCCGGCCGCGAGAAGGAGATCAAGTTCGTCGGCATCGATGCGCTGCCGCACGAGGGCATCGCCTACGTCCAGCAGGGCATCCTGGACGCCACCTTCCAGTACCCGACCGGCGGGGCCGAGGCGATCGAGACCGCCCTGAAGATCCTCAAGGGCGAGTCCGTGCCCAAGGAAATCACCCTCGGTTCGCGCGTATTCGACAAGGAGAACGTCGGCCGCGGCGGTGAGGCGCTGCCGTAGGGCCCGGCCGGCCTATCCGCGCCCTCCGCGCCCGATCCGCGCCGGGGGGAAGGACACCGGTTCGGCTTTGCATTCCCGCGCGCCGGTTGCCATGATCGCAGCCGGGCGGGCGACGGTGACAGCGAGCTTCTTCAGACGCATGGGACTGGCCGGATGCCTTGCCGCGGCGACGCTGGCCGCGGCGGGGCCCGACGAGATCATCGATCGCGTCGCACGGTCGGTCCAGCCGGGCTACGTGTTCGATTTCACCGGGGTCATCGACCCTGCGTCCCGAGCGGCGATCACGCGGATGGCCACCGAGCTGGAGGCGCGCACGGGGGCGCAGTTGAAGGTCTACGCCATTTCCTCGACGGAAGGCGGGGAGATCAACGACTTCGCCAACCGGCTCTTCGAGAAGCTCGGCATCGGGCAGAAGGGCAAGGACAACGGGGTGCTCCTCCTCGCGGCGGTCGACGACCGCAAGGTGCGCATCGAACCCGGGTATGGCTTGGAAGGCATCCTGCCCGACGCCGTCTGCGGACGGATACTCGATGAACATGTCGTGCCTCAATTCAAGGCCGGCCGGATCGGGGCGGGGCTTTCGGCGGGGGCGCGCGCCGTCGCCGGACGTGTCGCCTCGGCGGCGGGCATCGCGTTGGAAGAAACCGGGGCGCCGCCGTCCCCGCCCGCGCCCGCGCCGGCCAGGGTCCGGCATCCGTTCCTCTCTCTGCTGGTCATGCTGCTGCTCATCTACCTCCTCGCCAGACACCCTTCGCTGCTCATGTGGCTCCTCCTTTCGAACGGCGGGGGCGGCCGAGGCAGCGGCGGGGGATTCGGCGGAGGATTGGGTGGCGGAGGATTCAGCGGCGGAGGATTCGGCGGGGGCCTGTCGGGCGGGGGAGGCGCCAGCCGCAGCTGGTGACACCGCCGTGCGGAGCCTGTCGCGCGCGGGAGGATCGGACCATGAAACCGGAAGAACTGGCCGGCCATCTGAAGGACGTTCCCGACTTGGGCCTCCGGGCTGTGATCCTGTACGGCTCGGCGGCGGCTGGCGACCGCGCGGAACGGGGGTCGGACTACAACATCCTCATCGTCCTCGAAGCCGTCGGACGGCGGGAACTGGACCTGCTCGCGCCCGTCCTCCGTCCGTGGCTTCGCGCCGGCAATCCTCCGCCCCTGTTGTTCACGGCGGACGGTCTTCGTTCCTCGGCCGATGTGTTTCCGATCGAGTTGCTCGACATGAAGGACTGCCGGCGCGTGTTGCACGGCGACGACGTGCTGGCGGACATCGAGGTCGACCGGCGAAACCTGCGTCACGAACTCGAGCACGAACTCAAGGGCAAGCTCATCCACCTGCGGCGCGAGTACCTGGCGGCCGGCGGCCGGCCGGCGGCGGTCGCGTCGCTCATGCGCGAATCGCTCAGCACTTTTCTTGTGCTCCTGCGCGCCGCCCTGCGTCTCAGCATCGACCGTGTGCCGGCGGCGAAAATGGATGCCGCGCGGGAGCTGGCGGCGGGCATGGGGTTCGAGCTGGAACCGTTCGAGCGCATCCGCCGATTGAAGGAGGGCTCGGAACGGATTCCCGATGCGGAGGTGGGTCCGCTGTTCGACCGGTATCTCTCCGCGATCGAGAAGGCCTCGGCCGCGATCGACCGAATGGCGTAACGGCATCGCGCCAGTTCCCGCGCCCGCCGGCCGATCCAGATGGAACAGAAGGTGGCGGAGAGAACAGAGAGCTCATCCCCCCATCGAAATCGCGATCCCGATTCGGATTGCGGTCTTCAGTCGCCGACAGGAACGCGGGCAGGATGGCCCGCGGAACGGGTCGATTCCCTCCGTGACCGGTGACGAGTAACAGGCCTCTTTGCACGGCGGGGTGGGAGTGCGGTATACTGCAGCCGGGGCGTGAGATCCAAATGAGACTCGTGACATCCGCGCAGATGCGCGAACTGGACAGACGGACGATCGAAGAGGCCGGCATCCCGGGTTCCGAACTCATGGATCGGGCCGGCCGCGGAGTGGCCGATGTCGCGGCCTACATGGCGGACCTCGCGGGCTTCCACCACCCGTCGGCCATTCTCTTCGCCGGGCGCGGCAACAACGGGGGGGACGCCTTCGCCGCCGCGCGCCATCTCAAGGACTTCGGCTTCGACGTATCCGTCTGGCTGGCCGGGCGCGAGGCCCAGGTGCAGGGCGACGCCCTCAAGCACCTCAATCTCATGAAGGCGGAGGAGATCGAGGTCGAGGAGTTCACCACGCGCGAGGAATGGGAGAACAACCTGGCCTACCCCGCCAGCGCGGACTTCCTCATCGATGGCCTGCTCGGCACCGGCAGCCACGGTCCCGCGCGCGGCCCCGTGGCGTGGGCCATCCAGTACATCAACTCCGCGGCCAACGATGCCTTCGTGATCTCGATCGACATTCCCTCGGGCATCAACGCCGACACGGGCGTGGCCGAGGGGGATGCGGTCTACGCCGACGTGACGGTGACGCTGGGCTATCCCAAGACCGGCCTGGTGGCGCCCGCGTCGCTGGAATTCGTCGGCTGTGTCGAGGTCATCGACATCGGACTCGTCCCGCTCCCGCCGTTGGCGCGTTCGGGCGCCGAGGTGGAACTGGTCTACTCGACCGAGCTGCGGAAGCTCCTGCCGCGCCGCGCGCGCGGTTCGCACAAGGGCACCTACGGCCACGTGCTCCTCATCGGCGGCGCACGGGGTTACGCGGGCGCCATCGCCCTCGCGGCCCGCGCCGCCGGCCGCGCGGGCATCGGCCTGACCACGGCGCTCGTGCCGGCGGGGGTGCAGCCGATCGTCGCCGGCGCGGCGCTGGAGACCATGGTCTTCGGCGGGCCCGAGACGGAGACCGGAAGCCTCGCCGCCTCGGCCCTCGATCCGTGGCGTGCGCGGCTGGACTCGTTCGACGCGGTTCTGATCGGCCCCGGCCTCACCCCGCATCCCGACTCGCGGAGACTGGTCCTCTCCCTCCTGGAGCGGGTGCGCGGGGCATTGGTGCTCGACGCCGATGCGCTGAACGTGCTGGCCGGCGATGCCGCCCGCCTCGCGAAGGCGCGCGGCGCGGTGATCGTCACTCCGCATCCGGGCGAGATGGCGCGCCTGCTGGGGATGGAGATCGCGCAGATTCAGTCGGACCGCGCCAGCGCGGCGCGCATGTGCGTGGAGAAGACCGGCGCGATTGTCATACTCAAAGGCGCCGGCACGGTCATCGCCGCCTCCCAGCGTCCGGTGTTCATCAACATGACCGGCAACCCGGGCATGGCCACCGGGGGCAGCGGCGACGTGCTGGCCGGCATCGTGACGGGGCTCGTTGGTCAGGGGGTGGCCCCCTTCGATGCCACGCGCGCCGCCGTGTTCCTGCACGGCCGGGCCGGCGACATGGCCGCCTGGCGCTCTTCCCAGACCGGCATGATCGCTTCCGACATCGTGAAGGAAATCCCGTTTGCCTTCCGGGAACTCACCCTGCGGTAGGATTCCCCCGGGCCCTCATGCGCCGCGACGCAGGGGCTGCGCCGGGCGGGCGTGCTCTCGATCCGGTCCTCCGTGATCGCGTGACCGATCGCAACGATCAGCTAGGCGGTCCCCTGCCCGCCGTGGCGGCCGCTCCCGCGGTGAGCGTGTTGCAGCTACAGGCGGGCGGGAACTTCTTGAGGGTTTTCACGGTCGTCAACTGAATGTCACGGCAGTCGCCGCACGCACTCCATGGCGTCCACTCGGTCGCCAGGCTCTTGCGGTACATCGGGCGATCGAACTTGGTCTCCGAGAACTGCACGCTGTGATAGGTCTTCCCGCCGGCCACACCCTCGCCGACCGCCATCACCAGCTTCGCGCGTCCGGCCTTCAACCCGATGTCCGTTTTCGTCAGCGTTCGGGACCCGGCGTAGAGCGTCACGCCACCCTTCCCGTCGAGCAGCAGCTTGACCAGGACGCCCGATCCGCCTCCGTGCGGATGCCCGCCGAACGACTGGCGTACCTGGCCCTTGTGTCCCGCGTTGATGAAGTAGGCCCACCCCTGCTTGTCCGCGGTCTCGGCATAGGAGATGCCGGCCTCGATGGCAAAGCTCTCGTCCGCCGCGGTCAGGCCGACATAGAAGTTGAAGTAGGAGTAGTCACCTTTGCCGACCTTATACTGGGCGGGCAGCACCAAGACCCCCTGCACGCCGACAAAGAGTTCCGCCGACCCTGTAATCGCCTTGATGGCCTGGTCGGACGCTTTTAGTCCCTCTTTCTGAGCCTCGCCGGTGTCAGCCATAGTCGCATCCCCCGATTTCCTTTCAGTCTGACGTCTCCGGTGTCCGGAATCAAGCAGGCAAACACCCGCGGTCAAACCGACGCGAGCTTGGGGATTCCTTCGGATTGTAGTTTGAAGCTTGTGGCTTGTGCCTTTCGGCCCCATTCGCACCGCACCCGGTGGATCCACAACACGCGTGCGGCGATGCGCGCGCGCAAGGATGCTACGCAAAACGCGTAGCCCGTTCGAAAAGCGCCTGACGGCCGGCGGGCCGGGGCTCTGGAGTGATGGAAATGCAGTCCAGCCGGACCGCGCACGGGCGAAGATTGAATCGGCATCGGTCTGCAACCGCCCCGTCCGCGAACGCAACTGCAGCGCCTTGAACATGAACGGCCGAGGCCTGTACGCGACGGGCCTCGGCCATTCCACGAACTCGACTTCGATCTCCGGCCTGTACTGCCGCATGCCGGGCTCCGCGATCTGGATGGCGCGGACGCGGGTCTCCGCGCGGCCGGCGAAGAGATCCGCCAACGCCCCATCGCCGGTCGGCACATGGTTGATGATGAGTCCGTTCGCCGCCGGATCCGGCAGGAACCGACACGCCATGTATTGGCCGTTGTCCATGAGCAGATTCAGACAGGTGCGATCGAGACGGAAGAGGAATCCGACCAGCTCTCCGCAGAGCCTCTTCGCCATGCGGATGCGGACGGCCACGAGACCGAGCCACGCGGCGACCCGCAACGCGCGCGCGAGGGTCATCACGACCAGGTTCACGCCCCTTCTGCAATGGCCTCGCATTCCCCGCCATTCCGCCTCGCGGGACGCGCTCCCGGCGACGCCCGACATCTGGTAGGATGCGGGTCATGCCGGATGGTCCCAACAGGACAGCAAGCGCCTATCTGGGAAACGAGGGCCATGCCGCGGCTGAGAGAGCATCCCTCACCCCCGCGGCAACGGTCGCCGTGGTGTTCTTCCTCCAGTTGGTCTCGCAGATCCTGGTCACGCCGCCGGGTGAGGGGATGGACTGGCACGGGCACCTGTCCCACGTGGTCTTCTCCGCCGCGCGCGGGCGCTCGCCGGGGACGGACGAGCTCTCCACCCCCGCCTGGATGCCCGCGGTCACGGAGGTTCTGCCGGGTCCGGACCATTCGCGTGACGGCGCGCGGTATCGCGACCGCCACGCCCAGCAGGAGCGGGCGCGGGCGCTGCGCCGCCTGTTCGACGCGCCGGCGCCCGCGGCCGATCCGTCGGCGGAGGTGAACTACGAGAGCCAGCAACCGCCGCTGTACTACGCGATGGCCGGCCGGCTCTGGAACCTCCTGCCGCGGGACACCGCGCTCGGCGCGAGGATCCGGGCCGTGGAGATCCTGTCGGCCCTGCTGGCCGCGCTGGCGTTTCCGGGTCTGTACGGGCTTCTCCGCCGTCATTTTCCCGTCCCCGTCTCGGCCTGGCTGTTGCTCGGCCTGGCGTGGTATCCGAATCTCATGCCGTTTCTCGGCCGCATCACGAACGACGCGCTGGCGTTTCCCATGGTTGGATGGACCCTGTGTCTCGCCTTCCAGGCCCGGGACGGCGGCCCCCGCTGGCGGGCCTGGGCCGCTGGAGCGGCGTTCGGCCTCGCGTGCTTCGCCAAGGCGTATGCGCTCGTTCTGCTCCCCGTCCTCGTTCTCATGGCCGTTACCGCTCCGCGCGGGTCCGGTCGCGCGAACGCGCGCGTGGTTGCCCTCGTCGCCGCGGCGGGGGCCGCGCTTCTGCTGGCCCGCAACCTGGCGGCGACCGGCCATCCGGTACCGCTTTTCCACCTCCGCGAGATGGCGGAGGTTCCGATCGGCCGCCGGCTCGGCGCCGTCCTGGAGGTGGATCCTCTGATGTTCGCGGCCGGCGTGTTCCGCGGCTTCTGGTGGTGTGGCTACTGGAGCTTCGTGTCGCCCGGCTGGTTCTACTTCGCGCCGGCGGTGGCCGCCGCGGCCGGCCTGGCGATCTGCGCGTTAACCCGCGGGCGCGCCGGCCGCTTCTCGTTCCGCGAGCTGTGGCCGTACTACCTCGCGTTCGCGGGTTTCCTCGGCGCGCAGTACGCGCATGCGGCGGCGTTCCGCCTGTACATCGCCGCCCACGGCCTCGATCGGACTCCCGGGTACGAGGGCTGGTACCTGAACGTACTGCTCGGCGCCGCCTTCGTGGTTGCGGGCGTGCTGCTGCGCGACCGCGTCTCGCCGGCGCGCCTTCTGCGGTGGGCGAGCGGGGCGGCGGTGTTCCTGGCGGCCTGGAACCTGGTTGCGCGCGCCGCCATGCGCATGTTCTGGAACGGGGCCGCGGGGTTGCACGGCCTCAACCGCAACATGGGCGCTGCGGAACTGCGGCGGGCATGGCACGACGACGGCATGGCCATCCTGTCCCGTCTGCCCCCGGGTGCGGATGCCGCGGGCGATGTCGCCGCCCGGGCCCTGCTCCTGGCGGCGCTGGCCCTGACCGCCGTCCTCGCCATCCGCCTGCGAGGGGAAGAGCGCCGGATCCGGGAGGCCGGCCCATGAGACCGTGGCTTTCCCGCCTCGCGCCGTCGGCCCCGTCCGCCGCCGCCTGGCTCGCGGCCACCCTCCTCTGGACGGCGGCCTTCGCGCGCACGCTCACGTATCTCAATTGCCAGGACGTCGCGCTGTACGTGCGCCTGGGGCGCCTCCTGGCGGAGACCCCGATCGGGTCGCCCGAGTGGATGGGGGCCCTCCGCGCCATGACGCCGCTTCACTCCCTTCTGCTGGCGGCCGTCATCCGGCTCTTCGGCGTGTCGGGGGCCTTCTGGATGAACTACGTGCTGGGGCTCGCCTGGCTGGGTGTTCTCTGTGCCTGGGGCCGCCGCCTGGGAGGCGCCGGCTGGCGCGCGGCCGTCGTGCCCCTGGCGGCCCTGGCCTTCGTGCTGGCCACGAATCCGCGGCACGCCGCCTCGCTGCTGCTGCCGTTCCGGGAAATGCCCTCGATCCTCCTCGGCTCGGCGGGGCTGCTGGTGTTCCTCGACGCGTGGCGCGCCTCGCGGCGCGCGTGCCTGCCCGTCGCGGGTCTCCTGCTGCTCCTGGCCGCCGCGGCCCGCGAGCCGACGGTGTTCGCGGTCGCCGGTCCCGCCCTGGCCCTGCTGCTGGATCGCCGCGCGTCCCTCCGCGCGCGCGCGGAGAACCTCGGGCTGCTCCTCTCCCCCTTCCTCGCGGTTGCGGCGCTGGCCGCCGTGCTGCTCGCGGTGCGCGGTCAGGCGGCGCTTACGGACCAGATGCGAGGGTATCTGTACGGGATGGGCCTGATCGGTACGGCCGATCTCTGGCGCCGAACGGTTCAGAATCTCACGGCGTACGGCCGGATGCTGGTCGCAAGCGCGGGGTGGGCGGGCGTGGCGCTGCTGGGCGCGGGCGCCTGGCCGCGGAGGGGCGAGCGCGCGGAGGGACTCTGGCTGCTGCTCGTGCCGGCCCTGCTGATGGCGGTGTTCTACTCGACCTTCGAGACGCACGCCCGCTACTTCCTCGCCTTCTTCGCCCTGGCCTCGCCGCTCTTCGGGGCGGGCGTGCTGCGCGTGTTCGACCTCGCGGCGCGCCTCGCGCCGGAGACCGGCGCCCGTCTCGCCCCCCTCGGCCTCCGGCTCGCGGCCGCCGCCGCGGTCGCGTGGGTGGCGGTGCGCGTCCCCGGCATGGATTCGTGGGGTCCGCGATATGCGCGGGCGGATGTGGCGCGGGCGCGGAACGCGCTGCGGGCCGTCGCGAAGCCGGGCGACGTCTTTCACGCCGAGGTCGCCTGCCGGGACCTGTGCGCCTTCCTCAGCAACTACACCCCGTTCCACCTGGCCCAGTACGCCGATCCCCGTCAGGCGCCCGGGGGCGCGAAGGTCTTCCACCTGCAGCCGCTGAACCGCGCGTCGATCTACGATGCCGTGGTCCAGCACGATGGCGTGGCCATGAACGAATGGCTGCGCACCTTCGGCGATCTGGTGACGCCTCCGGGCCTGGACGCCGAGGGCCGCTGGCGGCTCGGGCCGGGAGCGTACGCCCTCCGGCAGTGGCTCCCGTTCTCGGCCCGCGTCGTACGGGTGGCGCTGGAATCGGCCCCGCCGGACCCGCCCGATGCGGAGCGCGTGTGGTGGCTCGATCTCCGCACCGCGGCCACCGGAAGCGCCGTGCGGGCGCACATCGTGGATGCCGCCGGCCGGGAGCGCCACCGCTGGGCGCCGTGGACCGGCGGAGGGCTGATGGCGCTGTACGCGCCCCGCGCTGCGGCTCAGCCGGGGCCGGCGTGGCTGGTACTGGAGTCCGAGACGCCGCTGCCGGCCGAGGTGGCGGCGGGGGTGCAGGTCGGCGAGGACGGCCAGGGCTTCGCCGTGGACAACGCGCGACGCCTTTCGGTCGAGGCGTGGTTCGCGCCCCCGTTCATCCGCGGCGAGCGGCAGGAGAAATACGGCGCCATGCTGATGGGCGAGGGCCGGTTGACGCTCCCGGCGGCCCTGGGGATCGAAGGATGCGCCGCGGACATCACGCTGACGCTGAGTCCCGCCCCCCGCCGGCCAGCGGAGCTGGACGTGATCGCGATTCCGGCCAGGGGGCTCGCGGTCACCAACCGCGTCAGCCTGAACCGGGCGGAATCGAGGATTCGGTTCCCGGTTGCGGCCGGCGGAGACGGCGGGACGATGGAGGCGCGCCTGGTCACCGGCGCCGTCGAGGGCGCCCCGCCGCTCCTGCGCGTCAAGAGGATCTCGGTGCGGTATCTCCTTCCCGGCATGACCGGCGCACGCGACGCGTCCTCCGCGTCCACGCCCGGCCGCGCCGTCCAGTGACCTGCGGAAACCGCAGGCTCCACGTCTCAGACTCCAACCCGGCGGTCGCGGACTCGATGTTCCGAGTCCTTTTATAGTTCCGAATTTCTTCCGTTCTCCTTCGGAAATGCGGCGCTCGTTTTCCTTTAAGGAGAATGGAAGCCGTGGAAGGGCAAGGGGCCCGGACCGGCGGAACGGCAACGGAAGGAGACGAGTCATGGGCGCGATGAATCATGTGTTCCTGATGGGGAACCTGACGCGGGATCCGGACGTGCGGCAGACGCCGTCGGGGCTGGCGGTGGCGGATCTTGGACTGGCGGTGAACGAGCGGCATCGCAGCAAGGACGGCAAGGACGTGGAGGAGACCTGCTTCGCCGACGTCGTCGTCTGGGGTCGTCAGGCGGAGACGTGCGGTGAGTACCTGAGGAAGGGATCGGCGGTGCTGGTCGAAGGGCGGCTGCAGTTCGATCAGTGGGAGGACAAGGGCGAGCGACGCAGCCGTCTGCGCGTGCGGGCGAACCGCGTGCAGTTTGTCGGCGCGCCGTCCCGGAACGGGGATGGAGCCCGTGCGCCCGAGTCCGGCCACCGACGGTCGTCCGGCGGTTCCTTCCCGTCCCGCTCCGCGCGGCCCGCGGAGGCGGGAAGCCGGGCGGAGTGAGTATGCAATGGGTCGTCGGACCCCCCGGGGCGCGCGCCGTGCGGGCGCGCGCCCCGCCGCTCCGAAACGGGGTGCGCAACTTGCGCGCAGGATTGCGCACGCTACCGATTCTCTGCACCCCGTACCGCGGGCACTCCTGCCCGCGTTCCTGCCACAGTCAATCCATTCCGGTTCTCGACGAAGTACACCGATCACGAGACGGGGTTGGTGTAGTACGGGTACCGGTATCTGAGTCCGGCCCTTGGGCGGTGGCTGAGCAGAGACCCCATTCATGAGTCCGTGCGAGAGAGCCCGTTCCAGTTCCTCAGGAACAGTGCCGTCAATACAGTTGACTGGTTGGGCCTTGCGGATCTTACCAGAATCGCGCCGCGCGACAAGTGGAGTGAAGAGATCTTCTCACCTGATATTCAGTCGCAATTACGGAAGATTGTCGACCACTTGTGTTGTCGAAAAGAACGTATTGGGGAACTGGAGGTCGCGCCATGAGAAGTTGGCAGAATTGGATTGCCATTGCGGTTGTCGGGCTATCGTCCTCTGCAGTTGCGGAACAGAGAGTGTTGATGTCTGAGTTCAAACTCGTGGACAAGAAGTCTGGGGCTACATACGGCCCTTTCCCTGCGACCAATGGCGCGTGTGTTCGCATCGCTGGTCGCGATCTAAACTTTCAAATTGAAAAGGGGCGCGCAAACTTCGTAGCTGCGAAACTCGGCAATTTTCGGTTGCCCTCTGTTGAGCTGCATAGGGTGGACCGAGCACATGAACCTCTAGGGGTGCTTTGCAGAGGTGGGTTGTTCACGTCGGTGGCGGGAAATCACGTCCGGACACCGGAGATTGAGTGCAGATGACGGTCCAGACGCAGGCAGCAGACTTTGTAGGCACAAAAAGGGCGTTGAAAGGGAACGGGGAGGCTGAGTGCGGTGGCGCGGGCGGCGGGTTCTGCTGCGCGGCCGCGATCTGCGCGGTTCCTGGCTGGCGCGTGACCGCCTACCGCGCCGACGCCCGGCCCTGCCTGCACGGTTTCGCACGGGCTGTTCAGGTGGGACGTGCCGGATGGGTTCAAGTATCGGTGATGTTCTTTCTGGCCTCCTGAAAACACTCTGTGGCAGGCCTCTGTTCCATTCCAATTGGGTTGCGGCCCGTCGCTTCGGGAGCCGGCGGTTGGACCGGTCGGGGACGTTGACAAACGCGGGCGGGCTGGGGACACTGGGCGCTTCACGCGATCGGCGGGAGGCATGGATATGCGAACGTGGTTTGCGATGGCGTTGGCGGGAGTGACGGCCCTGGCTGCCGGAGGTGCGGAGGAGGGATGGAAGCAGGTCTGGGCGGACGAGTTCGACAGGGACGGACGGCCGGACGCGACCAAGTGGGGCTATGAGAAGGGGCGGGTGCGGAACAACGAGCTTCAGTACTACACCGTCGATCGGGCCGAGAATGCGCGCGTCGAGAAGGGATGTCTCGTGATCGAAGGCCGGCGCGAGTCGTTCTCGAACGCCGCGTATACGGCCGCCAGCCTCATCACCAAGGGCAAGGCCGAATGGACGCATGTCCGCGTCGAGGTGCGCGCGCAGGTTCCGGCGGCCCGCGGCACGTGGCCCGCGATCTGGATGCTCGGGACCAACATCCGCGACGCCGGATGGCCGCGGTGCGGGGAGATCGACATCATGGAGCATGTCGGCCATGACGCCGGCGTGATCCACGGATCGATCCACACCGCCAAGTACAATCACACGAAAGGGACGCACCGGACCGGCACCGTCAAGGTGCCCGACGCGACCACGGCCTTCCACGTGTACGCGATCGAGTGGACGGGGGCGCGCATCGACTTCCTCGTCGACGGAAAGAAGTACTTCTCGTACGAAAAGGAGCCGGGCGCGGGCGACGACGCCTGGCCGTATGACAAGCCCCACTATCTGCTCCTCAATCTGGCCATCGGCGGCGCATGGGGCGGGCAGAAGGGCGTGGATGGCGACGCCTTCCCCCAGCGGATGCTGGTAGACTACGTAAGGGTCTTCGCGAAGCCCTGAGGCGGCGGGCGTGTCTGCGGGGCCTCCCGCCGCCGCCCGGTTCCGCGCGCGATGCCGTGCCGTCGCGCCGCCGGTCCGGCGACGCCGGGCGCCGGAGAGGCGGAGCCGCCACCGGCTTCGCGCGCCGCGGGCCGGGCCGCGGGCTCTCCGTGGCCGCCATTGCCGATCGGGCCCGACTGCGTTACGCTTTGATGAAGGAACGACGAAGACGTGAACAGTGTGGAGGAGAGACGAACGCGGGCGTTGTCGCTGGCCACCAAGATGTTCGGCCCGCTGATTGCCGATTTGACTTCGCGTGCCCAGGCGTTCGAGGTCCCAGCCGACGAGGTGGACGACGAGATTCTCGATCTTTTCGCGGAACAGGTGCGGGAGATCGCGGAATCCGCCCGCGCCACCGCGGCGGCGGCCGATGAGATGGGTGTGCGGCGCGGCGCCCACTCGCTGCAGGGCATGAGCGGAACGATCGGCGTGGCCACGCTGTCCGTCGTGGGTGTGGAGCTGAGCCTGGCCGCCAAGGCGCACGATTTCGGCCGGTGCGGGCAGCTGGCGGATGCCCTTCGCCGCTGGCAGGAGGCATGGAGCGCGGCATGAGCACGGTTGATACGGCCATCTCGAATCTCGGCCCCGCCACGGTGCGGTCGCCGTTGCGCCTGAACAGCCGCAGTGGCGATCTGGTGGGCAATTTCGTGGGCGACGATGTCCGCGTGCGCTACCAGGCGGAGGTCGGCGGCGCGAACGAGGATCTCCTGTTCGAGAAGGCGGGGCCGCGGGAGCGGATCTTCTTCGAGCCCGCGACGACCACGGCCGCCATCGTCACGTGCGGGGGGCTCTGCCCGGGACTGAACACCGTGATCCGGTCCGCCTTCATGGAGCTGCACCATCACTACGGGGTGGCGCGTGTCCTGGGGATCCGGTACGGATACCGCGGTCTGAACCCGGAACAAGCCGAACCTCCGCTGGAGCTCAACCACGATGTCGTGGACCACATCCATGCCCACGGCGGGTCCATTCTGGGCTCCTCGCGGGGCGACCATCCGATCGAGCGGATGGTGGACCAACTGGAGCGGCTGAGGGTGAGCCTCCTGCTGACGGTCGGCGGCGACGGCACCCAGCGCGGGGCGCACCGAATTGCCCTGGAGGCGCGGCGGCGCGGGCTGCCGCTGGCGGTGGTCGGCGTGCCGAAGACGATCGACAACGACATCCTCTTCGTCGACCGCACCTTCGGGTTCGCCACCGCCGTCGACAAGGCGCGCGAGGTGCTGGTGGCCGCGCATTGCGAGGCGAAGGGGTATCCGAACGGAGTCGCCCTGGTGCGGGTGATGGGCCGCGACTCGGGCTACATCGCCGCCGGCGCCACGCTGGCCAGCCAGGAGGTCAATTTCGCCCTCGTTCCGGAGGTGCCCTTTCATCTCGACGGCGAGGGGGGCTTCCTCGCGGAGCTGAAGCGACGGCTGCTGGACCGTCATCACGCCGTCATCGTGGCGGCGGAAGGGGCGGGTCAGGATCTGCTCGGGGCCGACGGGGCCGCGCGGGATGCCTCGGGCAATGTGCTGCACAAGGACATCGGGCTCTTCCTGCGCGAGCGGATCCTCGCCTACTTCCGGGCGGAGGGCATCGAGATCAGCTTGAAGTACATCGATCCGAGCTACTACATCCGCAGCGTCCCCGCCAATTCCGAAGACGGCATCCTCTGCGACCTGTATGCCCGCAATGCCGTCCACGCGGCCATGGCCGGGAAGACCGATCTCATCGTCGGCCTGCGGAACGACTACATCCATGTGCCCATCGCCATGGCCACCGAGCGGCGGCAGCGGCTGGAGCCCGAGGGCCTGCTGTGGAGATGCGTGCTCTCCGCCACGGGTCAACCGGCGGTGATGTAGCGGAGGGGGGATGGTTGACGGGGCATGGGAGAGGGTGAGGGTTGCGAGGGGCGCATCCGATCAGGCGCAGGGTGGCCTCGTCTCGCACCCCGTACCGCGGGCAATCGTGCCCGCGGGCCGGCTCTTTGTGCTCATCATTCGCGCGCAGGATTGCGCGCGGTGCGATCTCAGCCGTTTCTGTCCACGCTGACGCTCGCCCGTTCCCCGTTTCCTTCGCGCATCCCCCTCGTGGACGAGGAGCAGGCGCGCCGGATCGCGAGCAGGCCTGCCGCGGGCGGGGGGACGTTCTGCGCTGGAGGTCCGCCCGGATGCCCGTTAGACTGAAAGCCGTGCAGGCGATGTTCCGAACGGGCGTGGGCATGGCGGCCGGTTTCCTCGCCGCGGGCGCACCGGCGTCCGAAGCCGCGCCGGCGCCGGACTACACGGGATCGGTCAGTTGCCGCGAATGCCACGAGCAGTTCTACACGCTCTGGGCGCCGTCGCACCACGGCCTTGCGATGCAGATCTACACGCCGGCCTTCGCGGCGTCGAACCTGACGGCGCAGACGGACGACATGGCGATCGGCGCCTACCGCTATCGCGCCGCGATCGGACCGGCCGAAGGGTGGGTGACGGAGACCGGTCCGGCGGGCGCCCAGCGGCTTCGGATCGACTACGTCATGGGCGGCAAGAACGTCTACTACTTCCTCACGACGCTCGAGCGCGGCCGGTTGCAGACCCTGCCGACGGCTTACGACGTGCATCGCAGGGGGTGGTTCGATACGGCCGCCAGCGGCGTGCGGCACTTCCCGGACCTCACCCCCGACGCGCCGATCCACTGGACGGAGCCTCCGTACACCTTCAACACGGCCTGTTACGACTGCCACGTGAGCCAGCTCTCGCCGAACTACGACATAGAGAAGGACAGCTACCGCACGGTCTGGAGAGAACCGGGCATCAACTGCGAGACCTGCCACGGGCCGGGCGCGGAGCACATCCGCGTGTGCCGCGCCGCGCCGACGAACCAGCCGCCGAAGGATCTCAAGATCATCCTGACCAAACCCATGACCCCCGAACAGCGCAACGACATGTGCTCGACCTGCCATGCCAAGATGCGCCCGATCACCCCGTCCTTCACGCCGGGCGAGCGGTTCTTCGATCACTTCGATCTGGTCACGCTGGAGGATCGCGACTTCTACCCGGACGGCCGGGACCTGGGCGAAAACTACACGTTCACCACCTGGCGCATGAGCCCGTGCGCCCTGTCCGGGCGGCTCGATTGCATGCACTGCCACACCTCCAGCGGGCGGTACCGGTTCAAGGACGAGGCCAAGGCCAACCACGCCTGCCTGCCCTGCCACGAGGAACGCGTGAAGACCGCCGCGTCGCACACGCACCACAGGCCCGAGGTCGCCGGCAACCGCTGCATCTCGTGCCACATGCCGAAGACCGAGTTCGCGCGGATGTGGCGCAGCGACCATTCGATGCGGCCGCCCACGCCGGCGGCGACGCTGGCCTACCAGTCGCCCAGCGCGTGCGCCCTGTGCCACACGAACAGGGACGCCCGCTGGGCGGACGCGAAGGTGCGGGAGTGGCACAAGGAGGACTATCAGGCCCCGGTCCTGGCGCGGGCGGCGCTCGTCGATGCGGCCCGCCGGCAGGACTGGTCGAAGCAGGCCGCCCTGACGGACTACCTGCGGCGGCCGGACCGCGAGGAGATCACCGCGAACGCCCTGGTGCGTCTGATGCGCGGGAACCCGTCCGCCGCGGCGACGGCGGCCCTCGCCGCGGCGCTCCGGGATCCGTCGCCCCTGATCCGGAGCAGCGCGGCCGATGCCCTGACCGGCCGGTTCGGCCCCGACACGCTGCCCGCGCTGCTGGCGGCGACACGCGACGAGTACCGTCTGGTTCGCGTTCGCGCGGCCTCGGCGCTGGCGACCTATCCGGTGGAGAATCTGTCGCCCGTCGATCGCGCCTCCCTTGATCGCGCGGTGGCGGAATTCGAGACGGCGATGCGCGCCCGGCCGGATGACGCGATCTCCCACTACAACCTGGCCAACTTCTTCATGGACCGGCGCGATCTGAAACAGGCCCTTTCCGAATTCAACCTCGCGCTCCGCCTGCAGCCGGACAACGTGCTGGCCCTCGTCAATGCCGCCATCGCCCACAGCCGGGTTGGCGACACCGGCCGGGCGGAATCGCATCTCCGGCGGGCGTTGCATCTCGATCCGACCAATGCGCCGGCCAGCTTCAACTACGGGCTTCTGATGGCGGAACTCGGGAAGCCGGCGGAGGCGGAGAAGGCGTTGCGATCGGCGCTCAAGGCCGATCCCCGGATGGCGCAGGCCGCTTACAACCTCGGGGTGCTGGTGGCAGGAGACCGGTTGGACGAGGCGATCCACTGGTGCCGGCAGGCCTCGGACCTCCAGCCCGATGAGCCGCGCTACGGCTATACCTACGCCTTCTTCCTGCGGCAGAAGGGGGATGCGGAGGGCGCCGTCCGCGCGCTGCGCCGAATGGTCGACGCGCAGCACGCCAATGCCGACGTCTACGGTCTTCTCGGCCAGACCCTGGGCGAGCGGCGGGATCTCCGCGGGGCGCTGGAGGTGTACCGCCGGGCGGCCGGCGATGCCCGGCTGTCGGGGCAGGAGCGCGCGCAGTTCAGGGAAATGACGGCCACGCTCGAACAGCATCTCTCGACCGGCGCCCGGTAGCCGGCCCGCCGGCAGGGCGGCTCGGGATCAGAAGGCGGACGCTTCTACAAACCCTCCAGCTTCCGCCGCACGGCGCGGGCGGTGGGACCGGCCCGGGTCATGACCTCTTCGGCGAGGTCGAAGCGCAACACGGGGACATCGCCGACCGGCGGCTCCACCAGCAGTCCCGGGGGCATCCGCCTCAGCGCGTGGTCCAGTTGGGCCAGTTGCATCAGGTCAATGCTCTGCCACACCAGGTCCCACAACCCCGGCCTGGCCTTCCGTCCGCCGCGCGCCGGCGGGCGCGCGACGTTCACGGCAACCGTAAAGCCGCATCGCCCCTTCACCATCTCCAGCGGCACCAGGTTCATCACACCGCCGTCCACAAGCTCCGCCCCCTCCAGGAGGACCGGCGCGAAGACGCCGGGGATGGCCATGCTCGCCTGGAGCGCCGGGGCGAGCGGACCGGAGGAGATCACCACGGCCCTCCGGCGCCGCAGATCCGTGGCCGTGATGCTCAACGGGACCGGCAGGGCTTCAAATGAGTCGATCCCCGTCTCTTTCAGCAGCCGGCGCACGATGCGTTCGGACCGGAGCAATCCCCGGCCGCGGAAATCCGGCACGATGGCGCGGAACCACGACCAGAGTTCATCCTTCTTGCGGGCCAGGTCGCGCCAGCGGTCGGCTTTCGAGACGGTTCCCTGCCGGACCCACGTCCGGATCTCGCGGCCGGACATCCCGGAGGCATAGAGGGCGCCGATCAGCGCGCCGATGCTGGTGCCGGCGATGATGCAGGGCTTGAGGCCGACCTCGTCGAGCGCCTCCAGTATCGGAATGTGCGCAAAACCCCGCACGCCTCCGCCGCCAAGGGCGAGGCCGATGCGGGGCGTGCTGGACTCCTGTCTGTTCATGATCGCGGCCCGAGCAAAGGGCGATCGCGACGGGAGACGCCGGTGCGTCACGCGCGACCCCCGCGGCAACCGACACAGCCGCCGACCGAATCCGGGCGCTGCGAACAGACCCGATCCGCGTTCGCGGCGCCTACTCCTTCTTCACGCCGAAGATGAACACGGGCTCCGTCACGAACGGCCAGGGCGTCCCCAGGAAGTCCGGAATCGCCACCGTCGTGAAATTCGTGTCGCTCTGGGCCTGGATGCCGTTGGTGACCGCGGCCCACACGGCCGGATCCCAATGCGCGCCCGCCGTGAGGTTCGTGTTGTACAGGACGCGGTAGGTGAAGCCCGACTGCGAGACCCACGTCACGCTCACCGCCGAGGCCCCGGCATCGTAGGCGAACGCGAGGATCTGCGGGGTCGGCGCCTCCACCGGGGCGGACGGTCCGATGAGGGGCAGGCCGTCGATGTCCTGGATGTAGCCCGCGCCACCGGTCGTCAGCGATTGGTATAGATACGCCCCGGGTATCAGGGCAAGGTTGGCCGGCGAGCCGCCGCCGAAGACCTCGTGATAGGCGTTTCCACCCCGTTCGAAGAAGGTCGTTTCGATGGTGTACTGCGTGCCGCTGTACAGGTAGATGGCGCCGATGCACCGGCTGTTGCTGGTGGTGAAGTCGCTCTTGATCGTGTCGCCGATATTCGTGGAAGCGGCATTCTGCTTGAAGACAATGCGATCCCAGACTTGCCCGATGATGCGCAGCTCGCCACCGTCGTCACCCTGGAATCCGAGTTGGTACCAGCCATCCTCGGGGACGACGACGACAGCCGTTCCGTACGCGGCGAAGTCATCGTTGGCTGCCCCGTCGTCCAATCCCGGGAACGGTTCGTCGTTCGGAATACTGCCGGGGCCGCCGTAGCCCGGATCGTTGTGGTTGAACGCGGCGTAGGTGCCCCCGTTCGTGTTCCATGTCGTCAGGGCCTGGCGGGCGAGGGTCAGCGTGGTGATCTGGTTGGAATAGGGCGGCACGGTGGCCACGAGGGTCCAGCCCAGGCCGTCCGAACGCACATCCTTGACGCCGGGGACAGGGATGGCGCCCACCGACGTGTGGCCCACCAACCGCCAGTTCCCGGTGTCGGCATCGTTGACGAAGGCGCCCTGGGCGGCATAGAGCTCGTGATGGGTGCCTCCCGTTCCGTTGTAGTTCACGAACTCGATGTCATACTCGCCCGCCGCGAGGTTGATCACGCCGCGCGTGTTGGAGTCGCCCGTCCCGGTTTCGAAGGTGAGGGTCGACGGGTCCCCCGGATCGATCCAACCATTCCCGGATGCGCTCTGCCACGTCTGCCCGACGATGCGCAGGGCAAACCCGTCGTCGCTGTGCACGCCGAAGGTGTACTGGCCCGGCGTGTCGATCCTGATGCGGCCGCGGTAGAGGAAGACCACATTGTTCGTGTCGTTCACGGGGGTATCGCCGAAGTAGGGGCTGTTGGACGGGAACAGCCCGGAATTGATGCTGCCGGTCACCTGCGTATCGTAGCCGTTGATCCGCGACACCTGACCGGTCACTCGGGTGCCGCCGCCGTTCGTCAGGCTGTTGACGGCGGCGCGCATGTCGCCCAGGCCGCCGTTGCCGCGCACCTCGACGACGGTGAACGTGCCGTTGCTGCCGATCGGACCGACCGAGAGGGGGGCCGGAGGCAGGACCGGTGTGGGCAGTCTCGCGCCGGGAATGGGCGTGGGGGAATCGAGGTCATACTCGATCATGGTCGCCCGGTAGACGTTATCCGCCTGGCCCGAGCTGGGAATGCCGCTGGCGACGTCGTTCCAAGTCCCGTCGGTCCGCATGGTGGCGGCGTCCTCCCCCCCGACCGCCGAGTCGTTCGGCTCGGAGTTGGTGGCGGTGCCGTTCCAGTTGGAATAGGTCATGATCTCGCCGTTCACCCAGTTGACGAATATCGAACGGCGCGTGGCTAGAACCGGTTGATTCGTGGGGTGGCCGGCCTCGGTATAGCCAAAGTAGGTTTCGTCGTCTGAGAGTCCGAGCCACGACTCGACATTGCCGCGGTTGACGCGGAAGATCTGATTCTCTCTGAACGATTGGACCGTGAGCAGGTGGCCCTGAGTAGTGCCTCCGACGGGATCCACATTGGTCGTCGTGACGTTGTACGCATCCCAGAACGTCCGGACGGGGCCGCTGGTCACGCCTTCCACGAAGTACAGATTCCATCCACCGGTCGGCCCCGTAGGAGCGGTGAAATATTGCCCGTCCAGTGCTGTCGGCTCCGGCAGGTTGGTCGGGCTGCCTCCGCTGGCCAGGAAGCGGATTTGGCTCAGGGTCAGGGTGTTCGTGTAGAGGGCGATCTCGTCGAGCTGCCCCAGAAAAGTGCGCGGATAGCCGTTGTAGATCCCACCTACGGTGCCGATCATGATCGGATCCAGCAACTTCACACCCCGCCCCGTGGAGAAACGATAGGCCACCATCACGCCATCGACGAAGATGCGCTGCACGCTGGTGGAAGCGCAGCCAGGGGTGACATCGAGCTGCCAAACCAGGTGATGCCAGGTGCCCGTAGGAACCTGGTTTCCGGCCGTGACGTCGTCGCCATACTGCCCGAAATGGGGTTTCTGATCCCGGAAGCCAAGGTGCAGGAAGTTGTTGCCGGCGGGGATCTGGCCGAAGATCATCGAGTCTTCCGCAACTGCGGGATCCGATTTCTCGTTGAACGCCCAGGCACACGCGGTATACGTGAGAGCCTTGCCCTCCACCGCGTCGTGGATGCCCAGCGTGTCGGCGTACAGACCGGTGGCGACATAGTCTCCGTCGACCGTGTTGTTCCCGCCGTTGAGGCGGAGGCCGCCGCCCGGGGTCGAGCCGCCGGGGGCGCCGGTGGTGCGCTCCGTGCCGTCGTAATATTGGAGCTGGCCATCGCCCACGACCGTCCCCTTGTTCACGACGACATCCCCGCTGCCCTCCTCGAAGTCGTAGTACAGGACGGGTTGCGGAGCGGCCATGGCGATCGCGCCGATGGCCAGACCGAGAGTTCCGAGAGTCAAAGACCGAACCTGATCCCGCCGCTTCTTCATTGCGAGTTCCTTTCTCTGTAGCCAAAAAGCGGCACTGAATCGCCTGGCGATCCGGTGCCTTGTCATCCAGCCCTTCTCTCGCGCACTCCTCTCAATAATGCGCCCCCAGTTGACGCCCGCGCCGGTCTGCTGTCAAGAGTGTTTCCGCCCCATGTCGCGAAGGGGCGGGGCGTCGTCGCGAGGGCGCCTTTTTGCTGGTCAACGCGGCATGGGGCGGTCATTCTTCCGCCCGCTTATGTCCACCGATGGAGAGTATTCGCCGGGGAACGAGAAATGCAGGTGCTGGTGGCCAGCCCCGGCCTGAGTTTTCATCTGCACGCGCCGCGGGTCTCTCCGCTCCGGACGCGCGCCATGGCGGATAACGATACCGGCCGACGGCATGCGAACACGGCGGACGGCCGGGGCCAGTCGCCAGTCAATCGGCGGCAGGGCGACCCGTTCCCGCGGGAGAAGACGGGGGAGACGAACACCCCGCTGGCCGCCTCGGGAGATGGAAGATGACACGACAACCGATTCGGTGGACGTCTTATCTCGTTGCGGCATTCCTGTTCATCTTCGTCCTGATTCTGTTCAGGGATCTGATTCCCGCAAGCCGGATCCTCTTCACGACGGACAACAATATCGGGGTGCTCAGGCTGGCCCAGGATGCGGTGCGCTCGGGGATCCCCGGCGTCTGGCTGGACAACGCGCTCGTCGGCACCCCCATGGGCGTGCTGTCCATCACCTGGACCAATCTCCTGCTGGCGATCTTCCCGTTGGAGTTCTACAACGACTGGATCTACGCGATCTACCTTCTGACGGGATCCCTCGCACTCTTCGCGTTTCTGCGCGGGCATGGCGTGCGCGCGGAGGCCGCGCTGGTGGGCATATTGACCGCATTGTGGATCGGCTCGAACTTCACGACCATCTATGCCGGACACACGGCGAAGTTCGGCATACTCATGATGGCCTCCGTCTTCATGTTGTGTGTCCAGCGCATCGGCCCGTCAGGCCTCGCGTGGTCGGCCCTCGCGGGCATAGCCATGGGGTTCATGTTTCTCGAGCAGGCGGACGTGGCCCTGTTCGTCGGGCTGGGGATGGCCGCCTATGCGCTGTTCCATCTGTTCCGCGCATTCCCGCGACGCTGGGGACGGATCGCGGTGTGCCTCAGTGTCATGCTCCTCTTCTGGGCCGGCACTTGCGGCTATCTTCTCGTGTCGAGCTACCGCGTGTTTGTGAAGGATGTCGCGACCGTGTCGGGCGATGATCCTCGCGCAAAATGGAACTACGCGACCCAGTGGAGCTTTCCCCCTGAAGACACGATCGACTTCGTGGGCCCAGGGTTCACGGGCTGGCGAAGCGGGGAACCTGACGGGCCTTACTGGGGCCGCATGGGCCAGTCCGCCGAATGGGCCGCGTCCCGACAGGGCTTCATGAACTTCCGCCTCGACAACGTATATCTCGGTGCCGTGCCCATTCTGCTGGCCCTGTTCGCCCTGTTCTGGCGGTTCACACGCCGACCGGATAGCGATGAGGCACATGCCTCGCGCTGCGGTGAAATTGGCTTCTGGGGACTCCTCGCTGCGATGGCGCTCATTCTAGCCTTCGGGAAGTTCACACCGCTCTATGCTCTTTTCTACAAGCTGCCAGCCGTCAGCAGCGTAAGGAATCCCTACAAGTTCATGGCCTTGTTTCAATTGGCCATCGGCATCCTGACCGCCCACGGATTGGACCTCCTCCTCCGTAACGCGGAGCGGAAGACAACCGGGAAGAAAGCCGCAGCGACACCCGGCTGGGTGCGAATCTCCGCCGGTTTCGCCTGGGGTTTCGCCGTTCTCTTCGCCACCCTCGCCTTGGCGAACCTTGGGGGCCTGCGGTCCCTGGCAGGCCGGTTTGCGGAATGGGGTCCACTCGCCCCCGTGATCGCGCGGAATATCACTCGATCGCTGGGGCATGCAGCGGTGGCGGGCGCGGCGATGGGCCTGGTGATGAGGTATCTTTCACCGGCGAAATGGACAGGGCGTCCGCTGATTCCGAGACTTCTGGCCTGGGTGCCGGCCTTGCTCGTGGCGGGCGATGCGCTCTGGCTCACCCCGCGGTACATGATGGTCCTGCCTGCGGAGGCGATCGCAGACAACGAGGTCATCCGCGTCCTCAAGTCAGCGCAGCCGCAGGAGAGGACCGCACTGGTGTCGCAGGACGGCTTCTACAATCATTGGCTCACGTACCTCTTCCCCTATCACGGCATCCAGGCGGTTAACTTCACGCAGATGCCTCGCATGCCGGTCGATTATCAGCAATTCCTTCAGGCCCTCGGGAGCCAACCTTTGCGCCTTTGGCAGCTCTTCTCCGTCCGCCATGTCGTGGCGCCGTCGGCTTTTCTGGATGCCATCGCCCGTGATCCGGCGGCGCGGGACCTGCTCGAACCGGTGCTGCGATTCAAGACGGAACCCGCCGACGGATTCGTGCGGGTGGTGACGACGGCCGACACCACGACGCCTCACCACGTCGTCCTGAAGATGAAGGCGACGAGTCCCCGTATCCGCCTGGCAGCCGGGTGGGTGGCGGGGGAGGATCTGCCGCGGATTCTCAAGCTCCTGCAGACCACCCACAATCCGATTTCTGATCCGGTTCTGATCGACCCCGTGCATGCGGTTGGCCTGCCTCCCATGTCGGGATCCGGATCCGCCGGCGAGGCGGTTTTGAAGACCTACCGCGCCGGGCGGATGGAGATTCACACCCGAGCGGAAGCTCCGGCCCTGCTTCGCGTGACGGAGAAATACGACGCGGGCTGGACGGCCCTCGTTGACGGTCATCCGGAACCCGTGCGCCGGTGCGACTTCGTTTTTCAGTGCATCCAGGTGCCGGCCGGAGAGCATGACATCGTGCTCCAATATGCACCGCCCTCATCCGGAATGTGGATTCAACTGGTCACGATGGGGGTCGGCGCAGGCCTGTTGGGCGCTGTCGTTTCCCGGGCGCGCCGATCGGGGAAGACGACGGCATGATCACTCCACCGCAGACCTCGATGCCGCGGCTGGCTGTCGTCATTCCGACCGTGGGCCGGCCGAGCCTGATCGGCACCCTCGACTCCCTCATCCGTTGCCGAAACGCAGGCCGAATCGAGATCATCGTGGCCGGACGGATCGACGATCCGGCGGTGGCGGGGGATTTCCGGTTGCGGAGTGCCGGTCACGCGAGTCTGCGGCACCTGCCCGTGGCGTTCGAAACGGGCGATTCCAGCCGCAAGAAGAATGCCGGCGCCGCCGAGGCGCGTGCGAATCTCGTGGCGTTCATCGATGACGACGTCAAGGTGGGGGAGGACTGGATCGACCACATCACGGCCCCCTTTGATGATCCCGCCGTGGGTCTCGTCAGCGGTCCCAGCCTCGTGCCGGAGGACATCAACCGGATGGCGAGGTTGGCCGGCCATGCCCTCTCCTCGTGGGCAGCCGGCTACGTGGCGGACCGCTATCGCGCCTCCGGCGGCGCCCCCCATCGCGCGCGCTGGTCGGCGCTGATCGGCTGCAACATGGCGTTTCGTCGCGCGGTTCTTGCCCAACTGGGCGGGTTTGACCCGTCCTTCTGGCCCGGCGAGGAGATGCTGGCGGCGTATCGAGCCACCTGCGTGCTCGGCCATGTTCTGGTCTTCTGTCCCCAAGCCGGTCTGCATCACTACCCCCGCGCGACTTTCACCGGTTTCTGCCGGCAGATGTTCGGCTACGGGGCGACCCGGATACGGCTGGTCCGTGCCGGTGTGGAAAAGGAATGGAGCACGCTGATTCCGGCCGTTCTGGTCGTGTCCCTGGTGGGGATGAGCGTATCCGCGTGGATATGGCCGAGAATGGGTGCGTGGCTGTCGGTCGGTGCGACGGCTTACTTGTTCGTCACCTTCGCGGTCGCATGGCTGAAGGTCCGGGAAACACGACGGTGGTCGGACATGGGGATTCTCTTTCTGATCCCCTTCATGCATCTCAGTTACGGGCTCGGGGAGTGGGGGGAGATTCTCCGTCCGGGACGGGATCTTGGGCTGGGACGAACGGCGACGCACGCGAGGGAGCAGAAGGAGGGCGGTGCGTGATAACCCTGTTGGATGCCGTGATCCTCTGCGGAGGGCGCGGGACCCGCATCAGTGGCCTCTATCCTGATCGGCCCAAGGCCCTTGTCCCGGTGGCAGGGGAACCCTTTCTCCGCTGGCAGTTGAACTGGTTGGCGCGGGGAGGCATTGCCCGCGTGCACCTCGCGGCAGGGCACCTGGCCGGTCATCTGATCCGCTGGCTCGACCAGGCGGCGCAACGCCTGGGCTGCGACAGGGCGTGGGAGATCGCTGTGGAGCCCGGCGAGCGTCCGCTCTCCGTCACGCTGGACGTGGAACCCGAACCGCTGGGCACCGGTGGCGGGTTGAAGTATGCAGAGCCCCGACTGAAGTCCGATCCGTTCCTGGTCGTCAATGGGGACAGCCTGGTCCCGGCACTGAATCTCATAGACATCCTCCGCACCCAGGCCGCCTCGGACTGTCCAGCGGTGATGGCCGTGTGCCACGTGACGGAAGCCGGTCGTTACGGAACGGCGGAGCGATCCGCCGACGGCCATGTCCTGGCTTTCCACGAGAAGAAGGACAGGACTGCCGGATGGGTCAACGCGGGCGTCTACCTGTTCCGAAGGTCCGTGTGCGTCTCGTTTCCGACGGGGCGCGCGGTCTCGATCGAAGAAGACCTCTTCCCCGAATGGGCTGCCCGGGGAGACCTGATGAGCTGTCCGGTTGCCCCTCCTTTGCTGGACATGGGGACGGTGGACGGGCTGAAGGAAATGGAACGATTCCTGACCAGGAACCGAGCGGCGGGGGGACCTGACGGTGCGGCGTCCGCACGGGTCGGGAGGGGCGGCTAGCCATCATGCGTATTCTATGTTGCAGTCCTTCCCTGCGATTTCAGGCGGATGCGTCCTACAGCACTCGCATGCGTGCCCAGTCCATGATCGGGGCGGGGCTGGACGTTACGGTGCTGGGATACCCGGCGGAGTATCCATCGGGCGGACGCGCCTGCGATTTCAAGTACATCGGTGTGGTGAGCTCCTTGTCCCGCAGGCGGGCGAAGACATATCAGGAAGGCGAACGAATACTGGGCAACTACTGGCGTTTTCTCATCGAACCCATGCTCGTGTGTCGGGAGGCGTTCTCGCCGAAGTTCGCCGGATTCGATCGATACTACATCACGCATCTGGAACCTCTGGCCGTCTATCCCCTGGCGCGGAGAATCTCGTCCCGGAGGGACGTGGTATATGCGATGATCCCGACGGTCTTCTACTCGCGCTCGGCCTTGCGGGGGCGTCCGTTCTCATCGAAAGCGCGGGCCTGGCTGAGCCACCGCGCCATCTCGCGTCTGGCGTCCAGCATGCAGATTGTGGCCAACTCACGATATGTGTTCCAGTTGATGGGCATGGAAGGCCGTCCCGGCGTTCACGTGGTGCCCGAAGGGTATGAGAATTTTGTGGAAAGCCACTCCCGGGCGGCGGCGCGGGCCCGGCTGGAACTGCCGGGCGACCGTCGCATGCTGTTGCTGCTCGGAGTAGCCAGCCGCGCCAAGGGTGCCGACACCCTTTTTGATGCGATGCGGCAGATCGAGCCCTCCTTCGAGCTCTGCGTCGTCGGTCAAACCGGCGGGGTGTACGAGGCATCCTGGGGCGACATTCACGGCCTGCGTGAACGTGGATGGAGAATTCGCATCGACGAACGATTCGTGCCGGAGTCCGTTCTTCATGACTACTACGCCGCGTCGGACGGCGTCGTGATCCCGTACCGCAGGGGATTTGCGACCACCAGCACCCACCTGCGACGCGCCAGCGAGTACGGGAAATTTATCATAGCCTGCGATCAGTATCTTCTCGGCGAGATCGTGAGAGACTATGATCTGGGCTTGCTGTTTGAACCGGAGAACGTGGAAGATCTGGCCTCCCGCCTGCGGGAGTTCTCACTCCAGCCGCGAAGCCGGCTGGACCAGGTGCGGGCCAATTCACTCAAGGTGATCGACGCGTACTCCTGGGACAGAATCGGAATGCGATATCGGGACCTGTTCTCGGACTCCAATCGGTGCTCTGCGGGAGAATCGCCGACATGTACAAGATAATGCGCACCAAATTCGACATCATTCGATCTCTGAAAGGCAAGAAGGTCCTGGACATCGGCGGCACCGGCTACTCGGAAGACACCCGGCGCGACCGGATTCTGAAAGAGGCGTGGAGTCAGGCGGACCGGAAGGTCCTGGACCTGGCGCCCGGGGCGGATTATGTGTGCGACCTGGACGCAGAAACCCTGCCCAGGATCCCCGAACATTTCGATACAGCCGTCGCCTTCGATGTCCTGGAGCACGTGAAGAACCCGGGGCGTGTCCTCGAGTGGATCCCCGCCGGCGAACTGTGGATCAACCTTCCGAACGCCACATCGATCTTCTGTCAATACGTCGAACGCAAGTGCCACGCCATCATCCCCGACTTCTGCCATCTCTACTCTTTCAACATGCTGACGGCCAGGAACCTGGTCGCTCACACCGGCTGGCGCATTGAAGAGGCGATCTACACCTACGACTGGCAGTCGTTCGCCGGCCGAATCGCCAGCGCCATCGCATCCCTTTCTCCCTATTTTCTTTCGATGGGCGTCGCAATTCACTGTTTTCGGAGCGATCAGCCCGCCGTACGAAAGCGGTGACCGATCTTCGACACTCTCGGAAATCGGATCGTCTACGATCAAGGAGTTGTGATAACGCATATCGAGGGCGCGATGCGTGGAATGGGGCGCGGACTGGGTGCCGAAATCGTAAGCGACCGGTGGACCTTCCAAATAAGGGCGCCTGTCCGGTGCAGGGCGGGTGTCAGCCCCTTTGGCTTTTG
>CAZSUU010000052.1:0-35139 GCA_964610105.1 uncultured Verrucomicrobiota bacterium | reverse complement strand
ATCATGCCCTATTCCCTCTGTCCAGCACGAATCAGCAGAAATCCGTCTCACACCCATTTCCCCTCTTTTCATTTTTTCATTCTCGTCTCAGGCGGATCCTCCCGGTCTCGCCTAATGGGCACGCCATACGTCGATTCCGTTGACGTCCTGACTGTCGCGCGCGCGCGCGACCGCGGGCGGCGATAGGAGCAGGAGGTGGGAAAGGCGCTACCGCGCCGCGACATCCTCGGCGCCGGAGCGGCGGGCATCGCGCCAGGCGACGATATCGGAGAGGACCCGGAGCGACTCCATCAGGACGAGGTCCTTCTTTTCGTCCTTCTTGTCCGCGTCATCCCCGCCGAGCGCCTTCTGCTGCTCGTCGAGCTCCCGGTCCTGGCGGGCCATGGCGATGCGCTCGTCGAGATTGAGACTGATCTCCTCGGCATTGAGCCGCTTGCCGAGCCGCTCCATCAGTTCGGCGCGCGTCTTGTAGGCCGCATCCTCGGCGCGGCGTCGCTCCGATTTCTCGCGGAGGACGTCCAACGGCGGCACCTGGTGGAGCAGGATGGCGTAGAAGGCCGGATCGACGACCGACCACGGCATCGCGTTCGGCAGGTACTCCTCGCCCAGCTCCATCCGGTCGAACAGGGAGGGAATCACAATGTCGGGCGACACTCCCTTGAGCTGGGTGGAGCCGCCCGCAATGCGGTAGAAGTTCGCCGTCGTCACCTTGTACGAACCCAGGGAATCGCCGCGAAGCTGCAGCGGCAGAAGCGTTTGCACTGACCCCTTCCCGTGGGTCTTGCGGTCCCCGACGATGGCCGCCCGCCCATAGTCCTGCAACGCGGCAGCCACGATCTCGGAGGCGGAGGCGCTCATGCGGTTCACCAGCACGACAAGCGGCCCGTCGTACACCAGATCCGGGTCGGGATCGCTGAGCACCTGCACGTTGCGCGCGTCCTTCACCTGGACGACCGGCCCGCTGCGGACGAACAGGCCGGCGAGCTCGATCGCGTCCGGCAGCGACCCTCCGCCGTTGTTGCGCAGGTCGAGGGCGATGCCCGCCACGTTCTCTTCCCTGAGATCCGCCAGGATCTTGCGCACGTCGGTCACGCACCGCCTCGGGGTGCCGCCGGCCTGCGCCGCCTTGAAGTCGGCGTAGAACTCGGGGAGCGTGATCACGCCAAGCTTGCGCGGGCGACCGTCGGGGCCGTCGATCTCGAGAGTCTTCCCCTTCGCCGCCTGCTCCTCGAGCTTCACTTCGTCGCGCACGATCCGGATGCGCTTCTCCGTACCGCCGGAGAGATCCGACGACGGCCACACCACGAGCGTCACCGGCGTGCCCTTCTCGCCGCGGATGATGCGCACGGCCTTGTAGAGCGGCCAGTGAAGGATGTCGACCGGCGGCTCCTCCCCCTGGCCCACGCCCACAATGCGGTCGCCCGGCTTCAGGCGGCCGTCACGATCCGCCGGCCCGCCCGGGATGAGCCGCTCGATCTTCGCCGCGCCATCCTCGCTGGACAACTGGGCGCCGATGCCCACCAGCGAGAGCTTCATGTTGATGTCGAAATCCTCCGTGCGGGAGGGCGACATGTACTCGGAATGGGGATCGAAGGCCTGCGTGAACGAGGTGAGGTAACGGTCGATCGCGAACTCCTCGTCGCTGTCCTCCATCACCGTCAGGAACTGCTTGTACCGCTTGCGGATGAATTCTTCGGGCGTGAGATGAAGGTCCTTCAGGGCGTCGCGGTCCTTGACCACCTCCTCTTCTTCCTTCTTGTCGCCGCCGCGCGGCGCCGGCTTCGCGGCCTCATCCTTCTCCTTCTCGTCGGCCGTCTTGACGGCCACGATCCGGGCAACGTACTCGTTCTTGACCTTCTTCCGCCACAGCTCGTCCCACTCCTCCTCGTTCGCGGCCCACGGGGCGTCCTTGCGCTTCCACCGGAACGTCTCCTTCACGGTCAGGTCGAATCCCTTCTTCAACAGCACGTCCACGTACGCCACGCGGTCCTTCACGCGCTCGCGATAGCGCTCATACGCCTTGAGCGCGAACGAAAGGTCGCCTTCCTTGAGCATGTCGTCGAGACGCGGGGCCTCGCGCCGGAATTCCTCGATGTCGCTCGCCAGGAAGAACGAATGATCGAAGTCGAGGCTGTTCAGGAACAGGTCCATGGCGCGGCCGGCCACGCCGTCGCCGATCTCCTGGTGGAAAAGATGCGCCCGCGGGATGATCTGGCTGAGCAGGCGGGCCGCCTTCTCGCCCTGCGCGAGGGCTGCCTCCGGTTTCTCGCCGTCGCTCTTCTCCGCGGAGGCCAGTGCGTAGAAAGCGCCGGCCGCCACGAAGACGACCAGCAACGACGCCATCACCCGACGGCTAAAGCACTCAGCCAGCTTCATAGTCTGCCTTCCATCCCACCCTGCGGCCCTGCCATGCCGGCGCGCGCCATACTCTCACCTGTCCCACGCCTCCGGGCAAGTCCGGAAAACGGGGGCCGGCCAATACCCCGCCGCCATCCCCGTGCCTTGGCCGCGGCTCGACGCGGCGGCGAAGGCGGCTCGCCTCCCGGCCTCGCTGCCCCGCCTGCGGCCGCGTCGCTTCGCGGGGCTGCCGGTCGCCTGGATGCCGGCGACGCGCCCGTTGCGCCGTCCGTCGTCGAACGGTTGCAGGGTTGGACCGTCCCGACGGGTGTCCGTTCAAAAGGGCGAAGCGGCGCGCGGTTCATGCGGTCCCGGAGCCGTGCGCATGACCGCGCCGAAAGGCGCCGGCCCGCGGGGTCCTACCTGCGCTCCAGCCACACGCGCCCGCGGTACAGAACGGGGGCGTTGGTGTCCACGCCGCTCTCCCGAAGAAGGACCGTCTGGTTCCCGCCGATCACGTTGGAGCAGCCGGCGACCGGCGTCCAGTCGCCCGCGCGGATATCGAACAGCCGCTCGAGTCCGTAATGCCGGTCGTACACCTCGTAGCCGGTGCCCTCTGCCCGGCGGGCGTGGAAAAGGGCGGCCGGCCCGCCGTTGGTCCAGCCCACGCCGATCCGGAAACCCTCGTCGGGCGTGCGAGGCAGGGTGCCCTCGATGAATTCCCCCATCGCCGTCCGGCGGTCGGCGTCGACGTCCGTGTCCGCATCCGCCGGGGCCGCGAAATCCATGCCGTGCAACGCCTCCCAGGTGTCCGGCAATCCGTCGCCGTCGCTGTCGGCGCATACCAGCGGTCCCGGCGCTCCGCCGAACGCGCCCGGGCGCCAGTTGTAGGCGTCGTTGCCGTACCCCGCGAGCCGCACGCGCTCGATCGACCATCCGTCCGCGGGCAGGACCGGCCACGGGATGTCGTTGTCGTAATGGACCTCCTCTGCCACCATAAACGGGAAGTTGGTCAGCTCGGCCTCGAGGGGCTTCGCGAGCTGGATCCGGTCGCCGGCGTTGTCGAGCAGCCCCGTCACTGGTCCGAACACTGGAAAATCCGTCGCCAGGCCGTACCGGGTCCGGA
Organism: uncultured Verrucomicrobiota bacterium; assembly: GCA_964610105.1. Taxonomy (GTDB): domain Bacteria; phylum Verrucomicrobiota; class Kiritimatiellia; order PWTM01; family PWTM01; genus CAZSUU01. The sequence goes on along the minus strand of CAZSUU010000052.1, from coordinate 31,676 downwards.
AGACCGCGGGATTGGTCGCGGCGACCACGAAGGTCGAAAAGGGGGCGATCACGGCGCCGGTCGGAAAAACATACGTGACCGCGTCGTCCAGCCGCCACGAGCGCTGCGGGTCCTCCGGGTCCCACAGCGCGACCGGCGAGGCGGAGCAGTTGTAGAACTCGATGAATTCCACGCCATTGGAGGGGGGACGATACAGCACCTCCGACACCACCAGCGGACCGATGAGCGGGCCGGCATTGACGTCGTTGCGGGTGTCGGCGCGCTGGGCGACGAAGTCCGCCCCGCCGTCGCTTCGCACGTAGCGCCCGATGGTCCGCTCGCGCTCCATCGCGCCGAAGTCCTGCGTGGTCCGGTAGCCGGTCGGCCGGTTGCTCGCGTCGAGGCCGGACGACAGGACGATGCTCTCGCCGTATTCCGACAGGCCGAAGTCGTTGGTCGTCCCGCTCGCGGCGAAGTGGTTCGAGGCGTTGTAGACCACGAAGCCTCCGGCGGGGAGCCAGGTGTTGTCCGGAATGCGGTAGCGATACGGCATATCCGGATTGTCGCTGAGGTACCACCCGCCGATGTGCACGACGCCGGTGGACGTGTTGTGCAGCTCGATCCAGTCGCCGTCGGGAGAGGCATCGCTGTGGGTCAGCGCCTCGTTGATGACGATGGCGCCGGGGGGCGGGACGACGTTGGGGTCGGCCGTGCCGGGCGAGCCGCCGTAGACGGAGCTGGGGCGCCACCCGGCCTTCTCGCTCCACAGCGTGCGATGAAGCGCGGGGTCGCGGATGGTGAGCGAGAAGCCCCCGCCGTCGGTGAGGCGGTACCAGTCATCCGTGTAGTCGAACGACTGCAGCGCGCCGAAATACGCGTGCGAGAGCTCGATGCCCTCCTCCTTGTCGCTGAGCTGCCCGTTGTACGACCCGGCGATGCGCAGGCCGTTGGTGCTGTAACGCGAGGCGAAGGCCGCCAGATTCTGCACGACGAGCACGTACTCGCCGGGATTGAGCGTCGTGACGGCGCTGCCGGCGAAGTGGAAGGTCACGCCGCGCGTAAAAGAGACGTTGGAAAGGTCGAGCGCATGGCTCCCGGCATTGTACAGCTCGATAAACTCCGCCGGCGCGGTGCCGTCGGGATGGTACATGATCTCCGTGATCACCAGGGCCGGCAGGTCGGAGATGTACGTCGCCTCGGTGACCGGGCTCCACTCCGCGCCCGTCCACACCCGCGCCTTCACGTGGCGGGAGCGATCGAGCACGACCGGCGCGGCATACAGGGAGCCGGCCACGCCGCCTCCGGGCGCGCGGGGATCGGCGCCGTCGAAGGCATAGTAGACCTGGCCGGAGGCGTTGGTGTTCGAGAGTTCGAAGGCGAAGCCGTTCGTCACACTCCCGCCCGGATGGGCAAACAGGGGCGGACCGGTGTTCGGCCACAGGCCGTACTGGCGCAGGTGCGCCATCATGTACGCGGGCCGCTGGGCGATCCAGTTCGTCTGGTTTGCGACGTTCACGGACGTGCCGCGGACATACTGCATCGTGGGGTCGAGGCGGGCCTTCAGCGCGCAGAGCTCGGCGAGGGCGTTGGTGGCGGTCAGGGCGCCGCCGTTGAAGCAGTGGCGGTGCGCGCGGTCGGCGAAGAGCAGGCGGAACTCGGGGCTGAACCGGAGGCGGCTGTAGAGGATGCAGATGCCGTGTTTGTTGGTGTAGGAGCCGTTGAGGAGATCCCGGCCAATGGTGTCGTAGCCGTTGGTCTTGCCGCCGGAGTTGCTCATGAACCCCTCGGCATCCCAGACGTGGAAACGCCAGCGGCCCGCGGCCGAGCGTTCCCGAGCGGCGTACCAGTTGTTGTTGGGCCAGTCCCACGTCGCCCCGTACATGTTGACGAGCAGGTAGTCGATGTACTCGGTCGCGTCCAGCCGCGTGAGTATCGACTGGTAGTTCGCCAGGGTCGTGAAGCCGCCGTTGACCGTCTTGGCGAGCTTCAGCATCTCGTCCCACGCGACCGTGTCGCCCTCGTCCAGACCGCCGTGGTTCATGATGTCCCAGTCGTTCGTTCCGCCGTACATCTCGCGGAAGAAGTCGGGGGTGTAGCGCTCGCAGGGGTTGTAGTAGCAGCGGTAGATGCCATTGACGAAGAGGTTCGCCAGGATGCCGCGGCTGGACACCTGCCCGGTGTCGTACATCAGGCGGCGCGCGAACTCGTCGAGGATGAACGGATTGCTGATGTCGTTGTGCCCGCCGCGCAGGCGCAGGCTCTCGTACCGGTCGGCGCCCAGCCCGTCCGTGAGCGGGATCTCGAACGGCTCGGGGCCGTACTGGGATCGGAAGTAGAGGTTGAACTGCGGTTTCTCCGCGCTGGACGTGCTGTACCACGTGCTGCTCAACGCCTGGAGCTTGTAGCGCGGGCGCTGGTAGTTGCTGCCGGCCACGCGCAACCCGCAGTCGGCCTTGTAGTGCGCGTTGCTGACGGGATAGAGGAATTCCACCGTTGCCGGCCTTTCAAAGGGCCAGCCCCGCAGCTTCGCCAGGCTGTAGTCGTCGAAGGTCTGGGGAAACCAGACCCCCTTGTCGGGGTCGCTGGTCCGCCAGTAGCCGCCGATCACCGAGGTCACGCCGTTGGACTTGAAGATCGAGTCCCGCGGGTCGCCGGTGAGGGAGACGACCGGCAGGGATCTCATGGCGGTGGGCGCGTTGATGATGAACGTGCGCGTGGCCGTCTCCGACGGGATACAGCCGGCCAGGAAGGCGCGCGCCCGCACGCAGGACGATACGGTCCGTGAGAAGCCGGTCGGATTGTAGGCGTAGCCGTTGGTCAGCGTCGGCTCGGTCCCGTCAAGGGTGAACCGCAGGGCGGCCCCCGGCGTCTCGCAGGAGAGCTGGCAGACGAGGATGCCGCTGTAGAAGCCCGCGGGGGTGACCAACTCGGGCTTGGCCACGATATTCGTCCAGGTGGGTCCCCCGTTGGCCGCCGCCGGCGTGGGGACCTCGAAATAGCGCCACCCGCCGGCCGCGGCGTCCCACCCGTAGCTGTGGAAGAAGTCCTGGTCGGGATAGGCGGGACTGAACTCGCTGACGGCCACCCCGGCGTCGTCGAAAAGCCCGAGGTACTCGCCGCTCCCTTCGAGCTTGAAATCCGCCTGCCAGAAGGGCGCGTCCGGGTCCACCACGTTCGTGCCGGTGCACAGCACCAGGGCATACCCGCCGGCGGGCAGGACCGCGTGGGTCGGGAACCACCAGCGGCGGGGCGCCTCCGGGTCGTCCGTCAGGCTCCAGCCGCCGAGGGATACCGCCGCATCCCCGTCGTTGTGGATCTCCACCCAGTCCGCGAAATCCGCGGCGGGCAAGGGGTCGTCGTTGGCCGGGGCCGGCACGGGCGGCTCCGTCTCGGCGACGTAGTACCTCCACGCGTTCTCGTGCCGGGCGAGCCACTGTGGCGGGGCGCCGGTCACCTGGAGGTCGGCGATCATGGAGAGATCCGTGCTGTCGGCGGCCCGGTTGCAGACCTGGATCGCCAGCACGTTGGTTCCGGGAGTCAGCAGGGAACACGCCGCCGCCAGCGTGTTGGTGACCTTCGTTCCCGCCTCGTGCGAAGAGGTGGCGATCGAGTCATAGGGCACATACGATCCGGCCGCCCCGAGATAGGCGCGCTTGATCTCCCGGCCGTTGAGATAGGCGACGTAACCGTCGTCGTAATCGACGATGAACCGCAGGGCGTTCGTGCTGGCGGCGACGGAGGGCGAGACGACGAAGGCCTGTCGGAGGTAGAGCGACGTGGCCCGGTCAAACATCTGGGCGTACAGGTCGGTGGCGTCATCGCCGTCGCCGAAGCCCAGACCTCCGGGGCCGCTGCTCCAATCCGCATCGTCGAACGAGAGGGAGGTCCACTCGCGTCCGGGGCCCGGGGTCCCATACGGGGCGGCGACCAGTCCGCCGGACGGCTCATGGAATCCGGGGAAGTACCGCGCCGAGTCGAATGGCTGCACGAGCGCCACCGGGGCGGCGCCGGAGACGGAGAGCTGGGCCGACACGCCGAAGGTCGGCGAGGAGACGAGGTCGTTGCACAGATGGATGGCCAGGACGTTCGTGCCGGCCGCCAGGAGGTTGGAGGCGACGCCCAGCACGTACGTCGCATTGGTCCCCGCGGTCCAGTTCGTGCACACGGCGGGGTGGTCGTACCCGACGAATGAACGCGGCGCGCCGAGGTTCTTCCGCACGACCTCGCGGCCGTTCAGATAGGCCACGAAACCGGGGTCGAAGCTGATCGTCAGATGCACGGGGTCGGCGCTGGCGGCAACGGTCCCGTCGACCGTGAACGCGTAGCGGAGATACAGGGACATGGCCAGGCCCCGCATCGTGGAATCGAGATCCGTCGTGTAGCTCGCGCCGTAGCCGAAAGGCCCCACTCCCCGGACCCAGTTGGTGTCGCAGAAGGAAGGCATCGTCCAGGGCGTACCGGTGCCGACCTGGAACACGCCGTTCGTGTCGCGTTGAAGAAGGCGGATTGAGGTTCGCGCGACGAACTCGTTGATGCGAACCGCGCCTCCGGCACTGCCGGCCGCCACCAGCAGGATCGCGACCGCCCGCCTCATGGTCTGTCGGATGTCCTCACACCCCCACCGCGGGCTTACCCCCCCCCAACCCGGATGAATATAGCATAGATTGCTCCGCCAGGACATGACACGCGAATGCGTAGGATGTTTCCCGTGAGGTTCCTCTGTGGAAAGGGGGGCGGAACAATCTCAGAAGGCGGCGAGGTTGCGCGGAGGAACGGACGGATTGAAGTGGAAGCGTTGAGCGGCCACGGCCGTTGGACCGCGGGTCGCCGCCTTACGTGTTCTTACGCGGCGACCATAACCGCCAGACCGCGATCCAGCGCTGCCAGAGCGTCTGTTCGCTGCGGACCTCGACCGTTTCGCCGGGCAGCAGATCGTTCGGCTCGAGCATCCTGAGGATCACCCGGCGGCCGCGGAGGGGTTGGGCGTTGATCGGGCTGAACCGGTTCGGCAGCGTGGCGACCTCCGGGGCGACCGACTCCACCACGGCCTTGAACAGGACCTTGGGCCGTTCCCCGCGCGAGCAGACCACCATGTGGTCGCCGATCTGGACGCCGTGCAGATGATGCTCCGGGAGGAAGCCGGACACGCGGTCGGTGCTCTCCAGGATGATCCGCGCGACGGGCATGCCCGCCGGCACCACCACGCCCGGCAGGTAGAGGACCTCGGCGACCACGCCGTCACGGGCGGCCTTGAGCGTGTAGGCGTCTCTCCGCTGCTGGGCCATCTGGTGGCTGGCGGCCAGCAGCTTGGCGCGGTCTTCGAAGCGTTGGATGATCGCGGCCGCGGTGTTCGACGTTCCGCCGGACTGCAGCCACTGCCCCACGGCGTCCAGCTCCCGGCGGGTCTCGGCGACCCGCCCCTCGAGGGTGGCGATGAGCCCGGGATAGGCCGTCACCGCCTGATCGAGCGCGGCGAGCTGCGGCCGCAGGTCGGACACGTCGGTCTCGGGAATCAGTCGCTTGGCCAGCAGCTCCTCGCGGCGCTTCAGCTCCCTGCTCAGCGCCTCCCGTTCGGCGGTGTCGCGGTCGCGCTCGAAGGCGAGGGTCGCCAGGGCGGCCTCGGCGTCGCGCAGGCTTTGCTGGAACTGGCGCTCGATGAGCAGCACGCTCTGTTGGTAGCGCGAGATGTCGATCTCGGTCTGGGTGAGATCGGATTCGTCGATCACCAGCTGGGCGTCCAGAAGCGAGGTGTCCATGCGGGCGATCACCTGCCCCGCCTTCACCTTGTCGCCCACCTGGACCTCCACGCTCTGCAGGCGCGCGGTCTCGATCGGCGCCACGGGTTCGGCCATCGCGTCGACCACCCCCGACATGCCGGAGAGGAAAGACCCGCGGGCGTAGAGATAGACCCCCAGGGCGATGGCCATGAGCCACACGGGCACCGTCCAGTGGGACAACACGTCCAGCACGATGACTCGCAAGGACCGGTGGAGTGTCGGGCGTTTGTAGGCATTCACGGCATCATCTCCGTCGCGGCTACAGCTCCACCGTCGTCCGCTGCATCAACAGACTGGCTTCCGTCACCCCGGGCAGTTGCTCGAAGTCTTCCACGAGGTCCTTCTGGTACGACGGATCCAGCAGCCGGACCTGATAGGAATACTCCAGGCGATCTCCCTGGGCGGCCTCGCGCATGGCGATCAGGTGAATGAGCGAGCAATACTTCTTCATCGTGTTCTGCACCTGGTCATCCGACCCCGTCTTGGGATCGAGGCAGAACCGCAGGAGACCCTCGTAATGGCGGCGGGAGGCGAAGGGCGACCAGTGCAGGAGGAGCGCCGCGGCACTGACCGTCACCGTGCCGGCAAACGCCACGGCGAACACGTTGGCGCCGCAGGCGATGCCGATGCCGAAGCACGCGAACAGGAAGATCATGTCGCGCGGATCGCGGACATGGGTGCGGAAGCGGATGATCGCCAGGGTGCCGAGGATGCCGAGGCCGCGCGCCAGGTTGTTGCCGATGGCCATGATCATCATGCAGACGATCATCGAACCCAGCACCATCGTGTGGACGAACGAACGGGAGTAGGAGAAGCCGTGAAAGGTCCAGCGGTAGACGTTGGCGAAGACGGCCGAGAGCAGGAAACTGAGCAAGAGGGCCGTGAACACCTGCACGACCCCCAGGGACTCGCTCTGTCCGAACACGCTCAGATAGTCGTCGATATTCAAGACACATCATCCTCCGCCCGCGATTCAATGCATGAAATCGAAGGCATCCATCATGTGCGGCTCCGGAACGCCCCGGAACATACCCTCGCGCCACACCGCGGTTGAGTACTTGCAGTTCCCGGTGCGCTCAAGCTCAAACGTCTCGATCAGGTGCAACAGCCAGTGCGGGGCGTCGGGCAGCGTCTTCAGCTCCAGCACCACGGCGGAGAAAGGGAGGTCATGCCCCTGGGCCGACGCCGAATCCGCCTGAAACCAGCGGCCACCCTCGCCGAAACCGGTCCAGGAGGTGGTCGGCTGATACCGGAGGTTGCGGTCGAAGGTCACGCGCGAGTAATGGTCGCTATGCCCCGCATAGGATTCCCGGATGTACCGGATCAGAAGGTAGGGCTCCGCGGCAATCTGCCAGACCAGCCGGCGGAACTCGAGGAAGCCCGCCTCCTGCTTGGGGCTGGAGAACCGGATCGGCAGTTCCGGATTCTTGACCAGGTCCTCGCTCCACATCTCATAGGGGATCACGGCACGGGATTTGGCGATACATCCGCGGAACTTGCGCTTCACCTCGGCGAACACCGGCGCGCTGCCGGGCTTGCCGTAGGTGCGGACGCGGAGCTTGAACCGGTTGATGTGCTCCAGCTCCTTCGCCATGTGCAGGTCGAGATTGGCGTTGTCGAGCTGCAGGGTCGTGACCTCGTACTCCGGGGGATCGCCGATGCCATGTTCGTCCGGGTCGCAGAACGGGCGGATAAACTCCCGGATCTCGGGAATCAGCGACCGGGGAATGAGGTACTTGGCCTCGTGCCGGTAGACAAACTCGGCCGACGTATCCGTCTTTTTGCGGGCAAGAAACATGGCAAACTGCAGAGCGATCCCATCTAACCCGAAACTGACAAGCCGGTTACTTTATGTTCAAAGCCGTCAATTGGCTACCAGAAAAACACCACTCGTAAAAAAGGCGCCTGCCCCACGCCCGGACTCGCACGGGTCCGCGATACGGTCTCATGTCGGCGAACAGGCCACAATTAATGAACGTCAACCGGCGTCAGACATTGTCCGACGCCGGTCGAAACCCGCCGGGGGAATCCTTGACAAGCCGGGGGGGCTTCGGAATGATGCCGCCGCGTCCGCCTCCCTCCGCAGGGCCGGGGGCCGGGGCATCATTGCCGAATCAGGAGCCGCCATGACCGAGACCGTGTTGGAGACGATCCGCGAGAACGCGCGCCGTCTGGGCCGCAGGATCGTGCTGACCGAGAGCGATGACCTCCGCAATCTCCAGGCCGCCGCGAAACTCGTGCAGACGGGGCGTGCGCGCCCCGTGCTGGTGGGCGACGCGGCTGCCATCGGCCGGCTCGCGGGGGAGGGGGGCGTCGACCTTGAGGGCGTCGAGGTCGTGGACGTCGCCACCAGCCCCCGTCTCGACCGCTATGTCGACACCGTTGTGGAACTGCGCCGGGCCAAGGGACTTACGCCCGAGGACGCGCGCGCGTGGCTGAGGGACACGTGCGTGTTCGCGGCGGCCATGGTCTGCGCGGGCGATGCGCACGGCTACGTCTCGGGCGGCGGCAATCCCCAGGGCTACAACCACAACACCGGCCAGAAGACCAAGCCGGCGCTGCAGCTCTTCCGCACCGCGCCGGGCATCCGGACCGCGTCGGCGTACTTCATCATGCAGATGCCCGATCCGAAATGGGGATTCAACGGGGCCCTCTTCTATGCCGACTGCGGCCTGGTGATCAACCCGACGGCCGACCAGCTCGCGGAGATCGCCGTGACCACCGCCCGCACCTACCGGGCCTTCACCGGCGACGAGCCGCGCGTGGGGATGATCAGCTGCTCGACCAAGGGCTCGGCGAAGGATCCGATCGTGGACAAGGTGATCGAGGCCACGCGGAAGGCGCAGGCGATGGCGCCCGAGTTGCTCATCGACGGCGAGTTCCAGTTCGATGCCGCCGTGATCCCGGAGATCGGCGCCAAGAAGGCGCCCCAGTCGAAGATCGCCGGCCGGTGCAACGTCCTCATCTTCCCGGACCTCAACTGCGGGAACACCATGTACAAGGCCACCGAGCGGCTGGCCGGGGCGGTGGCCATCGGTCCGCTCGTCCAGGGTCTCCGCCGCCCGTTCAACGATGTCTCCCGCGGGTGCTCGGTCGACGACATCGCCGACTGCGCCGCCGTCGCGGCCGTCACGGAGTGGACCGCGTAGCGCCCTCCGCTTCGCCGCGAACGCGTGCGGTGTCCCGGCCATTGTCAAGGGCCAGGCGCGCGCTGTGGCGAATCGCGGGAACCCTCTGGTTGGTGCGCTCCCCGTCCTGTGTTCCCATCGGCGTCGGCCTCGTGTCTGCGTAGCCTTCGGCGAAGCGGGGTGACTCGGCCCTCCGCATCGCATGTTGGTCTCGCAATGGAGGGACGAGAGCCCAAGCCCGAGGCCACACCTGCCGCACGTGCTTGCCGCCCCCTCCTCCACGCGGCGGGCGGCGCGGGTTCCATCGCCCCGGCGGCGCGTCGTCCTAAGAAAAGAGGATCCGGGCCGTCTCGCGCGCGATCATGAGCTCTTCGTTAGTGGGGACGACCATGACGCGGGGCGTGGCGCCCTGCTTCGTGATGACGAGATCGTTTGCGCGGTTGCGCGCCGGGTCGAGTTGCACGCCCATGAAGGCCAGGTGTTCGCAGACCGCCGCGCGGATGCGCGGCACGTTCTCGCCGATGCCGCCGGTGAACACCATGGCGTCGAATCCCGCCAGTTCCGCCGCGTACGCCCCGGCATACTTGACGATCCGATGGACGAACACGTCGAGCGCGAGGGCGGCCTGGGCGTTGCCTTCGTCGATGGCCTTCATCAGGTCGCGCATGTCGTTGCTGCCGATCCCCGCCAGGCCGAGCACTCCGCTCTGCTTGTTCAGGATCTTGTCGATGTCGTCCAGGCTGTGCCCCATCCGCGCGAGGAAGAAGACCACGGCCGGATCGAGATCGCCGCACCGCGTGCCCATCACGAGGCCCTCGAGGGGGGTGAGGCCCATGCTGGTGTCCTCGACGCGGCCGCGGTTGATCGCGGTGATGCTGCAGCCGTTGCCCAGGTGACAGGTGATGAGCTTGAGTTCGTCGAAGGGCCGGCCCAGGTGCTGGGCGGCGGTGACGGCGACATAGTTGTGCGACGTGCCGTGGAACCCGTAGCGGCGGATCTTGTGTTTCTGCGCAAGCTCATACGGAATCGCGTACGTGTACGAGGCCCTCGGCATGCTCTGGTGGAAGGCCGTGTCGAAGACGGCCACGTTCGGAACGTTCGGGAAGAGGTGTTCGCAGGCCTCGATGCCCTCGTAGTTGGGCGGGTTGTGGATCGGCGCCAGGGAGTAGCAGTCGAGGATGATCTGCTTGATCGGGTCGGAGATCAGCACGGCCCCGCTGATGGCGGCCCCGCCATGCACGACCCGGTGGCCGATGCCGGAGATCTCGGTCAGGTTCTCGATCACCCCGTTGGCGCGGTCCATGAGCGCCAGGCAGGCCTCGGAGATGGCCGCCTCGTACGAGTTCGCCCGGATGCTCTTCTCGAACTTCACCCCCCGGTAGTTCGAGTACTTCAGGTTCGTGTGAGGGGAGTTGATGCGCTCGATGAGCCCCTTGGCCAGCAGCTGCTCGGCCTCCGACTCGTACAGGGTGAACTTGACGGACGAGCTCCCGGCGTTGACGATAAGAATCTTCATGGCTCTGGCTTTCCGGTGCCTCCGGGCTTCCCGGGGCGGCAATGGCGGCGATGATAGCCGGATTGCCCCGGATTCAAAGCACAAATGGGGCGCGTGCGGCCTCGCGGACCGTGATCCGCGTGTCCGGCGAGGAACCGAAGCGGGCAGCGGGGACCGCTAGCGGGTTGACTTATGGCCGCCGTTTCACTACATCCTCGCCGAAACAACGGCCTTGTTCTCGTGGGTGGGTTCTTCATGCACGTCCTCATAGGGCGGATCGTGGTGTCCGGACAGTGCGTTCAGGACAACGGCGGTGCGGCCCCCCCCGTGGATCTGCCTGGTTGCCTGTGATTCGACGGCAGGCAGGGGAGATCGGCAGAGGCGGAAGCGTACCGTCCCGAAAAGGACGACAGAAGGATCTGGCGAATTGAAAACGACTGAACGTCGGTTGACCGCGCGCTGTCCCGCCTGCCGCGCCGCCCTGGCCATTGATCCTGATCTCCTGGGTACCGAGATCGAGTGCGGGAGATGCCATTCCCGCCTGTACCTCTGCGCGAACGGTCATGTGCGGAAGATACGTTCCAAGCCCAAGGAGCCGCCCAAGACTGAGCCCGAGGCGGACGAGACGCCGAAGTTTCGTTTCAAGGTTCCCCTGAGAGGCCCCCACGAGGACGATGCCACCGAACGCCAGAAGCGGACGCTGTGGAATCTGGGGTATCGCGACAAGGGCGTCATCGACATCCTGGGGAGGCGGCAGGCCGACATGCTCATGGCGGCCCTGGAGCAGTATCATGACGGGGTTCGGAGCGGGGGACACGCCAGACAGGTGTGCCTTGCGGTGTCCCTGATCGCCGGGGGCCTGGGGGCCGTGGCGCTGGGCTGGTGGCTCTTGAATAGGGACTGGATGGCGCTGAGCGGGTGGTGGCTGGGAGGCGGGGGGCTGTGCCTCGTCGTGAGCGTCGTCTGCTTCTGGGTGTGGTTCTCCAAGCCGTAGATTGTTCCGCCAAGACATGACACGCAGATGCGCATGATGTTCTTCGTGAGGGTTCTCCGTTGCGAAGGGTGGCGGAACAATCTCAGAAGGCGGCGCGGTTGCACGGAGGAACGGACGGATTGGAGCCGGATCTACTTTCCGCCGCCGAGGGCCTTCTCGAGGACGGGCTTGAGTTCCGCGGCGGTCGCCTCGGCCTCCCGGATGCGGCGCTCGACATCGGCCTGTTCGAGTTCCTTTCGAATCTGACCGGCTACGTACCGCCGTGCGGCGTCTTCCGCCATGCCCGCCGGGGTGGAGACCTTCACGGGCGTCTCCTCGAGGATCCAGTCGTCGCTTCGCTGCGCGGCGAGCGAAACCCCCTGCGGATTGACGAGATTGCCCATGGGATTTCTCGCCCAGGCATACCGATAGTGCGCGGGCTCGGGGACGAACCGGCTCTTGAGGACGAGGGTGTTGCGGACCTTCTCCTCCCGATTGCGATTGTCCTTCGCACCGGTGGCGAGCCAGTCCGTGTCGGCCGGGTAGAATCGGCGATCCTGGCCGGCAATGGCGAAACCGACCATCCGGCCGTCGCTGTCGTCGCGGGTCTTGACGTCCGTGCTCATCGTCAGCCGCATCGTGCCGTCCACGATCTCGACCTTCTCGACGACGGGCGGCAGCCAGCAGGTATCGCCATCCCGTCCCTTGAGAATCCCGTAGCGCGTCGCCAGCGCCCACTTGGCGGCCCGCTCGCCAACGGGGATCTTGATCTGCGGGTGATACCACGCCTTGCGCAGGTCGAAGCTGCTCGCGAAACCGATGCTCGTGTCGCCCGCGTTTCGCAGGTCGAGGAAGGCGCGGTACTGCGCCTCGCGGATGTAGATGCCCGCGTCGAACATCGGCGCGAGGAAGTTGTCCCGTGTTTGCGGTTGTCCGTCGGTGCACAGCGAGATGATGCAAAACGGCATCTTCGGGTCGCCGAGGGTCTCCCGCCATGCGGCGATCATCCTCCCGAACACCTGGTAGTACATCCGTGCGCCGGCGGACCCGTTGAACGCGTTGTTGTATCCCTGGTGGAACAGGGCCCCGGCCACGGCCAGGCCGCGAATGGGCTTGATCACGCCGGCGTAGCAATAGCCCGGGCGGTTCCTGTCGGCGACAGGACCCGGACGCAGGTCGTTCGGCGGCTTGCTGTCGGCCGGAATGGCTTGTCCCTTGGCCTGCAAGCCCTTGATGCGGTTCTCGTAGGCCTTCACGCGCGCCTCGAGGTCGGCCTTGGGGTCGAACGCGGCGATGCGGTCGGCCCAGTCCTTGAGCATGGCCTGCGTTTCGGCGCCGTCGATCTTCGCGAGCACGTCCTCGGGCGTCCATGTCTCGACCGTGGTTCCGCCGATCGAGGTGTCGATCAAGCCGATGGGCACGCGGGAAGCCATGTGGACCCGTCGTCCGAAGATGTACCCGATCGCGGAGAACTCCCGCACAGTCTCGGGCGAACAGAGGTCCCAGTCGCCCTTGCGGAAGTGCCGGCTTGACCAATCGCTCCACTCGTGGAGACGCTCGAAGCTGTGGACCGACTGGAAGCCCTTCCCCACCGGCAGGGTCAGGAGCCGGATCTGCGGGAAGTTGGCCGAGACAATCTCCAGGTCCCCGTCGTCGACGTTGCTGATGGGGAACTCCATGTTGCTCTGGCCGCCCAGGACCCAGACGTCGCCGACAAGGATGTTCTCCAGCATCAGGGTCGCGCTCTTCCCCTTGACGGTCAGGACCCGTGGGCACGCGTTGGCGGGTATCGGCTGGAGCGTCACCTCCCAGGACCGGTCGGCCGCCGCCGTGGTCCGCGCCTGCTGGCCCGCGAACGCCACGACGACCTCTTCCCCCGGCTCGGCCCAGCCCCAGACGTTCAGCGGCTTGTCGCGCTGGAGGACCATGTTCGACTGGAAGACGTTGGCGATGCAGAGGCCTTTTCCGATGGCGGGGACGTCGACCACGTCCTCCTTCGGCAGGACCTTCTGCTCCGCGGCGTGCGCGGAGGACACCCGGAGAGCGGCCAACAGAATCACGGACCCCAATCGGCGCCATCTCGCAGCGTTCATAGGAGCTTCTCCAGCGTTTCCCTGTCCAACGACTTTTCCGGCCGGAATCGATCCGAGCCGACGTACCGCAACAAGCTGTGCATCAACTGGCGGGCTTCCGGATGATCCTGCAAGGCCGGCAGGTCGCTCGCGCAGACCAGCAGCCTGCCCGCGCCGACCCTGGTTTCGAACAGGAGACCCAGCTTGTGGTTACGGGCGAAGTTGTCGATGACGTGGATGATCGGGCGGTAGTCCGCCGGGGTCTCGTCCAGGATGATCGGCCGCGAGTTCTTGACGATCCGCCACCACTGCCAGTTGCTGTGAAACTCGGTGGGAAATTCGGTCAGCGCGGGATGGCACGGGTCGCACAGGAAGCCCTGCGTGCCCGGCGCGGGTTCGAGCCCGCGTTGTATCGCGCCTTTCGCGAACATCGGCCAGCACCAGAAGTCGGTCGGGAACGCGCCGCCCACGCTGCGCCTGGCATCGTTGGTCGGAGAAAACAGCAGAGCCCTTCCGCCGTCCGCCAGGACTTTCATCGCCGCCGCATCGAGTCGATGCGTCACCAATACGCCGGGGGGCGTGCGGGTATCCACCTGGGGCGGATAGACCCAGAGGTCATACGTGTTTCGATAGGGGGTGCCCTCGATGCCGATTTCCAGCGACACCTTGCGCGGAGCTTTGATCCGGTTGAACGGAACCCGAATCCGCCCGACGGAACACAACCCGCCCTCCTTGAGTGTCAGCGGTCCCAGCGTACCGGACTCGATAATCGACCGTTCACCGTCGAGCAGGGTCCAGTTCGCACGGGCATCGCGGATATCGGACGGGCCATAGTGTGCGATCGTGATCTCGCCGGCGAAGGTTTCCTCCGTGGTCCATGTGTACTTCTCCATCAGCAGCAGCGGCACGGTCTCACAACAGAATGGCCGCCAAGCCTCGGGTGTCGTGATGCCTTTCGATTCCATGAAGACATTGAGCATCCCGACCAGCGCGGTCCCCTGGCCGGGGAAGTCCTGGATGTCCAGCCATTGGAAGCCGTCGAGACCCGGCGTCCGGAGGGCCGCCTCGAGATCCTCGCGCTGGCAGAGGGCGGCCAGCGCGCCGGAGGCCCGCATGAAATCGTGGGACAGGTCCAGCATGTTCGCGTCCTTCAGCCGCTGCTGGAAGATCTCGAGATTCCGCGCCTTGAGCACCCCCGTGTATTTCGGGATTTCCCGGAAGTCGGGGGTCACCTGGAACTCGGCAATTTCATGGCTGACGACGGGGGCCGGCACGTCTCTGATCGATTCGCGGTAATCCACCAGCGTCGAGGGCGGCATGCTGTAGATATGGCCGCCGCCGTAATCGCCCACGAAGAAGGCTCCGCGCACGGGCAGCTCTTTGCCGGTCTTGTGTGTCACCCAGAAGTCATCGCCCTCGGCATAACTCGGGATCCAGTGGTTGTTGTTCGATCCCTGTGCATATAGATGGCGCGGATCGCGCTCGCGGAACCGGACCACCAGTTCGCACATCGCTTCGTTGCGGCCCAGTTCGTTGCCGAGCGTGTACATGACGAAGGACGGATGGTTTCCGAAATGACGGAATATCAGGTCGGACTCCCGGACCGCGTAGTCGTAGAGCGACGCATTGGGGTCCGCGCCTGGCAGCTCCAGGTAATCGACGTTGCGTTTGGCCGCCTCCGTGCTTTCCGGCGCCTTGAACGCGCTTCGCTTGTTGGGAAATTCCACCTGGAAATAGAACCCCAGCTCATCCGCCGCCTCGAACGCCGCCTCGGGCGGACACCACGAGTGGAAGCGGACATGATTGAGCCCCCACGCCTTGAGAATCCCCAGCACGCGGAGCCAGCCGTCCTTGTCCATGGGCGGATAGCCGGTCAGGGGATAGTTGGCGCAGTCCAGGCGGCCGCGCAGGAAGACCGTCCGGCCGTTGATGGCGAGCCGCCGGCCATCCCGCTTGAAGTCGCGCATCCCGAAGCGGACCGACTGCCGGTCGGCATGCGTCCTGCCGCCGGCGGTGGTCTGCAGGCTCAAGTCCAGCCGCAGCATAGCCGGTTGAAACTCGTCCCAGAGCGGAACCGTGTCCCCCGGCTGGTACGTGAACTCGACCAAAGTGCGGCGTTCCGTGGTTCGCACCTCGATGGATTGCGTTTTGAAACGGGCGGACGCTGCCACGTTGCAGCTCTCGCCGCCGACCTGCACCTGCCCGGTCGCCGGCTGCCCCGTGATGTTGCCGATGATCAGGCGAACGCGGGCCTGCTTCTTCGCGGCATCGGGATACACCTGCGCATCCTCGATCCAGACCGGATCGGTGGCGCGAAGCTCCATCCGGCCGACGATGCCGTTCCAGTTGGACTGTGTCCGCTCGTCCACGGCATGGGACGGCCCGACCGGGGGCAGTCTGGCGTTGTCGACGAGAACGCTGATGACGTGTCGTCCCGGCGTCAGCGCGCGGGTCAGGTCAAAGACCTGGAAGGCGCTGAGCGTGTCGTCGCCGCCGATGTGCTGCTCGTCCACCCAGACCTGCGTGGTCTTGGTCCGCTCCAGCAGCAGCGTGATCCGTTTTCCGCGCCAGGACTCGGGAATGTCCACGTCGCGCTGGTACCAGGCGAGGCCCTTCCAGTACCAGACCCGCGACAGCCGATCGACGGCCTGCTCGTTCTTGAAAACGCCTTTCTGATTAGTATCGGTCGTGCCGGGCAGCGTCACCGTGTCGTCCAGCTTCTCGGCACACCACTTCTTCGCGATGCCGACGCCGTCCGGATCAAGCCGGAACCTCCACGTTCCAGCAAGGGACATGCCGCTCCTGCCCGATTCCGCAAGGGCGCCCATGGTCGCGGCCACGCTCGCGGCCTGCACATAAACCAACCATCTCTTCCGCAGATGCATTCTGGCCTCTTCTCGGTACGCATCGACCACGCGAATCGAAGTCGTCAATCACCGGCAATCCGAATTCCCGCTTCCTGCACAAACTCCCGGTTCAACCATGCGATCCGCTTCATGCCCTTGAACACCGAACGGTCGTCTGGCCCTTCCAACCGTAGATCCAGCCGCGCGCGCCCGTCGGTCCGAGGTTCCAATCGTGGAACGCGTCCGGCTTGCCGCCCTTCGCGAAATCGGGAACCGGTGGTTTCTCGAGCGCGCCGAGCGCGGGCATCGTGGCCCCCGACCCGAGCAGCAGGCCGATCTAAATGGTCGCTGCGTGCGAGATCTGTCTTTCGTGTTTCATGTTGGTCCCTCTATTTTGCCTCATTCAAGGCGCCGGTTTCCCGACCGTCTTCTTTACCTCGGCATCCCAATCGAACTCGGCCTGGCGCTTTTCCACCGATGCGAGATATTTGGCCGCCAGCGGATCGTCCTTGAACTTATGTCGGGACACCAGACTCTCGAGGCTCGCCCCGCCGCGGGAGTTGTCGATGATGCCGATGGGGATCTGCAGCGCCCGCTGCAGCCGCGAGCCGAAGACGTACCCGATGGCGGAAAAGCCGCCCGCGGTTTCCGGCGTGGCGTTGGTCCACGGAGTGAGCTTGTCGGCTGGAATATCCTCTTCCAGTCTCTCCGATTCGTTGGGCGAGATGTCGACACGGCGCAGCAACGGCAAGTCCGCCTGCGCCATTTCCATGTCGGCCTCCTGGGTTTTACCCAGCGAGAAGCCCATGTTGCTCTGGCCGTTCATGACCCAGACGTCGCCGATGACGATGTTGTCCATCTCGATCTTCTCATCTCCGCAGGTCACGATCAGTCTCTGCCCGACGGCGTTGGCCGGCTGGGCGGGGAACGTCACCTCCCAGCGGCCGGTCTCGGAGGCCGCGGTGGCATCGGCCTTCGCATCGCCAAACTGGACCGACACGGCGCGGCCCGGTTTCGCCCAGCCCCAGATCGCAATGTCCTTGTCCCGCTGGATCACCATGTTCGAGCCGAAGATCCTGTGAACGTGCAACGCCTTGTTTTCGGCCGACCGACCGCCCGGCGCCAGCGCGGCCGTGGCCAGAATGGCCAGCGCGACAAACCGCCCGCGGAAGATCCGTCGCCAGACCCGGCCCGTTTCCAATCGACAGGCGAATCCTTTCGTTCCTCCGAAATCCTCGGGCTTCAGCAGGCGGGATTCGCCTTGTGCCAGCGGGAGGACGGCGACGCCCTTCCCGTAGCGGACCGTCACCGTGCCGGAGGCGTCGGCGATTCGCCGCACCGCGGCTTGCGCCAGGAGTCCGTCCTTCCAGTCGATGTCCACCTCGCATCCGCCGCGGACTCGCATGCCCCGCACGGATCCGGCGGGCCACGCCTTGGGCAGCGCGGGCAGCAGGTGGATGAAACCCATGTGCGATTGCACCAGCATCTCACCCACGCCCGCCGCGTAACCGAAGTTGCAGTCGATCTGGAACGGGGGATGGTAGCCCCAGAGGTTCGGATAGACATTGCCCCGGATGAATTCTCCGATCAGCTTGTAGGCGCGGTCGCCGTCCTGCAGGCGCGCCCAGATGCAGATCTTCCATGCCTTGCTCCAGCCGGTGGCGCCGTCTCCTCGTGCGTTCATCGAGACCTTGGCCGCCTCGGCCAGGTGCGGCGTGGTGAGCGGCGAGATTTGCCGCCCCGGATGGACCGCGATCAGGTGCGAGAGGTGCCGGTGCTGGTCCTTCGGATCGTCCAGGTCTTCGGCCCACTCCTGCAACTGTCCCCACTTGCCGATCTGTGGACCCAGCAGGCGGGCTCTCATGTCGGCCACTTTCCCGCGGTACTCCCGGTCCACTCCCAGCGCCTCGGAGGCCTCGATGAAGTTGGAGAACAGATCCCACGCCAGTTGCTGCTCGTAGGAATTGCCCTCGGCGAAGGGACCGTGTTCCGGCGACTGGCTCTTCGGACTGACCAGGCGGCCCGCAGCGTTGGTCTTCAGCGAGTCCTCCCAGTACTCGCAGAGTTCCTTCATCACTGGATAGGCCCGGTTGCGCAGGTAGTCCTTGTCCTGCGTGAACGCGTAGTGATCCCAGAGATTCTGCGCGACCCACGACGCATCGCCGGGCACCCAGTGGTAGGTGGCGCCGCCGAAGATGCCGTTCTCGGAACGGGTCGCCCAGCCCCGCACGTTGAACTCCTTCCAAGTCGCGTCGCGCCGGACGTCGCGGATGGAATGCACCCACTCGGCGAGCGGCCGGAAGCATTCGGGAAGGTTGGCCTGGTCGATGAACCAGTAATTCATCTGCACGTTCACGTCGGTGTGGTAGTCGGACCGCCACGGCGGGTTGTTGTACGTATTCCAAACGCCCTGCAGGTTGGCCGGCAGATCGCCGGGCCGCGAACTGCCGATCATGAGGTAGCGGGCGTGCTGAAACAGCGTCTCCTCGAGATCCGGGTCCGGCTTCTTCTGCCGGTAGGACGCGAGCCGGGTCGCGGTCGGAAGGCTCCGGATGTCGGCGGCGGTGGCGCCCAGGTCCAGCGTCACGCGATTGAACAGGCCCTGGTAATCCTTCACGTGCTCGGCCAACAGGTCGTCGAACGACCGCTTCGACGCCGCGGCGAGGCGCTCCGCGATCCGCCGGTGCGGAGGCTCCTGCTTCCAGCCCTTGTCGCGCCGGTTGAGGTAGTCGGTGCCGGCGTCCAGCAGGATGACGAGGCTGTCGCAGTCCTTGAAGCGCAGGGCTCCATTGGTCGCGACGACCGACCCGCCGTCGTTCAGGACCCTGACCTGGGCCTCGTAGCCCAGGCTCATTCTTCCGCCGAGGGCGCCGGAGATGGCGATCGTGTTCCCGGTCGCGTTCGTGACACCCGGGTGAGCATCCTTCAGGGAAACGGTTCCGGTGAAGGCGCCCTTCCTGTCGGCCGAGAAACGGAACGCCATCACGTTGGCCGGATGGCTGGCGACATACTCGCGCCGGTACCGAACACCCGCGAGTTCGTAGCGGATGGTGTGAATCGCCTTCTCGATGTCCAGTTCGCGCCGGTACGTGCCGGCGGCCGGCACGGCGTCGCCGCGGCTCTCGAACGCGATGAAGAGGTCCCCGAAGTTCTGGTACCGGCCGGTATCCTCCTCGTCGCCCGTCCACAGGGTATCCTCGTTGAATTGGATGTGTTCCTCCGCCACCCCTCCGAAGATCGTGCAGCCCAGCCGGCCGTTTCCGATGGGATAGACCGAGGAACCCCACAAATGCTGGAAGTACTTCAACGGCTTCGGCGGGTCCGGCAGGACGACCACCGGTTGGTCCGACCAGACGACATGCGCATCGGCGACGGGAAGCCGGCCGGCCGGTAAAATCGAAACCGCAATCGCCAGCGCCATGCGAGACACGATTCGCCTTGTCATTTGGACTCCTTTCCCGTCGCCGGGTCGCACTCCGGCGGCAGGACCTTGTACTCCGCCTTGAATCCCGGATGCCGCCAGCAGTAGTAAAGCCCGACCTTCAGTCCACGACTCTTGAACGACTCGATGAACTGCGCCACCAGGTCCCGCTTGTACGGACACTCGGGATTCATGACGTCGCAGGTGGTGTGCTGGCTGTCCCAGAGGCAGAACCCCGAGACGTGCTTGGCCGTCAGGACAGCGTACTTCATGCCGGCGGACACCGCCGCGTCGGCCCACGCATCGGTGTCGATCTTGCCGCCCGGATCGAAATCCGCGGGGCTGTGATAACAGGAGAAACGATCGTACCGTTCATATCGCTCTCACTTCGCGGGTGTGGTGTTCGGGATCGTTTCTCTCGCTCGCTCGCGCCGGCTCCTGTCTTGTCGATGACCATCGCCGGCCTCGGCCCGGGCCTTCAGTCCCTCCGTGGAGGGCGCGTCGTCCCCAGAGGCGGAATGAACCGCCAGGAGCATGACGGCCAATCCTGCGATCGTCATGGGCTTCACGCTCGGCGCTCTGTTCTTGCGACCCTTCTTTCTCAGTCGCATGTGCTGCCAATCCTGCGGCGGGGCTCGGTATTCGTTTCATCGTCCATCATCGTCCGCCCGGAGAAGTCGCGGCGCCGCCCCATTCCTGGCGCGTTACAATGGGCACATAGCCGACCTCCATGCCGCGCGGCGGGGTGACCAGCAGGGCGGGATCGAGGGTGACCAGCTTGCCGCGCGTGGGCGGGGCCATGTAGTCGCGATCGATGGACCAGAGCGCGTGCAGCTTCTCGACGAAGGACTGCAGTTGCGCCTTCTTCCCGACGTTCCAGTCGTATTGCTGGAAGGAGGGCTGATCGACGAAGCGATACCACGAGTAGGTCACGACGGAACCGTCGACGAGCTGCACGGTGAACGGGCCGAGTCTCGGGCCGGGCCGGGTCCAGGCGCCGGCGGCGGGCGAGGTGTACGCTCGGCCGGGCGTGGCCCGTTTGAACTCCTGCGCGTGCAACTGGGTCTCGGCGGGCACCTCGGCGGGGCTGACGGCGATACGTTCTTCGCCGACGTGTCTGTAGTACTGCGGAAACATCCCGCTCCCGGCGAGGTTGTTGGTGAACCACTGCAGACCCCAGATGTTCCCTTCGAAAATCCGGGTGTCGAACGAACGCTCGATGCCCGTCATTTTCTTGCCGGCTTGGTCGTAACGCGTGGATTTGGTATCGAGCCTGGGCCGCCATGCGCCTTTCTCGTCGAACCGGCCGGAGCAGGCGGGGCCGCCGTTGCGCCACGCCTTGAAGGCGTCGTAGAGGGCGGCTTTCGAGTAGTAGGTGACGTTCTGCACGAGGTGGGCGCGTCCCCCGGCATCTACGGGAAACTGGAGTCTCGGCAGCTTGGAATAGACCGTGCCCTGCGCGTCCCGGGCGTCGAAGCGAGGCACGGTGTTGATCTCCATGGCGCCGCCGCCCATGTTGCCGGGGCGCGCATCGAGACCGCGGCCGTAGAGGAACGGATAGTGAAACAGCTTGCCAATCTTGCTCCACGTCTCCGGGATGTAGTAGGCGATGGGGCCCTTGAAATTGGCGGCGCAGAGAAAACAGGTCCAGCTTTGATCACCGGTCGGCGGCTCGCCGGTGGTCGGATGGGTGAACGGCAGCGCCATCCACGTGTAGCCGAGGAACTCGCCGTTTGGATTGCCTTGAAACGGCAACGCATCGGGCGGGATCAGGAGGCGGTTGCTGAGCTGCGCAATGCCGAGGCGATGATCCGGCAGCGCTTGGTCGCTGTAGAAGAACGACCAGCCGGGCGAGCCGATTTCGTAATCGTAGCATTGCGGCGTGGCGTTCATGCTGAACTTCGGCGGCCCGTACCGGAAGTGGTTTCCCGCCCAGTAACCCAGCCCGCCTTCCACGGTCTGGAAAACGCTGCTCCAGGTGGGGCCGCGGCCTTTCCAGCTGCGGGCCAGCGTGCCTTCCGGGGCAAGTGGTTTGTCCTTGTTGTCGGAGTTGTCGGGCGTGATCCACGCACTGGGCAGGCCGATCTGAAAATTCGCCAGCGGCCGGTCCACCAGCGGCCACACGGCCGCATAGAATCCCATGCCCGCATGAAAGTCGGAGCGAGCCGGTGGAGGCTCGTGGCTGAAACCAATATAGCCGTGCAGGCCCTGGGAATGCGAAGTGACAATACCGACCTTCTCCGCAGCGATTGCCGTCGTGACCCCGATGGCGGTAGCGATCAGCGGGCAGCAGAGCCGTTTGGTTCCAGCGCGTCTCATTCGGTTGCCCGCTGTTTCCATGCGATGCGGACGGTTGCCTCGCGCCCGGCAAGTAACGTCAGCCTCCGTCGATTCGGCGCCCCGGCCCTGGCGATCCGGGCGCCCTGACCTTGCGCCGAGATTCCGGAAATCGCGGCGGGGAGGTCGAGCAGGACGGTTTGGTCTTTGCCCGAACGCACAGCGCATTCAACGCCCCCGGGCGTCCACTGCAGGCGGCGCACTTCGATCTGGCCGCGGCACAGCACGCCCTCGATCGTTCCCGTCGGCCATGCCTTGGGAAGCGCGGGCAGCAGTTGCAGTCGGCCGGGTTCGGAGGCCACCAGCATCTTGATGATCACCGACGGCATGCCTCCGCTGATGTCCATGTTGAACAGCGAGCGGTGGTTGTGCATGGAGGCGAGGTTGTTGAGCCAGTACCGGTTCGCCAGTTGGACGAGGCATCGGTAGGCCAGTTCGCCCTCGCCCAGGCTGGCCGCGGCCTGCCCGAGCTGCACCAGGCCGAAGGACATGAAGCCGCGCTGGTTGTTCCGCCAGTAGTGGTCGAGCTTGAACTCGATGCTCTTCTTGAACGCCGCGCGCAGGTGCGGACTTCGCGCGATCTCATCGGGCATCCCGTCGTAGAGCGGATAGAGCTGGGAGGAGTGCCGGTGGCTGTCGTTGTTCGCCAGCTTCGGTGTCAGCCATTCCTTGATGATGCCCCGGTCGTCCGCCAGGTAGTCCGGCATCTTGTCGAGCATGGCCTGCCAGCGCGGGATCTTGTCCGGATTCCGGCCGAGCTCGCGTGAGGCGGCGATGGTGTTCCGCAGGAGTTCCTTCGCCACCGCCACGTCCATGGTGGCGTTAAACGTACCCTGCGACTTGCTGTTGCCCGGCGTGTTCTCCGGCGACTGCGTCGGCGAGAAGATCCACTTCCCGTCCGGTCCCTCGCAGAGATAGTCCTCGAAGAACAACGCCGCCTTCTCCATGAACGGCAGGGCGTGCTCGGCCAGGAACGGGCGGTCGCCGGTGTAGAGATAATAATCGTAGAAGAAGTGGGCCGCCCAGCCGGCGCCCCCGACCCAGAAACCGCCAGCGAAATTCGGCGCGAGGGCGTTGTTGAAGCCGTGCGTCGAGCTGCGCGATGGCAGCACGATGCCGCGCGCGCCAAAGAAGCGCTTCGCGTTGATCTCGAGCCACGGCACGAGCGACTCGATGTAGGAGGTGTAGGCGAGCATCAGCTCGGGCATGTGGCCCATCAGGTTGGCGGCGATGGCGGACGGCACGTTGCCGTTGTGGGTGTAGTCGCTCGCCCAGCCGGGAACATAGGTTCCGCCCCAGACGCCCTGCAGGTTCGGCGGCAGTTCGCCGGTGCTGGAGATGATGTTGTAACGGCCGGCGTCGAACTCCTTCTCGGCCAGCGCGCGGTTGGGGTTCTCGTACGTGGATTCCGCGATCAGCTCCTCGGTCGTTCGCGTGCGGTCGGCGCCGCCGCCGAGATCGAGGCGCACCCGGTTGAACCATGCGCCGTGCCGCTTCGCATGCCGCTGGAGCAGCAGGGCGTAATCGTCCGGCAACGCCGCGAGCGCGGCCTCCATGTCCTTCATCTCCGGCTGGTCCGGGTCATAGACGGGGCGCAGATCGGCGAGGACGAGGACGCGGTCCGCGCCCCTGACCGCGAGCGTGCCGTTCGTCAGCGCTTCGGTCGTGCCGCCCGTGGCGATCACGCGCGCGAGACCTTCGATCGCGTGCAGGCTTCCCGGGTATGCCTTGGGATAGCGGTTCCGGTAGCTGAGCGAGCAGTTCGTTGCCGACGTCGCGATGTCGGACACGAACTCCTTGAACGCCTGGTCGGAGCGCTTGTTGACGTCGCTGTCGCTGTTGAACTCGTCGCTCGGCTCCCGCGGCTCGAACGCGAGCCGGCAGTCGAGGAGGCCGGGATTCGAACCGGCGATCGACAGCACCGCCACGCGGTCCGCGCGGGACGCGAACATGCGGCGCTCGTACGTGCCGCGGTCGTCCGACCAGCGGACGGCGGTTTCGCCCGTCTGGAAGTCCACCGAGCGGCGGTAGTCCCGCACCTCGCCCTGACTCGCGCTGTTGATGGTGAGGTCGAACGCCGGAACGAAGTTGTCCGGATACATGAAGCTTCTCTGGCCGGAGAGGTCGAACTGCAGCTCCGCCGCCTGCTTGTACAGTCCGCGATCGATCAGCCTCCGGATTTCGAACAATCGGGCCGACTGGTCGCGCGGCATCACCGGCGCCCCCATCGGCATGAAGAGCCGCTCATGGGTGAAGATGATCCGCTCGTTCAACGGGCGGCTCAGGACATTGATGCCGATGGTGCCGTTGCCGGAGAGCAAGCCCTCTTCCCAGGTCCTGGCGGGCCGCGAGCTGACGAAGCCCCGCTCCGGGATGGGCAGCGCGCCGGGCTCCGTCCTGCCGTCGGCCGCCGGCAGGACGCCCGTGGCACGGACGCCATGGGATGACGTATGCGATGTGATCGCCATGGTCATGTTCACCGGTTCGACGGTTTGTCGTGCAGCAGCTCCGCCATCGCCCAGCCGAGCGACAGGCCGACGTCCATATAGGTGCCGGCATTGCGGTTGTAATGATAGCCCTGGTTCTTCGGGGAGACGTCGGCCTCGCGCCAGAAATCGCGCGCCTCCGCCGTCTTCACGTTGCCCGCGAACTCCGGGTGCTTCTTCGGGTCGCCCACCGCGAGCTGGGCGTTGGCGATCGTCAGACCCGGTTCCGCCAGTCTCCAGCCCCCGAAGGCGATCGTGGCCAGCACGAACTTGGCATCCGGCGCGTTGTAGTTCTTGCGCAGGCATTGGATCAGGCGCCCCAGGTTCTGCTCGTAGCGGCTGGCGTGGACGGGATTCTGATCCTTGTGACCCTGCCACCAGACGAAACCGGCAATCTCGTAGCCCTGACCCCTGTAATCGGGGTAAATGGCGGATAGGTTCTTCAGAGCCGCCGTGGCATTCGCCATGTCGTCATCGTACTGCTTCCCGGCGTACCATTCGATGACTTTCCCGGTCTTCTTGTCGATGAAAGGGGGAGGAGGCGTCGCCAGGCCCTTGGTCGGATCCGCTTCCCACGAATCCGGCGCATCCTTGTAGCCCGCGAAGACCTTCGTGACCTTCTTCCCGCCGCGCTCGGTGACGTCCGCCTGATACCGCTCGCTGCCGGGCGGCAGCAGGTCCCAGCCGAGGCTGCGGTTGCCGATGCAGGATTTGAGGATGAGCACCGGCTCGTCGAGGATCTGCCCCATGACGAAGCCGAAGCCCAGCTCCGGCCCGATCGACCGGCCATTCGAGGTCGCCATGAGCGGGCCACCCTTCTTCAAGCGGGCATCGTAGTAGTACACGTCCTTGCGCACCGTCCAGTTGCCCGCATCGTCCACCAGGAACGGGTACTTCTTCTCCGTGCGGGTAAGATACCTGAGTGTTCCCTGCTTGGTCTCCGGGTCGATATCGCCCATGCCCACCATGTTGGATTGGCCCATCAGGATGAAGACCCTGACCTTTCGGGTCGGGTCGGGCGCTTTCCCGTCCGGCCGTGAAAGCTCCCGCTGTGAGGCGCGGCCGACCTTCTCCTCCGCCGGCGCGCCGGCCACCCCGAATGCCATCGCGGCCAGGAGAGCGCCGGAAATCGTCTTCTTCCCTCTGTTCATCGCGCCTTCCCTTTCGTCTTCCCGCCTCGTTCCCAAGGCGGCGAGCCGCAACCCAACGGTCCTGGCCGCTCAACGCGCTCGCGGCAGCTTTCCAAGCCCGGGAAGCCGGGTTGCCCGCGGGCTCCAAGGCCTGGAGGACGCCGCCGATCGCCTCTCGCGCTACTCGAACTCGAGAAACGAAAGATAGGTCATGATTCGCGGCATGTCGCCCAGGAACTGACGGTAGGCGGAGATGTCGCCCTCCCTACCGAGGAGTTCCGTGTCGTTGTTCAGCGTGGACACGCGTTTGACCAGCAGACGGTGCGCGTTCAGGGGGTTGGCCTTGTCGAGCTCCAGGAGCACCCGTTTGTCGTCGTAGGTGAGGGTGAATCGAAACGCGCGTTCGTTCCAGCCCTGGAACGTGATCGCGTGGCCGGGCCGCGGCCGCTCCGCGGCGGGCGGGGCGGAAGGTCCGGCGGAGGCGATCTGCCGTTGCAGCGGCTGTCCCGGCGACAGATCCGTGCCGGCCGGCTCGTACCCCAGGTGATCCAGGACGGTCGGCATGACGTCCATGAGGGAGAACACCGTGTCGAAATGCCGCGGCGCTTCGCCCGGCAGTCTCATGGCAAAAGCCACTTCAAGCTGTTCGCCGCCGAGGTCGCTGCCGTGCGTCGACGGTCCATGCTCCTGGAAGGCTTCGCCGTGGTCGCCGGTGATGACGATGACGGACTCCTCCATGCGGCCCGCGGCCTCCAGGGCATCGAAGAACCGGCCGAGCAGCGCGTCCATCCAGGCGGCGGAATTGCGGTATCGGTTCTCCATGAGGCGGCGGGCGTTCGGATCCTTCTGGTACCTGTCCGTGATGGACGCTCCCGTGGCATAGGGACGGAAGGGGGGCTCGAAGTCCGCGCTCCAGGCATAGTCGAAATGGGTGCTGTCGAGGGCCACGAGATACAACCCTCCCCCCGCCGGCTCGCCGCGCACGGTGCGGCAGAGTTCATCGGTGACGCGCTCGTCGCGCACCGCGGGCAGCTTGTCGGCGGGATGGAACTTCCGGTTGAGCAGCCGGCCCTGGGTATCGAAGACCACGGTCTCGAGATTCTGATACGCCATGTCCGGTGTGGCCAGCAGGTCGATGCGATAGCCCATCTCGCGGAGGATCGCCAACGGAACGGAGCCGTGCCCGCGGGCATCCGCCTTGGCGACGTCGAAGTAGATCGGATGATTGCCGCAGAAGAGCCCGTACCAGGCGTAGTGCGTCACATTGCCGGTCGTCACGGGGTGCTCGAACGTCCAGCCCCGCCTCGCGAACGCGGAGAACCGCGGCATGACCTCCGGGGTGAGGACATCCTTGCGGAGCGATTCCAGCACCAGGATGAAGATGTCGGGTTTCGCCTTCTCCTTCGCCCGCGCCAGGGCGGCCTGATCCACGGGCATGGGGCGCGGGCTTCTCAGGTTGACGCGGAAGGAGGCGAGCGCCGCGTTGGGTTTCACGAGGGCGAAGGCCAGCGGCACGCGGCGCACCTCCTGTTCCCAGAGAAAAGGGTTGCGGGTGTGAAAGCTGAGGGCCTCGAGGGACGTGAGCACCCCCATGAAGACCAGCAGCATCATGGTGGCCGCGCGGCGCGTGACGGCCAGGTTCCAGCGCCGCGAGAGGGTGCTCGTGGTCCGCGAAAGGGCCACGGCGGCCGCCAGGAATCCCACGAAGGCGAGCAGCGCCAGGCCCGCCAGCAGAGGCGAAAGCCCCGTCGCCTCCATCACCGTGCCCATGCCCGTGAGGCCGTCGGAAAGAAGGATGCGGATGCCGGTGAGCACGTGGTAGCCGGCGAACGGGAAGACCACGACGTCCGCGACGATCACGAGGGAGAGGAACATGATCAGGATCCAGAACGCGTGAAGCACGACGCGTCGTCCGGCGGGGGGCGTGAAGCCGCCGCGGGCCGTGCGCAGGAGGAGCGCCTCGATGAGCAGGGCGAGGGCGACGTACAGGCCGGTCCGCGCGACGTGGGTCAGGACGCCAAGGGCGGCGTCGGCGGTGAGACGGCCATAGACGCCGAAGACGGAGATGATTCCCGCCGTCAGCAGAATGCCGGCGAACGCGACCCACAGCACGACATTGACCGGCTCGGCGCCGGACGCCGATCCTGGGGGCGCATTCCCGGGACGTATGGGCGAAGCTTCCACCTGTGCCCTTCCGGTGCGGTCAGCCGCCCTTTCCGGCCAGCGCGATCGCCAGGAAACGGACCGACGGGCAGGGCGATCCGGCGCATGCGCCGAGCATCAGGCCCGTGCGCGGATCGGCGGGGAACCGCATCGCCGCCAGCCGGAGGACGTGCGCCCAGACTTCGGGATTCCGGGACCTCCCCGCGATTGTTCCGTAGTCCACGCCGGTGGCTTCGACCAGTCCGTCCAGCGCGTCGGGAACGGTCAGCTCCGTCAGGGCGACCGCGGCCGTGGAACGGACGTAGACGTTCTCGTCTTTCAGCAGCGACCGCAGCAACGGGACGCCGTCGGGCCGGTTGATCCGCGCCAGCGCGCGGGCGATCTGGATCCGCAGGTCGGCCAGCCGCCGGTTCTCGTCCTTCGTGGTGTCCGGCTGTCCCGCGAGCGCGCTGAGCAGCTGCAGGCCCGCGGTCTTCTTCGGCGGGCGCCTGGAGATGAGCGCTCCCAGGACGGGCAGGCCGGAGGCGTCGCCGTTCTTCGCCAGCGCCTCGACGATGCGGACGGCCGTGTAGTCCCACTCCGGGTTCTCGAGGCTCTTCCGGACGAGGTCGATCTTCGACTTGTCGCCCAACTCGAGCAGGCCGACGGCCATCCACGTCTTGAGCCACTGGTCGTCGCGGTAGAGGTCGACCGTCTCGGCCAACCCCTTGCGCCCGCGCTCGCCGCCGTGCTTCACCAAGACGCGCACGATGTCCGGGCGCAGGTCCGGATCCTTGTCGGAGGCCAGGAAGCTCTTGCGCACCTGCGCGAGCTGCTTCTGCGCCCAGGCGAAGCCCGCCTCGTCGCCCGCCTCGATCAGCAGGCTCCCCGCGTAGAAGTTGTCCCACGCGTTGTTGAGCGTCATCAGGCCGCCCTTCGTCATGCCCTTCAGGAGGTCGACGACGCTGGTGTCCTTGTACGTCAGGAGCAGGCTCCGCAGGGCGGCGCGGCGGTCGTCCGAGGCCACGCCGAATCCCTTCTTGAAGCGGCTCAACGGCGCCACGGCGCGCGGATCGCCGGCGACGTCGAGCCCGCAGATCGCCGCGCGGTAGGAGCTCGCGTGCAGCACGCCCTGCGAGAACTCGGTCAGCTTGTCGACGATCGCGTCGCGCTTCTCCCTGGCGAGGTGCGGGTCGGAGGCCAGAAAGCCGAGCAGCCGCAACGCCACGTTGATCCGGTCGGTGTCGGGATTCTTCAGCGTGCCCATCAGGAAGTCGTACGCGCCGTCCGGCCGGGCCAGGGCCAGGCCCTTGACGCACCGGGCCTGCATCTCGGGATACGGGATGCACTTCATCCCGAACTCGAAGAAGTCGGCCGCCTCTTCCTTGTAGCCCGCGTGGACGAGCTGGAACGCGGCGTCGATCCAGGAATTCCAATCGCTCGCGTACGAGCTCTCGACGTCCGATCCCGCATCCGCCACGATGTCATCGCGGACCGCGCCCATGCCGATGCCGGTCAGGACGCCGAGCGACATCGTGAGCTGTTCGTCCTTCGAGACGTGGGCCTTTTCCTTGAGCGAGGCGACCAACTGGTCCAGCGCCTGCTTGCGTTGCTCCGGGGAGAGTCGGTTCCGGCCCTCCTCGACGAGGAAATCGACCACCACTCCGTTGTAGTCCCCGGCGAGCGCCTTGCTGTCCAACAGCGGCTGAAGGTCGGCGATGGGGGCGGCCGCGGATTCCGGGGCGGCCGCGGTCTCCACCGCGGCCGGCGTCTCCTCCGGTGCGGGCTCGGCCGGTCCGGGGGCCGGCCGTGCGACAGGCGCGGGCTCGGGAGCGGAAACGGGGGGCCGGGGCGTTGCCGCCGGCGTCGCGGGCGCCGACGGGGGAGAGGGCGATGCGGGGGCGACGGGGGGCGGCTTGCCCTCCGGCGCGGGCGGAGGCGCCGGGACCGGGGGCGGGGGAGCTTCGGCGGCCGGCGCCTCAGGCGCGCCCGCGCCCTTCAGCAACTGCACGATGTCGGAGAGACCCTTTCGCTCGGCGATCTTCAGCGGCGTGTCGCCGTTCATCAGCCGGGCGTCCGGATTCGCTCCGGCCTTCAGGGCCTTCTCCGCCGCCGCCCGGTCGCCATGATTCACGGCGGAGAAGAGGGCGTTGTCCTCCTCTCTTCCGGCCGGGGCGGGGGTCGCGACGCACACCAGCACGGCAAGCGCGATCAGGAAGCAGCGGCGGCCATTCATGTTAAACCTCCCGCCTGTTCAGTCGACGCGGCAGACCGACGAGGAATCGCCCTCCGGGTGGTGCGGGCACCCGCCCGGTGAGACCGTCCCTGGACAACGCCCTCGCGGGAGACAGGGTGCCCCATCGGCCGGGGAAACTCAACGACGATGTGCAGGCCGGGGCGGTCACACGCTCAGCCCGGCGTTGTCGGAGGCGTCCTTGACCGTGTATCCGGAGTCCTGCCGTTCGAAGTTGAGCCGGTTCTTCTTCATGTAGAGGTCGTGGACGTCCTGCGCGGAGAGGCCGACGACCTGCGCGAGGGAGATGAGGAAGTGAAACAGGTCCACGATCTCCACGCGGGCATTCTGCCGGTCGTACTGCTGATACTTCGCCCACCACTTCCACGGCACGCTGTCGGTCAACTCCGCGATTTCCTGCGACATCGCGCGGCAGTAGTTGAGAATCCACTCCGGCTGCCGCTCCTCGGGCAGGGCCGTGGTGTCCACGCCGATCCGCCGGTTCAGCGCCGCCTGGGATTCGAACATGGCTTGAAGCAAATCGACCTGAGCATTCACACTACGCATCCTCCTCTACAAACTCGAGATTCGAAGGACGAAATCCGAAGGAAGCCACAAGCCCGAGACCCCGGAAAAAGCACACAAACTCTTTACCGCCCTACATTTTGCTGATGCGGCGGTAGTTGCCCTTGTAGTGCTTGGTGAAGGCCTGCAGGAAGTCGCCGCCGTCCCTGTCGATGGCGTACCCGATGGTGTGGACGATGGGCGGCTTCTTGCCCTTCTTGGCGTAGCAGGCCTCGTTGAGCAGGTCGAAGTGTTGGATGAAATCCTCCAGCGACCACCACTTCATGTTGTCCGGCATGTCCGGCGGCTGGGGCCGCGGGGGCAGTGGAGTCCGGGGTACCCGGCGGTTCTCCCAGTGGCCTTCGGTGGCGCCGTGGATGTTGCCTTCCTTGAGCGAAGCGCCCCGCGGAGGCACCCAGACGCGTTGTTCGTCGTACTGGGCGCTGGCCGCGGCCTGGTTGAAGGCCGCGATCGCGCCCGCGTGTTCCCGATTCCACTGTTCCAGGCGCGCATTCCACGCCGCGATCTGCTCGGAGGTCAGCTCCTTCATCACGCGGGGCAGACCGTCGCTGATGATCAGGATCGTGTCCGCGCCCTGCTGGAAGGCGGCCGTGAGCGCCAGGTCAAGCCGGGTCGTGCCCCCCTGGGCCTTCAGCCCGAGGTCCATGGGCCGGATGTTGCCCTTGGTCAGGCCATAGTTGTTCTTGGTGTTGAACGGCGACATCCAGCGCTTGGCGGCCCGCTTGTTTTCGTCGAGCGCGGGCACCATCTCGTCCTTGAAGGTCTGCGCCGCGTCGGCAAACGCGACCACGTTGAACAGGGTCTTCTCGCCGAGCGCGTCCACGACCTTGCCCAGGCGTTCCTTGACCTTCACGAATCCGTCGAAGCCGCCCTTCTCCTCCTCGATCATGCTCACGGAGACGTCCACGAGGATGGCGATCTTCTCGCCGCGTCCGCGGATGCCGAAGAAGTCGAAGGTGGATACGCCCATGCCGAAGCCGCCGAGCCCGTACCCCGTGCCGAGCCCCGCGCCGAGCCCGATGCCCGTGACGGCCTTGAACTTCGGCTGGAAGCTGGTGCGGACGACCTTCGG
>CAZSUU010000051.1:0-35196 GCA_964610105.1 uncultured Verrucomicrobiota bacterium | reverse complement strand
TACGGCCGAGCCGTTGATCTCACCCGTCTTTCCGGTGCCCGACTCGATCCACGTGCCGAGCATGACCCGCTGGCCCAAGGTAATCCCTGTCTCGGTAGACCCGCCGACCACTCCCTGGAAAGTGCCCACCATCTTCACGTTCACGCCGGCGGCGCTGGTGCCGCTGGCCTCGTAGCTCGCAATGGCCGTGTCGCCGACGGCGGGTGCCGAAGCGCTATCCGGGAGATCCTGGCTCGCGGCGCCTGTCGTACGGATGCTCGAGATCTTCCCATCATAGGTCGCGCCGTTGTTATCCACGATGGAGAGCTGATTGCCGTCCTGTTGTACCGTGAAGGCGTAGATCACCTTGCCGGAGGTGCCCGGTTCGCCGCCGGTCGTTCCGGAGCCGCCGGTCTTGGCATACTGGTACGTCGCCACGATGGCCTGACCCGCGTCGGGCGCCGTCGGCGCGAAGTCAATCGCCCATGCGCCCGTCGAATAGACGATCGTGCCCGTCCGCCCGCCCCCCGAAAGCTGTCCCTCTCCGTCATCGGTCAGCGCGAAACCCGCCGTGGCGATGCGGACGGTGCCCGGAAGAACCGGTCGTCGTCCGAACACCCCCGCGAACATCGTGGTGACCCCATTCCCGCGCGCGACGGTCTCGCTGAGCACCGAGTTGGTCGTATCCGAATTGATGGTGTAGTCGGTGACCATCACGCCCCCGCCGGCGGCCTGATACACGCCGCTGAAGTTCACCCAGCCATAACGGCCGCTGATCGTGTCGGCGTCCGATCCGGCCTCCCAGTCGCAGCCGGCAAGCAGTCCAATAGCCGCCAAAGCCGCTGCCGCCCTCACCCTCATCATCCAGTGACTCTTCATGCTACATTGACTCCGTTGTCTGCTGCTTGCCGTCCAGGTCGAGCATTACAACACAGCACCTTCTCTTCTCCAAGCCTTCATTTGGCGCCGGGGCGGCCCGGCGCAGCCGCCAGTCCGCCCCACTCGCCCCCACACTCAACCACCGTCCAAGTCAACCCGTAGAACCCCCAAGGTCCCCTCGCGCCGGGCCGCACCCAGCGCCACGGTCCGGTGTTCCACTCCGCCGGCTGAATGGTCACGGCGGCGGTCCCGCCGACCGGGGCGAACGGCGTCATCAGATCCGTCGACCCCTCCAGCCACACCCGGATCGGCAGGTAGATGGGCGCCCGAACCACGAACTTCACCGTTGCGCCACCCGCATCGGGAACCACCTGCGACAGATTCACGACGCTCGGGTCGGCCGGCCGGTCGTAGTAGCTGGCCGGGTCAGTGCCCAGCACCAGTTCGACCATGTTCGGAACGCCGTCCCCGTCGCCGTCACCCCACATCGGGTTCTGGTTGTGATCGGTGGGCCACCGGTAGTCGATCCCGGCTTCCTCTCCGTCGGAGTATCCATCGCCATCCGTATCGGGATTCAGCGGGTTCGTGCCGTAGCGGCACTCGTCGAGGTTCTTCAGGCCGTCGTTGTCCGGATCGGCGTCCGGACTCGCGGACAGGGAACCGAGAACCTGATACTCCCACGCGTCGGGCATCTTGTCGTTGTCCGTGTCGCGATCCCTGATGACCAGGGATTGACCGAGCTGGTTGCTCGGGACGGTCAGCCACTTGACGGTCGTCATCGGGGTGGCGGATGCCGAATCGGCCACGAAGCCCCACGATTCGAAGGTATCCCACTTGCCGTTTCCGTTCATGTCGATGAACGCCCTGACGGCGTACGCGCCGGCGCGCAGCCCGCGAAGCTGGAAGTCCCCGAACTTGGTCAGGGTCACCTGCGCCTCCGGTATTCCGCTGAACCCGATCGAATTGATCGCCTGTACGATTACCACGGCGCCGCTCGAGAGCGTCGCCGGTCCGTAGTAGTGGACGCGGCCGCCGATCGTGTAGGCGTTGGGCGCGGTCTCCTGCAGATTGAACGTGAACGATCCCGTCCCCGGGGCGGACCAGGCGGTCTTCGGATTCCTCGCCCTGACCTCCCAGTAGTACGGCCCATTGGACAGCACGTTGGTCACGAACGCGCCCGTCACCGCGCGGCTCCGGTCGCCCGCATAGACCGGCAGATTGAAGGAGAAGACTCCCGACGAGTCGGAGAACGGAGCCGGTCCTTCGTAGGTATAGACCGGCGCATTCGTGGGCGACAGCGGCCGGATCAGCACCTGGATCTGTGTCGCATTCGTGCTCATCCGCCAGTTGAACGTGTTCTTGGCATAGGGCAGCGTCCCGCCGAGCGGCGCCACCACTACCGGCGCATCGATCGCGGTCGCGTACGACAGGTTGAATTCGCCCTGGTCGATGATCGTCTCACCGGTCACGTCGCTGGTGATGTACCACCGGTAGCTCGGGAGATAGGATCCACCCCCATCCAGCCCGATCTGCCCCGCACGCCGGAAATCGCCCTCGTGGAAGTACGTCCTCCCGCGAATAGGCATCTTATCCACCATGGGCGATCCGCCGCCGGAGACACGGGTGATCGTCACCCCATAGGTGGTTGCATTGCTCTGTGCCCCCCAGTCGAATCGGTGATAGCCCGAGAGGCCGTCGCTCATGCCGATCACCACCGTCTTGAGGTCGCCCCAACCGACGTAGTACGGCTGATCGATCGCCAGGCCGGCCGGCTCGCCCTCGTTGTACGTGCCATTCGCATTCAGGTCGATGAAGGCGAAGAACCGGTTCCAGCCCTCGCGAATGTAGCCGCTGCCAAAATTGGTGATCGTTATGGTGTGCGGGAAGCCCTGCACGTTGATGAAGCCCCATGCGTCGGGCGTACCGTCCATGCTCTCGTTCCGGTAGGCCTGCACCTGCACCCGTCCCGTCGTGATGTTCATGGTCCCGTTGTAGCGGAACTCGAAGGTCACGTGCGGCCAGGGATGGGCGGCCGCGTCGCCCGGATCGGTGCTCGCGCGGACCCCGTTGGAGGAGTACATGTACTCGGCCAGGGTGCTCCAGCCGTCCTGGTCCGGGTCCAGGTGCTCGTCGAACACCAGCGGACTGAGGATACTCGGGTACAGGATCTCCCAGTTGTCCGGGAGCAGGTCGCCGTCACTGTACAATTCCCCGGCCGTCAGTCCGCTGCCGTCCTGCGGCCGCGAATCGTAGTCGGAGACGCCGTCGTTGTTGGAATCGGCGTCCGTCGGATCCGTGCCCGCCTTGTACTCGGCGATATTGCTGAGCCCGTCGCCATCCGGATCGCCGTACGCGCCCTCGTCGCCGATCACGCTGTTCGGATCGAGCCCGTAGAGATTCTCCCACCAGTCGGGCAGGCCATCGCCGTCCGTGTCCTTCTCCACCGTGGCATAGCTGTTGGTGCAGAACCGGACGCCGCCCTGGAACGTGGCCGCGCTGGACCAGTCGTTGCGCCAGTCGAACGGGACGGTGGCGTCTTCGGCCGTCAGCCCCCAGTCGTTGAACTGGTACTGCGCCAGCACCGTTCCGGTGCCGCCCAGCAGGGCGTTGATGTTCACCCGCGCCCCGCTCATGATCCACCCGCGCAGGCTCGGCAGCGGCTCGGCGGTCCGCAGGATGGCCGCCTTGATCGCGCGGGCATCCGCATCCGGATGCAGGGACAAGTAGAGGGCGGCGGCGCCGGCCACGATGGGCGCGGACATGGATGTCCCGCTCATCAACGTGTTCATGCCCTCGAAGTTCATCGTACTGTAGATGTCGACGCCCGGCGCCCCGATGTCCACCGACGTGAGGCCGTAGTTGCTGAACGACGCCAGCAGGTCGTTCGTATCCGTCGCCGCCACCGTGATGATACTGTCAATGTCGTAGCCCGACGGAGTGTCGAAGAGGATGTCGTTGTCGGCCGAGTCGTTGCCGGCAGCCACCACGAACAGGTGGTTGCGGTTGCGCGCGGTCAGCATGACATCGTACAGCGACTGCATGTAGCCGAGGCCGCCCCAGCTGTGGTTGCTGATCCGGGCGCCGTTGCGCCACGCGTACTCCATGGCTTCCATGGCTGCCGCCAGGCTCAATCCTCCAGTCATGTCGGCGATCTTCAGCGGCATCAGTTTGACGTCCCACGCCACGCCGCAGACCCCGAAGGCATTGTTGCCCTTCGCGCCGACGATGCCCGCCACGTGGGTGCCGTGCCCGACCAGATCGTCGTAGGGATCGTTGTCGCCATCGCCGAAGTCCCATCCGTTGACGTCGTCGATGTAGCCGTTCCCGTCATCGTCCATGCCGTTGCCGGGAACTTCGCGCGTGTTGTGCCACAGGTTCGGCGCCAGATCCGGGTGCGTGCCCAGGATCCCGCTGTCGACGATCGCGACGACCACGTTGCTCGATCCGGTCGTGCGATCCCACCCGTTCTCCGCGTCGATGTCGGCGCCCGGCGTTCCGCCCAACTGCGCCGTGTTGTTCAGGTGCCACTGCCACTGATACGAGATGTCGTTCGGCGCCTTGCGAAGGGTGAGGGTGTAGTTCGGCTCGGCGTAGACGACCGACGTCTTCGCCCGCAGGGCGTTCAGTTTGTCGACCATCGACGAACCGTCGCCGAAGCCCGCCAGATAGAGGTTTGGCGCCGAGGCGAACTTGCGGATCAGGTTGACGCCCACCGAGGCCGCGGCATTCGAGACGGCCGCCGGCCCCATCGCGTCATTGAACCGCACGAGCATCTGGCCCGCCACATGCGGCAAGGAGGCCGCCTGGGCGGCGGGAACGGCGGGATGGGACGTCGAGGCCATCCCTTCGCTCAGGCCCATGAGGGCCGCGTTCGCCTGGGTCGCATCGCGGAGAATCCGTTCGCCGCTGACCGCGCCGGCGATGATCAGGGCCTCGTCGATGGCGCCTTCGAAACCGTCCTGCGCCACGGTGTCGTTCCATTCGCCGCCGCGGATGCTGACCGATGCGTTCGGTGTGTAGCCTTCCCCGAGCCCCAGACCCCACGGCGGATAGGCATCCAGCCGCTTGGACGCGGGGACGCCGCCCACATAGAGTGTAAGCGTGCTGCTGGGCGCATCGTAGACGCCGGCCAGGTGCACCCACGCGTCCGCGGCCAGGTTCAGTTCATTCGTGTTGACCATCACCTGTTCGGTCGGACCCGTGCCGTTGACCCGCACCTCCACCGGCGCTCCGTTGCTCGCCAGCCCCACGTAGCGGATGTAGGGACGGATCGCGCCTCCGAGCTGCTGCACCCCGAGCTCATAGTTGATCGCCACGCGCGACAGCAAGGCGTTCGTCGCCGCGCGCCGGAGCACGACGCCGTCGGCGCCGTTGCTCGGGCAGACCCAGGCCTGCACCGTCCACGACGACAGCGAGAACTCCACCTTGTCGGGCAGCTTGGCGCGCCCGGTGCCGTCAAAGCAGGCGGAGAGTTGTCGGGGCGGATCGTCCGCAACCAGCGGATTCGATACCCGCTGCGGCCGGGCGTTGTTCGCGTGCAGCCAGATCGACGTGTCCGAGAAGTCATTCCCCGTGACCTCTTCCCAGTCGGAGAGGAAATCGTCGTCCGTGTCGACCTTGTCCGGCCGGGTGCGCGTATCGTTCTGCTCGACGATGTTCGACAGACCGTCCTGATCATAGTCTTCGAACGCATCGTTTATGAGGTCGCCGTCGCTGTCGACGTTCTCCGGGCTGTTCTTGGTCAGGTACTCGGTGAAGTTGTTGAGCCCGTCTCCGTCGGGATCCCCGCCGGGGCCGTCATTCCCCGCGCCGTTATCCGGATCGAGACCGTTGGCTTCCTCCCAGTAGTCCGGCAGCCCGTCGTGGTCGCCATCGCCGGACATGCTGGCCATCGCGGCCTCGCTGACCTTGCCACCGACCAATCGGGCGCCTCCCGAGAGCTGCGCCGCCCGTTCCCACAGGCTCGTCCACCCCTTGGGCTGCGTGAATTCCTCCACCGTAGGAACGTAGCCCCATCGCACCCATTCATTCGTGCCGTTTCTCGACATCGACTTGTAGCAGATGCCTTCCCAGCGGATGTACAGGTACAGGTTCCCCCCGTCGGTCATGGCATCCGCGATGGGGACAAACTGAGCCGAATTCTCATCCCAATCCTGCAGACGGCCCGACCAGCGTTCAAGGATCCGGTCGCCGTCCAGCATGGGAGCGGCCTCATACACGTTGATCCCGTCAATCACGCCCTTGAAGATGCGGAATCCAGGCTGCGGCCCCGCCGTCACGTCGTCCGCGTCGAGCACGAGAACCACATCGCCGACGCGCGCGGGGGTCATGCCGGCCAGGGCCGTCAGGTTGGCGGCGTTGGTGTCCACGATGAAGCGCGCGTCCGCCAGCCAAGCCGTCCCCCGCCCCCATTTCTTGAATCCGGGCGACTCGGCAGGCACTCCCGCCGGCAGCGACGTGTCATACCGGTAGAACGATTCGCGGGATATCCACCATGCGAAGTCGTTGTGAGCCGCGGCTCCCGCCAGCATCTGGCCTTCCGAGAAAACCTTGGCCGGCGCCGGCGTGACGAACGCCTGGCCGCTCTCAAAAAGCGTGAGATTGCCGCCGGAGAGCCAGGTGTCCCCTTCCACCGGGTTTGCAGGCGCCGCGTTGAAGCGGACTGATTCGAGAATCACGGGATCCGGCACGGGCAGGGTGCTCACGGGCACCCATGTCGTCGTCGGCTGATCCCATTGGTAGGTGATCCCGTCCGCGATCACGTATACGCGATCGCCATGGTCGGGGGTCTCGAACAGGAATTCCCCGACGTTGTTCTCCAGGTGGTATTCGGCGATCCCTCCCTCATGCCCCACGAATATGCCGGCGGCCGGCGCCTTGACGAGCACGCGCGTTCCGTTGGTCAGCGACACCAGGTCCGCGGGATTCCCGATTTGTTCCCGCACGCTCCCGCGAACGGCCTCGGTGGGCCAGCCGCCGTCATCCGCTTCGATGAGGGTGACGAGGTCGGGCTCGGTCCCGGTCAGGTTCTCCGACAGCAGGGCGAGAATATCGCCGGGCGATCTCTCGCCGGCCCAGAGCCGGACATTGTCGACGAACCCGCAGAAGCCCTCGCCCACCCGCAAGTAGCTGGCAATTCCCTGGCCGCTGACGGGCGGCCGGCTGTCCGCCGTATTCGTCACGGCGACGAGGTTGCCGTTGACGTACAGCCTGAAATCGCCGTCCACGGTGTCGTAAGTGGCACAGAGGCGGGTGAGCGCCCCGTTCGCATTCGGATCGCTGGAATTCATGTCCACGGGGATCAAGGCGGCGACGGTGCCCGTGCTGGCAACCACTCTCTTGATGTATCCGATATTCCCGTTGTCGAAGTGGACGAAGCGGGCCTCCGGGACGAGATTCGTGCCGCTGCGCACCACGCGCAGCTCGTAGTTCGCCGCCAGCAGACCGTTTTCCGTGGTCTGAACGACGCGCCGCACAATCGAGGCCCCCTGGCCATCGGCGAGCGGCCGGACCGCATCCGGCAACACCGAGGCCTCCACCGTCCACGATTCCAGCCGCATCTCGGACCGCTGCGGAATATCGAGATAACAGCCCGGGGTCCCGCTGAACCGAAGCAGCCGGTCGATGGCCGGGCTGACCGAGGATATGGCGGAGTAGCCCGCCGCCTTCTCCTCGCTGTCCGTGACACCGTCGTCGTCCGTGTCCATGAGGTCTGGGCGGGTGGCGAGATCGCTCTCGATGCGGTTGATCAGTCCCTCCGCGTCGTAGTCCTCCCCCGTGTCCGGGATGGCGTTCTCGTCCGTGTCGTTCTTCCTCGGGTTAGTTCGGGAGAAATACTCATAGAGGTTGATCAGGCCGTCCCCGTCCAGATCGCGCTGGGCATCCAGCCCGGGCCCCTCCGCGGTCTGCCAGGCCGGATCGTACGCTCCGTGCTGGGGATGATCGGGCGTCTGATCCTTGAAGGGATTCAGTTCGTGCTTGAGCTCCCAGTCGTCCGGCAGCCCGTCCCCGTCGGAGTCGAACGCGCCCCGCTCGGTATCGATCGCGCCCCGGACCGGCGCGGCATTCAGGTCGAACTTGAACTGCGCGATGCCCGGGAGGTCG
This sequence comes from uncultured Verrucomicrobiota bacterium, assembly GCA_964610105.1. Lineage (GTDB taxonomy): Bacteria > Verrucomicrobiota > Kiritimatiellia > PWTM01 > PWTM01 > CAZSUU01. The sequence continues at coordinate 27,234 of CAZSUU010000051.1, read as the reverse complement.
TCGCTGTCGATCGCATATCCCGTGTCGCCATAGATGTACTCCAGCAGGAGGGCGGAGGCGACGTTGGTGTCCCCGGGGAAGCTGTAGCCCAGAAGGCTGGACTGGGCCCGCCGGGTGTGATCCTCGGCGATCTTCCCGCCGTCGTCGAACGGGAAGTAGGCCGCGAGGGCGTTGCGGAGAGCGACCAGGTGGGGCGGGACGGGCGAGAACTGGACCGGGTCGACCAGCTTCCACCGGTTGTCGCTGATTTCCTGCGCCGTGCGCGGAACGGTCCAGATGCGCACTTCGTCGATCCACACGTTCTCCGCCCATGGGGCCGCGCTGGCGGCGTCCTGACGGCCCAGCACCACCCGTCCGCCGTACTGACCGCCGAAGGTGGAGGAGGACTCCTCCAGCCCCTGCAGCGACTGGTCGAGCAGACCGTCGATGGAAAGGCTCAGCGCGTTGCCCTCGCCGGGGCCGCCGTGCGAGAACACGCCGGCGAGATGACACCAGCGCCCCCTCGGCAACTTGCCGATATGGACGGAAGCCGCGCGGTACTGCTTGCCGCCGATCGTCTGGAAGGACACGTACGGAACCGAATTCGACAGACCGAGCTCGTAGCCCGTGCGAGTGAGCGTCGCCACACGCATCGTGCCGTTGATGAGCTGCCCGCTGAACTCGCCGGGGACGTCGTCGCGCAGGTACACCCAGCACTCGATGGTCCAGTCTCGGTTGAACAGCCGCTTGCCGTTCTCGCCCGGATCGCCGGTGCTGACCCGAAGGCCATTGGTTCCCGTGACCCGAGCGGAGCGCTGGACGAACGGCCCGGTGGAGTGGACGGGGCTGCTCGGCTCACGCCCGACGGTCGGATCGGCCTGGATCTCGAGGTGGTCCGGCAGACCGTCGTCATCGGTGTCGCGGCCGGGCATGGGCCACTTGTGCGGGACGTTGCGCGTGATCGGCAAGCCGACTTCCCCACCCGCCAGCGCCACGTTGTTCACAAGCACCTGGGTGTCCCACAGCAGCGAGAAGACCAGATCCCCATCGCCGTCGACGAACACGTCGTCCACGCCCGGCGTGAACACGCCGTCGCCATCCCCATCGACGAAGCAAATCCCCGGCTCGGCCACGGCGAACGGATCGTAGAAGGAAGGCTGGAACGCCGGATTGTCGCCCAGCGCCGCCCCATCCCATCGCGCTTCGGGCGGAGGAGCGCCCGCGACGGCCACAAAACTGCCCGGCGGCAGTGGCGGGGCGCTGAGCGGATCGCCCACCGCGAAAATCGTGGAGTCGAAAAAGCCCGGGCGGTTGGTCGGATGGAAGTCGTCTGTGAAACGTGTGCCGGTGGGGCCCGGGTAGACGCCCCAGTACACCATCGGCGACTGGTACTGGCGGTGAGCTTGGGGCGTGTTCGGAATCGTCTGCCCAAGGTAATCGCTGAATTCCGTATTGGGGCGGCGGTTGATAATGCGCGAGATCCAGGGATTCGTCTCGTCCCCGGTGCCGGTCCTGAGATCGATGCGATAGCCGTCCTGGCCGTAGTACTCCTCGAAGTTCAGCAAGGTGTCGTTGTCCGGGTCGCCCAGGCCGCCGCTCGGCTGCAACACCATCCCGTTGGCGCTGAGCAGGCCGCTCATGAAATTCAGGCCGTGTTCCACCTCCCAACCATCCGGAAGGAAATCGCCATCCGTATCGGTTCCACCATGAGTCGTCCGGGGATTCGTCCACCGGGGTGTTCCGAGAAGCCTGCCGTTAGGGCCGCCGGTCCTGCGCGATCCAACGAAGTCGACCGGCACATTCCATATGACCATGCCGGCCGGTAGGCGGTTGGCCGTGTCGTACTGGTCCCCCGGCGCGTCCACCTGTGCGATATTCAGATAGCCTTCGCCCAATGTGCACCGCGCGCCGATGAACGGACCGTTCCCCCCTTCCCCGACCTGATGATACGCCGGCGCCGGTCGTGCGATCGAAGGCGTTGCGGTCGCCCAATTCTCCGCCAGCAGAGGGTGAAGAACCATCTCGCGGAACGTCGTCAGCCCGTCGAGATCCGAGTCTGCATCCGCGTCGTCCGTGCCGTCGGACGGGTCCAGGTCGTGGCTCCATTCGTATTCGTAAGAATCCACCAGCCGGTCCGTGTCGCTGTCGAAACTCAACGGCAGGGTGTAGTCATCGCCATCCGGGAATGTAGGGCAGGTCTGCCGATTCGATGACGACGCGGGCTCGATCGCGGGCAAGCCGATTCGATTCGGCCCTATCATCTCGATGCCATTGCTCAAGCCGTCACCGTCAGGATCTCCGTCGAAACCTTCTCGAGGATTTCCCTGGTCGCCGGGCCCCACGACCCACACGCCGTCATCCCTCGGGTCCAGGCCTACATACACCTCCCAGTTGTCGCGCATTCCATCGCCATCGCTGTCCGCCCGATTCGGCATCGACCCGGACAGCATCTCCAGGCGGTCTCCGAGGCCGTCGTTGTCGGAATCGGCATCGCCCGGGAAGGGACTGTTGACCTCGACATCCCCCGGCTGCATGTTGTTGGAGTTATGCCCGCAGTAGTACCATACGCCGTTCACCCGTGTCCGCCAGCCGTTCCATTCCTGGCCATTGGTCAGGCCGTCATTGTCGCCGTCCTCGGCCGCACCCCCGATCTGATAGGCATCGGCGAAGTTGGAGTAGACGTTGAACAGATCCGCCCGTGAAACGGAGGCGAACCCCAGCAGTCCCCCCACCACGGCCACGCGGATCCATGCCCACTGCCTGACGCTCAAGCTCTTCATGGTCGATTCCCTCACATTCGCTCTGCCCACCGATCAGCGACCGCAATTCTCCACCTCTCCGGCCACATCCGACCTATGGCGACGCCTGCGGCCCCCCGCTCCCGGAGGAACCGGTCCCGGGCGCCGCGGAAGACGCGGCCGCCCCGGCATCCGCCTTGTCCGGCGCAGCATTCGTCTGCCGCTGCTGCGCAGCCTTCAAGATCGACAACTGCTCGTCGTCAGGGAGCTTCCTCATCATCTGACCGAGCAACTGCCGCTTCTTCACCGAAAGATAGAAACTCCGCTCCGCGTCCTTCTGCGACTTCTCGGAGGCGGCCACCGCCGGATTCTGGTGCGCGGCTTCGTCCAGCTTCTTCCGCATCTGCTCGATCTGGTCGCGGATGGCCTTGCACGCGGGGTCGTTCTGGCGGGCCTCGGCCGCGAGCTTCCAGACCTCCTCCCGCATCTTCTGCACCTGGGCCGCGCGGGTCGCCATCTCCTTCTCGTTGGCGATCCAGACTTCCTTGATCCGGTCGGGCGGAATCTTTCCGGTCTCTTCGGCGATTCGCACCCATTCGGGATCGTCGTCGGGCACCAGCGCTCCGGGTCCCATGCCCCTTGACGAGGGCGGCGCATTCGTCTGGGCGATCACGGATCCGGCCATGAAGAAGGCCAGAGACAAGCACCACCGCAGGCATCGCGACAGCCGTCTGTTTCGAGTCCGATTCATTCGCCCACTCCTGCCGCACCTCGTGTACGCGCGCGCGCCCGCCCCCTCCGCGTCTACAGCCCGCGGCCCGGGGCCGGCAAAGACAAACCGACCCAACATCCGATACGCGTCGGGCGATCCGGAACTCGATCTCGTGCGCATCGTACCCACCGGATGGTTCGCACCTTGCGCGCTTACGATGGACTATAGGTTCAGGTCGCAGTTAGCGTCAACTGAAATAAGCTTTTTTGGACATTCCCCTCGCCCAGAAGCGCACGCGAATCCATCATTCGATGACGTCCTCGCGCGTGAGGTCGGAGAGCCCGATCCGGGGATATCACACGACCGCGAGGCAGGCCGGAAAGCCGTCGGCGAATCCCGCCCGTGAAGAGAAGACGCGACACGGCCGCCCACGGCATTCACCGCCCCGGACGGCCGCACCCGTGGACCTGGCCTCCTCGTCCATGGCGCGCCCCCCGCTGATCCCGCCCCTCCCCCACGGGCCCGGTCACGGCCGCTCGGCCGCCAGGCGGATGTGGACGTCGCGCAGCTGGCGGTCGTCGACCCGGTCGGGCGCGCTCATCAGCAGATCCATCGCCTTCTGGTTCTTGGGGAAGGCGATGACGTCGCGAATGCTCGCGCCGCCGACCATCAACATCACCAGCCGGTCCAGGCCGAGGGCGATGCCTCCGTGGGGCGGAGCGCCGTAGGAGAGCGCCCGGATCAGGTGCCCGAAGCGCGATTCGATCTCCCCGTCGGGGATCCCCAGACGCCGGAAGGCCGCCATCTGCAGCTCGGGATCGTGGATGCGGATGCTCCCGCCGCCCAGCTCGGTGCCGTTGAGCACGATGTCATACGCCTGGGCGCGGACCTTCAGGGGCTCGGTGTCGAGCAGCGGCAGGTCGTCGAACCGGGGCGAGGTGAAGGGATGGTGCATGGACTGCAGGCGCCCCCCTTCGCCCAGTTCGAAGAGGGGGAAATCGGTGACCCACGTGAATGCGAAGACGCCCTCGGGGATGGCCTTGGCCATTTCGCCCGCCAGGAGCCGGAGCCGTCCGAGTGTCGTGTGCACGACGTCCGCGCGGTCGGCCGCGAAGAGGACCAGATCGCCCGCGCGGATGTCCAGCCGCTCCTGCAGGGCGGCCTTCTCGCCCTCGGAGAAGAACTTCACGATCGGCGATTTCCATCCGCCGTCCTCCTGCACGCGGATGTACGCGAGGCCGGCGAGCCCGGAGTCCTTGGCCAGGGCGGTCCACTCGTCCATCACCCGGATCGGCGCCCCGGCCAATCCCTTGGCGTTGAAGGCCTTCACCACCTTGCCCTGTTCCACCGCCGCGCCGAACACCTTGAACTGGCTGCCGCGGAATGCGTCGCTGAGATCCGTGATGGGCATCCCGAACCGCAGGTCGGGCTTGTCGCTGCCGTACTGGCTCATTGCCTGGGCATAGGTCATGCGCGGGAGCGGCAGGGCGGGCTTCGGATGACCGGCCGTTTCCATGATCGCGACGAGGAGGCCGTCGATCAGGTTCATGAGGTCGTCGGCCGTGACGAACGACATCTCGACGTCGATCTGCGTGAACTCCGGCTGCCGGTCGGCGCGCAGGTCCTCGTCGCGGAAGCACCGGGCGATCTGGAAGTAGCGATCCATGCCCCCCATCATCAGGAGCTGCTTGTACTGCTGCGGCGCCTGCGGAAGGGCGTAGAAGGTCCCGGGGGTGACGCGGCTGGGCACGATATAGTCGCGCGCGCCTTCCGGCGTGCTCTTCGTCAGGATCGGCGTCTCCACCTCGACGAACCCGTGGCGGTCGAAGTACCGCCTCGCGGTCTGCACGATGTGGTGGCGCTGCACGAGCCACCGGGCCATGGCGGGACGGCGGAGGTCGAGGTAGCGGTACGTCAGGCGCAGGTCCTCCGACACCTTGGCCGCCGTCGTGTCGTCGAGCGGAAACGGCGGCGTCCGGCTGCGGTTGAGGATCTGGATGCGGGAGCAGCGGACCTCGATCTCCCCGGTGTCGCGCTTGGGATTGACCATGTCGGCCGGGCGGCATTCCACCACGCCGGCGACCCGGATGACGTATTCCGAGCGCGTGGACTGCGCGACGTCCCAGGCGTCCTGCGCGTCGCGCGGGTCGAAGATCGCCTGGGTGATGCCGTAGCGGTCGCGCAGATCGATGAAGATCAGGCCGCCGTGGTCGCGGACGGTGTCGACCCATCCGCACAGCTCCACATGCTGGCCGACATGCGTCTTCCGCAGCTCCCCGCAATGGTGTGTCCGCATCATGGCGCGTATCCCGTAGGCCGTCCTTCCGTCGCGGCCCGTTCCGCCGCGAGAATCGGGGGAGTATGGGCACCCCGCGCGGCAAGTCAATCCGGTTTCCGCCCCTGCGCCTTCTCGCGCGATCGTGCGGCGGAACCACGTAAGGCGGGCGGCTGCCCGCGACCCGATTCGATTGAACAGAAGCTAACAGAGGTCGCCGAGAAGACAAGGGGGAGAAGGACGCTCTTGCCGGTGGCCGAGCAGGCGTTCGAGCACGAAGAACGCACAGGAAGATCCTGCGCGACACCGTGCATCACGTTCGAAAAGGGGCTACTTGAGGAGGTTCTGCAGCCCCGGCGGCATGGAGAAGGGGGCCCCGGATCCCATCGGGGGGATCAGTTGCTGGAAGGCCGGCAGGTTGCGAAGCGGCTGGAAGCGCGGATCGGGGCGGATGCGCTCGACGATGGGCATGCCCCCGCGCTCGACCGCCTTCCGCAGCAGATCGAGGGCCCCGCCGGCGTTCCCCCGGGCCGAGTAGACGGCCGCCAGTTCGACCATGATCCGCAGGTCGCCGGGCTGGAGCTCCAGGTACTTGCCCAGGATCGTCTCCAGCAGATCCAGCCGGCCGCTGTTGGCACAGGACTGGCCGAGCTGCAGCAGGGCGTCCGGAGGCAGCGGAGGCTGGTTGGCCACCATGCGCCGGACGAGCATCTCGAAGGGGGCCGGCTGCTGGAAGCGCCGGTACATCTCCGCCAGCTCCAGGGCCCCGTTCACGTCCAGCCGCCCGGTGGCGTCCATCTGCATCAGCTCCTGGCGGCGCTTCGTGACCTTCTCCATCTCGCCGATGTGATTGACGAAGCCCTGGACCTTGTCGTTCATCGGGTCGGCCTTCTGGAAATCGGTCATCAGCCCCCGTGCGTCGTCGAAGCGGCCGGCCGCCACGAACATGTCGGCCAGCCGGAAGGTGGCCTCGGGGCTGAGGGGATAGAGGGCGATGGACTGCCGGAAGGCGTGCTCGGCGTCGGCAAACCGTCCGCGGTAGGCATAGAGGCCGGCGATCGCGCTGCGCAGCTTGGAGAACGTCTTGCGGGCCACGACGTCGCGGAGGAACTTCGTGTCGCCGAGCAGCCGCTTGCAGTACCAGTCCCAGAACTCCCGGTCGAGCCGGACCATCTCGTCGGGCAGGGGGGTCGGCTCCCGGTTGATCTTCATGATCAGGCCGTGGGGGGTCAGGTACTCGTACATCCACGGAATGACGTAGCTCTCCTCCACGTAGAACTCGTGCCGCGCCTTGTTGTGGTCGAAGATCATCTTGGCCAGGATGCCGTTGATGGCCATCACCCCGCCGACCCCCTGCACGCTGATCCGGCCGCCCGCCAGGCTCACGTCGGCGCCCGCGGCGATCCGGCCGCTCTGGATGTCGGCGAGATACTGCTGGAAGGCGGTGTTGCTGTCCTGGATCGCCGGGATCCAGATCTCGTCGCCGTACAGGTCCCGCATGACGTTCAGGTACGTGTTGTCGGCGAGGGCGTTCTGCGTGATCAGGAACACGTCCGGCCGCACCTTGGCGGAGTAGATCATGTAGGTCGGCACGAACCGGCCCGGATCGGTGCCGCCGAAGAACACGGCGTTCGAGCTCATCTCCGGCGGGTAGTCCTTGTTCGGGTACTCCGCCCAGGCCTTCTCGAACTCCGCGGGGCCGAGGTCGGCCTGGAGATCCTCCTTGATGGCGTTGACGCCCCGGAGCTGCCAGTGGCCGAACTGCCAGCCGAAATCGTGGCCGTTCTGCTCGGCGCCGCCGAAGGTGTTGACGATGTAGTCGTCTTCCCAGTTCTTCCACAGGGTCACCGACGGCACGAGGATCGTCGCCGCCAGCGCCAGCGGCCAGCGCAGCAGGGCCGCCCCGCGCGCGAGGGTCTCGACGAGGGCGAGGCCGATGGCGACGCCGTAGCCCACCCACAGCGCGAACAGGGCGTGCGACTGGATGAACTGCACGCGCTGGATGAAGACGGTCTGCAGATCGAGCGCCGGATTGAGGATCGCCATGAAGATGAACGTGACCGAGACGAACCCGGCGACGGTGCACAGCGTCCATCCCCGCCCCGCCTCGCCGAATTCGAACGCGAGCGCGGTCGACCGGTGCCGCAGCAGCGTGAGCGCCGCGACGAAGGCCGGCACGGCGATCAGCACCAGCAGCGTGCCCAGGACGGCCGTGGCGCCGTAGCCCCCGGTGAAGACGTGCTTGAGGATCATGGTGTAGACGAACAGGGCGCCGACCGCGAGGATCGCGAGGATCACGATGGCGACCACGGAGGTCACCGGGTCCTCCCCGCGCGCCATGCGGAGCAGCCGTTCGACGATCTCGATCAGCAGGAGAAGAACGCCCACGATGGCCAGGAGCAGGATCAGCGCCGACACGGCCTTGTAGGAGAGCGCGATGGCGGCGGGATCGGGCTGGCCGGGGATCTCGACGGCGGCCTCGATGCCGACCAGGATGAGCGCGGCGGCGTTGAGGGCGAGCGCGACCGGGGCGGCGCGGAGCGTCCGGCGCCCGGCGCGGAACTGCCACACGGCGAACGGAAGGAACCCGAGCAGCAGGAGGGGCAGCGAGAACTGCCGCCGCACGTCGGTGAGGAAGCCGAACATCTGGCCGATGAACTTCGCGGAGAACAGGTCGGTGGGCTGGATCTTCTCGTACTGGCCGCGCGTGACGGCGTGGACGAAACCCTCCCAGGTCCGCGGATAGCCCCAGTTCATCGGCGGGTTCTGCTCCGAGGCGACCGGCAGGTAGCCGAAGTAGAACGAGACGCCGAGGATGAACAGGAGCACGGTGATCGCCACCGGCACCCCGCGCGGCAGCCAGCGCGCCCCGGCCGCCAGGATGGCGAAGACGAACACCCAGTAGAACCAGAAGGCGGGCGTCGACGGCCCCTGCACCCAGGTCAGGGACATCACCTGCGCCTTTCCGGCCAGGAGGTTCACGGCAAACAGGGCGATCAGGCCGGCCCCGACAATCACGAAGTCGCGGAACAGCCGCGCATCGGCCACGAACACCCCCGCGGCCAGGGCGAGGCCGAGAAAGAGCAGCGTCTGGTGATTCGTGAAGCCCAGCCCGAACACGAAGGCCATGGCATAGAGGGCCACCAGGTCGCGGGGCCGGCTCATCCACCGGTAGAGGAGGGCCATCACGAGGATCTGGAACAGGGCGTTGAGGCTGTACACCTCGACGATGACCGACTGCGACCAGAGCACGGGGCTGAAGGCGAGCAGCAGGCCCGCCGCCACGCCGCCCGCCCAGCAGAACAGGCGCTCCGTGCGCTCGCCGAGCAGCTCGTCGAAGCGCGGGACGCTGCGGAGCAGGTCCGCGGTGGATCGGCTGACGAGCAGCGCCAGCACGCCGCAGGCCACGGCGCCCGCGAACGCGGAGAAGAACGCCACGCCCCAGGCGGGATTCGGGTGACCGTGGTAGTCCACGAAATGGAAGATCCACTGGAAGAACCACGTGAGAAGGGTCCAGATCGGATAGCCCGGCGGGTGCGGGACGCCGAGATAGTCCGATGCGACGGCCAGCTCGCCGGAGTCCTCGAGCGTGACGGTGGGCGCCAGCGTCCACGTGTAGACCGCCAGCGCAGCCAGGAACGTCGCGGCGAAGGCGCCCCAGTCCGTGCGGCGGAAGAACGCCCGCCCCGCGCCCTCCGGAGCGGATACGGTATCAGCGAGGTCTTCGGTCTGCGTCATGCCTGTTCCTTCACATCTGCAGCGCGCCGGCGAGGAAGGCGATCACGAGGAAGACGCAGACCCCGCACAGGCCGAGCGAGATCCACGGCAGCGGCCCGCCGGCGGTCTGCCGGCGCTGCATCTTGGACCCCGCCGCCCCCGCCGCCAGCAGCAGGGTGACCAGGACCGCCGAGAGGAAAGTCGCGCAGTTGAGCGCGTAGTAGGGCGCGCGCGTGGCGCCGGGCGATCCCGAGCCCCGGGCCGCCGCGGGCCCGACCAGCGGGAGGATCATGCAGACCAGCAGGAATCCCAGGCCGGCCGCGACGGCGAGCGCCAGCCCCACCCGCTCGTCCGCCCACGCCCACCGGCCCCCCCGCGGCGCGGCGGCCGCCGGCGTCCGACTCCTTCTTGCCTCGCCCATCGTGCTGCTCCGAATACAGGTTCGCTACGCTTTGACATCCCGGACCGCCACCACGTTCGATCCGCATCCGCCGGCCATCTTGCGGCGGAACAATCTAGAACTGCGAGAGATACCGCACATCGTTCTCGTACAGCATCCGGATGTCCGGGATGCCGTACAGGATCATGGCGACCCGCTCGATGCCCATGCCGAAGGCGTATCCGACCACGTCGAACCGGTCGTAGCCCACCGCCTTGAAGACATTGGGGTGGACCATGCCGGCGCCGGCAATCTCGATCCATCCGCTCTGCTTGCACACGCGGCAGCCCCCGCCCCCGCAGACGTGACAGGAGAAATCGACCTCGACGCTCGGCTCGGTGAACGGGAAGAAGTGCGGTCGGAACCGGACCTTCACGTCCGGCCCCATCATCTCCCGCGCAAAGTACGAAAGGTCGCCCTTGAGATCGGCCAGCGAGACGTCGCGGTCCACGTACAGCCCTTCGATCTGGTGGAAGTTGGCGCTGTGCGTGGCGTCGGGGGTGTCGCGGCGGTAGCAGCGGCCGGGCGCCACGATGCGCACGGGGGGTTCGTGCGCCTCCATGTACCGCACCTGCACCGGCGAGGTGTGGCAGCGGAGCAGCTCGCCCGTATCGAGGTAGAAGGTGTCCTGCGCATCGCGCGAGGGGTGGTCCGGCGGGGTGTTGAGGGCGTCGAAGTTGTGGTAGACGGTCTCCACGTCCGGCCCCTCGGCCACGGTGAAACCCAGCGTGCGGAAGATGCCCACCGCCCGCTCGACGATGCGGGTGATCGGGTGCAGCGAGCCGAGCCCCCGCCAGTCCCCGGGCAGGCTCGTGTCGATGCCGCCCCCCGCGGCGGCCCCCCCGGCCTCGATCGCCGCCTTCCGCTCGTCGAAGGCCTGCTGGACCGCGCGCTTCAGGTCGTTGACCTGCCGGCCGAACTCGGGCTTCTGCTCGCGCGGGACCGACTTGAGCTCCTCCATCAACGCGGGCAGGGCGCCCTTGCGTCCGAGGAAGCGCACGCGCACGGCCTCCAGCGCGGCGGCATCCGCGGCCGCCGCGATGGCCCCGATCGCTTCGCTTCTCAGACGGACGAGGATTTCCGGATTCACTACACGCCACCCCACCGGGCGGAGGACCCGCGCCCCTTCGCGCCCCGCACCGCCGCCTACTGCAGTCCGATCGCCTTCTGCTTGTCGGCGACGAACGTGTTCCATCTCTCCTGCTGGCGCTGCCCGAGCAGCTCCTGCCGGATCGGCTCCTTGGCCTGGTCGAATGTCATCGGCTTCGACTCGCGCTGGTCGTCGCGCCTCACCACCCAGTACATGCCCTGGACGCGGAAGAACTGGATCTGGTCCTTCTTCATCTCCTTCACGCCCTTCCACACCTCGGCCACGATCTGGTTCTCGGCGATCCACTGGTCGGCGGACGCGGACGCGAGCGCGCGGGCGTTGACGGCGACGAGCTTGTTTGTGTCGATCTTCTGGGCGGCCACCATGCCGCGCACCGTGTCGAGGGCGTTGGTCGCCCCGCTGTCCACGGCGAAGATGTCGGCCTTCACGGCCTCCTGCAGCACCCAGCGTTCCTTGTCCTTCTTGAAGGCGGCCTGCAGGTCCGCATCGGTCGGCTGCGTGGCCCCGCGCGCCACGTCCTCGCGCAGCGCCTGCAGGAGGATCTGGTAGCGCGCCTGCATCAGCGCCCGCTGCACGTCGACCCGCTCGGCCAGACCGCGCCGCGCGGCCTCCTGCACGAGTTCCTGCTCCACGACGCTCAGGAGGTAGGCGCGCTGGAAGTCGGCGCTCTGCTGCAGGGCGCCCACCGTGGTCTGCGGCGCCACCGCGCCCCGGAGCAGCTCCGACGCGACCGCCTGGTCCAGTACGTGCCGCGGCTGCTGCGCCCCCGCCCCGACGGCCATCGCCAGCCCGACCGCCCACAAAACATGATTCTTCATGTGATCGTTCTCCCCTCATTCGACTGACCCGCGCAATGTAGGCATCGCCGCGGAGGTTGTCGAGGTCAATTGGCGGCCCGGCGCGGCGAGTTGCACTCCGGCCGGCTTTCGGGTAGAAAGACCGGCAGGGGATTGCCATGAACAAGAACGTCGTCATCAGCGTCCTTTCGGTCGCCGCCGTCGCCCTCGCCGCGACCAGCCTTCATCTCCTGATGAAACAGCGCGAACCGGGCCGCGCGGCCTCTCCGACGCCGCCGGAACCGGCCTCCACCGTCGAATCCCGCGCGCCGCCCGCCCCGGCCGACGAGAAACCGGAGGCGCCGTTCGTGCCCTCCGCCGGCGGACCGGGGCTGTCCCCGGCCGCCCCGGCGCCCGCGGCCCCGCCCGCCCGGCCTTCGCTGATGGCCGGCCTGGCGGAGATGATCAAGAGCCCCGAGATGAAGAACATCCTGCGCTCGCAGATGAAGATGACCCTGGATACGCAGTACGGTTCGCTCTTCAAGTACCTGAACCTCCCGCCGGAGCAGATGGACGCGATGAAGGAAATCCTGCTGGACCGGCAGATGGCCATGATGGACGCCGGCATGAACCTGATGAGCCCCGGCACGAACGGGGCCGGCCGCGCGGAGATGGCGCAGCGCGTGAAGGAACTCAACGAGGGCTACAACCAGAAGTTCGCGCAGCTGCTCGGCGAGGAACAGTACGGCGTCTTCCGGCAGTACGAGGACACGCAGCCCGAGCGCACGCAGGTGCAGATGCTCAAGCAGACGATGGGCGGCGCCGAGGGGCTGACCGAACAGCAGGAGCACGATCTCATCCGCGCCATGTACGAGGAGCGGCAGACGATGACCACGGCCGGCGCATTCCCGGACCAGAGCAATCCGGATCCGGCGACCTTCACCGAACAGGGCATGCAGAAGGCGCTCGACCAGCTCGGCACACTGCAGGACCGCTACGCCATCCGCGCCGCCGAGATCCTGAATCCCGCGCAGATGGAGCGATTCAAGAGCCACCAGACGCAGCAGCGGGCCATGCAGCAGATGGGGATCAAGATGGCGGCCCAGCTCTTCGGACAGCCGGGGGCGGCCCCGGCCGCGGCGCCCCCGCCGCAGCCGTAGACGCCGGCGCACCCCCTTGCGGAACCGGCGCGCCATGGGGGGGGGCGATCTGTGCGAGGTATTCGCCCTCGCGGGCAGGGTCACCGGAGCTCGGGGCTCGGATTCCCCGGAATCCGTCCGCTATGAGGCCAGCGAGCGGTAGAGATCCCAGGTCTGTTGTGCGGTCCGCGACCAGGCAAACGCCCGGGCGCGCGCGGCGCCGCGTTCGAGGAGGTCGGCGCGGCGGGAGGGATCGGTCACGACCGACTCCACCTCGGCCGCCCAGTGTTCCGCGTCGAATCCCCGCACGATGAGCGCCCCGTCGCCGAGCACCTCGGGGAGCGAACCGCCCTCCGAGGCGACGACGGGCGTCCGGCACGCCATCGCCTCGAGCGGCGGGAACCCGAACCCCTCGTACAGGGAGGGCAGGACGAAGACCTCCGCCCCGGCGTAGAGGCCCGGCAGGTCCTCGTCCGCCACGTAGTCGAGGAGCCGGATGCGGGCGGCGAGGGGCGACCCGCGGATGCGGTCGAGGATGGGTTCCACCTTCCAGCCCTTCATGCCCGCGATCACCAGGTCCCCGTCGAAGCCGCGCAGGCGCTCGAACACCTCCACCAGGAAGGGCAGGTTCTTCCGCGGCTCGATCGTGCCGACGAACAGCAGGTACGGGCGGTCCAGCCGGTGCCGCGCGCGCACGTCCTGAATCCGCCCGGCGGGCGGCCGCGTGAAGCCGTCGGGCAGGCCGCTCGGTATGGCGACCACCTTCGCCGCGGGAACGCGGAGCGCCTCCACCACCTCGCGGCCGGTGAACTCGCACACGGTGATGATCCGGTCGGCCCGCGCCACGGTGGCGCCGATGCGCGCCTTCAGGTAGCGGAGGTTTTTCGCCTCCAGTGTCTCGGGGAAGCGGAGGAACGAGACGTCGTGGATGGTGACCACGCTCCGTCCGCGCGTCAGGGGGGGGAGGATGAAGTTGGGGAAGTGGTAGACGTCGGCGGGCCCCGCGAACCAGTCGAAGGGCGGGAAACCGAGGCGCTTCCACGCCTGCTGCGCGAGGCGGCCGGGCATCCACGCGACCGCCCGCCGGCGGGCGCCGGGCACGTCGAAAGGCAGTCCCCGGCGTCGGAAGTCGAAGTGAAAGAGCGACAGCTCATCCCCCCCGGCCAGCGGGGCGAGGTGGTCCACCAGCGACTTCGTGTACCGCCCCACCCCGGTCCGGTGCGCCAGGGTCGACTGGATGTCGATGCAGACTCTCACCGTCCCTTCCCCGCCGGCCTCGCTCCGGCCGGCCTCGACAACCCGCCCGGATCCGTCGCGTGGAGCATACCACGCCTTCAACCCTTGAAGATCACGAACTTCCGGCCGGCGAAATTGACCAGCAGCGCCGCGATGAATTTGCCGATGTACGAGGCGGTGGTGCTCAGGTGCAGATACCGGATCATCGCCCAGCCCAGCGCGGTGCCGAGCGCCATGCTGAGGCCGGAGACGGCGTAGAACATCAGCATCTCCACCCACCAGGGAAACCGCCCCGGTTCGAACACCCACAGGATGTTCAGCACGTAGGCCGTGAGATTCGAGAAGAAGAACGCGATGGCCGTGTTGATCACGAAACGCCGCGACCGCTGCTCCTCCGTCACAGCCCGGACGCCGAGCCGGAGGAGGCGGGCGACGGGATCGTTCGCGCGCAGGGCGGGGAGGATCCTCCACGACAGGAGGAAGAAGACCGCGATGTCGACGGCGGAAGCCACGCCGCCACACAGCGCGTACCTGATGAACTGGACGAACGGCCCGACGTCGCGATCCGTGAACTGGACCCACCAATCGCTCACGACCCGCCCCGGATCCACGCGCGGATCTCGTCGCTCAGCGGCCGCACGGCGCGGAGCACGGCCTCGGCCTCTCCGGAGTCGGTCGGCAGGGTGATCCGGTCGCCCGGCCGGTGTCCATCGAGCACCTGCGCGAGGCGCGTGGTGCGGGCGATGATGCCCAGGCGCTCGTCGCGGTCCCACGCGCCGAGGATGTAGTAGCGCTCCACCCGTCCGTCCGCGTGGACGATCTCGACGCCGGTGCCCTCCCCGGCCCGGTCGGTCGGCATCCCCTCGAACTCGCTGGGCTGGACCTCGCGGAGCATCTGCTCCAGCTCGGCCTGGCGGCGCATCAGGACCGCCTGCGTCTCCTTCGCCGCCTTGAATTCGAAGTTCTCGCGCAGATCGCCGTAACTGCGCGCGTGGCCGATGTCCCGCGAGTTCTTTGGAATGTCCTCGTGCACGAGTTTGTGGAGCTGGCGCTGGCGCTCCCGGTAACTGCGGACCGAGGTCAGCGGCAGGCGCCGGACGGGCGCGGCCGGCGCCGCGCTCTCGCGGAGCAGGGCCTCGAGCGGGGGATACATCTTCACGATGCGACCCAGCAGGGCCTGCCGCTCGAGCTGCGGCCAGGCGAGGGTGCTCTTGAGCCGGAGCATGAACTCGCGCTGCTGGTTTTCGGTCATTGCATCGAAGAGCTGCTTCAGCCAGCCGGGGCGGGCAAACCGCTCGCGGAGCATGTTCTGCGCGCGGAGCCGCTCGCCGCTGAGGTCCTCCTCGAGCGCCGTCAGCGTCAGCCGGGCCAGGTCCGCCCGCCGTCCGGGCATCCACGACTCCCAGACCTCGGGATTGCGGTGGATCCACAGGAGCGCCTCCACCGTGGGAACCTGGTCGGACATCCACGCGCGGAGCGTGGCCGATACGGAGTCCTCGAAGCGCTCCGCGCGCAACAGGTCCACGGCGTCGTTGAAGATGCCGTACTCCATCTCGCGCAGGCAGGAGAGCAGGAGGTCGAACAGATCGTCCCGGCGGCGCCGGGCCAGGAACTCGAAGAAGGGACGGACGGTCCGGGCGGGCAGATCGCGGGCGGCCGCCAGCAACGCGGCGCGGGTGAACCACGGGGCGGCGTCGGGCGGAAGCCCCGTCCGCTCCAGCGGCACCCCGAAGCGGACGGCCAGCAGGGCGGCCCGCGCCGGCATGCCGGCCTGGCGCGCGACGGCCCCCTTCACCACGAATGCCAGCCGCTCGGCCACGGCCTCCAGGCCGTCGGCGGGGAGCGGGTCCTGTCCGGCCTCCGCCTCCTCCATGCGCCGGAGCAGCGCCTCAAGATCGCGCTCCGACCGCAGGTCCTCCCACCACGGGGCGGCCGCGCGGTCCGCGTCTTCCCGCAGCGTGACCGGTTCGGTGCGCTTGGAGGGGATGTCCACGCGCGGGTCCCGCTTCAACTCGCGGCGCGCCGTCTCCCAGAACCCCTTCCATGCCGACTCCGGCAGGAGGCGCGGGCAGAGCTGGGCCTGCACTTGCGGGACCGTCATCGGGCCGAAGCTGCGCAACGCCAGCCGCACAATCTCGCCGGGCCGTTCCTTCACCAGCGCGGCGATGACGGCGGGCTCGCGATGAAGCCGCGCCAGCAGGTGCTCCGGCGGCAACACCTGCAGGACCTCCGCGGCATAGGCGAAGGTCATCTGGTGGCCTTTCTTCGACTCGAAATCGATCTCCACCCGCTTGGCGAAGTGATCCACGCGACGGACGATGCCGAACCCCCAGGTCTTCTCGTAGCACAGCGCGCCGGTGTGCAGCGACGCGAGGACCCCCAGGCGGCGGGCGACCTCCGCGGGGGGGGCGGACCGATCGAACCCGGCCTGGTCCAGGAGCGCCCGCTTCTCCGAGTCCGAGGCGAAGATCTCCTGGGCCTCCGCCCGGATCTGGGCCAGCGAGGCCAAACCCGGCGACATCCATTCTGCCCGCAGGGCCAGCACGCGGAGGGCGGGAGGGATCAGCCGGCGCTCGACGAGGATGTCCTGCAACAGCCGTCCGCGGGCATCGGCCTGGGAGACCCCGCCGCCGGTCGCCAGCCTCTGCAGGACGACCAGCATCTCCCGCCAGGGTATCTCCGGCCGGTCCAACTGTTCCAGGAACCACTCCTCGCTCTCGACCGGTGGCTCCGCCGTCACGGGCGTCTGATTCATGGTCGGGCACTGTACTCAACGCCTTCCCCATGTGTCAAACGGCGGAGAACGACGGGGACGAGCAAGAGGATGCTGCGCGAGACCGTGCGGGACGTCGGGAAAAACGCTGAACGCGCTACCGGCCGGGGGCGAGACGGATGAGCTCCACCTTCCGCGAGCCCGGCTCGTAGCGGATCAGGAAATGCTCCAGGAAGCTCATGCCGAGCAGGCCGTCCACCCCCACGCCCGGCGCGCGCTCCATGACCAGCGCCGGCACACGTTCCACCCGCGCATCGCCCGTCTGCACCGAATCCAACACCACCGCCTTCGCCGCCACCTGCTCGCCGTTGGCCAGGACGGCTTTCGCCGACCTGGCGCCGGCGAGATCGATGCCGAGACGAACGGCGGCCGCCTGCGAGAGGACGACCGCCGTCGCGCCGGTGTCGAGGACCAGTCGCCCCTCCTGCCCGTCGTTGATGCGCACGGTCAGCACCGCCTGCCGGCCATTGTCCTCGCAGGGCACGGAGATCCGCTGCACCTCGCCCAGCCACGCCTCCAGTTCCTTGCGGACGCCGCCAAGGAACGCCGTCTCCTCGTCGACCAGCGGACCGGCCGATGCCAGGTCCTTCTCGGTCTGCGAGAGACCGGTCTGGAAGCCGGCCAGCGCATGGAGGTAGAGGCCCGCGGCGTGCCGTGAGGTTTCCCGTGCGTCCTCGTTCTTCTTCAACTCCGAGTTGCAGGCGGCCAGGGTCTCCTGCATACGGTTGCGTTCGAAGATGACGTCGTTGTACGCCTGCACGAGGTCGTTGTACGCCTTCATCGTCTCCGCCGTCTTCCGCTGCGGCATGGCGGGCGTCTGCATCACCTGCTGCGTGGAGGCGGTCCACCGGGCCTCGACCTCCTGGATCTCCTTCCGGAGGGCGGCATTCGCGACCTCCAGCTCGGCCCCGCGCCGCACCGCCTGCTGCGCCGCCGCCCGCTGATCGCGGAGGATGCGGAAGCGCTCGCCCAGGTCCTGGAATCGGGTGGGCACGTAGCGGGCGTGCGCGAAATGCCGCTGTTGCCAGCCGGACTGCACGCGCGCGTTCGCGTCGGCCGAGTCGTGGTGCACCTCCCGCACCTGCGAGCGGCGCAACGTCACCTCGCCCACGCCGAAGCCGACGACGATCTCCGTCGCATTCGTGCGGAGGATCACGCCCTCGATCGTCTTGCCCGTGTCCAGCAGCACGCGGTCGGCGCGCGCCCCCCACGGTGCGAGCGCGGCGCACACCGCCAGCACGATCCACCGGTCCCTTTGCCCGCTCATCGCGAATCTCCTCGATTTCCGGAACGCCAACGGACATACTGATCTTGCCCGAAGCGAAGGGATCGTTCGAGCGCCAAATCCGTCCGTTTCGGCACGAGCGCAACGGAGTCACGCGAGGACCATATGAACAACCAGCCACCGCCCGCCTACGGTTTCCCCCCCATGCTCGCGCCACCGCAGAGCTGCGGACTGGCCACCGCCAGCCTGGTATGCGGCATCGTCAGCATGGTGATGTGCGGACCTCTCACCGGCATCCCCGCGGTCATCTGCGGCCACAAGGCCAAGCGGCGCATCACCGAGTCCCGCGGCCAGCTCACCGGCGAGGGCCTGGCGCTCGCCGGCCTGATCATGGGCTACCTCTCGCTCGCGTGGCTCATCTTCATCGTTCCCATGATGGCCGCCATCGCGATTCCCTCGTTCGTGAGGGCGCGGAGCATGGCCCAGATACAGGCGTGCGCGAACAACCTCCGGATGATCGACGCGGCCAAGGAGCAGTGGGCCTTGGATAACGACGTGCGCGCGGAGAGTGGCAGAACCCCCACGGCCGGCGACCTGGCCAAGTACCTGCGCTCGGGCATGCCGACCTGCCCGTCGGGCGGCCAGTACACCATCGCTCCGGTTGGCCAACCTCCGACCTGCAGCGTCAACGGCCATGCGCTCACCCCATTCTCTCCCGTCCCGCAGAGGACCCTGACCCCCGAGGCTGGATCTTCGCCGTGACGCCGGGTACGTCGTCACCGCCCACCGTCGAACACGTGCTCCGGCTGCTGCGCGCACAGGCCCGCCCGGATCAATTGCCGGGGATGGCGCGGTTCGGCATCCGGGTGGACCGCGCGCTGGGCATCTCGATGCCCGTGTTGCGACGGTTGGCGAAGCAGATCGGACGCGACCCGGCCCTGGCGGAGGCCCTCTGGTCTACGGGGATTCTCGAGGCCCGCATCGTGGCGAGCCTGGTGGCAGATGCGGCGTCATTCCCGGTGGAACGGATGGACGCGTGGACGGCGGAATTCGACTGTTGGGCTTTGTGCGACCAGGTGTGTAAGAACCTCTACGGCAGATCGCCCCACGCATGGGAGCTCATTCGACGTTGGGCCCGCGATCGCCGGGAATTCGTCCGCCGGGCGGGATTTGTCATGATGGCCGAGTTGGCCGTGCACGACCGCCGGGCGCCGGATGCACGGTTCCTCCACCTCCTGCCCATCATCGTCCGTCATGCGGGCGACGATCGGAACTTCGTGAAGAAGGCCGTCAATTGGGCGCTGCGTCAGATCGGGAAACGGAATGGAATCCTCGGAGACGCGGCCCTTGAACTCGCGCAACGTCTCGCCGATTCCGACTCACACTCGGCGCGATGGGTCGGGCGCGATGCGCTTCGGGATATCGCCGCACACCGCCGGCGCAAGAGCCGCGGTCGGGACTCCTGATCGCCGGCTGCACATGGAGCGGAGGTGCGGGAGACGAGGCTATAGGGCGGCGCGATGGCACGGGCGCACGCGTGGACCGGACCGGCACGGTTGAACGGCGGAGGCACGTGGGCTGCGGCTGCGCCGCCTTGAGTTACCAGCGCAGGTACTCGATGCGGACATCCGCCTCCGGGTTGCGCGCGGAGGGACCGGCCACCAGGAGCGCCATGCGGCCTTCGATCCGGTGCCCGCGCAGCCAGTCGATGGCGAACCGACGCCAGGAATCGGGATCCGCCGCGACCTCCACCACCTGCACGCCGCACGAGAACGACAGCCCCTGCGCCACCGAATGGTCGCCGCTCACGGCCACGATCCACACGGGCGGCTTGAAACGGGAGATCAGGCGCGCGGTCGTGCCCGTGCGGGTCGGCACGAAGACCGCCGCGCAGGGCGCGGTGCGGATGGAGTGCTCGACCGCCGACGCCACGGCCTCGGTGGCGGATCCGGGCGGGTGGTCGCGGCAGAGCTCCTCGCGGTCGGGCCGCAATCGGTCGCGCTGCCGTTCCGTCGCCGCGGCAATCCCGGCGAGCATGGCCACCGCCTCCTCCGGGTGGCGGCCCATGGCCGATTCCGCCGAGAGCATGAGACAGTCGGTTCCGTCTAGGATCGCGTTGGCCACGTCGGTCGCCTCCGCCCGCGTCGGAAGCCGGCTCTCGACCATCGATTCCAGCATCTGGGTGGCCGTGATCACGGGCTTTCCCGCCCGGTTCGCCCGCCGGATGATCCGCTTCTGGATGAGCGCGATCTCCTGGATCGGCACCTCCACGCCGAGGTCCCCCCGCGCCACCATGATCCCGTCGGCCGCCTGCAGGATCGCGTCGAGATGCTCCAGCGCACCGGCGCGCTCGATCTTGGCGATGACGAACGCGGGTCGCCCCGATTCCTTCACGGCGGCGCGGACCGCCTCGATGTCGGCGGCGGTCTCGACGAACGACTGGCTCACCGCGTCGACGCCGTGCTCCAGGGCGAAGGCCAGACAGGCCCGGTCGTGGTCGGTGAACGCGCCGATGCCGAGATCGATGCCCGGCAGGTTCAGCCCCTTCCGCGATCGGAGCTCGCCGCCGACGACGACGTCGCACACCACGTCCCGCCCCTCTACACGTTCCACCCGGAGCTGGACCAGGCCGTCATTCAGGAAGAGCCGATCGCCCGGCCGCACGACCTTCGGCAGGGGCTCGAAGCTCATCGAGACGCGCCGGGCATTCCCGACAACGTCCTCCGCGGTCAGCGTGAAGGCGCCGCCCGCCCGCAGCTCGATCGGTTCGGGATCGATCCGGCCGATCCGCATTTTGGGCCCGGGGAGATCGGCCATGATCGCCACCCGCCGACCGGCGGCCTGTTCCGCGGCGCGGAGGCGGGTAATCCGCTCGGCGTGGTCGCGGAAGTCGCCATGCGAGAAGTTCAGCCGGGCGACATCCATCCCCGCCCGGATCAGGCGCTCCAGCATGCCCGGCGAGTCCGAGGCGGGTCCGATCGTGGCGACGATCCGGGTCTTGTGGTCGGGCAGCAGGTCCATCCGTTGATCCTCGTTCACGTACAGATGCGGGGACGATCCCTCGGGAGGAATACCGCGGATGAAGGTGCGAGTTCAAGCACGGCCGCAACGTGCGCATTGCTTTTCTCCGCGCTTGCAGTACGCTGCGTGGACGTCCGAGAATGGCGGAGACACGGGCGCGTTTCTCAGCCCTGTTCGAGCCAGATACACGTTTCGCGTGAATCTGTGGCCGCGTCGCTTGCTGCTTCGCGATCCGGCGTGCGCCGGTCGCTTCCTGCTATGCGACGGCGCTTCGCAGGAGGGGTTGCCGCGCCGCGGCGGCGCGGTGGCACGAGGGAATGGAAGGATATGGAGTGAAAGCATTGAGCGGCCAGAGCCGTGGGGTTGCGGCTCGCCGCCTTGGGAGCACGACACCATGAGCACATCCGTCGCACCGCCGGCCGATTCCACCGGGAAACAGGATCGGGCGTGGGCCTTCTTCCGCTCGGGAGGGGTGGACCAGGTCGTTCTGCGCAACGGGGACGACATCGCAAACCTCTCTCAGCTCGACCAGAAGCTGTGGATGGCGCTGGCGATGCCGACACGGGGCGTGGAGTTCGACCCGCGGACGGCGGACCTGCTGGACACCGACCACGACGGCCGCATACGTCCGCCGGAGGTGATCGCCGCCGTGGCGTGGGCCCAGGGCGCGTTCAAGACCCTCGATGGCCTGGCCAAAGGCGGCACGTCGGTTCCCCTCTCCTCCATCAAGGACCCGGATATCCTGGCCGGCGCCCGCCGGATTCTCGCGGATCTCGGAAAGGCGGACGCCCAGGCGATCGGGATGGACGACGTGGGCGACGTAGGCCGGATCTTCGGCAACACCGTCTTCAACGGCGATGGCGTGATCCCGGCCGAGGCCGCCACCGACGAGCCGACCCGCAAGGCCATCGAAGACATCATCACCGTGCTGGGGCCGGTTCCGGACCGGAGCGGGAAACCGGGCGTGAATCAGGCCAACGTCGACGCCTTCTTCGCCGAGGCGGCGGCCTTCGTCGACTGGGTCCAGAAGGCGGAGGCCGATCCCGCCCTCGCGCCCATCGCCATCGAGGGTATGACGGGGGCCCTGGAGACGGTCAAGGCCGCCAGGATCAAGGTGGACGACTACTTCGCCCGCTGCCGGCTGGCCGCGTACGACGCACGCGCGGCCGACGCGCTGAACCGCGAGGCGAGCGAGTACCTCGCCCTGGCCGCCCGGGACCTGACCCTTTCCTCCGAGGAGATCGCCGCATTCCCCCTGGCGCGCGTCGAGGCCGGGCGTCCGCTGCCACTGCACGGCAACGGGGTGAATCCCGCATGGCAGGCGGCGGTCGCCGCCCTCGCCGCGAAGGCGGTCGTCCCCCTCCTCGGCCCCCGCGATGCGCTGACCGAGTCCGACTGGGCCGCCGTGCAGGCCAAGATGGCTCCTTTCGACTCATGGACAGCCGCCAAGCCCGACACGAAGGTGGCCGGGCTGGGCCTTCCCCGCTTGAACGAGCTGATCGAGGGGAACGCCCGAACCGCCATCGCGGGGCTGATCGAGCGCGATCTGGCGATGGCGAAGGAGACGGAGCAGTATGCGGCGGTGGAGAAACTGGTCCGATTCCAGCGCGACCTGTATGAACTGCTGACGAACTACGTCAACTTCTCCGACTTCTATGGCCGCACGGGGGCGGTCTTCCAGGCCGGAACGCTCTTCCTCGACGCACGGGCCTGCAACCTGTGCGTCGAGGTCGCGGACGCCGGCAAGCACGCCGCCATGGCGGGACTGTCGAATGCCTTCCTGGCCTACTGCGATCTCACGCGACCGGGCGGATTGAAGAAGTCCATCGTGGCGGTATTCACCGACGGCGATTCCGACGGCCTCGCGGTCGGCCGGAACGGCGTCTTCTACGACCGCACGGGTCAGGATTGGGACGCCACGATCACGAAGATCGTCGCGAATCCCATCAGCATCCGCGAGGCGTTCTGGCTCCCCTACAAGAAGCTGATCCGCTTCATCGAGGAACAGGTCGCCAAGCGCGCACAGGCGGGCGAAGCGGCTTCGATGGCCAAGCTGTCCGACACGGCCGCCGCGGTGGCCACGGCGGACAAGGCGGCGCCCGCGCCTCCCGCGGCGCCGAAGAAGCTCGACCTCGGCACGATCGCCTTGATCGGCGCGGCCGTCGGCGGGATCAGCGCCCTGGTGGGCGGCCTGCTGGAGGCGCTGTTCAAACTCGGTTTCTGGCTGCCGCTCGGGCTGGTCGGCATCCTGCTGCTCATCTCCGGGCCGTCGATGATCCTGGCGTGGCTGAAGCTCCGCGTCCGCAACCTCGGTCCCATCCTCGACGCCAACGGGTGGGCCATCAACACGCGCGCGAGGATGAACGTGCCCTTCGGGGCCGCGTTGACGCAACTGGCGCGGCTGCCGCCGGGATCGACCCGGTCGCTGGAGGACCCCTATGCCGAGAAGCGGCGGCCGTGGGCGCTCTACATCGTGCTCGCGGTGGTCGTCGTTCTGGGCTACCTGTGGGTGATCGGGAAGCTCGACGGCTACCTGCCGGAGGCCGTGCGCAAATCGACGCTCTATCCGCCTGCCGCGCCCGCGCCCGCGGCGGCGCCCGCACCCGCAAAGTGATGAGAAGAGACCCGATCGGAGAGGCCCCGCGTTGAGGACGGGCGGTGATCACGAGCGATTACGCGCCGATGAACGAGCCTGTCGCCGATGGCTCGGATGCAGAACGGGTGTTTCATGAGGATCTTCTGGCTGTCCAATCGCTTTTTCTCGGAGAAGAACGACACCTCCACGGGAACGTGGCTGACCGCCATGGGTCAGGCCCTGGTGGCTTCCGGGAAGGTGCACCTGGCCAACATCAGCGAGGACAGGGTCTCGTCGGTGACCCGACGTGACTGCAACGGCATAACCCAGTGGGTGGTGCCGTTCGGGAACTCGTCACGCGATGGTCTGCCTTCGCGGCGCATCGTTTCCGGCATCCAACAGGCCGTGGCGGAGTTCGCGCCTGACCTGATCCACGTGTGGGGTACGGAGAACTACTGGGGATTGCTCACGGCCCGAAAGATCCTGCCCGGGAAGACGCTCCTGGACATGCAGGGCATCAAGTACGCGTGCGCACGCGTGTACAACGCCGGGCTCACGTCGGCGGAGATCCTGCGCTGCCTGGGCTTGAAAGAGCTGCTCCGGCCGCGCCTCAGCGTGCCTCTTTCCCGGAGGAGCTTCCAGGCCTGGGGCGTCTTCGAGCGGGAGATGATCAAGGGACATCGCTTCATTTCGAGCCAATCGGACTGGGTTTCCGCCCATGTTCGGCATGCCAATCCGGACTGCCGGATGCTCGAATCGGACATGATGCTCCGGCCGGAGTTCCTCAGCGCGGGGACATGGAGCCCTCCCGCCCTCTCCTCCGAGAATCCACCCGTTGTCTTCACCTCCTGTGGGTGCACGATTCCCTACAAGGGCCTGCATGTCCTGCTTCGAGCCATCGCCCTGGTCAAACGGCGGCGCGGCCATGTCATGCTGCACATCGCCGGATGTCCGCCGCGCGCGGGCATTCGCAAAGGCGGGTACGAACGGTTTGTGGAGCGGGAGATCCACCGACTGGGACTCGAAGCCAACGTCCATTGGGCCGGCGCCCTCGATGCGTCCGGCCTGATCCGTGAGATGAAGCGCTCGTCCGTCGTGGCGATCCCGTCGTTCGTCGAGTCCTACAGTCTCGCCCTGTGCGAGGCCTTACAGATAGGCGCGCCGTGCGTGGTTTCGTTCGCGGGCGCCATGCCCGAGATGGCCCGCCATGAGGAGTCTGCGCTGTTCTTCCCGCCCGGAGACCCGGAGTCGTGTGCCTGGCAGATCGAACGGATCCTCGGGTCGCGCGACCTGGCGCTACAATTGTCGTCGAACGCGCACAACCGCAGCCTGGCGCGCCACGCGCCCGACACGCTATTGACACGCCAATTGGAGAACTACCGGGAGGTTATGGAGAACTGAGGGATGGGCTCGTCAGAAGGCTTCGCAAGCGAAGCCCCCACGTAAGCGAAGCCTCTGCGCGGGACCTGCCGCACGGCCTGCCTGTCGCGCAGTCGATAGACGCATCGCGCTCGCGCCGCCATCCACACTGTCACTCCACCCGCACCCGATAGAACCATGGACCGATGGCTGGCGCGTTCGTGTCGGCTTCCGTATTCGTCGGAGGCGTGGCGGGGATGCTGGTCTTCACGTTGAAATCGAATCCCAGTTGCAGGTTCGTCGATCGCGACAGGGTGTAGTACTTGCCCGTCACGCTCCACCAGGAGATTGCGAATCCGTTCGAGACCGCTGATATGGCCAAGGTGGAGGCGGCATTGGTCGGATCGGTCCCCGCGAAGTGCTCCGCCCAAGCCTGCAGGCGGTCGCCGTCGGTGTCCGACAGCGCCACGGCATTGAAATCGTTGCTTGCCGGGTAGTACTGGTGCAGCCACCACTCCGGCACCCCGTTCGTCGCCAGGTTCTCCGCAAACTCAGCCCGGATCGTCCCGTCGGTGGTGATGTTGCTCCACGCCACGGTGACGTTCGTCGGATTGGCAAACGCCACCGCCTGCCCGTTACTGAGGATTGACGCGATGTGATAATAGCTGTCCGCCGTAATCACGAAGTTCGTGTCGCCGTCCGGAACCACGAAGATGGATCCCGACGGAGCGATGCAGCCTTTCGTGCCTGCCGATGCACTGATCTCGACACCGTAGGTATAGGCATTGCTCGCGACCGTCGTCCCATAGCTCGTCGAACGTACGACGACGTCACCATTGGTCCCGACCGCCGCCGCACCGGCCTGCACCACGATCTGCGTAGGACTGTTATCCGCGAGAATGGTCGCAGCGATGCCACACAACGTGACATTCGTCACATCGCCACTTCCTAGGCTGTTGCCTCTGATGATGATCGTATCGCCGCCAGTAGGATGGCTGCCTGACGGCAGGGTGCCCGGCAAGAAACTGCCTTCGTACACTGTGGAGTGGAAGCCGGCGTCGTTATTCCATCCACCGATTATGTAGGCTTGACCGTTCATGCTCGCCACAGCCATATGGCTGAGCGCCTCCGGTAGATTGCATACCATCCGCCACCCTTGTTCTGGGTGTGCGGGATCGTATCCAAAGACCGTCGACTGAGTGCCGCTGTTGTTATGCCCACCCATCGAGTAGATCTTGTCGATTATGCTCACCGCTGCCATGCTCGACAACCCTTCCGGCAGGTTACCCGCATTCATCCACCCTTGTTCCGGGTGTGAAGGATCGTATTCATAGACCGAGGACTGGTAGATTTGGCTGTTGTTGAACCCGCCTATGGCATAGGCTTTATTGTTCAAGCTCGCTGCTGCCATGCTTGACAGTACCACCGGCAGGTTGCTCACGCTCAGCCAGCCCTGTTCCGGCTGCAAGGGACGGTACTCACTGACCGTGGACTCATAGGTGAAACTGCTGCTAATCCCTCCGATTGCATAAATTGTCGTGTTGACGCTCGTCGCCGCCAAGCGCTGGCGACCTGCCGGAAGGTTGCTTACACTTAGCCAGCCCAGCCCTGGCTGCAGGGGATCGTACTCGTAGACTGTGGAGCAGGAGTTGTAGGCGTCACACCCTCCAATCGCGCATATCTTGCCGGTTACGCTCACGGCCGCGAGATAGCCGCGTGCCGCCGGCAGATTACTCACACTCCGCCAGCCCTGCGCTGGCCACAGAGGATCGTACTCATAGACCGTGGACTTGTACCCGTCGCCTGCAAACCCACCGACAGCGTAGATCTTTCCGTTCGCGCTCGCCGCCGCTAGACCTCTGCGTGCCGCCGGCAGGTTGCTCACGCTCCGCCAGGTACCGAACGGTTCAAAGATGCATCCCGGCGGATTGTAGGTGTAACCGTCCGCAAATCTCGTCAGACCAAGACCGAGCGAATGCACCGTGATGTCGCCACGCCCTACACCACCTGTCCCCACCATGACGGTCACCGAGTCCGCCGTCTGACTCTGAATCGCCGCAGCGATTCCGCAGATGGTCACGTTCGTGATATCCGAACCGCTACCTACTAAACCTCTCACATTAGTCCCGACATCAAGCCGCGTAGGCTGTTGAGGGCGC
>CAZSUU010000050.1:0-35653 GCA_964610105.1 uncultured Verrucomicrobiota bacterium | reverse complement strand
AACCCGTCTTCTCCAACCGTGGGAAGCAAGGGGCATGCGATGTTCCGGGACTTGAACAACACCATGCGGAGGTGGACACTCGCTGTCCTGCTCCTCTCCCTTCTCCTGCGCGGTGGCCCGGCATGCGGCGGGGAGACGCCGGGCACCTATCACGCGTGGTGGGTGCAGCATTTCTCCGAGTCGGAACGGTACAGCGCGGGCCTGCCGCACGCCGATCCGGATGGGGACGGTGTCTCGAACCTGGCGGAGCACCTTTTCGGCGGGGCCCCGTGGGCCGCCGATCCTCTTCGGGCACGCCTGTCCTGGCTCGGGCCAGGCCTGCTCATGTCCGGCCGTCAGGAAGGTCTTATCGATGCCTCTTATGACCTGCAAACAAGCTCCGATGGCTTCGTGTGGAGGTCGGCGGCGACGGGCTCCCCCGTCTTCAATTCCACGAACGGTTGGATCGAGGCGGTCTACGCCGTGGATATGTCGGATCCGAACTCACGCCTCGCCTTCTTCCGCATGCGCGCCGAGGCAACGGTCCCCCCCGTGGCGGGCCGCGATATTGTGTGCTGGGGCGACAGTCTGACCGAGGGTTTGTACCCCGGCATGCTGGCGGCGAAATTCCAGGATGGCCGCCAGGTGATCAACTGCGGCAACGGTTCGGAGAAATCGTACGAGATCTGCGCGCGCATGCGGGGTCAGCAATTGGTGTTTCCGTCAGCACCCACCAATGTTCCTGCAGGTACCATCTTGCCGCTGCGAACCAAGCGCTGCGTGCCGCCCCGGACACTACTGGAAGCGAGTCGTCGGTACTGGGCGGTTGACAGTCAACGAATCGCGGAAACCGAGGCCGTGGAGTTCTTCGTCAACAGCCAACTGATCGGCCGGTCGGACACTCCCGTTCAGACGGAGATCCTAACCGACTACGCGCACTATCCCACGCGGTTGTTCTCCGTGCTTCATCCCTTCCAAGAGGGCGAGGAGATTCACTTTGGCTTCACCGATGCACCTCTCGCGTGTCTAACAAACCAGCGCGTGTACTATGTTGTGAATCCGATGCCGGACTCGTTCGAAATCGCTGAGTTCGCGGATGGGGAACCGCTCGATCTCGGCGGTGATGCGGCGGGTACCGTGACGGCGATCGGGGGATTCGAAATGCCGTGGCAATGCCCGGGCGGCGAGGTGGTGGTGGACATCCGCACCCATACCGACTGGGATGATCACGTGGCCATCATCTGGGCAGGTGCTAATAATGTTACGCAGACGAACACGGTCAAGGCTTCGATCAGTGAGATGGTGACACACCTCAAACCGTTGGAGCGTCGTTTCCTCGTCCTTACGGTATTGAACAACGCGGCGTATCCCATCGGCACCGTTCCCCATACCTGTGCGGTGGCGATCAACCGATGGATCATGGAAACCTATCCGTCGAACGCCGTCGACATCCGTTCGTACCTGATGGCGCATTATGATCCCAGCAGCACACAGGACGTGGCCAACGTGGAGCAGGACGTGATGCCCGCCTCGCTCCGCGTCGATTCGATCCATCTCAACGCGCTGGGGAACCAACTGGTCGCCGACCGTCTCTACGCCGAGATTCTGGCCCGGGGATGGTGACGGTCGGCGATGAGGGCGAACCAATAGTGCGTCACCGTATGTGTGATCGCATGTGCTTTGCGCCTTTTTGTGTTCTTTGCGGCCGTTCCTCTCCGCCATCGTTTGAATAGCCGCAAGAAACGCAAGAGACCACAAGAATCAGCGATTGGCTGGAGGCCGTCCGTCACCTTGCATGGCGATGCCGATTCCGATACCGACCCCGGCGCTGAATTGGGTTGTGGGCGGCAGCCCGTGTTGTAGCTTATCCGAGAATCCCCATTTACAGCGGGCTCGTGTAACTCGCCCCTCCATTCCCTTGCTCCTGTCCGCTCCCATGGAGAGCCGAGCTACGCGAGGCTGGTTTTCGAATAGGCTCTCAGTGGCGGCTCCCGTGAGCGCTCAATCCGCACCGTCGGTGAGGATGTATTTGCGGACGGTGCGCCGATCAAGGCCCGTGCGCCGGGCCACCTCGCCGTAGTTGCCGTGGCGGTCGTGCAGCAGCCGGCAATAGCGGGCCAGCAGTGAACGGGCATCCAGGTCGCCGGACTCGAAAAGTCGCGCCATCTCCGCCGCGTCTCCGCGCGAAGACGCGGCGGCGCGGATGTCGTAGGTGCCTTTCAGCAGCACGCGCCGCGCGGCCTGTTCGAGCTCGCGAACGTTGCCCGGCCATGCGTAGTCCGGTCCGACACCGTCCAGTATCCCGTGTTTCACCTGTTCCGCCAGCGCGTCATCGGGATTGCCGCACAGCCGTCCGACGATGTGTCGCAGGAGTTCATCCAGTTCCCCGGGGTCCTCCCGCAGTCGCTGCCGCAGGGGCGGCACCTCGACCTGGTCGGAGCAGAGACGGTAGAAGAAGTCGTCGCGGAAGCCGCCGTCGCGGCGGAGGGCCTCCAGGGAGCGATTCGTGGCGGCGATCACCCGCCCCGAGAACCGATGTTCCTCGTGTCCGCCGACGGGCGAGAACACGCGCTCCTGGAGCACGCGTAGCAGCTTGATCTGCACGGGAGCGGAGAGTTCGCCGATCTCATCGAGGAAGATCGCGCCGTTGGGGGGGCAGCGATCGAGCATGCCCTCGTGGTCCTGCACCGCGCCGGTGAACGCCCCCTTGCGGTGGCCGAAGAGCTCGGACTCGATCAGGGTCGCCGCGTACTGCGAGAGATTGACCGGGAGGAACAGGGCCGTGAAACTCTGGGCGAAGGCGCCGGTCTCCGGGACGAAGGGGATGTAGCCCGACCGTCCGATCGCCGCCGCCGCCGCGCCCTTGCCCGTCCCCGTTTCCCCCAGCAACAGGAGGGAGAAATCCTCCATCCGGTTCCACAGGTGCCGTTCGTAGAGGAACACGTCACAGGTGAAGACGTTGTTCCAGAGCTCCGCGCGCAAAGCCTGCATGCAGGCGGATCGGCCCAGCAGAGCGCGGTGAATGAAGTAGAACGCGCGCCGAAGTTGGAAGAAGGTCGCGAACACGCGCAGCGCCTCCTCCGGTTCGAAGCCCGCACGCCGCAGGCGGCCGAGGCACTCTGCGGCGAATGCGACCGGCGCCGGCTTCGCCCCTCGCTCCATCTGGCGGGCGATGTGATCGTCGAAAGCGTCGCGGTACTCGTGGTACAGATGGAACTCGAGCAGCGCATCGACCCGGTCCCGGTCTTCACCGGAGAATCGGGCCCGTGTCGCCCCCCCGGTCTTCTCCAACGCATCCACCTCCGCCCGGACCCGCTCCAGCGCCCGACCTATGGGGAGGTCGTGGTCGATGACGGCCGCATCGCCCGCGATGCGCAGGTCCAATTCCGGCCGTGCCTGCGTGAACGGATTGGCGGAGATGGCACGCCGCACGAGATCCAGCCACGAACGTTGCGAGAGTGAAAGACGTGAGGACCGTGTGCGATTAGTAATCATGGAATGATTAACGTGTATACATGAAACGTACAACAGGCTCAAGGGATTACTCCGCGCGATTCGCCTTACAGCCTGCGGAGTAAAAGGATGTGACTCCCCTGTCGAATTGGCACGGAGCGTGCAAAAGGGATCGCAGCCGGCGCCGGCCGACGAAGTGAAATCACGAACGCGGCGGCCGGAGCCAAACAGGGGAGACGAATATGAGCGTGGAACATGCATGGATCAAGGTCGGGATGGCGGCGGTGATGGCCGGATGGCTGGCGGCATCTCCTTGGAGGGCGGAGGCGGCCGGGCTGTTGTATCCAAAGGGCCACGCGAGTGCCGAAGCCCACATCAAGTCGCATGTCGTCAACGTGACCCTCAACAACGGATTCGCACGGACCGAGGTGGACCAGGTATTCGGAAACGACACGGGCCGGGATTTCGACGCGGTCTACACCTTCCCGCTGCCGAGACAGGCAAGTCTGTCGGAAGTCAGTCTGTGGATAGGCGGGAAGGAGGTCATCGGCGAGGTGGTGGAGAAGAAACAGGCGCGGGAGATCTACGAGCGGCAGGTGGAGCAGGGACGCGACACTGCACTGGCGGAGAAGAACGACTTCAAGACGTTCGACCTCAGCATCGGCCGGGTGCGGGCGGGCCAGGACACGCGGGTGCGGTTCGTGTACTACCAGCCGGTCGAGATCGACTTGAATGTCGGGCGCTACGTGTATCCGCTGGCAGAGGGGAATGTGGATGACGACCGGATCCCCTTCTGGTCGGTCGACGACAAGGTGCGGGAGTCGTTCCGATTCACCGTGACGCTCAAGTCGGCCTTCCCGGTGAAGGACGTGCGACTGCCGGGCTACGAGAATGCCGCGCAGGTGGCACGGATCGGCGCGACCAACGGAGAGGCGTCGGCCGAGGGGGAGGTCTATCAGGCGACATTGGTGGCCGCGGAGGGCGCGTCTCTGCAGAAGGACGTGGTGTTCTACTACCGGCTGGCCGATGACGTACCCGCGCGGGTGGAGCTCGTCCCATACCGGGCCGAGGCGGGTCACCCCGGCACACTCATGCTGGTCGTCACGCCGGCGGCCGACCTGAAGCGCATCGCGGAAGGCACCGACTGGATCTTCGTCCTGGATGTGTCCGGCAGCATGGCGGGGCAGAAGATCCAGACGCTGGCCGACGGCGTCAGCCGGGTGCTGGGCAAGATGTCGCCGAAGGACCGGTTCCAGATCGTCACCTTCAACCAAACAGCCCAGGACTTCACGGGCGGGAAGGTGGAGGCGACGCCGGAGAACGTCAGGGCATGGATCGAGCGCGTGCGGGGCCTGCAGGGGAACGGCAGCACTGCGTTATTCGCGGGTCTGGACATGGCGTACCGCAGCCTCGACGACGATCGCACCAGCGGCGTCATCTTGGTCACGGACGGCGTCTGCAACGTCGGGCCCACGGCGCACGACGCCTTCTTGGGTCTCTGCCGGCAGCACGATGTCAGGCTCTTCACCTTCGTGATCGGCAACAGCGCCAATCAGCCTTTGATGGACCGGCTGGCGCTGGAGTCCGGCGGGTTCGCGATGAATATCTCGCAGCAGGATGACATCTGCGGCCGGCTGATCCAGGCCAAGGCGAAGGTCCTGAATGAGTGCATGCACGACGTCCGTGTGCGGTTCCACGGCGAGAAGGTCCGGGACCTCACGCCCGCCCGGCCGGGCAGCCTCTATCTGGGCCAGCAGCTCGTTCTGTTCGGTCGCTACGACGGCGATGGACCGGTCGATGTCGAACTCACCGCGAAGATCTCCGGGCAGGAGCGCACCTGGCGGACGCGCGCGGTGTTGCCGGCCGTGGACACCGATAATCCGGAGTTGGAGCGGTTGTGGGCCCTTTCCCGCATCGAGGAGTTGATGCAGGAGGTTCGTGAGAAGGGCGAGTCCGACGACCGGCGCAAGCAGGTGGCCGATCTGGGCACCGAGTTCTCGCTGGTCACGGACTACACCTCCATGATCGTGCTGGACGACGAGGCGGCCGAGTCCAACGGCATCGCCCGTCGCAACGAACAGCGCGTGACGACCGAACGTGCCGCCCAGCAGCAGCGGGAGGTAGCCCCGGTCGTTAACCACCGCGTCGATACGCCCTCGCACGGGAATTCCGGCGGCATGTTCGGAGATCTGCACGCGCCCAACATCGGCAGTGGGCCGGTCGGACCGCTCTTCGTGGCCGTTGCGGCCTGGCTGGCGCGCCGGCGGAGAAAGGCGTGACCATTTGCCTTCCAAAGATCGCCCCGGCGGCGATCGCGCACCGGAGGTCCGCGACAGGAGGCGCGGACCTCCCTCTTCTTGCCGCGGCGATCCTGGCGGCGAATCTGCCCCTGCTGTCGGGTGCGCTGCCTCTCGGGCTGGTGTTCTTCCCGGCGACGGTGGCAGAAGGCGAGTGGTGGCGGGTGTTCACGCATCCCTTCGCCCATGTCTCGCTGTATCACGCCATCCTCGATGCGGGGGCGTTTCTGCTGCTCTACGCGCAACTGGCCCCGGCTGGCGCTGCCCGACGCCGGATCTACGCCATCGCCGGGGCCGTGGGCAGTCTCCTGGTGGCCTGCACATCCGCAGACATCACCGCGCGCGGCCTGTGCGGCCTGTCGGGGGCCGCTCATGGCCTTATGATGGCGGTAGGACTCGAAACCCTCCGTACGGCGTACACCCGTGTGGATCGCATCACGGGCGGCGTGGTGACGGGATTGATCGTCGGGAAGGCGGTGCTGGAGGCATGGACCGGGACCGTCTTCTTCGAGAACTGGCACCTGGGCGTCATCGGCCACCCGATCGCCGTCTGCCACCTCGGCGGCGTCCTCGGCGCCGCCGTGGTCTGGCTGGCCGCCCAGCGCTCGCGCAGGTGGCGAAGCGGCGGCCTATCTCCGATTGATGTGCACCACCTTTGCGGGTGGGAAACCGTTGAACCAGGTGCTCGAGGCGTGGCTGTAGGCGCCGATGTTCTCGCTGTACACCAAGTCGCCGAGCGCGAGATCGGGCAGTTCCTCGGCCAGCGAGACCGTGTCGAGCGCATCGCAGGTGGGCCCGAATACCGAACAGATCTGCGTCGGGCCCGTCTTGAACGCGCGGACCGGGTACTTGCAGTGGTCAAAAATCACGCCGGAGTAAGTGTGATAGACGCCGTCGTTGATGTAGTAGCAGCGTTTTCCGTCGCGGTCGGCCTTACCAACCACCTCGGCCACGAGCGTGCAGGCGGTGGCAACGAGGAACCGGCCCGGCTCGGCGAGCACGGCCACGTCCTTGGGGAACAGCCGCCGGATCTCGGTCTTGAGGATCCGCGCGAGCTCGCGCAGCGGCTGGACGTTGGCGTCGTAGGGGGCCGGAAAACCGCCGCCGATGTCGAGCTGCTTCATCTGCCGGTAACCGCGGGCAAGCGCCTCCTTCCAAATCCCGGCGGCGAGCTGCAGGGCCTGCGCGTAGTTCTGAAAGTTGGTCGTCTGACTGCCGACATGGAAACTCAGTCCTTCCACGGTCAGACCGGCGGCGTGGGCGGCGGCAATGAGGTCCACGGCCTCGCCGGGCGCGGCGCCGAATTTCGACGAAAGCTCCACCATGGCGCCGGTGTTCGGCACCTTCAGCCTCAGCACAAGGCCCGCATGCGGCGCCCATTTCCTGACCTTTGCGATCTCCTCGATGTTGTCGTACGTCACCAACGGCTTGTACACGTCCAGCGCCGCCAGGGTCGCATTGGCCTTGATCGGGTTGGCGTAAATGATCTTGTCCCAGATGTAATCCTGCCGCTCCTTGTCCGGGAGGTCCTTGATGAACTCATGGACGGTGAGGAACTCCGGCAGCGACGCCACGTCAAAACTGGCGCCCGCGCGGTAGAGCGTGCCCACGATCTCGGGCATGGAATTGGCCTTCACGGCGTAGTACGGCTGGACATGCGGGAGCCAGCGTTTGAACTCCGCAAGGTTGCGGCGGAGCTGGGCGTGGTCCACCACGAACAGCGGCGTCCCGTGCTGCTTCGCGAGCCGTTTGAGCAAGGGCTTGTTCACCATGATCGTTCTCCCGTTCCGGTTGCCGTCCTGTATAGCGCCGGGGACGCGGCGGGGCAATGCCGAGTGTGGAATTCAGACCAGAATTGCGCTGCGGCAGGAGTTCAGAGGCGAGCTTGTGCCCGCCACCCAATTCCACTTTGAACCGAAGGCCATGAAGAAAGCGGAGAACGGAGTCTCTTGTCTTCCCACCGTGCCGCGGGTCACCGGTGGGCGGGAACACCCAGGATGGATGGGGCCGCGCTGCCCTCAACGCGGACAAGAACGCGGTGAGCCGCCGTCGCTCGGAGCTGTGGCGGCCAAGGGGCACCGCGTCCCCACCGGGCATCGCGTCTCATCCGGACGATGGGGAGCGCGAGCGGCGGCGCGGCGGGAGACTACGACCCCAGCGCGATCTGCAGGGCGATGAGGGCGTAGGAGGTCACCAGCACCGGATCGGATTCCCAGTAGCGTCCGACCTCGTTGATCCAGTAGCCCCGGCCCGACTGGGCCTCGGCCTTCTGCAGGCTGAGCAGCCGTTCGATCATCTGGACACGCCAGTTGAAGGCCGGCCGATCCTTCGGCCGAAAGACGTCCTTGCCGTAGGCCGCCAGACCCTTGGCCATGACGTTGTAGAGGTAGTACAACCCCTCCCTGTCGTCCTGCGTATCGGTCTTCGCCCTGCCGCCGCTCACCTGGTTGTTCCCGCCCAGGTTCCAGTGGCGGACCGTCCAGTCGACCGTCGCCTCGACACGCGGATCGGTGCGATCGACGTCGGCGTAGATGTAGCTGAGCATGCCCGCATAGGTCATGCCCCTCATCGAGCGGAGCTTCACGACTCCTTGGGCGTTGGTATAGGTGCCGGACCGCGTCTGCGCAGGATTATAGACGAACCCGCCCTGTTCCGACGGATCGTCGCTGGCCCAGGGCTGGTCGTTGAACCGCGGGTCGTTGTGGGTGCGCTGGACGAACTTCCGGGCGGCCTTCCAGTCCAGGTCGGCCTTGGGCTCGCCCGGCTTGCGCAGGTCTTCCACCGATTCCGTCAGGCGCATGGCCTCGTACGCCAGGTAGGAGTTTGACAGGTCGGCATACGCGCGGCCGGAGGCGGCGTCGTAGCCCATGCCGCCGTAGTATACGTCGCCGC
This sequence comes from uncultured Verrucomicrobiota bacterium, assembly GCA_964610105.1. GTDB lineage: Bacteria > Verrucomicrobiota > Kiritimatiellia > PWTM01 > PWTM01 > CAZSUU01. The sequence continues at coordinate 27,032 of CAZSUU010000050.1, read as the reverse complement.
CGAGGTGCTGGGTTTTCGCGATGAACGAACGGGCCTTCTGCACGACGGGCACGAGCTTCGGGTCGCCGGCGAGGTGCAGCGCCACCATGCAGATCGCGGTGTTGTAGTTGCTCAGTCCGCCCTTGCCGGGTTCCTTCGCCTCCTTGAAGATCGCCCCGTTCTCGTGGACGCACTGCAGGAGCCACGCCACGGCCTTCCGCGCCGCCTCGGAGTCCTTCTGGCCCGAGCGGGCCAGGGCCCACAGCGGCAGGCCCGTCAGCGCCGGGTAGTCCGCGCTCGACCAGTGGCCGTCGGCGTTCTGGTTCGCCACCAGCCACGCCACGGCCCGGGCGGCCGACGCCAGGGCTTCCCGGCGGAGCGACTCACTGACGCCTTCCGCGGCTCCGTGCGACACGAGCGCCGCGCCCGCGGGCGGCGCGGCCGGGGCGGCCGGATCGGCGGCGCGCGCGGCGGGCAGGGCCGCCGCCAGGAGGATTCCAAGAAAAGCGCGGTATCCCGTCGGTTTCATGATCGCTTCGTGCTCCATCGTCTCGTGATACTCGGCGGCGGGCAGGTCGCGGCCGGCGACTGCCCCAATGGTTTAACGCGCGGTGCTCCCCGAAGGTTCATCCGGCGGCGGCGCGGGCCTGGTTCCGCACCGCAGGCGGTCGTCGGTGGCCTTCAGCCGCAGCGCCATTTCCTTCAGGATCGCCTGGGCGATCTGCGGATTCTCGCGCAGGATGGTGTCGAAATTCCCGCGCGAAATCACCACCAGCTCGGTGTCCTTTTCCACGGCGACCGCCCCGGCCGTCCGCGGGGTGTCGATCAGCATCGACATCTCCCCGAAGTACTCCCCGCGGCGCATCACTCGCAGGGGGGTGTCGCCATGCCGCAGCTCCACCGCGCCGGACCGGACGTAGTACATGACGTGCCCCTCTTCGCCCTCCCGGAAGACCCGCTCGCCTTCGTCGAAGCACTGGACGAACTTGTCGACGAGCAACCCGTGGGCGCGCGCGGGATCGGCCCCGCCGGACAGCAACGTACGCAGCAGCACCACGTCGCGCCGGCGGGCCCCGGCCATGACCTCCGCGCCGTAGAGGACGATGACGAAGCAGAAGTACACCCATGTGAAGAGGAGGAAGACGGCCTTGAGCGAGCCGAAGGCAAACCCGTAGTTGGGGTTGAAGCGGAGGAACCAGGCGAAGGCCGGCCGGAGGAGGAACAGCAGGGCGCTCGCCGCGAGGGCCCCGCCGAGCAGCTCGACGAACCGCAGCCGCACGGGCGCGAACACGAAGTAGAGAAAACAGAGGGCGGCTACGGAGAAGGCAAAGCTGCCCACGAGGTTCAGGAGGTAGAAGGACGTCGAGACCTGCAGCGAGAAGCGGTGGGTCAGCGTGCTGAAGACGATCTTCCCGACCACCACGAGGAAGAACAGCCCCAGCAGGGTCAGCGCGCCGGCGACGTCCCGCAGTTTGGACCTCAGGAAGCCATAGGTGCGATCCGGGGTGAAGATGCGGATGAACCGGCCCCGGATGGCGGCGACCAGGGGGGTGATGGACCAGAACAGGATCACCAGGCTCAGCAGGCTCCAGAACCCCTGGCCGGCCAGCGACTGCAGCTCCTTCAACACCGCGCCCCCGAGGTCCGGGAGGATGTTCGAGGCGGCCTCGGTCACGGCCGCCTGCGCGGCCTCGGAGGCGAGCACGAAGCGGCTGGCGAGCACCATGCCGAGGAGGAGCAGGGGGATCAGCGAGAGGAACCCGTAGTACGCCAGCATGGCGGCGGTGTCGAGGTGCTGGTTGCGGAGAAAGGCCGCGAACGACTCCCGGAACACGAGCCCCAAGGTGGCCCCCGTGTGCCGCCAACGCTCGATGGTCCCTCTGCGAATGGGCATCAGGTCTCCCGCCTTCCGCCCCGAGCGTCATCCCGCGGCGGAACGGCCGATCGCGGCCCGACACCATGAAAACCGCGCGGCGCCCGTCCGGCAAGCCGAAACCGACGCACCGGGGCGGGCGCGCACGGCGGACCGATCGTACCGCTGCCGAGGATGGGGGATCCCAAGGGAGCCCACGGTGCGGATCCGCCGACCGGTTTCAAGCCTCGTGGGGGAGCGCAGCGCAAACGGGCTTGTTCCGTTTGCCCAAGCTCGTATGATGCCGGGCAACAAAGCCCATCAGGGCGGGAGAGGAGTCATGCGAAGGAGTCGAATCGGTTGGGCGGGTGCGGGTCTGCTCGCGGCCGCGATCGGCGCGGTGACCGCGTATCCGGCAGAGGTGGTCACGGAGGCCGGCGTATTCTCGAAGTACGTGTGGCGGGGGATCACCTACAACGACGATCCGGTGGTGCAGGGACAGATGGACGTCGTGGCCGGCGACTTCGGGGTCTTCATCTGGGGCAACCTCGACCTCACGGACTACAACGAGCGGCCGGGGGAGGAAACCCGTTTCAAGACCACCGAGTACGATGTGACCCTCTACTACAGCCACGAATTCGAGAGCGGCATCACCCTCGGGGCCGGCGTCTCCGATTACGTGTTCGCCCATCCGTCGGACGCGGCCGGGACGACCCGCGATGCCTATCTCAGCGTCTCCTACGAAGGGGTGGTCACCCCCACCCTCATGGTCTTCTACGATTTCGAAGAGGTCGACGACCTGTACGTCAGCTTCGGCCTCGGGCGGGAGTTCGAGCTGGCGCCGAAGTGGACGCTGGGGCTCGATGCGGTCATCGGATACGCGGGCGGCGACTACAACGAGTACTACTTCGGCATCCCCATCGTCTTCGAAGAGGAGGCCGGCGCCGCCGCACCGGCCGACGAGACCCTCGGCGCCGACGATCCGGCCTTCGTCGACACGGGAGCGACGATCACCCTGAGCTACCAGGTGGCCGAGGCGGTGAAGGTGTCGTTGATGGGGCAGTACTTCGCGCTGGTGGATTCCGAGATCCGCGACGGCGCCGAAGAGCTCTACGGAAATGACGACGGTTTCGTCGGCGCCGCGAAGATCGAGTGGACCTTCTAGATTGCTCCGCGAAGACATGATACGCAGATGCGTAGGATGCTTTTCGCGAGGTTCCTCCGTGGCTAGGAACGGCGGAACAATCTCAGAAGGCGGCGCGGTTGCACGGAGGAACGGAAGGAGCGCAGTCGGCGCATTGAGCGACCAAGACCGTTGGGTTGCGGCTCGCCGCGCTTCCTCCCGTTCGCTCACCGCGCTGGGGGCAGCGCGGCCCGATCGACGTCGGATGAGACACGATGTCCATTGGGGGCGCGGTGCCCCCACCGCGCTATCCTCCGCCGGTTTCACCGTCGTGCGCGGGATATCGATCACGCCTGACGGCGCCCCTACAAACCGCGTCGCGGGCGCGAGCCCGCCTCAGGATTCCCGGTCTCTCCCCGCGCCGCCCTCGCCGCCTCACGGCGCCACCGGGTCCGGCGCGCCGGGCGGCGGCGGGGATGGAACGCGGGGGGCCGGGCGCTCGAGGAACATGGGCTCTTCGTCGGCCGGAGGGGGCGTCGGAACGGCGGTCGCCGGCGGCTGGCCGCACTGCATGGTGAGCACCAGTTTGCGGTCGTCGCACAGCAGCAGCTCGGCGGCCAGGCCCCGGATCGTCTCGCCCCGCTCCCGTTCGAACGAGTCGGCGGACAGACGCACGTGCAGCACATGCCGTCCCGGGAGATCGGCCGGTGTCACGTCGAGGTCCAGGCCCTTCAGGGCCGCCAGCCGGCTGTCGTTCGTGCTCCACCAGTGCAGGTCGGTCTTTCGAAGGCTGATCCGACGGCCCGGGATGTCGCCGGCCGACCCCCGGTCCTCGGCATCGACCTCGCCCCCGCCGGGGGACGCCGCCGGGCGGCGCGCCTCGGAGGCATCGCCGAAGACGTTCAGGTTCAGTCCGCTGCCGCGCTCGATCAGCGCGGCGGCGTCGGAGAAGACCGCCGGTGTCCACTGGCCGTCGGCCGTCTGGCGGAAGGACAGCACGGCATCCTCCAGGGTCAATGCGCGGATATGACCGCCCCCCCGCACCGCTCGCCATGAGAACGCCAGCCGCGCCCGCCCCACCCGCATGGCCGTGGCCGCGTTGGTGCCGCCCCCGCTGGCATCCTCGATCACGAAATCCAGCCCGGGGGTGAGGGCGGTCTTCCCGAAGCGCAGGTCGAAGCCCAGGACCTCCGCCACCTTGCGCTGGGCGAAGGAACGGAAGCCGGCGGTCCGGGAAATGGCCAGGGCGGCGCCGTAGGCGATCAGCGCGACGCACAGCGTCGACATCACCAGGCCGGTGACCGGATTGCTCCGGCGGCGTGGCGCGGGCGGAGCGCCTTCGGACATGTAGGGATCGGGGGCCGACCGTCGGAAGAACATGGGCACCTCTCAACGGGGTTCCGCGGCGCTCCGCGCCAGCTCGGCGGCGCGGGCCCGGGCCTTTTCGATGGCTTCGACCAACGCGGCGCGCACGCCCGCCGCGTCGAGGTGGCGGACGGCCGCCTCGGTGGTCCCGCCCTTGGACGTGACGCGACGCCGGAGTTCCAGGGGCAGGAGGCCGGTCTCCTGCATCAGTCGCGCGGCGCCGGCGATCGTCCGTCCGACCAGATCGCGTGCGACATCCGGCGGCAGCTTCAGCCGTTCGGCCGCCTCGGCCATGGCCTCGGCCAGGTAGAACACGTAGGCCGGCCCGCTTCCGCTGACCGCAGTGACGGCATCCAGCAGCTCTTCCGGAAGGCGGTGCACCGCGCCCACGGAGGCGAGCAACGCCTCCGCCAGCGCCAGGTCGGCCTCCGTCGCGTGGCGCCCGCCGCTCAAACCGGAAACGCCATCACCCACGAGGCAGGGGGTGTTGGGCATGACCCGCACCACGCGACGGCCGGGGGGCAGGAGCGCCTCGATCGCGGAACACGGGACGCCGGCGGCGATGCTGAGCAGCAGGGCGTCGGCGGGCAGGGCCTCCCGGAGGCCGCGGATGGCGGCGGGCAGGTCCTGCGGCTTCATGGCCAGCACGCAGACGGCCGCACCCCTCACCGCGGCGGCGTTGTCGGGACAGGCGGTCACGCCGAACCGCCGCGCCAGCGCGTCGGCCTTCCCGGCGAGCACGTCGGCCACCCGGATCTGTGCCGGCGGCACGAGCCCCTTGCGCACGAGACCATTCAGCAGGGCCTCGGCCATGTGGCCCGCCCCCAGGAAGGCCACAACGGACTTCGACAGGTCAGTCATCGCTCACACCGCCCTTCCCGCCTGCGCCGGCGCGGGCGGATGCGGAAACCCCGCCTCGCGCGCCCCGGTTCGATCATCCCCGCGCCCCGAATAGGTCCGTGCCGACGCGCACCATCGTGGCGCCTTCCTCGATCGCCACCTCGAAATCGCTCGACATGCCCATCGACAGCTCGGGCAGATCGAAACCCGTCTCCGCGCGGCAGCGGTCGCGAAGCTCCCGCAGAGCCCGGAAGTAATGGCGCACGCGTTCCGGCTCTTCGCAGTAGGGGGGCATGGTCATGAGACCGATGACGTCCACGCGCGCGAGCGACGGCGCCCGGCGGAGCAGGAGAGGGACGTCCGCCGGGACAAGGCCGAACTTCGACGCCTCGCCGGCGATGTTCACTTCGAGGCAGACCCGGATGCGACGGGACTCCTCGCCACAGATGCGATCGAGCCGCTCCAGCAGGTCGACGGAGTCCACCGAGTGGATCATGCTGAAGAGCTGCACGGCGGCCCGGGCCTTGTTCCCCTGGAGGTGGCCGACGAGATGCCAGTCGAGGTGTCCGGGGCAGAGCGGGATCTTGGCCGCCGCCTCCTGCACCTTGTTCTCGCCGAACAGCGACAGACCGGCCGCCGCCGCCTCCGCCACCCGCTCGGGCGGCTGGGTCTTCGACACCGTCACCAGCCGCACCGAATCCGGCTCGCGCCCCGCGCGGGCCGACGCCGCCGCCATGCGGGCCCGCACCCGCTCCACCCGCTGCGCGATCGTAAGCGCCTCGTCCATGTCTGCCCGCCCTTCTCCCGTTCCGCGACCGGCCGGCGCGGATGCCCCGTTCATTCGCCGACAATCTTGATCAGCACCCGCTTGGGCCGGCGCCCGTCGAACTCGCCGTAGAATATCTGTTCCCACGGCCCGAAATCCAGCCGTCCCTCGGTCACGGCGACCACGCACTCGCGGCCCATGACGGTTCGTTTCAAGTGGGCGTCGGCGTTGTCCTCGTAGCCGTTGTGGTCGTATTGCTCATAGGGCTTCTCGGGGGCCAGTCGCTCCAGCCAGCGCTCGAAATCGCGATGCAGGCCGGACTCGTTGTCGTTGATGAACACGCTGGCCGTGATGTGCATGGCGTTGACCAGGCACAGGCCCTCCGTCACCCCGCTCGCGCGAAGAGCGGTCTCCACCTCGGGCGTGATGTTCACGAATCCCCGCCGCGAAGGCAGATTGAACGTCAGTTCCTTGCGATACGACTTCATGATGCCCTCACGGACGCCCAGCATAAGCAAGGACGCCCTGCCGGGAAACAGCGAAAATGGGGCCATGACGCGATGGGATCGGCGCCGCCTGCCTTGCGGCCTGATGGGGGGGCGTCGAGCGGTGCCGGAAACCCGAACAGGGGCGTGCGCGAGTGGAGTGGCTGGTCGAACCGATGCATCTTCTGCCCTTCGACCGGGATTCGGCACGGTGTGCCGCGAGGATCCGATCACACCTGGAGCGAATGGGCCGGCCGGTCGGCCCCTATGATCTCCTGATCGCCGCGCAGGCGCTGACCCTTGACGTGACGCTCATCACCCGCAACACCCGTGAGTTCGGCCGGATCGAGGGTTTGCGCACGGAGGACTGGCAGGTCTGAACCCGGGCGTCTTGGCGGTTGATCGCGACCGACGATGACGGTAGCATGGGGCCATGCCGACGGGGGCATTGAAGACGGCGCTGAAGGTCATCTACTGGAATCTGGTCGCCATCGCCCTGGTGGCGGCGATCGGGGCCGCCGTGGTGTTCCGGCGAATCCACCGGTTCGACGAGATGATCGTTGAGGTCGGACGCCAGCAGGGCGTCGATCCGCGCCTTGTCTCGGCGCTGATCTGGCGGGAGAGCCGGTTCGATCCCACCGCCACCGGCCCGAAGCGCGAGGTCGGGCTGATGCAGGTGACCGAGGAAGCCGCCGGCGAATGGGCGCGCGCCGCCGGGCGGCCAACGCCCTCGCGCGCGGATCTGTTCGACCCGCGCACGAACATCGAGGCCGGCACGTGGTATCTCGGGCGGGCGATCCGGAACTGGTCCGACCGGAGCGACCCGCTGCCCTTCGCGCTGGCGGAGTACAACGCGGGCCGTTCGAACGTCATGAAATGGGCCGGCCAGGCCATGACCCCCTACGCCTTCTGGGAGAACATCCCCTATCCCACCACCAAGCGCTACGTCGAGGACATCCTGCGCCGCTACCGGCGGCGGGTGTGAGGCCGCCGGCGTTGCGCGGGGGATCGGTTCACCCTTGGGCGATTCGCGTGCACGGGCCCATCCCTCCCCTGCCACCTTCCCGGCTCGGTTCGACGCGGCCCCGGGCGTGCAGACGTCCTCCCCGTCTCCACCCCGATCGTCCGCGATCCAGACGTCCAGACTCAGTTCTCCCGTGAGTCGTCCCTTTGCAGACGCTCGACATCGAGGCGGTCCTGCGGCCGATTGCTGGCCTGTTTGGCTCTGATCAGGTCAGCCCGATGGATCACGTGGATCGGGACTCCATCATAGGATGACGCCACCCTGCGGTTCCATGCCTCGGGGAATGCCACGCCGGCCATGCCCGAGAGGATGTCGATCCGGTTCGGAGCCACGCCGATCTGAAAGACAAGGTCCGACCGGAGAAACTCCTCGCGGCGAACGCCGTCCATTGGCGCTCCGAACATGACCAACGCCTTGAAAAGGCGGTCGATATTGTCTGCGGTGTTGTTCACCCAGAGATCCATGTCCTTCGTGAAACGCGGCTCGCCGTAGAACATCACCGCATGGGCGCCGACCAGCAGGTATTCAACTTCCTCGGCGGAGAACGCGGACAACAGATCTCTGAAGTCGGGATTCGCCGGCATGGCGGTCTCCAAACTGCGACACTTCCCTCGTCATTTCCCAGGCGGCGGCAAATCGCGCCTCGGCTCCGGCGGCACGCCAGAACTCCCGATCAAAGCGCCGCTCTTCTTCAGAACCGAGTCTGGCAAGCTGGGCGACCACCAGACGGCCGTCGGGGCGGCGGGACATCAGCTTCATACTGGAATCATGCCCGAATCCCGTGGCGGGAACAACGCAGATGTGGTTCAGCCACGCATGCCTTGGCGCCTTCTGTTCAAATCGAATAGGGTTGCGACTCGCCGCCTCGGGCAGAGACGGCGCGGCGCCCGGACGCACCTCGTAGGTCTCGACGATCTTGCGCAGGAGCGGCTCATAGTGCGCGAATCGGTCGCGCGGCGCCGCTCCCTGAAGATGGTGCGCGGTGTGGCCGTCCAGGAAGTCAATGGCGAACACCGTCTTCTCGAACAGCCGGATCTGGCGCTCCACGGCCATCCGCCCCTGAAACGGGACATTGGTCGTGATGTGCATGTCGAGGCCGTAGTCCTCCTCGATCTTCCGGATCTCCCTGAACAGGAGGTCGAAGCGGTCGTGCGCGATGTCGTTGACCTGAACGCAGACCTCCAGATCGCGCGGCCCGCGAAGGACGGCGGCATATTCGGTGATGCCGGGACCGGTGCGCACGATCCATCCCTTGGGGAAGGTGATCGCGAACCGGCCGCCGGGGTCGACATACCGCTGGTCCTGCACGCCCATCACCAGCGCCAGCGGGTCGTCCTGGGGGAGGGCGCTGCGCGCCGTCCTCATCTGCTGCGCGGCGCGACGGGCGAAGTCCACCGCCAACAGGACCACGAACAGCGCGCCGATCGCGATGACCGTCCGCCACAGCCGCCGGCGCGCCGGGTTTCCCCCGCCGGCGGGCCTTTCAACCCTGGAATTGGAGGTCATAGAGCTTCCTGTACGTGCCGCCCCGCGCCATGAGCTGGTCATGCGTGCCCTGTTCGACGATCCGGCCGCGCTCCAGGACGATGATAAGGTCGGCGCGCATGACGGTCGAGAGCCGGTGGGCGATGACAAACACGGTCCGGTCGCTCATCAGCTCGTCCAGGGCGGTCTGCACCAGGCGTTCCGACTCGGTGTCCAACGCGCTCGTCGCCTCGTCGAGCACCAGGATGGGCGGATTGCGCAGAACCGCGCGCGCGATGGCCAGCCGCTGCCGCTGGCCGCCGGAGAGGAGGACGCCGCGCTCCCCGATGACCGTGTCGTAGCCCTCCGGCAGTTCGCGGATGAAGTCATGGGCGTTCGCCCGGCGGGCGGCGGCCTCGATCGCCGCCCGCGGGACATCGCGGCTGCCGTAGGCGATGTTGTTCGCCACGCTGTCGTTGAACAGGATCGTCTCCTGGGTGACGAGGCCGATCTGGGCGCGCAGCGACCGGAGGGTCAGATCGCGCAGGTCGCGGCCGTTCAGGAGCACGCGGCCGCCCGTGACGTCGTAGAACCGCGGCAGCAGGTTCACGAGCGTGGTCTTGCCGGCGCCGGAGCTGCCGACGATGGCCAGACACATGCCCGCGGGCACCCGCAGATCGATGTCGCCAAGCACCGGCGCGTCCTCGTAGGCGAAGCACACCCGCTCGAAGCGGACCTCCCGCACCGGTTCGTTGAAGGCCTTCGCCGAAGGCGTCTCCGCCACCGTCACCCGCGTGTCCAGCACCTCGAAGATGCGGTCGGCGGCGGCGGAGCTGTGCTGGATGGCCATGTGGATGTTGCCGAGGGCCTTGACGGGGTTGTAGAGCGCGATCAGCGCGGCGGCAAACACGGTGAACTCGTCGAACGACATCTGCCGCCAGCGCGCGTAGAGCAGGACCAGCGAGATACCCAGGACCGCAATGCTGAAGACCATCGGTTCGACCGCCGTCTTCGCCCGCGTCACCTGCATGATGCGCCGGAACACGGCGCCGCTCCGTCCGTTGAACCGTCCCCGCTCGTAGTCCTCCATGCCGAAGGCCTTCACGACGCGCACCCCCGCGATCGTCTCCTCGAGCAGAGAGACCAGGTCGGCCAGCCGCTGCTGCGCCTCGCGCGCGGCGCGCCGCACGCGCCGGCCGAAGAGGGCGATGGGCACGATGCAGATCGGGAACAGGACGAGGCTGGCGCCCGCCAGCCAGGGATCGAGGTGGACGAGATAGCCGACCGCGCCCAGCAGCACCACCGGCTGCATGAACAGGTCCGACAGCACCTGGGCCACCGCGCGTTCGACCAGCGAGGTGTCGTTCGCGGTTCGGGAGATCAGCTCGCCCGTCCGGCTGCGGGAGAAGTACTGCATCGAGAGCGTCTGGATGCGGTCGAACATGGCGATCCGCAGGTCCATCACCACGCGATTCCCGACCCACTCGATGAGGTAGCGGCCCGCGAAGTGGCCGAGTCCGCGCAGCACGCCGAACAGCACCAGCGCGCCGGCCACCCACAGGGTGGCGTTCCAGGAGCCGTCGAGGGGGTTGAACACGTACTTCACGAACTGCTGCAGGGCGCCGAGCATCGCGATCGTCGAGGCGCCGAAGAGGACGCAGAACACGGCGCCCACCGTAAGCCGCCCGGCGTAGGGCCGGGCGAAAGCCACGAGCCGGCGGTAGGTGGCCCAGTCGCTTCGCCGGGGCGCGGCGCTGGAAGCGGGGGCGGCCATCGTCAGTCGCCCAGCGACTCCAGGTACCGCTCGGCTTCCAGGGCAGCCATGCAGCCCGTGCCCGCCGCCGTGATCGCCTGCCGGTACACCGCGTCCTGCACGTCGCCGGCGGCATACACGCCGGGGATCGAGGTCCGCGTGCTCCGGGTCACGAGGTACCCCTGGGCGTTCGTTTCGATCTGGCCGGCGAAGGCGGCCGTGTTGGGCTGGTGGCCGATGGCCGCGAAGTAGCCGTTCACCGCCAGCTCCCGGCGGGCGCCGGTGACGACATCGCGCAGGACGACGCCGGCGACCTTCTTCTGGGCGGGGTCGCGCACCTCCTCGACCACGGCATTCCAGACCACCTCGATCTTCGGGTTCTTGAGCGCCCGCTCGGCCATGATCTTCGAGGCCCGGAGCTGGTCGCGGCGGTGGATGACGTACACCTTCGAGGCAAAGCGGGTGAGGAAGCTCGCCTCCTCCATCGCGGTGTCGCCGCCGCCGACCACGGCGACGGGGACGTTCTTGAAGAAGGCGCCGTCGCACGTGGCGCAGGCGGAGACCCCGTGGCCGACGAGGGCCGTCTCGGACGGCAGGCCGAGGTAGCGGGCGGTGGCGCCGGTGGCAATGATGAGGGTCCGGCTCTCGAGCGTCGCGCCGCTGTCGAGGGTGACCCGGACGGGTTGTGCCTTGAGGTCGGAGGACACCGCCACGCCCGGCTGGAAGCGGGCGCCGAAGCGCTCCGCCTGCCGTCGCATCTGGTCCATCAGCGTGAAGCCGTCGATCGCCTCCGGGAAACCCGGGAAGTTCTCGATGTCGGTCGTCGTCGTGAGCTGGCCGCCGGGCTGCGCGCCTTCGATCACCAGCGGCGCGAGGCCGGCCCGCGCCGTATAGATCGCCGCCGTGTAGCCCGCCGCGCCCGTTCCGAGGATCAATACCTTTTCCATGTCGCTCCTGCCCCCGCTTCCCCGCCCCGGCGGGCGTTTATAGCAGCCTCACGCACCCCCCGTCCAATCCGTATTCGCCGCGCCAAACCGCTTGCCATCCCGCCGCGGAGGCGATATGTTACGCCGCCTGTTGACCAGCGTGGGGCGGTAGCTCAGTTTGGGAGAGCGCCAGAATCGCACTCTGGAGGCCGTGGGTTCGATCCCCATCCGCTCCACCACGCTCTCTTATGGACAGCTTCAACCCGAAGCTGTCCATTTTTGTCTCTCTCCCCCAATGCTTTGTGCCCAATGCCGTCCAGAACTGGTCATCCAAGCCCTCCGCAGCCCGAAAGCCCCGACTGGACGATTTACTGGACGATCTTGCACTTCGGAACGGTGCCGGAACGCCGTTTCCAGAGGGGATGCCGGACGGCTACCCCAGCCATGCCCTGCTCCCGGAAGTGCCGGAAAAGATTCTTAACTGGCGAACGCCGCCGCTTCGTGAGGGACAACGGGAACCCTTCGCCGGACAAACCTACGCATCACACTGGCAATGGAGGGATCGAGCGGGACGAGGCCATACTTCTCGCATCCAATGTCTACTGTACCCTCTGGGGAACACCTCCCGGCGTTCTCAAGACAGTGCGATGCGAATTGACGGACAAGCGGATGCGGGATGTCGAGCTTCTGACCTCCTTTCACGACTGGCATGGAGGCATCAAGATGCAGGTGGATAAGAGCGGCGTGTACTGGCGGATTGAGAACATCCCGTCAGAATGACCGCTCGCAAAGGGCATCGTTGCATGAAACGGACGATCACAATCCTCGTGCTCTGCTCGGCGCTTCAGGCATTCACTAAATCGGACAATCTCGACCAGGCTCTCCTTCGGAATCCAGACTACGCACCGATTGCGGGTCGTTTGAGGTTTCTTAGATTGCCCTACGGTACAAGTCACACCCAACTAATGGGAGAGGACAGTGGCATAGGGATCATCACTACGACTAACAACATCCAGATCCGGTATGACAGACGGAGGGGAGAATCCTGAGTCTCAAGAGGAAGAGGTTGCTGATTCTCTCCGCAATTGCGGCGACAGTTTGCGGCATGGCCATGATGCACGGGTGTGCTCCGGCGCCGGAGGGGTATATCGTCATAAGGAGTCGGCTTCGCCTGTTTGGCAGAGAGTTGAGCTTCCCGACGAACACGAATATCCTCCGGTTTGCCGTGTCAAGAGGAGCATGGCCATCAACCGTTTGCCTGCGGGATGTCGTGGTCCGGCAGGGGTCTCTCACCTTCTATGGAAGGGATGGTAGCGTCTCTATCACGACCAGTAATTCACTCTCGGTAGAAAGATATGGACGGACTAAGACTACCTTTCCCATGCGTGCCGAGTACGGGCAATTCGAATTCGACCTCAGAAGGCGGTTGCTGTACTACCAATGGGCCGTTGACGCTGAGTGGTGGGATGACCATAGGCAGCAAGGATTCTTCGATTACTCGCCAGGACTGATTGCCGTCTTTAGCAATGACTACTGGCTCGTTGACCTGCCCTTTGCGAAGTCATCGGATTTCGAGGGTGAAGTCGGGAAGCTGTTTCTAACCTCCAATTGGTACGATGGTCCCGACTGGATGCAATAGCCGAGACAGTGGAATGAACAGACAACTCATCATAGGGATGCTCATACTTGGTCTGCCCACTGCGACCCTCGCTGATGTGACGAGAAGGTATACCACGATGGCCGTAGACGTGATTGACGGAGATTCGATAGTCGGCTCCAGCCCGTTCTTCCCCGAACAGTCCAAGGAACCTGTGCGCATGGTGAAGCTGGACGGTGTTGACGCACCTGAACCGGATCAACCGTCTGGGAAGGAGGCAAGACAGTCTCTTCTGGAACTCCTCAAGGGGAAGGAGGTTACGGTCATCGACTACACAGACCGTGGGGAGTCCAGAGGTGTGTGGCTGTTTCTCGACGGCAAATGTGTGAACCTGGAGTTGGTCAGGAAGGGGCTTGCTTGGCCGGTTGCTCCCGCCGTTCCTGAGTATCAGAGGCCCGAAGAGGCTGGCCAGATGGCAGCCACCCTCGCTGAGGCCAAGGCGGGCAAACGTGGCATCTGGAAAGAGGAGAATCCGATCCCCCCTTGGGAGTGGAGAAAGAGGCATGAAGGAGCAGCATCACCCCGGAGCACAAACGCCGTCGTGAAGGTGTGGTACGAGGTAACGTACACGGTCAGGCCGGACGGACCGAAACTACAGAAGATCGAATCCATCCCGTGGTCGAAGGACCTCACATTGGTGCTGGCGATTGCATCCGCTGGAGGATTCAGCACTCCACCCGTCCGGCATGTCTACCTTGTTCGAGAAGGGGAGAGGTTCGAGATGGACCAGATGGCTATCGAGCGTGGCGAGATCCCTGATCCGCTCATGCAGCCGGGAGACGTGATCGAATTGCGAGCAACGCCAGCGAACACATCGAGCAGTATTCCGCAACGGTGAGTACGGACATGAAGCACCTCATCGCCATTCTGGCCCTGTGTCTGGCGGCGGGATGCGCGACCATACAGTATCTCCACAACGCCGATCAGCTTTCTTCAGCTGACATCGAGGCGTGCAGGGCATTCAAGGAGGCGGCGGGCCGCAACAGACTTCAGGAAGCAAGAGCTCTGAGCCCGATCCTGCCTGCGGGATGGCAGCCGGAGGCGATTCCTTACAGGCTGACCGAGGCGGACGTGGTTCGGCTCCTTGGGAAGCCGGGGCAGTGCTGTTCGTAGTAAGCGACCGCTTTCCAAAGCTCCGCTTCGGCTTCGCGGAGGATGGCCGCGCGGCTCATCCCTGCTTACCCGCTTACTTCACCTCGATCTCTCCGAACACCTCCGAGGCCGGCCGGCCAGCGGCGCTGCCCTCGCGCACCGTGTGGACACGTCGGGCAATTCCCACGGCATGGACTTCGCCGACTCCCTGCACCTCGCGTCGTCCGGCCCCGCCCGACGATTCGCCACCTTCGACCGCGGGCTTGTCAAAACAGCCGCGGGGGGGGATGCTTCGTTCCCACGAATCGTCGAGCCGTGAGAGGCACCGATCTGAAGAAACACGCGGGAGGAGACCATGAGCATGCGGGTTGACCGGAGAGCGTTCCTGGCCATGTCGGCGATGGGCGGGCTGGGGCTGTCGGCGGGGTGCGCGACGCAGCAGGTGAAGGTGCGGCAGGTGCCGGCGAACGGGAAGCTGCAGCACGCCTGCATCGGCGTCGGCGGGATGATGGGCGGCAACGATCTCGACTGCCTGCGATCCCACCCCCGGCTGGAGGTCGTCGCGATCTGCGATGTGGACCGCCACCACCTGGAGGACGCCGCCAAGCGCGTGCCCAACGCCCGCAAGTACACCGACTGGCGCGAGATGCTTGCGGCCGAGGGCGACCGCGTCGACTCGGTCAACGTCACCGTGCCGGACCACATGCACGCGACCATCGCCCTCGCGGCCATCCGCGCGGGGAAGCACGCCTACGTCCAGAAGCCGCTGGCTCACGACGTGGCCGAATGCCGCGCGATGGCGCAGGCCGCGAAGCGCGCGAACGTGGTGACGCAGCTCGGCACCCAGCACGCGTCGGGCGCCGGCGACCGCATGGGGGTGCAGTTTCTCCGCGCGGGGGTGGTCGGCAAGGTGCGGCGCGTGATCCTCTGCTCCAACCGGCCGGGCGCGGAGCAGTACCGCCTGCTCGGACCGCGGCCCACGCAGGGCGCGACGCCTCCGGCGCACCTGGCGTGGGACCTGTGGATCGGCAGCGCTCCGGAACGGCCGTTCGCGCCGGACATCTATCATCCGGTCAAATGGCGGGCCTGGCAGGACTTCGGCACGGGCTGGTCCGGCGATATCGGCTGCCACATCTTCGATGCGGTATGGAAAGGCCTCGGCCTCACGGCGCCGAAGTCCGTGATCGCCGAGGTGCAGGAATCATGGAAGGCGTCGAAGGAGCGCCGCGGCGATACTTGGCCACAAAGCGACCACATCACGTGGATCTTCCCCGGAAACGAGCGGACGGAGGGACCGGAGCTGCAGGTCGAATGGTACGACGGGGAGATCTTCCCGCCGGCCGAGGTGCAGGCGCTGGCGAAAGAGGTCGGCCTGGAGCCGTACCCGGCCGAAGCGGCGATGGTCCTCGGCACGGAGGGCGCGATGCTCCTGCCCCACACCTCGGGGCCGCTGCTCATTCCACGCGACAAGTTCAAGGGGATCGAGCGGCCGACGCTCAAGGGACCGAGCCACTACCACCGGTTCGTCGATGCCTGTGTCGGGGGCGAGATGACGGAGTCGCACTTCGGGCAGAGCGGTCCGATGGCCGAGGCGATCCTGCTCGGCACCGTCGCCATCCGCGTGCCCGGCGTGCGCCTGGAGTGGGACCCGAAACGCATGAAGGTGAGCGGTCATCCTGACGCGCAGCGCCTCCTCCGCCGCACTTACCGCCGCGGGTGGGAGACGGACCTGAAGGTCTGACGGGCCGGAAAGCCATCTCCGCGGTCTGCTCTGCGAGGCTGCGCACGCTGGTCCCGCGAATGGAGGGCGGGCGGCCCCGCGAGCTTGGAGAAACCGACCGACGTCGACCTCGCAACCCGCCCTGCGTAGCCTTCGGCGAAGCAGGATAGCTCGGCCCTTTACCATGCGCAGAACGCGGTGAGGGCACCGCGTGCCCGGCCGCGGCTCGCCTCAACGAACCGGCTCCACCGCTCCCGACGACTCGAAGACCTGGTAAAACGCGCCCGACACGGGGACATCGATGATGACGGGCTTGTACGCGGGGATCGTCACCGCCACGCCCCTCCGGTCCCCCATCGGCGCATGGGCGTAGACCAGCCACTGCCGGTGCGGCGCCCGGCCGCGCGTCAGGGCCAGCGACAGCACCGGCAACGGGGTGCCGAGATCCCAGGGCCGCGGCGGATCGAGCGTGGTGTCGAGCAGAAACCAGCGGTCTTCCTGTCGATACTCCATGGGAATCCCGGCCTGGTACGGATGCGGGTGCGCGCGATTGGGCACCAGCTCGCCCTTGCGCCACCACTGACGAAGAACCGCGTTCGCGTGCACACGGTCCACCGCCTTCACGATCGCCATGAAGTAGGGGCGGCCCCCCTCGTGCCCGACCAATCCGTCTTCGGCCGTCTGGGCCTCCCACGGCTCCGTCCAGCCCCGGAATTCCCGCACGGCCCGCGGCCGCATCAGCCACATGCCGAATTGGACGTATCCGCCATAGCGCTCGGGAGTGTAGGTCTGTCCGGCCGCGCGGTAGACGGACCGCTTGGAGGGATAGAGCTTCTGCCGCTCGGGATTCGTGTGGTAGCCGTCCCAGACCGAGAACTCGAACCAGAAGCCGGGATTGAGCCGCAGCGCCTCCCGTTGCATGAAGACGAGGTTCATGAATTCCACCTGCGGGCTCCACACCGTGTGGTCCGTGCGGTCATTCCAGTCGTCGGTGTAGTAGCTCGGGCTGCCGCCATCCCACATCAGGGGGGCGGGATCGATCCGGCCGGGGGAGTAGAGGGAGTAGGCCATCCAGCCGCCCCTGGTCTGTCCGTCGGCCGGATCCATGCCCACCCAGCGTCCCATGTGCGGCGGGCCGAATGCGTCGTAGCCGACGTAGATGGAGCGCATCCTCCAGCCCGCTTTTTCCAGTCCGTCGCGAAGACCGTCCTGCAGGGCCCGGTAGCGCTCGATCCAGCCCTCCGCCACGACCCTGCGCTTGAAGTCGTCGTCCCGGCCGACGCCGTACTTCTCCACGTATCGCTTCGACGTCTCCGCCTCGGGCCAGCGGAGCTTGGAGTGTTCGTTGTTCGAGAGGAAGATCACCAGCGGCGGATCGGGGTACCACGCCTGGATCTGCCTCATCCACGGGGTGTCCGTGCGCCGGCGCCCGATCTCGCGCCAGGGCGCGATCGGACCGAAGGGGCAGACCGCCTTCCGAACCTCCCCGTTCGTCGTGACCACGTTCGGGTTCTCGTCCGCAGGCAGATCGATGTAGGGCCGGCCGGACAATCCGCTCTCCCACTGGCTGCCGACGAAGGTGAGCGGCAGCCGCAGCCTCCGCGCCTTCCCGATGGCCGCCTGGTAATACCGCATCGAGAACGCCTCGGCGTTCGTGGGAACGTTGCCGGACGGATGGCTGAACCACGGCAGCAGGAAATGGCCTTCCTCGATCAGCCGCATCTGGTTCGCCGGCCGCCAGCCGGCCGAGGAGTCCCTCTGGAAATGGCCGCAGGTCCAGCTGCAGGCCAGCGGCAGGGGGCGTCCCGCCGGATCGCCGTTGGGCCGGGTGGCTTCCTTACGGATCGCGTCCGCGACCCGGGCCGCGGCGGGCTTTCCCTTCCACCCGACCGCCCTGCACCCCGCGCCGGCAAGGCAGGCGGCCGTCAGCAACGCGCCCCAGAAGCCCATCGCATCGGTCATCGTGTATGCACGCATGGCGGACCCTCTCCCAAGGCGGCGGGCCACGATCCAACTCCATTTGAACAGAAGGCGCGGAGAGAGCAAAGAATCAAGTCTCCAGTCCCCCCCCTTTCACACCTCGCGAGGTGTGAGAGGGCGTGTCGGCCGCCCCGTCCCATTGGTGGCCCGCATCCCCGGGATTCCTACGCCCGCTTCTCCGCCCCCATCGCCGACACCGTCGGCGGCCGGCGGTTTCCCTCCTCCCGTGCGAATCGCGAAGGGGGAGGACGGACGGGCGAGAGTGCAGAATTCTCCACTTTTTTGTCGGAAATCGCCCGCGCGTTTCTCTTTAACAGAAATGGAGGACTCCATCATGACGAGCCGAACGCTGGCGGAATGGTGTTTCTCGCGATGCGCAGCCTACGCGGAGTTGCGGGCGGGACGGGAGGACGGCGTGGCCGATCCGGCGGAGTACTCGCCGGCGCTGGCTCCGCCGGAGCGGCTGCTGCAGTGCGTGTGGTACGACCCGGCGCTGCGGCCGGAGCGGCTGGTCACCGTCGAAGGCGAGACGGTCGCGGTGGAACAGCCGGGGGCGTGGAACCTGGAGGCCGGCCCGGATTTCCTCGGCGCGGTGATCCGGGTCGGCCCGGACCGCCGCAGGATCTGCGGCGACGTGGAGATCCACGTGCGCCCGGCGGACTGGGCGTCGCATCACCACTCCGACGACCCGCGCTACGCGCGCGTGCGGGTCCACGTGACCTGGCAGCCGGCGCGCGCCGGCGCCGGGAATTCCGTGCCGCCCGGCTGCGTGCAGATCTCCCTGCGTGACCTCCTGGCGTCGCGGCCGGGCTTCTCCATGGAGGACATCGATGCCACCGCCTATCCCTACGCCGCCCGCACGGTGCCCGCTCCCTGCACCACCGCCCTAGCGGTCTGGTCGCCCGACCAACGGGAGCGGCTGCTCTCCGCCGCGGGCGAGGAGCGTCTGCGGAGGAAGGCGGAACGTATGGCGCGGGCGATCGTCGACCGGGGACCGGAACAGGTGTTCTTCGAGGAGGTCCTGGCGGCCCTCGGCTACCGCCACAACAAGACGCCCTTCCGGCGGCTCGCCGAATACCTGCCGCTGGAATCGCTCCGGCGCGAGGCGGGCGGAGACGAAGAGTGCGCCTACGCCCTGCTGGCGGGGGCAGGCGGCCTGCTGCCCGCCTCGCCGGGCGCCGCGTGGGACAGCGAGGCGCGCGAGCACCATCGGCGGCTCTGGGATGCCTGGTGGAAATGCCCGTGGCGTTCGCGTCCGGCGCCCCTGTTCGAGTGGCGGCTGGCGGGCCTGCGTCCGCTGAACCACCCCGGCCGGCGCCTCGCGGCTGCCGCCTGGCTGTTCACACGGGCCGAGACGCCTTTCGCCCGCCTGGTCGCGATGGCCGATCAGCGGCCGCCCGAGTTTCTCAGGGCGTCGGCGCGGCTGCTCGACGTCGAGCCGCACGGATTCTGGGCGCGCCGTCTGTCGTTCGGCGGAGCCCGGCAGGCGAAACCAACCGCGTTCGTCGGCCCCGACCGCATCCAGGCGATCCTGATCAACGTGGTCGTACCCCTGCTTGCCGCCGCCGGCGTGACGAACCTGTTCGCCGCCGGCCTCCTGGACGCACTGCCGCCGGTCGACGACAACGGAATCCTCCGGCAGACCGCCCATCTGCTCTTCGGGCCGGACCATCCGCCATCGCTCTACCGCGACGGCCTTCGCCGGCAGGGCCTCCTGCAGATCTTCCACGACTTCTGCCTCAACGATCGCTCGCACTGCGCCACCTGCCCGCTGCCGGCCGCATTGCGGCAGCGCGGGGGCGAGGCAGAGACGCCCTTCTCCTCCCCGGCCGACCGGCGGAGAGCCTGTCGTCCCGCCGGGCTCGACATTGTCACGCGAGACCGCTAGAAGTCCCCAGCAACCCGGGAGTCCGCCATGCATGTGATCAAGGGACATGTGATCAAGGGACAGATACCGATCGCCCTCTTCGCGTTCTCGCTTGCGGCCCGCGCGGCGTCGGGGGCGCCCGCATCGCCCCTGGTCATCGCGCCCGGGGCGTCCGCCTCATGCCCCATTCTTCTCGCCGCCGACGCCACCCCCGCCGAACAGTTCGCCGCGCAGGAGATGTCGACCTGTCTCAACCGCATCTGCGGCGCGGCGTTCCCCGTCACCAACGCCGCGCCCCCCGCCGGCCCCGCCCTCGTACTGGCGGCGGACGCCTCTCTCGGAGCCGAGGAGTACCGCGTGCGCGCCGATGCGGCGGCCGGGCGGTTGACCGTGTCCGGCGGGCGGCCGCGCGGCGTGCTCTACGGCGTCTACGCGCTGCTGGAGGACCATCTCGGCTGCCGGTGGTACACGCGCGAGGTCGAGCGCGTTCCGCGCTTCGCCTCGCTGTCCGTCCCGGCCGACCTCGACCTGCGCGGGAAGCCCCGGCTGGAGTATCGCGAGGTTTTCTGGACCGAGGCCTTCGACGGCGACTGGGCCGCGCGCAACCGGCTCAACTCCAACTCCGCCCGGCTGGAGGACCGCCACGGAGGCAAGGTCGCCTATGGCCCGTTTGTTCACACGTTCGCCAGCATCCTCGATCCGGGGAAGCACTTCGCCACGCACCCCGAATACTTCTCCATGGTCAACGGCAAACGCATCCAGGATCACACCCAGCTCTGCCTCTCGAACCCGGAGGTGCTGGACCACGCCATCCGCACCGTGCGCGAGTGGATCAAGGCCAACCCAAAGGCGACGATCTTCTCGGTCTCGCAGAATGACTGGCAGAATCCCTGTCAGTGCCCCGCGTGCAAGGCGATCGACGACGCCGAGGAAAGCCACGCCGGCTCGCTCATCGCCTTCGTAAACAAGGTCGCCGAAGCGATCGAGAAGGATCACCCGGGCGTCGCGATCGACACCCTCGCCTACCAGTACACCCGGAAGCCGCCGAAGACCGTGCGTCCGCGGCCGAACGTGATCGTCCGCCTGTGCAGCATCGAGTGCTGCTTCGCGCATCCGCTCGACGGCTGCCCGGAGAAGACCAACACGTCGTTCATGGAGGACCTGCGCGGCTGGAACAGGCTGACCGGCCGTCTGTACGTCTGGGACTACACGACCGACTTCGCGCACTACCTTCTCCCCTTCCCGAATCTCGACGTGCTGGATGACAACGTGCGCGCCTTCGTGGCGAACGGCGTGGTCGGGCTCTTCGAGCAGGGCGCCTATTCCCCCGGCGGAGGGGCGGAGCTGGCGGAGCTCCGGTCGTGGGTCCTCGCGAAACTGCTGTGGGATCCGTCGCGCGATGGCGAAGCGCTCATTCGCGAGTTCGTCGTGGGCGCGTACGGCCCCGCGGCGCCGGCGGTGCAGCGGTACCTGGACCTGCGGCGCGAGGCCGCCCGCCGCGCGGGAAACCACGTGCGCATCTTCGACGGGGTGAACCGCCCGGACCTCGCCCCCGCGGACGTGCGCGCGTGGGACGGCGTGTTGGCCGAGGCGGCGCGCATCGCGACCGACGCCGGTGACGCGGGCCTCGTGGCGCGGGTGAGGCGCCTGCGGATGCCGGTCTGGTACACGCAGGTGTGGCAGAGCCGCGAATCCGCCGACGCGATCCGGGCGGCGGCCACCGGGTTGAAGGAAGCGGCGGTCGAGTTCAAGCTGACCCACTTCCGCGAATGGAGAGGGCTGGAGACCGATCTCCAGAAACTGGATCTCGCCATCGCCCGCAAACCGCGGGCGGTGACGCCGGGCGTGCTGGTCGGCGAGGATTTCGCCTTCGGTCTTCACCGCGAGGGGGATCTCGTCTCGCTGGCGGCCGACCCGAAGGCCGGCGACGGCGTGGCGGCAAGGATGGCGGGGCGCACGACGGAGTGGGCCGTGCAGTGGCGGTTCCCGGTTCCGCCCGAGGCGCCGGCGGGCCGCTACTCGCTGCGCGTCCACGTACGGGTGGACAGGGCGGGCGCCGAAGGACAGGCCTTCCATGTCGGGGCCTACGACGGCGAGAACCGCAAGGGCCTCGGGCAGATCGAGGTGTCGGCGAAGGACGCGCCGGAGGGCGAATACCGCACCCTCGATGTGGCCACCTTCGAACTCGGCCCCGGCCGCTACGCGTACATCGCGCCCGACGACAACGAGGAGAATGTCAAGGCGATCTGGATCGACCGGTTCGAATTGGTTCCGGCTCCGGCGGAGACCGCGCCGTAGGACCGGGTCGGAGGTCTTGTAGTCGCCTGCCTATTCGGCGGGCCAGATGCGTTCCCGATCGAGCCTGATTTCGATGACCTGCTTGTTCACGCCGAAACGGACGGCCACCTTGTCGGCAAAGTGCTCTCGTATTCCCTGAATCTCACGCCAATCCGCCGCAGCAGCCTCCATGCGCTTGCGGAAGAGCGAGAACTCCAATTCCAGTGTCTCTCTGGGCACCAAGAACCGGCCGGCGAACTCGTCCGCCTGGTACTCCGCACTCTGGTAGTTGATCCTGTTCCGCGCCCATTGTTTGAACTCGCTGGTCGTCCTGAACCGATTCTTGCGGATTTCGTCCTCATGCAGAATGAAATGGCCCAATTCGTGGGCGAAAGAGAACCGCAGCCGCTTCTCCATCCATTTCCTTCCAGCTTCCCAGCCCAGATACGCATCTTCGTCGATGTATATGCCGCTCAGGTCGGGCAGCAACGCGGCATCAATACGCTGTTCCGCAAACAGATCACGTATCGGGATCACGTCCAGTTTCAGCCGGACCTCCGCCACATAGATTACGTCGATGGGCGGATCGGAATGGCCCCGCATCCTTTCCGACACGCGAAACGTGTCGGCCGCAGCCCAAATTCCCTCATTCTCGCGTCTTCTCACCGGAATGTTCATCGGGCGTATGTGCCTCCTTGATCTTGCGGATCAGGTCGTCGAGTTCGGCGTCCCCCATCTCGGCGCCCTGAACGGTGCGGAAGAACACCGGCAGTTTCTCCATCAATCGTTCGTCCGCTAGAACATCCTTCGGGATCTCGCCCCGACTGAGGTCGGACTGGATCATGAAATCGCTCCAGGCCTCCGTGCCCAGCTTCAGCCCCAGTTGCTGCGCCCATCGTGCCAGAGTCGTCGGATCTCTCGGCGGCGGATTGACGCTGCGTTCGATCTTGCTCCAGTTACTCGGATCGTGCCCATGCTCCTCGCAGAACTGCCGAAGGGTCTTCCCCTGGGCGATGCGAAGCTCCTTTACCATTGTGCCGAAGTTCATGGCGTCCTCCCGCCTTTCTTCACGCCAACATACGGCTGGTGTGGTAGAAGGTCAACCACGCTTTTCAGAATTCGTTTAACGGCCCCATTCCCTCGACTCCGTAGAGGCGCTCCGACTCCCAGTTGACCATGCGCTCAACGACGGCAAGGCAGTCGCGTGTAGTGGCGAGAAGCCATTCCTGAGCGGAAGGCTGAAGATAGGCCGGGGCGTGCGCGCGCAGTTCGGCCGCTAGTTCCCGGCACCGCGCCACCAGCGCGTTCTCTGGCATCGTTCCGGCAAATTCATGGCGCTTGCATTCGATCGCCAGGCCGCCGAGTTCGCCCAGACGCGTGTGCTGATCTGGAGTCGGGATGACGATGGGCAACTGCCGCAGATTGCCAATCTCCCATTTCTGCGTGTGCTGGATGAACCGCATCTTGAAGAAACTCAGGACATCGCTGTTCAGCAGTGCGAGAAAGGCCGTCGGCATAATCGTTCCCGAGGTCGGCGTCAATCTCATGCTGTCCGCATCAAAAATGCAGGGCTCTTGATATCGCGCCTTCAACGCCACATGGTTGGCGACCGCCGTCCATGTGACACCCGGCGTCATATACTGATGAGGATTGCGGATCACCGGCATGTTGGGTTCCCGGCGGCCGCTGTTCGCGAACATCCACACGGTGTTGTCGTGCGACCATTCAATGTACAGCGGCTCGTTGTCGATCCACCGGCTTCCTTCCGGATCGCCCTTGCGGAACGGGAGGAACTGGCCGCGGCCGACCAGCCCGTTGTAGATGGTGGCGATGCGGGGGGCATCGGCCGGATCGGTATAGTTCTCGCTCGACCGCAGGCCGATTGCGTCGTCCGGGATTCGGTCTTCCCGCCGGCGTCCCTCATTGTATCGGGCTACCCATGCCTGGATGTCCCCGCACAACCGGCAGAAATCAGCATCGGAGACATCCTTGGCCTTGAGCAGCGTCCGGCGGTCGAGCGCCTCCTGTCCGAGCGGGATTTCGTCCTGCCAGTACCCGCGCAGGTCGGGCCGCGATCGCCATCGCGTCAACAGCTCGTCCTTTCGCCGCTGCCAGGCGAATCGGCAGTCGTCGTCCGTCGCAATCAGGGCGCGCGGCGCGATTCGGAAAAGGCTGGTCCGGCCGAAGCCGAGCTCGCCCGGCTTGATTTGATCGCGCAGCCGGTGAACGGCCGCCTCCCACGCCGCCCGGTCCTCCGTCGGCTTCTCGACCCGCCCGCCCACAGCTGTCAGCAGTTCACGGAATCGCGGCCCGATGCGGGCATCGGCCAGCCACCGCGCGCTCCACTCCGTGCTTTGTCGTTCGATCTCCAGCGCTTGTGCTGTGCCTTCCAGATACGCGATGAATCGCGCGTTGTTGGCCGTGCGCATGCCCTGCCCGCCCTCCGCGATCAGCCCGACGAGGGTGACATCGCCTGGCTTGAGCGTGCGGTGATAGTCGCGCAGTTCACCGATGTTCGCCGCGAAGGCACGAGAATCATCGATCTTCCGCCACCATTTATCGACCAGTAGCTTGACCGGCTCGTTGAACCGGTCGTAGAGCGCCAGCGTACAGGGGCGCGGCTCGAAGAATGCCCGTTTGTGCGCATTGACGTAAAGATTGAGCGGCACTTCGTGAAGACGCAGATCGTTGAATTCCGCATGCAGTCTCCGTTCCGCGCGTAGCTCGCCGGCAGCGACCTGCTCCCAGCCGATTCCGTTGCGCGCCGGCAGCAGGGGCAGTGCGGCCATTGGTGTCGTCTTTGAGCCATCGGTGCGTCGTATCGGACGGGCCTGAATGAAGAGAACCCTCGAATCCGTCTGCGGCTCCGATTTTCTCGAGACAAACACGGCTGCGTCGACGGTCGCATCGAATGGATCGCACTGGCCGAGATGGGTGAGCGTATTCAACTGGAGCCATTCCCGCATCGGTTGCTTCGAAGCGAGGGTGAAAAATGTGTCCGAAACGATGAAGCCGAAGCCGCCGCCGGCGCGCAGGAGACGGAATCCAAGATCCGTGAAATGGACGTACAGATCCTCCAGCCATCCCGTCCGCCGCTGCAAGGCACCCCGCCACAGTTCTGTGCTGCTCGTGTGCGTGGAGATGTACGGCGGGTTCCCGAGCACAGCGTCGAACCCGGCCCGGCCGCCCGGCTGTCGTTCTCCATCCTCACCGAAGAAGACGTCGGGGAATTCGAGTGCCCAGTGAAATGGAGCGAGATTGTGGAGCCGCGTCTCCAGTTCTGCGCCCATCTTGGCCAGTCGTCGTTGCACTTCGCGGCGTTCGGCTGCCGGCATTGAGTCGGGTTCTATGAGGAAGCGGGCGAACGAGAGGTAGTCCAGTTCGTTCACGGGCGCACCGTCGAGGCCGGCGAGCCAGATGCCCGCCAGTTCGATGAACGGCTCCAGCCGGTTCCGCGCGTCTCTCCAGCGGCGCTCCTTCGCTTTCACGACCTCCACCCGGTCGCTTGCCGTACTCTCGATAACCATGGCTTCCCGGATGAACTGGCCCAGCACGTCTTGCAGTCGATTCCCGAGTTCGAAGACGCCGGGAGCCGCCGTGTGAGCAGGCACGGGCGCGCGCTTCAACTCCTCCGGGCTTACCGAGAGGAGAGCATTGCCGGGCCGGAGATGATGATCGAGGAAGTTCAGCGGTTCGTCGCCGGCTATGCACGTGAGCCAGAGCGACAACTTGGCCAGTTCCACCGCCATCGGATTGATGTCGACGCCGTAGATGCAGGCCTCGACTACGCGGCGGCGCCAGTGGGCCAGTTCGGCCTGCTCCTGGGACGTGCCCGGCGACACCGGTGTCTTACCTTCTGCCACGATCTCCTCTCTGGAAATCCGGCGTTCCCCGGTGGCAATGACCTGCATGGTCATGGTTTGCGTGGTCGGGTGACGCATGATCCGATCCGCCAGCCATTCGGTGGCGCGGACGAGGAAATGTCCGCTGCCCATCGCGGGATCCACGATGTTCAGATGGAGGGCCAGTCGTGCAAAGGAGTTATCGCGGCGTTCGACCGCATCCTCGGCCGATGCCAAGGCCCGTTGAACCTCGGGCGACGCCTCGATTTCCGCCAGTAGCGGGGAGAGCGTCTCGCGCACCAGGTACTGGACGATCCAGTCGGGGGTGTAGAAGATGCCGTGGCGGTGGTTCTCGCCGTTCTCGTCACGCAGTTCCAATCGCTGCTCCACGCGTTCGAAACGCGCACCGAGCAGACCCTCGTAAATGTCGCCCAATTGGCGTACTTCCAGCGTGCTGTAGTCGATGGCTTCGTCTGTGGCGAACTCCAATTGCCGCTGGTTGGGTCGGGGCGGCGGCTGGGAAAACATGAGCTGTCGCAGCACATTCGCCAGGCTGCGGTCCCCGATCCGCCAATCCTCCAGCCGCGGGTGTAGGCCGGGATTGAATAGACCGCCGTTGTACCGCGTGACTTCGCATTCGCGGTTCTGCTGCGCGCGGGTCCCGTTGATGAGGTGGAACAACCGCTGGATCTGCTCGTACAGATCGGAAAATGCATCGCTGTCGAAAGCGGTTCGATCCCGCAAGCGATCGACGAGGCGCGCCAGGGAGAACTGCGTGAGATAACGGCGGTTGGCGCCGGCACCATACGGTTTGACTGGCAGCAGTCCTCGGCTCTCCGCGTAGAGAACGAAAAGAAGTCGATAGAGTAGAATCAGGGCATTGTCATAGACCGCAGGGAAATCCGCCTCGCCCAAATGGTTGTCGGGATAGGCGACGAACGCGGTGCCCAGATCTTCCAGGGCATTGAAGATCCGTTTGCGCAGGTTCAGTTCAAGGTCGGACTGGAGGCGCAACGATTC
>CAZSUU010000049.1:0-36283 GCA_964610105.1 uncultured Verrucomicrobiota bacterium | reverse complement strand
CGGGGTCTTGCGTTAAACAAGAACCGCTGAAATCAGCGGATTGAATTTTGGCTCCGGTGGTAGGATTCGAACCTACGACCAAGTGATTAACAGTCACCTGCGCTACCACTGCGCTACACCGGAACCCGAAATCCGCTCGGAACGCGCATATACATATGCGCCACGCGGCGGGGTGTCAAGTCCGGGCCGCGGTCGAACCGCGATTCTCATCATGGCGCAGCGACCATCGGCGTCGGAGTCGAAATCGGTATCGGCAGAACCGAGGGGGGGGGCGATCCCGATTCCGATCACGACTCCGACCCCGAAGGCGCAACCGCCTCATAGCGCGAATGGCTGGATGCCGAACCGCGGTGACGCTTCCGCGCCACTGCGCGAACCCCGTCCTGCCCGCCACCCCGCGCATGCGACTTCGCCCATGCGTAGCGCAGAGCCCGCGCATGAGCGAAAAAACGCACTTCGTCGGCAATAACCGTCGCGGATCTTCGTCCTACGGTTGTCCTCTCGGGATGATGTCGAAGGGCCACATGGAAAACTGCGGAGCACGCGCGGTGAGCGTCGTGCTTTCTCTGCTTTCACTGGTGCCGTCGGCCGCGGGGCGGGGCGGGGGCGGCGGCCCGTCGCGGCCCGGATGGGTGCCGGTCCCCGAGGGCTATACGCGCGAGCCGACGTGGATCGCCACGGTGCAGGCCGCGCGGGAACGGCTGGTCGCGGAGCCCGAGGCCGGTCGCAAGGAACGGATCGGTCAATGCTGGGACCGCCTGGACCGCGATTTTCCCATCCCTTCTGACTGGGTGCTCCAGGACCTGGGCGAAGAGCGCATGGCATGGCTGGGCGGCCCGGAGGGCGATCGGGCCCTGGATCGCCGCCTGATCGAGGGACCGCGGTCGGAGGTGGGGGGGAAGATCCCCGCGGCCCTCGCCGCGCAGGCCGACCGACTGCTCGCGGAGGCGCCCCCCCGGTCCGATCCCCGCTGGCTGGACACCTACCTCGCGCTGTGCCGGATCCGGCGGGCCTCGCGGTTGCGCACGGTGCTCGCGGCCGCGCCGCGCATCGTCTTCACCCGCCATTTCAACATGGGCGCCTCGCACTATGCCTACGTCGAAGGCCAGAGCGACGCCCAGGCCGAGCGGCATTTCTACCCGGGCGGCGCGCTGTGCCTGCTGGAGATGAACGGCGCCGACGAACGAATGACGGAGCTGATCCGCGACGATGACGGCGTGATCCGCGATCCGGCGGTGTCGTGGGACGGGAAGAAGATCCTCTTCGCGTGGAAGAAGTCCGACCGCCTCGACGACTACCACCTCTACGAGATGGACGTCGCCTCGCGGGCGGTGCGGCCGCTGACCTCCGGGCTCGGTTTCGCCGACTACGAGGGCGCCTACCTGCCCGACGGCAGCATCGTCTTCAACTCCACGCGCTGCGTGCAGACGGTGGACTGCTGGTGGACGGAGGTCAGCAATCTCTACGCCTGCGATGCCGACGGCCGGCACATCCGGCGCCTGACCTTCGACCAGGTGCACGACAACTATCCGTCGGTGCTCGACGACGGCCGCGTGGTGTACACGCGGTGGGAGTACAACGACCGCGGCCAGGTCTTCGTCCAGAGCCTCTTTCAGATGAATCCCGACGGCACGGGGCAGACCGCCTTCTACGGGAACAACTCGTGGTTCCCCACGACGCTGATCCACGCGCGGGGCATTCCGGGCACCGCGCGCGTGGCGGCGATCGCCACGGGGCACCATTCCTCGCAGGCGGGGAAGCTGTGCCTCGTCGATCCCTCGCGCGGGCGCGAGGAGGACGCGGGCGTGCAGTGGGTTGCCCCCCTCCGTCAGGCAGAGGCGGTGCGGATCGACAGCTTCGGGCAGGAGGGGCCGCTGTGGATGTACCCGTACCCGCTCAATGACCGCGAGTTCCTGGTGACCTTCTGCGCCCTGGGCCGCGGGGAGCCCCACGACCGGAACGCCGGCTGGTTCGGCATCTTTCACATGGACGTCGACGGGCGCCGCGAGCTGCTGGCCGCCCATCCCGAGCAGTCCTGCAACCAGGCCGTCCCGCTCGTCGTGCGGACCCCGCCGCCGCCGCGGGCCAGCGTGGTGGACTACCGCAAGACGCGCGGCACCTACTACGTCCGCGACGTCTACGCGGGGCCGGGTCTGCGGGGCATCCCCCGCGGGGCCGCCAAGGCCCTGCGCGTGGTCGCGCTGGACTACCGGGCCGCCGGCGTCGGGTCGAACAGCAGCGGCGGCGAGGCGGGCGGCGCGTTGAGCAGCACCCCGCCGGCCATCGGCAACGGTTCGTGGGATGTCAAGCGCGTGCTCGGGCAGGCGCCCATCCACGGCGACGGCTCCGCCGCCTTCACGGTGCCGGCGCGCGTCCCCGTGTATTTTCAGGTGCTCGACGCGACCGGGCGGGTGATCCAGACGATGCGGTCGTGGTCCACCCTGCACCCCGGGGAATCGTTCGCCTGCGTGGGGTGCCACGAGCCCAAGAACTGCGCTCCGCCCGCGACGACGACATCCGCGGGTTCGGCGCCGCCGGTGGACCTGGCGCCCAACGGTCTGCCGCCCGGCTTCAGCTTCGCGAAGGAAGTGCAGCCGATTCTCGACCGGCACTGCGTGCGCTGCCACGACGGCGCGCGGGAGGAGAAGGGACGGCGTCTCCCCGATCTCACGGGACGGCCGGCGCGGGATGGGGCGGCCAAACGAGTCTGGACACGATCGTACGTGATCCTCACCGGATCGGAGGCGCAAGAGCATGAAGAGGATGAACAGCGGCAGCGGGCCTATATCGGCCGCTCCGGTCCGCGAGTGAACTGGGTCCAGGCCCAGTCGGCCCCGCCGATGAAGCCGCCCTACGATTCGGGCGCGGCCCGCAGCGGGCTGATGGCGAGGCTCGACGGCGGGCATAGCGGGGTGCGGCTCAGCCGCGCGGAAATGGACACGATCGCCTGCTGGATTGACCTCGCGGTGCCGTTCTGCGGGGACTATCGCGAGGCCGGCCTCTGGTCGCAGAAGGAGATGGATCACTACGATCGCTACGCCGCGAAGCGGCGGGTGATGGAGGCGATCGAGGCCGAGAGCACCGCCCGCCTGGCGTCGTCCGGCGGGAGGCCCGCGGTCGATGCGGGCGAGGCAATTCCGATGCGGATCCGCGTCCGCGATGCGGCCGGCCGGACGGTGGCCCGACGGGAAGGCGCGGCGTCCACAGGCCGCCCGCTGAGACTGGAGTTCAGCAGGGTCTGCGAGCCGGGGGACCGCGTGATCGTGGAGGCCGGTGTTGCCCACGCGGCGATCGCATTTGATGCCGCCGTCGGCGAAGTGGATCTCTTCTCGACGAACGGCGTCTTCGAGTCGGCCATGCCGACGGCGTCCGAGGCCGGGGGCGCTCTGCCGCCCGATGCGTGGGCGGGGGCGATGCGCCGCATCGCCGTGCGCCCGCTGCTCGTCGGCGACGTCGATCGGTACCGGAACCTCGCGCGGAATCCCTTTGACGCCCGCGGCGAGGCGTCGTTCTTCCCCCATGCGGTTGCCTCGACCGAGTGCCGCGGAGAGGCCGTCTTTGCGGCTCGCAATGCCATCGACGGATTCCGGGACAACGGCGGCCACGGGCGATGGCCGTATCAGTCCTGGGGGCCCGAGCGGGGCGGGGACGAGTGGTGGGAGGTGGACTTCGGGAGAGCCGTGACGGTGGACAAGATCGTCGTGGTCCTCCGGGCCGACTTCCCGCACGACGGCGCATGGAAGAAAGTTCGGGTTGTGTGCAAAAATGGTCCTTCCCGCGTGTTTGAACTCGCCGCCACGGCGGAACCTCAGGTATTGAAGTTCGACCATCCGGTGCGGACGCCGGCGGTTCGGCTCACGGAGCTGGAGCCGGCGGATCCGGCGCGATGGTGTGCCGCCAGCGAGATCGAGGTCTGGGGCCGTGACGACGTGAGCGTGGGCGAGGATCCGGCGCGGCCGGCGGGGAGGGAGCGGTTGGATCCGCCGGCGCTGGCCGGCATGCCGGGTGCAGCGAAGGCCAACATGAAGCGGGAGTGAAACCGTGAAACGGCGATGGATGTGGATGGTGCTGATGGCGGTCGTGGTGCCGGCGCTGGCGGCCTGGAAGTCACCCATCG
Source organism: uncultured Verrucomicrobiota bacterium (assembly GCA_964610105.1). Taxonomy (GTDB): domain Bacteria; phylum Verrucomicrobiota; class Kiritimatiellia; order PWTM01; family PWTM01; genus CAZSUU01. The sequence goes on along the minus strand of CAZSUU010000049.1, from coordinate 32,166 downwards.
AGTGGTTCAGAAGCGGAGGGGCCTCCAAGGCGGCCGACTGGCCGGCGCCCTGTACGGTGGTGGCCGGTCCGGAGGGCGGCGCCGTGTTCGTCGCGGAATACGGGGCGCAGCAGGTGGCGGAGGTGGATCTCAAGGACGGCCGGGTGCTGCGCCGGATCCCCCTGCCGCTGCCGCCGACGGGGCTGGCTCTCGACGCCGCCCGCGGATGGCTCGTGGTGACGCTCGAGTCGCCGGAAGGCCAGGTGGCCGCGATCGACGTGAAGAGCGGCAAGACGGTGTTCACGCTGCCGGCCGGTCACACCCCCAATGCCCCTGTCCTCACGGCCGACGGGAAGACGCTTTGGATCGCCAACCGGTTTGACAACGAGGTGGTCGCCTACGACCTCGAATCATGCAAGGAGCAGGGCAGAGTGACGGTGCCGCGCGAACCGGTCGCGTGCGCCCTGACGCCCGACGGCGCGGCGCTGCTGGTGGCCAATCTCCTGCCGGCGGTGCGCGCGGATGGCGATTACGTGGGCGCCGAGGTGACCCTGATCGAGACCGGCGCGCGCAAGGTCGCGGCCCGCATGGCCCTCCCCAATGGCTCGACGGCCCTGCACGGGGTCTGCGTCGCGCCCGACGGCCGGTTCGCCTACGTGACCCACGGCCTCGCGCGGTACCCGCTGCCGACGACACAGCTCGATCGCGGCTGGATGAACACCAGCGCGATGAGCATCATCGACCTCGCCGGCCGCAGGTTGCACGCGAGCGTCCTGTTGGACCAGGTTGACCGGGGCGCCGCGAATCCCTGGGGCATCGGATGCACCGCCGACGGGCGCTGGCTCTGCATCGCCCTGGCCGGCACGCATGAATTCATGGTCATCGACCGTCCCGCGCTCCACGACAAGCTGGAGCGGCTGGCCAAGGGCGAGAAGGTGTCGGGGGCGTCCAACACGATGGAGGACGTCCCCAACGACCTGAGCTTCCTGGAAGGCGTGCGCCGCCGCATCGCGACCGGCGGAAACGGACCGCGCGGTCTCGCGATCGCCGGGACCTGCGCCGTCGCCGCCGAGTACTTCAGCGACAGCCTGGCCGTCCTGGACCTGGCCGCGGAAGGGGCGACGCCGCGCCAGATCGCGCTGGCGGAGACCGTCGTGATGACGGCGGAGCGCCAGGGCGAGAGGATCTTCCACGATGCCCACTACTGTTTCCAGCAATGGCAGAGCTGCGCCTCGTGCCATCCCGACGCCCGGGTCGACGGCCTGAACTGGGATCTCCTCAACGACGGCCTCGGCAATCCGAAGAACGGCAAGAGCATGCTGCTGTCGCATGTCACCCCCCCCGCGATGAGCCTCGGGGTGCGCGAGACGGGCGAGACGGCGGTGCGGGCCGGATTCCGGCATATCCAGTTCACCGTCCGGCCCGAGGAGGAGATGGTCCTGGTGGACGTCTACCTGAAAGCCCTGGAACCCACCCCGAGTCCCCATCTGGCGAGCGGCAAGCCGGGCGCCGCCGCGCGGCGCGGTGAGAAGGTCTTCCGCGCCGCGGGCTGCGCCGACTGCCATCCCGCCCCGCTCTTCACGGACCTGAAGGCCTACGACGTGGGCACGGGGAAGGACCTCGACAAGGCCAAGCCCATGGACACGCCCTCGCTGGTGGAAGTGTGGCGGACGGCGCCCTACCTCCATGACGGCCGCGCGGCGACCATGCGCGAGGTGCTGGTGGAGTGCAACAGCAACGACATGCACGGTGTGACCTCCAAACTGAAACCCGAAGAGATCGACGACCTGGTGGAATATGTTCTCACACGTTGAGGTCCGGAAGCCCGCGGTGGAGCGGGAATCGCTGCACGGTTGCGATGTGGTCAGCGTGGCCCATGGAGAGGCGCGGGAGGGTTTCCTCTCCTGCAGCCGCCGAGGCGACGACCCCTCCAGCGTGTTTCAGGGCTTCGCGCCCCCCCCGGCGCGGGTGACCGCCCAGCTGGTGTTCGGAGGGGTGCGACACCGCGACGCGGCGTTCCGGCGGATGGGCCCCGTCACATGGCCGGTGATGTGGCTGCAGGGCGATCCCTGCTCCGGCGAACACCTGGCAGGCACGCAGGCGTTCCTGATCGACGGGCCGGAGGTGCGGCCGATCCGCGTGGACGGCCAGGTCGTCGGCTCCGCCTGGTCCGACGAGGATGCCGACTGGGCGCTCCTGGTCGGCCTTCTTCCTCCCGGCGCCGGAGGGGACCGTGCGGCCCAGGCCCGCGGGTGTTTCGAGGCGATGGACCGGGCGGTCGGGATGGCGGGCTTCCGGTTTCTCGACGTGATCCGGACGTGGTTCTTCCTCGACCGCCTGCTCGAGTGGTACGACGAGTTCAATGCCGTGCGGACGCGGTACTTCGCGGAGCGGGGCGTGTTCGACCACCGCGTGCCGGCGAGCACCGGCATCGGGGCGGGCAATCCGTCGGGAAGCGCGGTGATCGCCGGCGCCCTCGCGATGCGACCGCGGCGGTCCGATGTCGGCGCCGCGGAAATCGGATCGCCGCTTCAGTGCCCGGCCACCGACTACCGCAGCTCCTTCAGCCGCGCCGTCGAGGTGCGGCGGAGCTGGGGCCGCCAGGTGATGGTCTCGGGCACCGCCAGCATCGCGCCGGGCGGGGCGACGGTGCATGTCGGCGACGCCGCCCGCCAGATCGACCGGACCCTGGACGTCGTCGAGGCGATCCTCGAATCGCGCGGGATGAAGTGGGCGGACACGGTGCGGTCGATCGGCTACTTCCAGGACATGCGCGATCTGCCCAAGTTCTCCGAGGCCCTGCGGCGGCGCGGACTGGAGGCGTTTCCGTTCGTGCCGGCGCACGCGACGGTCTGCCGGCATGACCTCCTGTTCGAGCTGGAGCTTGACGCGGTATCGGTCAGCAGGGACTGAACAACCGCCGCGGCGTGGAGGGCGAGCGGCCTCGCGGCGCATCGGTCTCGCGTAGGCAGGGCCGGGCTACGCGAGGCCGGAGGTGGGCCCGTCCCTCTGTCCCCTTGCCACGACGTCGCGGCCGGTCAGCCGCGTCTTCCAGCGTTCCCACAGGGCCTGCAACACGCGCCGGCGGAAGAACAGTGCGCCGACGACGAGGCGTCCGGCGCCCGAGAGCAGAAAGGCGAAGACGGCGCGCCGCAGGCGCGGGCGATCCGCGGCGAAGTAGCTGGACGCGTGCAACACGGCGCGAAGGCGCTGGCCCGGCGCAAGGGTGATCTCCATCCCGTAGTCCGGCACGGGAAGGCCCCGGCGGGCGCGGCGGGCGATGAAGACGGCCGCCCGCCTGCGCTTGCCGCGCACCATCGGCGCCTGGCTCTCCCTGACCGCCCGCTCGGGAAAGGGCTCCAGCACGATGGCGCCCCCGGCGCGGGCGGACTCAAGGGCCTCCAGTCCGCGCTCCGTGCGGGCGATGACCAGGTTGTAGCCCTGCCTCAACCGCTCCACCCCCTCCCAGCCGCGGATCCAGGGGTCGCCAATGGAGATGTCCGCAAAGTCGGCGGTGGCGTCGATGCACATGCGACAGCGCAGCGGCGAGTAGAACTTGAAGAGGAAGGTGAGGCATTCCTTCGCGTTCGGGCGGTACCCGTCCAGCGGGACGCGGGGGTAGGGGAGACCGACCCACGTCCCGTCCCGCCGGCGGGCGCGCACGAAGCCGGGCAGTTTGCCGAACCGGTAGACCACGCGGTCGAAGTCGCGCTCATCGACCCCGTAGCAGGCGAACATGTCCCGCAGCGCGCCGTGGTCCAGGCAGGAATGGCAGAGCAGGCCGACGACGAGGGCCGTCTGCGATTCGATCCGCGGGCGCAGGGCCGCCATCCGCCGCAGTCCGTGAACCTGGCAGGGCAGGCCGGTGAAAAGCAGCCGCTCGTCCTTCCCTCCCGCGTCGCGCAGGAGGTGATTCGTGGAGCACGCCGGGTACTTGGAGTTCGCGGCGGAGCGCAGATCGTCCTCCGTGCGCGCGAGGAACGCCTGCGGGCGCCAGGGGTGAACCGGATCGGATCGCACGGCGAGCGCGCCGGTGATCGCCCCGCGCGCGAGGAGATGCGCCGGAAGGGCCGTGGCGATCCCTCCGGAGGTGCCCTCGCGGCGAAAGCGCTCGTCCGTCGCATAGCCGAGAAACACCTTCCGCCAGTGCCCGTGGTCGGCCGCGAAATCCGTGGCGGCGCCGAAGATCCTCCCGGCGTGGTCGGGGAAGGAAAACGAACGCCCCGGGCAGACCTTCACGCACAGGCCGCAGTCGGTGCAATCCGCGGCATGCCGGTCCCAGGAGGGATAGTGGTCGTCGTCGGGTTCGATCACGGATGCGGGGCAGATGCCGGCGCAGGATCCGCACCGATGGCACAGGCGGCCGTCCACGATCTCGCGCAGGTGTTGCAGCGACGGGGTCATGCGGGACTCAGAGGGGTTCGTCGCCGTGGTCGCTGAGGCCGGTCACGTCCGCGATCTTCCACGCGACCGAGGCCGCCGCGCACACGGCGCGCCGGTCGCAGAAGAACCGGCATTTCGTCCGCCGCACCCGGCGGGCGAAATCCTGCGGACCGTTCACCGGCTGATCGTGGTACGTCGGCGCATGATAGCCAAGGCTGGTCATGGAGGAGTAGTCCGGCTCGCGCTGCTCCCGCAGGAAGTCGTCGAGATCCCGTCGCACCGCGATCAGGCCGTAGCGCTCGGGATCGAGGTGACACGGGGCCGCCGGCTCGAGCTCGATGGGGAACGCGACGACCTCCGTCCGCGGGCACTCGCGACGGATGCGGTCGCGCAGGCGAAGGGTCTGGTCGAAGTCGGCCGCGGTCTCGCGAGGCAGGCCGAGGGAGAAGTAGACCAGGGTCCGCACGCCGCACCCCTCGGCGGCGCGCAGGTTCTCCATCAGCTCGTCGTTCGTGAAGGTGATACCTCGCACCGTGCCCCGCAGGGCTTCGGAGCCGGTCTCGGGACTGAGGGCCACGTACCACGCGCGGTCGAACGTCCGGCCGAACTCCTCGATGAACGAGCGGCAGGGCAGGGCCCAGGCCGAGAAGGAGAGCCCGAATCGGAGATCCTCCGCGCGCATGCGCCGGAAGAGGTCCGGATAGTACGCGTCCGCCATCGGTCGCGGATCGAAGCTCACGTAGGCGCCGGCGTACCCGTGTCGGGCCAGGGCGCGCATGTCGTCCATGACCCGCTCCGGCGAACGGAAGACGACCCGCTCGCGTCCGCTCAACTGCCGGTGCGCGTGGATCCCGCCGCCGCAGTACGAGCAGTTCGTCACGCACCCGCGGCCGACGCACAGGGCGAAGAAGACCGGCCGGGTCTTCTGATCGAGGACCTTCGACAACCTCCAGCGCATCCGCGCGGGCACGCGCAGGCGGCTGAAGATCTTCGGCATGCGCACGTAGTCGGAGGCATGCTCCATCAGGTCGAGGCGGGCGAAATCCATCCGGTCCAGGTCCTCGGCCGACGCGACGTACCGTTCCGGGTTGCGCGCGACCGCGCCGTCCCGACGCCACACGAGGTTGGGCACCCCCTCGAAGCCCGCGCCGGCCTTCACGCGCGCGAGGAGCTCGGCGAGCGGACGCTCCCCCTCGCCCGCGATCACCGCATCCACGGCGGGGAAACGCCGGACGAGTTCCTCGGCGAAGAAGGTGGCGGTGAATCCGCCCAGGACCACGAGCGTCCGGCCGTCCGCCTCCTTGATGCGCTCGGCGGCCCGCAGGCTGTCGTGGAGCTGCTGGTGGAAATGGACCGACAGCGCCGCCACGCGGCAGGGATTCCGCCGCAGGTAGCCGGCCAGCCGGAACCGCGGATCGAGCCCGTGTTCGAGGCCCAGGTGCAGGATGCGGATCGTGTGGCCCGCCCGCTCGACGGCGTCGGCCATGCCGAACAGCCCCAGCGCCATCCACTGGGTGCTGACGTAGTTGCCCAGCGCGCGGTAGCGATTCTGGAACTTCGGCACGTGAACAAGGAGACAGTCGTTCATGGGTGATTCGCGGCTACTCTAGACGCGTCCGCCTCGATGTGCAAGAAGGGCATGGCGGGCTCAGCGAAGCAGGATGGGGCGGGCGGAGCGGGTGCTGAGCGGACAGGAACGCGGTGAGGGCACCGCGTTATCACCGCGGATGGTGGGGCCGCGCTGCCCTCAGCGCGGGACGCACGGATGACCTTGCGCGGGCGCGGGTCCTCCTGCATGATCGCGGCCATGAGCGCCATCTCCGCACTCGCATCGGCCGTCGGACGGGCGGCGAGGGTCCGCCTTCTCGGGTCGTCTCTCGCCCTGCTGCCGGCGGCTGTCCCGGCTTCGGGCGCGACGGAATGGCGTTTCGATCGTGACGGAGAAGGATGGACGCCGAACGCCCACCTCGCGCGGGTTGTCGTGACGAACGGATGCCTGTGCGCGGAGGCGGTGGACGACGATCCGATGTTCATCCGACGGGACCTGGAGATCCCGGCGGTGCCGTGGCAGCTCGTGGTCGTCCGGCTCCGGGCCTCGCGCGAAGGCGCGGGCGAGCTGTTCTGGACCGGCGAGACGACCGGACGCTACGGCGGATTCAGCGGCGAGAAGAGCACGCCGTTCAACGCCGCCGCCGGCGCGGATTTCGAGGACATCGTGATCTTCCCGTTCTGGCAGGGGGAGGGGGTCATTCGCCAGCTGCGACTCGACCTCTACAACGGCGCCTCGTTCGAGATCGATTCCATCCGCATCGAGCGATGGGGCGGCGCCGCGGCGCCGCGGACGGACGTCTTCGAGTGGACGCTGGGGGGCGACGACGACGCATGGCGGGCGGGTCCGGATCCGTCGCACCGGTTTGCGCCGCCGCTCGATCTGCAAGTGGCGGACCGGCCGTGGGCGGCAGTGACCCTCCAGTGCGAGCGGCCCGGCGCGGCGACGCTGGTCTGGAGCGAACCCGGAGGACGCGGACCGAGCACCACGGAGTTCGACCTGCGGCCCGGTCCGGAACCGCGGACCTACAACCTCGAAATCGGCGGCGCGCCGGGCTGGAATCGCATCGCGGCGCTGGGCCTGCACCTGCCCGATCCGCTCCGCACGCGACTGGGCTCGGTCCGGTTGTGCGCCGAGCCGTCCGGCCCGCCGGAGCTGGTGGTCGAGTATCTCGGTCTCGAGAACGGACCGGTGCGCGCCGGCGAAAACATCTCCATCCTGGCCCGCATCCGCAACGTCGGCGGCAGTCCCTCGCCGACCCGGCGGCCGGCGCTCGCCGTGCCCGCCGCCTGGAAGGACCTCTCGGCGCCCTCGCCGGACGGCACGGGTCTGCTGCGCTTCGACGAGGAGGCCGAGGTCCGGTGGACCGTCCGGGCCTTGGAAGCGGGAAGGGGCGAGGTGGTCCTGAGACTGGAAGACCGTGTCGCCGCCTCGAATCGCGTGTCGGTCCTGCCCCCGCTGACGGCGGACAAGGCGTCGCACGTGCCCGAGCCGAGTCCGGTGCGCACGGACATAGAGCTGTGGGCCTACTACTTCCCGGGCTGGGAGAAGGACGCCAAGTGGGACTGCATCCGGCGGGTCGCGCCCGTCCGCAAGCCGACGCTCGGCTACTACGACGAGTCGAATCCGGAGTGCGTGGACTGGCAGATCAAGTGGGCGGTGGAGAACGGCATTTCGTGCTTCCTCGTCGACTGGTACTGGGACCGCGGCCGCCGGCACCTGGAGCACTGGTTCGGCGCCTACCGGCGCGCACGCCACCGCGACCGGTTGAAGGTCGCGATCATGTGGGCGAACCACAACCTGCCCGATTCGCACTCGGCCGATGACTGGCGGGCCGTGACGAAACAGTGGATCGACGGCTACTTCGGGCTTCCGGCCTATCACCGGATCGACGGCAAGCCCGCCGTGTTCATCTGGGACCCGCGCAACATCCGCCGCGACGTGGGCGGTTCGGAGGTCGTGAGGAAGTTGCTGGCCGAATCGCAGGAAATGGCCAGGGCCGCCGGCCAGCCGGGCATCGCCTTCGTGGCGATGAACGAGGCGTCGGGGGAAGGCGACATGCGGCGGCTGCTCGGCGAGGGCTACTCCGGCATCACCACCTACCACGAGTGGGCCGGCGGCGGAACCGGCGGTCCGTATCACCCCCGGCGGTTCTCCTACGAGAAGGTCGTCGAAGGGGCGCCCGCCGCCTGGGCGCACCGGATGGAGAGGGCGGGTCGGTTGACCTATTACCCCGTCATCGACACCGGATGGGATGCCCGGCCATGGCACGGCGACAAGACGCTGGTCATCGAAGGGCGCACCCCCGAGCGTTTCCGCCGCCTGCTCGAGAAGGCGCGCGAGTTCGCTCGGGCGCGCGGACTCAAGGCGCTGGTGCTCGGACCGCTGAACGAGTGGGGCGAGGGCAGCTACATCGAGCCGAACACGGAGTTTGGATTCGAGATGTACGAGGCGATCCGGTCCGTCTTCGCGGCGGGCGATCCGCGCGGCTGGCCGGTGAACCTGCGGCCGCGCGATGTCGGTCTCGGCCCCTACGACTATCCGCCACAACCCGTGGTGACCGAATGGACCTTCGAGGGCCCCGCGCCGGAATGGTCGGCGCTGATGGGCGTGGAGGGATTCGCGGTGACCAACGGCGCCCTGCGCTTTGTCACCGCGTCGAAGGATCCCGCCGTGCAGGTCGTGTTGCCGAGTATCCCCGCGCGCGCTTTCAGGAAGGTCGAGCTCGTCCTGCGCCTCGAAGGCGGCCCGCTGCCGGCCGGCGACCGGGGACAGGTCTTCTGGTCGGCCGACGGCGCCGCGATGAACGAACACGCCAGCGAGCGGTTCGACATCGGCGCGGACGGCGTCGCGCGCACGATCGCGGTCGATGTCGGCCGCAATCCCCGATGGCGCGGCCGGATCACCGCCCTTCGGCTCGATCCCTGCAACGTGCCGGCCGTGACGGTGACCGTGGACTCCATTCGCCTGGCAAACTGATTCGCGACACCGCTTGCGGTTCCGCTCTCCCCTTCGGTGGCGGCGCCTCACCAGGCGATCGTTCCGTCGCCCGTTTGCTAAGTTGTCGTAAATAAGATTGGGGCTATAGTCCTCGACATCGAATGGCTGCGCCGTGCAACCGGCGGACGGCACAGGGGAGCGAGTGGAATGAACAGGATGGTGGCAGTGGCCTCGGCGGCGTTGGCCGCGGGCCTGGTGGCAGCAGCGGCGGACACGGGTGCCCGGACGATTCCGGCGGCGGAGCGGCTCGAACCGGTCCGCCTGCAGCAGATTCGACTGGGCGGGTTCTGGAAACAGCAGGCGAAGCGGCAGACCGAGCAATGGCTGCCGCATTGCGTCGCGCAGATGGAGAAGGGAGGGCGCGGACAGGAACTGCTCAACCTCGTGGCCGCGGCGAAGGTCCTGCGGGGCGAGACCAACGAGTGGAAGTTCTCCGGCGCGATCTGGAGCGATGCCTACATCTACAACGTGATGGAATCCATCTGCATGGCGCTGACGGTGTCACCCGACGGCGACGATGAGCTGGCCCGGGCCCAGGCGCAGCTCCGCGCCAAGATGGAGGAATGGATCCCCATCATCCTCGCCGCCCAGGACAAGGACGGCTACATCCACTCCTATCACGTGCTGCGCAACCACCCGCGCTTCACGCGGGACGGCGACCACGAGTTCTACGTCATGGGCTACTTCATCGAGATGGGCGTCGCGCATCACCGGCTCACCGGCGGCCGGGATCGCCGGCTCTACGACGCGGCCATCCGGTGTGCGGATCATCTCGACGCCACGTTCGGCCCGGCCCCCAAGCGCAGTTGGCGCAACGGCCACCCCGGTCTCGAATACGCCCTCTGCCGGCTGGGCGGTCTCGTCAACGAGGCGGAAGGCGCCGGCCAGGGCGACAAGTACATCGCGCTCGCGCGCCATTTCCTCGACCACCAGCACCAGACTCCCAGTCCGTCGGAGTACAACCAATCGGACAAGCCGCCGGTGGAGATGACCGAGGCCCGCGGTCACGCCGTGCGCGCCACCTATTTCTACACCGCCATGACCGACATCGCGTTGCTCCAGGAAGACGCCGCGTATCACCGGGCCGTGGACCGGATCTGGACCAATGCGATTCACCGCAAGGGCTACCTCACCGGGGGCGTGGGAGCGTCGGCGAAGGGCGAGGCGTTTGCGGCGGATTTCCACCTGCCGAACGACGGCTACTGCGAGTCCTGCGCGGCGTGCGGCATGAGTTTCTGGGCGGACCGCATGCACGCCCTGCACGCCGACGCGCATTACCGCGACGTCCAGGAGCGCCTGCTCTACAACGCCGTGCTCGGGGCGGTCGAATGGACGGGGACGAACTTCTACTACCAGAATCCGCTCGAATCCGACAAGGCGCGCTATCCCTGGCACGGCTGCCCGTGCTGCGTGGGGAACATCCCGCGCACGCTGTTCGGCCTCAAGGACGCGATGTATTCCACGGACAAGGCCCGACGTCAGGTCTTCGTCAACCATTTCGCGGACAGCGAAGCGACGATTCCCGACGTGGCGGGCGCGCCGCTGCGGATCCGGCAGGAAACGCGCTATCCGTGGGAAGGGGACGTGGTCGTGACGCTGCATCCCGCCCAGGCCGGCGAGTTCACCCTCAAGCTTCGCATCCCGGACCGAACCGAGAGCGAGTTGTATTCCGCCACTCCCGATCTTGGCGGGAAGTTCTCCCTGCGCGTGAATGGCCAACCGCAATCGCCGGGGATCGAGCGCGGCTATGTTGCCGTTCGCCGCGCATGGAAAGCCGGCGACCGGGTGGAACTCGTCCTGCCGATGGAGGTGCAGCGCGTCCATGGCGACGCCCGGGTGCTGGCCCATCGCGGCCGCGTGGCGTTGCAGCGCGGACCGCTGGTTTACAACGTCGAGGACGTGGACAACCCGCAGCCCCCGGCATCGTTCGTGTTGAAGCCTGATCTCCCGCTCAAGGCGGCCTGGAAAGACGGCTTGCTCGGCGGCATCATGGTCATTGAAGGGCAAGGCATCACGGCGGTGCCGAACTTCGCGCGCCTCAATCGTGGGGGTGCGTCGCGGGTGTGGTTGGTGGAGAATCCCGCCGAGATCGTCGAACAACCTCCCGCGCCGGCGGCCGCCTGGCCGGTCAACGAGGCCATCCGGAAACGGACGGTCGATTCCGTCGTGATCGGGAACGAGCAGTCTGAGAAACAGCATGCCCTGCAGGGCGAGAGAACGGCCCACGGCCAGGCCTTCGATCGCGCGTGGCGCCATGCCACCGGCGGCGGGTGGTTCAGCTACCGCCTGAAGATCGCCCCGGATGCCGGGCAGGCGGTGTTCTGCGCGTATTGGGGCGGCGATGCCGGAAACCGGCGTTTCGCGATTCTCGTGGATGGCCGGGAGGTGGGCCGGCAAGCGCTCGCGGCCGGCAAACCGGGCGAGTTCTTTGCCGCGGAATACCGCATTCCGGCCGCGTTGACGCAAGCCAAGAGCGAAGTGGTCGTCAAGATCGCCGCCGATCCCGGAGCGACGGCCGGCGGGATCTTCGATTTGAGAATCCTGAAATCCGCGCCCAAGCGCGATTGAACACGCGGGTTCGAAACATGAACGGCAGCGGAGGGAGACACACGCGATGAGGATGGCGCTCCGCTGGCACATGGCCGTCGCCCTGGCCGTGGTGACGTCCGCCTTCGCCCAGACCCAGGCCGTCATCGCCGTGCGGCCCGAACGCGAGCTGGGGCGCGTCGACCCGATGCTCTACGGCCAGTTCATCGAGCACCTCGGCTCCTGCATCGACGGCGGCCTCTTCGAACCGGGCTCGGCCCTGTCGGACACGAACGGCTTCCGGCGCGACGTGCTGGAAAAGGCGCGGGAGCTGCGGCCGCGCATCCTGCGCTGGCCCGGCGGCACCTACACCAAGATCTACCACTGGCAGGACGGCGTCGGCCCGCTCGCCGAGCGCCGCCGGCGGCCGAACCTCATCTGGGGCGGCGAGGAGTCGCACCGCTTCGGCACTGACGAGTTCGTCCGCTACTGCCGGGCGCTCGGCGCCGAGCCCTACATCAGCGTCAACATGGGCACCGGCACGCCCGAGGAGGCCGCCAACTGGGTCGAGTACTGCAACGGGACGGGCACGACCCACTACGCCGAGCTGCGCCGGAGGAACGGCTCGCCCGAGCCGTTCAACGTGAAGTACTGGGGTCTCGGCAACGAGGAAGCGGCCGAGCCCGACTGTGGCCGGCTGCAGGATCCGAAGGAGTACGCCCGCGTCGCCTGGCAGTTCGCCAAGCTGATGAAACTGCAGGACCCGTCGATCAAGCTGATCGTCGCGGGCGAGGGCAACAACACCAACTGGAACGCGACGGTGCTCGGCTCGCTGCATCCCGTGGCGGATTATCTTTCGGCGCACTGGTACTTCGGCACGAAGGACTTCGCCGGCCTGCTCGGGCGCGTCGCCGCGTTCGACCGCCAGCTCGGGGAGTACGAGCGCTTTCTCGGGACCTTCCCCGCCAGGCCCGACGGCTTCTCCCACTGGTACCGCTTCCCGCCGCGCCAGGGACCGGTCAGGCTCGCGATCGACGAATGGGGCCTCTGGAACGGCGGCGCCGGCGGCCGCGAGGCGCTGTGGAATCTCAACCAGACCTACACGTGGCAGGACGCGCTGGCGGTCGCGAGCTGGCTCAACGCCATGCAGCGCCGCGCGGGCATCGTCGGCTTCGCCACCTGGGCGCAGATGGTCAACATCATCGCGCCGATCCAGGCGGGGCCGACCGGCTCCGTGCGCCAGACGGTCTTCCACCCGCTGGCCCTCTACGTCCGGCTCTGCGGCGACGTCAGCGTCGAGGCGTCGTGCGAGTCGCCGCGCCTCGACGACGGCGCGCTGCCCGCGCTGGACGCCGCCGCCACGCGCCGCGCCGCCGACGGCGCACTGATCCTGGCGGTGGTGAACCGCCATCCGGCGCAAGCCGTCGTCGCCCGCCTCGAGATCGCCGGCGGCGCGTATGCGTTCCGCGACGGCGACGAGCTGTCAGCCGACTCCATGTTGGCCACGAACTCGCTCGCGCGTCCCGCGGAGGAGTGCGTCCGAAACCGCCGCCTGCCCGGCCTCACGGCGGCGGACGGCCACGAGTTTCCGGCGCGCTCGATCTCGATTCTGACGTTCCGGCCGACCGGAGCGGTTCCGGGAGCCCGGCCATGAACCGGCGCGCATTCCTGTCGCGCAGCGTCGCCGCCGGCATCGCGTCTGTCGGTGTCGCGGGCAGAACCCACGCGGCGGCGCCGGCCGCGTCCGGACCTGCGGAGGCGGACCTGGCTCGGATCGCGGACCGTCCGGTGCTGGACCTGGCGGGCGTGACCGCCCCCGTCAAGGTGGCCTCCATCGAACTGCTGAGGCAGGGGCGCATCCACCTGGTACGCGCGCGGTCGACCGACGGCGTCGAGGCCGTCACCGTGCCCAACCCCGCCCGCATGGAAGTCCTTTATCCGCTCTTCTTGCGGCAGATCGCGCCGCACTTTGTCGGCAAGGACGCGCGCGACCTGGAGCGGCTGCAGGCCGACCTGTACCGCCAGAGCAGCAACTACAAGCTGCAGGGGCTGGCGCTCTGGGTGTGCGTGGCCGCCGTCGAGATGGCGCTGCTGGAGATGCTGGGGCGCACCGCGAAACGATCGGTGGCGGACTTCTTCGGAGGCGTCAAGCGGCGCGACATCCCGGTGTACGCGGCCAGCGGCAACCGCGGCAACACCCCCGAGGCCGAGATCGAGCACCTGCGCCGGCTCGCGTCCGACTTCATGGAATTCAAGGGCAACACCGACCTGTCCGTCGCGTGCGACACGTCTTCGCTGCGGTGCGAACAGGGCCGCGTGCGCTGCCCGTCCGGCCCCGGCTTCGGCGTGACGCTCGATCCGGACTGGGTCGCGAAGGCCGTGCGAGTACAGGAGGCAACATGAACGGGAATCGAGCGGACAGGATGAATCGGCGGCGCGCGGCGGCCTGGCGGCGGTGCGGGATCGCGATCGCGCTGGCCGCGGCGGCGTGGCCGGCCGCGGCGGGGAATCCCGTGTTCCCGGGGTGGTACGCCGATCCCGAGGTGGCGGTGTTCGGCGGGCGCTACTGGATCTACCCGACCTACTCCGCCCCGTACGACCGGCAGGTGTTCTTCGACGCGTTCTCGTCGCCCGACCTCGTCGAGTGGACGAAGCACCCGCGCATCCTCGACACCAACGCGGTGACATGGGCGCGGCGCGCGATGTGGGCGCCGGCCGCGATCGAGAAGGGCGGCCGCTACTACCTGTTCTTCGGCGCGAACGACATCCAGAGCGACCGGGAGCGAGGCGGCATCGGCGTGGCGGTGGCGGACCGGCCCGAGGGGCCGTTCAAGGACCTTCTGGGGAAGCCCCTCGTCGACCGTTTCCACAACGGCGCGCAGCCGATCGACCAGTTCGTGTTCCGCGACCGCGACGGCCGGCACTACCTCTTCTACGGCGGTTGGCGGCACTGCAACGTCGCGCGGCTGAAGGACGACTTCACGGGCTTCGAGCCGTTTCCCGACGGCACGATCTTCAGGGAGATCACGCCCGAGAAGTATGTCGAAGGTCCGTTTCTGTTCATCCGCAACGGCCGCTACTACTTCATGTGGAGCGAGGGCGGCTGGACGGGGCCGGATTACTCCGTCGCCTATGCCGTCGCCGACTCTCCGCTTGGTCCGTTCAAGCGGATCGGGAAGATCCTCCAGCAGGATCCGAAGGTCGCCACGGGCGCCGGGCATCATTCGGTGCTGCAGATTCCCGGCGCCGACGAGTGGTACATCGTCTACCACCGCCGCCCGCTCGGCGAAACCGACGGCAACCACCGCGTGACCTGCATCGACCGGATGGAGTTTGACGAGCGGGGCCTCATCAAACCGGTGAAGATCACCTTCGAAGGTGTTCCCGCGCGACGGCGGCCATGAGGCCGGACCTCCGAGACCGGACTCGCGGCGTCCGGCGGCCCGCGTTCGTGAACGGGTTCGTGCGTGGCCGGACGTTTTCGAGGGACGACCTTGCGCGCATCCATGAGCGGCGTGATGCCGACATGGTGTTCGTGACGCCATCGCAACTGGCCGCGCTGTATCGGAAGGCCGCGGGCGATCCGCCGCGCGGGACGGGACTGGAAAAGCGCGCCGCGAAGTGATTGAATGGCGCAAATGAAGGGAGTCGTGGCATGAAGCGGGCTGCCGTTGGGGCCGTTGTCCTTTGCGCGTCGCTGTCGGCGGTTGCGTCCGCCGCGGTCGCGCGGCCGAACCTCCTGTTCATCTTCTCCGACGACCACGCCCGGCAGGCGATCTCGGCCTATGGATCGAAGGTGAACCAGACGCCGCACCTGGATCGACTGGCGCGGGAGGGGGCGCGTTTCACGCACGCCTTCGTCGGCAACTCCATCTGCACGCCGAGCCGCGCGACGCTGCTCACGGGACAGTACTCGCATCTGAACGGCGTGCCGGTGTTCAACCGCTTCGATGGCGCGCGCGATCACGTGGCGAAGCGCCTGCAGGCCGCCGGATACCACACGGGGATGATCGGCAAGTGGCATCTCGGCTGCGCGCCGACGGGGTTCGACCGCTGGATCGTGCTGCCGGGGCAGGGCGCGTACTGGAATCCGATGTTCCTGGTGCCCGGCCACAAGCTGACGATCACGGGGCACTGCACGGACGTCACCACCGACCTCGGGCTCGAGTTCCTCAGGACCCGGCCGACGGACCGGCCGTTCTTCCTCATGCTGCACCACAAGGCGCCGCACCGCGCGTGGGAGCCGGATGAGCGCAACAAGGCGCTGTTCAAGGACCGGATCTTTCCCGAGCCCGACACGCTGTGGGACGACTACGCCACGCGTCCAGCCGCCCTGCCGGAGAACCGCCAGACCATCGCGCGCGACCTCACGCCCCGCGACCTGAAGATGCCGCCGCCCGCGGGCCTGGAGGGCCGGGCGCTCACGAAGTGGAAGTACCAGCGCTACCTGCAGGACTACCTCGCGTGCGTGCAGGGCGTGGATGACGGGGTCGGTCGCGTGCTCGACTACCTGGACCAGACGGGTTTGGCGACCAACACCATCGTCATCTATTCCGCCGACAACGGGTGGTATCTCGGTGACCTCGGCCTGTACGACAAGCGCTTCATGTACGAGCCCGGGCTCACGGTCCCGCTGCTGGCGCGCGGCCCCGGTGTCAAGGCGGGCGTGGTCCCCGCGCAGTTCGTGATGAACATCGACCTCGCGCCCACGTTCCTCGACCTGGCCGGCGTGCCCGTGCCGGAGTTCATGCAGGGATGTTCGTTCGCGGCGATGCTGCGGGGCGAGGCGCCCGCGGACTGGCGCACGTCGATCTACTACCGCTACTATCACGATCCGGGCCACCACAATACCGCCGCCCACTACGGCGTGCGCACCGCCACACACAAACTCATCCACTATTGGAAGAAGGACGCCTGGGAAATGTTCGACCTGTCGCGGGATCCGACCGAGCAACGCAACCTGCTCCACCCCGATCCCGCCGCGGTGAAGCCCGAGATCGCCGCCAGGTTCGCCGAGCTGAAGGCCGAGCTCGCGCGCCTGCAGAAGGAGTTCAAGGACGACGGCCGGTACGCCGATCCCGCCACCTGGCCAAAGAGCAGCGCGGACGGTCCGTTCGACGAATACACCCCGCTGGGCCGCCGGACCGTCGCCGAGGCCATGGCCGCCGCCGCCCCATGAGGCCCGACGGCGGCACGGAAGCGGCTACGAATAGAGGAGGCATCAGTATGGAGTGACTTCGTGTTGTCCCGCAGGAGGCGGGGGGGGCACGAATTCACTGAACAGGTGGACACGCGCCATGGCGATCCTCATGACGGTGGCCGCCACGGCGCGTGCGGAATCCTCCGACCGCGGCGCGCCGCCAGACCCGCAGATGCCGCTTCGGCGAGGCAATGGTGTATTGACATGCCTGATCTCTACATGCAGGATTACATGTATGAGCACCAAAACGATTGCCGTAGAGCGTACGGTTTATGAGCGTCTGGCCAGCGAGAAGCGGCCTTCGGAGTCCTTCACGAAGACCATCGATCGCCTGATTCGCGCAGCCAGTCCGGGCACATGTGCCGCGGCGGTGGCTGAGGCGGCTGCGGTCTGGCAGAACGTCGGTAACGATGCCGAGGCGGACCGCATGGAGCAGATCGTCCGGGATGGCCGCAAGGCGGCCGATTGGAACGTGGAGAGCCCGGCATGATATGCATCGATACCACCGTCCTGATCGACGAATTCCGGGCGCGCGGCAACGTTCATGCGCCGGTGAATACGTCGTTGCTCGCTCACGGAGCGGAAAGCCTGATCGTGCCGGCCGTTGCGGCGGGGGAGTTTCTGGACGGGGCGACCATGGCGTCCGAGCAGCGTTTCTTCGAGGCCTTGGAGGTTCTGCGGCGGCGGCGCGTGGTCGGGGCGGATCTTGAAACCGCCCAGCAGTACGCCCGCATCGCCGCTCAGCTCCGACGGGACAAATCTCTCGCTGGACGATCCCAGAACGACCTCTGGATCGCCGCCACCGCGCGCTGTCATGGCGCTCGGGTGTTGACCCGCAACGCCGCCGACTTCGGGGGTATCCACGGACTGGACGTGGTGGGCTACGGCGGGTGACCGCCCGCCACCGGCGGGCGCACGGGCTGCGATGGGTCTTGCCTGCCATCCTTCGGCCCGGTACGCGCCACCGGCTACTCGACACGGTCTTCCTTCCGGGGATCCATCTTCCGGGCGTCGGGGACGGGCGATAACCTGAGGTCGGGACGCGCATCGACCTTACGCTCGTCGCGGCGGAGGTCAACGACCGCCTGGAAGGCGGCCTTCGGTTGACCGTTCCTGTCGAAGAGCATCGGGTAGTTCGTTCGACCCCGAATCGGGAAGTTGTTCAGCCATGAGCTGCGGTCGGTGACGCCCCAGAACGTGACCCGCGTCACCGCCTCCCGATGCCTGAGGAAGATCGCGAAGATCTCCGCATAGCGCCGGGCCAGGCGTTGCTCCATTTCCGGGGGCAGGCCGTCCGGGTACGGATTCCGTTTGGGGTCCTGGGCGAAACGCATCGAGACATCCGCGCCGCCAGGTCCGGGCGTCGGGAGGACGTCGACATCCAGCTCGGTGATCATGACTTTGAGCCCCAGCCCGGCAAAGGCCTGGATGGTCTCCTCGATCTGCCGCGCGGAGGGGCGATCAAGGCCATAATGTCCCTGCAGGCCGACGCCCGTCAGCTTCACGCCGGCCGCCTGCAGCTTCTTCACGAGGTCCAGCGCCCCCTGGCGCTTGCGCCCTTGCTCGAGGGAGTAGTCGTTGTAGTAGAGCTCCGCATCCGGATCGGCCTCGCGGGCAAACTGGAAGGCCTTGGCCAAGTAGTCGTCGCCGAGGATCCTCAACCAGCCCGACGGCCGCAGGGTTCCGTTGTCGTTCAGCGCCTCGTTCACCACGTCCCACCCCCGAACCTTGCCCTTGTAACGACCGACGACCGTCTGAATGTGCTCGCGCATCCGCCGGAGCAGAAGCTCGCGCGTGAGGGCGTTCGTCCCTTCCCCTTGAAACACCCACCGGGGCGTCTGCGCGTGCCATATCAGCGTGTGGCCGACGATGAACATCCCGCGCTTCCGGCCGAACTCGACGAATCGATCCGCCTGCGTGAAGGCATACTGGTCCGCCCTGGGGTGGAGGTTCCCCCATTTCAGGGTGTTCTCCGGCGTAATGGTGTTGAAGTGCTTCTCGATGATCCGGACTTCGGCATTGGAGGCGCCCGAGAAGTGCCAGGGATTCAGCGCCGCGCCGACGAGGAAGTCGTTCGTGAAAACGTCCTTCAGCGAAGGCTCGGCATGGGCGACGAAGCCGCACAGGAGCGCGGCCGCGACAGCGGTCGATACCAACGTCCTCGTCAAAGCCGGCATGGGGTATCCCTTCAAGGCGAAATCAATCATACCCAACTCCTGCGTCATTGCGGTCGTTTCATGTCAACCGATTGCGGGGTCTTGTACCGCGAAGCGTCCTCGCAAGGCGAGACGCCGTCCGCGGCGCGCTGGGCCAGCGCGCCGCACCTTCGAATGCGAGGGCATTTCTCACGTCATCAATGGTCCGCTGCGGTTGTTCCTTCGCTCACGCGAAAGCAATCGAAATCCGCGAAGCCGCCCGCGGCCCGGGTTGCGTAGTTGAACAGCGCGAAGCGGTACCCCATGAAGTGCGGCAGGGTGTAGGTCATCTTCAGTTCGTTTCCGATGGGCGTCCACGTGCCGCCGTCGCGGCTGAAAAAGAAACGCGCCGTGTCCGCGCGGTCCTTGAAATCGCCGACGGCCTTCACGAAGACGGTCTTCTGGTTCAGCAGCACTCGCTGCACCTCGACGGGCGAGCCCGACCGGGCGTTCACCATCACGACGACATTCGATCCGCCCTCCGCCCTCACGCCGACGAAACCGTAGTTCTTCTGCAGCAGCGCGAGCCCCGCCACGTCGCCGTCCTTCATGCCGCCCGTGTCGATGGCGGTCACGCCCGAACACGCCGGACCGATCGTCCGCTGCGTGAGCGTGTTGCGGGCCTTGAGGAAATCGGCGTCCACCCTCCCGGTGGTCAGGCGCAGGAAACCGGGACGCTGCGTGAGCGACCAGAGCGCGTTGTCGGGATTGTGGTTCCACTGCCAGACCAGCGGCAGGGCCGGCTCGCCGGGGCGGCGGTCGAACTCGTCCGAGGCCACGACACCGGGGATGAGGCCTTTGGTGGCAGGAAGACGGAGGGTGTCGGGCACCTTGCCGTCCACCCCCAGCACCGGCCAGCCGTCCTCCCACCGGACCGGCACGAGGTAGGGAATGCGGCCGACCGCGCCGGAGTCGCGGAACAAGTACGCATACCATTCGCCTTGCGGTGTATCGACAAGACCGCCCTGCGCCACGCCCTTGTCCTGCAGGGCGACCCGCCCCTCGTACGGACCCGCGATCCGGTCGGCGCGGTGGACGATCACGGTGCGCATGCCGCCCCGCGGCCAGGTGATGTTGAACAGGTAGTACCGGCCGTTGACCTTGAACAGCTGGGAGCCCTCCGCCGGCAGGCCGATGTTCGGTCCGGCCACGCGACTGGCGTTGGTGACGACCACCCGGTTGATGCCGCCCGGCTTGAGTCCGGACACGTCTTCGTTCAGCTCGACCAGCCGGAGATCGCCGGCGCCGTAGATCATGTAGACGCGGCCGTCGTCGTCGAAGAAGAGCGTATGGTCGTGCAGCGAGGGCTGGAACGAGTTGCCCACCCACGGCCCCTTCTCGATGTCGCGGGTCCGGTAGACGTGCGTCCGGCCGGACGTGCTCGAGAACGTCGTCACGTAGTACGTGCCCTTGTGATACCGCAGGCTGCTGGCCCACGAGCCGGCGCCATACGCGTTTCTGCCGTTCTGCAGCGTCAGGGCATCGTTGGCCGCCAGCGTGTCATACGCGTAGCCGATGATCTGCCAGTTCGCCAGGTCCCTCGACTTCATGATCGGCAGCCCGGGGCTCAGGTGCATCGTCGTGCTGCTCATGTAGTAGGTGTCGCCCACGCGAATCATCGCCATGTCCGGCACATCCGCCCATAGGACGGGATTCCGGGCGCTGTCGGCCCGGACCGGCAGGGCGGCGAGGAATCCCACGGCAACGGCGGCCGCCGCCGCCGGAAGCGATCGTGTCATGGTCATGTCTCCTTGCTCTCTTTGCGCCTTCTGTTCAGGGTGAAATCGGGCTTTGGGCAAGCTTGCCTTGATGTCCTGCGCCGGAACGACTCCGCTGAAGCGCCCTACTCAAATCGCCAGTAGTCCAGGTTGAACAGGTGTTTGTCGTCTCCCCGGAAGGTCAGACACAGGTCCTGAACGCCCGTGGCGCCGGAGACTTCACAGGCGGCATCGACCCACTTCTGCCACCCTCCGGTGTCTCCCACGTTGCATGCGCCGATGACCTTGCCGTCCGGACCGCCGAGACGCAGTTCGATACGGCCGCCCGGCCCCGCGCTGGCGACGCGGGCGCGGAATGTCCGGGCGCCCTTGGACCCGAAATCGACCCCCATCGCCTTCACCCAGTCCCCCTCATGGAGATCGGTGAGGCACATGCCGCCCTCGCCGCACGGCTCGGTCTCGACGCCACGCTGGGTGTTGAAGGTCTCCCCCTCGACGCGGGCGTACGGATCCAGCCGACCGACTTGCGCCACACCGTTGGTCGTGTACGTCACCTTCCGGATGGAGCCGTCCCCGTTGAAGTGCAGATCCTCGACCATGATGTTGCGCCGCAAACCGGTCGGGATACCCGCCTGTTTCGCGACCACGCGATTGTGACAGACGTGATACCACCGGCCCTTGAATTCAAACTGGGCGGCGTGATTGTTGTTGTTGTTGATCGGTGGCTGATCCGCGACGATGCCCCGGTAGGTGAACCCCTTCGTCGGATGGTCGCTGGTCATGTAGTCGATCCTCATCTGCGCTCTCGGCGTGGTGGAGTAGGAGAAGTAGTACATCCCGTTGCGCTTGAAGACCCAGGCGGCTTCGAAGAAGTTGGTCGCGTTCATCTTGATGACCTCGCCGTCCAGGTGGATCATGTCCCGCTTGAGCCGGGCCCCCCGGACGTTGTCATCGCCGTTCCCGCCGAAATAGAGGTACGCCTGCCCGTCGTCATCGATGAAAGCCCCAGGATCGAAAAGCCACATGTTTCGGGCCGGCTGCACGCCCGGCGTGTCATGGGCGATCAGGTGCCTGCCCAGAGGATCCGTGAACGGCCCGACGGGATTCGTGCTGACGGCCACGCCGATGTTCGCGCCGCCGTTGCCGAAATAGAGGAAGAACTTGCCGTCGCGCTCGATGGCCGCGGGCGCCCATGTCTTCTTCGCCCAGGTGGTGCGTTCGCTCGCGCGGAACACCGAGCCGTGGTCCGTCCAGTTCTTCATGTCGCTGCTCGACACGCAAACGACATTGGGAATGACATAGCTGCCTCGGACAGGGCTCTCGTCGTCGTTGGAGCAGTAGATGTAAACCCGATCCTTTGTGACGAGCGAGGATGGGTCCGCCAGGTAGCGATGCGAGGCGATGGGATAATCCGCCATGAGGCGGGGACCAAAGGTGAGCAACAGGACGAGATCAGCCAGAACTGCGTGTCGTTTCATCTCGGGCTCTTTTCTGGTTCGCAGGACGCTATCTCCAGGAGGAATCAGTTCTCAACACGGAACACGGTCAGCGAGTGGGCCGGCGCCTCGTACTCGAAGACCGACTTGAGCGTCAGATCGTTCGCGACGGGTTTCACTGTCGGCGGCCGGTGGTCCTCGTTGAAGGCGTCCGGGGAGGGTCCCGTCAGCACCGTGCGGGTGGCCCGGACGTCGTTCTCCCGCAGGCCGGCGAGTTCGACCGTCAGCGGGGCGGGGGCGTCCGCGCCGTTGACGATCTTGAGGGCGAAGCGGCCGGACCTGGAGTCGCGCACGGCGGAGGCGGCCAGCTTCGGCCGCGCGGGGGGCGGGCCGATCGTCGTCGGCAGGTACGTGTCGCCGCTGTTCTGCCCGAAGAGCTGCTGCACATAGTAGTTCGGTGTGCGGATGACCTCGGTGCCGGTGAAGTAGATGAGGTCGGGATGCCAGTTCACGTGTCCGCGACGCGCGAGCAGGGGGGCGTAGGAGGCGAAGCGGACCACGTCGCCGTTGCGCTCGAAGCTCGTGAGCCCCGCGGCTTCCGCGATGGCCGACCGCAGGCTGTTCCGGCGCCGGTCGCGGTCGTGGGCGGCATATTCTCCGACGTATACCCGCGCGCTGCCGCGATCGTACCGGTCGTAGCGATCGAGGTGGTCCCAGAACCACTGCGGCGAGACGTAGTAGTGCTCGTCCACCAGGTCAAGCCGGAGTTCCCTCGCGAAGGCCCATCCGTTATCGTAGTCGGCCCCGCCGGCGAAGGGGCCAACGGTTCCGATCACCGTGATCTCCGGGTGCTTCGCCTTCACCGCCTCGTGGATCAACGTGAACCGCTCGCGGAAGACCGGCGTGATGGCGTCCTCGTTGCCCACGCCGAGGTATTTCAGCCCGAAAGGCTCGGGATGGCCCGCGGCGGCGCGCTTCGCGCCCCAGGCCGAAGTCGCCGGACCGTTCGCCCACTCGACCAGGTCGAGCACGTCCCGGATGTAAGCCGGCATTTCGTCCAGGGGCAGGCCCTCCTGTCCCATGTTGGGCGAACTGCCCGCGTGCTGACAGCAGACGCCCGCCGCGACGACGGGGAGCGGCAGGGCGCCGATGTCCTCGCAGAACTGGAAGTACTCGAAGTAGCCCAGCCCCATGGTCTGGTGATAGCCCCACAGGTTCCGTTGGGCCTTGCGCTGCTCCACCGGACCGATCGTGTCCTTCCAGTCGTAGTAGCGATGGATGCCCCCGCCGTGGACCAGGCATCCGCCGGGGAAGCGGATGAACTTCGGCTTGAGATCGGCGATGGCCTGGGCGAGGTCGGCGCGCAGGCCGTTCGGCCGGTTGCGGAAGGTCCTGGCGGGGAACAGCGAGACCATGTCGATGGCCACTCCGCCCCTGGCATGCGCCAGCAGCACCAGGCGGGCCTCGGGATCGGCGCGGGTCGGGACCAGTCTGGCGCCCCGTCGCTGCCACGCGCGGCCGGCCACGTTCAGGGAGGCCTCGGCGAGCGCCTCGCCGCTCCGGCTTTCCAGCCGCAGCGTGACCGGCATGGGGCGCCCCTCGATCCGGTTGTCCCTGCCCCACATGTCGTTCATGAAGGCCTGGTAGGCCCAGAACGAGGCCTCGTAGGTCTCGCCGGCGGCGACGGGGATCCCGTCGAATCCGCCGTTGGCGATCCCCACGCCGTCTCCCGGCGTTCGCACGGTCAGCAGGACGTAGTGCGGGTTGTTCTCGTGCACCGGCCGCATCTCCTGGACGTCGAGCGAGCCCTCGCCCCCGCCCCGCCTCTGCAGATCCCAGAAGGAAAGCGGATTCCAGGCCGCCTGCTCGGTCGGGCTGTACTCGAACGACCGGTTCTGGACCAGCTCGGCATAGAGCCCGCCGTCGGCCGCGTAGTTGAGGTCCTCGAAGAAGACGCCGACGAGATGGGGGCTGATCGCCTTGCCGGATTGGGCGACCTGGACGGTGACCGTGGCGCCCTGCGCGCGGGCGGGTTCATGGGCGGCCGCCAGCACAAGGCCGAGACCGACGGCAAGGGGCGTCGTCACCGTGAATCGCATGAGGCCGCTCCTGTCCTACTTGAAGATGCGTTGTGCGAACAGCCACAGGTTGTTCTTCCAGTGGGTCGGGTCGTGGCCGTTGCCGTCCACGTGCCAGACGTGCGGCACCTTCTTCTCCTTCAGATAGGCATGGAGTCCCTGGCTGATCCGGAGCAACCCGTCCTTGTTCCCGCAGGACAGCCACAACAGCTTCAACTGCCGCGCCGCGGCGTCGGCATCGGGCACGAGTTGCTCGGGCGGCTTGGTGTTCGGCGCCGACGAGAACCCTCCCACCCACGCGAAGGTGTCGAGATGGGCCAGGCCGAAGTTCAGCGACTGGCCGCCCCCCATCGACAGCCCGGCCAGCGCCCGGTGTTCGCGATCGGCCTGCGCCGAATACCGCGACTCGATGGCGGGAATCACGTCACGGAGCAGGTCCTGTTCGAAGGCGGCGAAGGCCGGGCCCGCGGCATAGACGTTGCCCTCCGGGCGGTCGTTCTTCTGCGCCCGGCCGTTGGGCATGACCACGATCATGGGGACGGCCTTCTGTTCGGCCAGCAGGTTGTCGAGGAGGACGTCGGGACGGGCGAAGCGCTGCCACTCCGTCTCGTCCCCGCCGATGCCGTGCAGGAGATAGAGAACGGGGTACTTCTTCTCCTTCGAGTAACCCGGCGGGGTGTAGACCTGCATCCTGCGCGTCGCGCCCACCGTCTTGGACTCGTACTCGATCATCTCCAGCGTCCCGCGCGGAACGTCCACGCGCCTGCTGTCGAATCCGGCCGGCGGGTCGTCGAAGGCCGGCTTGTCGTCCGGCATCAGTTCGATCCGTCCCCCACGGCCGCCGGGACCGCGACGCGGACGGTCGCCGCCCGCCGTCGCGGTCGGTGCGGGGGCGCCCCCGAACAGGAGCGGCGCGAACTCGCGCAGACTGCGCCGCCAGGTCAGCCATTCGTGCGACGTGCCCGGCGATTCGTAGTAGACCGTCTTGATCCCCGCCCCCTCGAGTGCGTCGCGGTACTTCTTCACGCTGTCGTAGAACCGTTCGCCCTCGGCGGTTCCGATGCTCATGAAGAGCACCCGGACCTTCTCGTTGAACGCCTTCGCATCCGCCATCACGCCGCCGTGCGACGTCTTCGGGTCGAACGTTCCCCCGCCGAATCCGCCCCCCGCGCCGCTGAAGCCGCCGAGATAGGCGAACCGGTCGAGGTTCTTCAGGCCGATCACGAACGTCTGCATGCCGCCCATCGAGAGCCCGGCCATGGCCCGATTCTCGCGGGTGGGGATCGTGCGGTAGGTGGCGTCGATGAACGGGATCAGGTCGTTGATGAACACCTCTTCCAGGGCGCTGAACATGCGGCTGAAGTCGCGCGGCGCGGCGTTGGTCCCCCCGCGCGGCCTGAGCGGGACTTCCGGCTCGCCCGGCTTGCGCGCGTAGCCCTTCTCCATGACGACGATCATGGGCCTTGCCTTCTTCTCGGCGATCAGGTTGTCCATGACGTGGTTCACCCGGCCCTGCACCACCCAGCCCCGCTCGTCCTCCCCTCCGCCGTGCTGGAGATAGAGCACCGGATACCGGGCGTCCCGGTTCACGTCATAGTCCGGCGGGGTGTAGACGAAGATGCGCCGCCAGGAGTCCGTGGTCTTGGAGAAGTAGGGGCGCTCGCGGATTTCGCCATGCGGCACCTCCCTGACGCGGTAGAAATCCTCGCCCTTCGACGGCACTTCGATCCCGCTGGCCTGCCGGCCCATGCCATAGAAGGTCTCGCTCGCGGGGTCGCAGACCGCCACGCCGTCGATGATGACGGAGTAATAGTGAAAGCCGGGGACCAACGGAGCCGACGTGACGGTCCAGAAGCCGTTGCTGTCGGACACCATTGGATAGCGTCTGCCCAGGTCCAGTTCCACCTTCTGCGCCGCGGGCGCCCGGATCCGGAAGGTCGCCCGGAGGTCGGAGTGAATGCGCGGGTACGGCTGGCCGGCGATGTTCGACTCGGCGGGCAACCCGGCGTCGCCGGACGGATCCTGCTGGCCGAGACAGCAATGCCCGGCCAGGAGAGTGAGATAGAGGAAGGTGCTTTTCATGGGATTGGTCCTCATACGGCCCGATCATTCAGCTTGATCATCGACGCCTCGGAGTAACTTAACTCACGCAAGTAATAGGGCTGTGCTATCATGCTTGTCCAGCAGAATTCTCGACAGAAAGGCCGACCATGAACCGGAGACGTTTTCTCGAACTGTCCACGGCGGCCGGTGCGGCTTGGCCGTTTGCCGAGGGGGTGGGCGACGATCGCGGGACGGAGTCCCCCCTTGCGGCGCACAAGGTCGCCGCGGTGGAGACCCGCAGCCTCAAGCTCGCCTACCCGCGCAACGTGGGCCGCAACGCGAAGCTGGGCAACCACGGCACGGGACCGACCGTGACCGCCGTGATCCTGAAGACCGACCAGGGCGCCGTGGGCTGGGGCGAGATGAGCGGCAGGGCGGCGGATCTCGACGCCCTCCGGCCCGCCGTCTCGGGACGCGCCGTCGCGGAGCTGATCGACCCCGCCCGGGGCATCGCCAAATCCGAGCACAAGCCGCTCGACTTCGCCCTGCACGACCTCGCCGGCGTCATCCTCGGCCGGCCGGTCTGGAGACTGCTCGGCGCGGATTCGCCCATCCTCACGAAGATCTACTCGGGCATGGTCTACTTCGACGATCTCGACCCGGAGGAGAAGCCCGCCGGCATCGACCAGGTGGTGAAGAACTGCGCCTGGGACCGCGAACACGGCTACCGGCAGCTCAAGGTCAAGATCGGGCGCGGCAACAAGTGGATGCCCCGCGAGGATGGAATCAAGCGGGACATCGAGGTCGTTCGCGCGGTTGCGAAGGCGTGTCCCGACTGCGAGATCCTCGTCGACGGCAACGATGGCTTCACCGCGGAGACCTTCATTCGCTTCCTCCAGGGCATCGAGGGCATCCCGCTTTTCTGGATCGAGGAGCCTTTTGTCGAGAGCGAGGCCGAGTGGCGGAAGATCCATGAGTGGACGCGCACGAACGGGCGGGCCGCGACGCTGCTGGCCGACGGCGAGCAGAACAACGACATCCCTCTCCTCGAGAAGCTGGAGGACGCCGGCATCCTGCAGGTGCGTCTGACTGACATCGCCGGGGTCGGATTCACCAACTGGCGGGCGTTGATGCCCAAACTCAAGGCCCGCAAGATTCTCGCCTCGCCGCATTGCTGGGGCTCGGGCCTCAAGACCGTCTACACCGCGCACCTGGCCGCCGCGCTCGGTAACACGCCCACGATCGAGGGCGTCACCTGTCGTTGCGACGCGATCGATTTCGGCGGGAACGTGATCCGCGGCGGCCGCCAGCAGCTTCCGGAAACGCCCGGATTCGGGCTGGCGCTTAGAGGGTAGGGGAACAGACGGCACAGGATTCGGAGTGAGCGGAATGCATGGGCACGTAGTTTCGGCTGCCGGTCTCGCGCTTCTTGGATTCATGGCACCGTTCGCAGCAGCACGGGCGGCCGAGCCGCTGGGCGCCAGCATGCGGATTGACGGTGCGGCAGAGGGCCGCCCGATGCCGGCCACCTTCTGCAACCCGCTCGACCTCGACTACGGCTGGGGTGGAAAGGGACACCGGCACAGCGCCGACCCGGTGATCGTACTGTTCAAGAACCGCTACTACCTGTTTGCGACCGACGACCTGCCCGGCTGCCGCATGTCGGACGACCTGCTGACGTGGAGCAACGTGCTGTTCGCGGCGGAGTCGCGTCCGCTGATGTCCGACAACGATCGCGGCACCTACTGCGCGCCGGCCGTCGCCACGGACGGCTCGCACCTTTTCTTCATCCGCATGGATCGGCGCAAGGGCGCCGAGACCGTGCCGGTGATGCGCACGGCTGATCCGGCTACGGGTCGATGGGAGAAGTGCGGCGAATTGCGGGTGACCGGCGATCCGGCGCTCTTCTTCGACGAGGATGGTCGTGCGTGGCTCTACCACGGCCTCGGGTCCCACCAGCCGACCAAGGTCTTCGAGATCGACCGCCGGACGTGGACGGAGATCCCCGGCAGCGAGCGCCAACTCCGTCCGGCCATCACGAACCTCGCCGATCTCTACGGCGGCTACGAGCGCGGCCGGCGCGAGCTGCTCGGCGAGGAGGACGCGGGCGCGTGGCTCGGCCGCTTCGCGATGCTGCCTTGCCAGGAGGCCGCGTGGCGCGTGGACGCCTACAACGCGAACGGCGTCACGGAGGGGCGGGCCGCGACCGGCGGCCCGCGAACCGTGCGTCCATGAGGGGTGTGTGCGATGTATACCCGTCGGTTGTTCATCCAGTCCGCGTTCTCCGCCGCGGCGGCGTCGCTCGCGCGGCCCGTGGGTTCCGCGGCGGAAGAGGCGGCCGCCGGGCCGCGTCCGCTGGACCTGAACGCTGTCCACAAAGGCAGCGTGGAGACCGACCGGCGCATCCTTGACCTGTCCGATCCGCCGCGGAACGTCCGGGACTTCTTCGCGGAGGCCCGGCGGGCCTTCGAGGCCAGCCCCAAGGCGGCCTTCGCCGACCTGCCGGCCCTCGGCGAGGCGGCCTCCCGACACGGCCTTTCGCTGCTCGGCGGCCCCATGCTGGGCGCGCTCTCGAGCGACGGCGCGCGGGTGTGGGTGCGCACCATCCGGCCGGCCGGAGTCGAGGTGGTCGTGCGGACGCCCGGGGGAGAGCGACGGTACGGTCCCGTCGCCACCACGGTCGCGGGCGATCTGGCCGCGTCGGTGCTGGTGACCGGTCTGCCGCCCGCCGCCCGCCATCCCTACCGCGTGCGGGTGGACGGACAGCCGATTTCCATGCCCGCCGAAGCGGCCATTCCCACACCGCCCGCGCCGGATCAGCCGGGGCGCCTGACCGTCGCCTTCGGCTCGTGCTTTCACAAGACCGGCCTGGGCAACCGCGCCCTGCTCGACCGCATCCGCCGGCGCGGCGTATCCGCGGTACTGCTCCTGGGCGACATCGCCGTCGACGACCGCGACCACCGCGTGGGCCTGCACCGCTCCGACTACCTGCTGAGGGACCTTCACGCCGGCTGGCGCGACCTCGCGGCCGGCGCGGCGATCTACGCGGCGTGGGACGACCACGACTACTTCAACAACGACAAGGCGGGCGTCCCGCCGGGCTATGCCGCCGTCGACCGGGACGCCGTGCGCAGGGTCTGGACGCAGAACTGGAACAACCCCGCGTACGGCTTTGAACAACGAAGCGCCGGCATCTTCTTCCGCACGCGCCTGGGGCCCTGCGACCTGATCATGCTCGACACCCGCTCGCTGCGGACGCGGCCGGGCCAGCCCGACGCCTTCCTGGGCGCCGAGCAGATGCGTTGGTTGGAGCGGGAACTGGCCACCTGCACCGGCCCCTTCGTGATGCTCACCAGCGGCACGATGTGGAGCGACAACGTGTCAAGCGGCAAGGATTCCTGGGGCGTGTGGGATGCGCCAGGACGCGAGCGGATCCTCTCGCTCATCGAGAAGCTGCGACGGCCGGTCGTTCTTCTTTCCGGCGACCGCCACGGGGCGCGCGTGATCCGGATTCCCCGTCCGTCGGGCCACGTCTTCTGGGAGTTCGAGCCCGCCAGCCTGGGCGCGCACCCGGGACCGGCGGCCTTCGGCCAGCCGAAGGAACAACAGCCCTTCGGCGCGACCGGCGAGGCGTTCTTCGGCGAGTGCGAGTTCGACACGACGCCCGCCGATCCCACCGCCACCTTCCGCATCCTCGACGTCGCCGGCACGGAGCGCTGGCGAACGGTCCTGTCCCGCAGCCGGCTCACGCCGCCCTGACGGTGGCGCGGCGAGCGGCCCGGACGGCGCGTTCTACCTCATCGGCTTCGCGGCCGACGGCGATACGGCGGTGTTCCCCAATCGCCTGTCCATCTGGCGCTCGCCGGACCTGAAGCACTTCGAGTTCGTGAAGCAGGCGTGGACGGTGTCCACCGATCCACCGCCGCGATGCCCGGCTGCGTCCCCGTGACCCTCCGCGACACCGGCGACGACCTTCGCGTGGCGCCGCTGGCGGCGCCGTGATGAGGCTCCCCTGCGGGTGTCGGCTCGTGTGGAATCGGGTTCCGTTCGGATCCGCATCAACCGGCAGCCCCGATCGGCCTTCAACGGTTCCTTTCCGATTTGTGCGTTTTCGATGATACGATCGTATCACCGAAACGGTATATTCCGTGGCGGCCTCGACCAGGGGCGGTCGACCGATTCCAGGCCCTCGGACGGTTCCAACCCGGATGCGACCGGTTCTCGCCTCCTTCCTGCGCGAAAACGGTGCACAGAACCGTGCATGCCGGTTGGGAACGCGCCCTTTCGCGGACACGGCGCTCCCGGGCGCTCGGCAAGTGCGCCATGTCTCTGTGTGCGCCCGAGCGAACGAGCGAACAACCGCAGAATCGCCCCGGTCAGACCCGCCACCCCTCGCGGCTCGGGACCTGAATCAGGCGGTTCAAGTCGGGCCGGTTCGTGCATCGCATGCCGGGGCCGTCCCACTCGATGCGCACGCGGGGGCCGGCGCACATGGCGAGCGTGCCGAGCATCACCATCTCGTTCAGCCGGGCCGAGTACTCGAAGTCCGCGCACGCCGGGCCTCCGCCGCGACAGGCGCGGAAGAAGTCGGCGAAGTGTCCCCCCTTGAGCCGGGGGAGGATCGGAGGCGGCATCGGGAAGGCCTTGTGCCGCTCCTCCGGGACGATGCGGACGCCGCCGCCGTAGCAACCGGCGTACATGATCCCCCGCTCGCCGACGAAGAGACTTGCGCTGGATTCGAGGCTGATCTCGTACTTCCGCTCCAGTTCCGCGGCGAGCGGCGGCCGGTTGCTGCCGTTCGGCGCGACGCTGGCCGGGTCGCTGCCCGCGGCCGCCTCCTTCACGTGGGCCCGCCGGCCGTCGTACCAGAACACCTTGACCGGCGGAAGGTCGTCGCGCGCCGGGAAATCCCACCGGATCCGCGTGCCGACCGGGTAGCGTTCGTCGCTGCCGCCGGTCATCTCCTCGACTTCCACGGCCGTCGGATGGCCGAGTTTCAGCGCCCAGAAGGCGCCGTCGAGCACGTGGCACCCCATGTTGCCGAGCGAGCCGTTGCCGAAGTCGTGCCAGCCGTGCCACTCGTGGGGGTGAAGATCGGCGTGGTAGTCCCGGTGGGGGGCCGGTCCGATCCACGTGTCCCAGTGCATGCCGGCCGGCGCGGGCTGGGTCGGCGGGCGCGGACCAGTCCCGCCGTTGGCGCGGTTGGTCCACGCATGCACCTCCGCGACCCGTCCGATGGCGCCGGCCCAGAGGTACTCGCAGAGGCGCCGGTAGCCCTCGCCCGAATGCCCCTGGTTGCCCATCTGGGTCGCCACGCGGTACCGCTTCGCCCACTCGGCCATCTGGCGTCCCTCGGCGACGGTGTGGGCCATGGGCTTCTCGACATACACCGCCTTGCCCAGTTTCATGGCGAGCAGGGAGGGCAGGGCGTGGTGGTGATTCGGCGTGGCGATGGTGACGGCATCGATCTCGCCCGCCATCTTGTCGAACATCTCCCGGTAGTCGGTGAAGGTGCGGATCGTGGAGGTGTCCAGGGTGCCGTCGTACTTCTTCACCGCCTCGAGCGCCTTGCGCAGGCAGGTCTCATCGGGATCCACCACCGCCACGAGCTTCTCGCGCAGGCACTGCGAGAGGTGGGCGTTGCGCCCCTGGCCGCCGCAGCCGATCACGGCGACGCGGAGGGGCTTCATCCCGAGGGGCACGGCGCCGGCCGCGGGGCGGTCGGCCGCGCGGCCGGCGGCGGCCGCGGAGCAGGCCAGGATCGATCCGAGAAAGCGCCGGCGGCTGAGACGGCGGGCGGGGTGGGGGCGGGGCGTCATGCCCACTCCGTCCGGCAGCATCCGTGGGGATGGTCGGGATAGAAGATCTCGCACGGCCGGCCCATCGCCACCGAGTCCTCCTCCCGCTTGAAGATCGATCCGCACCCGGCGGCCATCGCCTGGAGCTTCGCGGCGTCCCCCGCGTCGGCCCGCCGGTAGGCCAGGCCGGCCCGGATCGCCTTCGCCTGCAGATCCAGCCAGGCTGGCGGGAAGCCGGTCACCACGCCGGGCAGCGACAGG
>CAZSUU010000048.1:212-39318 GCA_964610105.1 uncultured Verrucomicrobiota bacterium | reverse complement strand
ACATCAAGGGCGAGCAGTGCGCGATCATGACGTACAAGAAGCTGGTCAACCTGACGGCGACCAAGGATCCCGTGACCTACAACATCGTGCTCCAGATCCTGCAGGACGAGGTGGAGCACGAGGAAGACCTGCAGGCCGAGATGGAAGATCTCGAGACGATGCTGAAGAGCCGGGGCAAGTAGCCACAGGCAGCCGGAAGCGCCAGAAGACGGGAACAGAACCTGCTGCGGCGACAGGGGGTGGGGTGTCTCAGCCCGGGGCGGGCTGCGGGTGCGGCTTCGGACCCGGGTGTCGGCTCGGATTGCGGCGGAGGGCGCACAAGGGTAGACTTGCCGCCTGACACCGATGAACACACGTCCCTCCGGACCCACGAACCGGCTGGCGGGCGCGGCGAGCCCGTACCTGCGGCAGCACGCGGACAATCCGGTCGACTGGTATCCCTGGGGCGCCGAGGCCTTCCAGCGGGCGCGGCGGGAGGACCGCCCGGTCTTCCTCTCGGTCGGTTACTCCTCGTGCCACTGGTGCCACGTCATGGCGCATGAGTCGTTCGAGAACGAAGCCGTCGCGCAGTTGATGAACGAGCGGTTCGTGTGCGTGAAGGTGGACCGCGAGGAGCGGCCGGACGTCGACGAGGTGTATCTGCGGGTCACCCAGCTTCTCACCCGCGGCGGAGGCTGGCCCAATTCCGTCTGGCTGACCCCCGACGGGCGTCCCTGGTTCGCGGGCACCTACTTCCCGCTGGAGGATCGACCGGGCGCGCCGGGTTTCGCCTCGCTGTGCCGGCGCCTCGGCGACATGTGGCAGCACCGGCGCCCGGAGGTCGAGCGGAAGGCGGACGAGATCACCGCCGCCCTGCGCCGCTGGACCGAGGCCGTTCCCGCCGAGGCGCCGCCGACCGCGCCCGCCGCGTGGGTGGACGCGGCGCTGGCGGAGCTGCGCCGGGCGTTCGACGCGGAACATGGCGGTTTCGGCGTCGCGCCCAAGTTCCCGCCGCACGGCGAGCTGGCGCTGTTGCTGGCGGAACACCGGCGGCGCGACGCGCCGGATCTGCTCGATATGGCGACGGCCACCCTCGACGCCATGGCGCGCGGGGGCATCCACGACCGTGTCGGCGGCGGGTTCCACCGCTACGCCACGGACGAACGCTGGTTTCTGCCGCATTTCGAGAAGATGCTCTACGACAACGCCCGGTTGCTGGGGCTGTACGCCGAGGCATGGGCGCGGACACAGGAGGTGCTCTTCGAGCGGGCCGCCTGGGGCATCGGCGACTGGGTGCTGCGCGAGATGACCTCGCCCGACGGGGGATTCTACAGCGCGCTGGACGCCGACAGCGCCGACGGAGAAGGACGCTACTACCAGTGGACACCGTCGGAGCTGCAGAGCGCGCTGGGTTCGGATGACGGCGTGTTCGTCGCCCGCGTGCTGGGCGTCGCTCCGGGCGGTAACGTGCGGGACGAAGCCACGGGCCGACGAACGGGCGCCAACATTCTCTACCTGCCACATCCGGTCGCTGAGCTGGCGGCGTTGGAGCGGATGCCGGCGGACCTGCTGCTGGCGCGTCTTCAGGACTGCTGCGAGCGCCTGCGCATCGCGCGCGCGCGACGCCCGCCGCCGGGACTCGACGACAAGGTTCTGACGGGCTGGAACGGTCTCATGATCGGTGGGCTGGCCCGCGCGGGGGCGATCCTGGGTGAACAGCGCTTCATCGAGGCGGCGCGCCGGGCGGCGGGATTCGTGACGACGCATCTTAGAGTGGACGGGCGACTGCATCGCGTATGGGTCGGCGGGCGTGCGACGATCGAGGGCTACCTGGACGATCACGCGTATCTCGTGCTCGGCCTGGTCGATCTGTTCGACGCAACGGGCGAGGAGGCGTGGCGCGACGCGGCGCTGGAACTCACGGCAGAGATGATACGGCTCTTCCGCGACACCGACCGGGGAGGGTTCCACTTCACCTCCGCGGCACATGAGCCGTTGCTCACGCGCGTCCGGGATCCGTACGACAACGCGCTGCCGTCGGCCAACGCCGTCGCCTGCGTCGCCTGCCGTCGGCTGCACGCGATGACCCGCGTCGAGCTCTTCCGCGTCACGGCCGACGAGACACTGCGGGCCTTCGCCACGGATCTCGGGCGCGCACCACGGGCGGCGCCGACCTTCCTGCTGGCGGTGGGTCTGTCTGAAGACGTGGTCGAGGAGACCCCGCCGCCGGTGAGCCTGCGTGCGGACGATCCGCAGGTCGTGCCGGGGGAGACCGGATGCTGGATCATCCCCCTCCGCGTGGCCATCGCGCACGGATTTCACGTCGCCGCCGGCGGCGCCGACGCCGTGCGGGTGGAGATGGCCCCGCATCCCGGCGCGGCGCTCGAGTCGGTGGAGGTCCCGGTCGTCCGGGGTTCGGACGCGGAAGCCGGGGCCGGTTCCGACGGTTGGACGAAGGAGGTCGAAGTGCCGGTTCGCGTACGATGCTCGCCGGCCGCCGGGAAAGGGCCGCCTCTGGAGTTCCGCGTGACCCTCCAGGTCTGCGACTCACAGGCCTGCCTTCCGCCCGTCACCCTGAGTGTCCGCGTGGACCTGCCGCCACGGGAAGCTCCCGGCGGAGGATGTTGAACCATCGGAGCGAGAAATGAACGCCACGCCAATGGAATCCCGTTCTCATCTGCCGTGGGTGTTTTTGCTGATGAATGCCGTCATGGCGGGCGCAGCAGTCTGGGGGATCATGCTGCTGGCCTTCTCGAGTGCCTTCCTGACGATCACTTCTCGCCACGGTTGACCGAGCTACCGGTGAAGCGGCTTGGCCTCAGGCCGCTCGGCGACGCAGATGGGGCCAGGCAGAAACCTCCGCACAGCTCGGCCTCACACAAGGCGCGATGGTCTCGTGCGTGGAAGGGGTGAGCTACCGCGGCCTCGCCGGCCGGGAGACGCGAATGACGCGGATCCGCAGAGCCAGGCCGACCGCGGAGTCGGGGTTCTTCAGCGCCGGCGGAGGGCGAGGGCGGCGGCGCAGGCCCAGGCGAGGGCCTTGAAGTCGCCGCGCGTCACGGCCTCCTCCATTTCCGCGCGCGTGAGCAGGATCATCTCCTGTTCCTCGAGGTCATCCGACGCGGCGCGGGGACCGGCCCGCGCGTCGCGGGCAAGGTAGAAGTACGCGCGGCCGGCGCCCCGGTTGGCGTCCACGACAAACGTGCCGAGGGATTCCCACGAATCGGACGTGTAGCCGGTCTCCTCGCGAAGCTCGCGCTGCGCGGCCGCGAGCGGATCCTCGCCGGGTTCGATGAAGCCGCCGGGCAGGGCAAGGGTGACTCCTTCGACGGCGTACTTGGTCTGGCGGAAGCAGACGAACAAGCCCTCGGGCGTCACAGCGACGACGTTGGCGAAATCGGGGGTGATGAGCCACGGCCAGTCGCCGATGCGGCGGCCGTCGGGCAGTTCCACGGTGTGTTCCTCGACGCGGAGGAACCGCCCGCGGTCGAGCACGAGACGGCGTTCCAGGGTCTTCCATGGCTTCATATGCGTTTACCGCCTTGACGTCGCCTCACGTTTTATGTTTTTCAGCGGGTCTCAGCAAATCCAAAGGACACGAGATGAACACGAGACGAGCGGTGAGCCTGTTCCTGGTCCTCGGGCTGGCGGCCGGGGCGCGGGCGCAGGTGGTGGTGACGAAGACGGGGGCCGACAAGTCGACGATCGACTTCAGCGGCTTCACGGCGGCGGGCAACGGGGGCACGCTCTTTCTCAAGGTCCTCCAGAGCGACCTCGTGAGGTCGGGCTGGTTCGCCCTCGCGGCCGCGGGAGGCGAGTTCCGCGTCACCGGCGGGGCGCGCGAGGCGGGGGGGGGCGTGGACGTCGAGTGCCAGGTCGTCAGCGCCGGTCCCGGCGGGCGCGTATTCGGCCGCAGTTACAGCGCGGGCAACAAGGAGGTCCGGGCGCTGGCGCACAAGGTCAACGACGAGATCGTCAAGGCCCTCACCGGTCGGGAAGGCTTCGCGCAGAGCCGCCTGGCCCTGGTCGGGCGCCGCACGGGCAAGAAGGAGCTCTACCTGTGCGACTCCGATGGCGAGAACATGATCCAGCTCACGCGGGACAACAGCATCAGCCTGTATCCCCGCTGGAGCCCCGACAACCGGCGCCTCACCTACACCTCGTTTCTCAAGGGCTACGCCGATGCCTACCTGGTCGAGATCGGAACCGGCAGCCGGCGCCGCATCGCCTCCTACCCCGGCATCAACGCCGGCGCGGCGATCTCGCCCGACGGCCGCAGCGTCGCCCTCGTGCTCTCGCGCGACGGGAACCCGGAGCTGTATGTCATGAGCCTCGCCGACGGCCACCTGGCGCGGCTGACGCGCACGGCGAAGGCCGGCGAATCGAGCCCGTCGTGGTCGCCCGACGGCGGGCAAATCTGCTTCGTTTCGGATCTCTCCGGGAAGCCGCAGTTGTACGTCATCTCCCGGGCCGGCGGCGCGCCCCGGCGCATCACCAGCCGCGGCGTGCAGAATGTCGCGCCGGACTGGGGCCGCAACGGCCTGATCGCCCTTGCCAGCCAGGTCGGGGGGCGGTTCGAGCTGTGCGTGCTGGATCCGCAGGGCGGGACGGTCAAGACGGTCGCGGCGGACGGGGCGGACTACGAGGATCCGTCCTGGGCGCGCGACGGCCGGCACATCGCCTGCGCGCGCACGGCGGGATTCCGGACGGGCATCTGCCTGGTTGACATCATGGGTGGCGAAAAAGTAATGTTGTTGACTGATCAGGGCGACTGGTTCTCGCCTCAATGGTCGAGGTGATCGGGCGCGGTGTGGCATGGGAAAGGACGGAAGTGATCATGCGTAGTGCGCGTTGGCTCGTGGTGGTGTTGCTGGGCGCCGCAGTGGCGGCCTCCTTCACGGGGTGCTCGAAGTTCCGGAAGAAGCCGCCGACCGGCGACGGCACGACCGGGACGAACATCGGCGGCGTCACCGATCTCGCGCCCGGCGAGGGCATCGACCTCGGCATGGGCGGCGCCCGGCTGGAGGGCGAGGAGAGCCGCGGCATGTTCCCGACGGTGTACTTCGACTACGACAGCTCCCAGATCAACGCCGGCGAGCGCGGCAAGGTCGAGGAGGTCGCCAGCTATCTGAGGAGCAATGCGGGGGCCGCCGTGGTGGTCGAGGGTCATTGCGACGAGCGCGGCAGCAACGAATACAACCTCTCGCTCGGCGACCGGCGCGCCCTGGCCGTCCGCGCCTACCTGATCGGGCTGGGCGTGGAAGCCGATCGCGTGCAGACCAAGAGCATGGGGGAAGAGAATCCCGTGGCCATGGGACACGACGAGAGCGCCTGGAGCAAGAACCGCCGCGGCGAGTTCGTTCTGGTGAGGTAACCTCCGGCGCGAGGGCTTTTCTCGGCCAACCGTCCGCGGCGCAAAGGCCACGGACGGTTTGTGCTTTGAACGCGGCAGGCGGATGGGGCGATGGATGGCGGCAGCATGACCGGTACACTGGCATTCCTGGGAAACGTCAACGGCGGCGAGATGATGGTCATCTTCGTCGTCGCCCTGCTGCTCTTCGGCGCCAAGAAGCTCCCGGAGATCGCCCGGAGCCTCGGGCGGTCGCTGGAGGAGTTCCGACGTTCCGCGCGCGAGGTGCGCGACGAGTTCATGAGCTCCACGTCCGACACCGGCCCGACGCCGACGTCCCCGCCTCCGCCCTCGCCCGACGAGACGGGATCCGGCGCGCCGGACTCCGCGCCGGCGGCGGAGGCCGGCGGGTCCGAAGGCGCTTACGCCGGGAGCGCGCCGGAGTACGGCTACGAAGAGGCGGGCGCCGGTGGCCTGCACGAGGGCGAGCGGCCGCCGGTGAGCGATGGCGCGGCCGGCGCCACGGCCGTCATTCCGGAGGGCGGGGCGGAGGCCCCGGCCGAACCGGGGTCTCCGGCGCCGGAGACCGCCGCGTCGGAAACCGGCGTCCCGGCCCCTGAGATCGCCGGCGAACCGCCGGCTCCGGCCTCCGTGTCCGCAACCGCAGAGGACAAGACTCCACCGCATGGGCATCTGGAAGAAGGTTCGGGCATCTGACGAGGATCCCGAGGGCGGCGAGAGCAAGCCGTTCATCGATCACCTGGAAGACCTGCGCAAGACGCTGATACAGGTCTTCATCGCGCTCGGGGTGGGCATGGCGGTCTCGGTGCCGTTTGCGCCCAGGGTGATGGAGTTTCTCACCCTGCCGCTCACGTCCGTCACTGAACAGCCCGACCAGTTCCTCCAGTCGATCAACGTCACGGGCGGGGTGAGCCTCTTCATGCAGGTCTCGCTGTGGACGGGCCTGCTGCTGGCCGCTCCGATCATCGTGTACGCGGTGGGCGCCTTCGTTTTTCCCGGTCTCACGCGGCGGGAGAAGCACTTGGTGAAGAGCACCAGCGGCGTCGCCGTGCTGCTCTTCGCCGTGGGCGTCGGCCTCGGCTATTACATGCTGCCGTGGGCGCTGAAGGCGATGAAGGCCTTCCACGACCTCATGCACATCCGGGCGGACTGGCGGATCAACAGCTACATCCCCTTTGTCGTGCAATTGCTGCTCGCCTTCGGTCTCGTGTTCGAGATGCCCATCGTTCTCCTGGCGCTGTCCAAACTGGGGGTGGTGAATTCCCAGATGCTGCGCACGAAACGGCGGCACATCTATCTCGCGCTCACGGTCGTGGCGGCCGTGCTTACGCCGCCGGACGTGGTGAGCCAGATCGTCATGGCGCTTCCGCTGGTCGCGCTGTATGAGATTTGTATCCTCGTCATCCGCGCCACGGAGCGAAGGCAGAAGGCGGCCGAAGACGCCGCAGCATAACGGCCATCCGCCCGCGCACATGGGCTGACGTTCGCAGGGTTCCTGCGGTGGCAGGCCATTGAACGCAGCGCCGGAGCTCGAATCACACTCTGAAAAGGGTGAAATGAGGCATCGGATTCCGGCTGTTTCGCTGGGGATTCCGTCGTCATGGCCATCCACCTGGATGCGCCACACTCTGAAAAGTGTGGCCAACGGCTCCCCCTCTCGTCTCGGCTGTCGCCCGACAGCGGACGCCGGGAGGGTGCGGCCATTCAGGGCCGTCGGTAGAGCGCCAGGCGGACGTCCTTCCGTTCCAGAATCCGCGACGGGGGGGGCAGCGTGTCCGGTACCGGCCGGCGACAGCGGTGGTTCTCGGAAACGACCAGCGCATCGCCCGGCCGCCAGGCGGCCACGGCCTCGGCCACCGAGTCCACCTCCCGCACGGGGCGTCCCAGGTGAAACTCCAGGGCGCCGGGCTCGGCGCCGGTGACGAACACCGCCGGCGCCGCGCGCACGTCCGCCGCCGCGGCGTCCCCGAACCGCGCGTACGCGGACTTGGCGTCGCTGAGGTCGTACAGGTGGAACAGGTAGACGGATTCGGCGACCAGCACGGCGCCGGCCAGCGCGGCCAGACGCGCGGGCCACCGGACGCCGGCCGGACCCGAGACGCCGAGGCCCAGGACGACAAGGAGAATCCCCGACGCGACGCACGGAGTCCATCGGGCTCCTTCCATCCACAGAGGGGTCAGCGGCAGGGCCACGCCGGTCGCCACGAGCGCGGTCCCGAGGAAGCGCAGGTAGCCCCCGGCCAGGCGGCGCCGCCACGTCGCGCCGGCCTGCCGCCATCCGGCCTCCAGGAGCGAGCCGGTGATGAGCGCCGAGGGCGCCAGCAGGAGCGTGGCGTAGTGAATCTGCTTGCTGGGCGTCAGGGTCAGGATCAGGAAAGTGCCGGCGAACCAGGCCAGCAGGAAACGGACGCCGGACCTTCGCCGCCCGTGGCGTCGCACCAGGTCCCACAGCGCCACCGGCAGCAGCAGGCCCCATGGCAGGAGGGCCTGGATGGAGGTGAAGACGTAGAAGAAGAGCGAGCCCGGATGGCCGGTCTTATCGCCCAGGGCATGCAGCTCGCTCGACACCGCCCTGCCGGCCACGCCTTGCAGGGCGGGGGAAAGCCACAGATACAGGTACCACGGAAGGGCGAGCGCCAGGAAGGCCGGCAGGGCGGCAACCGCCCACCCGGCGCCCCGGCGAAACCGGCGGCTGACGACCGCGGCGAAACCGGCGGCGGCGACCGGGAGCGCGAGTGCCGCCGGGCCCTTGACCATGAATCCCAGGCCGGCCGCGGCGCCGGCGGCAGCCCACGGGAGGATTGGTCTCGGCGAACCGAGGGCGGCGTGGGAGAGGAAGATCGCCAGGCTCGTGAAGAAGGCAAGCGGAATGTCGGTCTCCGCCAACCGCCCGTGCCGCAGGAGAATGAAGGACGTCGCGGCCACGAAGGCGCCGGCCAGGGCGCGCCTCCGGCCGATCAGTCGGCGCCCCCCCGCGTAGATCAGGGCGACGGTGGCCAGGGCGAACATGACCGTCGGCAGGCGCGATGCCACGGCGGAACGGGCGGCGCCGGTCATCCGATAGGCCGCCGCCACGATCCAGTACATCATCGGCGGCTTCTTCAGGCGCGTTTGCCCTTGGTACTCAGGGATTAGCCACGATCCTCCACCCGCCATCCGGCGCGCGGTCAGGACCACCCGGAGCTCCTGCGCCCGTGCCACCGCCTGCCGTCCCAGGCCGACCCCGAGCAGAACCGCGGCCACGAGCAGGACACCCACCAGTCCGCGGATCGGCATCCGATATCCCGCGGCCGGTGCTCTGAAACGCCCCTGCACAGGGCGGCATGCTAGCAGGGTGGGGTGGAACATTCCATTGACAAAGGGGGCGTGTTTTGGATACCGTATCGGCCAAATTTTCTGGGCTGGTCGGGGGCGAGGTGTGCCTCCGTCGGGCAGCCGAGAGCGAAAGGACGAGGCGTGGTGAATACGAGCATGTTGCTGTGGTCGGCCCTGGGATGCGGTGTGGCGGCGCTGGCCTATGCGTTCCTGAGGACGAAATGGATCAACGCGCAGGATCCCGGCACCGAGAAGATGAAGGAGATCGGGGCGGCCGTGCGCGAGGGCGCCATGGCGTTCCTGAAGCGCGAATACAGGGTCCTGAGCGTGTTCGTCGTGTTGGTGGCGGTGCTGCTGGCGGTCATCAACCGGGGGCCGGTCCGCCAGGTCGGCATCGCCTTCGTCGTCGGCGCCTTCTGCTCCGCGCTCTCGGGGTACTTCGGCATGCGGGTGGCCACGGGCGCCAACATGCGCACGACCAACGCCGCCCGCAAGGGCCTGCAGCAGGCCCTGATGGTCGCCTTCTCCGGCGGCGCGGTGATGGGCATGTGCGTGGTCGGCCTGGGCCTGCTCGGGCTCTCCGCCCTCACGCTGATCTACTTCAAGGTCTTCGGCGTCACGCCGGAATCGGAGATGGTCCTGCTCTCCGGGACCGTGCTCCCCATCCTCACCGGTTTCTCCATGGGCGCCAGCTCGATCGCCCTGTTCGCCCGCGTGGGCGGCGGCATCTACACGAAGGCCGCGGACGTCGGCGCGGACCTGGTCGGCAAGGTGGAAGCGGGCATCCCGGAGGATGATCCCCGGAATCCGGCGACGATCGCGGACAACGTCGGCGACAACGTCGGCGACGTCGCGGGCATGGGGGCGGATCTGTTCGAATCCTACGTGGGCGCGATGGTGGCCGCGATGGTCCTGGGGGCCACCACGACCGTCGCGAACGGTTCCTCCATGAACCTGATCCTGTTGCCGCTCATCCTCGCGGGCGCGGGCATCATCGTCTCCATCCTCGGCACCTTCTTCGTCCGCACCCGGGAGGGCGGGAATCCGCAGACCGCCCTCAACACCGGCACCATCACCGCCGCCGTCGTCATGGCCGCCCTGACGTACCCGATCGTCAAAATGCTGGCGCCGGCATCGTTCTCGCTCAAGAGCCTGATGTTCACCGGACAATCCACGGAATGGCTGACCGAGACCTATCAGGCCACCGGGATCTTCTGGGCCACGATCATCGGCCTCGCGACCGGGGTGCTCATCGGCCTGCTGGCCGAGTACTACACCGCCGAAGGCAAAACGCCATCGAACAAGATCGCCGATGCCGCGGAAACCGGGCCGGCCACGAACATCATCGCGGGCCTGGGCAACGGCATGGTGTCCACGGCCCTGCCGGTGATCATTCTCGGCGCCGCCGTGATTCTCACCTACAAGTTCGCGGGCCTCTACGGCATCGCCATCGGCGGTCTGGGCATGCTGGCGACGACCGGCATCCAACTCGCCGTCGATGCCTACGGTCCGATCGCCGACAATGCGGGGGGCCTGGCGGAGATGTCCGGCCTGGAGAAGGAAGTCCGACAGCGCACCGACAAGCTCGACGCCTGCGGCAACACCACCGCCGCGATCGGCAAGGGCTTCGCCATCGGTTCGGCGGCCCTGACCGCCCTTGCGCTGTTCGCCGCTTTCCGCGAGACCGTCGGTCTTCCGGTGATCGATGTCACCGACCCGAAGGTCATGACCGGCCTGCTGGTGGGCTCCATGATGCCCTTCCTCTTCTCCGCCTTCGCCATGAACGCGGTCGGCCAGGCCGCGTTCGCGATGGTCGAAGAGGTCCGCCGCCAGTTCAAGAACATCCCCGGCCTGCTGGAAGGCAAGCCCGGCGTGAAGGCGGACTATGCCCGCTGCGTGGACATTTCCACGGCGGCCGCGATCAAGAAGATGACCGTTCCCGCCCTGCTGGGCGTGCTGACGCCCGTGGTCGTCGGGTTCGTCTTCGGCAAGGAGATGCTGGGCGGCCTGCTCGCCGGCGTCACCGCCAGCGGCGTGCTGATGGCGCTGTTCATGTCCAACGCCGGCGGGGCGTGGGACAACGCGAAGAAGCACATCGAGGGCGGAACGCACGGCGGCAAGGGCTCGCCCGCGCACAAGGCGGCCGTGGTCGGCGACACCGTCGGCGATCCCTTCAAGGACACCGCCGGCCCCTCCCTGAACATCCTGATGAAGCTCATGAGCGTCGTGGCGCTGGTCGTAGCGCCGGTGTTGAAGAACGTGACGCCGATCATGCAGTCGTTCTTGAAGTAATCGGCTCCTGGAGCTGAGAACGCCCGCGGCCGGTCTTCGGCCGCGGGCGTTGCTTTTCGTGCCGTCGGCGCCGCCGTTCGCGGGGGCGCCGTGAGCCGCTGTCGACATTCGCGCGCACCGGGGGGGCGGACGGGCGCGTGTCCGCCGGGCGCGGTCATCACCGAGAATGGTGGGGCTGCGCTGCCCCCAGCGCGGTGGAACGAGCGGGAGGCACGCGGTGAGGGCACCGCGTCCCCACCGGGCACGGGGGCGCGGTGGCTCAGCGCGCCGAACCCAGCGGATGAAGCTGCGGCCGGCCCACCGCCTCCACAACCTCGCGCAGGTGGGTCGCATGGAGAATGCGCGAGAGATCGAGCGGGTGGTGGATCATCCGCTCCTCGAACATTGTGTCGACCTTCTCGTCGTGGCGATAGTGCGCCAGGATCATCCCGATCACGAGCGGCCTCGTCGACTCCGCCCCCGAACGCGAGTCCGCCACGAACACGGGGCCTCCGCTGTCGCCGGCGAAGGTGGTGAAGTCGGCGAGGAAGGTCCGGTTCGACGCCACGGGGGTCAGCGGATGACTCGCGATGCCGGCCTGGCGGGCGACGGGGAATCCCGCGTCGTTCGCCTCGAAGCGCGTGGGATAGCCCAGCACCAGGGCGGGGGTCCCGACATGGAGCCTCAGGTCGAGAAGGTCTCTCTCAACCGCCAGCGACTCGAACGGGATCGGATCGATCGCCATGTTCGGCGGCAGGGTGACGGCGATCGCCGCGCAGTCTTCGGCCGGGTGGCTGGTCCATCGGGGTTTTCCGTTCTCCCGGATGCGCATGGGGAAATCGGACCGCTCGAAGGTGCCGTCCCCGCGCGCGCGGCGCAGGACCAGGAGGACCTCATCGCCCGTGGCCTTCTCCAGGATATGGCGGGCGGTGACGAGCACGCACCCTTCGATCCGGCTGCCCTTCGGCGGCGCGACCAGGAATCCGGTGCCCGTCGAGTCCTTCTGGAAGACCTTGATCGTCGCTCCGACCATGCGCGTGGCATAGTCCGCATCCGCTGCGCCCGCGACCGCCGCCACGGCCAGGCACCCCGCCGTCCACATCGCCATTCTGCTCATCGGCTCTGCCTCCGTTCTTCCCCACGGAGAAACCCCGCGGAGGATACCATACGCATCTGCGTGTCAGCGCGCGGCTGGCGAAGCGGGAGCGGAAGAAGCGCGATCCCGCGGATCTCATTCCCGCCTGCCCGCGATGCGGGAAGGCGATGGCGCTCCGCACGGCCAAGACCGGCCGGAACGCCGGAGGAGCCTTCTGGGGCTGCTCGGACTGCCCTCAGCGCAAGGGCGTCGTGAATGTGTGAGCGTCCCATCACCGTCGCCGCAGCGAGGTCACCCAGTCGCCTACGGATTGATCCAGGAGGTCCGCCGCCCGCCGGATCGCCTCGCCCAGCGGCATGCCGTGCGGCGCGATGGCACGGGCGTCGGCGAGGCCGGCGGCGCGCCAGGATTCGGGATCGAGGCCGACCCGGCCGGCGAACACCACCACCGGAATCCGGTGGTGCCGGGCGGCGGCGACCACGCCCGAGACGACCTTGCCCCGGAGCGACTGGGCATCGAGCGATCCCTCGCCGGTCACGACGAAGTCCGCGCCGTCGAGGGCCTCGTCGAACCGGACGACGTCCAGGATCGTCCGGATGCCCGGCACGAGCCGGGCGGCGAG
Source organism: uncultured Verrucomicrobiota bacterium (assembly GCA_964610105.1). Lineage (GTDB taxonomy): Bacteria > Verrucomicrobiota > Kiritimatiellia > PWTM01 > PWTM01 > CAZSUU01. The sequence goes on along the minus strand of CAZSUU010000048.1, from coordinate 26,664 downwards.
AAACGCCATGGCCCCGGCGGCCAGTCCGCCGGCCGCCCCGGCGCCCGGGACGCGTTCGATCTCGATTCCGAGACGGCTCCGCACGAGGGCGGCGAGCCGGACCAGCCCGTGGTCGAGCCTCTCCACCATCTCCGGCGTCGCGCCCTTCTGCGGACCGTAGACCGCGGCGGCGCCCTCGGGGCCGGTGAGCGGATTGTTGACGTCGCACAGCACGTCGACCGGCGGGAGCTTCGGGGCCGCGGGAGGCGCGATCCGACGCAGGCGCTCCAATCCGCCGCCCGTGGGCGGAACGGCCCGCCCCTCCGCGTCTTCGAACCGCCATCCCAGGGCCGCGGCCGCGCCGATGCCCCCGTCCACCGTCGCACTGCCCCCCACGGCGAGCAGGAGACGGCGGGGTCCGCGTTCCGCCGCCCGGAGGATGAGCTCGCCGGTGCCGAGGGTTGTGGTCTCCATGGGATTGCGCCGGTCGGGCGGGATCAGCGTCAGACCGCTGGCCGCGGCCATCTCCACGAGCGCCGTCCGGTCTTCGGAAAACCAGGCATAGCCGGCGTCCAACGGCCGGAAATCCGGGCCGGTCACCCGCGCCGTCACCCAGGCGCCGACCCGCGCCGCGAGCAGCGCGGCCGCCGTGCCTTCTCCGCCGTCGGCCAGCGGCCGGGCGACGACCTCCGCATCCGGACGCGCGCGTCGAACGGCCTCCGCCGCGATGCGGCAGAACTCCGCCGCGGAGAGGCTCCCCTTGAAGGAATCGGGAGCGAGGACAAGCTTCATCCGAGCCCTCACCGTGCGAGCGGGATCCACCGGCATTCGTACGGGCCGAGCGGGGCCCGGAGGTCGTCGGCCGCGCATGCGCCAGGCTCCGCCAGGCGGTCGCACCCGCCGGGGGCGATGTCCGCTCCGTCGGCCTCCCACGGCACGCGGTCGCCGGACAGGTTGGCCAGGCAGAGCAGGCGGTCGGCCTCGTCGGGGGAGACGCGTTCGACGGCCAGCACGCGCGGGTCGCCCTCGCGCACCCGCTGGCGGCCGTCGGGATGCAGGGCGGGGGAGGCGGCGCGGCGGCGCAGCCGCCGGGTGATCTCGGCGAGCATGCGGCCCTCGCACCGGTCCGGCGTGAGGCGGGGTTCGAGATCCTCCAGGTTCCACTTCGCCCGGTTCAGCGAGCGGGGCCGGCCCGTCAGCGCGGCGAGCGCGGTGTCGTTGCGGGAGGCGAACAGGCTGTTCAGGTAGACCGCCGGGATGCCCTTGAGGGCGAGCGGGACGGTCTGAGAACAGAGGAAGCGCGCCTCCTGCACGTCGGGGGGCAGGTCCGTCCCGCCGAGCGCGTCGTACCAGGTGCTGTTGAGCTCGTACGGGATCTCGTCGCCGCCCGGCCGGCGCGCGAAGGCCACCACGCCGCCCGACGGCCGCACGCGATCGGCCATCTTCAGAACCTCCTCCGCGGGCACCAGCCCTTCGAGCGGCCGCAGGCCGATCCCGTCGTGCGAGGCGGTGAAGTTCAGGAAGGTGCAGCCCGGCGGCGGGTTTTCGAGCGCCGCGAGCCAGCGGGCGAGTTCGCTGGCGCGCCCTTCGCCCAGGGCGTGCAACAACAGAGGGGGCAGGCTGAACTGGTAGACCCAGTGCGCCTCGTCGCCCCCGCCGAAGTACGCCACGTTCTCGGCGTGCGGGACGTTGGTCTCCGTCAGCAGCACCGTGTCCGGCGCGGCCAGCCGGAGGAGGTCGCGGACGAGCTTCACGATCTCGTGGACCTGCGGGAGATGGATGCACGGGGTGCCGGGCTGCTTCCACAGGTAGGCAACGGCGTCGAGCCGCAGCGCGCGGGCGCCCTGCGATACGTAGAACAGGATGATGTCCAGGATCTCGAACAACAGGTCGGGGCAGGCGTAGTTCAGGTCGATCTGGTCCGCGCTGAACGTCGTCCAGACATGCCGCGGACCGCCCTGCGTGACCACGGGCGTCAGGAGCGGCAGGGTCCGCGGGCGCACGACGCTCGACCTGTCGGCCGACGGGTCCCCCTCGATGAAGTAGTGCCGCGCGGGCGCGATGCCCGCGAGGTAGTCGGCAAACCACCCGCTGCGGGCCGACACGTGGTTCAGCACCAGGTCGAACACGAGCCGGAACTGTTCGCCGAGGGCCCGGACGTGGGGCCAGTCGCCGGCGGCCGGATCGACCGTGCGGTAGTGGACGACCGAGAAGCCGTCGTCGGACGACGACGGGTAGAAGGGCAGCAGATGCACGTGGGTGAAGGCGCCGTCCACGCGGGTCTCGAGAAACCGCCGGAGGGTCACCAGGGCCGGCTCGCCGAGCCGGTGCAGGGCGTCGGCGTAGGTGATGAGCATCGCGTCCCGTTCGGTCCATCGCGGACCGGGCGCGCTGGCGGGGGCGGCGAGGCCGTAGCGTCCCACCAGCATGGCGGCGCGCTCGGTGAGGAGGTCGGCCTCCGCGCCGTACAGGCGGGCGAAGCGGCCATGAAGACGTTCCAGCACCGGGTGGGTACGGCAGGCGCTCACGGCGTCACTCCAGGGCGAGCCCGCGCACGTTGGTGATCAGCGTCCGCAGCGCGGTGCGCAGCACGGCGTAGCTGTAATGGCGGAGCGCGATCCGGTAGTTGTGATCCACCATCGACTGCCGGTAGTCCTTGTCCTCGATCGTGCGCCGGACCTCGTCGACGATCTCGGTGGTGAGATAGCCCTCGATCACGGGCACGCGGAAGCCCTTGGGTTCGATGTCGCGCGTGAAGTTGTCGTAGCGGTTCACCAGGATCGGCTTGCGGAAGTAGACGGCCTCGAGAAACGCGTTGCCGAACCCCTCGTAGAGGCTCGGGTAGGTGACGAAGTCGGCGTGCGGATAAACGTCCCAGAGGGTGAATGTCCTCCGCCCCTCCGCGTTCACCTGCCGCCGCTCGGTCACCCGCGTCGCGACGAACCGCACGTCCACGCCCGAGCGCTTGGCGAAGCCGGCGAGCATGTCGCGGTATTCGAGCCCCTCGTCGCCCGCCTCGTGGCTGACGACCAGCTTGCACCGCGGGTCGCCCAGCATCTGCACGAGGTTGATCGCGTGACCGATCCCCTTGCGCGGGATCACGCGCGTGGGCTGCAGGATCACGATGTCGGACGGGGCGAGCCCGAGCTCGGCGCGCAGGTCGGACGCGTAGGCGTCGGGCGGCGGGGGCGGGTTCTCGAAGTCGAGCACGTTCGGGACCAGGAATGACGGGACGGCCTTGCGGCGGGCGAGATCCTCCTGGGCCCCCTGGTTGATCACCACGTGCTGCAGCTCGCGGTCGCGCGAGGGGAAGGCCATGTCGAGGATCTCGTTGACCGCGTTGACGGAGAAGCGGGTGCGCTCCCAGTAGAAATCGTGGTGATGTCCGATCGCGGCGATATGGGTCTCCGACATGAGCTGGGCGATGGCCACCCCGAGCGGGACGTGCATCGGAATGGCCAGCACGTTCTCCAGGACGAGCAGCCGCAGATCGAACTTCCGGATGAACTCGTGGAGGGTGAGCTTGAGGTAGGCGGCCATGGCGCCGATCCGCTCCGTCACGTCGGGCGAACGGGCCGTCTGGCCCCAGATCCGCTCGTTCAGCCACGTGTTCTCCGGGTGGCTGAAGAAGGCCTCCGGCACGCACATGCTGACCGCCGGATCGTGATCGAGGCGGCCGGCATACCAGAAACACGCGTGGCCGTCCTGCTCGAGGACCCTCGCCCACTTCAGCGCCTCGAGCGAGACCCCGTCGGTGCCGGCGAAGCGCGTCGATATGAACCCTATGTTCTCCGTGCCCACGGTCCGGCGTCCCGCGCCTCAAAAAAACGTCGCGTTCGTGTCGATTCTCCGTGGCCAATGTGCCCTCGCCGGCTATGATGGTCAACAGGAACCTTGAGGAAGGCTCACATAATCGTATTCCGCAGGGATGCCGGAAATGAACGGCCGGGCCATGTATGCCGACGTGGACAGCTTGCGAAAGGATCTGCCCCGCATTCGCGAGGCGGCGGCGGCGCGTCGCGAGATCCTGCTCGGCCACCTCGCGATCGTCGGCGAGATCCCGGCGCCGGCCGGCGCCGAGGAGGCGCGGGTCCGCATGCTGGTCGAGCGGATGTCCGAGAATCCCTCGGTCCAGTGTTCCATCGATGAGCTGGGCAGCGGGTACGCCCTTCTGCCCGGCGCCGAGGGCGGCCGCACGATCGTCGTGGCCACCAACGCGGACACGCTGGCCGACGAGCATTTCGACCCCGAGATCACCGTCAACCACGGCGAGGTCACCGGGCCCTTCGTCGGCGACAACAGCCTCGCCATGGCGGCCCTGGCGACGCTCCCCGACCTGCTCGACCGCCTCGGGGTGCGCCTGCGCTCGAACCTCGTGATGATGGCGGCCGCGCGCGTGCTCGGCCGGCACAACCTGTCGGGCCTCGGCCGCTACCTCGACGCCGGACCCGCGCCCGTGTGCGGCCTGTGCGTCGAGAGCGTCCAGCTCGGGCGCCTCAACTACAGCAGCCTGGGCATGCTGCAGTGCGAGGTCACGGTGACGCTGCCCGACGACTACGACTGGGTGCGGTTCGGCGCCGCCGGCTCGATCCTGCCCATGAACGATGTCGTCGGCCGGATCGGCGGCATCCCCCTGCCGCGGCGTCCGATCGCCAGCATCGTGCTGGGCTTCATCCGCGGGGGGCTGTCGCACCGCAGCATCGCCCGCGAGACCTGCCTGGGCTTCGAGGTGCGGAGCGAGTCCGCCGAGATCCTGCAGCAGATCGAACAGCAGATGGAGGACATCTGCGAAGACGTCGCGGCGGCCAGCGGCGTGCGCGTGACGCTCGACGTCTTCGCGCGACGGGTGCCGGGGGGGGTCGACATCGCGCACCCCCTGGTCCGGGAGGCGCGCGCGACCCTGGCGGCGCTGGGCGTGGCCCCCATGCTGTATCCGTCGACCGGGATGCTCTCGGCGTTCACCACGCGGCGGATCCCGGCCATCACCGTGGGGCTCACCTCGGGCGGGCGTCGCGGCGATCTGGAGGAGATCGAGGAGACGGTGCAGGTGGATCCGATCTGGACCGGCCTGGCGCAGCTCGCCGGGCTGGTGCTGGCCGTCGACGGGGGGTTCTGCCATGTCGCCTGAGCCTTCCCTCGCCCCCCGCGCCGACACCATCGCCTCGTGGCTCGACCGGCGGACCTTCCACCACAACCGGTTTGCCGACCTGCCGGCCCTCGTCCGCGAGAAGGAGCGCCAGGGGATGACCATCTCGCTGTGCATCCCCACGCTCAACGAGGAGAAGACCATCGGCAAGGAGGTGGTCATCTTCCGTTCGGAGCTGGTCAACCGGTACCGGCTGCTCGACGAGGTGGCCGTCATCGACTCGGGCTCCACCGACCGGACGTGCGAAGTCGCGGCGGAATACGGCGCCGACGTGTACGTGGCCCGCGACATCCTCCCCGAGATGGGCGACGTGCGGGGCAAGGGGGAGAACCTCTGGAAGGCCATCCACCAGCTCAAGGGCGACGTCATCGTGTACGTCGACGCGGACATCAAGAACATCCATGCCCGCTTCGTCTACGGGCTGGTCGCGCCCCTGCTGCTGGATCCGGAGGTCCGGTACGTGAAGGCGTTCTACGACCGGCCGCTCGCCCTGGCGCCCGGCGTGCGGTCGTCCGGCGGAGGACGCGTGACGGAGATCCTCGTGCGGCCGCTGTTCTCGCTGTTCTTCCCGGAACTCACGGCCATCGTCCAGCCGCTCTCGGGGGAGTACGCCGTTCGGCGCGCCGTCCTGGAGAACATCCCGTTTCCCATCGGCTACGGCGTGGAAACGGCGCACCTGATCGACGTCTATCACCGGTGGGGACTGGAGGCGTTCGCCCAGACCGACCTCGGCTGTCGCGTCCATCGCAACCAGCCGACCCAGGCGCTCGGGCGGATGGCCTTCGGCATCCTCCGCACCTTCGTCGCCCGGACGCGCGCGCTGGGCATCTTCGACCCCGGCGCGGACCTGAGCCCCGTGCTCCGCCAGTTCCAGGCGTGCGGCGAGCACTACGAACAGGTGCTGACCGAGATCGAAGAGGAGGAACGGCCTCCGATGATCGAGGTGCCGGCCTACCGGGCGAAGTTCGGACGCCCGGCGTGAGGCGGCGGTCCGCGGCCGGGCCGTCCTCTCGCTCCCGTCTCTCCGCGCCCTCCCCCGCGACGGCGCCGCCTCCGCGGCCGGCCGGGAGAGGCCGCGGCCCCGCGGGCCGTCGCGGGAGGGCGGATCCGGGCGGTGGGGGCGAAAGATCCTGCGCAAAACCGTGCATCGTTCACGGAAAGGCGGTAAAGAACCGGGCGACATCATGCGCATCGCCATCGTCCATTATCATCTCCGGCCCGGCGGCGTGACGCGGGTGATCCGCCGGGAGGCGGAGGCGCTGGCGTCGGCCGGCGAAAACGCCGTGCTCCTGAGCGGTCTTCCGCCGGAGGGCGGCGAAGACCGCTCCGGCGTGTCGGTGCGCGTGATCGGGGGCCTGGACTACGGCGGGCGCGGGGACGCCGCGCCGGAGGGGCTGGCCCCGCGTCTGCGCGATGCCGCGCGGGACGCCTTGGGCGGGCGGCCGGACGTGTGGCACATCCACAACCACGCCCTCGGCAAGAATCCCGCCCTGACGGCGGCCGTGGCGCGGATGGCGGCGGACGGCGAGGCCCTGCTGCTCCACCTCCACGATTTCGCGGAGGACGGCCGGCCGGCCCAATACCGGGCCCTGGTCGACGCCGGCTTGGCCGGTGCGCTTTACCCCCAGGCCGGCCGCGTGCACTACGCCGTGCTGAACCGGCGCGACCGGGACCTGCTCCTCGAGGCCGGCGTGGCCCCGGAACGGACGCATCTCCTGCCCGATCCCGTCGCCCTCGGGCCCGTTCCGTCGCGGGCGCCGCCCTCCCGGCCGCGGTGGCTCTACCCGGTGCGCCCGATCCGCCGCAAGAACCTCGGCGAGTTCCTGCTCTGGGCCGCCGTGAGGCCGGACGCCGGGTTCGCGGTGACGCTTGCGCCCACGCAACCGGCCGACCTCGACGAGTACCGCAAGTGGCGCGAGCTGGCCGCCGCCTGCCCTCTGCCCGTGCAGTTCGAAGTCGGGATCGGAGGGCCGCCGCTCGAAGAGCTCCTGGCCGGATCGACCGCGGCGGTGACGACCAGCGTGGCCGAGGGCTTCGGGCTCGCGTTCCTCGAACCCTGGCTCGCCGGCCGCGCGGTCGTCGGCCGCGACCTGCCGGAGATCACCGCCGACTTCCGCTCCGCCGGCGTGGACCTCGGCGGGATGTACGGGCGGCTGGACATCCCGGTCGACGGGCTGGACGTGTGCGCCCTCTTCGCCGGAGTCCATCACGCGCGGGCGCAGCTGCTGGCCGCGTACGGACGCCATCCGGCGGGCGAGGACGAGATGCGTCTCCGGGCGGCCATGATCCGTGACGGAGGCATCGACTTCGGGATGCTCGACGAAGACCGGCAGCGAGACATCGTCCGCCGCCTGGCGCGCGATCCCTCCTCCGCGCCGCGGCTGCCGGCCCTGACGCCGCCGGAGGCCGCGCAGGTGGAGGCGAACCGCCGGCTCATCGAACGCGAGTTCAGCAGCGAAGCCCATGCGTGCCGGCTGCGGGCGGTGCTCCGGCAGGTGGCCGGATCCCCGCGCGGCGACGCGCCGCCGGCGGCGGAGGCGGTGCTGCTCGACCGGTTTCTCGATCCCGCTCGATTCCGGATGCTGAGGACATGAAGCGCGAAACCGCGAAGCGGCTGGTGGGAATGCTGCGCTCGGAGGGCCGGCGGCTGCACGCCCGCCGCGCGGACCTGGCGCCGGAGCTGGCGGTGCGTGGTCCCTTCCGGGCCGCGCTCTTCGACGTCTACGGCACGATGTTCATCTCCGCCGCCGGCGGACCGGTCAGCGGGGGGGCCGCGAACGGCGGACCGTACGCCGCCGCCCTGCAGCGGGCCGGCGTCGCGGTCCGTTCGCCCGAGGCCGGCGCCGAGGCGGCGGCGGACCTGGCGCGACGGATCGCCGGCGCGCACCGGCGCCTGCGCGCCCGCGGCGTGGATCATCCCGAGATCGACATCCGGATCCTGTGGCGCGGCGTTCTGCGCGATCTCGCCCGGCGCGGGCATATCGGGATTCCATCGGGCGCGGACGCGGCGGAGCGGGTCGCGGTCGCCTTCGAGATGCGCGCGAACCCGGTGTGGCCGATGCCGGGCATCGGCGGCGCCCTGGCCGCGGCGCGCGCGGCCGGTCTCCGCCTGGGCATCGTCTCCAACGCGCAGTTCTACACGCCGCTGCTGCTCGACGCGTTTGCCGACGTCTTCGCGTGGCCGGGCGGGTGGAGCCGGCGGCTGTGCATTTGGTCCTTCCGCGAGCGGGAAGCCAAGCCCTCAGCGCGGCTCTTTGAGCAGGCGGCCCTGCGGCTGCGGAAGGAGTACGGCATCGCGCCCGCCGAGACGCTGTATCTCGGCAACGATATGCGGAACGACATCGCGCCCGCCGGGCGCTGCGGTTTCCGGACCGTCCTGTTTGCCGGCGACCGCCGGTCCCTGCGGCTTCACCGCGACGACCCCGCCCTGGCCGCGATACGCCCCGATGCCTGTCTCACGCACTGGAGCCAGTTTCCCGCCTTGCTGCGGGGTTCTTGAACCCTCCGGGGGCCGGCGTATATTGCGGCGCGGCACGGAGAGACACAACGTCAAGGGAACGGCACATGAGCGATCTCACAGGCAAGAAGGCGCCGGATTTCGATCTTGAGGGCTCAGACGGCACGCGCTACTCGCTGGCGGCGCTGAAAGGGAAGACGGTGGTTCTCTACTTCTACCCGAAAGACGACACGCCCGGGTGCACGAAGGAGGCGTGCGGCTTCCGGGACCTGAACGCCGACCTGGCCAAGGCGGGCGTGGTCGTGCTGGGGGTCAGTCGCGACGGCGCGGAATCGCATCGGCGGTTCCAGGCCAAGTACACCCTTCCGTTCCCGTTGCTCTCGGACCCCGACACATCGGTTCACAAGGCCTACGGCGCCTGGGGAAAGAAACTGATGTACGGCAAGCCGGTCGAAGGCGTGATTCGATCCACCGTGGTCATCGGCCCCGACGGGGTGGTGCGGAAGCACTGGACGGCCGTGAAGAAGGCGGAGGAACACCCCGCGGAGGTGTGGGCGTTTCTCGGGATGCCGTCCTCCCTGCGAGACTGAGAACGCCCTGTCTCGCCCTCCGGGAGACGATCCGGTTTCGTCCTGATGAAGTATCGTATTGACGTTGTTCTCGTCATTTGGCATTCCCAGTGACGAATCATTCGTCACCATGAGTATTATGGGCACACCTGTCATCGACCGCCGCGTGGATCTGCGCGGGATGCTTCGCCAGAAGTCGCACTTCCTGTTCGGGCCTCGACAGACAGGCAAGAGCTTTCTCATCCGTCGCACGCTCACCGATGTGCGGACCTATAACCTGCTGGACTCCGAAGTGTTCCTCGCCTTGAGCCAGCGTCCCACTCGTCTATCCGAGGAAATCGGTCCCAAGGACACGATGGTAGTCATCGATGAGATTCAACGTCTGCCTGGGCTTCTGAACGAAGTGCATCGATTGATCGAGGAACGCGGTCTACGATTCCTGCTCACCGGCTCCAGCGCCCGCAAACTCCGCCACGGGGGTGTCAACCTGCTGGGGGGGCGCGCACGCACGAGGCGCCTGCATCCGTTCGTCTTTCCTGAACTGGGAGAACACTTCGACCTGCAACGCGCACTGCGCGCCGGCTTGCTGCCGGGCATCTACTTCTCGGACAATGCCGAGGCGGATCTCGCCGCCTATGCCGGCACCTACCTGCAGCAGGAAATCGTCGCTGAAGGCGCCACCCGTAATGTCCCGGCTTTCAGCCGGTTTCTGCGCGTTGCTGCTCTCTGCAACGCCCGGATCGTCAACTTCACGAATATCGGCAACGACGCACAGGTGCCGCGCACGACCGTTTACGAGTACTTCGAAATCTTGAAGGATACGCTGCTGCTGCGTGAACTACCCGCCTGGAAGATGAGCCGCAAACGAAAGCCGCTGATGTCCTCCAAGTACTACTTCACGGATGTCGGGGTAGCACGCGCGCTGCAGGGACGCGCAGAATTCGTGCCGGAAACACCTGAGTATGGCGATGCGGTTGAAACGTATGTCGCCCACGAACTCGGCGCATGGATCGACTACGAATCCCCTGAGCCGCTCGCCTACTGGCGCTCGAAGGCGAGCCAGGAGGTCGACTTCATTATCGGTGACCATACCGCGATCGAGGTCAAGGCCAAAGCCGTCGTGTCACCCGCCGATCTAAGGGGGCTCGTGGCGCTGGCGGAGGAGTCCATCCTGCGCCGCTACATCTGCGTCTGCCTCGAGTCGCGACCCCGCCGAGTCGGGCGTATTGAGATCATTCCGCTGGTTGATTTTCTGGAGCGCCTCTGGTCCGGCGAGTATAGGTAGATCAGCGCGCCACTTCGACCGGGGCCATGGAGAGATTCCGCGTGCTCGCGCTCGGCGGGGATGGAGGGGGCGCGGGCGGAGGGGGCGCGGGACGGCCGGGCGAGAGCGCCCGTTTGAACCGCAGACGCACGGAATCAGGCTGCCGGGTGAAGGCCATGATCTGCAGCAGACCGCGCGCGCCGTGGTCCGTTTGGAAGGCGAACGTCAGCGGAGGAGTCGCGTTGGTCCCCAGCAGGTAGACCGTCACGTCCCCGCGGGTCAGTTTCTCGACGCCGGGATCGGTCCGGCTCAACTCCCGTTCGAATGGTTCCACTCCGAACCCGTCCCACGACGCGTTGGTGACCGGGACCAGCCGGATGGCGTTGCCTTGCGGCGTCAACAGTCCCCATTGGCCGACGTGGTCCGCCATGAGATCCACGCCGTTGTCCTTGAGCCACTGCGCCTGCCGTGCGCGAGGCCATTGCTCGAACTCGCGATCCAGGTCCAGGGTCTTGCCTGCATCCAGGTCAAGCAGCTCGCCCCCGCGGGAGTCGTCGATGTCGTGGAGGGCGACCTCGGTGTCCGGCCCGAACCGCATCGACCCGGCTGCGACGGATCGGACCTCCGGGCGCGGACGCGACGGCTCCGCTTCCGTTGCCGCCGAGGCGTCGATGTGGAATCGCAGCCGCTGAAGGGCGCCGCTGCCCGCGAAGGTCCACAAGCCCCGGCCTTCATGGCGCAGCGCGCCTCCGCCGTGGCTTTGGATGAACGTGCGCGTGATGCCCGGCTCGGTTGGGCGCGGACCCTCGAACTGCTTCAGGTCATTGATCAGGCACTCGCCGCGGCCGTATCCCCGGGGGACGAGTTTCACGAACACCGAATCCGCCTCGAAGCCGGCCTCGCGCAGACGCGTATGCACTTCCCGCGCCAGGATCCGCTCGATGTCGGCGACGCGGAGCGGATCGGGGAGCGCCACTCCCTGGTGTCCCCGGTAAGCCGCATGGACCCCATACAGCCATCCTCCGACCAGCGGGACCGCCGGCAGAAGGAGTCGCACCAGCGCCGCCCGGCGGGGCCTGGGGATCGCGGGGCGTGGCCGACCGGAGGGGGCGACCCCCCTGCCTTCGTTCACCGCGCGCCACGCGCGCCGCGCGAGCCAGATGCAGAGGGGCACCCCGCTGGCCACCCAGGGGATCCCGACGAGCAGGTTCATCGCCAGGCTGGGCGTCCGAATCCGCAGCAGCGGGTGGATGCCGTCGGCCACGCTCAGCCACAGGATCCCCAGCGCCGCGCCGAGGGCAAGGAGAGGGAAGAACAGGCCGTCCAGCAGGGCCAACGGCATTCCGTGCAGCCAGCCCTCCGAGCGGCGGATCTGCCGCACGGCACTCCAGCCGAGAATCGTCGTGCCCAGGGGAGCCAGTCCCAGGGGCAGCGCGAGCAGCAGTACCCAGGGAGGCACGTCGAACAGGAAAGGCACGGCCAGCAGGAAGAGCAACGCCCATGCTGCGCCTGCGATGGCCGCGCGGGAGAACCTCGGAGTCGCCGGAACCGCCTGTGGTTCATCCGGTCCGCCGCCGCGGGTGTCGCTTGCTCCGGCCGTTGACTGTTCGCCGACGCCCTGCCTTGGTCTCACCCCCCCCTCAGGCGTCGTCAGATGCTCCGATGACGGGAACCGGCCGCGCACGGTTCCTCCCGGTGCGTCCGGCGGAGGCGCCGCCGGGGCGTCAGCCGCGGCGGGAATCAGCGTGCCCGCGATCGTCTCCACCTGCGTCTTGAGCACGCTGGCCTGCTGATAGCGGAGTTCGGGATTCCTCTCCAGCGCCCGCACCACGATCTCGTCGATCCGCACGTCCAGCTGCACCTTGCGCGACGGGGGTTCGAACCTCCCGGCCGGCAGCTCCCCGGTGAGCATCTGGTAAAGCACCACGCCCAGCGAGTAGATGTCCGCGCGATGATCGACCTCCAGCGGATGTTCTCGTTGTTCGGGCGCCATGTACGGCGGTGTGCCGATGACCTTGCCGGGTTCGGTGAGAGCGGAGTCCTGAAGTCCCGGAGTCCCCGCGTCTGAGCCGCCTGGAGGCGGAACATCCGACGCGGACATGGCGCCCGCCCCCGCCAGTTTGGCAATGCCGAAATCCGCCACCTTCACCTGTCCCTCGCGCCCAAGCAGGATGTTCTCCGGCTTGATGTCGCGGTGGACGATGCCGCGGTCGTGGGCGTACTGGAGGGCGTCGCAGATCCGCGGCACGATGGCCAGCGCCTCCTTGGGCGCGAGCTTGCCGGCGCGGAGCAGATGGCCCAGGTTCATGCCGTCCACGAACTCCATCACCAGGAAGAACAGGCCTTCCGCCTGGCCGAAGTCGTGGATCGCGACGATCCCCGGGTGATTGAGCTTCGCGAGCGTTTCCGCCTCCACCGCGAATCGCCGGGCGAATGCGGCGTCCCGCTTGCGCTCCGGCGCCAGGATCTTGAGCGCCACGAGGCGGTTCAGCGATCTCTGGCGCGCCTTGTACACCACCCCCATGCCGCCACGCCCGAGGCATTCCAGAACTTCCAGTCCCGGGAAGAACCGCGCGATTTCCTCCGGCGCGGGAGGCGGGACTTGGGGCACACCCGACGAGGAGGCGTCATCACCGGTCAACACCGTCTGCGTCGCCAGGTTCACCGCCATGAGGCAGCGGGGACACAGGCCGGCCGGGGCGTTCGCCGGGAGCGGCGCTCCGCACTGAAGACAGATGGGCCTGGATGTGCTGTTCATGCCCATTACTGACCGGTGGCCGGCGGGTTGTTACAGACGGTTGTCACGATCGCGCCAGGGCGTTGACCAGGTGCCGCATCTCCGCGTCCAGGTCGGCGCCGTCGGGCAGGGTCTGCAGGATCTCATTGCGATACAGCTCGCGGAAGCGCCTCCGCAACCGGTGGACGGCCACGCGGGCGTTGCCCTCGCTCGTGTTCAGCCGTTCCGCGAGCGCGCGACCATCGATCGCCGCGTGCGCGACAGGGAGGCATTCCTTGAGCGCCTCGAAGTCGCCGGACCGCCCCGAGGCGGCGAACTCAGCGCGCAGCCGCCCCACGGCCCGATCGAGCAACGTGAGCGCCCACTGGCGGTCGTACACCTCGTCCGCCGCCGCCGGGTTGGGGTCGGCGGCGTACCGGCTCTCGGCGAACCCGGTATCCATCGGGATGCCCGCCTGACCGCCGCCGCGCTTCCGGGCGGTCTGCCGCCGCCATTCGTTGGCCATGAAGTGCTTCAGCGCCGTGAGGAGGAAGGACCGGAGGCGGCCCCTTGCACGGTCGGCCTGGTCGAGCCAGCGCTTCTCCAGCAGCAACCGGAAGAACTCCTGGGTGATGTCCTCCGCGTCGTGCCGCGAAGAGCCCGAACGCCGGACGTAGGCGTAGAGAGGATACCAGTAGGCGCGGCAGACGGTCTCCAGCGCCTCGGCCGAGGTTGGCGAAGGCTGCTGCCGGGCCGCGAGCACGAGGGACCATCGCGTGGGCGGAAAGGCCCCCGGCTGCTCGCGCGATTTCCTCAGGCCACTCATGCGGATTCCGTTGGCCGGAAGACTACCGGAAACCGCGATGCGATTACAGACGGTAAGCGTGCATATTGCCGGAAAAGGCGTTAGATTGTTCCGCCGAAAGACGACACGCAGATGCGCAGGATGTTTTGCGTGAGGGTTCTCCGTTGCGAAGGGCGGCGGAACCATCTCAGAAGGCGGCGCCATGGCACGGAGGGACGGACGGATTGGAGCGAAAGAGTTGAGCGGCCAGGACCGTTGGGTTGCGGCTCGCCGCCTTACAGTACACCCGATGCCGCGCCGCGGTTGGCGGGCGGAGAGGACCCATGATTCCGGATCTTCAGTCGTGTCTGCTGTGCGATGACGTGCGGCAGGAGATGAACGGCAAGTTCATCCTGATCGGGCTGTTCGACACGATCGCGCTGCCCGCGTTTCCCGCGCACTATCCGCGCCTGTGCATGGTCACGCGGTGGTGCAGCGGGGAGGGGGAGTTCCGGCAGCGGAGCCGCATCCTTCTCCCCGACCAGGTCAAGACGGTGGTGGAAGGAAAACCGATCCCGTTCCGCCTCCCGACGCCCGAGGCTACCGCCACGAACGTCGAGATCTTCATGCATACGCCCATGGCCGCCCCGGGCGTCTACTGGGTGGAGGTGCTCCTCGGCGACGATCTCAAGCTGCGGTTCCCGTTGCGCGTGGTGCAGGCGCCTCAGCCGCCCCGGCCGGGCCACCCGCCGCCCGCGGCGGCGTAGCGTCGTTTCCAACGCGGTGCGCAGTCCTGCGCGACCGTTCTTTCCCACCCTCGCCTTCGTACGCGTGTTGTGCACCCACCGGATGCGATGTGGCAAGGCGCAGGCCGCGGATCTCAGGCTTCAGACTCCTATTCCGTCCGAATTGAATTGCGGGCGCACGGCCGTTTCAATTCTTCTCGATCATCGCGCCCGGCACCGGAGGTCAGAATCTACCATTCTGATGATACGATCGTATCATCAAATCGGTATGTTCCCGAGATCCCGCCCCCTCGCATCTCACGCCAGCGACTTCTTCCGCAGCCGGATGCTCTTCGGGGTGACCTCGACCAGTTCGTCGTCGTTGATGAAGTCGATGCATTCCTCGAGGCTCAGCGTGGTGTGCGGGGTCAGGATGACGTTCTCATCCCGACCGGCAGCGCGAATGTTGGTCAGTTTCTTGCCCTTGCCGGGATTGACCACGAGGTCGTTGTCGCGGCAATGCTCCCCGATGATCTGCCCGCGGTACACGCGCTCGCCGGGCCCCATGAAGAGCCTCCCGCGTTCCTGCAGGTTGAACAGCGCGTAGGCCACCGTGGTGCAGTGGCCCATGCTGACGATGGCGCCATTGTGACGGTTGCGCATCTCACCGACGTGGCGGTCGTAGCCGAAGAAGACGTAGTTCAGCACGCCCATGCCCTTCGTTTCGGACATGAATTCGCTCTTGAACCCGAACAGGCCGCGGGTCGGAATGCGGTATCGTAGGCGCACCATCCCGGCTTCCTGGTGCATCGAGAGCATCTGCCCCTTGCGGCCGCCGAGATTCGCGATGACCGTGCCGGCGGACGCCTCCGGGACGTCGAGGGTCAGGTCTTCATACGGCTCCAGCAATTGCTCGTTCTCTTCCTTGAGGATCACGTGCGGACAGGACACCTGGAACTCGAAGCCCTCCCGGCGCATGGTCTCGACCTTGATCGAAATGTGCAACTCACCCCGCCCGGAGACCTTGTAGCCGTTGCCGTCCGGAAGCTCCTCGATGTGAAGTGCCACGTCGGCCAGGGCCTCGCGGTGGAGCCGGTCTGCCAAGTGGGAGCTGGTCGAATACTCCCCCTCCTGTCCTGCGAAGGGCGAATTGTTTGGCAGGAAGTTCATGCTCACCGTCGGCGGATCCACGGGAAGAGCGGGCAGGGGGCGGGGATTCTCCGGGTCAGTGTACGTGTCGCCGACCAGGACATTCTCCAGCCCCGCCACGGCGACGATGTCCCCCGCTTCGGCCATGTCCGTCTCGACTTTCCGGTTACGCTCGAAGCGGTAGACCTTGGTAATCCGCGCGGATTCCCGCGTGCCATCAGCCTTGATAAGCATCACGGGCAGGTTAGGCGCCACGCGCCCCGACGTGATCTTGCCGATGCCCAGTCGTCCGAGGAACGACGAGTGGTCGATGCTCGCGACCTGTAACTGCAACGGCTCATCGGCCGAGCCGCGCGGCGGCGGGATGTACCTGAGGATGGCGTCGAAGAGAGGACGCATGTCTTTGCCGGGCTGGAGTGGATCGAGACTCGCATGGCCGTCGCGGCCCGACGCGAACACGACGTGGAAATCGAGAATGTCGTGGGGTGCGTCGAGCTGAACAAACAAATCGAATACCTGGTCGACGGCCCATCGGGCACGGGCCGCCGGCTTGTCGATCTTATTGATCACCAGCACGATCGGCATACGGTGAATGAGCGCCTTCTTGAGAACGAAATAGGTCTGCGGCATCGGCCCTTCTTGGGCATCCACGAGCAACAGGGCGCCATCGGCCATCTGCAGGACTCGCTCGACTTCCCCCCCGAAATCCGCGTGTCCCGGCGTGTCGATGATGTTGATGACATGCCCTTCGTAGAGCAATGCGCCGTTCTTGGACCGAATGGTGATCCCCCGCTCGCGCTCCAGGTCCATGCTGTCCATCAGCCGTTCGGCCACAACCTCGTTTTCGCGGAAGGTGCCGCTCTGGCGGAAGAGCTGATCGACCAGCGTGGTCTTCCCGTGGTCGACATGCGCGATGATCGCGATGTTCCGTATGTGCTCTTTCTGCACGGTTATCTCTTAACAAAACCGGCGCGGGAGTGACCCGCGCCAGTTGGAATCCTTTCAGGCTGCCGACTGTTCAGCCGGCGACTTCCTCGCCGAGCTGATAGACGGCGAACCGGCGGATGCTCAGCGTGTCGCCGAGATCCTTGCCCCTGGCCTGCAGCAGCTGCGTGACCGACACGTTCGGATCCTTCACGAAGGGCTGTTCGACCAGGCACGTGGTCGAGAAGAACTTCTCGACCTTGCCGTTGACGATCTTCTCCACGATGTTCGCCGGCTTGTTCTGGACCTGCTTGGCGTAGATCTCGCGCTCCTGGGCCAGGACCGCCTCGGGGACCGCCTTGCGGTCGAGGTAGGGCGGCCGGTTGGCGGCCACGTGCAGGGCGAGGTCGCGGGCCAGGGCCTGCAGGCCGTCGCTCGCCGCGGTCTCCGCCTTCCCGCATCCGACCTCCAGCAGCACGCCCAGCTTGCTGCCGAGGTGCACGTACGCCGTGATCAGGCCGGGGGCCTGCGCGACGAAACGCAGGTTGCGCCGGAAGACGATGTTCTCGCCGATCTGGGCGATCTTGGCCGCCACCTCGTCCTTCACCTGGGGGGCGAGATCGCCCTCGGCGGCCGCGGCCTTCTTCACCATCTCGGCGACGAAGCCCTTGAACAGATCGTTGCGCGCGACGAAGTCCGTCTCGCAATTGACCTCCACCATCGCGCCGACCTTCCCTCCGTCGGACGTCTGGGCGGCGATCAGGCCGCTGTTGGCGGCGCGGGAGGCCCGCTTGCCGGCAATGGCCAGTCCGCGCTCGCGGAGCAGCTTGATCGCCTTCTGCTTGTCGCCCCCGGCGTCCTGGAGCGCCTTCTTGCACTCCATCATGCCGACGTTGGTCTCCTCGCGCAGTCCCTTCACCAGTGCCGCCGAAATCTCAACCATGGCCATATCCTTCCTCGCATGTGTATTCGCTCATTGCCGTCTCTCGGGCGGCGCCGCGCCGCGCCGAACGCGCGGCCCGTCCGCCTATTCCGCCGCCGCCGCGGGGGGCGGCGGCTCCGCCGGTTTCTCTTCGGCGGCGGGCGCCGCGGGCGCGACGGGGGCGGCTTCCGGCTCGGCGGCGGCCTCGGTCTTCTTCGCCTCGTCCTTGGCCGCCTTGGCCTTGGCGAGGGCCTCCTGGCGGGCCTTGCGCAGCTCGCGCTCGCGCGCGCGGCGCTCCTCCTCGGCCGTCTTCTGCTTCGCCTTCATCTCCGCCTCTTCGATGGCGCGCTTGCGGGCGATCTCCGCGGCGATCCGCTCGTGCTCCTCCTCGGCCTGCAGGATCGTCGTCGCGATGTCGCCGACGATCAGCTTGATCGAACGGATCGCGTCATCGTTCGCCGGGATGGGGTAGTTGACCGGGTCGGGGTCGACGTTGGTGTCGACCATGGCCACCACCGGGATGTTCAGCCGCGACGCCTCGGACACGGCGATCGCGTCGCGGCAGATGTCCACCACGAACAGCGCCCCCGGCAGCTGTTCCATGCCGGCGACGCCGGAGAGGTTCTTCTGCAGCTTCGCCATCTCGTGCCGCAGCGTGGCCACCTCCTTCTTCGGGAGGCTGTCGAACGCGCCGCTCTTCTCCATCTCCTCGAGCTTGCGCATGCGGCCGACACTCTGGCGGATGGTCCGGTTGTTCGTCAGCATCCCCCCCAGCCAGCGGTTGACCACGTAGGGCTGCTTGAGCTGATCGGCGACTTCTCGAATCGTCTCCTGGGCCTGTTTCTTGGTGCCCACGAAGAGGACCTGCCGTCCGCGGGCGATGGTCTCGTACAGGAACTGCTTCGCCGCCTGCAGCCGGTCGGCCGTCTGCTGGAGGTCGATGATGTAGATCCCGTTGCGCTCCCCGAAGATGAAGGGCTTCATCTTGGGATTCCAGCGCTTGGTCTGATGACCGAAGTGCACCCCCGCTTCGAGCAGGGCCTTGACATCCACCGCGGGCGGGCGGACTTCTGCCGTCGTTTCCACGTTTCCTCCGTCTCTTGCCCCGTTCCCGGGGAATCCGCTTTGGCCCTCCGCGGAGAAACGAAGGGCGCTCGCTTCCATCGCGCCCGGCGATCCCGCGGACCGCCTCGATCAGGCGCGATTACAGGCGGACGACTATACACACGGGCCGTCAGAATACAAGCCCGACGTTCCGCCCCCGAATCGACGACCCCGGCTAGTAGGCGTTCCGCCGCGCGAAGAACGTGCGGGCCAGGATCTTGAAGTCCAGGGCCAGCGACCAGTTCTCGAGGTAGTACAGGTCGTATTTCACCCGCTCGCGGATGTCCGTGTTCCCCCGCAGGCCGTTGACCTGCGCCCAACCGGTCATGCCCGGTTTCGACACGTGCCGGCGCATGTACAGGCCGATGTCCTCGCGGAACTTCTCGACGAAATGCGGCCGTTCCGGCCGGGGCCCCACCAGGCTCATCTCGCCGCGCAGGACATTCCAGAACTGCGGCAGTTCATCGATGTTGTTCCGCCGCAGCCAGGCCCCGACGGGGGTCCGCCGGGGATCGTCCGGGGTCGTCCACACGGGTCCGGTCTCCTCCTCCGCGTCCGCCCGCATCGTACGCAGCTTGAAGATCACGAACGAGCGGCCGCTCTGCCCGCAACGCTCCTGCCGGTAGAACACCGGCCCCGGCGACGATCGCTTGATCAGGAGGGCGGCGATGCCGATCGCCGGCGCGCAGATCAGCAGGCCCGCGGCCGCGCCCACGAGGTCCTCAGTCCGCTTCCAGAACCGGTTCCAGAAGTAGTCCAGCGGCCATTTCCGAAGGCCGAGAAGCGGAACTCCATCCACGGCCTGCATCTCCACCGCGCTGGTGAGCACGCCGAAGAGATCGGGGACCATGCGGAAATCCACCAGCCGCCGTTCGCATTCGAGCATCATCTCGACCATCGCGTCATGGCCCACGGAGCTGTCGCAGAGGACCACCTGCTCCGCGCCCTCGCGATCGAGCCAGGCCGGCAGATCGGCGAGCGATCCGGCCACCATCGGGGCGGGTATGCCGGGTGCGACGGGGTCCTCGGAGGTCCTGAAGAAGGCCGTCACCCGCGCATGGAGGCGCGGCTCGCTCTCCAGCGAGATCCGCAGCCGGGCGGCCGTGGCGTCCGCGCCCACGAGCGCGATGCGGTCGTGCTGCTTGGCCTGGCTTCGGGCCATGGCGATCTCGGCGCGGAACAGCAACGCGCGCTCGAGCATCACGCACAGCCAGACGGTGCCCAGCGACAGCGCCACCGTGGTGCGCGAGAACGGCGGATCGGTGCGGATGACGAAGGCGAGCGCCATGGCGAGCAGGATCCCCAGGCCGGTCGCGCGGGTGAGCCGCGGGATGTACTCGCTGAACGGGCCGATCTGGGGGCGGACATAGAGGCCCAAACCGCGGAAGATGAGAAGGACGAGCAGCGTGCCGACGAGCGCGCCGTAGAAGTAGATCTCGCGGGAAGGCGGCGGCTCCGGGAAATGGCGCGTCAGAAAGGCCGGCAGGAGCCCGCTCTCGAAACGCACCCACTCCGCCAGCATGAACCCGGCGAACACGGCCAGGGCGTCGGCGGCCACGGCCGCCGCGCTCGTGATCACATCGAAGGTATCCCGCCTCCGCATGCGCCCATGCTACCGGAACAACCGGGTCGGCACAAGCCAGGCGGCGAGGCCCATCCCTCCCCCTCGCCCGCCCCCTCGAACCCTCACGTCGCACGTCTCGAACAGGTCTCTCCCGGAAACGCCGCGGCGAAGTGCCGGACCACGTCCGCGAAGGGGGTGAAGCGGGTGAATCCCATCGCGCGGATGCGGTCGGTCGACAGATGCGAGTCCAGCGGACGGGCCGCGCGCCGGGCCGCGACGGCGGCCGACGGCCGGATGTGGGCCGGGGACCGCCCGAGCGCGCGCGCGGCCCCGACCACCATCCCGTAGCGCGTGAGCGCCTCCGCGCCGCCGTAGTGGACGGTCCCCTCGGCCTCGCGCGCGATCAGGAAGGCGACCGCCTCCGCCACGTCGCGAATCCAGGTCGGGTGACGCACCAGGACATCGTCGCACAGGTGAGGCTCCGGGCGGTCCAGGTGCTGCCGCACCACCTGGGCGAGAAAACCGGACTCCTCGAACGCCGGCGCCGCGCCGATCAACAGCGGGATGCGCAGGATCAGCCCGCGGGGGCGGGATCCCACGACATCCTCGGCGCGGACCTTGGACCGTCCGTACTCGTTGACGGGCGAGCGCGGCGAGTCCTCGCGGTAGGGCGGCCGGGCGCCGTCGAAGACGTAGTCGGTGCTGATGAAGACCAGGCGGGTCTCCCGCGGGAGCGAACGGCAGAGGGTGCGGACCGCGCCCACGTTCAGCCGTTCGTTCTCCTCCGGGTGGTCCTCGCAGAAGTCGGGTTCGCGGTAGGCCGCGCCGTGCACGACCACATCCGGACGCGCCTGCGCCAGCGCCCCGCGGAAGGCCTCGGGATCGCGGAGGTCCACGCGCACGATCCCCGCCCCCCCGTGCCGGTGGCCCAGCCCGGTGACCTCGTGTTCGCGCGACAGCCGCGCGCACAGCTCCCGCCCCAGGAATCCGGTCGCGCCCGTGATGAGCACTCGCATGCGCCACGTGTACCATTAAGCCGGGCGATCGCCCACGGCGATGTTCCGCCTCCTCCGCCGCGGGATGCGCGCCCTTCTCGCGTCATTGACAGCGGCGCGGGGGGCAGTGTAGCGTACGCGCGTTTTTGCCGGCCGGCGAGTCCGGTCAATCCGGCGGGGAAGGGGTGTGATCTCATCGTGTCTGAAGTCAAGGTTCGCAAGGGCGAGACGATCGACAAGGCGTTGCGGCGGCTGAAGAAGAAGCTGGACCGCGAGGGACTGATGCGCGAGATCCGCGCGCGTCGGCACTTTGAGAAGCCGTCGGAGCGGAAACGCCGCAAATCCGCCCGGGCCCGCAGCCGGCGGGTGTAGGCCGACGCGGAACGAACGGTCGAGAACTCCCAGGCCCGGGAGTTCTCGACGTTTTTCCTTCCGGCGTCCGGACGCCGGACGCCCCGCCGGTCCGCGGTCCGCGGGCCGCGCATTTTGAAGGTTGGATCTTGCCGGCCTGACGGTCATTATGGCCCTGCATGCGCAAGGTATACCGAAGCCTGCTGATCTCAGCCGCCCGCGTTCTCCTGCTCCTGGCGCTGGTGCTCGGCGTCCTGGGGGTCCTGTTTCGCCAGCCCACCTGGCGGCGGGGACGTCCGTCGTCCGTGCGCGTGGATCCCGGCCGCCTCCGGGCGCATGTCGAAAAGCTCTCGCGGGATTTCCATCCGCGCTCGTTCGACTTCGAGACGAACATCGCCGCCTGCGTTGACCACCTCCACGCCGCCTTCGCCGCGGCCGGCGGTCGTGTGACCCGGCAGCCCTACCGGGTGTTGAACCGCGAATGGTCGAACGTCTCCGCCCTCTGGGGTCCGGCCGGCCGGCCGCGCATCGTCGTGGGCGCGCACTACGACACGTATTCGGACACGCCGGGCGCCGACGACAACGCGAGCGGGGTGGCGGGGCTGATGGAACTGGCGGCCCTGTTCGGCCGGGCGCCGCCGGCCGGGGAGGTCGAGCTCGTCGCCTACGGCACCGAGGAGCCGCCGTTCTTCCGGACGCCGGAGATGGGCAGCTTCAACCACGCGAAGGCGCTCAAGGCCGCGGGCGTGCCCGTGCGGGGCGTGATCGTGCTGGAGATGATCGGCTTTTTCCGCGACGAGCGCGGCAGCCAGAAGTACCCGATGATGATGCTCCGCCTGTTCTACCCGGCGCGCGCGAACTTCATCGCCGTCGCCGGCGACGGCCCGCGCGACTGGTCATGGACGCGCGCGGTCAAGGGGTGCATGCAGGGTGTCACCGACCTGCCGGTGTACTCCATCAACGCCCCCGTCCTGGTGCCGGGCATCGATTTCTCGGATCACCGCAACTACTGGCCGCACGGATGGCCGGCGGTGATGGTGACCGACACCGCCTTCTATCGCCATCCCCACTATCACGGCGAGAACGACACGGCTGACCGGCTCGACTACCGGCGGATGGCCGATGTGGTGGCGGCGGTGTACGAGGCGGTGCAGACGCTCTCCCGCGAGGAGAAATGAGATGAGGCACATTCCGCGACTGATTCTTTCGGGATTGCTTGCGATGGCGGCCGGCTGCGGACGGAATCCGTATCGGCCGGTCCGCGCCAGCGTCCGGTACCTCGTGTTCGAGGCCGAACCCGCCGTGGTGGACCGGGCCATCGGCGGCCGGGCGCGGTACCCGTTGGAGGCCTCGGCCTACGCGATGACCACCCTTTCGGCCGAAGGCATGGTCTCGCTGAGCATGGCCCTCACCGCGGAGCCTGGCGCCCTGGTCGATGTCACGCGCGTCGTGGAGGACTGGCCTCGGGTGGCCGACACGTGGAGCTACTCCCGCGCGGGAGCGGCGCTCTCCGGCAGCGGGAACGGGGCCGGGTTTCTGGGCGTGGCCGCCAACGAGGGCTCGCTCGTGATCCGTGTCGAGTACGACGTGACGCACTCGCTCGGGACGGTCAAGCCGTTCCGGTCCAGGCTCCGGTACGAGGGGGCGGTCGCCGATCGCGAGTGGCTCGTCTTCCTGGCGCCATTCGTGCGCCGGGACGGCGCCTCCCGCGTGCATGTCATCGCCCTCCGCGTCACGCCGGAGGCGTAGTGGCCCCGTTGGGCGACGCCCTTCCCGACGTCATGCGCGCTTCTGTGCGGCATCGGTAGCCGCGTCGCCACGCGACGCGTACGTCGCCGCCGTGCGCGGGAAGGTCGACAACGCCGCGCGGCGCCCCTGCAAACGGCGCCGCCCACACCCCAAGCGGTTTGTAGCGGGCCCGGGAGGGCCGGCGGCCCCGCCGGCCGGGAGAAGCGAATGAAGCGTGCGGAGAGCGAGGCGGACCGCGAGGCCGCGGTCCCTCCCAGGCGGGGGCGGCGCGTCACGGGAGGGCCGGCGGCCCCGCCGGCTGGTGGGGACGCGCTCCCCTGAGCGCGTACGCTAATACCCTCTGTTCCCGGAAGAATGTCGGTGCGGAGCGGAGGGCGATCGCAACCGGGGGTCGGAGCGGGACCGGTCCCCCGCTCTACCGGGGCAGGCGCACGGTGAACCGCGTCCCCTTGCCCGGTTCGCTCTCCACGTCGATCCGCCCCCCGTGCGCGTCCACGATCGCCTTGCAGATCGCCAGGCCCAGGCCCGCCTGCCCCCTGGCCCGCGCGCGCGACTTGTCGGCCCGGTAGAACCGCTCGAAGATGTGCGGCAGATCCTCCGGCGCGATGCCGCGGCCCGTGTCGGACACGGAGAGCACGGCCTCGGCCGGCTCCTCGCGCGTCGTGAGGGTCACCTCGCCGCCGGCGTCGCTGTGTTCGACGGCGTTGTGGAGGAGATTGAGGATGACCTGCGCGCACCGGTCGGCATCGCCCACGGTCGGGGCCTGCGCCAGGTGGCAGGCGAGCCGCAGTCCGTGTTCGGCGGCGATCGGCCGGGTGAGGTCCGCGCAGTCCCGGGCGCATTCCGCGAGATCAAACGGGGTGCGCGCCAGCGGCGCCTGGCCCGCGTCGAACCGGGCGAGCTCGAGCAGCGACTGCGTGAGCCGCCGCATCTGCTGGGCCGTGGCCAGGCAGGTCTCCACGGTCTCGCGGTATTCGGCCGCACTGCGCTCCCGGTTCAGCGCGGCCTGGGTCTCGGAGATGAGCACGGCGATCGGCGTGCGCAGCTCGTGCGAGGCATCGGCCGTGAACTGCCGTTGCTCGGCGAAGGCCGCTTCGAGCCGGGCGAAGGCCGAATTGAGGACCCCGACCAGGCGGCCGAGCTCGCTGTCGGTCTCGTCGGCGCGGATACGTTCCGACAGGGTGCTGGCCGAAATGCGGCTCGCCGCGGCGCCGATGGCTTCGACGGGGCGCAGTGCCCCGCCGGCGAGGAACCAAGCGCCCAGCAGGCCGGCGGCGAGGATGCCCGCCCCGGCCGCGATCAGCCATCCGGCAAAACGCCGGCTGGCCGCTCTTTCGCGCGTGATGGAATGTCCGGCCAGGATGCAGTCGCCGCGCTCGGTGAGATGGAACGCCTCGCGAAACGCGCCGCGCGTCCGGAGCCGCAGCTGCGCGCCGCCCTCCCGGGAGGGCGGCGAGAGGTTGACCGGGGCATTGGTCGCCAAACTCCAGGGAGAGCCGTCGGGGAGCCAGATCGCGAAGTAGAAGCCGTTGGGGTCCGCCTGATCGAACAACCGGAGGGTGACGTCTGAAAGCTCGATCGGGGGCGGCCGAAGCCGCGACTCCAGGGGGGCCGGTTCGCGGGGCGGTCGGTCGCCGTCCATCCAATCGTCGAACGGCGGCATCTCCGGCGGCGGGCGGGGCACAGCGCGATCCCGCTCGGCGGGTTCCCAGGGCGGGCGCTCCCGCGGGCCGAAACCCGGGCGGCCGCGCAGATCCCGGTTCAGGGCCGCGACCCGTTGCAGCAGGGCCTCGTCGACCTGGGAAAGCCGGTTCACGCGGTTGAGCTGATGGGCGGTCACGCCGAAGCCGCCCAGGATGCCGACGAGCAGGAAGGCCAGCCAGAAGAGCAGTCGCCAGCGAATCGAATGCGTGAGCGCGCGCAGCTTCATGGCTCGATGCTGTACCCCTGCCCGCGCCGCGTGGAGATGAGTTCGTGGCCCAGCTTGCGGCGGATGCCGAAGACATGGACGTCGAGGAGATTCGACATGGTGTCCTCGCTCTCGTCGAAGAGGTGCTCGTAGAGATCCGTCCGCGTCACCACCTCGCCCTGATGGAGGGCAAGGTATTCGAGGATGGCATACTCCCGGGGCGTGAGGGCCACCGGCCGCCCGGCGCGGGTCACCGTGCGTGCGCGCGTATCGACGATCACGTCATGGGCCTGGATGCAGGGCCGGCGCTGGCCGGCAGCGCGGCGGATGATCGCGCGCACCCGCGCAAGGAACTCCGCCAGGTCGAACGGCTTGACCAGGTAGTCGTCCGCGCCCGTATCCAGCCCGCGCACCCGGTCGTCGGTCGCGTCGCGTGCGGTGAGGATGAGCACGGGCGTCTCCCGTTCCTGCCGCAGGCGGGCCAGCACCTGCCAGCCATCCAGGCCCGGCAGCATGATGTCCAGCACGAGGGCGTCGTAGCTGTTGTCCAGGGCCTTGAGCAGGCCTTCGTCGCCATCGGCGGCCGTGTCGACGGCATAGCCCTCCTCCCGCAGCACCTTGGCGAGGTTGTGCAGCAGACGCGGTTCGTCTTCGATGACCAGTATGCGCATGATCCGGCCTCATCCCCGCCGGTCTGGCCCCCGTCAGGTCCTGGCACGGGTTCGCTTTCGCCCGCCAGTGTGGCACAATCCGCATTAAACCGCGATTAAGACCTGCTCTCCAGCCGGTCGGTGGAAAATGGCCTTTGACGCCGTCCCCCCCGCCGTTCACAATGCGCGGTCGATCGGGGCGTAGCGCAGCCCGGCCTGCCGGGCGAAGCTCCGCCTGAGGTGAGGACGGGTTGGTTGCAGAACGCGGGTTGGGGTCGGATACAGATGGATTCGGGGCGTAGCGCAGCCCGGCCTGCCGGGCGAAGCTCCGTATGCGGTGAGAACGGGTTGGTTGCAGAACGCGGGTTGGGGTTGGATACAGATGGATTCGGGGCGTAGCGCAGCCCGGCCTGCCGGGCGAAGCTCCGCCTGGGGTGAGAACGGGTTGGTTGCAGAACGCGGGTTGGGGTCGGATACAGATGGATTCGGGGCGTA
>CAZSUU010000048.1:0-112 GCA_964610105.1 uncultured Verrucomicrobiota bacterium | reverse complement strand
GCGCAGCCCGGTAGCGCACCAGTTTTGGGAGCTGGTTGTCGTGGGTTCAAATCCCACCGCCCCGACCATGCTTCGCTCGGAGCCCTGCGACGAGCGAAGCATGCCCTGCGTA
>CAZSUU010000047.1:0-39376 GCA_964610105.1 uncultured Verrucomicrobiota bacterium | reverse complement strand
CTCTACGCCCTCCTGCGCAGCCGCCTCCCCACTGTCTGAATTACAGTCCAAGACCTCTCGGCGACCACCCGTCCCGGGGGCGGGCCCCCATCGTCTCAAGGCAGGGCCGCCGCGGCGCGGAAACCGATGAAGTTGAGGGTGAGCGGGGTCCACGCCCCGTACCGGTAGGCCGAGCGGCATTGGTCCGCCGGCTGAAGGTGGCTGCCGCCACGGGCGAGACGGTACTCGGGATTCCCGCTCGATCCAACCGGGTCGTCGCCCCCCGCCGGCGTAAGGCCGCCGATCCACTGGTCGAGGCAGTACTCCTCGATGTTGCCGTGCATGTCGAACAGGCCCCACGCGTTCGGCGTGCGCAGACCCACCTCCTGGTGCGCGAAGGGCGAGCCGGAGTTCATCACGTACCAGGCGAGGGGATCGAGATTGACGTCGACGGCGGTGATCTTCGTCAGGCAGGGCAGGTCGTTGTGGTAGGAGTTGGTCGTCCCGGCCCGACAGGCGTACTCCCATTGCGCCTCCGTGGGCAGATCGAACGCGAGGCCGGTCCGCGCGCGGAGACGCCCCAGGAAGCTGTCCGATGCTGGAATCCCTCCCGGCCAGGCGCCGCCGCGGATCTGGCTCCAGGTCGCCCGCTCCACCGGATGGGTCTCGCCGGCGTTCTGCCACGGCGCCGTGCCCGCCACGCGCTCCCACTGCTTCTGGGTCACTTCGAAGACCCCGATCAGGACGTCGCGCGTGATCGTGACGACGTGCTGGGTCTCGGCGCTCGATACGTGCCCGATCTCGCCCGTCGGCGATCCCATGACGAACGAGCCGCCGGGGATGCGGCGCAGGACGAGCTTCGTGGTCTTGTAGGCGGGATTGCTCAGCAGATCCTCCGGCGGACGCCGCCGCCACGCGACGGGGTACTGGGCGGCGGCGGGGCCGCCCGCCAGGTCGATCACCAGGTATCGGTGCAGCCGCGTCCGCATGACCGCCACCGTCACGGTCGCGCGGGAGAGCGTCGACCACGCGTTCGACGCGGTCATCTCGCCCGTGCTCTCCACGGCGCAGGCCGCCGCCAGGGTCGAGCCCGTCCACGCCAGGTACCCGGACGATTCGATCGCTGTCACGCGGGGATTGCCCGGTCCGTACACGCGGTAGAACTCCGACTCGCCCGCGCGGACCGCCACGGCGAAGGCGAGCCCCGCGACGCCGACGAGCCAGGGCCGCACCCCCGCCCTGAATGCTCCCGCACTCTCACCCGCCGCATCCGTCATGGCGCCACCCTCTTCCGGAGACTGGACCCCTTGCCGTCGCGCTCTTCCAAGGCCCGGAACGACTCGCAGAGAGCGCCTGCAGACATCCGCCCGATTTACGAGGTTCTCACTTCGCCCGATTCTGCCAGGACGCTCGCTGCCGCACGATGAAATCCATCAGCGAATCCGGCGCGAGACGGGCCATCAGGGCGCCGACGTGGGCGACGACCGTCACCTTGTAGCGGGTCCGCGGACGGGCCGAGACCAGGGCGTGGTGGATCTTCGCCGCACAGGCTTCGGGCGGCCGCGTGAACGGCATCGGTTTCTCCAGCTTCGTCTTGTGCCGTTCCATCTGCCGCCGGTACTCGCGGCCGAACACCGAACGGGTCGTGTCGAGTCCGCCCTCGCCGGCCTCGGCGGCATGATCGCCGAACGACGTGGCGATGGGCCCGGGCTCGACCAGCACCACCGCGATCCCGGAGCCCCACAGCTCCACGCGCAGGGCATCGGACATCGCCTCGACCGCGTACTTGGAGGCCGAGTAGATGCCCATGAACGGGAGGCTCATGCGCCCCAGCACCGAGCTGATGTTCACGATCCGGCCGCGGCCCAGCCGCCGGAAGAAGGGGATGAACCGGTTCGTGAGTTCCTGGAGTCCGAGCACGTTGACCTCGAACTGCCGGCGCATGGTCTCGCGCGACAGGTCTTCCATCGCCCCGGGCTGTCCGAAACCGGCGTTGTTGACCAGCGCGCCCGGGCGCCCGTCGAAGCGGCGGAGCGCCTCGTCCGCCGCCGCACAGACCGACGCCGTGTCGGCCACATCCAGGCGCACCGGCTCGAACCCACGGCCCTTGAGCATGTCGAGATCCCGATCCTTGCGTGCGGAGGGGATCACCTGCCATCCCCGCTCGCGCAGGTACAGCGCCGTGGCCAGCCCGATCCCGCTGGAGCAGCCGGTGATCAGCACGTTGCGGTCGACATCAGGGAAATTCATGGTGCCAGAGGGATATGATAAAAACGCGAACGGGTCGATACGACATTGAACTCCGCCGCCTTTCTTCGTGCGGGGTGTCCGCCGGCATCCCTCCCGCGTCAGAACAGGCTGGGCTGGCGGCCGGCCGGAGGCTGGAGGCAGTCGGGTGTGTCGTGGCGGATGTCGTTGACGGCCTTCGAGACCTCATAGGCCTCCATCTCCTCGGAAGCGCGGGGGTCGCGCCAGGTGGCCGGCAGGGAGGACAGCGGCCTCTCGGGATCGGTCCACGCGGCCTCCATCTCCGGCGGGAGGATCACGGGCATCCGGTCGTGCACGGCCGCCACGAGGGCGTTCGGGCGGGTGGTGAGGATGGTGAATGTGCGCAGCGGATCGCCGCCCGCCGGATCGCGGAACTCGCTCCACAGCCCCGCGAAAGCGAACGGTTCGCGCGAGCGGAGGACGAAGCGCACCGGGACACCGGACCGCCCGCCCGACTCGCGCCGCCACTCGTAGAACCCATCGGCCGGCACCAGGCAGCGATTCCGGTCGACGAGGCGGCGGAAGGCCGGCTTCTCCGCCACCGTTTCGCAGCGCGCGTTGATCTGCCCCCGCTCGGCCGGAGACGGCGCCCAGGGCGGGAGGAGGCCCCAGCGCATGAGCATCAACACGCGGCCTCCCGGCGCGGGCGCGACGGCGGGCGCCGGCTGCGAGGGCGCCAGGTTGAACCGCGGCTTCAGCTCCCCGCAGGCATCCTGCGCCCCGAAACGCGCGAGGATGTCCTTCTTGCTGATCGTCAGACTGTAGCGACCGCACATGACGCCGCCCTCCGCGCCGCCCGCCGCCCCCGCCCGCCCCAGGGGGAGGTCCGCCGGAGAAGCAACAGGCCGGCTGTAATAATCGCCCGTCTCGATTATAGTGTGAACCGGCGGCGGCGACAACGCACGCCCGGCGGAGATCCTATGGACACACTGAGTCTGGCGCGATGGCAGTTCGGTGTCACCACTGTCTATCACTTTTTCTTCGTGCCGTTGACGCTGGGACTCTCGATCCTGCTGGCGGTCTTCGAGACGCTGTACGTCCGCACCGGCGACGAGCTGTACAAGCGCATGACGAAGTTCTGGGGGAAGCTCTTCCTCATCAACTTCGCCATGGGCGTGGTGACCGGCATCGTGCAGGAGTTCCAGTTCGGCATGAACTGGTCGGAGTACTCGCGGTTCGTGGGCGACATGTTCGGCGCGCCCCTCGCGATCGAGGCCCTCCTGGCGTTCTTCCTCGAATCCACCTTCCTCGGCATCTGGGTGTTCGGCTGGGACAAGCTGTCGAAAAGGGTCCACGCCGCATGCCTGTGGCTGGTCGCGATCGGATCGAACCTCTCCGCGCTGTGGATCCTCGTGGCCCATTCGTGGATGCAGCACCCCGTCGGCTTCACGGTGAAGAACGGCCGCGCGGAGATGCAGGACTTCTTCGCCCTGTTGACCAATCCGCAGGTCCCTTTCGAGTTCTGGCACGTCTTCTTCGCCGGCGTCTGCACGGCGGGCGCTTTCGTGCTCGGCATCAGTGCCTGGCACCTGGGGCGCCGGCCGGGCGAGGACGGCGAGTTCTTCCGGCGCTCGTTCCGCTTCGCCGCCGTCTACAGCCTGATCGGCGCGCTCGCGGTCATGGGCGTCGGCCATGCGCAGGGGCAGCACCTGGCGCTCACCATGCCGATGAAACTGGCCGCCGCCGAGGCCCTGTGGGAGACCGCCGACCCCGCCGGGCTGTCGCTGGCGGCGTCCATCGACGAGAAGGAACAGAGGAATCCGTTCGCGATCCGGATCCCCTACGCGCTGAGCATCCTCGCCTACAACAGCCCGAAGGGCGAGGTGAAGGGCCTGAAGGACCTGCAGGCGGAGTACGAGCGGACGTACGGGCCCGGCGACTACATTCCGCCGGTCGCCCTGACCTTCTGGAACTTCCGGATCATGGTCGGGGCGGGGATCCTGATGTTCCTGCTCGCCGCCCTGGGGGTCTGGGCTACCCGGAAGGGCCGCATGCCGGGGCTCAAACCGCGGACGCTCGCCCTGTTCGTCGCCGCCATCGCCCTGCCCTACATCGCCAACACCACGGGCTGGCTCATGACCGAGCTGGGGCGCCAGCCGTGGCTGGTCTTCGGCCTCATGCAGACCCGGCAGGGCCTTTCGCTCGCCACCAGCGCCGGCGAAGTCCTCTTCTCGCTCACGGCCTTCACGGCGGTCTACGGCGCGCTCATGGCCGTCGATGTCTACCTGTTGCGCCGCGTCGCCATCCGCGGACCCGTCGCCGAGGAGCCGCACTGAGGGACTCATGATGAGGATCTCCCCTCCAGGTTCTGTCTTCGATCTTCAATCCGCAATCCGCAATCGGCAATCGGCAATTCCCAGGTGACCCCATGGATCTCAATACCCTCTGGTTCATTCTGATCACGGTGCTCTTCGCCGGGTTCTTCATTCTCGAGGGTTTCGACTACGGCGTGGGCATGCTGATGCCGCTCCTGGGCCGTGACGACCGCGAGCGCCGGATCGTCCTCAACAGCATCGGCAGCGTCTGGGACGGCAACGAGGTGTGGCTGCTGACGGCGGGCGGCGCGATCTTCGCCGCGTTCCCGAACTGGTACGCTACGATGTTCAGCGGTTTCTACCTTCCGCTGACCCTGGTTCTGCTGGCGCTCATCGTGCGCGGGGCAGGCTTCGAGTTCCGCGGCAAGCACGACGGCGCCGCGTGGCGGGCGATGTGGGACCGCATGATCTGGCTCGGCAGCTTCCTGCCGGCCCTGATCTTCGGCGTGGCCGTCGGAAACCTGCTCACCGGCGTCCCCATCGACGCAAGGATGACCTATACCGGCGGCTTCTGGAACCTGCTCAACCCCTTCGCCCTCGTCGTCGGCGTCACGTTTGTCCTGCTGTTCTGCTACCACGGGGCGCTGTTCCTCGGCCTGCGGACCGTCGGTCCCCTGCAGGAGCGCGCCGTCCGCGCGGCCCGCGTGCTGTTCCTCCCGGCCGTCGCGGCCGCCGTGGGCATGCTGGCGTTCGGCTACGTTAAGACCGGCCTGTTCAAAGGCGGCGCCGCGGCATGGATCCTCGCCGCCGCGGCCGCCGGGACCCTGCTCGTCTCCGGGGCGCTGGCCCGGACCCGCACGGGCGCCGCCTTCGCCTGCACCGCCGCCACCATCGCCCTGGTCACCCTCGCCGCCTTCCGCGCCCTGTTCCCAAACGTGATGATCTCCACCCTCAATCCCGACTGGAGCCTGACGATCTACAACGCCAGCTCCAGCCCCTACACGCTGAAGGTCATGAGCATCGTCGCGCTGACGATGGTGCCGGTGGTCCTCGCGTACCAGGGATGGTCCTACTGGATCTTCCGCAGGCGCCTCACGGGCGAGTCGAAGCTGGAGTATTGAAGCCGGATCCCGGGTGAAGGTCCCGCCGCTCTCCCTGTGGGCTTCGCGCGAGGCCGTCGGCCCAATTTACCATTTCGATGATACGATCGTATCATCAGAATGGTATATTCCGCCCGCTGGCGCCGGCCGGTGCGCGGCGCCCTGCAGGCACGGATCACGGCGACGCCTGGCCGGGGTCGCCCCCGCTTCGGCCCGTCCCCGGCCCGGCCGGGGCGAAGAGATCGTCCCATCGGCAGGGCACGTACGGACCCCTGCAGGCGGGCGTGTGGCGGCCGGCGTGGGCCACGCGCAGCTCAAGATCCTCGGGCACGAAGATCACGTTGTGCAGGTTGCTCTTCATCGACACCGGCCGGTCGACGATCGCGATGAGGGCGTCGGCGTCGATGCGGCCGTAGGCGTCGCGGACTCGCTTCACCAGCGCCTCGTAGCGGCTGCCCGCCGACAGCAGCACGGCGTCCTCGACCGCCGACGGCAGTTCCGGGTGGCCTTCCCCGGGTCGGACGACGTCGAGGATCGCCGGCGTGGCCTTTACCCCGGCGGCCGATCGCGTCTTCCCGTCGCTGACCACGTAGTAGTACTCGCACGTCCGCTTGTGGTCGCGGAAATAGGTCAGGACCTCCTCGAGGGTGCCGCACCGTTCGAGGGCCCCGCGGACGAGAAGGCTCATCGGGGTCCCGTCCCACTGCCCCTCGCCCCTCCCCCCCATCTCCCCGATGGCCACCATGTCCTCGTTCATCCCGCTCACGGACCCCACGAATCCCGCGTAGCTCACGTTGACGAAGCGGCGGGCGCCGGTCCTTTCGGTCGCGATCACAACGGCCTCATCCTGCAGGCCGACCTCGGTCATGTAGTCCAGCACCCGCACATGCAGGAGCTTTCCGTCGCGGGTCGCCCGGCCGAACAGCGCCGCCCCGCTGCAGTGGAAGAACTCCGGAAAGAGGTTGGCGACCTGGACGAGATCCAGCGGCACACCGGAGCCTTCGGCCAGCCCGCGCATCTCCTCGAAGTGGTCGGGGTCGATGTGGGGACGCTGCCGTTCCACGAGCGCCCGCGCGTCGGCCAGGAACCATCTCCCCTTCTCCATCGAGTAGTAGAACCCGACCCCGTACACGATCCGCGCGACGAGCCGGGCCACGTGGGGCCCGAGCAGCCGGCCATGCTGGTAGCCCACGGCATGGGCGTCGCCCTTCAGGAAGAGATAGCGATGTCCGCCGCGCACCGCCAGCCGCCCCTCCCCCTCGTATCGAACGGTGTCGGATTCCGGCGCCACGGGCAGGCGCGAGAGGACCAGCAGATCCACGATGGCGGCCAGGCTGCGATCGAGCTCTTCGGCCGGGATCCGCGCGGCGGTGCGGCCGGTCGGCGCGGCGATCGGGAGATCCGACCTCGCGCGTTCAATCCGCAGTCCGATCCGCCAGGTCGCGTCGCCAGCCGGGTGAGAGGCCTCCACCGAGCGGACGCTTCCGTTCAACCGCGCGCGGGCCGAGCCCCTTCTCAGCGCGATCCGCCATGCCCGCTCGCCATCCGCGCGCTCCCAGCCGACGATGAACGGATGCAGGTAAAGGGCGAGCGCCAGGCGCCGGACCGCGGTGAGCTCCGCGAGCCGGCCGACCGCCGCGTTGAGGGCCTTCCGCGTCGCGGGCAGATCGCTCGGCCCGCCGTCGAAGAAGGCCCCCGTCTTCGGGAACCACACGCCCGCGGAGCGCCCCGCCGTGATGAGGCCGGCGTAGTCTTCATGCTCCGCGTACAGACGCACTTCGTCCGCTTCGCGCTGAACGCTGAGGCGAAGGAACGGGGCCGCCCTCTCCTCGCCCCCCTTGAGCCGCCGGACGGCGATATCGAGCTGCGGTCCCGCCAGGTTCCACGCATGGCCTCGCGCCGTATCGACGAGATCGTCGATAAGGCCGATGACCATCCATGACGCGAGCGCCCAGTTCGCAAGGCACACCGCGACCGCGCCCCCCAGGATTCGTCCCGCGACGCGCCGCGTCCGCCGTTTGCGGGCGCCGGGCTCCGGCTCTGTCTGCATGTCGGTCCTCCCGCCTGCCCGCGCAGGGTACCGCACTCCCGGCCTTCTTGCACGCCTCCGGATCGTCTCCCCGCGAACGCGGGTATCGCCCCGGCGCGATTCCGGTCCTTGCGCCGGCGCGGCGCCCGGCGCCGTTCGACCGCGAGTCCTTCGTCTTCATCCCCGTGGGAGGAATCGACGCCGGCGGGGTCCGCCCTCCGTGTTTCTCTCCGCGCCCCATTGCAGGTATAGTCCGCGCATGCTCGACCGGAGGCTCATCCGCTGCCTGGACGGTTCGCGCGCGGTCTTCTTCCTCGGCGTCGCCGCCGGCGTGGCTTCCGCCGGCGCGGCCGTGGCGCAGGCCCTTCTGGTGGCGCACATCGTCGGATGCGTCTTCCTCCGTGGCGCCCATCCCGCCGACCTTCTGCCGGAGCTCGGCGGACTTGCCGTCGCATCCCTGGCGCGGGCCCTGCTTTCCTGGTCGAGCGCCGCCGCCGGGGCGACGGTCGCGGCGCGGGTGAAGACCACCCTGCGTGAGCGGCTCTCGTGCCGCCTCCAGCATCTCGGCCCGGTTCGGCTCACGGAGGAACGCAGCGGCGAACTGTCCACGACGCTCACCCGCGGCGTCGAACAGCTTGACGCCTTCTTCTCGCAATACCTCCCCCAGGTGCCCACCGCCGCGCTCGCGCCCCTGCTGATCCTCGCCTTCCTCTTCCCGCTCGACTGGCTCTCCGGCGTCATCCTGTTGCTCACCGCCCCGCTCGTCCCTCTCTTCCTGGTACTGATCGGGCATCTGGCCCGGCGCATGACCGAGCGGCAGTGGACCGCGCTGAGCCGCATGAGCGCCCATTTCCTCGACGTGCTCCAGGGGCTGCCGACGCTGCGGCTTCTCCGCCGGGCGCGCGCGGAGGCGGAGGAGGTGGGACGGATCAGCCACGACTTCCGACGCGCAACGATGGGGGTTCTGCGCGTGGCCTTTCTCTCGGCGCTGACGCTCGAGCTGCTCGCCACCCTCGGGACCGCTCTCGTCGCGGTGACGATCGGCGTCCGCCTCCTCAAGGGCGGGATCCTCTTCGAGCCTGCCCTCGCCATCCTCGTGCTGTGCCCGGAGTTCTACGGCCCGCTCCGCACCCTCGGGGCGAGATTCCACGCGGGCATGGAGGGCGTCGCCGCCGCGCGGAGGATCTTCGAGCTGCTGGGGGACGAGGCGGACAGGAGTCCGCCAGAGGACCCCATCTCCAGACTCCCATCAGCCCTCAACCCTCAACCCCCAACCAGCAACCAGCAACCGTCAACCCTCAGCCATGGCCCGTCGACCATCTCCTTCGACGACGTCCATTTCTCCTACCCGGGCGCCGCGCGGCCCGCGTTGAACGGCTTCACGCTGGAGCTCGCGCGCGGGGCGATCACCGCCCTGGTCGGCCCCAGCGGCGCGGGCAAGAGCACGGCCGCGAGACTGCTGCTGCGTTTCCTCGAAGCCGACCGCGGCCGGCTGCTGCTCGACGGCCGCGACCTCCGGGGAATCGACGCCGACGAATGGCGGCGGCAGGTCGCGTGGGTCCCGCAACAGCCGCACTTGTTCTTCGGGACGGTCGCCGACAACCTGCGGCTCGCCCGGCCCGGGGCGACCCGGGAGGAGATCGAGGCCGCCGCCCGCGCGGCACACCTGCACGACTTCGTGTCCCTCCTGCCCCTCGGCTACGAAACGCCAATCGGCGAGCACGGCGCGCGCCTCAGCGGCGGGCAGGCGCAGCGGCTGGCGCTCGCCCGCGCCTTCCTGAAAGATGCGCCCGTCCTCGTGCTGGACGAGCCGACCTCCCATCTCGATCCGTCGCACGAGGCGGCCATCCACGACTCCATCGCGCGGCTGACCCGGGGACGCACCACCCTCCTGATTGCGCACCGGCTGAGCACCGTCCGCAGCGCCGCGCGGCTCGCCGTGGTCGAACGGGGGCGGGTGGTCGAGTGGGGCGGACCGGGTGAACTTGCGGCGCGCGGGGGCCGCTTCGCCGCTCTCCTTCGCGCCTACGCGGGAGACGCTGCATGACCCGCGAGTCCCGAACCGCGCGGCCGCTGATCGCCCTCGTCGCCGACGAGCGCGGATGGATGGCCCTCGCCGTGCTCCTCGGCTTCGCCACGATCGGCAGCGGCATCGGCCTGATGATGACCTCCTCCTATCTCATCGCCCGCGCCGCTCTTCAACCCTCGATCGCCGACGTCCGCGTGCCGATCACGGGGGTGCGGTTCTTCGGCATTGCGCGGGGCGTGTTCCGCTACCTGGAACGACTCGTCACCCACGATGCCACCTTCCGGATCCTCGCCCGCCTGCGCGAGTGGTTCTTCCGCGCGGCCGTCGCGCGAGCGCCCGAGCTGGCGACCCGGTGGCGGAGTGGCGACGCCCTGAACCGCGTCGTGTCGGACGTCGAGACGCTCGAGAACGCCTTCGCCCGCCTCGTGGCCCCGCCGCTCACCGCCCTCCTGATCGCCGGGCTCTGCGCATGGCTCTTTGCGCGCTTCGGCGGCCGCCTCTCCATGGTCCTGCTCGCCGGCTACGCGTTCGGGGGCGTGGCGGTGCCGTTGATCACGCAGGCGCTCGCCCGCGCCGCCGGCGCCCGCCTCGTGGCCCTGCGCGCCGAGATCCAGGCCTGCGCGGTCGATGTCGTGCAGGGCCTGGCCGATCTGCTGGTGTTCAACCGCGCGGCCGACCATCGCCGCCGCCTGGACGCGCTCTCGGCGGAGTGGGCGGACCTGCAACGCCGCCTCGGCATGCTCGCGGGTCTGCACGAGGCGCTCACGACGCTCGCGATGAACGCGACGGTGCTCGGCATGCTGGCGGCCGCGGCGCCGATGGTGCGCGACGGCGCGCTGAGCGGGGTGCTGCTGTCGGTGGTCAGCCTCGGCGTCATGGCCGCCTTCGAGGCCGTCACCCCGCTGCCGCAAGCCTTCCTGCACCTCGCGCAGGTGCGCGGGGCGGCCGAGCGCGTGTTCGCGATCGGCGACGCGCCGATCGCCGAGGCGCCGGCGGGGCTCGTCCCGCCCGCGCCGATCGGGGCGCCGTCCCGGTACGACCTGAAGATCGACGCCCTCACCTTCGCGTACGCTCCCGGGGCGCCGCCCGTCCTGCGGGATCTTTCGCTCGACGTGCCGGCCGGATCGAAGGTGGCCGTCGTCGGAGCGAGCGGGTCGGGTAAGACGACGCTGGCGCGGCTGCTGGCGCGACTCCACGAACCCTCGACCGGCGCCATTCGGATCGGCGGCTGCGACCTGCGCGCGTTCGATGCCGATGCGCCGACGTTCCCGGTGGCCGTGGCGCCCCAGCATCCATGGCTCTTCAACGGCACGATCCGCGAGAACCTCCGGATCGCCCGGCCCGAC
Source organism: uncultured Verrucomicrobiota bacterium (assembly GCA_964610105.1). Taxonomy (GTDB): domain Bacteria; phylum Verrucomicrobiota; class Kiritimatiellia; order PWTM01; family PWTM01; genus CAZSUU01. The sequence goes on along the minus strand of CAZSUU010000047.1, from coordinate 28,370 downwards.
GCGACGGACGAGGAGCTGCAGTGCTGCGCGGATCGTGGGCAGGCGGCAGCGTTCATCGACGCGCTGCCCGACAGTTGGGACACGCAGATTGGCGAGCAGGGACTGCACCTGAGCGGCGGTCAGCGGCGGCGGCTTGCGGTGGCGCGCGGGCTGCTGCAGGAGGCGCCGATCCTGGTCTTCGACGAGCCCACGGCCGACCTCGACGCGGCGACGGAGCGGGCGCTGATGGAGGCCCTCTGGTCGGTCGACGGCCGGACCGTCATCGTCATCACGCACCGCCTCGTCGGGCTCGACCGCGCCGACCGCGTGGTCGTGATCGAGGAGGGCCGCATTGTCCAGCAGGGCCCGCACGCCGCGCTCGCCGCCGTCCCCGGCCGCTACCGCGATCTGCTCGCCATCCAGCGCGAAGCGGCGCTGTTCGGGTGAGGCAGGCGATGGGGTTCATTCGAGACATGCCGGCCCAAAGCGTGCCGATGGCTCGCAGACCTGGCATCGGCCGCCGGCGGCTGATAGCCCTCTGGAAGATCGAACGAGAATCCGATCTCGTCGAAGCAGTCCGATGACATAGCCCGCGGCGAGGACGCACGGAAGTCCCGTCAGCAGACGCACGACAGCCGTGCTTCTCTGGATCACAGCCTTCAGGGGTGGGGCTGCAACGACGCCAGGGCTCGGGCCACGGCGTCGCGACGTCGTTCAATCGGCGCGGGATCGGTCGTGAACGAGGTCATGGAGCGGGTGATCTCGGGCGGGACCTCCAGCAGCGTCTCCAGTTCACGCCTGCGCTCAACAGACAGGTCGGTCCGGCGTTCCAGCTCCCGCCGCAGCATCGCCAGGTACTCGTAGTCCTCGATCCCGTCGCGCAGCATCTCCCAGCGGATGGAGGCCACCGGTGGCTCCATCACCGGCGCCGCCGGCCGTCCGTCCGCGCAGGCCGGCGGCGGATAGAGGAAGCGGCCGTCGCCGTTGCCCCATCCCTGCTTCGTTCCCACCGGCACCCCGTAGCCGCTGGTCCAGCTCATCGGGTCCTGCCACGGATTCTGCGGCGCCTGCTCGTCGGGATACGCCGTGGAGCTGGTCCAGTAGACGCTCTCCCAGACCAGGATGCCCTCGATCTTCCGCTGCCAGGTCTGCCAGAGCCACACGCGCAGTTCCGTGCCGGGGTGGTCGATGAACAGCGTGGCGTACGGCTCCTTCGGCGCGCAGCAGATGTACCACCAGAAACGCTCGCCCTCGCGGCGTCGCTCGGCGGCCCGTTCCGGGTGGAACGCGGAGGACACCGGGCACCACAGGTCGGGCCCGCCGTACAGCCCGGGCTCGGGCTGCTCCGTCAGCATCCGGCGCAGACCGGGCGCATGCCGCTTGAGCTTGAGAAAGCCGTTACGGACGAATGCATACTGGTGCGGGTCCGGCTCGTCGAACCAGTAGACGAAGGCCTCGTCGAGCCAGCCGCGCTCGCGCAGGTGGCGGTCCAGTCCGCCGAGGTAGGAGGCGAGCATCGCCCCGTACTCCCGCGAGCCCTCCGGGAAGCCGAGCAGTGAACCACCCGAGTGCTCGAAGAACGTGCCGCCGCCCAGGCCCTCGACCGGCAGGCGGAAGGTGTTGAAATGCCACCGGTCCACGGCCTCCGCCGTGGCGCGGTCCCATGCCTCGGAATCGAATCCGACCCGCAGCTTCTCTTCCGGCGCGCCGGAGTCGGGGATCGCCGGCGGCTCGAAGTCGCCGCCCGCGATCAGCTCCGGCCCGCCCGCGGCGGCCCGGACCGACACGTCGTCGAACCACGCGAGTCCCGTGCGTTCGCCCGCCTCCGTCCATCGCGAAGCCCACAGCCGCACCTGCACCGACGCCGCCCCCTCGGGGAAGTCCTTCAGGACCTGCTCGAACGAATCCCAGCGGCCGCTGCCGTGGAGGAGGATGTCGTTGTTGCGCCCGCTCATCCACTTCCCCTGCGCGTCGTGGTGGTTGAGCGTGATCATGGCCTCCTGATCCGGCAGGGCGGTGCGATACTTGAAGGAAACCCTGAGCCCGCCCGGCGGGATGGGCAGGAGATCCCGGTAGGCGGTGGAGGGCTGCGCGTCGCGCCGGTCGTCGAAGATCACCAGCGACCCCGCGCCGGCGGCGGACTCGTTGGTGACCACACGGGCATCGTCCCACCGGGCCCATTTCGAAGGGGGCGGTTTCACGTCGGGCCACAGCACGCGCAGGGGATCGAGCGGCGCCGGATCGTAGGGCGAGATGTGATGGCGCGAGAACGCGTCCCAGTACTTCTCCAGCACTGCGCGACGCTCGGCATCGGTCCTCGCGCCGTGATAGCGGAAGACGGTGGACGGCGAGAATCCGAAGGCGGTCTGACAGGTCATCCGCTCGGGCAGGCGGAAGCCGTACACCTCGACCTCGAAGGGCACGGCGGCCGTGAAGGCCGGCGCGGCGAGGGTCAGCACACCCGTGTAGCGGCCCGCCGACGCGTCGCGCGGGACGTGGACGCGGATCCAGAAGGGCTGGTGAACCCCCGCGGGCAGATCCATCGGCCCGCGGATGGGAGGCAGCGGATCGGGCCATGGGCCGGTCTTCCCGAGCTTGTCCGTCGGCTGCGCAATCGCCACGGAGGCCACCTTCAGGATCTCGATCTGCGCCGCCGCGATGCGGCCGCCGTTCGGGCCCGTGAGAGCGGACGCCGCGAGCGCCAGCCCGCGCAGCGCCTGTCGGGGCGTGACGACGAGCTGGGCGGCCTCCGTCTCATTCGCCGCCGCGCGCACGATCATCGAGGTCGACGCGGCGGTCGGAAGCGGACCGTCCGGCCGGATCTTCCAACCCGACGAGGCCCACCACACGGCGGCTTCCGGCGCGGACACCGGTAGCAGCAGGCCGACGTCGCCGCCCTCCGCGGCCGCGACACCGAGCCAGAGCAGAGTCATCCATGAGCGCATAATGTTGTCAGAATAGCGTATTCTCGTCCACGGCGGCGAGCCGCAATTCAATTCGGATGGGAGTTGGAGTTTGAGAACTTGAAGCTCGAGGGTTGCCATGGCGGGGTCGATCGCGACTGGGATGGCGCACTTGCACTCCTCGGGATGCGTCGTAGGTTGAATCCGGCGGGGCGATGAAACGGGCATTCGGAGCGGACGCGGGAGGCTGGGATGTCGAATGACGGAGGACGGGGCGGCACGGAGCGATACGACGCCCGTGGCGCGTCATGTCCGCCGGGGCCGAAGGGCGCGCGCACGGGATGCCGGGGAGGACCGACGCATGAGCGCATGGAAGACACTGGTGGTTGAGTATCTGCCGCGCGGAGAGCGTTCACACACGGCGAAACTGCTGAAGGCGTTCCTCGCGGCGGCGCCCGATCCGGCGGAGCGGCTCGACCTGATGAACGACCCGGCGGACCCGTTCAACGTCCGCAGTCTGGGCGCGTACATCACGCGGAACTTCCTGGGACAGGGACTGGGCCCCCGGGAACAGCAGGAGATCGCCGGCATGGACCGAATGACGGCGCAAATCAGGAGGGCCGACATCGTCGTGCTGGCGACGCCCATGTTCAACTTCGGCCTGCCCGCCGCGGTGAAGGCGTGGTTCGACGCGGTCATGCTGAAGGGGGAGACGTGGGATGTCGGACCGGAGGGCTTCAAGGGGCTTCTGTCCGGCCGCAGGGCGCTCATCCTGATGGCCTCGGGCAACATCTACGAGAACACGCCCATGGCGGGGTGGGATCATGCGATGAGCCTGGCGAAGGTCGAGTTCACCTTCATGGGCTTCAGCGACATCCGCGGAGTTCGGGCGGAAGGCATGAACGTCCCCGGCACCGACATCGACGCCGTCGTCGCCAGGGGACAGGAACAGATCCGCGCGATTGTGAAGGAGTGGTACGGGTAACGCGCCGCCGGGGCCGGCGGGGGACCCGCCGCGCACGGCGCGGATCATGTTCCCGGCGGATGGCCCCGCAGGTGGCCGTCCATCATCTCGCAGACCGCTGTCTTCAGGGCCGTATGACCTCCAGCGCGGCCGGGCCGCCCCGAACCATGTCACCGGGGATCTGCCCGTCGAACGTGACGAATCGCGCATCGTTGTGGACAGCCAGACCGAGGAGGTAGAGATCGGTGAGGTGGCGCGGACGGACCGCGGCCGACAGGGCGAACAGGGGCCTGGAAACCAGCGAAACGGAATCCGCGAGGAAGACGTGCCCGGGGTGCCGCCGAAGCAACTCCAGGTGACGTAGCGCGGCAAACGGCCCCCCCAGGCCGCCCGGGTAGTCTGGATGGCCGAAGACACGAACAAAGCCGTTCTCCGTCAGAGGACACGTGGCCCAACATGACGCCCCCTCCGCCCGAAACCAGCGCAGGGCCGGCGCGTGGAACTCGTGACCCTCATCCGACAGGGCTATCAGGACATTGATGTCGAGCAGGCGGATCACGGTTCAGATGCCCTCTTTCTCTCGCAGTTGATTCACAACTTCGTCCGTTACGGCGACCGTTTCCCTTCGTCTCAGCACGGGGATTCCCGAATCATCCGTGTAGCAGGTCCCATTTTCTGTGAGAATGGAAGGAGTGGCGGATTCCGGGGTCCCGAAGTAGTCGCGTTCGACCGCTTTGACGACCAGTTCCCTCAAGCTGATACCCTGTTCCGCCGCGCGGATCTTGATCTTTCGGTAGAGCGGCTCCGGGATATCAATGGTCGTTTTCATGCGGGGAGCATATCACTGCGCGGAAAGACGTCCATCCGTCTTTCCGTCTTTCTGTATTTCTTCGCACACGACACGGAAACCCACGTTGAACACCCGTTGCCACGGTGGATAGGCGAGGCGGACGGCGCTGCGGGCGCGGGATGGCGGATCGTAGAACGAGCCGCCGCGCACGACGCGCCGCGTGCCCGCCCACTCTTCGGGCTCAACCGCGGAAAGCGTCGGACGATACGCGGAGCGGGTCCACTCCGCCGCGTTGCCGTGCATGTCGTGCAAGCCCCACGCGTTGGCCCGGTACGAACCGACCGGGGCGGTGACCACGGCGCCGTCGCTGAACCGCCCGTCGGCCAGCGCCGCTCCGTCGAGCACCAGGTGCTCCAATCCGCCCGTGATTTGCTTGCCGTCTTTGACCAGGCCCCCGCCGAATGACCGGTCCGCCAGGTTCGCCCAGGGAGAGAAATCCTCGTCCGCACCGCCCCAGGCGAAAGGCGCGGCTGAACCGGCACGGCAAGCGTATTCCCACTGCGACTCGGTCGGCAGCGTGAAACGGAGACCGGTCTGCTCCGACAACCACTCGCAGCAGGCCATGGCGTCATCCCACGACACGCGCACGACGGGCTGCTGCGGCCCGTTGAACGGCAGCCCCCGGTCGTCGCCGGTCGCGTGGCGCTTGGCGTAGTACCGCGGGTCGTGCGAGGGCCGAAAGCGCTGGAACTGCTCGTTGCTGATCTCGCAGGCGCTCATCCAGAACGCGCGGGAGATCGTCACCCGCACGGAGGGGCGCTCGTCCGCCTCGCCCCGATCGTCGCCGAACACGAACTCGCCTTGCGGGATGCGCACAAGCCTGAGCGCGACGCCATCGCCCAGCGAAACCGCCTTCTCTTCGTGCGCGGGCTCGGCGGAGGCCGTGCGCGGTTCCGCCGCCTTCCCGGCCGCCGGCCGCGGCGGACCCCCCAGCCCGATACGCTCCATGGCGGCGTTCAGCCAGCGGGCGGGCGACCCGCGCTCAACGGGATCCGGTGGCGGACCCAGGCCAGCGCGACGGTTTCCATCTTCGATGCCCGCCCGTTTCTCGGGATCGTCGAGGGGCCCGCCGTACATGCGCCGGAGCTCCATCCGCCGCTCGTGCGCCCCGTCGGGGATGGGGAACACCTGGCCCCAGGTCCCGAAGAACGGCGCGTTGAGGTCGATCCAGGTGGCGAGGCGGTCCCAGTCGTCCGCGTCCAGCCTCACGTCCTGGTGGCCTTTGCGGAGCATCTGGATCAACGGACTGGTGTCGGCGTGATACTCGCCGGGCACAAGGAGACTGACGTCATCCTCGATCCCCACGCGCCGCACGCGGGTCACGAGCGACTCGTACGCCGGGCTGGTACGGGCCATGCCGCGCGTGGCCTCGAGCATCGCTGGGGGAAGGCGTTTCACTTCAAGATCCGACCACCGGCGTCCGACGTACCCGGTCGCCTTCTCGGCACGCCGCAGGTCGGGGCGGTCGGGACGCCCGTCGTGGCACCCGATGCAGTGCGCATCGAGCATGGGCTGGACCTCCCGCACGAAATCGAAGCCCCGCATCGGTCCGCGCCACGGGGTGATCTCGCGCGGCGGGCGCCGGGCCGCGAGGCCGGTCCGCGTCGCCGGGACATCGGCCGGGCTCTCGTGGCAGCCGATGCACGAGGCCGATTCGCCGGGCTGGACGCAGAACCAGCTCCGCATGAGCTGCACCGCGCGGCCCTCCGCGTCCAGCGCCTGCACGGCAAGCGGGGTGCGGGCGGGCGCGCGGAAAAACGCCGAGCCATCGCTCTCCAGCGGCACGGTGCCGACGATCCGCATGACCTCCCACGGCCCGCCGAGACCGATCTTGTCCGGCCCCGCCAGGCCCCGATAGCCGAAATGGTAGGCGAAGACGCGCAGGCTCTTCACCGCCCCGCGCGGGACGCCTTCGAGGCCGGGGCCGCGATGGATGTCGTGCAGGTACACCATCCCGTCCTCGCGCGCCGGATCGACGCGCGGCGGGATGACCGGCGCCTTCGGCCGCGGCCGGAGCGGCACGGGCTCCAGCAGGGCGCACCCCGGTTCCTCGCGCAGGCAGACCAGGTTGTCGTGGGTGTCGGCGAGGTAGAGACCCCAGCTCGATCGGGGATCCGGCAGGCAGGCGACGAGGAAGTGCCGGGCGTCCAGCGGATACGGGTGCAGGAACCGGGGCCAGTCGTCGTCGACCAGGTTGTCGCGCACCTTGACCCGGACGGGGTCGCCCCGCCCGCTGATGCGCTGCACGATCCCCTCGGCCTCGTACCACCCCTTGCCGGCGTCGAGCACCACCAGTTGCCCCATTCGGTGAACGCCATGGTAGCCGGAGAGGATGCAGACAAGGCGGTTCCCGCCCTCCGGAAGGGGCCGCGCGAAGTAGAGCGAATTGGGGAACCACGAGTTGCTTCCGTAGATGCCGCGCTGCGCGGTGCCGTCGGGGTTCATCACCATCAGCAGCCGCAGGTAGATATGGCTGATGCCGGCGTATTCCCACCGGTTGTAGAGAACCTGGCCGTTGGGCAGGACGACGGGGTGAAAGTCGTGGTCCTGGTCGAAGCAGATCTGCCGCACGTTGCCGCCGTCGGCGTCCATGCGGTAGAGGTTGCTCACATGCCGCTGCCCGTGCCAGCACGGCACCGACTGGTAGGAGGCCGTGCTGCCGAACATGATCCCGCCGTCGGGCAGCCAGCAGGCGTCGAAGGCGTCGACGTCCGCCGGCATGCGCGACACCTGGCGGAGCCCCGTGCCGTCGCGGCGGATCTCCCAGATCTTCCAGTTCTCCCGGTCCGACTGCGTGAACAGCAGCCGCTCGCCGTCGGGATGCAGCTCGACCTCGCCGACGTACCCGCCATGCGACGGGCGGTGAACCGGCTTCAACTCGCCGTCCGGCGCGGAGAGCGACAGGAGGGCGATCTCGTTGTCCCAGCCGGTTCGGGGCAGCGAGGAATTGCACTCGTGGTTCGAGGGCATGCCGAGGTCGAGACCGTTGCCCGCCGGCGCCGGTCGCGCGCCGGTGATTGCATAGAGCACGCGCGCGCCGGGCAGGCGGCGTATGCGTCGCTTCACCACCAGCACCTTCAGGTCGGCCAGAAGCGGATGGGCCAGCAGGGCCTCCCGCTGCAGCCGGCGGAACTGGTCCTCGACCGAAGCGGCCTTGCCGGCGTCGACGGTCGATCGACCGAGCGCCTCAATCTCACTGAGACGCCGCAGGTAGCCGGGCGCACCTGGATACCGCGGGCCATGGGTGCGGGAAAGATCCTCGACGGCGCAGCGCAGCGATCGGATGCGAGCGGCGTCAGGCGATGGAGTTCCGGCTTCGTTCGCCCGAACGGCGGCCACACCGACGAGGAGCAGAGCCGCCGCAGCCGCCGCGGCGACGCGGCGGGCGGCGGATCGGATGTCGGATCTCGCGGTCATGGACTCCCAAGACGGCGAGCCGCAACTCAACGGCCCTGGCCGCTCAATGCTCCCCCGCCAATCCGTCCGTTCCTCCGTGCAATGGCGCCGCCTTCCGAGATTGTTCCGCCGCCCGTTTCCACGGAGAACCCTCACGGAAGACATCATACGCATCGGCGTGTCATCCTGCGGCGGAACAATCTAGAGTGCGCCGTTCCCTGCGCCGGTCAAGTCCTTTGACGGCCGGCGGAAGAACACTTCCACGAAGACCATGGCGGAGACCATCAGAACGGCCCCGGCCATCTGGACGGGCGTGAAGCGGTCGCCCTGCAGCCAGGCGCCGAACATCACCGCAAACAGCGGCTCGGCCAGCAGGATCATCGCGGTCTGCACGGCGGAGAGCCTCTGCTGGGCGTAGGTCTGGACCAGGTAAGCCGCGGCGCTGGCAACGACACCCGTGATGACGAGGGCCGGCCAGACGCGCGGCGGTGGCCACGCGAGACGCCCCCACGCCAACCACACGGCGGCAAAAAGCGCCGCGGCGGCGCCGACCTGTCCGAACGCCAGGACGGCGGCGTCGCGCCCCCTGGCGTAGCGATCGAGCAACGCGATGTGCAGACCGAACAGCGCGGCGCAGCCCAGCGTCAGCAGGTCGCCGGAGCGGACGCATGCGGAGCCGGCGCCCGTCAGGAGCGCCAGTCCCGCAAGGCTCACCGCGATGGCCAGCCCGTGGAGGCCGGATATGCGCACGTCGAACAGCAGGCGGTTCGCCAGCGGTGCAAACACGACGAACAGACCGGTGATCAGCCCCGTGTTGGACGCGCTCGACCGGTCAAGTCCCAGGGTCTGGAGGAGGAACGCCACGCCCACCACCAGCCCGATGGCCCCGCCCGTCCGGAGCGTGGCGGCCTCCATGCGCCGGGCGCAGATCCCCCCCAGGCACGCCGCGCCGATCAGGAACCGCACCGCCAGGAACGGCACGACGCCGTAGACAGCCACCGCGTCCTTGACCACGACGAACGTCCAGCCCCAGACGACGACGATGCCCAGGAGGAGCACGGCCGGAAGCGGTCGCCGGCCGGACAGCCTCGCTCCGGAACACGTCCGCACCTCGCTCATCGTGCCTCCCCTTCCGCCCCAACGGCTTCGCGCCCTTTCGCGGCGCCGGGCACGCGTCTGCGCAGTGTCCGCGGCCGCGTCAGGGCACGACGCACACCGATACCATGCGGAAGCGCCCATGTCGCTAGGTAAAAGAGGGCCTCAATCGGGCCTCAATTTGCTTGACGAGGCTGCGGGAGGTGTCCTAAGAGTCTGCGATCGAACACTTGGAGTCGCCCATGAAGACCAGCCGAATGCTTATGCTCGCCGCGGCGGGGTGTTTTCTGCTCATGTTCGCTCCGGCTCAAGCGGACCCGGTCCTGCAGCCGGGGGACACCCTGTACGCCATCGATCTCGACGTCGGCACGACGCCCACGCCGTACTCGGGCGAGGAAGTGGACAAGGTCATCGACGGCAATAGCGGAACCAAGTATCTCAGCAACGGGGACAACTGGTCGGGCCTCATCGTCACACCGGGCCTCTCCACGGTGCAGAGCATCCGCTTCACCACGGCGAACGACAACAACTCCCGCGATCCCGCCTACTACGTCCTCTACGGCACGACGGACGCGATCGTCAGTCCCGCGCAAGGGACGGGGACCAGCGAGTCATGGACCAGGATCGCGAGCGGCGTGTTGAGTCTGCCCACCACCCGGTATGATTCCACCACGGTGGTGAGTTTCGGCAACGCGACGGGGTACACCTCGTACAAGCTCCTGTTCCCGGCGACGCGGAACAACGACACGCTGATGCAGATCGCGGATGTGCAGTTCTACACGGAAGCGGCGGGCGGCGGGACGGCCGTATTGAGCTCGTCGAATCCCATCATCGCCGTGGATCATACCGGCAACGACGGCAGCAGCCGGAATCCGACGGCCGAGGGACCGGCCGCCCTGCTGGACGGGAACACGGCGACGAAGTACCTGAACTTCGGCGAAGTGAACAGCGGCATCATCGTGGTGCCGCAATCCGGGTCGAGCACGGTCATCGGCCTGCAGCTTTGGACGGCCAACGACTCGGCCGAGCGCGATCCGACGGGCTTCTCCCTCTACGGCATGAATGGCGCCGTGGATCCGCTGGCCCTGAACGGCAGGGGCGAGGGAGCGTGGGCGCTGATCGCATCCGGCGCGCTCAGCCTCCCGACCGATCGTCTGGCGGATGGTGGACTCGTCTCCTTTGCCAACGATGTGGCCTACGACGCGTACCGGTTCGTGGCGACGGGTGTCCGCGACGAGACCATGGCGAACTCGATGCAGATTTCCGGCCTGCAGCTCTACAACAACATCCCCGAGCCGTCCGTGGTCGGCCTCCTGGCGCTGGGCAGCGCTTTGATATTCCGCCGGCGGCGCCGTTGACCTTCGGACGGCGCCGCATCCGCCCGCGCGGCCTTTCGGAGTTCGACTATCGCCGCTTGCCGTTGCGCACTTCGCGCTTGATGCGCGCCACGTGGCCCCGGCCCATGCCCTTGACCTCGCAGCCGAGCCGGATGTACTCGGCGATCTGGCCGTCGTTGAGCACGCCGAAGCAGTCGACGATGGCGGCGGGGCGGCCGATGGCCTTCACCACGCGCCGGGGCTCCAGGTTCAGGTAGGCGCTGTGCCGCACGGCGAGGACCACCGCGTCCACACCCTTCATGGCCGCCCAGAGGTCTTTCTGCACACGAACGTCCTTCAACTTGTCCTGGTTGCGGAACAAGTGCCGGCGACTGTGGGTGGCAGAGGGATAGGATTCCTGCTTCTCCAGTTCCAGCCACTGCTCCACGTAGGGGTCGTGGACCCGGATCTCGGCGCCCATCTCGCTCAGGCGGCGCGCCACGATCTCCGAGCCGCTGTAGCGCGTGTCCCCGACGTCCTCGCGATAGGAGGCCCCCAGAAGGAGCACCTCCGCGGCCGCGATGGGCCGGCCCATGTTCCGCAACGCGTCACGCACCAGCTGCGCCGCGTGGAGTCCGCGGGTGTCGTTGATGTCGATGGCCAGGGTGGTGATCTTGAAGATGTCGTCGTCGTGCCCCAGGATGTGGCGGTAGGCCCAGGCGCCCAGACCGCCATCCTTGGGCAGGCAGTAGCCGCCAATGCCGGGACCCGGGAAGATGATGTTGCTGTGGGTGGGACGCACCTTGATGGCCCTGATCACCTTGAGCAGGTCGACTTCGTTGCGCTCGGCGAACAGGCTCCACTCGTTCAGGAAGGCCAGGAGGGTGGCGCGGTAGCTGTTCTCCACGATCTTGGCCGTCTCCGACTCGATCGGGCGGTCGAGCACCGTGAGGGGGAAGCGGTCGGTGTGCAGGACGTCGGTCAGGAACTTCACCACCCGCTTCTTCGACTTCTCGTTCACGCCGCTGCACACGCGCCAGAAGTCACGGATGCTGGCGACGTACTCGCGGCCCGGCATGACGCGCTCGTAGCTGTGGGCCAGGAGGGGCTCGGACCGGATGCCGCGCTGGCGGAAGACCTTGTGCATCACCGGAAGGGCCACCTGCTCCGTGGTGCCGGGGGGCACCGTGGTCTCGATCAGCACCAGGCAGGAAGGTGGGATGTGGCGGGCGATGATCTCCAGCGCATCCTCGAGGGCGGCGATGTCGGCCGATCCCTTCCGCACGTCGCCCAGCGCGTCCTTGAGGTAGTCGCACTGCACGTCCACCACCACCGCGTCCGCCAGGGAGAGGACGTCATAGGTATAGGTGGCCATCAGCGTCTTCTTCTCGGTCACGCAGCGCTTGATGAGGACGTCCACTTCGGGATCCTCGGACCTGACCGGCGAAAGACCCTGGTTGAAGTAGTGGATCTTCCAGAAGCTGCGCGGACTCGGGCGCTGCATGCCGATGACGAACTTGGTCGGCCGGCCGGTCTTCCGGTCCTCGGCGTCGGCCACGATGGCGGCCATGACCGCGCCCACGAAGCCCAGGCCCATCACCACCACGATCTCGCGCTTCTGGGCCCGCTCGGCCGCCACCCGCTCTTTCAGTCGTTCGAACTCCCGCGCGTAGTCTTCCTCGGACGGAAGCGGGAATCTCTTCCCGGAGGGATCGACAGAGAAATCAGCCCGCATGGTCCGGTTCCTTTCGCAAGCGCACCGCTCCTCGCCACCTCATCGAAAACCGCACACCGGGCGGCTCCATCCCAGGTCCCGTCTGGTCCGCGGCGAAGAGCGGCGTCATGGAATCCCACCATGCCAGAACCCCGTCTCGACGGCAAGCCGGATGCGTCGCCGGCCGCGATCGCATCCTCCGTTCCCCGGAGCGGATGTCTCTGCGCGACCCGAGCATCCGAATCTGCAGGTTCAGGCTGGACATCGGGAGCCCGGCATGGTATGGAATCACTAGATTCTCCGCTGGCTATTCCCCAACGCTCGTGAGTCGACGCTTGTGGGTCTGACGATCGGGGGCCGGGCCACAGCGGCGACGGGGTTGGACAGCCGGGCGGAGGGCCCCCGCGAGAGGGAGGTGCAGCATGATCATGCATCGCTGCAAGGTGGGCGCGGCCATCGCGCTGGGGGCGCTGGTGTGGATGTCGGCAGAATCCGCACGCGGCGTCGTGGTGAACCTCGTGCCCGACTGGCATCAACCGTGCCTCATCAATCCGCCGAACGGCCCGGACAACGGCGCCAATCCGCCGTTGGGCCAGGCCTCGTACAGGGCCTGGTGCGTTCCCTCGGCCGCCGCCAACGTGATGGGTTTCTGGCGGGACGCGCTGGGCTTCGTCGGCGTGGCCGACGGCGCGGCGTATGTGAGCGGCGGGACGATCGCGTGGACGCCGCCGGCGCCCACCGACTGGCAGGACGATTCCGCCGATGCGTCGAGCATCCCTCTCGCAGGGGGCGGCGCCCGCGCGGCCGGACAGGACCTGGGCTGGTACCTCAACACGAACGATCAGGGGGACCAGACCGCGCCCGGGGCGGGAGGCGGAGGGACCTTCAGCGGAACCAAGAGGGTGGCGGTGCAGTCGGGGTTGCTCAGCTACCTCACGGCCGCCGGTTACGGTGCGGCCAGTGTGGTCCATCAGGCCTGCAATCACCCGGCCGGCTGGTCCGCCATCACGGCTGAAATCGACGCGGGACGGCCGCTGATCGGTCACTTCAGCCACGGCGCCATCAACCCCGGCGCGTCGCCGGAGCAATGGGAATGGGACACCTACCCTCCGACGACTGACCCACAGACGGGAGAGGACTGGGGCCCTGGCGGCGGCAACGGATTGGGGCATGCGATGACGATCGTCGGTTACTACGCGGCGGGCGATGCGCAGAACCCGTTCGGCGGGGCGGCATCGGCGCTGGATGTGATCGTCGCGCAGGACAACCGCCGCCACCTGGCCGAGCCCGACAACGTGCTGCTCCAGCACAACCTGCCGTTCTACAACACGCAGACGCAGCAGGGCGCCTCGCCGTGGGTGGCCTACACGACGGTCAACATTCCCGAACCCGGCACGTTGTTGCTCCTGGCGCTGGGCGCCGGAATGTGGTGGTGGAGGAAACGGCGCATGGCGTGAGGGCCCGCGGCGGAGGTCATAAGGGCACTGCCACGGGCGAAGGCGCCTGCAGGCGGTGGTGAGGTCAGGCCGTTCCCCTCAGGGGAAAGGAGGAGGGTGGTTCTTGCCTCCTGTGGGCAACCTCCTCTCGCGGGTTGATCTCTGCTCACTCGAACTCGCTCCTGATCCTCTCTGCAATTCCGTCGCACTCGACCCCTCGATCCCCAAGCCTCGACGGGCGTATCTGCGAGTGTGTGCCCAAGGCGGCGAGCCGCAGTATGCAAACGCGCGGACGCGCCCGGCCTCAACCCGTGGCGGGTTGGTCGTGACTTCGATGGAGGGTCTTGGTACGTTCGGCTCAAATGGTGTTTCGCGCGGGAGGCTTGGCCATGAAGAGACTGGTGGGTGCCCTCATCGGGCTGGCGCTGGCAGCGGGAGCGCTGGCGCAACAGGACGGAGCCTGGAGCTACAACGGCGGCGGGCTTTGGTCCGACGTCAACATGTGGCAGAACGGTCTGATTGCGGACGGGATCGGCGCAACCGCCTCCTTCTCGCTCGATATTACCGCCGATCGGAACGTCACACAGGACACGAGCCGCGTGGTCGGCAAGCTCTATTTCCGTGACACGAGCGGCGGATCGTCCTGGTTCCTGCGAGGGATTCCCGCGCCGGCCATGCTCACGCTGGACAACGGCGCCGCCGTGCCGAGCATCGAGGTCTACAACAACCGCCTGGAAGTCTACGATGTCCAGTTTGGAGCCGCCAACGGGTTCACCAAACTCGGAGGGGGCGAAATCCGGTTCAAGAACAGCCTGGACAACAGCGGATCCCTAACCGGGAAGATCTCGGTGCTCGCCGGCACGCTGATGTTCCAGACGGAGAACAGCCTCGGGGCCGCGCCGTCCACCCCAGTCGCGGACGCGATATACCTGAGCAACGGGGGACTGAAGAACCTCGACGACGCCCAGCCCGTCATCTCCGCCAACCGCGGCATCACGATCGAAAGCAATGCGTACCTGACCATCGGCTGGCGCAACGGCGCGCGCCAGTTCCAGATCCTCAGCCCGATCACGGGGCCGGGCAACTTGAACATCAACTACGACGGCGATTTCATCGTGCTGGCGAATCCGGCCAACGACTACAGCGGCGACACCCGCACCGGCGGCAATGGCCCCGCGTGGTACAACGACGCCAACGCGCAGTCCAATCTGCGGCTGGGCGCGCCCGAGGTGATCCCGGACGGCCCCGGCAAAGGCAACCTGATCCTCCAACACGACGGCAGCACGCGCCTGTCGCGGCTGGACATGAACAGCTTCAGTGAGACCGTCAACGGCCTGTCCGGCGACGCGGGCGCGCGGATCTACAACTCCAGCGGGGGCGCGGCGACCCTGACCGTCGGCAACAACGACGCCGATGGCGACTACAGCGGCACGATCGACGGCAACCTCTCGATCGTCAAGATCGGCGGCGGGCGCCAGTACCTGGCGGGGGCGATGACGATCGCCGGGAGCGCGCGGGTCGAAGCCGGAACACTGGGATTCACGGCGGCCAGCAATCTGACGGTGTACAGCGGCGTCGGCATTGGGCCCGGACGCGTCGGCGAGGCGGCGACTCTGACGGTCTACGGAGGCCTGGCGCTCACCAACACGACGGTGGACATCGACCTGACGGACTCGCCAACGACCGGATTCGGCGTCAATGACTTCATCAACGTCAGCGGCACGCTGGCCCTTTCCGGGGTCAACACCATCCGCGTAACCCCGTTGAAACCGGTGCTCGCCAACAACCCCTATCTGGTGCTGGCGGGGGGCATGCTCAACGGGAGTCTGGCGAACCTGACGGCCACCGCGCCGGATACGCGCTACACGATGACGATGGGGAATCCCTTCGGGGCGTTCATCACGGTGACCCCGAGCGGATCGCCGAAGAATATCACGTGGGTCGGCAACCACGGCGCCGTCTGGGATCTGAACAACACGGTCAACTGGGTCGAAGGAGGCGCGCCGGAGAAGTTCTACCTGATGGACGGCGTCACCTTCGACGACACCTCGGCCCAGCGGACGGTGGACATCACGGGGCTCCTTCGCCCGTCCGCCGTCACCGTCAATTCCGCGTCGGACTACACGCTTCAGGGCGCGGGTTCGATCGCGGGGTCCACCGGGCTGAGCAAGACGGGGCCGGGCATCCTCACCGTGTCGAACACCAACACCTACTCCGGCGCCACGGTGGTCGCGGGCGGGATTCTCCGCATCACCCACGAGGCCGCCGTCGGCCGGGTCGCGAACAGTCTGTACATCACCAACGCCGGGTCCTTCGACGTGCAGGGACGCGTCTACCAGTACAAGCCGTTCGTCATCTCCGGCGTCGGCCACGCCGGCGCCGGGGCGATCATCAACACCGGCGGCAACCAGAACAACGCCACCCGCATGATCACCCTGGCGGGCGACGTCGTGGTCGGCGGAACGGGGCGGTGGGATATCCGGAACGTGAACGGCACCGCCTCGTTGAGCACCGGCGGGAATCCGTATTCCTACACCAAGGTCGGGGCCAACCAGCACAACTGGGTCAGCGTGACGGCCATCGACCCGGCGCTGGGGCACATCAACATTCTGCAAGGCATGCTGGGCATCGAAGGCTCGACCGCTCCCACGCTGGGGGACACGAATTACTCGGTCAACGTCTTTTCCGGCGGGACGTTCCAGTTCTGGGCCTTCGGGGGCATCTTGCAGAAGCCGGTCGTCTTCCACGACGGCGCCCGCTGGCAGATCGACAGCGGCGGGACCGAGGCCACCCAGAACCGCGTCGGCGGGCCGGTGCTGCTGTCCAACGGCGTGGCGACCGTGGACATTAACAGCGGCGTGGTGCTCTCGCTCTATCAGGGCCTGCAAGGGGCGGGCAGCCTGCGCTTCCAGGACGTCGGGGTCCTGCGGCTGAACGAGAACAACGTCCATACGGGGGAGACGATTCTGCAGTGCACCGCGGAGGGCGGCGCGATGGTCCTCCAGTCCAACGGCGTCATCAGCGCCTCCTCCCGGATCGTCCTGGGCGGCGGCCGGTTGCTGCTGGACAACACGCGCGTCAACCTGGGCGATCGAATCGCGGACGCGATTCCGACCGCCGGGCAGGGCGGATTCCTTGTTCTGCGCTGCCCGACCAACGACACGGGCACGGAGGCGCTGGGGCCGGTGATTCTCGAACGTGGCGTCACCACCTTCCGCGCGGAGAACATCGGCGACAGCACGCCGTCCACCGCCCTTTTCCTCGGGTCGATGACCTACAACGGCGGAAGCGCGGATTTCGACGGGGCCGGCTTCGGTACGCTCGGCGGGGGCCCGACCAACAGCTATGACCCGCACATCTACATCGGCGGCCAGGCCGATGGCGTGATGCCCCTGGCCACGGTGGGCGGCACCCGCTTTGCCGTCTACTCCCAGGCCAACGGGGTCGCGCCGCTCGTATCGGTCGTGCAATTCGACGGCGGGACGGACCAGGCCACCCAGCACGTGGTCTACGACTTCAATCGCGTCTTCGAGTCGGACTTCCTCACGGCCGACCGGTCCATCGGATCGCTCGTGGTGGACAGCCCCGGGCCATGGCGGGTCATCGACCTGATGGGCAGTCGTCTCCATGTGGAGAGCGGGGGCATCCTGGTGAACGGGCCCGACGTCTTCGAGATCATGGATCAAGCGGGCGGAGGGCGACTGACGGGCTACGATCTTGTCCTGAACGTGACGACCAATGTCGGCACCCTGAAGGTGCACGCCGCCATCTGGGCGACCAACCGGTTGTGCAAGACCGGCCCGGGTACCCTTGTGCTGACGGCCGACAACACCTATCCCGGCGAGACCTGGATCATGGCAGGGACGCTGCGCGTGGGCGAGTACAGCTACACCGGGTCGATCGGCACCAACAACGCATTCGTCAACGGGACCCTCACCTTCTCGCGGCTGGACTCCATCACCGTCTCCAACCGGTTCGGGGGCGCAGGGACGATCCGGCAGGACGGGCCGGGCGCGACGCTCCTCCTCTCGGGGGACAGCCGGGAGTTCTACGGCAACGTGGACGTCTGGACGGGCATCGTGCGGGCCACCCACAGCTATGCCCTCGGGGCGTGGGGGACAGGCACGGTGAACCTGGCGCACCAGGGCTCGGGCAACTTCGGCGGGCGGGCGCTGGAGCTGAGCGGGGGCATCACGGTCTCCGGCAAGGTCCTGCAGACCACCGGGCTGGGATACGACGCCAACACCGGCATCCTGCGAAGCCTCGACGGGACGAATGCCTGGCTCGGCCCGATCCAGTTGCTCGGCGGGACGGGCAACACCGGAATCGGCGCGGATTCCGGCCATCTGACCATCGGGGGGCCGGTCTATTCCACCTACAACACCGCCCGGGGCTTCAACATCTACGGCGCCGGAGACGGGTTGATCTCCGGCAGCATCTACGACAACACCAGCGTGGTGAGCCTCGGCATGTACGGCTCCGGGACCTGGACCCTGACCGGGACCAACTCCTACAGCGGCGCCACCACGGTCAGCAGCGGAACGCTGCTCGTCAACGGCATCAGTTCCGGGGCGGGCGCCTTCACCGTCGGTGCCGCGGTCCTGGGCGGGACGGGCGTGATCGGCGCGCCGGTGACACTGAGCGCCGCCAGCACCCTGTCGCCGGGCGCGAGCGCGGGCACGCTGACGATCAGCAACAACCTCACCCTGAACGCCAACCCGCTGCTGCGCTTCGAGCTCGGCGCCTCCAGCGACCGCGTGGTGGTCAGCGGCAACCTTGTGCTGGGGGGACGGCTGCGGATCACCGACGGGGGCGGTTTCGGCCCGGGGACATACACGCTGTTCGACTACGGGGGCACGCTGTCCGGCACGCTTCCCGTCGTGGAGTCGGCGCCCACCGGCTACACCTACCAGGTCAGCACAGGCGCCGCGGGGCTGGTGCAGCTGGTGGTCGGCGTCGAGGGCCTGACCCCGTACCAGTGGTGGCAGATGCAGTACTTCGCCAGCACGAACAATCCGGACGCGGCCCCGGCCGCCGATCCCGACCATGATCGCACTCCCAATGACGTCGAGTTCGCCGCGGGGACAAATCCGACGAACGGGCTGTCGGCCTTCATCATCGTCGCGGCCCAGAGGAGCGGGAATGACCTGGTGGTGACCTGGACTGCCGCGGGCGTGCGCACCAACCGGCTGCAGGTGGGCACCAACCTGGCGGCGGGCAACTTCGTGGATATCGGCGCGCCGATCGTTCTCGCGACGCCTGGCGACGTGGTGACGAACTACGTCGACACCGGCGCCGCCACCAACCGGGCGCCCCGGTTCTACCGGGTCAGACTCGCGCCGTAAGGCGGCGAGCCGGCGATCCTGCTGTCCGGCAGAAGCGAATATCGTTTTTTTCGCTGTCCAACTTGCGCCGCGCACCGGAAGAATGCGTGACGAGGACGGAGGTGGATCATGCGCGAGCGCAAGACGGCCGGGGCAAGCGAAGTGTTACTGCCGATGATGCCGATGATCGACATCGTATTTCTGCTGCTGGTGTTCTTCCTGATTTCCCTCAAGCCCGTCGATGCCCTCGCCCACCTGCAGGCCGACCGCCCACAAGGGGGTCCGGGAAGGGCGGTCCCGCTGCTGCGGCTGGAAGTGCAGCCGGACGCCTTCGCGCTCAACGGACGCACACTGGGCGATCGGCAACTCGAAAGAGCACTCATGGAAATGGGAAGGCTCGATCCGAACCAGGGCGTCTCCGTCGTCGTGTCTGCGCGCAGCCGGCATGCACGCATGATCGAGGCCCTGGACCTCTGCGCAGCGGCAGGTCTGACCAACCTCAACGTCCTGACCGTGCCGTGACCACAGGGCAGCGATGCGGAAGAGGCGCGTGACCGGAATGACTTGAAAAGGCCGCGGAATGCCTTCACCATCGGCCCATGAACGGCGCCAACGGCAGCTCCGGGGCGAAGCAGGGGCCGCGGTCGCACGTATCACGCCGCATGCCGCGAATCGCCAGACTCCTGCCGCGCCCCGCCGGGCTTGGCTTGATGCTCGTATTCGGCGCCGTTTCCCCGCGCGCCAGTCCGCCGGCCACCGATTCCCACCCGGCGACCCTGCGTGAACGGTCGGTCACCGTCGTGTTCTCCGCCCGCATCATACCGCGCGGTGAAGCGGCCTTGGGCTCGCCCCGGATGATCCTGCGTCTCCCCGTGGATCTGCCTCACCAGACCCTCGACCGATTGGAGGTCGAGGGAACGCCCAAACGCGCGATGGATCGCTGGAATTCGCCGGTGCTGGTCTATGAGCGCTCCGAACTGAAACCGGGAGAGATCCTCACCGGTCGCTGGACCGTCTCCGCCGTCGTGCGCGAGTTCCAGTGGATGCGATCGCCATCCCCCAATGACGGCGTGGTCTCGCTGCCCGCGGATGAACGGGCGCTCTACCTGCGCGATGGGGCCGCGTTTGACCTGTCGCACCCCGCGGTGCGCGAGGCGGCGAAACAGGCCTGTGCGGGGAGGTCAAACGACTGGTCGCGGCTCGAAGGCATCTTCGATCTCGTGATGGAGCGGCTGCAGTATGAGCGTGACGGCAAGTGGCAGCCGGCCCCGGAGGCCCTGACGTCGGGCAAAGGGAGCTGCAGCGAGTTCAGCTACGCGCTCATTGCGCTGTGCCGCGCCAGCGGGATCCCCGCGCGCTACGTCGGGGGCCTTGTGGGCCGGACCGGCGTGCCGCTCCACGTCGACACGGTCTTTCACCGCTACCCGCAGGCATTCGTGAGCGGAGTGGGCTGGGTCGACTTCGATCCGACGCGCACGGACCGCGCGAAGGACCGCCGCCTGTACTTCGGCCGCACGTCGCCCGGCATGCTCCTGCTGTGCGTCGGCGACGGAGGTGAGGGTTCGGCCACGGGCTGGGATTACCTCGAATCGCACCGCTGGAGCGGCGGCGCGTCCAAGGCGGTCCGCCTCCGGACCGGATGGTGGTTTCCCGAGCCCCCGTCCGAAGTGCGAAAGGCGGTGGCGGACTTCCGCGCACGCCTCTCGGCGCCTCGCTCGGACCCCAGAGCCCTCGTGGCGCACGCCGCGCAGATTGGTCACCCGTTCGTGCTGCCCTGGCTGGATGACCTGCTGTATGAACCGGCGGCGCGCGTGAGCGTCGCCGACGTGTTTCTGAAGATCGGCGGCCAGGCGTCGCTCCGGGCCGTGGTCAACAGCCTGAGGCGAGTGCGCGATCGCGACGGCGACCGCCGGATCGGCGAGCTGTTGAATTCCTTCACCGGGCAGAAATGGGGCGATGACCGCGAGAAGTGGCGGGAATGGCTGAATACCCGTCGCGCGCCGCCCCCGACCTCGAGTCCTCTCCCCCGAGGTGACGCCGGAAGAACCGGGTGATGTCCCACAGGCTGAACGGGAGGAAGAGGGCCGAGTTGTAGTGGCCGGCGGGCAGCAGCACGGTCTCCGGATTGCCCAGGGTCTCGCGCAGGCGCAGACCGGAGGAATGCGGGATGGTGACATCGAATCGCGCGAGGATCAGCAGCGTATGCCGGGCGTCGATGCGCCCTGCCACGCGCAGCGGATCCCACTCAATTTCCTCACGCAGGCGCTCCTCGTATTCGGAGACGGACCACCCCAGCAATTCGAGCATCTTGCGACGGCGAGGGGCGACGCCGAAATCCCGCGAGCGGGCCAGGATGAACGGGAGATCTCCTCCGCCCAGCCCCAGCACCGTCGCGCGGATACGGGGATCGACGCCGCTCACGAGGCAGCCCTGAATCGCCCCCATGCTCAATCCGAGGCAGCCGATCCGTTCACGGTCGATCTCCGGGCGGGCCGCCATCCAGTCGACGACCCGCAGGTGTTCCTCGAGCACCTCCCCCAGCAGCTCGTTGAGACCTTCCACCTCGCGGTAGGCCCCGAATCCGCGTGTTCGGCGGGCGAGCACCACCGAGAAGCCGGAGCGCGCCAGGTGGCGGGCGATGATTCGTTCGACGGGATAGTCGCCGCCCAGGATGGGCAGCATCATCAGGGCGGGCGCGGGATTCCCGCCGGAGGTCGGACGATACCACTCGACTCTCTGCGGCTTGCGCCCGGCGTCTTCCGCTTCCGGTGCGAACGCCCAGAGCTCCCGCACGTACCCCCATCCCTTCTGAACCTCCACCCGTTCCTGGCGGAAGGAGACGACGGGGCGGTGAGGCCCGTGCGGCAGCGCGGGGATCGGATCATCCAGGGCCGGTCCACGGTAGTGCGGGTCCATCGGCAGCCGCCGTGTCCCCAGAACAAGCGCCAGCACCAACACGGCCAACACGGCGGCCATGCGGCGGAGCCACCGCCGCCCGCGGGGTCGCGGATTCGACACGGCCCTTTTCGGCGATCGTAGAATCCCCTTCATTCTCTTCCGATTCGGAGTCGCAGGCAGCGGGAGTCCGCGCGGACTTTACACCGTCCCCGCGGGCACCGGCAATCCCGCCCCTGCGGCCGGCGACTTCATCGTGCGCGGATGGGAGCAGGCGAACGTGCGCAGCGACGGCATGATCCGCGCGGCGGAGGACATCGGGGAGATCGTCCTCCCGGCGCTGGCCCTCACCCTTTTCGTCCTGCCCGCCCTCGCGTTCGGTGTTCGGAAACCGGTAACATCCGCCGGATTCTGCTTCTGTATGGGAATGGAAGGGCCAGACGACGATGAGGATCGGCAGGTCATCCTGTGGACGACCATATGAAATGGAGAGCGCGACCATGACAACACCGTTGAGCGTGTTCACCCCCGCGACACCGACGATCTCGACCGAAGTGGCCGCGGACGGCGGCGGGTGGCGAATCCGATGCGACAAGCCGCGGACGTTCCGGCTCTTCGAAGCGAACGATCCGGGGGTCGAGGACTGCACCGTTCTCTACCGCGCGAAGCTGAAGACGGAAGGGCTGACCGGGAAGGCGTACCTGGAGATGTGGTGCCGGCTGCCGGGCCGCGGCGAGTTCTTCTCCAGGGGACTGAACAACATCGCGACCGGTTCGTGCGACTGGACCTCGCACGAGACGCCGTTCTTCCTGAAACCGGGGGAGAAGCCCGATCTGATCCGGCTGAACCTCGTGGTCGCGGCGACCGGGCTGGTCTTCAGGAAGAAGGTGGCGGGCACGATCCGGCTGAAAGACGTGGAGCTGGTCCGGTCGCCGAGGGACCGATCGTGAGGGTGACGCCCTCCCTGCGGCGGCGGGCCGCAACCGAGAGGTGTTGCCCGTTCAGTGCACCCACTCCATGCCCTCCTTTCCTCCGTGCAACCGCGCCGCTGTCTGAAATGGCCCGCCGCCCTTCTCCACGGAGGAACCTCACGGAAGATATCATACGTATCTGCGTGTCCTCTTTCGGCGGAACATCCTACCACCAGAAACGCAGCCGGAGGAAATCGGCGGTCCGGTGCGTCAGCAGCCACAGCGGGCTGCGCCGGCCCGCCCGGATCTTCGCCACCCCGTTCATGCCCGGCCGCCACCAGGGTTCCGGCGGGGGCACGGCGCAGCGGATCCGGAACACGTTGCCCTTCTCCGTGGCGAGGGCGGCGGGATCGATGCGGATCACGCGCACCGGGAAACGCAGGTCCGGCCGGCTGGTGAACAGGATCTCCCCCGCGCCGTCCGGCGCGACCTCCTCGATGTCCCGCTCGTCCACCGAGACCTCGGCGACCAGGCGGTCCAGGCGGGCGACGCGCATCAGCAGGTCGCCCGTCTTCACCGCCGCCCCGAGCCGCTCCCGCAGGTCCCCCTCCACCACCCATCCGTCCATGGGCGCGCGGACCCGCGACTGTTCCAGGCGGCGGCGCACGAGTTCCAGCCGGACGCGCGCCTGTTCCGCCTGCGCGAGGGCGATCCGCATGTCCGCGAGCTGGCTCCCGGCCCTCGCCTTCTCCGCCTCCCGCTGGTACCGGCCCTGGTCGGCCAGGGCCGACGCCTCCTCGAGCAGGAGCTCGCGCGTGTCCAGCGCGACGAGCACCTCGCCGGACTTGACCGCGGCGCCGAGCGGCACGGGCACGCTTTCGATGTAGCCTTCGAACGGAGCGGTCAGGTGCGCGAGATCCTCGCTCTTCAGCACGAAGGGCGCCGCGATGCGGTACTCCATGCGCCCGAAGACGAGCCAGCCGAGCAGCGCCATCCCGGCGAGCGCCGCGGCCTTGGCGCCCGTATGCTCCGCGCCAAGCAGTTTCGCCGCCCGCTCCCGGATCGCCGCCGCCCACCGCGCGCCGAACCAGCGGTCGGCCCGCCGCAGCTCGTACAGGCGGCGGCCCGCCTGGTCGGCGGCCAGCCGCAGGTGGCGAAGTTCCCCCTCGCCGAAGGGCGTCCGGCGCTCCGCCGTCAGCACCGCCACCGGCTTGTCCGCGTGGCGGATGGGCACGGAGGCCAGGTGCGCGACCCCCTGCTCGGAGGCGTAGCGGCCGTGGTCGTGCGTGACGCCGCGATAGTCCGCCGGGGGGGGCCACACGATCTCTTCGTCCTGATCGAGACACTCCTCCATCGCCGCCTCGAGCGCCTGCACGACCATCATCTTGCGCTCGAACTTCTCGATGTGACTGACCGCTTTCACCCGCACGTAGGGCGGGTCCAGCCAGCCCAGGCTTACGCGGTCGCAGCGATGCCGCGACGCCAGCTCGTTGCAGAGCGTCATGGCGGCCGAGACGAAGCGCGTCTCGACGTTGAGCAGCACGACAAGATCGAGCACGGAGGCGAAATGCCCCACGTCGGCCTGCGCCTGCTCGAGAAGCCGGCTCAGCTGGAAGACCGTCGCCTGGCCGGTCAGCAGGATCAGCCCCGCAAGGCGCTCACGGGCCTGCGCCTCGGAGGCGCGTCCGGTGCGGAACACGACCACGGCCGTGTCCGGCGACGGCCGGAGATCGAGCCGCACCGCGACGTTGAAGACGCCCTCCGCCGGCACACCGCCCTCCGGCTCGCCCGGTCGCACGCAGACCCCTTCCGACTCCAGGCATGCGTCGGCGGTTCCCTCCCATCCCGGAAGCCGGATGCCGCCCTCGGCGCCATCCGGCGCCGACGTCCACGCCGCCACCCGCTTCCACCGGTTCTCCTCCTGTCGGAGCGCCAGCACCGCCGCGCCGGCGCTCATCATCTGCGCCCCGGCCGCCAGGAAACCTTCCCAGAATCGCGAGGGCGTGCCGGCGAGACCGCGGAGCGCGTCGATCTGCCGGGCGACCTCCTCGGCCCGGCCGCCCGGGGCTGCGGTGGTGAGGGCGTCGGTCACGGCCGTCGGTCCAGCAGAAGCCGGCCGCTGATGCCGGGCGTGACGGGATCGTCACGGTTCTCGAACAGCACCTTGACCTTGCGCAGCCCGCTGGCCGGATCGACCACCGGCGAAATGAAGTCCACCCTGCCGCTGCGCGCCACCGCCGAACCGCCTTCCTCCCCGAGCTCCAGCCGCACCTCCTGGCCCTCGCGCAAGGGACGCGCCAGCGCCGCATCGATGTTGGCCACGAAGCGGCATTGATCGGACTGGACCAGCCGCACCACCGCCTGCTGGCGCTGAGGATCGCACATCTCCCCCAGATCGACGTAGACATCGGTGACCACGCCCTCGAAGGGCGCCCTGATCGTCCGCCGCTCGAGCTGGGCCTCGGCCATCCGGCACTCCACCTGCTCGCGCTCCTCCGCCGCCGTCAGGCGCGCGTGCTCGGCCCGGGCGATCTTCAGCTCCAGCTCCTTCTTGTCCAGCTCCTCGCGGCTCACCGATTTCGTGGAGTCGAAGAGCTTCCGCGTCGCCTCCACGTCGTTGCTGCTCGTCGCCACCCGCGCCGCGGCCGCCTCGACCTCGGCCTTGCTCTCCCAGGCCAGCCGGCGGCGCAGCACCTCCAGCTCCTCGATGTCGCGGTCGAGCTCGATCAGCGGATCGTCCTTCTTCACCCTGGTGCCCTCGGGGGCGAGGATGGCGGCGATCGTCCCGCCCACGGAGGGGCTCAGGCGCGCCTCGTGAAGGGGTTCGACGATGCCTGGCACAGCGACCGGTTCCGCCGCGGCGGCCTGCGCGGTCCACGCAAGCGCCGCCAGCGCGATCCCCCGGAACCATCCGCCGAGGCGGTCTCGCGGCACGGCGAGCGGGTCGGACGCACGGAAACGTCTCGCCCGGGCATACCATCGGGGTGCGGCGCGCCGCCTTGCGACCGGTGGATTCATCTGAGGGGGGTGTGGAGGAGGAGGGGGCCCGGCTCCGGGGGTCGGGACGGCGACACCGCGCCCGCGTCGGGCAGGTCCAGCGGCTCCACCTGGCGCGCCCGGAGGAGACTGCCGCCGGCCAGCTCGTACTCCAGCAGGGCGGTCTGGTGGCGCACAACGCTCTCGATCTCCGCGCTGAGCGCCTCGGCCAGGTCGTCTTCGACGTCGAGCACCTTCCGGCTGTCGCTCTTGCCGGCGTCCAGCCGGCTCATCTCGGTGTCCAGCACGCGCCGGCTGAAATCGGCCACCAGCTTGTAGTTCTCCGCCTGTTCGCGGGAGCCGGCCACCTTGCGGATCGCGGCGTCCAGGCCGTTGACGATCTCGATCTCCGCCTCCTTGAGGTGGATCAGGGCCTGCTGTTTGCGATGGCGGGCGGCCGCCAGCTCGCGCCGGCCCTTGATGTCGCCGAACGCGGGGACCCGCACTTCGACGCCGAACGACCAGGCCTCGTACTGGCCGTCCTCGATCTGGGTCCAGGCCTCCGACGAGTCGCGCCCCAGTCCGTTCAGCCCCAGGCTGCCCTTGAGGTCCACCTGCGGCCAGCGCTGGTTCTGGGCGAAGGACAGCCGGATGTCCTCGGCGTCGGCCTGGTGTCGGCGGAGGAGGTAATCGGGATGGCTGGCCAGCGCCTGCCGCACGCTGGCCTCGTGCTCGGGCTCGGCGCCCGGCGGAGCGGGGCGGTCGGCCGCTTCCACCGGCCGGCCGGAGGCGCCGGCGGTCTCCGCGAGGAACGTGCGCAGTTGATCCATCGCCTCGATCGCCTTCAGATGCGCCTCGCTGGCGCGCGTGCGGCGCATCGCCACGCCGGCCTGCGCCTGGAAGACCTCCAGGTCCGACATCTTCCCCGCCTTCACCCGCGCCTCGTTGTCCGCGAGGATCTTCTCCGCCAGGGTGACCGACTCACGCCTCAGCCGCTCCTGTTCCTGGGCCAGACAGAGGTTCCAGTAGGCGGCCTCGGCGCGCGCAAGGACCGTCATCATCTCCTTGCGGAAATCCTGGAACGCGGCCTCCGACTCCGTCCGAGCGAGCCGGATGCGCGCCATGGCCGCCGACAGCCCGGCATCCTTCAGCAGCGGTTGCACGACGCTGGCGCCGAGGAAGCCCTCGTACTCGTTGTAGAGCGGGTCGCTCGGGCTGACGCGGAGGTTGTTGTAGAGATCCCGCATCACGTAGCCGAACTGCAGCCGCCCCCCGAGCGGCAGCAGCGTCTCGATGCCCGCGTTGTACTCCTTGTTCTCCTCGTAGAAGAAGGGGCTGTTCTGGCTGAGCTCCTGCTCCTTCGTATTCTCCCGCTCGTTCTTCCCGCTGGTCGCGGAGCCGACAAACGCCGGCTCAAACGCCCCCCATTCGCCCAGGTAGACATACCGGCTCGCCTGCCATCCGAGCCGCCGGGCCTGGATGTTGAGATTCTGCCGCAGCACCATCTCGCGACATTGCGCGAGGGTGAGCCGCAAGGCATCCGCCTCGCCCCCCGCGGCGGCCACGCCCGAGCAAGCCAGCGCTGACAGGCAGGCCGGCGCGCCCAGACGCGCAATCACGAACCCATACGCTGTCCTCACGATGACCTCTCCTCAGATCGCCATGGCCTCTTCGGCCAATTCCATGCGCTTGTCGCCGTTGATCCTACCAGATGAAGGACGAAAGACAATCTCTCCTTGGCCCGACTGTCAAGGGTGTCGCGGGTTGGACGTCAACCTCAGGGGACCGCGTCCCCGCCCGCCTTCGGTTCGATCGACGAGGCAGGACGGGGCCTCCTAAGGCGGCGAGGCCGCAACCCAACGGCGTTGGCCGCTCAATGCTCTCGCTCCATTCCTTCCGTTCGTCCGTGCAACGGCGCCGCCTTCAGAGATTGTTCCGCCACCCTTTCCACGGAGGAACCTGACGGAAAACATCATACGCATTTGCGTATCATGTCTTGGCGGAACAATCTAACCCGCCGCGCTCGTAGCCCCTGCCCGGCGCGGCATCCTGACGCGCCGTCGG
The DNA here is from genome assembly GCA_964610105.1 of uncultured Verrucomicrobiota bacterium. Classification (GTDB taxonomy): domain Bacteria; phylum Verrucomicrobiota; class Kiritimatiellia; order PWTM01; family PWTM01; genus CAZSUU01. The sequence goes on along the minus strand of CAZSUU010000047.1, from coordinate 547 downwards.
ACTGATCGCGCGCAGGATTGCGCGCGGTACGCCCAGGACCCGTACCGCGGGCAATCCTGCCCGCGCAGTTTGCCGTCGACGCGACTGGGGACAGACACTTCCCCACCTGTTCCCGTCCCGATCGCCTCGCGCAAAGCCGCAGAGTCGCCAAGGGAAGGGCGCGCACTGCTCTCTATTCGAGCTTCGCGCCTTGGCGCCTTGGCGCGAGATGATGTTCTGTACACATCCGATGCGACTGGGGACAGACACCTCCCCTCCTGTTCCCGTCCCGATCGCCTGTCCCGATCGCCTCGCGCAAAGCCGCAAAGTCGCCAAGAGAAGGGCGGGCGGTGCTCTCTATTCGAGCTTCGCGCCTTGGCGCCTTGGCGCGAGACAAGATGTCGTGTGGCACGCCACGAAGTGCCTCTCCCCATCCCACCACGACACGGTAACCTCTCCGAGATTGAAGACCGAGGGCGCCTGTAGTAGCCTCCTGCATCATGAGCGCATTGGTCAAGCCCATCTTCTACAGTTTCAAGATTCGGGCTGTTCATAAGCAACGAGTTGT
>CAZSUU010000046.1:0-43208 GCA_964610105.1 uncultured Verrucomicrobiota bacterium | reverse complement strand
GGAGCACTACGACAACTTCCAGGTCGGCGGCGGCGGGCTGGGGGTGTTCGAGCAGAGCGGCGGTTCGTTCTACCACGCTGGAGGGTATCCGGTCTTCGGGCGGTTCGCCACCGGCCTCGGCGTCGGCCATCTGACCGGGGGTACGTTCACAAGGGCCGCGAACGAACTGTTGATCATCGGCGAGGAGGGGACGGGGGTGGTGACCATCGCCGGCACGGCCGCCCTGGACTCGGCCACCCCGATGTCGATTGGGCACACCGCAACCGGTGTGGGCCTCGTCAACCTGAACGGCGGCACGCTGACGGTGCCGTCCATCTACGCGGCGAACGCGGCGGCCACCAGCCTGTTCAATTTCAACGGCGGCACGCTGAGGCCCACCGCCTCGTCGGCCACCTTCATGAGCGGGATGGATCTGGCGCCCGTCTACGCGGGCGGCGCCGTGATCGACACGGACGGGAAGGACATCACGATCGCACAGGTCCTCTCCGCCCCCGCGGGCGCCGGCATCGCTTCCATCCCGGTGATCAGCGGCGGGACGGGCTACGCGGGGTCGCCCATCGTGCGGATCAGCGGCGGCGGCGCGGTTGTGCCCGCGACAGCGTTCGCGGAGATCGACCCGGTGAGCGGGGCGGTGACCAACATCATCGTGACCAGTCCGGGCATGGGCTACGGCATGAGCGCGCCGACCGTGGATCTGCTCGGCGGCGACGGAAGCGGGGCGGTGTTGGGGGCGATCACCTACGCGGTCAATGTCGGCGGCGGACTGACCAAGAACGGCGCTGGCGTGTTGAATCTGACCGGGAACAACACGTACAGTGGCCCGACCGCGGTCAACGGCGGCACCCTGCTGGTCAACGGCGCGTACTCAGGCGGCGGTCTGATCGGCGTCCAGGGCGGGGCGACGCTGGGAGGCACCGGCTCGGTGGCGGGGGTGACGGTGGCCGACGATGGCCACCTGGCGCCCGGCAACAGCGCGGGCACCCTGATGCTCGCCGGGGCGCTGACCCTGAATGAACGGGCGGTGCTCGACTTCGAGCTCGATGCGCCGAATGCCGCGACCGGCGCGAATGGCAGCGATTTCATCCAGGGGGTCAACGGACTGGTCCTGGACGGCATACTGAATGTCACGGCGCTCGCCGGCTTCACGACGGACCTGGGATCCCAGTGGCGTCTGATCGGCTACACGGGCGCGCTCACGGACCAGGGGCTGGCCATCGGATCGGCGCCCACGCTCGGAAGCGGGCTTTCCTACGAGATCTCGACGGATTCCCAGGCGGTCTACCTGACGGTGATCCCCGAACCGACGCAGATCAGCCTGATTCTCCTCGGCGCCGTGATGGCCGCGCTGCGCCAGCTGCGGCGGCGGAGGTAGTCCCGCGGGCCGTCCGCCTGCGAAGCCTCTCCTCTGCCGGGTCCGTGCGTGCGGATTCGGGGGGGGGAGCTATGTGGCGTTCACGGCGGGTGGGCGTACGACTTACGTCGGAGCGGTGGCGGCGGTCAGGCGCTCCCATTCGTCGAAGTAGGCGGTGAGGTATTCACCTCCCGGCTTCTCCGACTCCTCCATGATCAACTGGCGCAGGTTCTCCTGTTCCTCCTCGTACTGCGCCTGGCTGAAGTGACCGGCGAAGTGGGCCATACGCAGCCAGAGCAGGTAGGTCGAGAGGGCGTCGAAGCAGTTGTACTGCACGATCGGCCGCCATTGGCCGGCGAGCCACAGGTGCGCCACCTGCTGCCCCTCGGTCTGGAACTTGCCCGGAATGCCGGAGAGCGTGGCGATCTCGTGCAGGGAAAGCGAGGCCTTGCCCCACGCGCCCAGGATGTCCATGAGATCGACGTTCCACTCGCTGCCGCGCGCGAAGTAGTCGGGGCCCTCCCACGGCTTGTCGGGGCGGTGACAGAAATCCGGCGCCTCCAGCCCCAGCACCACGCCCCGCTGCAGCAGGATCTTCAGGTCGGACGACTGGGAGTTGAATCCCACCATCTGGGGCCGGTGCTTGCCCACGGCCTGCAGGAACGTGCCGACCATGGCCGCCTCGTCGCACTGCTTGGCGTCGTCGGGATCGCGCGGCAGGTAGAGGAGATTCAGTTTCGTCTCCCCATTCACCACGCGTCGCTGGACCGCGGCGATGGAGACGACGCGGCACATCACCGTCTTGAGGAACGGGTAGGGGTCCGCCTCGGTCGCCCCGTTGCGTTTCCACATCTCGGCCACCACCTCGACGTCGCCCGTCTCGGGAGGGAGGCCGTAGAGGACGCGGCCCGCGCGCGGATCGGGCGTCCACTCCAGATCGAACGCCCACAGGTGATTCTGCACGGTCTTGAACATGGCGCCGGCTCCTTTCGCGGGATTCCTTGTACCATGCCCGCGGGAAGGAGCCAAGCGCGGCCATCCGGCCTTCAGGGAGGGGCGGGCGCCGCGGCCGCGGATGGAGCCGCCCTGCCTCAGGATTCCGTGACTTCGAAGGTCAACGCGCGTTCCGCTTCCCGCCCGCCGGCGATTTCGCGCAGCGTCGCGACGGCGCGATGGGGGCCGGCCGCCAGGGCGGGCAGCGGCAGCAGGTGGAACACGTCGCGCCATCCCCCCCTGGCCCCGCTTCGCTGGACGAGCCGCTCTTCCAGGGCGGCGCCGGAGAGATCAAGGGCATCATCCACCCGAAGCCGCATAAGCTCCACCAGTGGCTCCTTCGGCTGACCCTGCGTCGTGTTTCGCCACGCGGTCCGGACGCGGAGGTTCATCCCCCGTTCCGGACAGCCTTCCTCGAAGGAATCGGCCGGGGTCACCGGCACGATCGAGACGAGCGGGCGACGGTCCTCTTCCGGGCGCTCGCCCCACCACCGCCAGTCCGCCTCGCGCGTCCGCACGAACGTGCGGGCGGCGGGCGTGCCCCCGTGCATGCGGAGTCGTCCGTCGGTGGCCGCGTCGCGCCGGACCGCCACCACCCAGTCGCGCCGCAGCGCCTCCAGCCATCCCTCCCATGTCGGTTGTTCGGCGATGAAGAGGGTGCGGAAGCCGGTGAGCTGGTCCGACCACCACCACGATTCGACGCCGTGCGCGTCCTGGAGCGCGACGTAGGGCAGACGCCCGCGGTAGCGCATCAGGAACGGCTGGCTGCGCGTGAAGTCCGCGTTGCCGAAGTGGAAGGTGCTGATCGCCGCGTAGCCGCCGCGGGCCGCCGAATCGTCGAGCAGGACGCGTACGAACTCCTCGTTCTCCCCGAACTGCCAGAACAGCCGGCCGCGCGCCTTCTCGAGCGGGGCGAGTCTCCGGGTGCGAAACGCCTCCCAGGACAGCGCCGATTCGGAGCCGAGATGAGGACCGAACTCGACGCCGGCCGGCGCGAACAGATCGCTGACGTGCGTGTAGGTCCCGAGGCCGGGCAGACCGACGGAAACGCCGTATTCCTCGTTGGCGACACAGAAAGCGACCGGGACCTTCAACCGGTCGGCGATGCCCTGCGCGCAGGCGATCCAGCCGGGCTTCGCGTTCTTCGCGCCCCAGAGGTGGATGCGGAGCGCGCGCGCGAGGTCCACCGCCTCCCAGGGGCTCCCGCATCCGTGCGCCTCGAGCTGGATCGTCCAGACACGCCGCGCCGCCGGCACCTCCACCTCCGTCGCCGCCGGAGAGGCCGCGGTGCGGGCGGGCGGAGGGGCCAGGGCGTCGAGGGCATGCAACGCGGCCACCGCGCACTCGGTCGCCAGCGGGTTGGATGACCAGCCGGGCCGGTCGCCGAAGCCTCCGTCGGCATTCCACAGCGACCTCAGCCAGCGCACACAGGCTTCGGGGTCGGAAGGCCGCGACTTCAACAGCCGCAGGGCCTGTACGGCAGCCCACGTGTACAAGACATCGGATTCGCCGGCGAGATCCGGTTTCGGTTGCCAGGAGAAGCCGCCATCGGACCGCTGGCACGCCTGCAGCCATGCGACCGTCGCGCCCGCCTGCCCGGTCGCCCGGCCGACCGCCTGCAGGGCCTGCAGCGCCCAGTACGTGGGCACGACATGACCGTCGCCGCCCGCGGATGCGAGCGTGTGATTGAAGCTCCCGCTCGGGCGGCGGCGGTCCGCGAGGTAATCCCCCCAGGCCTCGGCCGCCTCCTCCATAGGCAGGCCGAGCTCCGCGCGGCACAGCAGAGCGGCGACCTCCTGCGGAAGGGGCGGGTTGCCGGCGGGCTCGTACTGTTTCGGGTAGACGATCGGGCGCACCCATGGAGCCGCCCTTGCCCCGAACCCCGCCACCTCCGCCCCGAGCCGGCGCAGCGCCCGGATCTGCATGAGGTCGAACATGCGCAGGGGATACTCGGGTCGGCGGTCGCGCTGCGGGTGCGCGGTGCGGATGAACGCGGCCACCCGCGCCGCGTCGGGCGCCGGACGTCCCAGCAACGCGAGAGTTTCCACGGCGGCGCAGGTGACGGCGAGATCGGCTTCCTCCTGATCCGCCCACCCGTAACCGCCCGCGCGGGCGAGGGACTTGAAATAGCCTTCAACGGTGCCGGCCAGTGACCCGCCGTCCTGCCGGGACGGAGCAGGCCGCCCGAAAGCGACGACCCCGCCCATGAGCGCCATGCGGCCCAGCGCCGTGCGTCGGCTGATGGACCGAGCGTCATGGACCCGGAGATTTCGGATCGCCGTCATCGATGCTGCGTCTCACTTCCTTCTCGCGCACCACAGGGCCGCCTTGGCGACGAAGTCCTCCAGCCCCGCCGTCTTCTCGGGATGGGGGCTGAAGACCACCACGCGCCCCTTCCCGTAGGCCCCGCGGGCGATGGCGGGCGTGCCGATCATGGTCCTGGGATCCGCGCCGCGGCTGCCCACGCCGGTCCGGTACCAGGCCAGCACCTCGCAGGGCGGCAGCGTCCCGTTCTTGGCGGGTCCAAGGAGGGGCCCCTGCCGGAACTCGATGTCGAGCGCATCCGCGTCGCGCGCGAAGAGCCGTTGGCCTTCCCGCGTCAGTCCGATCCGGACCGTCCCGTTGCCGCGCCGCCAGTGCGCCGTATCGAGACTGCCGGCGTTGAGCACGCCGAGCGACCAGTCGTAATGGGCCGTGGCGAGGTACGCGCCCGCGCAGATGCCGAGGTATCCGCCGCCCTCGGCCACAAACCTCTGCACCCCCTCGCGCCCCTCCGGTCCCAGTCCCGCCGCCTGCCTGCTGCCGCTGCCGCCCGGAAACACGATCACGTCGAACCGGCGGAGCGCCCCGTCCGCCATGTCCAAGGGGTGAAGAAGCGCGGTCTCGAACTCGCCGGCGGGGAACAGCTTCTCGATGGCCGTCTTCGAGAATCCGGAGCCGGGTCCGTCGTAGATCGCCACCCGTGTCGCGCCTTGAATCCCCGTGGCCGGTTGGATTCCGGCGCCATGCGCCGCCATGCCCAGGTGCTTCAACAGGGCATGGACCATAAGACGGTGCTGGCGAACCCGCAGGGAGAGGTACTGCTCCTGGCGGGTGGTCTCGCAGATGAACGCACGGGTCCCCAGCCGGTCCGCGCACGCGCGGGCCAGGGAACCGGTGACCGCGCCGGCCAGGGCGACAAACCGGCGGTCCGGCTCCTCAAGGCCCGCGTTGACCGCTTCCAGCATGGCCTGCTGCGGCCCCTTGGAATCGTCGTGCGCGTCTCTGATGATGCTGGAGCCCACGCTTCTCGATCCCGCGCCGCGGACACCGTACCCCTCGTGGAGATCGAGAAGGTAATCGGGGGCCGTGCGCGAGACGAACTCCCAGAGCATCGTCGCGGGTTCACCGCGCGCCGCGCCGTTCCCGGCTGTCGGGAAGTTCCGGTTCAGGTCGGCACACTCCGGTGCGACACCGGGCAGTCGACGCTCGCCGGCCTGCACGCCGCGAGCATTGCAGCGGGGGATGACCACGAGACGCCCCCGCGTGACGGACCAATGGCTGATCGCCTCCGCGGCGCGGACGGAGGCCGCCTCGTTGCCGTGCACCCCCCCGGTCACCAAGACCGTCGGACCCGGCGCACCGCTCTCCCGGAACACGCAAGGCGTCTCCCACGGCGTGCCTTCCCCGAGCGTCACACGGCGCACGCCCGATTCCGCCCGGGCCGGCAGGTTCGCGGCGAGAACGAGCAGGACGGCCTGTCTCAACAACGGGGTCATGCCGGCCAGTCTATCGCCGGCATCGCCCTGCGCTCAAGCGCCGCTTTCAGCGGCTGCGCCTCCGCTCTTCTCCGCAGAGGAACCCGATGAAAAGCCCCATACGCATGTGCGTGGCCTTCCTGGGCGGAGCAGATCAAGCTCGCGCCACACTTTGAAAAGTGTGCCGGTCGGCACTGCATGCGATGCCCGCCGGGGAAGAGGCTCAGCGGACGGCCGGGATCGTTCCGCCACCCTTTCCACGGAGAAACCTGACGGAAGAACAACTACTCCGGCAGGCGGGCGAAATCGCCCGATTCCGAGAGCGAGCGCCACATCGGCAGGCGGAGGGCGTCGCTGTTCCGCACGGAGATCACGGGCATGAGGCCCTGCCGGCCGATCGCCAGCGCGCAGGACTCCGAGATCCAGTACTGCCCCGTCGGCATCATCTTCTGCTCTCCGCCCTTTTCGTAGGTCAGCAGGGGCAGGCCCCCGATGTCGACCGTCGCGGGCGGGATCACCGCGTCCTCTCCTTCGCAGAACGATTCTCCGGCCAGCAGCGCCGCGAGGATGGCGGAGGGCCCCCACAGGCAGCCCGCGGCGGGATCGCCCGGCGGGCTTTCTTCAAACGGCAGGGGATCGGCCGGCTCCGTGATCTTTCCGTACGGCAGACGCAGAAGGAAACGGGGGAAGACCAGCCCCAGAAGGGAGGCGACCGGCGAGGCCCGCAGCGCGTCCCATCCCGCGGGACGCGCGGCGTCGGCGCCCATCTCCTTGGCGAGCAGATCGCTGCCCGCCGGCGGGAGCCGGCCCAGGAGGACCGGATCCGCGTCGGCGATGAACGGAGCGCGCGCGGCGGCGGCCAGAACGCCCAGCCGGGCCAACCGGGCCGTGTCACCCTCCTGCCCCCCCCACGCATCCAGACCGATGATCAGGCGGTAGCGGCGCTCCGCCGCGTCGACGAGCACCCGGCGCAATCCGCACCGCGCGGGATCGTCCACCGCCTCCGTCCACTCCGCCAGACGGGCACGCGGTGCGTCGATCAGGAACACGCCCGGCGGCTCTTCGGCGTCGAAGCGTCGCACGAGGAAGTCGACGGAGCGCCAGGCGGTCTCCACGGCGCGCACCTCGGGCGCGTGCAACACCTGGCGGAGCGCGTCGGACAGCCTGGACTCGAGCGCCTCGGCGTCGGATTGGTCGGCGGCCTGGGCCGCGGGGCCGTGGTCCGCCCCGTCCTCCACCAGGCCGCGGACCAGCCGGCCGATCGCGTCGCCGGCGGTCTCGGTCGGCTTCTCGGAGATGCGGGCCGGCGCGCCCAGCAGGTCGTTGAACGCCGCGGCCGCCTGGGCGTCATCCGCCGGGGCCGGCGTGGCCGGAGCGGCGGCGGCGGCGAGCCATCCGCGGGCCGTGGCGTCCCTGCGCGCGGCCGGCGCCGCCGCCGGCTGGCGGAGGCGCGAACACAGGTCCGCCATCTCCCTGAGCCATGGCACCTGGGCGACGATGGCGGCGGGATGGAAATCCTCGATCGTGAGGAAGGCCAGGTTGGCCGCTCCATATGGCGTGGAGGCCGAGGCCCTCGGCGCCAGCCGCGCCATCGCCGCTTCGAAGACGTCCGGGTCCACCCGCACCACCGCGGGCGGCGAAGACGCGGGTTCCTTCGATGACCCGCCGGAGAAGCCCCCGAGCAGGACCATGTCGAACCGCCGGGCAGCCGCTTCGGCCGGCCGCCCCTCGGGCGCCGTTCTACGCCCCGTGTGGATCTCGAAACTGCTCCACTTCACTCCGCCTGTGCCGCTCATGCGCCACCTCCCCGCACGCGATGCGCCGCTGCGACGGCGCGCGATGGGCGCGTGCTGTGAATGCCGCCGGGATCGGAACATTCCTAGCGCGGATCACGACCGGATGCGAGCAAAATGCGCTTGATATGCCCCGCGCCGGGTATCATGCTTGCCCGGTCATGAGACTCGTGCTGCGGGTGGAAGAAGGGCCCGATCAGTCCCTTTCATACATGGTGGAGGCGGGGCGGTCGGTGCTGGTGGGAAGTGCGAGGCCGGCGGCGTTTGTCCTTGGCAAGGATCCGACGGTGGCCAAGGTGCATTTCTGCGTGGAGCATCTCCCCAACCTGTGCCGCATTCGCGATCTCGGATCTCCGACCGGCACGTTTGTGAACGGACAGCGAGTCACCGCGGCGACACTGAACGACGGCGACACGATCACGTGCGGGAAGACCACGATCCGCGTCGCCCGCGAGAGCACGCCCGCCCCCGTACGGGAAGTGCCGGTCAAGGCGCCGGAGGCGGTGGTCGCCGCGGCCGCCGCGGCCGCGGCTGTGCCCGCCGTCTCGGGCGCGATCAGGCTCGCGGGGATCGAGCGACTGCAGGCGGAGACCCGACCGGTCTTTCCGTCCGCCTTCTTCGACGAGACTCCGTGCGAATCGGGCGTGACACTCTTCACGGTTCCCGAGAACGCGCCGAAGCCGCTGGACGTGGCCAGCTGGCTGGCGACGAAGTTCACGGTGTGCCTCGTCCTGGACTTCAACCGCGCGGAGTTCCCGTGCCCCGACGGAATCACGAAACCCGCGTGGCTGTTCGACTGGCTTCCCCCGGAGGCGGTGCATCTGGTCTCGCCCGCGTGGATCCCTTTTCAGAAGGGCGACAGCCGCACGGGCGAACTGCTCGACTCCTGTTTCAGGCAGGGATGGGGCAAGGATTCCATGATCTGCCTGGCCGCCCGCGAGGATCCGGCCACGCTGCTCGAGCACATGCGCCGGATGGTGAACAGCCGCGCGCCCGCGGCCGCCCCGTCGGTGCGCGACACGGCGCTGGGCTGCCATTCCCCCCGCGTGCTGAGCATGCTCTTCCGGCACTACACCACCCAGTTCGCGAACACCATCATGTCGCGCCTTGAGGCCGTGCTGGTGGAGTCGCCGGAGAACGCGGAGGCATGGCAGATCTTCGCCCGCTCCTCGTTCGCGTCCCAGATGGAGAAGGCCGGCTGGCAGCCCCGCCCGAAGCCCGAGGAAGAGGAGGGAAAGGCGGAGGAGAAGCCGGGCAAGGCCGTCCTGCGCCCGCCGCAGGCCGCTCCCGGCTGAGCCGGAGCGCGGGAAAGGGAATCGGAAGGGGCCGTATCTTCTTGCGTGGAAAGGGTGGCGGAACCATCCCCGAAGGCGGCGCGGTTGCACGGAGGAACGGACGGAGTGGAGCGGGAGCGTTGAGCGGCCTGGACCGTTGGGTTGCGGCGCGCCACCTTAAGGCACTGACGGGGCGCGCGGGGCGGCGGGGCGCCCGGTCTCTTCCGCGGGAGGCTGCTTCTTCCTGCCGAGCTGCTCCAGGAATTCCTGGAGATGCCGCTTCTTGTTCCATTCCTCGCCCAGCGCCTCCGTGCGCTGTTCGAGGTTCCTGGGCTGGTACTTCTCCGCCACGAGGTTGCCCTTCTGGTCGAAAAGACGGATGGCGTATCCGTAGACCGATTCCCTGATCCCGCCCGTGTGGCCGAACCCGCCGGCGTTCCACTGCAGTCCCTTCAGGGCGACGGGCTGGGTCTCCAGCACCACCGGCTTCCCGAGGTCCAGCACGACCTCGTCGCGGCCCGCGATGCCGGGCTGAAGACCGCCGGCCGGACCCTCGATCACGATGAGCCAATCGGCCACCAGCTCGGCGGGGGCGGACGGGACGATCCGGGTCAGCTCGAAGCGGTAGAACACCTGCTCCTCCGTGCTCCGTCCCTGCGCGTCGGCCGTTCGGCGCACTCCTCCGGCCTTCTGACCGGCCGTCTTGCGCGTGGCCGTGATGCGGACCTTCTCGGGGGCGGGCCCCGCTCCGCCCGCCGCCGCCGCGATCATCGCGGCGGCGGCCATCAGACGGACACGGCGTAGATGCCTGCTCATGACATACCCGGCCGAGTATACGCCCCGCGGACCGGAGGGGTTACATGTTTCGCCGCCGTTCCGCGGCCCGTGTCGCCCGGGCCGGGAGGGGATTCGCCGGGGCGACCGCGGCGTCCGGAAGGGGGCGGGAATTCTCTTGTTTCGGTTGGCCGCGGGACGTATTGTGCGCACCGCCGGGCGGCTGTCGGGAAGGCGTGGAAATGGCACAGGATCACAAAGACATCTACAGTGAGCGGGAACGCGATCGGGCGCTCGTGGAGGAGAGGAAGCCGGGGGAGGCCGAGGATCGCTGGCTGCGTTCCACCACCCGCAACGTCTGGTCCACCTTCGTCATCGTCCTCGTGCTCGTGCTGTTCCTCGGCGTCATGGCGGTCGTGATCTTCTTCCAGCACCAGATGCTCAGGGAGGCCCGCGAGAGGCAGGGATCGGAGATGGTCCCGATCGAGGTGCGGCCGGCTCCCCGCGCGGGCGTGGGCCTGGAGACGGATCCGACCGGACGGCTGATCCTCGACGAGATCGAGCCGCCGAGCGGCGAGGAAGCCACGGCGACGGGAACGCCGGCCCGGCTGACGTCCCGCTGGGTGCAGCAGGCGGCCTCTCATTTGAGGCTGGCGGAGCGCGCGTATCATGACGAGAACTGGCCCGCCGCCCTCGACAGCTTCGCGAGCGCGCTCCGGATCATGCCCGATCTGGAAGGCGTGAGGGAGCAGATGGGGCTCTGTCACCTGCGCTCGAAGGAGTTCTCGCGGGCCGAGGAGATCTTCGCGGAGAGCGTGAAGCGGATCACCAATTCCGCTCCCTTGTGGAACAACCTCGGGGTGGCGCGGATGGGGCAGGAGCTCTACACCGACGCCGAGCGGGATCTGCAGACGGCCATCGAGCTCGATCCCGCCTATGCGCCCGCCCGCCACAATCTGGGGCTGCTCTACTATCGCTCCGGGAACATGGAGAAGGCCGCCGCGACCTTCGCCCAGAGCATCAAGGCCGATCCCTTGAATGCCGACGTGGCCCACATGTACGCGGTGGCGCTGATGAAGCTGACGCAGTGGCCCGAGGCGGTCGCCGTGCTGCAGGAAAGCGCGGGCCGCTCACCCGCGGCCGCGCCGATTCTCTTCCGCCTCGCCGAGGCGCGTTCCCACACCAAGGATCACCAGGGGGCCATGGCCGCGCTGAAGAGCGCCATCGACCTCGTCGACGTCCGGACCGCCCTGGTCTGGCTGAACCGCAAGGAATTCGATCTCCTGCGGGGCCGCCCCGAGTTCCAGCAGACGGTCATGGATCTGACGAAGGCGATGCGCTGACCGCCGCGCGGGCGGGTGCGTTCTTCCGGTAGGCGAGGGTCCACGCCCCCTCATCGCGTCCCTGGACGATGACCAGAGGGACGTCGGGCCGCGCGCCGGCCAGGCACGCGGGCGCGCACTCGGCGTCCGGGAGGCCCTCCAGCGTGCGCAACGCGATCAGGCGGGGCCGCACGGTCCGGAGGAGAGGGAGATCGGCCGCGGCGAGGCCGCGGTCCGCGACGAGCACCGTCGCGGCCGCATCCACCGGCGCCGCCGCGATGCGGCAGACGGCGGCGGAGGACAGCGACGAGCCCAGAAACACCGCCCCCGGTCCCCGGCCGATCCGCACCGTCAGCGCGGTGTCGGAGGCCCGATCTCCCGTCCCCTCGCCCGCGGCGGGATGAAACACCTCCCATTCCGCGTCGCCGGCCAGCCAACGGCGCGTGCCGGCCGGCATCGGGAGGACGGAGACACCGTCGCTTTCCGCCGCGCGAAACGCATCGCGGAGCACGTGCGAGCGGACCGGGCCGGACGGGCGCCAGATCTCGCGCGCCGGTATGCGCCGCAGGATGTCGCCCATCCCGCCGCCATGGTCTGCGTCGATCTGCGTCACGGCGACCGCCTGCAGCCGGTCGACCCCGCGGCGGTGAAGCCAGCGAACCACCGCGTCGGCGCGGTGGGCCGGGCCCGGATCGATGAGGAGATCCTCCTCGCCCGGCAGGTTGACGAACGCGGCGGGGGCGAGTCCGTCGCCGGCGAGCTCGATCGTCGCGGCGTCGTCGATCGCCCATCGCGCCGCGCCGGCCAGCGCCACCGCCGCCGTCGCCGCGGCGAGCGTCGCGCGCGCGCGACCGCGCAGGAGCAGCATCCCGCCGAGGACCCCGAAGGCGCCCCACACCATCCATCCCGGCGGGGTGGCCACGTACCAGTGTCCGCCGGGCACGCGGACGAGGAACCGGATCACCTCGATCATGGCCGTGGCGAAACAGGCGTTGGCGTGGTTGAACACCTCCGCCAGCCAGGGGGAGACGAGTCCGCCCAGCAGGGACAGGCAACCCGTGAGCAGGACCAGGAACGATGCGGGAATCACGGGGATGTTCCCCGGCAGCGCGACCGGCGACACCAGGTTGCCGAATCGGGCGCTCAGGGGGGCCGAGACGATCCACGCCGCGGCCGAGGCCGCGGCCAGCCCGGCCAGGTAGCGGAGGATCGCGCGCCGCCAGCGGAGCCGCCGTTCGCCGTCCGGCGCCCACGCGTCGGGCGCCAGGAGGCGGTCGAAGGGCGCCATGAAACGCGGGTAGAACACCGACAGCCCGGCCACGGCGCCGAAGGAGTAGATGAACCCCGGGTCGCGCACATGGGCGGGTTCGACCACCAGGATCGCCAGGGCGGCGACGGCGAGCGCCGTGGGCAGATCGGGCCGCCGCCGGAAGAGGAGGGCCGACCAGTACGCGACCGCCATCGCCCAGGCGCGCACCGCGCTGGCCGCCGCCCCGGTGGAGAGGGCATAGAGCGCCAGCAGGGGAATCACGGCCAATGCCCAGGTCGTCCGGGGCAGACCGGCGGCGCGCAGCACGGCCCGCAGCAGCATCAGAACGACGCCCACGTGCATGCCGCTGATGGCCATCACGTGGAGGGTGCCCGTGCGCAGGAAGTCCAGGCGGACGTCCTCCGGCACATCCTCGCGGTAGCCCAGCACCAGCGCCTCGATCAGCGCGGCCTCCCCCGGATGCCGGTCCAGTCCCCGCCGGAGGATCGCGCGGCTCGCCCGACGCCGTTCGTAGCAGGCGCGCACGACCGGGTTCCCGCCCCCCGCCGAGAGGCGGCCGATGCGGGTCCCGTTGGCCTCGAACGAAAGCCTTCGCTGCCAGCCGACCGGATCGCGGCGGACGACGCCGCCGAGGCGCCAGCGTTCGCCGTACGCCGGTCCCGTCCGACCCTCGGGCAGGGGCAGCCGTACGCGCAGCGGCGCCCGCACCCGCCGCCACGTGTCGCCCGCGTCGCGTCGGCCCTCGGCCTCGGCTTCGAACTGCCACACCGTCTGCCCCGCGCGCCCCATCGGAAGCCGGACGGGGTCATCCGCGATCCGCACCACCAGCTCCGCCTGCTCGCGGGGCCGCCGCAGCTCGCGGATCAGCGCGCATCCGCCCGCATCCAGCGCCGAGAGCCTCGCGTGCGCCGCGCCGGCCAGCGCCGTGGCGGCCAGCAGGAACACCGGGGCGGAGGAGTGCCGCCGGAACACCAGCGCCGCGGCCAGCAGCATGGCGCTCCCGATCAGCCAGAAGCCCGTCGGGATGCCGCCCGCCAGCGGGACGGCCGCCAGGCCGGCGATGAAGGCGAGGGCGAGTCCGATCAACGGCCGGCGCGGCGGCGGACGGGGGAGGGGAGGGCGGAGGTCGACGTCCATGACCGGGGGCCGCCCGCGGGGTCAGGTCAGCGAGGCGAGGAAGGCGTCGATGCGCTCCTCGTCCATCGGCAGCGGGTTGCCCGACATGCTGCTGCCCAGGGAGGCGCGGGCCAGGGCCCTCCGCTGCTCCGTCGAAAGGGCCAGCCCCTTCAGATCCGGCGGCAGGCCCATCTCGCGGTTGAGCCGCTCGAGCACCTCTATCCCGCGGTCGACCGTGCCGCCGTCCGGCTCCGCCTCCCCGAGAAAGGCCGCGAGGGCCGCCGCCAGCTCCTCCCGGCACGCGTCGCGGTTCCACCGCAGCGTGTGCGGCAGGAGGAGACCGCAGGCGACGCCGTGCGGCATGCCGTGCCGCGCGCCCAGCGCGGCGGCCACGCCGTGCGCCATGGCCAGACCCGCGTTGGCGAGGCAGATGCCGCTGATCGAGGCGGACATCGACATCGCCGCGCGGGCGGCGTGATCCGAGGGCGTGCGCACGCATCGCGGCAGCATCTCCCGCGGCCACCGGAGCGCCTCGTGCGCCAGCGCGGAGACGTCCGGCCGCCGCTTCGCGGATATGCAGGATTCGATCAACTGCGTCACCGCATCCATGCCCGAGGCCGCGGTCACCGCCACCGGGGCGTTCATCGTCAGCTCCGGATCGATCAGGGCCGCCGAGGGAATCATGCGATCGTCGCGGAGGCTCTTCTTCACCTGCCGCTCCGGGCAGGCCACCACCGCGTTGCGCGTCATCTCGGCGCCCGTGCCCGCGGTGGTCGGAACCGCGATGCAGGCCAGCGGCGTCTGCTCCAGCCGCCGCTCGCGCCCGAGGCCCTCCAGGTAATCCTCCACCGGTCCCTCGTTGACCGCCAGCGCGGCGATGGCCTTGCCCATGTCCATCGCGCTCCCCCCGCCGATCCCGACGACGAGGTCCGGCCGCACCCGCCGCGCGAGGTCGGCATGCCGGTTCACCAGCGCCGTCGTCGGCTCCTCGTCCACCACCGCGTAGTGCAGCGTGCGGGGGCGCGGACCGGCGAACTGCTCCTCCAGGAAATCCCGGAAGGCATGGTCTCGCGTGAGCCAGCTTCCGGTGACGACCAGCGCGGGACCGTCGGTGCGCAGGGCGCGCGCGCAGCGGCCGATGCCGCCGAACACGCCGCACCCGAAGGCGAGCGTCGGCGGAAAGCGCAGGCGGCTGGACCGCACACGCTCGAAGAGCTCCTCCGCGGCGGCGTACACGCGGGCGGCAGTGATGTCCATTTCCCATACTCCTTCGCCGCCGATAGTAGCCCGGAGCGCCTGACGGATTCCAGATCCAAAGAGCGCTCATCGCATGAACCCCGGGCTGGGCAGAGGAACAGGTTCTGTGAACGCCGAACACCGAACACCGAGCACTTTGAACTCACCCTCGCGCCCCTTCGGGATGGGACCCGGATCCGCCGAACCCTGGTTCTCAGAGGAGCCGGCCGTGGTATAGTCGGCCACGAACAGCAGGAGTGATGACGGTGCGCATTCTGTTTCTCGGATCCGGTGCCCTGGCGTGCCCGGCGGTGGAGATGCTGCTGGGGCGGCACGGCGACGAGCTGGTCGGCGTGGTGACCCAGCCGGACCGGCCGCGCGGGCGGCATCTCCGCGCGGCCGCATGTCCGGTCAAGGCGCTCGCGGCGGCGCGCGCGGTCCCGGTGTTCACGCCCGAGAGGGCCAGCGAGCCCGAATGGGTCCGTCCATTCGCGGCGCTCAGGCCCGACCTGCTCGTCGTGGCCGCCTACGGCCAGTTCCTCAAGCCGCCGCTGCTCGACCTCGCCCCGCTCGGCGCGATCAACATCCATCCCTCGCTGCTTCCGCGCTACCGCGGGGCGGCGCCCATCCAGTGGGCCCTGGCGCGGGGGGAGACCGTGACCGGCGTGACGATTCTCTTCGTCTCGGAGGCGATGGACGCCGGCGACATCATCCTCCAGGAGACCCACCCGGTGGCGGACGACGACACCGCCGGCACCCTGGAGCCGAAGCTCGCGGCGCTCGGCGCCCAGCTTCTCGGTGATGCCCTGGATCTCATTGCGGCCGGTCCGGTGCCGCGCCGGAAGCAGGACGAGACGCAGGTGACCCTCGCCCCCAAGCTCACGAAAGAAGATGGCCTTCTGGACTGGAACCGGCCGGCCGCGGAGCTGCGCAACCGGATCCGTGGGTTCAATCCCTGGCCCTGCTGCCACACGTGGATTCCCTGCGATCCTCCGCACTTGCTGAGGGTGCTGGCGGCCGCGGTCGAGCCGGGCGCAGGCGATCCCGGGGCGGTGATCGGGGTGTCGCGAGCTGGACCGCTGGTGGCCACCGGCGACGGCGCCCTGCGCCTCACGCGAGTCCAGCCCGAGGGTGGCAAGGTAATGGACGGCGGGGCCTTCGCCTGCGGCCAGCGGCATCTCGCAGGCGTGAGACTCGGGGCCCCCACCCCCTCCGCATGAGCCAGGGGGAGCAGGCAGAAGCGCGCAATCGCCACGGGAGAGGGGCCACCGCCAGCTGCAGTTTCCGGTTCTATGCCGCGGCCGGCGACACCGAGGCGCAGGGCGCTCTGCTCACGGACCCCGTGGTCATTACCAACCGGCTTGCCGGCCAGGTATCGACCTGCTGGACTCCGATACGGACGAGGACCGGCTGCCGGATTGGTGGGACGTGCGCTCCTGGACCAGTCTTACGACGCAGACGGCGACGAACGATCCGGATGGCGATTACCGTCTCGGATGGCTGGAGCTCCACCGCGCGACCAACGACTCCTGGACCGGAACGCTGGCTGATGCTGCCCACTCGACGAACTTCGTCGGCAACGGCCAGACCAACTACGTCGGGGGTGTTCCATTCTTGATCTATCACCTTGCGGCCAAGTGGCCTACCTGTACAAATCCGCTGAAGGCTGGAACACTGAAACCCCCTGTGCTAGACTTCTGTTCAATCGAATGGGGTTGAGGCTCGCCGCCTTGGAAGACCCTTAATGAACTGTCGCCTGCCGGGCCATATTGAGGGCCCGGGCGAACCGGGAAATGGGTGAAGATCATGAGTAAAACGACGCATTTCTCACGGCGCGACTTCCTGCGCCGCGCGGCCGCCACGGGCGCGGCGGTCTCGTTCCCGACCCTCGTCCCCTCCACCGCCTTCGGGGCCCACGCGCCGAGCAACCGCATCGGTATCGGCCTGATCGGCATGGGGAACATGATGGGCGGACACCGGGGCGGGATGACCGGCCGGCCCGACGTCCAGGTCCTGGCGGTCTGCGACGTCGATCGCGCCAAGCGCGAGAAGGCCAAGGCGGAGGTGGAGAAGGCGTACGCCAACAAGTCGCCGTCGGGCGCCTACAAGGGCTGCGACGCCTACAATGAGTTCGAGCGGGTGCTGGAGCGCGACGACATCGACGCCGTGTTCGTCGTCACCCCGGACCACTGGCACGCGCCGATCTCCCTGGCCGCGATGCGCGCGGGCAAGGACGTCTACGTGCAGAAACCGATGACGCTCACCATCCGCGAGGGGCGCGTGATGAGCGACACCGCCCGCCAGTACGGGGCCGTGCTCCAGGTCGGCTCGCAACAGCGTTCGGAGTGGGCCTTCCGCAAGGCGAGCGAGATCGTGCGCAACGGCTGGATCGGCAAGGTGCACACGATCTACTGCCAGCTCGGCCAGTTCCCGCCGCCCGCCACGCTGCCCGAGCAGCCGGTGCCGGACGGATTCGATTTCGACCGCTGGCTGGGTCCGACGCCGTGGGCGCCGTACAACGCCGAGCGCGTGAGCGGCAGCTACGGCGGCGGATGGCGGCGGTTCTGGGAGTACGGCTCGCGCAAGAACGGCGACTGGGGCGCCCACCACTTCGACATCGTGCAGTGGGCGCTGGGCATGGACCACTCCGGCCCCGTGGAGTTCATCCCCAAGGGCTGGGAGGGCAACGCGCACCAGACCCACGTCTACGCCGGCGGCACGAAGGTGCTCCGCGATCATCCGACCCGGAACGGCCAGATGATCCAGTTCATCGGCAGCGAGGGCGAGGTGCTGGTCAGTCGCGGCGGACGGCTCGAGACCACCCCGGCCGGATTGCGCGACCGGCCGCCCGGTCCGGGCGACGTGAAGCTCTTCGAGTCGCCGGGGCACGAGGAGGACTGGATCCGCTGCATCCGGTCGCGCCGCCCGCCGCTGTGCCACGCCGAGGTTGGCCACCGCACGGCCACGATCTGCCAGCTTTCGGGCATTGCCGAGCGCATGGGGCGCCCGGTGAAATGGGATCCGGCGAAGGAAGAGATCGTCGGCGATCCCGCGGCCAGCCGTTGGATGGACCGGCCGCGTCGCGCGCCGTATACGATGCTCTAGGTTTTCTGCCGCCGGTCGGGTGCGATGGCGGAAGCCACCGAATCGGGTGTCGCCGGTGTGCCGTGCGGCGGCAGAAAACCTGTGGCGCGCTGCGCGCGCGAGGACAGGACGTTTTGCTTGAGAAATGCGAAGGTTGATGAGGAGAGGGATTCGATGAGACCGATATGGATAGGACTGCTCTTCGCCACCGCAACGATGAATGCACCGGCGGGGGTCGCGGAGTCGGTCGATGCGCTGATCCCGAAGCTGGCCTCGCCGAACATGGAGGAGCGCTACGCGCCGCAGATGGAGCTGCAGGCGATGGCCGCGCAGGCGGCTCGCCCCGGCGCCGAGGCGGAGCGTGCGGCCCTTGTCGGGGTTCTGCTCGCCGGGGCGGCCGACGCGGCGGTGCCCTCACCCGCGCGCGTGTGGATGGTGCGCCAGATCGAGCTGATCGGGGCGGGGGAATCGGTGGAGACCCTCGCGAGGCTGCTGGGGGACGCGGACGCCGAGGTGCGCGAGTGCGCGCGGCGGGCATTGGAGCGAAACCCGGACGCGGCGGCGTCCGCGGCGTTGCGCGCGGCCCTGCAGAAGGGCGGGGACGCCCGATGGCGCATCGGCCTGATCCATGCCCTCGGTCAGCGGCGCGACGCCGCGGCGGTCGCGGCCATGGCCGGACAGCTCGCCGACAAGGAGACCGGCGCGGCCGCGGCGGCCGCGCTGGGCGAGATCGCCGACGCAGCCGCGGTCCGGGCACTCACGTCCGCCTTCGACGGGAAGAACCTGGCGGCGGCGCAGGGTCTGGTGGCCGCCGCCGACCGCAAGATGGCCGGTGGAGATCCCGCCGGCGCGAAGGCCATTCTCGAGAAGCTCCTGGCCCGGGATGCCCCCGCGCCTATCCGCGCGGCGGCCATGTCGGGCATGATCCGGGCCGATCCATCGCAGGCCGCGAAGCTGATTCCCGAGGCCGTGGCCTCGGGCGAGCCGGCCCTGCAGGGCGCCGCTGTCGCCGCCATGGTGGGGGTGAAGGACTCCTCCCTCTTCGCCGCGCTGGCGGCACAGATGCCGAAGCTGGACCCCGCCGGCCGGGTCGTGGTGCTGGGGCTGCTGGACGCCTCGGTCGAGCCGGCCATCGTCTCCGCCGCGGCGGACGCCGACGCGGCCGTGCGCGTCGCCGCCCTGGAGGCGATGGGGCGGGTCGGCGGAGCGGGATCGGTGCCGGCGCTGCTCCAGGCCGCGGGCCAGAAAGGCGCGGAGAAGGGGATAGCCGAACGTGCGCTGGCCATCCTGACCGGCAAGGGCGGAGCGGAGGCGATCGAGCAGGCGGCGGGGACGGGCGAGCCGGAGTCGCGCGCCGCCGCGATTCGCGCGCTGGCTTCGCGTCGGCAGGTCTCGGCTGCCCCGGCGATGCTCCGGTACGCGGCCGAGGCGGACAAGGCCGTCGCCAGGGCCGCCTGCGAGGCGCTGCGTCAGGTGGGCGGGGAGAAGGAGCTGGCGCCGCTGGCCCAGCTGGCGGCCGGGAATGCGGATTCGGATGCGGTGAAGGCGCTGAAGAGCGTGGCGGAACGGGTGAAGGACAAGACGGCGGCGGCGAGAGTCCTCATCGGCGTCGCCCAGTCGGCCGACGTGAAGGGGCGCATCGCCATGCTGGAAGGACTGAGCGTGGTGGGCGGACCGGAGGCGCTGGCGGTCGCGCAGCGATGCGTCGAGGGGGCCGACCAGGAGCTCAGGGATGGCGCCGTGCGCGCGCTGTCGGACTGGTCCGACTTCTCCGCGGTCCCGGTCCTCCTGGGCATCGCCGCAAACGCCGGCGCCAGCGAATCGCACAACGTCCTCGCCCTCCGCGGCATCGCCCGCCTGATCGGAAAGGCGGCGAACGAGACGGCCGAGGCCCGCGCCCAGGCGGCGGCCGCGGCCATGCAGGCGGCGAGGCGCGATGAGGAGCGAAAGCTGGTGCTTGCCGCGGCGGCGACGGTGCCTCACGCGAGGTCCGTGGCCATGGTCAAGGAGATGCTCGCGAAGCCGGAATTCAGGACCGAGGCCGCTTACGCGGCCGCGGATCTCGCCGCCGCGATGGTCTCCGTCGACAAGGCGGCGGCCAGGGAACTCGCGAGGGCGGCGAAGGAGGCCGGCGTGGAGGGCGACGCCCTCAAGAAGGCGAACGGGGTGCTGAGGAAGTAGATCGGCCCGCCCGGCGGGCTCGGAGGAGACCGACATGAAGAGGCAAATGTCAAACGGTGTGGCCGTGCTGGGTGCGGTGATCTGCGCGGTCGCGGCGTGCCCGTGGCCGGCACCCGCGCAGGTGAAGATCGACCCGGCGGCGACGCGGCCCCCGATCCCGGATTTCATCTACGGCCAGTTCATCGAGCACCTGGGCCGGTGCATCTACGGCGGCCTCTGGGCGGAGATGCTGGAGGACCGCAAGTTCTACTTCCCGGTCACGTACGACTACAACCCGTACCGCGCGCTGAAGGACCAGCCGTTTCCGGTCGTCGGGGCCTCGCCGTGGCAGATCATGGGCCCGGCCGGCTTGGTGCGGATGGTCCGCGAGCAGCCGTTCGTCGGGGAGCACACCCCGCTCGTGGCGGCCGGCAGCGGGTTGCGGCAGAAGGACCTCGCGATCGTGGGCGGCAAGGAGTACGTCGGGTACGTCTGGCTGAAGGCCCCCGAGGGGCGGGCCGCGGTAACCATCGGCCTCGTGGGCGCCGCGGACGGACGGGTGACGGTGCGGGCCGGGTCGCGCTACCAGAAGCACACCTTCCGGTTCAAGGCGGCCGGGACGACGGACAAGGCGGAACTCGAGATCGCGGTCGCCGACGCCGCCTGTCTCGTCGGCACGGTGTCGCTGATGCCCGCCGACCACGTCCGCGGCCTGCGCCCCGATACCCTCGCGCGGCTGCGCGATCTCGGGGCGCCGATCTACCGCTGGCCCGGCGGCAACTTCGCCAGCGGCTACGAGTGGCGCGACGGCATCGGCGACCGCGACCGCCGCCCGCCGCGCAAAAACCCGGCGTGGACCGGCGTGGAGCACAACGATTTCGGCACCGACGAGTTCCTCGACTTCTGCCGCGAACTCGGCACGGAGCCGCTGATCGTCGTCAACACCGGTTTCGGCGATCCGTTCTCCGCGGGCCTGTGGGTCGAGTACGTCAACGGCGACGCCCGCACGCCCATGGGCGCGCTCCGCGCCTCCAACGGCCATCGGAGCCCCTACGGCGTTCGGTGGTGGAGCGCCGGGAACGAGATGTTCGGGCCGTGGCAGCTCGGCTTCATGTCGCTCCACCAGTACACCCTGAAGCACAACGAGACGATCATGCGGATGAAGGCGGTCGATCCCTCGATCAAGACCGTCGCCGTCGGCGCGCTGGGCTGGAAGATCGACAAGCACTTCCCGGACGAGAAGCGCGACTGGACGCGCGGCATGATGGAGCGGTGCGCCGACTCGATGGACTGGATCTCGGAGCACTTCTACTGCCAGCAGAAGGACGATGTGCCGGCGCACATGCGACTGATCCCCGACGAGATCCGGCGGATCGCGGAGGGGCACCGCCGGCTGCGCACGGAGCTGCCTTCGCTCAAGGACAGGGACATCCGCGTTTCCATGGACGAGTGGAACTACTGGTACGGCCCGCACCTGTACGGCGAGCTGGGGACGCGCTACTTCCTCAAGGATGCGCTCGGCATCGCGGCGGGCCTGCACGAGTACTTCCGAAGCACGGACGTCATCGCCGCGGCCTTCTACGCGCAGACGGTGAACGTCATCGGCTGCATCAAGACCACGAAGACCGAGGCGTTCCTGGACGCGACGGCGCTTCCGCTCAAGCTCTACCGGCAGCGTTTCGGGACGCTGCCGCTGGCGATCGAAGGTGGGGTGAAGGACCTCGACATTGCGGCGGCGCTGAGCGCCGATCGCACGCGCCTGACCGTGGGCATCGTCAACCCGCTCGCCCAGGCGGTCGACGTGCCGGTCGAGGTGAAGGGGTTGGCGACGGGCGCGGCGGGGCGGGTGTGGACGGTCGCGGGCGAGGATCCGAAGGCCTTCAACGACGCGGCGGCGCCCACGAGACTCGACATCGCGGAATCGGCCGCCACCGCCGGCGCCTCGCTCAAGGCGCCGCCGCTCAGCATCAGCGTGTTTGAGTTCCCCCTCGCGCGGTGATCGGCCCCGCGAGCCTTTATTCCAGCCGGCTCAGCCGGACCGACCGAACGGTCAGATCGGCGGCGCGCGCATAACGCAGGGCGAACTCGAAGGGAATGTCGGCGGGCTGCCGGAAATCGAGTACGAGCGGCGTCTCGCCGGCACGCACCGGCACCTCGTCCGGCGCGTCGGCCGTCGGCGATTCCACCTCGACCGTCCCCAGGAGGCGGCCCTTCGGCGCCCGCGAGTCGTGCTCGATCTGCAGCCGGTAGCGGCCGGGCGGGAGAGGAAGCCGCGGGCCGTAGAGGATCCGGTCGTCAGGGTCGCGGTCGCGATCCAGCCGCACGGCGATCCGGTCGGACTCGGTGTGGCCGGCGCGGAAGAGCCAGGCGGGCGGCAGATCGACCGGGTGGCCGGGCCACGGAGGCTGCCAGTCGCCGGAGGCAAACCACGCGACGTCGACGTCCAGCGTCCCGGCCTCGACCGCGATCGTCGGCCGCGCGACGGCCGCCCATGCCGCATCGGCGGGCGCGAGGTCCTCCCACGTCCATGCCGAGCCGATGTTCTCGCGGCGGTCTTCTCTCCGGACCGAACCCTCCTCGTCCGTCCATCGCACCAGCCACCGCGCCGGCCCGCGGCAGCGCACCCGCCAGTGGGCGGCGGGATCCGGCCGGTACTGCACGCGCGGCAGGGGGCCGAACGTCGCGTGCGGCTTCACGCGCGCAAACCCGCCACCGCTGCACGGCGTCGACGTCTCGCCGGCCTCGCGCGAACCGCCCTCGACGAAGCGCGCGGGCGGCTTCCACGCCGGCGCGGGCGGCAGCGCCGGCTTCCGGGGTGCGGAAGCGGCGGCGGACGCGGCGTCCAGGATCCGGAACGCCCATGCCCGCCCGTCGCGGGCGAGGAACTCCAGCCGGTCATTCCGGCTCAGCCGGTCCAGGGTCGCCCCGGCCGGGAACGGGCTGACCTTCTCCGGGAACAGGTCCTCGTGGAGGATCAGGTGGTCGATGCCGCGCGCCAGGAGATCGTCGAGCTGCGCCGCGTCGAGATCGCCCTGGTTGACGCTGCGGAACCGGTCGTAGAACGTCGTGCGGTAGTCCGCGCGGACCGCCGGGTTGTAGCCGTTCGCCATGCGGATGCGGTAGAGCGACGCGTAATGCTGGTAGGCGGAGCACAGGTCCGAATCGCCGGGCCACAGCGGGACGACGAGGACGCGGGGTATACGGCGGGCGGCGATGGCGTCGTCGGCCACCGCGCGCCACGCCCCCTGCGCGTCGTCGAGCCGGCACACCGTCGCCCGCACCTGGGCCTTCATCTCCGCTCCGATCGCGAGGGCGATCGCGGCGATCGCTCCCGCGCGCGCCAGCCGTGGGCGCCGGTCGAGCGCGAGCCAAGCCGTCGCCCCGACGGTGCCGGCCACGGCGAAGAAGGTGGGGAGGAGGCAAAACACCTTGGCCGGGGCGCGGACCATCCGGTAGGGCGGCACCAGCTTCACGGCGGCGCGCCACGCCAGCGATTCCCACGGGCCGTGGACGCCGGTCGCCAGCAGCATCACGGCGCCGATGGCGGCGAGCAGCAGGGCGAAGACCACCAGGGAGCGCCGCGCGTCGCGACCGGCGCGCAGACGGAGAAGGAGGGCGATTCCTCCCATGGCGAGCAGCGCCGGCATGACGAATCCGACGTACACGTGACTGGGGATCCCGCGCGCTCCCCAGCGAAAGAAGTCCCGCAAGTGCGGCGAAAACAGGGCCACTTCGTCCTGGGTTCGGCCGCCCCCCATGCCTGTTCCGGCGAGGTAGCGCGCCTTGAGCCAGCTCATGGCCAGTGTCGCGAGGGCGAGGGCGACGGCGGGGGCGAGCGCGCCGGCGAGTCGCAGCCATTCCGCCCGGTTCCGTCCGGGCCACGGGCGGCGGATCATCGCCAGGATGGCCCAGCCCGGGGCGGCGAGGGCCGTGAAGAGATAGATGTGATTGTCCGTCCACGAAGCGAAGAGTATCGCCAGGCCGGCGAGCACGCCGCCGGATGGCCGCGCGTCGCGAATGGCCGCGTCGAGACCGAGGAAGACCATCGGCACCCACACCATGGCGAATCCGGCGGGGCTGCCGCCGAGCAGGTTGACCCAGCGAAAGGGGAGGAGGATGGCGACGAGGCTGAAGAGCGCCGCCTCCGCTTCGCCCGCGTGCCGCCGCGCCAGCCGCCAGGTGAAGAGCCACGTGAGCCAGAGCGAGAGGATCCCCGTCAGGTTCCAGGCCGCCGCCCGCCCCGCCAGGGCGGCGAGGGCGGCGTATACGAGCGAGATGGGCGCGAACTGGGGATGCACGCGGCGGCGTTGCGCGTCATCGCCGGTGTTGAACTCGTACACGTTGTTGAAGAGCGGGGTGCGCCCCGCCGCCATGTCGCCGGCGAGCCAGAAGTGGTAGAGGAGCTGCAGGTGGTCGCCCGGGATCATCGTCCGCACGCCGTCGCGCTCGATGTTCTGCGACGACGAGGGAATGGCCTCGGCGAAATGGCGCGGCAGCGGCCACGAGAACGCGATCCAGACGATCAGCGTCCCGGCGAGGGCGATCAGGGCGGAGGTGCGCCAGTGCACGGCTACGCCCTCAGGACACGCCGGCCGGCGCGGCGGGCGCAGATTGCAGGCGGGCTACGGCGGCATCCAGGTCCTCGCCGCGGTCGATGGCCGCCACGAGGTGCGCCGGCTTGCGCGCCTCGGCTTGCAGCGCCGGGATGGTGCGCGACAGGTGCATCCGCAGCTCCGCGCGCCCGCACCAGGCCTTGAGCACGTGGGCGACCAGGGCGTCGACGGAGAAGTCCCCGAAGCCCAGACTGTGCTCGCGCAGTCCGATGCGGGTGAAGTAGTGGTGGATCTTGGGCTGGTAGGCGAGGCCGGCGATCGGGGCGCCCTCGGCGGAGGCGAGGATCATCGCGTGCAGGCGCATGGCGAAGAGCAGACCGACGCGGCGCAGCACGCCCTTGATTTCGAGATGATCGAACTCGACGTTGGTCAACAGACCGGCCACGCGCGCCTTCCTCACGCGCGCCATCAGCGCCCGGGTGATCTCCACGTCGGCGTGCTGCGTGGTGACGAACAGCAGCGGGGCGCCGGCCTCGGCGTGGATGCGCTCCAGCGCCTCGGCGTAGATGCCGAGGAACCGCTCGCGGCCGATCGGCGCCCGGCCCGTGCCGGCCCACGTGTCGAGGTAGTGGTTGATGTTGATCGCGAGGTACTCCGCGGCGGGATCGAGGCCCTTCGTCCGCAGGATCTCCTCCGCCCGCGCATCGTCGCAGGCCGGGGCATTGAGAGCGGCGTCGGCGGCCACGAGCATCCGCGGGTTCTTCACGCCGATCTCGCGGAGAATGTCGTGCGAATCCTGGTCCCGGACGGCGATGAAGTCCATGAGCTCCGAGATCTCGCGCAGCATGCGCCGGCCGGCCGGCGTGGCGACCGGCCCGGCCCCGACGCCGTAGTAGCCCAGCCTCCGCCCGCGGCGTTTCGCCGCGGGCAGCATAAGGTATAGGGTCGACAGGAAGTTAAACAGCGGATTATATAGGGCGCGATCGAACAGGATCGCGTCGAAGATGAGCGTCAGGTCCGCGCGGCGCACGGAGCGCCACGTGGGCAGGCCGAGCATCCTCACCGACAGGTTCCACGGCAGCATGCCCACGGGCCGGACGTTCGGCGGGTAGTGGTTGCGGATGTAGTCGGGCCGGATGGTCGGCACCTCGTAGCGAAGCGGCCGGCCGCAGGCGGCGTCGGTCGAGGCGGCGATGGCCGCGATCAACGCGGCATCGCCGGCGTTGCGGCCCGACGAGGAGCCCAGCAATGTGGCGGTTCGTAGCATGGTTCGGCGCGCCGGCGGCGGCACGCGGCGGACATGCTAGCGGCCGCGGGAGAGCATGTAAATGACGGAGACAGGCGCGACCGGCCCGGCGAAGCGTTTCCCGCTGCGGAACGCGCTCTACTTCCTCTTCAGCCTGGCCACCACGGTCGGCATCTTCTCGTACCTGCTGCGCTCGGTGCGGCCGGGGGATGTGATCGACCTGCTGAAGAACGTCAACCTGTGGGCCGTCGCGGCCTTCGTCGTGCTCTCCCTCACGCAGAGCATCTTCCGGCTGTGGCGCTACAAGGTCCTGCTGCGTCTGTCGGGCTACAGCCCCTCGTCGCTGGCGCTCTTCCTCGTCGTGCTGGTGCGGAACTTCTTCTCCGACCTCCTGCCGGCGCGGATCGGCACGCTGATTTACGTCTACATGGTCAACAGCCGCCTCGGCGTGCCCTTCGCGGCGGCGGCGTCCAGCTTCTCCCTGTCGTTCATCTTCGACTTCATCGTGCTCGCGCCGATGATCGTGCTCGCGGTCGTCGCGGCGGGGGCGGTGGGGGAGATGTCGCCGGCCGTGCTGATCGGCGGGGCGGTGGCGCTGTTGGTGGTGACCGTCGTCGTGCTCTTCCTGCTGCCGCAGTGTTTCCGGCTCGCGGCGGCGACGCTGGAGCGCATGCCGCTGATCGGCGCGGCCCGTCGCGCGAAGTGGGGCGCGGCGATGCGGTCGGTGGAAGGCGAGATTCACCGCGCGCAGAAGGCGGGCGTCTACCTGCGCGTGCTGGCGCTTTCGTTCATGGTCCGCGTGGGCAAGTACGGTTCCTACTACGTCTTCCTCTATGCCCTGCTCGCCCCGCTCGGATACACGTGGGCGCAGCTCGACCTGCCGCGGGCCTTCCTCGGATTCTGCGCGGCCGAGATGGCGGCGAGCCTTCCGATCTCGGGCATCGCCGGCTTCGGCGCGTACGAGGGCACGTGGTCGCTGGCCTTCCACCTGCTGGGCTACCCGGAGAACATCGCCAAGCTCACCAGCATCTCGCACCACCTCTTCACGCAGGTCTACGGCTACGGGCTCGGCGCCCTGGCGCTGATCGTGCTGCTGATGCCGTACTTCCGCAGGGAGCAGGCGCCGCCCGGCGAGACCGCCGCGCGCGACCGGCCGGCGATGTTCTACCTGAAGGTCGCCGTGCTGACGGCGCTGCTGCTGGGCCTGGCCTTCGCGCTCTGTCACCTGCCGTCCATCGGCGCGCGGGGCGATCGGAAGGTGGCGAAGGCGGAGAAGCCGACGCCGGCCGAGGTCGAGGCGCGGGCGGCGTTCGCCCGCGAGTTCGGCGGCGCCATCGTGTTCGATTCCGACCGCTCCGGGTCGTTCGGCATCTGGGCCATGCAGGCGGATGGCCGCGGGCTCCGGCCGGTCTCGGACACGCCGGCGCACGAGATGTACCCCGATCCCTCGCCCGACGGGGCGTGGATCGCCTTCTCCCGCGCGCCTTCGTTGAGCAAGCGGGCGGTGGCCGAGATCTGGGTCTGTCGCGCCGCGGGCGGGGAGGAACGGAAACTGGCGGACAACGGCATGTACCCGACCTTCTCGGCCGACGGACAGACGGTCTTCTTCGAGCGCGAACGCAGCCGTGTCATGGCCGTCGGGCTCGATGGAGCGGGCGAGCGCGAGGTCTTTCCCGCGAAGTCCGCCTGGCCGGGCAGCGTCCAGATCGTCAAGCCGCGCATCTCCGCCGACGGAGGCCGCGTCGCGTTCGTCTCCAACCGGGGACAACGCGGAGGCTGGAACACGTGGATCGCGGATCTGAAGACGGGCGAGTCCTGGCACGCGGCCAAGGGATGCGAGCCCGGCTGGACGCCTGACGGCCGCCTCACGTGGGTCAACGAGGGCGACGACACGCGCGAGCGGACCGGGATCTTCCTCTACGACCCGGCCGCCGGGAAGAGCGTGGAGCTGCAGGACGCCGACGCCCCCCGCGGGCACGAGTACTTCCCGACCGTCACCCCGGACGGCGCCTGGCTGCTGTGGGGCGCCTGCGGGCCGGGCGAGCACGAGCACGTCTCGTCCAACTACCAGCTCTTCGCGCGGCGGCTGTCCGGCGGCGCGCCCGTGCGGCTGACCTTCGACGGCTTCGACAACCGCTGGCCGAAGCGCCTGCCCGAGCCGGCGGCAAACAAGCCAAAGGCGGAGGAACAGGCAGGTGGTCCAGCCTCCGGCTGACCTCGCCCTCTCCCGTTTGTGCGTGGGGAGGTCACATTCGATGAAGAGTCCGACGGGGCGGCAAGTGGGGGGCGGCTCTGCGAGGCCGCGAGGGAGCAACCGGAAGGCGAACGGCGGCATCTGTTCGCTTGTCTGAAGGGCTGAAGCGGGCATACTGGCCGGGTCCTGGAGTCGACCGGACGGGAATCGCGACGGATGCCTTTTGCGGCAAGATCATGGTGGCCGGTGGCCGTATTGCGGGCGCTGGCCTTCGTCGCCGCCTTCTGCTGCGCGGGGGCCGGCGCGCTGCTGGCGCTCAGCCTGCGACAGGGCACAACGGCGGACCCGCTCCGCGCGCCGGCGCTGCTGGAGGTCGTGAAGCGGGCGGAGACCACCCCCGCAAACACAAACCTGTTCGAGCAGGCCCGCGCCATGGACCTGCTGGCCCGCCGCGTCTTTTTCGCGAACCCGGCGTTCGCGCGGCAGGGGGCGTGGCTGCTCCCCGCCGGGATGGTCCTGCTGGTCGGCGCGCTGCGCGCCTCGGCGCTCGCGCGGCGGGCCATCACAGGACGCGGAGAATCGCCATCCGAAGAGGCCGCGGTGCGGGCGGCCCAGCCGGTGAGGCGTGCGGCGGTCGCATACGGCGCCATCGCGCTCGCCGGCACGGGTCTGCTGCTGACCCTTCTTCGCGACCGCCGGGCGCTGGCCGCCATGCCCTCGGCCGGCGAGGCCGGCGCCGAGGCCGTGCCGACCGCCGCAGCGGGCGCGACCGGGGCGCCGCCTGCGGCGGCCTCGTCCGCGGACGTTGCGAGCGCGGCCGAGATGGCGGCGAACTGGCCGGCCTTCCGCGGCTATCGCGGACTCGGCGGGAGCGCGACCAACGGCTATCCGACGAAGTGGGACGGGGCGTCGGGCGAAGGCGTGCTGTGGAAGAAGGAGGTGCCGCTGCCGGGTCCCAATTCGCCCATCGTATGGAACGATCGCATCTTCCTGACGGGCGCCAGCGACACGACGCGCGAGATCTTCTGCTTCGATGCCGGCTCCGGCGAGCTTCGGTGGCGTCACGCGGCGACCAACATCCCCGGCTCGCCGGCCAAGCCGCCGCAGGTCGCCGACGACACCGGTCTGTGCGCCTCCACCATGGCCACGGACGGCCGGCGCGTGTTCGCCATCTTCGCCACCGGCGACCTCGTCGCCTGCGATCTGGAGGGCAAGCGCGCGTGGGCGCAGAACCTCGGGGTGCCGCACAATCCCTACGGCTACGCCTCCTCGCTCATGGCCGACGGCGACCGCCTCTTCGTGCAGTACGACCAGGAGAAGGAAGCCCGCGTCATGGCCTTCGACGTCGCCACCGGCCGCGAGGCGTGGTCGATCCGGCGCGATGTGAAGCCCTCGTGGGCCTCGCCGATCGTCGCCGAGGCGGCCGGAAAGCCGCTGCTCGTCACCTTCGGAAACCCGGCCCTCATCGCCTACGATCCCGCCGACGGTCGTCACGTCTGGCGGGTGGACGGCTTCGAGGCCGAGGTGAGCGTTTCCCCCGCCGTGGCGGACGGACGCGTGTTCGCGGGCAACGAGTACGCCAGACTGGTCGCGGCGGGACTGGCGGACGGCAAGGTGCAGTGGGAGCTGGAGGAGAACCTGCCGGAGGTGTCCGCCCCCCTGGCGGCCCACGGCCTGCTGTTCCTCGCCACCAGCAGCGGCCTGGTGGCCTGCTACGACGCGGCGACCGGCGCGAGGTGCTGGGAGCACGAATTCGACGCGGGATTCCTGTCGTCGCCGCTGGCCGCCGGCGGCCGGGTCTACCTGTCCGATGAGAAGGGCGTGACGCACATTTTCAAGGCGGCGCGGACCTTCGAGGCCGTCGCCGACAACGCCCTCGGCGAAGAGGTCTTCGCCACCCCCGCCTTCGCGGGCGGGCGCATCTACCTGCGCGGGAAGAAACACCTCTTCGCCATCGGGGAGAGGGCAAAGGAGGCGACGGGCCCATGAGCGGATGGCGACGATTGAGATTCCAGCGCGGCACGGCAACTCGTTCTCACCTTGCGCCTCTCTGCGGCTCGGGTGCGCTCTGCCGGATCGTCCGCAGGCCCGCATGCCTCGCGATCCTCACGACCACGACGGTCGCAGCAACGGCCGCTCCGCCGGCGGCGGAGTGGCCGGTCTTCCGCGGCGACGCCGGCCTCCGTGGGCTGGCGGCGGGAGATCTGCGGCTTCCGCTCAAGCGCCAGTGGTCCGTGCGATTGGCCCGCTCCTCCAAGTCGTCGCCCGTCATCGCCGGAGGGCGGGTGTTCGTGGGCATGGACGACAAGAACCTCTGGGCGCTCGACCTGGCGACGGGCAAGACGGTCTGGACGAACGCGACCGGCGGGGAGGTGGAGGCGCCGCCGCTGTATGTCGACGGACGGGTCGTCGTGGGGTCCTCCGACGGCTCGCTCTACGCCTTCGCCGCCACCAACGGCGCGCCGCTGTGGACCTACGCGGCGGGCGACCGGATCCTCGGCTCGGCCAACGTGGCGGATCTGCCTGGCGGCCGGCGCCTGATCGTCGCCGGCAGCTACGACAACAAGCTGCACGCGGTCGATGCGGCGACAGGCACTGGGGCGTGGACGTACGAGGCGCAGGGCTACATCAACGGCAGTCCGGCGGTGGCGGGCGGCTTGGCGATCGCCGGCAGTTGCGATGTCTTCCTGCACATCGTCGATGCCGCCACGGGTCGCCGCCGTCACAAGATCGAGACCGAGGCGTATATCGCCGCCTCGCCGGCCGCGGACGGCCGGTTTGCCGTCGCGGGCAACTACGGAGGACAGGTCATCGCCGTCGCGCTGGACACCGGCTCGGTGGCGTGGCGGTTCGCGGAGACCAACGACTCGGCCTTCATGTCCTCGCCCGCCCTCACGGCCGACCGCGTGATCATCGGGGCGCGCGACGGCCGGCTGTATGCCCTGACGAGGGCGGAGGGCAAGATGGCGTGGTCCTTCGCGGCCAAGGGCAATGTCGATGGCTCGCCCGTCGTGAGCGGTTGTCACGTGTTCTTCGGGGCGGACGACGGCCGTCTGCGCGCGGTGCGGCTGAGCGACGGTGGAGAGGCGTGGAGCTATGAATGCGGCGCGGCGATCGCCGGATCCCCCGCGGTCGCCGACGGCTGGCTGATCGCCGCCGATGGCGACGGCTGGGTGCACGCGTTCCGGGAGGCCTCCGCCACGGGGGGCGGCGGTTCCTGAAGGGAATCGCACAGGGTGTGCCGCTGTCTCGCATGGCCGATCGGCCGGGCGAGACCGAGATGGGTCGCGGGGTCTGTGGAGATGCGTTGATGCGAGGCGCGAAGGTCCCAGGGAGGGTATGAACCTCGACGGCAGCGGCGGGTTCGCGATGCGTACGGTGCCGGGGATGCAGTGGCACCGCTCGATCGTGCTTCTTCTCTCCACTTGCTGTGCGTACTGCGGGGACACTCAGCTCGTGAGGGAGGTGAGTTTCCCCTCATCAGTGGTTCACCGCGTCGCTGATGGGACTCACCTCTACACGATAGTCGGGGTGTACACCGATTCGATATCCACCTCAGTGCCGCGAGATACGTGGGTCACTCTGGCCAGGGCAGACTTCGCCAGGCACTGGACGAATCTGGCGCTCGACATCGATTTCCGCGGGAATCGTCTGACCATACGATCAAGCAGCCCCATTCAAACTCCCCGACTTCGTGACATCTGCAATCGGCAGGCAAAACAGGGGCTGTTCCCTTACTGGGACGATCTGGTCAACCGCGACAGGAAGAGCGCGTTCTACAATCAGGGGTTGTTCCGATGGGAAGCCGCCGGCAGAACTTACTGCGTGAATTCCACGTGGGTCGTGGATGTCGATGGCGACGGGCTGGACGATTTTGTCTTGCTGCAAAACAACCATGGCGATTGCAGTGTTTTCATCTACCAGCAGTCAGCCGAACGGCGATGATCGTCAGAATGATCGTGCAGCCTCAGACGTTTACTCTTTGTGAGAAGCGGGCGGAGGAGACGGAGCGCCGTGTCGTGCGGCGCGGTGGAGTGGCGGACACACTCTGACTGCACCCTCGCAGCCCTATGCCTTGGCCAGCTCGGCGCTGTGCGCCTGGATCTTGCGGATGGCGGCGATGATGTGATCGAGGTCCGAGCGCTCGGCCAGCAGCATGTTCTGGGTCATCGCCACCACCGTCGCGCAGACCTCGCGGTTCCCCTTCAGCTCCTGCAGGCTGTCGCGATAGGCCTTCAGCCGTTCGGCGCTGAAGAGACGCTTGAATCCGCGCGAGGCGATTGCCTCGTCGAGCAGGCCGTCGAAGTACTGTTCACGGTACACGCTCGAGCACGGGACGCCCTCCGCGGAGAGCGCCTTCATGAACTGGTCGCGGCTCAGGCCGCTGAACGCCTGGGCGTCGTACCGGAAGGCATAGAGATGCCAGACCGCCCGGCTGTTCTCCGGCAGGCGCACGGTCCGGATGCCGGGGATCTGCTTCAGATTCTCAGTCAGGTAGTCCGCGCTCTCGCGGCGGCGGGCCGTCTCCTGCACCAGTTTCTCGAGCTGCTGCATGAGGATGACGGCCTGGACCTGCAGCATCCGGTAGTTGTTGCCCCGCGTGAAGCTGCCCGAGCCCTTGTGGGTTCCGAAGGCGCGGCCGCAGTTGTGGAAGGAATGGCACCGGTCGATGAGCTCGTCGCGGTCGCCCGTGATGGCGCCGCCCTCGCCGGAGGGCAGGTGCTTGGACTCCTGGAAGCTGAAGCACCCGAGATCGCCCAGCGTGCCGCACCGGCGACCCTTGTACTCGGCCAGCCAGGCCTGGCAGGCGTCCTCGATGACGGCGAGTCCGCGCGTGCGCGCGAGGGCGTTGATCGGGTCCATGTCGCACGGCATGCCGAAGATGTGCACCGGCATGATCGCGCGGGTCCGCTCGGTGATCCGGCCTTCGATCGTGGCGGGGTCCAGGGTCAGCGTGGCCGGATCCGTGTCGGCGAACACGGGCAGGGCCCGGGCGGTCAGGATCGAGTTGTAGGTGGCGATGAAGGTGTAGGGGGAGGTGATCACCTCGTCGCCGGCGTCGACGTCCATGACGTGCAGGCTGACGATCAGCGCCGTGGTGCCGCTGGCGGTCGCCAGGCAGCGCTTCGCCCCGATGAGCTTCGCGTACGCCGTCTCGAACTCCGCGACGTGCTCCGCGGATCCGCGGAACCACCGGCCGCTGCGCAGGACGGCGAGGACGTCGGACTCCCATGCCTCGCGCCAGATCGGCCATCGCTGCCAGCCGCCCGAGTGCACGGGCGTGCCTCCCAGCACGGCCGGCTTGCCGGTGGCCGCGCGAACCAGGGGTGGCGCAGCCGCGACACCCAGCACCGGTGCGACCCGCGACCACATGCGCGACATGCCTGCGCCGGCGGCGGCGGTTTGAAGGAAGCAGCGGCGGTTCAGATGTGCACTCATGGCGTCCTCTCGGATGGGCATCGGAAGAAGACCGCTCTCGAAACGTCACGGACGATCCCTCGGCGATACGGCCCGGAGAGCGTCTTCAACACGGCCAGTCTGCGACGCCCCGGCCGGTCAGGCAAGCAGGAACCGGGGGGGGGAGGCATCCGCGGGGATCCCCGGCTCACGAGCCGGCAGGCGGTCCGGCCGCCTGCGGTTGAGCCGGACCGACGCGGGGCGCCGGTGATGGTCCGCCGCGCCCGTTCGTACCGCGGGCAATCCTGCCCGCGATGATGGCCGAACCCAGCCGCGGGCGATCCTGCCCGCGCCGCCGCGCCCGACGCCGCTTACTCCACCGTCACGCTCTTCGCCAGGTTGCGCGGCTTGTCGATGTCGGTGCCGCGCGCCTGCGCGGCGTAGTAGGCGAGGAGCTGCAGCGCGACCACGTTCACCAGGGGCGAGAACTCGTCGCGGACGGGCGGGATGTAGATCACGTCGGAGGTGATCTGCGGGACGTGGTCGTCGCCGTCGGTGGCGACCGCCAGGATCCGCCCGTGCCGCGCCTCGACCTCCTTCATGTTGGAGATCATCTTGTCGTAGAGCTCGTCGGTCGTCCGCGTGCAGATGCAGACCACCGGCAGGTACTCGTTGATCAGCGCGATCGGGCCGTGCTTCATCTCTCCGGCGGCGTAGCCCTCGGCGTGCTGGTAGGAGATCTCCTTGTTCTTCAGCGCCCCCTCGAGCGCCGTGGGGTGGTTGAACCGGCGGCCGAGGTAGAGCGAGCTGGGCCCGTCGTGATGCTTGTCGGCCAGCGCGCGGATCGCGTCGGCGCGTCCGAGCACGTAGTGGATCGCGTCCGGGATGCGTCGCAGGTCGGCCAGGAGGGCCGCCTCGGCCGGCTCCGCGAGGTCCCCGCGGGCGCGGCCGACGTGCAGGGCGAGCAGGGCGAAGGCCATCAGCTGCGCCGTGTAGGCCTTGGTGGAGGCCACGCCGATTTCCGGGCCGGCGTCGGTGAAGAACACGGCGTCGCTCTCGCGCGCGAGCGTGCTGCCGGCCACGTTGCAGAGCGAGAGGACCTTGCAGCCCCAGCTTCGCGCCATCCGGACGGAGGCCAGCGTATCGGCGGTCTCGCCCGACTGCGACACGGCGATCACCAGCGTCCCGGGATCGATCTTGGGATCGCGGTAGCGGAACTCGCTGGCGAGATCGGTCTCCACCGCGATGCGCGTGAGGTACTCCAGCAGCAGCTTGCCGTACATGCCCGCGTGATAGGCGGTGCCGCAGGCCACGATCATGATGCGGTTCAGCTTGCGGAAGTAGGCCGGCGCGAGGCCGAGGTCCGGCAGCGACACGCCGGCGCCGGCGGGCGCGTGCCGTTCCAGCAGCTGGCGCAGGATGCGCGGCTGCTCATGGATCTCCTTGAGCATGAAGGTCTCGAAACCCGCCCGCTCGATGGCCTCCGCCGGCAGATCGACGACCTTCGCCGCGCGCTCGACGGGCGCTCCGTCCGCGCCCCAGATCCGCGGGCCGTCCGGCCGCAGCTCCGCCACGTCGCCATCCTGCAGGTAGATGAACCGCCGGGTGCGGGAGAGCAGGGCGGTCACGTCGCTCGCCAGGAACTGCTCGCCATCGCCCAGCCCCACGACCAGCGGGCTGCCATGCCGCGCCGCGTAGATCGCGCCGGGCCGGTCCCGCGACACGATGCCCAGGGCGTACGCCCCGCGCGCGCGGGCGAGGGCCCGGCGGAGGGCCTCGTCGAACGATGCCGCGCCCGCCGCCAGCTCCGCCTCGATCAGGTGGGGAATCACCTCGGTGTCCGTCTGCGATCGGAAACGGTGTCCCGCCGTCTCCAGATCGGCTCGGAGCTCGCGGAAGTTCTCGATGATGCCGTTGTGCACGACGGCCAGCGTGCCGCCGCAGTCGGCGTGGGGGTGGGAGTTCGGCACCGAGGGCTCGCCGTGCGTCGCCCATCGCGTGTGGCCGATGCCGGGCGAGCCCGAAACCGGATCGGCTTCCAATTGTTGCTCAAGGGCCGAGAGACGTCCCACGCACCGGCGGAGTTCCAGCCGGCCGTCCCGGACCAACGCCAGTCCCGCGCTGTCGTAGCCCCGGTATTCGAGCCGCTTCAGACCGTCCACCAGGATCGGACGCGCGTCCCTCGGTCCCACATAGCCCACGATTCCGCACATGATCGATCTCCACAGGATGGCGAGCTGCCCCCGAAACGCATCCATCGCCTCACCGCACGGGGTGCGGTTCCAGGCGCCGCACAGAGCCCAGCATGATGCGGGAAGAGGCTCCGGATCTCAACATCATAATTTGTTGACGCCATGTTTTCGTTGCGATTCTCCCGGCGATGCCGTACATCCCGCCGGGAAGGCGGTGCACCATGTACGGTCGGATGAGAGATCACGTGCGCGGCGTGCTGGACGAGATCGCCGCGCGGGGCCTGCGGAAGGGCGAACGCGTGCTCGCCGGGGCGCAGGGGGCGGAGGTTGTGCTCGAGGACGGCCGGCGGCTGATCAACCTGTGCGCGAACAACTACCTGGGTCTGGCGACCCACCCCGAGGTGATGGCGGCGGCGCGCGCGAGCTATGACGCGTGGGGCTACGGGCTCTCGTCGGTGCGCTTCATCTGCGGGACCCAGTCGCTGCACAAGCGGCTGGAGCAGGCGCTGAGCGAGTTTCTCGGCACCGAGGACACCATCCTCTACACCTCGTGTTTCGACGCCAACGGCGGGCTCTTCGAGACGCTGCTGGGCGAGGAGGACGCGGTGGTGAGCGACGAGCTCAACCATGCGAGCATCATCGACGGCATCCGGCTGTGCAAGGCGCGCCGCCTGCGATTCCGGCACGACGACCTCGGGGACCTGGAGGCCCGGCTGGGAGAGGCCCGCGAGGCCCGCTTCCGCCTCGTGGCCACCGACGGGGTGTTCAGCATGGACGGGACGATCGCCAGGTTGGACGGTCTCTGCGACCTGGCCGACCGGCACGACGCGCTGGTGATGGTGGACGATTCGCACGCCGTGGGATTCCTGGGCGCGACCGGCCGGGGGACGCACGAGTACCGGCGCTGCATGGGCCGCGTCGACCTCATCACCGGCACGCTCGGCAAGGCGCTCGGCGGGGCGAGCGGCGGATACACCAGCGGGCGCCGCGAGCTGATCGAGCTCCTGCGGCAGCGGTCGCGTCCGTACCTGTTCTCGAACACCGTGGCGCCAGCCATTGCCGCAGCCTCCTTGAAGGTGCTCGAGCTGCTGCAGGCGTCGGGCGAGCTGCGCGAACGGCTGTGGGCCAACACGCGCCGCTTCCGGGCGGGCCTGCGGGCGGCGGGATTCGAGGTGCCGGCGGTGGAGCACCCGATCGTGCCGATCATGCTCGGCGACGCACGGCTCGCCCAGGCCATGGCCGAGCGCCTGCTGGAGCACGGCGTCTATGCGGTCGGATTCTCGTATCCCGTGGTGCCGGAGGGCAAGGCGCGGATCCGCACGCAGGTCTCCGCCGCCCACACGTTCGATCAACTCGATCGCGCCGTCGAGGCCTTTGTCGTCGCGCGCAAGGGCGCATAGTCCCATCCGTTTCTCCACTCCCACTCGCCCCCCCAAGCTCAGTTCTGGCGCTCACCATTCGCGCGGGAATGTGGGAACTGCCTCCACAGAAGCGGCGTCACGTGGCGGATGGAGTCTGGGACCTGGGAGTTGCGATTGTCGCGCGTGCACTGCGGAGTGGGTGGGGCAGATGTCACGCCGCTCGGCCGAGTCCTGCCGCCTCAGGCGTCAGACGATCTCCCGCGCATGCCGGTGGCTGTGGCAGTCGAGGTTGACGGCCACCGGCAGCGAGGCGATGTGGCAAGGGCGGGAGAGCACGTGCACGGCGAGGGCCGTCGTGTCGCCGCCAAGCCCCATCGGCCCCAGGTCGAGCGCGTTGATCCCGGCCAGCAGTTCCTGCTCCAGCTCGTGATCGAGGGGCTCGGCGGCGGGTTCGCCGAACGGGCGGAGCAGGGCCTCCTTGGCCAGCTCCGCCACGCGTTCGAAATTCCCCCCGAGGCCCACACCCACGACGAGCGGCGGACAGGCGTTCCCGCCGGACTCGCGGACGGCGCGCAGAACGAACTCCCTCACCCCCTCGCGGCCGTCGGCGGGGATCAGCATGCCCAGGCGCGACATATTCTCGCAGCCGCCGCCCTTCTCCATGAAGTCGATCGTCACGCGATCTCCCGGCACCACCCGCGTGTGCAGCACCGCCGGCGTGTTGTCGCGGGTATTCGTCCTCGCGAGCGGGTGTCGCACGATGCTCTTGCGCAGGTGGAAGCGTTCGTATCCTTCGCGGACGGCGGCGTCGACCGCCTCTTCCAGCGCGCCGTCCACCAGGTGGACATCCTGGCCGACCTCGACAAACACCACCGCCACCCCGGTGTCCTGGCAGAGGGGACGGCGGTCGGTCCGGGCGATCTCTTCGTTCTCGATCAGCTGGGCGAGGATGGCGCGCGCGGTGTCGTTGCGTTCCTGCCGGCAATGCGCGTCGAGCATGACCCGCTCTTTCAGCTCGAGCTCGAAACTCGCCCGCTCGATGCAGCGGAGCAGGGCCTCCTTCACCCGCCCGACCGGCACCTCCCGAATGGTCTCCATGGCGCTCATGATCCGGTCCGCAGTCTACGGTCCCCCGCCGAGTCCGGCCATCCGCATCAGCTCGAAGTTGCAGAGTCGCATGTCCGGACGGCCGTCGGTGTCGCGGATCAGGATGCCTCCCGGCGTGAGCGAGAGCAGAACGTGGTCGCCCTTGAGATTCAGGTCCTCCGCGCCGGCGGCGGCGAGGCGGTCGCGCACCTGCGCCAGCAGGTCGTCGGCCTCGGCCCGGCTCACGTAGCCGGCGCAGACGGCCTGTCCGAGGTTGATGCCCCGGCAGTAGTCGGCATCGCGCGTGGCCAGCATCTCATCCAGCCCGTTCCAGAATCCCCAGATCGTGATGTAGAGATGGTCGGGACGCAGGGCGGGATGGCCCTCGGGGTCGCGCCAGCGGTCGTGGGTCGGGTAGCGGCGGTTGTCCTCGACGTACTCCGGCCGGTCGGATTCGAGTCCGGTCATGTAGATGGCCCGCGGGTACACGGTCGCTATTCCGGCCCGCCCGAGCCGGAAGGCGGCGGCGAACTCCTCGAAGGGGCTGTTGTAGCCGTGGGCGATAATCGCCGCGCCGGCGGGCGAGGCGGCATCCGCGTCCGGCTGCTCCCCCACGCGCGACACCTTCCACACGACGTTGATGACGTCCTTCGTCTTCGTGTAATAGACCTCGTTGGTCTCCGACAGCCGCGTGCGCGGGGTCCGCCGCCATCGCTCGGGCTGGAAGTAGTCGAACAGCCCCGGGTCGCGGCCGACCACCCAGAGCGTGCCCCGCGTGCTCTCCGTGTGCCCCGCCACGTAGTCCACGCCCACGGCCTTGAGGGGATGCAGGTGCGGCGGGAAGATCGCCGGCCCCCCCTGGTCGAACCGGTCCCGCTGCCGCTTGAGATAGGCGCTGCGCCGCGCCCGCGTGACCTCGCGCTCCCGCTCGGGGGTGCGTTCGAGCAGCTCGAAATCCACCAGGGCGTACGGAATCCGTCCGTCGCCCCGGCGGAGGATCGACCGGTCGGTCCGCTGCCGCACGATGATGTGGGCCGGCTTCATGTCGAGCACGCGGAACCCGTGGCGCGCGAGGTTGTCGGTGGCCTCGTGCATCATGTGCGTCACCACCGCGTCCCGCTCGGCCGTGGACGCCTCGGGCTGGCTCGCCAGCGCCTCGGGCACCGAGAGCCCCTTGATCCACTCGTAGACGAGGATGTAGTGCCGGAAGACGTCGAGCTCGATGTCGCGGTGCTTGGCCTTCTTCGCGGCCATCTTCGACCTCACCCGCCCCGTCTGCCAGAGCTGGAGCCGCTCGGCCGGGACATAGATGGCGAGGGGGCGGTGGGTCCGGACGGCGGGGCGGGGGCCGGCGCCGCGGAGCTCGTGGACGAGGGCGAACTCCTCGTAGGGGCTGTTGAACTCGGCCTCGGCGAACTTGTTGAGGGTGACCGTGTCGAACGGCACCTCCTCGCCGACCCGGCACCACTTGACCACGAGCTCCAGGCGGCGTCCGTTCACCTCGCGCGTGCCGATGCGGTACACCGTGCTCGTGCCCTCCAGCCGCTGCCGGTTCTGCTCGAACCACGCCCGCTCGTACCAGCTGGAGGGCAGCAGGTGCTCGAGGATCGGGAGGCCGTGGCGCGTGAGGTAGAGATCGCCCGCGTCGCCGGTCTTCACGTGCCAGTAATCGACTCCCAGGATGTTCGCCGGCGTGGGCGACACCGTGGCCGGCGGGGAGGCGGCCGGCGCTGGATCACCACCGATCATGGTGCAGGATCTCCTCGATCCCCTTGCGCTTCTTCGGCCGCGTGGAATCCGGCAGCGGCCAGCCCAGCGGCGTCAGGGCGAGCGGCTCGATCTCCGGCGGGAGGCCCAGGACGTTTCTCACCAGGGAGACGGTGAACGCGCCGATCCAGCAGGTGCCGAGCCCGAGATCGGCCGCCGCCAGCGTGAGATGGTCCATCAGGATCGCGCCGTCCACGTCCGCGTAGTTCTTTCCGTCGCCGCGCACCCACGCCATGCTCGGCTGGATGCAGACGACCAGGATCAGCGGCGCCTGGCCGAACCAGTCGCGGGGATAGGCCGCGAAGAGCGCCTTCCGCTGGGCCGGGTCGCGGACGGCGACGATGTGCCACGGCTGGCGGTTGGCGGCGGAGGGCGCCAGCCGGCCCGCCTCCAGGATCCGGGCGAGCAGCGCCTCGTCCACCGGATCGGGTTTGAACCCGCGGACGCTGCATCGTTGCGAGGCCAGTTCGGAGAAGTTCATATCCGGTCTCCCTGCGGCAGCGGACCGTCGCCCAACGGCGTTCGCCGCTCCATGCTCTCACTCCAGTTCATTCTTCCTTCCGTGCCACGGCGCCGCCTTCCGCGATCGTTCCGTCACGCCTTTCCGCGGAGAACCCGGGCGGAGAACGCCACACGCTTCTGCGTGTTCACGCCCGGCGGAACAGGCCGGCGCATGCCGTTCCCCATCGGCGGGCGGCGGAGATCCCGGCCACGCGCTCACACCCCATGATACTCGCGGAACCAGGCGATGAAAAGCGGAAGACCCTCGGCGAGGGGCATGACGGGCTCGAAGCCCAGTTTGGCGCGCGCCCGCGCGATGTCCGCGTACGTGGCGGGGACGTCGCCGGGCTGCAGGGGCAGCAGTTCCATCCGCGGCTCCACCCCGAGGGTCGTCGCGATCGTGCGGATGAAATCCATCAGGTTCTCGGGGTGGTGATGGCCGAGGTTGAAGATCTCGAAGCGGTCGAGGCCGGCCGAGAACAGACTCGCCTTGACGCCTCGGACGATGTCGTCGATGAACGTGAAGTCGCGCGACATCTTCCCGTGGTTGAACACCTGGATCGGCCGCCCCTTGAGCAGGGCGTCGGTGAACAGCCAGGCGGCCATGTCCGGCCGGCCCCACGGGCCGTAGACGGTGAAGAATCGCAGGCCGATCGTCTGGAGGTCGAACAGGTGCGTGTACGTGTGCGCCATGAGCTCGTTGGCCTTCTTCGTCGCCGCGTACAGGCTGACCGGCCGGTCGACCGGATCGTCCTCGCTGAACGGCAGCTTGGTGTTGCCGCCGTACACGCTGGAGCTCGACGCGTACACCAGCCGCGGGACGCCCGCATGACGGCAGGCCTCCAGGATGTTCACGAACGCGGCCAGGTTGCAGCGCTCGTAGGCGCGGGGATGGACCAGCGAGTAGCGCACCCCCGCCTGCGCGGCCAGGTGGCACACCGCGTCGAAGCGGTTCGCCGCGAAGAGCGCTTCCACCTGGGCCGGATCGGCGAGTTCCACGACCCCGCCGCGATACCCCGTCCGCGCCTCCAGCCGCGCGTGCCGCGCCCGCTTGAGCCGCACGTCGTAGTAGTCGTTGAAGTTGTCCGCCCCGACCACCTCGTGTCCGTCGTCCAGCAGCGCGAGGGCGGTGTGGTAGCCGATGAAACCGGCCGTGCCGGTGACCAGGATCTTCATGCGATGTCCGCCTTCACGGTCCCAAAATCGCACACGCGGGCGGAAATGGCAACCGCGGCGGGAGACCCGGGAGTGGCGTCGGCCGCGTCGAGATGCCGCACACGAGCGGAATCGGACGGCGAGCCCGCCGCCCGACGTGGCTGCCTGCGCGGGCCTCCTTCCCGATCCGGATGACGCGATGAACACGAACCGGCCCCGACGGCCGCTCCGGATTTTGTACCTTTTCGATGATACGATCGTATCATGAAAACGGTATATTCGCGGCGGCTGGGGGCGGGGCGCGGACCTCCGGCGGCAGGGACGGGACCGGCCGGAGCAGAAGCCGCGAACGGGAGCCGATGCCGCGCCTGCGCCGGCGGCAACGAGGCGTTCCGGGCTTGCCCGCGAGGGGAGGACGCGGTAGACATCGCACGGGAGCGATTTGATGAACGGATACGAGCGCTATGCCGCCATGCTGGAAGGACGCGCGGTGGATTTCCTCCCGCGGACGCCCATCCTGATGCAGTTCGCCGCGGAGTTCATCGGCTCGAACTACGGGGAGTTCGCCTCCGACCACCGGGCGCTGGTCCGCGCCAACGAGGTCTGCGCGCGGCATTTTGGAATGGACCAGGTGAGCTGCATCTCCGACCCCTACCGCGAGACCGAGGGTTTCGGCGGCCGGATCGAGTATGTGCGGGACGGCGTGCCGCGATGCGCGCCGCCGCTGGCCGAGGCGCGCGACCTCGCGCGGCTGACGCGGCCGGATCCGGCGTCGTCGCCGCGCATGCGCGACCGCGTGCAGGCGGCGGAGCTCTTCCAGGCGCGTCTCGGCGGCGAGTGGTCCATCCTCGGGTGGGTCGAGGGCCCGGCGGCCGAGGCGGCCGACCTGCGGACGGTGATGAACTTCCTGTGCGACCTGATGGACGACGAGGCCTACGCGGGCGAGCTCATGGACCTGTGCGTCGAGGCGGGGATCCGGTTTGCCGAGGCGCAGGTGCGGGCGGGATGCGACACGATCGGCATGGGCGACGCCATCGCCAGCCAGGTGTCGCCGGACGTCTACGAGCGCCTGGTCCAGCCGCGCGAGAAGCGGATGGTGGAGGCCATCCATGCGGCCGGCAGCCGCGTGAAACTCCACATCTGCGGCAACATCACGCACCTCCTGCCCGGCATCGCCGACCTGGGCGTGGACGTGCTGGACGTGGATCACATGGTGGACATGGCGCAGGTTCGGCGCATCGTGGGCGGCCGCGTGGCGCTCGCCGGCAACCTCGACCCCGTGTCGGTGGTGCGGAACGGCGCCCCCGCCTCAATCCGCGACGCGCTCCGCCGGGTGTACGAGTCCGTCGGCTCCCCCTACCTCGTCAACGCCGGCTGCGAAATCCCTCCCGGCACGCCGGAGGCCAACCTGCTGGCACTGTGCGAGCCGCTCGGTGCGTAGGGCGCTGTTTCATCAACCCCCTGCCGTCTTCTCGTGACCGTCCTCGTTCTTCGTCCTCGAAGGGATCATGCATTCTGACCGATCACCGAGTGCGAGGACGACGACGAGGACGAGCATGCGATGCGCGGCGCGCGGGCAGGATTGCCCGCGTCTGGAGTTTGGTTCTTCTCTAGTTTCGGGCGGTGTCCTGATCGGGTATTCGGCT